>NZ_KQ089802.1:0-499495 GCF_001034465.1 Citrobacter sp. MGH100
CCGTTCGACTTGCATGTGTTAGGCCTGCCGCCAGCGTTCAATCTGAGCCATGATCAAACTCTTCAATTTAAGTTTGATGCTCGTGAATTAAACTTCGTAATGAATTACGTATGTTCACTCAAGAGACTTGGTATTCATTTTTCGTCTTGCGACGTTAAGAATCCGTATCTTCGAGTGCCCACACAGATTGTCTGATAAATTGTTAAAGAGCAGTTGCGACGCGCTTTAGCGCTCTGTCGCGAGGTGGCGTATATTACGCTTTCCTCTTTCAGAGTCAACCTCTTATTTTCAGGTTTTTCTCTTCAACCGAACCGGCTGTTTGTGTGAAGTGATTCACATCCGCCGTGTCGATGGAGGCGCATTATAGGGATCCCATTTTTTAGCACAAGTGTTTTTTGGATCTTTTTTGCCGAATGTTTGTTTTTCACTCCTTTCGCTACATTCCTGTGCAATTTGGCTGATTTTTGATAACTAAATCACTTGCACAGTCTCAATAATCCAACCAAAGTCTTCATTACCGCCCTATTTTCATTGAGGTAAACATGTCTGATGTACTACGTCCTTATAAGGATCTTTTCCCACAGATCGGCAAACGCGTCATGATCGATAGTAGTAGTGTTGTCATTGGCGATGCTCGTCTGGCTGATGATGTCGGGATTTGGCCACTGGTTGCGATTCGTGGCGATGTGAACTACGTACAGATTGGCGCCCGTACAAACATCCAGGACGGCAGCGTTCTCCATGTCACGCATAAATCCACGTCTAATCCGCAGGGTAATCCACTGATCGTGGGTGAGGACGTTACGGTTGGTCATAAAGTCATGCTACACGGTTGCATCATTGGCAACCGCGTTTTAGTCGGTATGGGATCGATTCTGCTGGATGGCGTAGTCGTAGAAGACGACGTTATGATTGGGGCTGGGAGCCTGGTTCCACAAAACAAACGCCTGGAAAGCGGATATCTGTATCTGGGAAGCCCGGTTAAACAAATCCGCCCACTAACTGATGAAGAGAAAGCAGGCCTACAGTATTCTGCTGACAACTACGTGAAGTGGAAAGATGAGTATTTAGGTCAGGATAACCAGACCCAACCTTGAGAATCTTCCTGCTGGGCCTGGATCAATGCTTCAGCCTCTTCTTCCAGATCCCAGCGATATTCGCGAAAAGTTTCAAGCCACTGTTCAGACGTGTCGCCGCCAAAGCGATGCGCCAGCGTCTCTCCTTTTATGGCACATTTTAGCTGCATACCATGAACCATCGCCGGGAAGACGACGGAATTAATATCCGCCACCCACTCTTCCCTATCAGGGAATTGAATCGCCTGATTCATGCAGAAAGTTCCTGTTGCAGTGTTTTAATCACAGGCTCAATCTTCGGTAGTACACCATGCCAGAGCAAAACAGCATGTGCCGCTTGCCCCACCAGCATTCCCAAACCATCAGCACAATGTTTTGCACCATGCGATACGCACCAGGAAAGGAACGGAGTATTCCCCTTTTGATAGAACATGTCGTAGCAATAAACCGAAGAATGAATAAGCGATGCAGGAATGGCTGGAACATCACCGCTAATACCACTGGACGTTGCGTTGATGATCAGATCGAAGGTGTAATTATCCAGCTCATCCAATCCTACCGCCTGAACGCTGCCGGTATGGGAGAAGATCTGCGCCAATTCTTCAGCACGTGAGGCGGTGCGATTAACAATAGTCACCGCGCAATCCATAGACAGGAGAGGCAGCAACACGCCACGGGACGCTCCACCAGCCCCAATCAACAGGATACGAGACCCGGGATGAATGAAAGACAAACGCTCAAGATCGCTAAGCAGGCCGATACCATCGGTGTTATCACCCAGTAAACGCCCATCCTCCAGCCGTTTTAGAGTATTGACCGCCCCAGCCAGCGATGCCCGCTCTGTTAGTTCATCAGCACGCGCAAAAGCCTCTTCTTTAAAAGGAACGGTAACATTAGCCCCTTTCCCCCCATCAGCAAAAAAGGCATTGAGCGTATTCACAAAGTTATTGATCGGCGCCAACACCCGACCATAAGAGTGATCAATCTTCAGCTGCTCTGCAAATTGCTGATGAATAAAAGGCGATTTGCTGTGTGCTACCGGATTACCAAAAACAGCATAGGCTTCTTTCATATTACCCCTGTCGAAACTGTTCACCCGTCAAAGCATCTCTGATTTCCGAGGGATTCAAACGTCCGCCGGTATTACCTTCAACCACTGGAAAATCTTCCCCGAACTGCGCTCGTACTTCCTCTACCGTTCTGCAGGGTGCCAGTCCACTCAGATTGGCACTGGTAGAAACTAATGGCTTGCCATAAGCCTGGCACAATGCAACCACCAGCGGGTGATCCGTGACGCGCACGGCGAGCGAATCAAAACGACCGGTTAGCCAACGCGGCGTTGTCGCAGGAGCCGGGAAAACGAAAGTGACAGGGCCAGGCCAGCGAGCGAAAACAGCTTCACGTTGAGCATCGGTGAGCATACTGTCATCAATATACGGTTTGAGTTGATCAAAGCTTGCCGCAATCAAAATCAAACCTTTATCAATTGGACGTTGTTTGAGTTCCAACAGACGCATTACCGCCGTTTCGCTGTCAGGATTGCAACCGACACCAAAAACGGCTTCTGTTGGATAAGCGATGACATTTTCTTGTTGCAGAACCTCTATCGCGGCAGCGATGGGGTCCGTAGGCAGGTTTTTATTCACTTTTTATTCCGCCGGGATCGGCTTTCCACATTGTTTACTGGCACAGAAATGCTTCGCACCCTGCGCGGTTTTCTTTTCGATGAGTAGCGGATAGTGGCACTCTGGACACTCTCCCGCTAACGGTTTGAAGTTAATGACAAACTGACACTCCGGATAGCGATCGCAGGAGTAGAAGGTTTTGCCATAACGTGAACGCCGCTGAACCAAATGGCCCGTCTGGCATTGGGGGCACACTACTGCGGTTTCATCAGGCTTATCGATAAGCTCAGTGTGATCGCAGGCAGGGTAATCACTGCACCCAATAAACATACCGAATCGTCCCTGCCTCAGCACCAGTTCAGCGCCACATGCAGGGCAGAATTTACCCTCCAGAACTTTGACTATATGTCCGTCCGCAGATGATTTCAGCGGACGGACATAATCGCATTCTGGATAGTGTGAGCAACCAAGAAACGGGCCGTGTTTCCCGGAACGAATAACCAGTTCAGCCCCACATTGTGGGCAGGGCTCGTTTTTACGCACCGTAAACAGTGCTGATTTAGCCATAACAACTCATACTGAATGAAGATTGATTAATGCAGCATACCTTCATTCACTTCAAAGAGTAATTCTTCCATTTGCTGATAGGCATTTTCGCAGCCTGGAATGTTGAACAGAACCATCAGGATCACCCACTTCAGGTCTTCCAGATCAAACTCAGCCGTATCCAGCGCAAGTACGCGCTCTATCACCATTTCTCGCGTTTCGAGGTTTAGCACCTGAATCTGCTCCAGGAATAGCAGGAACCCCCGACAGCTCGCATCCAGCCGATCGCACTCTTCTGCAGTATAAATACGTACAGAAAGGGGATCTGATGCAAGCTGCATAGGTTCTGCAAGGCCGTCCTGATAATCAGCAAGCTTTTCCAGCCACAGTAACGCGTTGTAGATGTCTTCACGATCAAAACCAGCGTCGGTAAGATCCCGTTCCAGTTTGTCCTGATCCACACGCAGCTCAGCTTCGTTATGGATATATGTCTCAAACAAATACATTAGTACGTCGAACATGGCTTGCCCTCCTCAATCGGACATAGCCGCCGGGTACAGCTGCGATCCATCCTGCTAACTCCAGTTCGAGCAGTTGAGCCACTACCTCTGGCACAGGTTGGCCGGCACGTTCAGCGACGACGTCAACAGGTGTTACCTCATCACCTACGTTAGCCAGGAGCTCTGAAAATGGCAATGCCACCTCTTCGTGATCCGGCGAATAAATTGATTTTTCAGGCTCATCTGGCAGCCATTGCAGCCCATATTGCAAACTTTCCAGTATTTCCTCTGGTGCCGTCACAAGCATGGCTCCCTGCTGAATGAGCCAATGGGGACCTTCACTTCCCGGACTCCCTATCGGTCCAGGCAAAGCAAAAACCTCCCGTCCTTGTTCCAGCGCACAGCGTGCAGTGACTAATGAGCCACTACGCTGTGCCGCTTCAACAACCAGTACTCCCTTACTTAGACCACTAATAATGCGATTTCGTCGGGGAAAATTACGCGGTAAAGGGAGCATATCCAAAGGAAACTCGGACACCAGAGCACCTCCGGCCTCTATCAAACTTTCGGCAAGACGAACATGTCGCCGTGGATATATAGTTTCCAAACCATTTCCCAGTACCGCAATACTGGCCCCGTGTGTGTTTATCGCTGCAGTATGCGCCACACCGTCAATCCCTTTAGCCAGTCCGCTAGTGATCGTCACACCACATGCTGAAAGCTTTTCGCAGAACAACCGCGCCCATCGTTCGCCATACCAGGAGTACTGCCGACTGCCGACAACAGCAACTTGAAATGAGTGAAGACACTCAGGGCGGCCAGCAATGAAAAGTACGCCAGGGTAATCCTCAATAGCACGCAGCTGCGGCGGAAAATACTTGCTGTCGGCAAAAACCAGATGATGATGGGGTAACTCAAGCCAACGCAGCGTTTTTTCCAGTGACTGTTCAGAAAAGGCCAGAAAACGTTCGACCTGGCGAGGAGTGAACCCTGCATGCCGAAGTACCGTATTGTTAATACTCGGTTGAGCGATAAGCCAGCGAGCAGTGCGCACCATCTCATCACCATACAGTTCATTCACTTGTGCTAAACGTAACCAAATCTCAATATGGGTCATCCCTGTTCCCCTGCCACAAGCAGTCCTGGCAATCTTTGCGATTGGTCACTGATGCTGTCAATCAGAGCGGGTTTTGTCTAGAATAGAGGTAATAATCTTTCCAATTCCTGAACACAACTCTGGATAACTATGTCAGTTTTGCAAGTGTTACATATTCCGGACGAGCGTCTTCGCAAAGTCGCAAAGCCGGTTGAAGAAGTGAATGCAGAAATTCAGCGTATCGTTGATGATATGTTCGAAACGATGTACGCCGAAGAAGGTATCGGTCTGGCCGCAACACAGGTCGATATTCATCAGCGCATCATTGTTATTGATGTCTCTGAAAACCGTGACGAGCGTCTGGTACTCATTAACCCAGAGCTGCTGGAAAAAGACGGTGAAACGGGCATTGAAGAAGGCTGCCTGTCTATTCCTGAACAACGTGCATTAGTACCGCGCGCTGAAAAAGTAAAAATTCGTGCGCTCGATCGCGACGGTAAGCCTTTTGAACTGGAGGCCGATGGCCTGTTGGCTATCTGCATCCAACATGAAATGGATCACCTGGTCGGTAAACTGTTTATCGATTATCTGTCTCCGTTGAAGCAACAACGTATTCGTCAGAAAGTTGAAAAACTCGACCGCCTGAACGCCCGAGCTTAAGGACAAGAATCAACGTGTCAGACTCACTACGTATTATTTTTGCGGGTACACCTGACTTTGCAGCGCGTCATCTCGACGCGCTGTTGTCTTCTGGACATAACGTCGTTGGGGTGTTTACCCAACCGGACCGCCCTGCGGGACGTGGTAAAAAGCTGATGCCCAGCCCGGTAAAAGTGCTGGCGGAAGAAAAAGGGATACCCGTTTTCCAACCTGTATCTCTTCGTCCCCAGGAAAACCAACAACTGGTTTCTGATCTGCACGCTGATGTAATGGTGGTGGTGGCATATGGCCTGATTCTGCCAAAAGCCGTACTGGACATGCCGCGTCTGGGTTGCATCAACGTTCATGGTTCTCTGCTTCCACGCTGGCGTGGGGCCGCACCGATCCAGCGTTCATTGTGGGCAGGCGACACCGAAACAGGTGTAACCATCATGCAGATGGATGTCGGTCTGGACACCGGAGATATGCTGCTTAAGCTGTCTTGCCCGATTACGGCGGAAGATACCAGCGGTTCGTTATACGATAAGCTGGCAGATTTGGGGCCGCAGGGGCTGATTGAAACGCTAAAACAGCTGGCTGCTGGCACCATAAAACCAGTTGTTCAGGATGAATCTCTGGTTACGCATGCAGAAAAACTCAGCAAAGAAGAGGCACGTATCGACTGGTCGCTTTCGGCCACTCAGTTGGAACGCTGTATCCGCGCCTTTAACCCGTGGCCAATGAGCTGGCTTGAAATCGAAGGTCAGCCAGTGAAAGTCTGGAAAGCTTCTGTTATTGCTGTGAACACACAGTCTGCACCAGGCACCATCCTCGAGGCGACAAAGCAGGGCATCCAGGTCGCAACAGGCGACGGCATCCTGAATCTCATCGCTTTACAGCCTGCCGGTAAGAAAGCGATGAGCGCACAGGATCTGCTCAATTCGCGTCGGGAGTGGTTTGTGCCCGGGAATCGTCTGATCTGACGGTTCATCTCTTTTAAAGCCCGGAGCCTCCGGGCATTTTTATTTTTGCGCTTATGAAAAAACATCTTAATTTACGCAGTATGGCGGCCCAGGCTGTCGAACAGGTTGTCGAAAAGGGCCAATCGTTGAGTAACGTACTGCCCGCCATGCAGCAAAAAGTAGCCGACAAAGATAAGGCGCTGTTGCAGGAACTTTGCTTCGGCGTATTACGCACGCTCTCCCAACTGGAGTGGATGATCCAGCAACTGATGGAACGTCCAATGACGGGCAAACAGCGCACCGTTCACTATCTGATCATGGTGGGCTTCTACCAGCTACTGCATACCCGTATTCCACCGCACGCTGCGCTGGCTGAGACTGTCGAAGGTGCGGTTTTCATAAAGCGTCCGCAGCTTAAAGGGTTGATCAACGGCGTGTTGCGCCAGTTTCAGCGTCGTCAGGATGAACTGCTGGCCGAGTTCGCGCAAAGCGATTTACGTTTCTTACACCCTTCCTGGCTGGTGAAACGTATTAAGGCCGCTTATCCGCAGCAGTGGGAAGCCATTCTTGAAGCCAATAACCAAAGACCACCGATGTGGCTGCGTGTCAATCGTAACCACCATACCCGCGATGCCTGGCTGGACCTGCTTAGCGAAGCGGGGCTAACCGGCTTCCCGCATCCGGATTATCCGGATGCCGTGCGTCTGGAAACACCGGCTCCTGTGCACGCCCTGCCTGGTTTTGACGAAGGCTGGGTGACCGTCCAGGATGCTTCAGCTCAAGGATGCGTAACCTATCTGTTGCCGGAGGACGGCGAACAGATCCTTGACCTGTGCTGCGCGCCGGGCGGTAAAACGACGCACATTCTGGAAGTTGCTCCGCAAGCTAACGTGATGGCCGTCGATGTCGATGAGAAACGCTTATCGCGCGTTTACGACAATCTGAAACGCCTCGGCATGAAGGCAACCGTAAAACAGGGTGATGGTCGATATCCACAACAATGGTGTGGCGAACAACAGTTTGACCGTATTTTGCTGGATGCTCCGTGTTCTGCCACCGGGGTGATTCGTCGCCATCCGGATATCAAATGGCTGCGCCGCGACCGGGATATTGCCGAACTTGTCCAATTGCAGGCCGAGATCCTGAATGCAACCTGGTTACATCTTAAACCTGGCGGCACGCTGGTTTATGCAACGTGCTCTATCCTGCCAGAAGAAAACCAGCTGCAAATTGCTGCCTTCCTGGCACGCACGCCGGATGCGGTATTAAGCGAAACCGGTACGCCGGAAAACCCCGGACGTCAGAATTTACCAGGTGCGGAAGATGGCGATGGCTTCTTTTACGCTAAGCTAATCAAAAAGTGATGAGATAACGGGTCGCGACTGATGAAAATTATCATTCTGGGCGCAGGGCAAGTTGGCGGTACGCTGGCTGAAAACCTGGTCGGAGAAAACAACGATATCACGGTAGTCGATACCAATGGTGAACGCCTGCGCAGCCTGCAGGACAAGTTTGATCTCCGCGTCGTGCAAGGGCACGGTTCACATCCTCGCGTACTGCGTGAAGCTGGGGCCGACGATGCCGATATGCTGGTTGCCGTAACCAGCTCAGATGAAACAAATATGGTTGCCTGCCAGGTCGCTTATTCACTGTTTAATACGCCTAATCGTATCGCCCGTATTCGCTCACCGGATTACGTTCGTGATGCGGACAAGCTATTCCAATCCGATGCGGTACCTATCGATCACCTGATTGCGCCGGAGCAACTGGTTATCGATAGCATTTATCGACTGATTGAATATCCGGGTGCATTGCAGGTAGTCAATTTTGCCGAAGGTAAAGTCAGTCTGGCAGTAGTAAAAGCCTATTACGGCGGGCCGCTTATCGGTAATGCGCTGTCAACAATGCGTGAACATATGCCGCACATCGATACCCGCGTTGCGGCGATTTTCCGTCATGACCGACCAATCCGTCCACAAGGTTCTACGATCGTTGAAGCGGGTGATGAAGTCTTCTTTATTGCGGCATCACAGCATATTCGCGCCGTAATGAGTGAACTGCAGCGTCTGGAAAAACCCTACAAACGCATTATGTTAGTGGGTGGCGGTAATATCGGTGCTGGTCTGGCCCGACGTCTGGAAAAAGATTACAGCGTCAAACTGATCGAGCGCAATCAGCAACGGGCATCCGAGCTTGCGGAGAAATTGCAAAATACGATCGTCTTTTTCGGTGATGCCTCGGATCAAGAGCTGCTGGCTGAAGAACATATTGATCAAGTTGATCTGTTTATCGCAGTGACCAACGATGATGAAGCGAATATCATGTCGGCGATGCTTGCCAAACGGATGGGTGCCAAGAAAGTGATGGTGTTAATCCAACGCAGAGCATACGTCGATCTGGTGCAAGGTAGCGTGATCGATATTGCTATTTCACCGCAGCAGGCGACCATCTCCGCGCTGCTCAGTCACGTACGTAAAGCTGACATTGTCGGCGTTTCTTCACTACGCCGTGGCGTCGCGGAAGCCATTGAAGCCGTCGCACACGGGGATGAAACAACATCTCGGGTTGTGGGACGCTCAATTGATGAAATTAAACTTCCACCCGGTACCATTATTGGTGCGGTAGTGCGAGGTAACGACGTGATGATAGCCAATGACAACCTGCGTATTGAGCAGGGTGATCACGTTATCATGTTCCTGACAGACAAAAAGTTTATTACTGACGTCGAGCGACTATTCCAGCCAAGTCCTTTCTTCCTGTAATAATTTGGGCGCGAATACAGCGCCCTTTTTATTTCCCTTTATATTTCATGGTCTAATAAATTTTCCTTTCGGCAATACATAAATGGAAATTGCCTAAACATTTGTTAAACTTATAAACGTCAGCTGCATAGGGAGAATAAAATGAGCATTATTAAAGAGTTTCGCGAATTCGCGATGCGCGGGAATGTTGTCGATTTGGCAGTGGGTGTCATTATTGGTGCGGCATTCGGTAAGATTGTTTCATCGCTGGTTGCCGATATCATCATGCCGCCACTGGGGTTGTTAATTGGTGGGATCGATTTTAAACAGTTTGCTTTGACATTACGCGATGCGCAGGGAGACATCCCGGCTGTCGTTATGCATTACGGTGTATTTATTCAGAACGTATTTGATTTCATTATTGTGGCGTTTGCTATCTTTATGGCAATCAAACTGATCAACAAACTGAATCGTAAAAAAGCGGAAGAGCCGGCTGCACCGCCAGCTCCCTCGAAAGAAGAAGTATTGCTGAGTGAAATTCGTGACCTGCTGAAAGAACAAAATAACCGTTCTTAAGCACTCACTGAAACCAGAAGGCCAGTGGTAAAAAAGTGATTCACTTTCTTGCCACTGGCCTCCCAGTTACCCCGATTGCCATGTTTACCTTTACGCAGATAACTACCTTTACCTTTTTTATTCTTCTCAACGCGCTGTCTGAACAGTGGGTCATGCAGAAGCGCCTCAATGGCGTTGTCTTTTATCTGCCCTTTGGTGTGCTGATAACGACTCATAATATCTCCAGTTTGTAGTAATTTACGCCGCGAGTGTAGACCCGGCAGTTCAAGAAATCAACAGCCTGATATTGTTCCACTGGCGCCTTGCTCAAGAGCTTCAAGAATAGAGCAGTACACGCTGCTATGTGCCTTGCCGCAGCATGCATCATTCAATCGCTGCAGAGACCGCTGCATCGTCTGAAGTTCGGCAATACGTGCTTCGACTTCTTGCAGTCTTTCCTGGACGATCCCTTTTGATTCCTGACAGGTATGGTGTTCGGGATCAACACGGATCGAAAGAAGCTCACGGATCGATTCCAGAGTGAAACCAAGCTGGCGGGCATAACGAATAAACTTCAGGCGCTGAAGATCGCTTTCTGTATAGAGGCGAAATCCGCCTTCAGTACGCACTTCATGCTCCATCATCTGCTGCTTTTCATAGTAGCGGATAGTATCTGGCGTCACGTCAGCCAGTTTCGCTATTTCACCAATTCGGTACATGCTCTCTCCGCTATTCATCGTTGATCTTTTTTAGCAGCTTATCTGCGTAGTCACCGCGCAAAAACTCGATGCTGAGTCCAGCCTGCCGAAGTTTAAGTTCCAGCAGCGACAGTCTTCGGCTCACCTCCGGATAACTTGGATCATCTTTGCGGATCCCCGCGAGTATTTCAAGCAGCTGTATTGCTTCTCTGCGTTGCTCGAGCTCAGGAGGGAGGCAACCTGCATTTTTTAATAAACGGTATCCGGCTCGCAGTTCAGGCGGGACATGGGAGTCATCGTCAAGAGTCAGCGGTTCGCCCGTTCCCGGTAAATCATCAAACTCGCCTTTAGCTTGTGCATCAATAATATGGCGCTCTGCCCACTGGTCCAGTAACCACATACAACACTCCAGGGGATGAACAAAAAGAGTACAGATATTGTAGATAAGTGGGGATATGACGGATATAAAAAAACCCGCCGAGGCGGGTTTTTTTACGTTACTACAGATTACTCTGCAGCAGCTTCTGTTTTCTCTGAACGATCAACCAGCTCGATGTATGCCATCGGCGCGTTGTCGCCTGCACGGAAGCCACACTTCAGAATGCGAGTGTAACCACCGGCGCGGCTCGCGAAACGCGGGCCCAGTTCGTTAAACAGTTTTGCCACGATCTCGTTATCACGAGTGCGGGCGAATGCCAGACGACGATTAGCTACGCTATCAGTCTTGGCAAGAGTAATCAGCGGCTCAACTACGCGACGCAGCTCTTTCGCTTTCGGCAGAGTCGTCTTGATGATTTCATGACGAACCAGTGAACCTGCCATATTGCGGAACATAGCCTGGCGATGGCTGCTGTTGCGGTTCAGTTGACGACCACTCTTACGATGGCGCATGACCTTATCCTTCTCAGTAAAACCTTAACCTGTGATCCGGTTACTCGTCAGCGATGCTTGCCGGTGGCCAGTTTTCCAGGCGCATGCCCAGAGACAGTCCACGGGAAGCCAGCACGTCTTTAATCTCGGTAAGAGATTTTTTACCAAGGTTAGGCGTCTTAAGAAGCTCAACCTCAGTACGCTGTACCAGATCACCGATATAGTGGATAGCTTCTGCTTTGAGGCAGTTAGCAGAGCGGACAGTCAATTCCAGATCGTCAACAGGGCGCAGCAGGATCGGATCGAATTCTGGTTTCTCTTCTTTAACTTCCGGCTGACGTACATCACGTAAATCAACGAAAGCTTCCAGTTGTTCAGCCAGAATGGTCGCCGCACGACGAATCGCCTCTTCAGGATCGATTGTGCCGTTGGTTTCCATTTCGATGACCAGCTTGTCCAGGTCGGTACGCTGTTCTACACGCGCTGCTTCAACATTGTAGGCAATACGCTCTACAGGGCTGTAGCATGCGTCGACCAGCAGACGGCCGATTGGGCGCTCATCTTCTTCCGAATGAATTCGGGTAGAAGCCGGCACATAACCACGACCGCGCTGAACTTTGATACGCATGCTAATAGATGCATTCTCATCGGTCAGGTGGCAGATCACGTGCTGTGGCTTGACGATTTCGACATCCCCATCATGGGTAATGTCGGCTGCAGTCACAGGGCCAATGCCAGATTTATTCAAGGTAAGAATAACGTCATCTTTACCCTGAACTCTCACCGCCAGCCCTTTCAGGTTGAGCAGGATTTCCAGGATATCTTCCTGAACGCCTTCTTTGGTGCTGTACTCATGTAGTACACCATCAATCTCAACCTCGGTCACCGCGCAACCCGGCATCGATGAGAGCAGAATACGGCGCAGTGCGTTACCCAAAGTATGGCCAAAGCCACGCTCTAAAGGCTCAAGGGTCACCTTGGCGTGCGTCGAACTCACTTGCTCGATATCTACCAGGCGCGGTTTTAGAAACTCTGTCACAGAACCCTGCATTGTGTCCTCTCTTTGGTACTAAGCTTTACTTGGAGTAAAGCTCGACGATCAGGTGTTCGTTAATGTCCGCAGACAGATCAGAACGCTCCGGCTTACGCTTGAACGTACCTTCCATCTTGCCAGCATCAACTTCCAGCCAGGTTGGCTTTTCACGCTGCTCAGCCAGCTCCAGAGCGGCTTTCACGCGAGACTGCTTCTTCGCTTTCTCACGAATGCTAACAACGTCATTCGGACTAACCTGATAAGAAGCGATGTTAACAACACGACCGTTTACCATAATTGCTTTATGGCTGACCAGCTGACGTGCTTCTGCACGAGTGGCACCGAAGCCCATACGGTATACAACGTTGTCCAGACGACCTTCCAGCAGACCCAACAGGTTTTCACCGGTGTTGCCTTTCAGACGCGCTGCTTCTTTGTAGTAGTTACGGAACTGACGCTCCAGCACACCGTAGATACGGCGAACTTTTTGCTTTTCACGCAACTGCACACCATAGTCAGACAGACGCGGTTTACGCGCACCGTGCTGGCCAGGAGCTTGTTCAATTTTACACTTGGTATCGATCGCGCGAACGCCAGACTTAAGGAATAAGTCAGTGCCCTCACGACGGCTCAGCTTGAGCTTAGGACCCAAATATCTTGCCATTTTCTTTCTCCAACAATCCTAGAAACGACAGCGTTATACGCGACGTTTTTTCGGCGGACGACAACCGTTATGAGGGATCGGAGTCACATCAGTAATATTAGTGATGCGGAAACCAGCGGCGTTCAGAGCACGAACAGTAGATTCGCGACCTGGACCCGGTCCTTTGACCATAACTTCCAGATTCTTGATACCGTATTCTTTTACGGCTTCAGCGCAACGCTCTGCTGCAACCTGAGCTGCAAACGGAGTGGATTTGCGAGAACCACGGAAACCGGAACCACCGGCTGTTGCCCAACCCAGTGCGTTACCCTGACGATCAGTAATGGTAACGATGGTGTTGTTAAAAGAAGCATGGATATGAGCCACGCCGTCAGAGACTTGTTTTCTTACACGTTTACGTGCACGAATTGGTGCCTTTGCCATTATTCAATCACCCCGATTATTTCTTGATCGGTTTGCGCGGACCCTTACGGGTACGTGCGTTGGTCTTGGTACGCTGACCGCGAACCGGGAGACCACGACGATGACGCAAACCGCGATAGCAACCAAGATCCATAAGGCGCTTGATGCTCATGCTAACTTCACGGCGCAGATCACCTTCAACGACAAATTTGGCAACTTCGTCACGCAGCGTGTCGATTTGTTCTTCAGACAGCTCACTGATCTTAACATCTTCAGCGATACCCGCGGCAGCCAGAATGGCTTTAGAACGGGTCTTGCCGACGCCGTAGATCGAAGTTAATGCGATCACAGCATGTTTCTGATCAGGAATGTTAATGCCTGCTATACGGGCCACTATGCACTCCTACTATTTAATATGTACGCACCATGCTGAAAAGCCCGTTTTCAGGATACTCAAATGGAAACGCACAGACATACAAAAGATTGGCTGGCTAATCTAGCCAGCTCAACCCAACTTTGCAAGAAAAATATGCGAATAAATCAGCCTTGGCGCTGTTTATGCTTCGGCTCGGCACTGCAAATCACACGGATGACACCATCACGCTTAACGATTTTGCAGTTACGGCATAATTTCTTGACGGAAGCACGAACTTTCATTTTTACTCTCCGTAACTTCTCGGGCGACTGTTAACGGCCGTAGCCTTTCAGATTCGCCTTCTTCAATGCAGACTCGTACTGACTTGACATCATCAGAGTTTGCACTTGAGCCATAAAGTCCATAATCACGACAACAACGATAAGCAGTGAGGTCCCACCGAAGTAGAACGGTACTTTCATTGCATCACGCATGAACTCCGGGATCAGGCAGATAAAGGTAATGTAGAGCGCACCAACCAGAGTCAGGCGGGTCATTACTTTATCGATATACTTCGCCGTTTGCTCTCCCGGACGAATTCCTGGTACAAATGCACCGGACTTCTTCAGGTTATCTGCTGTTTCACGCGGGTTGAAAACCAACGCCGTATAGAAGAAACAGAAGAAGATGATTGCAGACGCATAGAGTAACACATAAAGCGGTTGCCCAGGCTGCAAATACAGCGAAATTGTTGTCAGCCAGTTCCAACCAGTCCCGCCCCCGAACCATGACGCGATGGTCGCCGGGAACAGAATAATACTGGAAGCGAAGATTGCCGGGATTACCCCCGCCATATTCACTTTCAGCGGTAAATGTGTGCTCTGTGCAGCATAGACACGACGACCTTGCTGACGTTTCGCGTAGTTTACCACAATGCGGCGTTGACCACGCTCAACAAATACAACAAAGAACGTCACTGCGAATACTAATACTGCAACCAACAGCAACACGAGGAAGTGCAGGTCGCCTTGACGCGCTTGCTCGATAGTATGGGCAATGGCTGGCGGGAGTCCCGCGACAATACCGGCGAAGATAATGATTGAGATACCGTTGCCGATACCACGTTCAGTAATCTGTTCACCCAACCACATCAGGAACATCGTCCCTGTAACCAGACTTACAACAGCGGTGAAATAGAATGCAAAGCCTGGGTTCATCACCAGGCCCTGCATACCAGGCATATTCGGGAGACCGGTAGCAATACCGATCGACTGGAATATAGCCAGCACCAGAGTACCGTAACGGGTGTACTGGCTGATCTTACGACGACCAGACTCCCCTTCTTTCTTAATTTCTGCCAGCGTTGGATGAACCACCGTCAGCAGCTGGATAATGATCGACGCCGAAATATACGGCATGATCCCCAGAGCAAAGATAGAAGCACGGCTGAGTGCACCACCAGAGAACATGTTAAACATTTCAATGATGGTGCCTCGCTGTTGCTCAAGCAGTTTGGCAAGTACAGCGGCATCAATACCAGGGATCGGAATGAAAGAGCCAATACGGAACACAATCAGCGCGCCGATTACAAACAGCAGTCTGCGTTTCAGCTCGCCTAAGCCACCTTTGGCACTTTGAAAATCTAATCCCGGTTGTTTAGCCATCTGCTACTTATTCCTCGATTTTACCGCCAGCAGCTTCGATAGCAGCACGAGCGCCTTTAGTAACACGCAGGCCACGAACAGTTACCGGAGTAGTGACTTCACCAGCCAGGATCACTTTCGCGAACTCGATCTGGATACCGATAATGTTGGCTGCTTTCAGCGTGTTCAGGTCTACAACACCGCCTTCAACTTTAGCCAGGTCAGACAGACGAACTTCGGCTGTAATCGCTGCTTTACGTGAAGTGAAGCCGAATTTCGGCAGACGACGGTACAGAGGCATCTGACCACCCTCGAAACCGCGACGTACGCCACCGCCAGAACGAGACTTCTGACCTTTGTGACCACGACCACCGGTTTTACCGAGGCCAGAACCGATACCACGACCCAGGCGGCGAGCCGCTTTTTTAGAGCCTTCGGCCGGAGACAGAGTATTTAAACGCATCTCTTACTCCTCAACTTTAACCATGAAGGAAACCGCGTTGACCATACCACGAACAGCAGGAGTATCCTCGCGCTCTACGGTGTGACCAATACGACGCAGACCCAGGCCAAGCAGCGTTGCCTTGTGTTTCGGCAGACGACCGATTGCACTGCGGGTTTGAGTAATTTTAATAGTCTTTGCCATGGTTTATTTCCCCAGAATTTCTTCAACGGATTTACCACGCTTGGCAGCGACCATTTCCGGAGATTTCATATTTTCCAGACCATCGATAGTTGCACGAACCACGTTAATCGGGTTAGTGGAACCATACGCTTTAGCCAGAACGTTACGAACTCCAGCGACTTCCAGAACGGCGCGCATTGCACCACCGGCGATGATACCGGTACCTTCGGAAGCCGGCTGCATGAAGACACGAGAACCCGTGTGAGTACCCTTAACCGGGTGCTGCAGGGTGCCGTGGTTCAGCGCGACGTTAATCATATTGCGACGGGCTTTTTCCATCGCTTTCTGGATCGCTGCTGGAACTTCACGCGCTTTACCGTAACCAAAACCAACGCGACCGTTACCATCACCAACTACAGTCAGAGCTGTGAAGGAGAAAATACGACCACCTTTAACGGTTTTAGATACGCGGTTAACCGCGATCAGCTTTTCCTGCAGTTCGCCAGCTTGTTTTTCGATGTGAGCCATCTTACACCTCTACCTTAGAACTGAAGGCCAGCTTCACGGGCAGCATCTGCCAGTGCCTGGACACGACCATGATATTGGAACCCGGAACGGTCAAAGGATACATCTTTGATGCCTTTTTCCAGAGCGCGTTCAGCAACAGCTTTACCTACAGCTGCAGCAGCGTCTTTGTTACCGGTGTACTTCAATTGTTCAGCGATAGCTTTTTCTACAGTAGAAGCAGCTACCAGAACTTCAGAACCGTTCGGTGCAATTACCTGTGCGTAAATATGACGCGGGGTACGATGTACCACCAGGCGAGTTGCACCCAGCTCCTGGAGCTTGCGGCGTGCGCGGGTCGCACGACGGATACGAGCAGATTTCTTATCCATAGTGTTACCTTACTTCTTCTTAGCCTCTTTGGTACGCACGACTTCGTCGGCGTAACGAACACCCTTGCCTTTATAAGGCTCAGGACGACGGTAGGCGCGCAGATCTGCTGCAACCTGACCGATCAGCTGTTTATCAGCGCCTTTCAGCACGATCTCAGTCTGAGTCGGACATTCTGCAGTGATTCCCGCAGGCAGCTGATGGTCAACTGGGTGAGAGAAACCTAAAGCCAGGTTTACTACATTCCCTTTAACCGCTGCACGATAACCTACACCAACCAGCTGAAGCTTCTTAGTGAAGCCTTCGGTAACACCGACAACCATTGAGTTCAGCAGGGCACGCGCGGTACCAGCCTGAGCCCATCCATCTGCGTAACCATCACGCGGACCGAAGGTCAGTGCATTATCTGCATGATTTACTGCAACAGCATCGTTGAGAGTACGAGTCAGCTCGCCGTTTTTACCTTTGATCGTAATAACCTGACCGTTGATTTTTACATCAACGCCGGCAGGAATAACGACCGGTGCTTTAGCAACACGAGACATTTTTTCCTCCGATTAGGCTACGTAGCAGATAATTTCGCCACCAAGACCAGCCTGGCGCGCTGCACGATCAGTCATAACACCTTTAGAGGTAGAAACAACTGCGATACCCATGCCAGCCATAACTTTCGGCAGCTCGTCTTTACGCTTATAAATGCGCAGACCTGGGCGACTGACACGCTGAATGCTTTCTACAACAGCTTTACCCTGGAAATACTTGAGAGTAAGTTCCAGTTCCGGCTTGGTGTCGCCTTCAACTTTAAAATCTTCAATAAAACCTTCTTCCTTCAGCACGTTGGCAATTGCCACTTTCAGCTTGGAGGAAGGCATGGTGACCGCAGCTTTATTCGCGGCCTGACCGTTACGGATACGGGTCAGCATATCCGCGATCGGATCTTGCATGCTCATCTGTCTTTACTCCCGTGATTCAATTGGTAATTACCAGCTAGCCTTTTTCAAGCCTGGTACTTCACCGCGCATGGCGGCTTCACGCAGTTTGATACGGCTCAACCCGAACTTGCCCACATAGCCATGCGGACGACCTGTTTGACGGCAGCGGTTACGCTGACGGGACGGGCTGGAATCACGCGGCAGAGACTGCAGCTTGAGAACTGCGTTCCAACGATCTTCGTCGGTCGCGTTCACATCAGAGATAATAGCTTTCAGTTCAGCGCGTTTTGCGAAGTACTTATCAGCTAAAGCTACGCGCTTTACTTCGCGTGCTTTCATTGATTGCTTAGCCATTCAGTAACCCTACCTTACTTGCGGAACGGGAAGTCAAAGGCAGCCAGCAGAGCACGGCCTTCTTCGTCAGATTTCGCAGTAGTGGTAATGGTAATATCCAAACCACGCACGCGGTCGACTTTATCGTAGTCGATTTCTGGGAAGATGATCTGCTCACGGACACCCATGCTGTAGTTACCACGACCGTCGAAAGACTTAGCGGACAAGCCACGGAAGTCACGGATACGTGGAACAGCAATAGTGATCAGGCGCTCAAAGAACTCCCACATGCGTTCGCCACGCAGAGTTACTTTACAGCCGATCGGATAGCCCTGACGGATTTTGAAGCCTGCAACAGATTTGCGTGCTTTGGTGATCAGCGGTTTTTGACCGGAGATTGCTGTCAGGTCAGCTGCTGCGTTATCCAGCAGTTTCTTGTCAGCGATCGCTTCACCAACACCCATGTTCAGGGTGATCTTCTCGACCCGAGGGACTTGCATGACAGAATTGTAGTTAAACTCAGTCATGAGTTTAGCGACTACTTCGTCTTTGTAGTAATCATGCAGTTTCGCCATCGTACTACTCCAAATTACTTGATAGTTTCGCTGTTAGATTTAAAGAAACGGACTTTTTTGCCGTCTTCGAATCTAAAGCCTACACGGTCAGCCTTGCCGGTTGCCGCGTTGAAGATAGCAAGGTTAGAGATCTGAATAGCTGCTTCTTTCTCTACGATGCCGCCTGGTTGGTTCAGGGCCGGAACCGGCTTCTGATGTTTCTTAACCAGGTTGATACCTTCAACAATGACCTTGCCGGAAGACAGGACATTCTTAACTTTACCGCGTTTACCTTTATCTTTACCGGTTAACACGATAACTTCGTCATCACGACGGATCTTCGCTGCCATGATTCGCTCCTTAGAGTACTTCTGGTGCCAGAGAGATAATTTTCATGAACTTCTCGTTACGAAGTTCACGAGTTACCGGCCCAAAAATACGCGTACCGATAGGTTGCTCGCTGTTATTGTTTAAAATAACGCATGCATTTCCATCGAAGCGAATGACAGAACCGTCCGGGCGACGAACACCCTTCTTGGTGCGCACCACTACCGCCTTCAGCACATCACCTTTTTTGACCTTACCACGCGGAATTGCTTCCTTGATGGTGATCTTGATGATATCGCCGACGCCTGCGTAGCGACGGTGCGAGCCACCCAGAACCTTGATACACATTACGCGACGTGCACCGGAGTTGTCGGCGACGTTCAGCATAGTCTGTTCTTGGATCATTTTAGTGCTCCGCTAATGTCAACTACTACTGAGACCCGAAAATCAGGTCGTTAAAAAAGCCCCATATCGGGGGCGCGGCATTATAACACCGCTTCAACGATATGGGTAGAAAAAATAAACGGCTCATCGCTGAGCCGTTTATTCGTTGAGAATGCCTACTGTATTACAGAACGGCTTTCTCTACAACGCGAACCAGCGTCCAGGACTTGGTCTTGGACAGCGGACGGCATTCGCGGATTTCAACCACGTCACCAGTACCGCATTCGTTGTTCTCGTCATGTACGTGCAGTTTGGTCGTACGCTTAATGAATTTACCGTAGATCGGGTGTTTCACAAAACGTTCGATAGCAACAACAATGGATTTCTCCATTTTATCGCTAACAACGCGACCTTGCAGAGTACGGATTTTATCGGTCATTACGCACCCGCCTTCTCAGTCAGTAAAGTCTTAACGCGTGCGACATCACGACGCACTTGCTTCAACAGGTGAGACTGTTGCAGCTGGCCACTTGCAGCCTGCATACGCAGGTTGAACTGCTCACGCAGCAGATTCAGCAGCTCGGTGTTCAGCTCTTCAACACTCTTCTCACGCAGCTCTTTTGCTTTCATTACATCACCGTCTTAGTTACAAAGGTGGTTTTAATCGGCAGTTTCGCTGCTGCCAGCTTGAATGCTTCACGGGCCAGCTCTTCCGGTACGCCGTCCATTTCATACAGGACTTTACCCGGCTGAATCAAGGCAACCCAATACTCTACGTTACCTTTACCTTTACCCATACGCACTGCCAGCGGCTTTTCAGTGATCGGTTTGTCCGGGAATACACGGATCCAGATCTTACCTTGACGCTTAACTGCACGGGTCATAGCACGACGTGCTGCTTCGATCTGACGGGCAGTCAGACGACCACGGCCAACAGCTTTCAGACCGAAGCTGCCGAAGCTAACATCCGCGCCAGCAGCCAGACCGCGGTTACGGCCTTTGTGCATTTTACGGAATTTTGTACGCTTTGGTTGTAACATCAGCGACGCTCCTTATTTACGGCCTTTACGCTGCTGCTTTTTAGGTTGCGCAGCCGGTTTTTCCGGTTGTTCAACAGCAGCCATACCACCCAGGATCTCGCCTTTGAAGATCCACACTTTAACGCCGATTACACCGTAAGTGGTGTGCGCTTCAGAGGTGTTGTAGTCGATGTCAGCACGCAGAGTGTGCAGCGGTACGCGACCTTCGCGGTACCATTCGGTACGTGCGATTTCCGCGCCGCCCAGACGGCCGCTAACTTCAACTTTGATACCTTTAGCGCCCAGACGCATTGCGTTCTGTACAGCACGCTTCATAGCACGACGGAACATAACGCGACGTTCCAGCTGAGAAGTGATGCTGTCAGCAACCAATTTTGCGTCCAGTTCAGGCTTACGCACTTCGGCGATATTGATCTGAGCAGGAACGCCAGCAATATCCGCTACGACTTTGCGCAGTTTTTCTACGTCTTCGCCTTTCTTACCGATAACGATACCCGGGCGAGCGGTGTGAATGGTCACACGGATGCTCTTAGCCGGACGCTCGATAACGATACGAGATACAGACGCTTTAGCCAGTTCCTTAGTCAGGTACTGACGTACTTTAAAATCGCTGTCCAGGTTGTCAGCGAATTCTTTGGTGTTCGCAAACCAGGTTGAGTTCCATGGTTTTACAATACCCAGGCGAATACCATTAGGATGTACTTTCTGACCCATTGCTAGTCTCCAGAGTCTCAGCGATCGGACACAACCACAGTAATGTGGCTGGTGCGCTTCAGGATGCGATCTGCACGACCTTTTGCACGCGGCATAATGCGCTTCATGCTCGGGCCTTCGTCTACGAAAATTTTCGTAACTTTCAGATCGTCAATGTCAGCGCCATCGTTGTGTTCAGCGTTAGCAATGGCAGATTCCAGGACTTTCTTAACCAGTACAGCCGCTTTCTTATTGGTGTAGGTCAGAATATCAAGGGCCTGCGACACTTTCTTACCGCGAATCAGGTCTGCAACAAGGCGAACCTTCTGAGCAGAAGAACGAGCATGGCGATGTTGAGCTAAAGTTTCCATCTCTTCCTCCTACCTTATTTCTTCTTCGCTTTTTTATCAGCAGCGTGGCCGCGATAAGTACGAGTCGGTGCGAATTCACCCAGTTTGTGACCGACCATTTCGTCGGAAACAAATACCGGAACGTGCTGACGACCATTATGGACAGCGATGGTCAAACCGATCATGTTAGGAAAGATCGTTGAACGACGGGACCAAGTGCGCAGGGGCTTCTTGTCTCCGCTTTCCACCGCTTTCTCTACCTTCTTCAGCAAGTGCAGGTCAATAAAAGGACCTTTCTTGAGAGAACGTGGCATGGCTTATCCTCTAAAATTATTTGCTACGGCGACGTACGATGAATTTATCAGTACGCTTGTTGCTGCGGGTCTTCTTACCTTTGGTCTGAACGCCCCACGGAGTTACCGGGTGCTTACCAAAGTTACGACCTTCACCACCACCATGTGGGTGGTCGACTGGGTTCATCGCAGTACCGCGAACGGTAGGACGAACACCACGCCAGCGTGCAGCACCTGCTTTACCCAGAACGCGCAGCATATGCTCAGCATTGCCAACTTCGCCCAGAGTTGCACGGCAGTCTGCTTCGACTTTACGCATTTCACCAGAACGCAGACGCAGGGTGACATAAGCACCATCACGAGCAACGATCTGAACGTAAGTACCAGCGGAACGTGCCAGCTGACCGCCTTTACCTGGTTTCATTTCTACGTTATGAACGGTAGAACCAACCGGGATATTGCGCATCGGCAGGGTGTTACCTGCTTTGATTGCAGCATCAACGCCAGACTGAATCTGGTCGCCAGCTTTCAGGCCTTTAGGGGCCAGGATGTAACGGCGTTCACCGTCTTTGTACAGAACCAGCGCGATGTTCGCGGAGCGGTTCGGATCGTACTCAAGACGTTCAACAACTGCCGGGATACCGTCTTTGTTGCGTTTGAAGTCAACAATACGATAAGCCTGCTTGTGACCACCACCGATGTGACGAGTGGTGATACGGCCATTGTTGTTACGACCACCGGATTTGCTGTTTTTTTCAACCAGCGGAGCAAAAGGTTTGCCCTTGTGCAGCTCTGGGTTGACCACTTTAACAACGTGGCGACGACCCGGAGATGTCGGTTTACATTTAACAACTGCCATTGTATTACTCCTCCGACTTACTCAGCGCCGCCGACGAAGTCCAGATTCTGGCCTTCCTTCAGGGTGACGTAAGCTTTTTTCCAGTCGCTACGACGACCGATACGCTGTCCGTGACGTTTAACTTTCCCTTTAACTACCAGGGTGTTAACGACTTCGACTTCGACTTCAAACAGTTTCTGCACAGCAGCTTTGATTTCTGCTTTGGTCGCGTCTTTAGCAACTTTGAGAACGATGGTGTTAGTTTTTTCCATCGCAGTAGACGCTTTTTCAGAAACGTGCGGTGCGCGCAGCACTTTCAGCAGACGTTCTTCACGAATCATGCCAGCATCTCCTCAACTTGCTTAACAGCATCAGCAGTCATTACGACTTTGTCGAAGGCGATCAGGCTAACCGGGTCGATACCAGTTGCATCGCGTACGTCAACCTTGTGCAGGTTGCGCGCAGCCAGGAACAGGTTCTCGTCCAGCTCACCGGTGATGATCAGCACATCTTCCAGAGCCATGTCTTTCAGTTTCTGTGCCAGCAGCTTAGTTTTAGGCGCTTCTACAGAGAATGATTCGACAACGATCAGACGATCCTGACGTACCAGTTCGGACAGAATGCTTTTCAGCGCGCCGCGGTACATCTTTTTGTTAACTTTTTGACTGTGGTCCTGCGGGCGAGCAGCGAAGGTCACGCCACCTGAACGCCAGATCGGGCTCTTGATAGAACCTGAACGCGCACGGCCGGTACCTTTCTGGCGCCACGGCTTTTTGCCTGAACCAGTTACTTCAGCACGAGTCTTCTGAGCACGAGTACCCTGACGAGCACCAGCTGCATAAGCAACAACAACCTGGTGAACCAGCGCTTCGTTGAAATCACGACCGAAGGTAGTTTCGGAAACAGTCAGCGCGCTCTGCGCGTCTTTCAATACTAATTCCATTGCTATCCCCTTACGCCTTCACAGCTGGTTTAACGATCAGGTCGCAACCGGTCGCACCCGGAACACCACCTTTAACCAGCAGCAGGTTGCGCTCAGCGTCAACACGTACTACGTCCAGGCTCTGAACGGTTACACGTTCGTTGCCCAGCTGACCTGCCATTTTCTTGCCTTTGAACACTTTGCCCGGAGTCTGGTTCTGACCGATAGAACCCGGAACGCGGTGAGACAAGGAGTTACCGTGAGTAGCGTCCTGGGTACGGAAGTTCCAGCGCTTAACGGTACCAGCGAAACCTTTACCTTTAGAGGTACCGGTTACGTCAACTTTTTTAACGTCAGCAAACAGTTCAACGCTAATGTTCTGACCAACGGTGTATTCTTCACCATCTGCCAGACGGAACTCCCACAGGCCGCGGCCAGCTTCTACGCCAGCTTTAGCAAAGTGGCCAGCTTCCGGCTTAGTTACGCGGTTAGCTTTTTTAGCACCGGTGGTAACCTGAACAGCGCGATAGCCATCGTTAGCCAGATCTTTAACCTGAGTAACGCGGTTTGCTTCAACTTCGATAACGGTTACTGGGATAGATACGCCATCTTCAGTGAAGATGCGGGTCATACCCACTTTTTTACCGACTAAACCAATCATTGTATCAACCTCTCAATCGCTCGATGACCTGATTAACCCAGGCTGATCTGCACGTCTACACCGGCAGCCAGGTCCAGACGCATCAGAGCATCAACGGTTTTTTCAGTTGGCTCAACGATGTCAACCAGACGCTTGTGAGTACGGATCTCGTACTGATCACGCGCGTCTTTGTTGACGTGCGGGGAGATCAGAACGGTGAAACGCTCTTTGCGGGTCGGCAGCGGGATCGGACCACGAACCTGCGCACCAGTGCGCTTGGCAGTCTCGACGATTTCCGCGGTTGATTGATCGATCAGACGATGATCAAACGCTTTCAAACGGATACGGATTCTTTGGTTCTGCATGAGACCAGAGCTCCAATTATTTTATAGACGAAATAGTTACTCCTCAAACCCATTACGATTGATGGGAGAGTGTAACCGTTCTTACAGAGTTCCCCGATTGGGAACATTGTCTGGTATTGCTTTCGCAGTACCGGTGGCTCATATCGAACCGCTGTCAATATTAGACAAGCCCGCGCATTATACGTAAATCTCAGCCTGACGCAAGTGCCGTGTAGAAATTAATCACTCTTACGCAGATGCGAGTGCTATTCCACTCTGATTGTATGCGCTTTTACGCGGCGCAAATTCCCTGGAAAGACGTCAGCAAAATGGATATTCGGGCGTTGTGCAGTTAGCGCTACTTGCCTGATAGTTAGCTCTTTCTCGCACCGGATTGAGACATGAATACTGAACTTCCCTTTTTGCTGATTTATATCTCTCTATCCGGACTGCTTGGGGTTCAGGATTTGCGTACTGGCCTATTGCCCGACAAATTCACCTGCCCTCTTCTCTGGAGTGGTCTTCTTTTTCATCAATGTTGCAACCCCACACAGTTGTCCGATGCACTTTGGGGAGCCATTGCAGGGTATGGTGTATTTTCTCTGTTCTATTGGGGATACCGCCTGGCATGGCATCAAGAAGGATTAGGCTATGGAGACGTAAAATTTCTCGCCGCACTTGGCGCGTGGCATCGATGGGACTCATTACCTCTGTTGATCTTACTTGCCGCCGGGCTGGCTTGCTGCATGACAGGTGTAGCATTTATAACGCATGGAAAAAAGAAACTAAAAAACCCGCTGCCTTTTGGGCCATATCTGGCGGCTGCGGGTTTTGTTGTTGGCTGGCTAAATCTGATACAGGGCGGTTAGTCGCTGACCTTAATTTGCGATTGCAGATAGTTTTGCAATCCAAGTTTTCTAATCAGATCCAACTCCGTTTCGAGCCAATCGATATGCCCTTCTTCTTCGGTCAGGATCTCAATCATCATGTCCCGACTAACATAGTCATGAACGCTATCGGCGTAAGCAATGGCTTCGCGTAAATCTTTCGCACCATCAAGCTCGAGTCGAAGATCGGATTGCAGCATCTCTTCAACATCTTCACCAATCCCCAACTTACCTAGATCTTGTAAGTTTGGGAGACCTTCTAAGAATAAAATACGCTCAATATATTTATCAGCGTGTTTCATCTCGTCGATAGATTCATGGTACTCAACATCATTGAGGCGAGTCAGTCCCCAGTTTTTAAACATACGAGCATGGAGAAAATACTGGTTGATCGCGACAAGCTCATTTCCCAATAGTTTATTGAGATAATTTATGATTTTAACATCACCTTTCATTTTATAGTCCCTCCGCTTCCACTCTTAGAGCGTAGATGGGGCTACAGGGATGTCAAAAAAAAGAGTGTGACTTAGGCGATCTCTTTAAATTCTGGCATTTGCGTTAATTCATCCTGCATGACTTCACGCGCAGCACGAATGCACTTACCGCACTGATTTCCAACAGGAATAAACTTACGTAATTGCTGAAAGGACTGAGGATGAAACTGGCGAACAGCCTGACGAATTTTTTTATCACTTATCGCATTACACAAACAAACGTACATGATCGCTCCCGTTCAATTTCTGCGCAAAGTGTAAATGAGAATAGTTATGATTACAATAGCACAACGCTATTTACGCGGCGGGAGAATGAATAAAAAATGCGAATAAATATGACAGCTACTAAATTGCAGGCAGCAAAAAGGGCGCCTAAGCGCCCTTTTTAAGCTCAAAGCCAATTAATCAATAATTAGCTCATTACTTTAGCAACAACGCCCGCACCTACAGTACGGCCGCCTTCACGGATTGCGAAACGCAGACCGTCGTCCATCGCGATCGGGTGGATCAGGGTAACAACCATTTTGATGTTGTCGCCCGGCATTACCATCTCTACGCCTTCCGGCAGTTCGATGGTACCAGTCACGTCAGTAGTACGGAAGTAGAACTGCGGACGGTAGCCTTTGAAGAACGGAGTATGACGGCCGCCTTCGTCTTTGGACAGAATGTACACTTCAGATTCGAACTTGGTGTGCGGCTTGATAGAGCCCGGCTTAGCCAGTACCTGACCACGTTCGATTTCTTCACGTTTGATACCACGCAGCAGAACACCAACGTTCTCACCAGCACGGCCTTCGTCCAGCAGTTTGCGGAACATTTCAACGCCGGTACAGGTAGACTTGGCAGTCTCTTTGATACCAACGATTTCAACTTCTTCACCAACTTTGATGATACCGCGTTCTACACGACCGGTAACAACGGTACCACGACCGGAGATGGAGAATACGTCTTCGATTGGCAGCAGGAACGGCTTATCGATAGCACGTTCTGGTTCCGGGATGTAAGAATCCAGGAAGCCAGCCAGTTCGATGATTTTCGCTTCCCACTCTGCTTCGCCTTCCAGCGCTTTAAGAGCAGAACCACGAACGATCGGAGTGTCGTCGCCCGGGAAATCGTACTGAGACAGAAGTTCACGAACTTCCATTTCTACCAGTTCCAGCAGCTCTTCGTCATCAACCATGTCGCATTTGTTCAGGAACACGATGATGTACGGAACGCCTACCTGACGACCCAGCAGGATGTGCTCACGAGTCTGCGGCATCGGGCCGTCAGTCGCAGCAACAACCAGGATCGCGCCGTCCATCTGCGCAGCACCGGTGATCATGTTTTTAACATAGTCGGCGTGGCCCGGGCAGTCTACGTGTGCGTAGTGGCGAGTCGGGGTGTCATATTCAACGTGAGAAGTGTTGATGGTGATACCACGAGCTTTTTCTTCCGGCGCGTTATCGATCTGGTCGAATGCACGAGCAGCACCGCCGTAGGTTTTAGCCAGTACGGTAGTGATTGCAGCGGTCAGGGTAGTTTTACCGTGGTCAACGTGGCCGATGGTGCCGACGTTAACGTGCGGTTTTGTACGTTCAAATTTTTCTTTAGACACGGCTATATTCCTTACTATAGTGCTCTCCCCTATGGAGAGAGCACGGGACTTAGGTTTTAATCCTGTGGATTATTTACCACGGGCTTCAATAACGGCCTGAGCAACGTTGTTCGGCGCATCGTCGTACTTCAGGAACTCCATGGAGTAAGAAGCACGGCCTTTGGTCAGAGAACGCAGCTGGGTTGCATATCCGAACATTTCAGACAGCGGAACTTCAGCATGGATAACAACGCCAGTGACGTTGGATTCCTGACCACGAAGCATACCACGACGGCGGCTCAAGTCACCGATTACGTCACCGGTGTTCTCTTCCGGAGTCTCTACTTCAACCTTCATGATAGGCTCAAGCAGAACTGGTTTCGCTTTCTTAAAGCCATCTTTGAAGGCGATAGAAGCGGCCAGTTTAAACGCCAGCTCAGAGGAGTCAACGTCATGGTAAGAACCGAAGTGCAGACGCACGCCCAGATCAACAACCGGGTAACCAGCCAGCGGGCCAGATTTCAGCTGTTCCTGGATGCCTTTATCAACGGCCGGGATGTATTCGCCAGGAATTACACCACCTTTGATGTCGTTGATGAACTCGTAGCCTTTCGGGTTTGAACCCGGCTCCAGCGGGTACATGTCGATAACAACATGACCGTACTGACCGCGACCACCAGACTGCTTAGCGTGTTTACCTTCGATATCGGTAACTTTCGCGCGAATCGCTTCACGGTAAGCAACCTGAGGTTTACCGACGTTCGCTTCAACGTTGAATTCACGCTTCATACGGTCAACGATGATGTCGAGGTGCAGCTCACCCATACCAGCGATAATGGTCTGGTTAGATTCTTCGTCAGTCCATACGCGGAATGACGGGTCTTCTTTAGCCAGACGGCCCAGAGCCAGACCCATTTTTTCCTGGTCAGCTTTGGTTTTCGGCTCTACCGCGATGGAAATTACCGGCTCAGGGAATTCCATACGTTCCAGAATGATCGGGTGATCCGGGTCACACAGAGTGTCACCAGTGGTCACGTCTTTCAGACCGATAGCAGCAGCGATATCGCCCGCGCGAACTTCTTTGATCTCTTCACGTTTGTTAGCGTGCATCTGTACGATACGGCCGAAACGTTCACGTGCAGTTTTCACGGAGTTCAGGATGGTGTCACCGGAGTTAACCACACCAGAGTACACGCGGAAGAAGGTCAGGTTACCCACGAACGGGTCGGTAGCGATTTTGAATGCCAGAGCAGCAAACGGCTCGTCATCGCTAGCATGACGCTCAGCAGGAGTATCTTTACCGTCGTCCAGAATACCGTTGATCGCAGGTACGTCGACTGGGGATGGCAGGTAATCAATTACCGCATCCAGCATCGCCTGAACACCTTTGTTCTTGAACGCAGAACCACAGGTTACCAGGATGATTTCGTTGTTCAGAACACGCTGACGCAGAGCTTTTTTGATCTCTTCTTCAGTCAGTTCTTCACCACCCAGGTATTTCTCCATCAGCTCTTCTGAAGCTTCCGCTGCGGACTCGATCAGGTTCTGGTGCCATTCTTCAGCCAGTTCCTGCATGTCAGCCGGGATATCTTCATAAGTGAAGGTTACGCCTGCATCTTCTTCGTTCCAGTTGATGGCTTTCATTTTCACCAGGTCAACAACACCGGTGAACGCTTCTTCAGCGCCAATTGCCAGCTGCAGCGGAACAGGGTTCGCGCCCAGACGGGTTTTGATCTGACCAACAACTTTCAGGAAGTTCGCACCCATACGGTCCATTTTGTTAACGAACGCAATGCGCGGAACTTTATATTTGTTTGCCTGACGCCATACGGTTTCAGACTGAGGCTGAACACCACCAACTGCGCAGTAAACCATTACTGCACCATCAAGCACACGCATGGAACGTTCTACTTCGATTGTGAAGTCAACGTGCCCCGGGGTGTCGATGATGTTTACGCGATGCGGTTCGTACTGCTTAGCCATACCAGACCAGAATGCAGTAGTCGCTGCGGAGGTGATAGTAATACCACGCTCCTGCTCCTGCTCCATCCAGTCCATGGTGGCTGCGCCGTCATGAACTTCACCGATTTTATGGTTTACACCGGTGTAGAACAGAATACGTTCGGTAGTAGTGGTTTTACCGGCGTCGATGTGCGCACTGATACCGATGTTACGGTAGCGCGCGATGGGTGTTGTACGAGCCATTTGATTCCTCGTTTATCTTTTAGGCGTTCAATTTAAGTAGCCCAAAGCGGGCTGCTTACTAGAAGCGCCCGCCTGGTGACTAAAACTCCGAAGGGATTACCAACGGTAGTGTGCGAACGCCTTGTTGGCTTCTGCCATACGGTGAACGTCTTCACGTTTCTTAACTGCAGTACCTTTGTTTTCTGCAGCATCAGAAAGTTCGTTCGCCAGGCGCAGAGCCATGGATTTATCACCGCGTTTACGAGCAGCTTCAACGATCCAACGCATTGCCAGAGCATTACGACGGACCGGACGGACTTCAACTGGTACCTGATAAGTAGAACCACCAACGCGGCGAGACTTAACTTCGACAGTCGGGCGCACGTTTTCGAGAGCTACTTCGAAAGCTTCCAGTTCGTTTTTACCAGAACGCTGAGCCAGGGTCTCCAGCGCGCTGTATACGATAGTTTCGGCAGTAGATTTTTTACCATCTACCATCAGGATATTTACAAATTTAGCCAGCAGTTCTGATCCGAACTTCGGATCCGGCAGAATTTTACGCTGACCAATGACGCGACGACGTGGCATGGAAATACTCCGTTGTTAATTCAGGATTGTCCAAAACTCTAAGAGTTTAGTTTGACATTAATATAAAACGTTTGGCCTTACTTAACGGAGAACCATTAAGCCTTAGGACGTTTCACGCCATACTTGGAGCGTGATTGCTTACGGTCTTTAACGCCGGAGCAGTCAAGCGCACCACGAACGGTGTGGTAACGAACACCCGGGAGGTCTTTTACACGACCGCCACGGATCAGGATCACGGAGTGCTCCTGCAGGTTGTGACCTTCACCACCGATGTAGGAAGTCACTTCAAAACCGTTAGTCAGACGAACACGGCAAACTTTACGCAGTGCGGAGTTCGGTTTTTTAGGAGTGGTAGTATATACACGAGTACATACGCCACGTTTCTGCGGGCATGCTTCCAGCGCAGGCACGTTGCTTTTTGCAACTTTGCGTGCACGTGGTTTGCGTACCAGCTGGTTAACTGTTGCCATTAAATAGCTCCTGGTTTTAGCTTTTGCTTCGTAAACACGTAATAAAACGACCTCATACAATATGAGGACGCAGAATTTTAGGTCGGTGTCGAAAAGGTGTCAAGAAATATACAACGATCCCACAATTACCAGGACATCTGGCTGGGATGCTTCACCGTAAGTCTGACGAAGTCAGTATAGCTAACCCTGACGACACTGTCTGAAATTTGACCACTCAAACCGCGAGCCTTAATGTCTTCTTCCAGCACATAAACCTTAATGGAGGCATTTTGCAGACTTTCAAGGAAACGGCTTCCTTCGATTGCTGCCGTCACGCCATCCTGGAGCAATAAAAGCTCATCGTCTTTATCTACCAGGCGAAGAAGAGAGGAGAAATCGGTAAGCCACGCGGAGCGATGTAGTGTGTGCAGCATGAGAGTCTCAAAACCTTAAAATGACGTCAAAGTTGCCTAACTCACGGCGTAAATCTTCCGGTTCAAGCGCCGTCGCATCAACCACAAAATTCGCCCCCTCTGCCAGGCCTCGCTCACGCAATGAGGCCGCACAAAGCCAGCATTGTTCTATATCGTACAATCCTAACAGTTTGAAAGTAGCAATATAGTCTCGCGCCAGAACGACATCCGGTTGTTGACCCTGGAGGATCTGGAAGACACCATCACCGATAAAGAACACACCGAGATCTTCCGTTAATGCAGATGTCGCCAGTAAAGCATCCAGTCCTTCGCGGCCGGATGCGCTGCCGTGCGGCACAGTAGAAAAAACAAAGGCAACACGTTTCATTAAAACTGCACCACGCGATCGCACGTCAGGGATGCTTCAGCCAGCGATCCAAGACCGCTGAGAGTAAATCCTGATTGTAAATTAGCACCAGACAACCCTAGCCGTGTTGCTTCAGTCTCATCAACAACACCACGCCGCAAGGCTGCCGCAACACAGATATTCAGCGCCACACCATGCTGTTGGTGAAGCTTTTGCCAGGCTCGAACTAAATCAAATTCATCACTGGCGGGCGATGTCAGAACGTTCGCGTTATACACGCCCTCACGATAAAAGAAAACGCTACACAACTCGTGTCCTTCTTCGAGTAGCGCATGCGCAAATTGCAATGCGCTACTCGCTTGCTGTGTACCGTAGGCGGGCCCGGTTACCATGATGGCAAAACGCATTACTTATCTTGCCCCTGGAAATCACCGCTTTTGAACTGGCGAATATAGAGGTAGACCGTGTGCTTAGAGATGTTCAGACGATCGGCGACCTGGTTGATGGCATCTTTAATATCGAAGATGCCTTTCTCATACAAATTCAGGACGATCTGGCGGTTCTTCGCGTTGTTGGAAACATTGCGATCGGCATTTACTTCTTCGATTGTGAATTCCAGCGTCTGGGTAACCAGATCTTCCACCGAAGAAGCGAAGTTGACGGCAGAGCCCACTTCCGGGGTTTCCGGTGGGATAAAGGTATTCATTATCTGCGAGAAAGGGACATCAAGGTTCATGTTGATGCACAGCAGACCAATCACGCGATGCTCACGGTTGCGAATGGCAATCGTCACCGACTTCATCAAGACACCGCTTTTCGCGCGTGTGAAATAACACTTCGACACGCTGCTATCCGCACCCGTCATATCATGCAGCATACGCAACGCAAGGTCGGTAATCGGCGAGCCAATTTTACGGCCCGTGTGTTCACCGTTAGCGATGCGAATGGCCGAGCATTTCAAATCCTGCAAAGAGTGCAATACGATTTCACAATGGGAACCAATGAGCATCGCCAACCCGTCCACTACCGCTTCATAGGATTTAAGGATATCGAAGTCGGTTTGATCGAAAGGACGTTGATCCAGTAAATCTAGCTCACTGGTTTCGTTGGTTAAAAGCGACCTGGACATGAAAAAAAGCACTCCTTTTCAGGAGCCTGTCGTTATGTTGTCAGGGCAGGCTCATCACTATTATAGGGGCATCTAAAGTAATACAGCGCACAAGGCGCTTTCCAGTATTAATTATATCCTGTCGATAATAAAAAACCGCCGCCCTGTGGGCGGCGGTTTTTGTTCTCTTACTTTTTGCTGCTGTCTGCAGCTTTATCAGCCGGTGCAGCTTCTGGCTGCGCATCGGCTTTTGGTGCCGGTTTGATATCTAACAGCTCAACATCAAAGACCAGCGTGGAGTTTGCCGGGATGCCCGGAACGCCAGTTTTACCGTATGCCAGATCCGGTGGGATAACCAACTGGATTTTGCCGCCTTTCTTGATGTTTTTCAGGCCTTCAGTCCAGCCCGGGATCACGCCGTCAAGACGGAAAGAGAGCGGCTCACCACGGGTGTAAGAGTTATCAAACTCTTTACCATCGATCAGCGTACCTTTGTAGTTTACGACTACAGTATCGCTGTCTTTCGGAGCGGCACCGGTACCTTCTTTCTCTACTTTGTAGACCAGGCCAGTGGCAGAGGTTTTAACGCCTTTCTCTTTAGCAAATTTCTCGCGGTATACTTTACCTTTGGCTTCGTTGTCAGCCGCGTCTTTTTCCATTTTTGCCTGAGCGGAGCTCTTCACGCGCGCTTCAAATGCCTGCAGAGTTTGTTCGATTTCCTGGTCAGACAGTTTGCTCTTATCTGCAAACGCATCCTGAACACCCGCGATCAACTGATCTTTATCCAGTTTGATGCCCAGTTTTTCCTGTTCTTTCAGGGAGTTTTCCATATAACGACCCAGGGACGCGCCCAGCGCGTAAGCGGCTTTTTGGTCGTCATTTTTGAATGCTGCTTTGCTGTCAGCAGTAGCGGCTGGTTTCGCGGCATCAGCAGCGAAGGTGATCGGGGCATGCAGTGCAACGGCCATTGTGGTCGCCAGCAGCGTTACTTTAAACAGTGATTTCATCCATCTCTCCAGGGCCGGGGCATCTCACCCCAGGGTTAACTAACATAAAAATGTACTATAAAGCGTTGCAGAACAAATCAACATACAGGCACGCCCTATTATCACCACTTTTCAGACTCTTTTTGTTTAAATTAGTTTCGTGACCGAAGATTGTGTGCTGTGCAAACAGGCAAAGTTAAGTAGAATTCGCCGCAGTCCGCGATCTGCCGGAGAAAAACAGAAGAGGTGAATCATGCAGGATACAACGATGGAAACTCGCCTGGCTGAACTGGAGAGTCGCCTGGCGTTTCAGGAGATAACCATTGAGGAGCTGAACGTAACCGTGACCGCGCATGAACTGGAAATGGCCAAACTGCGCGACCATCTGCGTCTGCTGACAGAAAAGCTCAAAGCCACTCAGCCGTCTCATATCGCGTCACAGTCTGAAGAGACCCCTCCGCCACATTATTGAGACGTAAAAAAAGCGGGATATTCCCGCTTTTTTTGTGTCCGAAAGCGCTAACACTTATCGGATCTACTCACATATACCCAAAGGATTTCAAATCACAGCAAGGCGGCAAGCTTGAGGAAGTCCTGGGAGCATAGATAACTATGTGACCAGGATTCGAAAGCGCAGCCAACACCGCTGTGGGTTGAAAGACGAAGGGTATTAGTGGCAACCGCAGCCGCCGCCGTTACCTTTACCACCACCGCCGCAGCAGCCTTCGCCGCCGTGCTCGTGACCATGGTCGTGGCCGTGACCACCGCAGCAACCGTCATGACCGTGGTCATGATCGTGGTCGTGGCCGTGCGCGCCGTGAACGTGGCCATGAGCCAGTTCTTCTTCGGTCGCTTCGCGGATCGCGACAACTTCGACGTTGAATTTCAGATTCTGGCCAGCCAGCATGTGGTTACCGTCAACCACAACGTGGTCGTCTTCTACTTCGGTAATTTCTACCGGTACCGGCCCTTGGTCAGTTTCAGCCAGGAAACGCATGCCAACCTGCAGTTCGTCAACGCCCATGAAGACGTCTTTAGGAACACGCTGCACCAGGTTTTCGTCGTACTGACCGTATGCGTCGTTTGCGCCAACAGCAACATCGAATTTGTCGCCAACTTCATGACCGTCCAGCGCTGTTTCCAGGCCAGAAATCAGGGAACCGTGACCATGCAGGTAGTCCAGCGGTGCACTCACCGGAGACTCATCAACCAACACACCGTCTTCTGTACGTACCTGATAGGCCAGGCTGACCACCAGGTCCTTTGCTACTTTCATGATATCTCCTGAGCATGGAAAGAATAGTGGCGCAGATTGTAGCGGAATTCTGCACCCGTGTACCCTCTAGCTTAAAAAAAGCTGCGGCATATCGCTAGTCCGGATGAAAAATCCCGATCACTTGCTCTTCTTTGCGAACGTGCTCGCGGGCCTGTTTATCGGCCTCGCGCATCTGATGACCGCACTTAACACACTCAACAATATCGATATTATTTTCACGCCACATCGCCAGCGAATCCTGCGCCTGGCAGGACGGACATTTTGCGCCTGCAATAAAACGTTTACGAATTGCCATGGTTATCCTCTACTCAAATTCATCCCAGCCATCCAGCTGGCGCCGTTCTTTCTGCATCTCCCGCTGGAAAATCTCCTCCAGCTCGCGTCGGGCCTCTCTGGCACGAGAGATTTGCACCGTATCGGTGTGCATTGGGATCAATTCCCGTAGCATGTGCATATCGAGTCGACGAAAATGCAACTGGGCACGCTGCGCCTGATGCGGATGCATCCCCAACGACACCAGCGCTTTGCGCCCCAGTTCCAGTGCGCTCGAGAAAGTTTCACGGGAAAACTGCGTGACACCTGCCTGTAATAACTCATGCGCCTCTACACGTCCGCGCGCTCGCGCAAGAATATGCAAATGCGGAAAATGTTGTTGGCACAATTCCACCAGCTTCATCGTGTCTTCAGGTTCATTGCAGGTGATCACAATAGACTGCGCCGCCTCTGCGCCAGCGGAACGTAAAAGCTCCACCTGTGTGGCATCGCCGTAATAGACTTTATAGCCATATTTACGCATCAGATTCACCGCACTAATATCCCGTTCCAGAACGGTAATACGCATCTTATTGGCCATTAACAGGCGACCGATGACCTGACCAAAGCGCCCAAACCCCACCACAATCACCTGCGGCTTATCGTCTTCCACCCAGGGTTTTTCATCTTCTTCATCCGGGCCGTTAAACTGGCGGGAGAGCCATTTATCAATCAGCTTCATCAGCAGTGGCGTGGTCATCATCGACAGCGTGACGGTTACCAGCAAAAGTGCCATTTGATCGCCCTGAAACAGCCGCTGGGAAGATGCTGTTGAAAAAAGCACGAAGGCAAATTCTCCGCCCTGGCTTAGCACCCCCGCAAATTGCATCCGCTCCGAGCTTCTCATGCCGTTCAGTCGCGCCAACACATAGAGCACCAGCGTCTTCACGATGACCAGTACTATCACGCTCGCCACTACCCACAAAATATGGGTATAAAGCACGCCAAGGTTAAGTGACATCCCCACAGAGATGAAAAATAACCCGAGCAAAAGCCCTTTAAAGGGATCAATCGCCGTTTCCAGTTCATGTCGGTATTCGCTTTCCGCCAGCAGCACGCCAGCGATAAACGTTCCCAGCGCCATCGACAGCCCCAGCGCATCCATAAATAAAGCAGAACCCAGCACCAACAGCAGCGTCGCAGCGGTGAATACTTCCCGCACGCCGGACCCCGCAATAAAGCGAAATACAGGACGCAGCAGATAGCGTCCGCCAATCAACATGCCAGCAAAAGCCAACACTTTCATGCCCACTTTGATCCAGTCAAAATGTTCATCGGCTGATCCTGCTAACAGCGGAACCAGCGCCAACGCCGGGATCACCGCCAGATCCTGGAACAACAGCACCGAAAAGCCCAGTTGTCCGGATTCGCTGCGGTTCATCCCTTTTTCCCGCATCAGCTGTAACGCCATTGCGGTCGATGACATCGCCAGACCAATGCCGCCAACCACTGCCGCCTGCCAGGAAAAGTCAGTGAGCATCAATAACCCTGCCAGGACAAGCGCGCTAAGTAACACCTGCGCGGCACCGACACCAAAAATTGAACGCCGCAATTGCCATAGTTTGGCCGGGTTAAGTTCCAGCCCGATGATGAACATCAGGAAGACCACGCCCAGCTCGGAGAAGTGCAGAATTTCATCCACATCGCTGATGAATCCAAGTCCCCATGGGCCAATAGCGATCCCCGCCAGCAAATAACCCAACACCGGTCCAATACCCAGCCGCGATGCCAACGGCACCGCAGCCACCGCCGCGAAAAGGAACAGCACTCCTGCAGTCAATAAATCAGAACCTTCCATCAGCGGCCTCCCACAGGGATCGGATTCGCCAGCCAGTCACCATACGCTTTCGCATGGCTGTCCAGCTCCTGCTTCGTTTGCCGTCTGGCCCAGTAAACGATGATGGGGCTCATCCAGTGCATCCGGCACATTCCTGCCGTCAGCTCGAAAGGGCGTAGCACATCACTCATCGGATAGCGGTTTAGCGCGTCATAGCGGTAGGCGCTTTCCGGTTCGCCGGTAGTGATCACACTCCGCCAGTACTTTCCCGCCAGTTGATTCCCTCCGGGGCCACTGGCAAACCCGCGGCTCAGTACGCGGTCAAGCCACTCCTTTAGCAGGGCCGGGCAGCTATAGGTATAGAGCGGATGTTGAAAAACAATCACATCATGCTCACGCAGCAGTTCCTGCTCGTGAGAAATATCGATAAAAAAATCGGGATAGTGCGCGTATAGGTCGTGCACGGTAACATTACTGAGCTGTATGGCCGGTTTAAGCAGAACCCGGTTCGCGACCGAGTCCTGAGATTCCGGATGGGCATACAGCAGCAACACTTTCGCTGGCTGGGACATCATCCCCCTCCCGGTTTTGTCTTTTGTCTATTTTCGGCGTTTTGGGCTACCATTGCGCCTCGGTGCGGCAAACGGCCCACACATTACATTATCATAATGATAAATTAACATAGTCTGAACATACGGCGCCTTATGATTGTTTTCTCATCGTTACAAATTCGTCGCGGCGTGCGCGTCTTGCTGGACAATGCCACGGCCACCATTAATCCCGGGCAGAAGGTTGGCCTGGTGGGTAAAAATGGCTGCGGTAAATCTACCCTGCTGGCATTGCTGAAAAATGAAATCAGCGCTGACGCCGGCGGATTTACGTTCCCGGGAAACTGGCAGCTCGCATGGGTGAATCAGGAAACGCCTGCGTTACCACAGCCTGCGCTGGAATACGTGATTGATGGCGACCGCGAATATCGCCAACTGGAAGCCCAGTTAAACGATGCCAATGAACGTAACGATGGACACGCCATTGCCACCGTCCATGGAAAACTGGATGCCATTGACGCCTGGACCGTACGTTCACGCGCCGCCAGTCTGCTGCATGGCCTCGGCTTCTCCAACGAACAGCTCGAGCGCCCGGTCAGCGACTTCTCCGGTGGCTGGCGTATGCGTCTCAACCTGGCACAGGCGCTGATTTGCCGTTCAGACCTGCTGCTGCTCGATGAACCGACCAACCACCTCGATCTCGACGCGGTGATCTGGCTGGAAAGATGGCTGAAAAGCTATCAGGGCACGCTGATTTTGATCTCCCACGACCGCGACTTCCTCGATCCGGTGGTGGATAAAATTATCCATATCGAACAACAAACCATGTTCGAGTACACCGGCAACTACAGCGCGTTTGAAATCCAGCGTGCGACCCGCCTCGCGCAGCAACAGGCCATGTACGAAAGCCAGCAGGAGCGTGTGGCGCATCTGCAAAGCTATATCGATCGTTTCCGTGCTAAAGCCACCAAAGCAAAGCAGGCGCAGAGCCGTATCAAAATGCTGGAGCGTATGGAGCTTATCGCTCCAGCCCATGTCGATAACCCTTTCCATTTCAGCTTCCGTGAACCTGAAAGCCTGCCTAATCCGCTGCTGAAAATGGAAAAAGTGAGTGCTGGCTACGGTGATCGCACAATCCTCGACTCTATCAAACTGAATCTGGTGCCGGGTTCTCGCATCGGCCTGTTAGGCCGCAACGGTGCGGGTAAATCAACGCTGATTAAGCTGCTGGCCGGCGAACTGGCCCCCATCAGCGGCGAGATTGGCCTGGCGAAAGGCATCAAGCTGGGCTACTTCGCTCAGCACCAGCTGGAGTTTTTACGTGCCGATGAATCGCCTATCCAGCACCTGGCGCGCATGGCGCCGCAGGAGCTTGAGCAGAAACTGCGAGACTACCTCGGCGGATTCGGCTTCCAGGGCGATAAAGTCAGCGAAGAAACCCGTCGCTTCTCCGGTGGCGAAAAAGCGCGTCTGGTGCTGGCGTTGATCGTCTGGCAGCGCCCGAACCTACTGCTGCTCGATGAACCGACCAACCACCTGGATTTAGATATGCGTCAGGCGCTGACCGAAGCGCTGATCGATTTCGAAGGCGCGCTGGTCGTGGTTTCGCACGACCGTCACCTGATTCGCTCCACCACCGACGACCTCTATCTGGTACACGACAAGAAAGTCGAGCCGTTTGACGGCGATCTGGAGGATTATCAGCAGTGGCTGAGCGATGTGCAAAAACAGGAAAGCCAGGGCGACGAACCGGCGAAAGAGAGCGTTAACAGCGCCCAGGCGCGCAAAGACCAGAAGCGTCGCGAAGCGGAGCTGCGCACCCTGACGCAACCGCTGCGTAAAGAGATTACTCGTCTGGAAAAAGAGATGGAGAAACTGCACGCACAGCTGGCACAGGCGGAAGAGAAACTCGGCGACAGCGAACTGTACGACCAAAGCCGTAAAGCTGAGCTCACGGCATGTCTGCAACAACAGGCAAGCGCGAAGTCCGGGCTGGAAGAGTGTGAGATGGCCTGGCTGGATGCGCAGGAGCAGCTTGAGCAGATGCTGGCCGAGTAAGCACAAAATCACATATTGGCTAACCCGCACGCGCTGCGCACGGTATAGTTATTCTTTCCGATTATTAATTGCTCTGGTGTTATGGTTGAAATCACGTCCACAGAAATGACCCCACCTACCGACGATTCGCGAGAATTCCGCCCGATGCGCGGTATCAGTAACCGTCATTTACAGACGATGCTGCCGCGTTTAATTCGCCGCAAGGTGAAGTTCGATGCCCACTGGCAGCGTCTGGAATTGCCTGATGGTGACTTTGTCGATCTGGCATGGAGCGAAGATCCGCAACAGGCGAAACACAAGCCGCGCCTGGTGGTTTTTCACGGTCTGGAAGGCAGCCTGAACAGCCCGTACGCCCACGGCCTGATTGAAGCAGCACAAAAGCGCGGCTGGCTGGGCGTGGTGATGCATTTTCGCGGCTGCAGCGGTGAACCCAATCGTCTGAACCGAATTTATCACTCCGGTGAAACAGAAGACGGCACCTGGTTTTTACACTGGCTGGAGCGTGAGTTCGGTCGTGTACCCACCGCTGCGGTTGGCTATTCGCTCGGTGGAAACATGCTGGCCTGCCTGCTGGCAAAAGAAGGGAACACGATCCCCATTGATGCCGCGGTTATCGTCTCCGCGCCTTTCGTGCTGGAAGCCTGTAGTTACCATATGGACAAAGGATTCTCCAAGGTCTATCAGCGCTACCTGCTTAACCTGTTGAAAGCCAATGCCTCGCGTAAGCTTGAGGCTTATCCTGGCTCGCTGCCGGTGAGTCTGGCCCAGTTGAAATCTCTGCGTCGCATTCGCGATTTTGACGATCTGATCACCGCCAAAATTCACGGTTTCGCCGATGCGATAGACTATTACCGTCAGTGTAGCGCCATGCCGCTGCTTAATCAGATAGCCAAACCCACGCTGATTATTCATGCCAAGGACGATCCGTTTATGGATAGTCATGTGATCCCTGAACCGGAAAATCTGCCCTCACAGGTGGAATATCAACTCACCGAACACGGCGGCCATGTCGGATTCATTGGCGGTACGATACGCCATCCGGAGATGTGGCTGGAATCCAGAATCCCGGACTGGCTGACAACGTATCTGGAGGCGTCATCATGATCATCCCCTGGCAAGACATCTCCCCGGACGCGCTGGACAATCTGATTGAAAGCTTTGTCTTGCGCGAAGGCACCGATTATGGTGAACATGAACGCTCGCTCGAACAAAAAGTCGCCGACGTCAAACGCCAACTACAATCAGGTGAGGCCATGCTGGTGTGGTCCGAACTGCATGAAACGGTCAACATTATGCCGAGGAAGCAGATTCACGAGTAACCCGTAGCCGCCGGCCGACTTTACTATAATTACAACAATTTCATGGAGTTGTTATGTCTGCCAAACATCCGGTGATTGCGGTAACAGGATCCAGCGGCGCGGGGACCACCACCACCAGCCTTGCGTTTCGTAAAATTTTCGCGCAGTTAAATCTGCGCGCCGCCGAGGTGGAAGGTGACAGTTTTCATCGCTATACCCGTCCGGAAATGGACATGGCGATTCGCAAAGCACGCGATGCCGGGCGGCATATCAGCTATTTCGGCCCCGAAGCTAACGACTTCGGTCTGCTGGAGCAAACCTTCATTGAATACGGCCAGACGGGCAAAGGTCAGTCGCGTAAATATCTGCACACCTACGATGAGGCCGTACCGTGGAATCAGGTTCCGGGGACATTTACGCCCTGGCAGCCGCTGCCTGAACCGACGGATGTCCTGTTCTATGAGGGACTTCACGGTGGCGTTGTCACCCCACAGCAAAACGTGGCCCGGCATGTCGATCTGCTGGTTGGCGTGGTGCCGATCGTAAACCTGGAGTGGATCCAGAAGCTGACCCGCGATACCAGCGAACGCGGGCATTCACGTGAAGCGGTGATGGACTCGGTGGTGCGCTCAATGGACGATTACATCAATTACATCACACCACAGTTTTCCCGCACGCATATTAACTTCCAACGCGTACCGACCGTCGATACCTCTAATCCCTTTGCCGCCAGGAGCATTCCGTCACTGGATGAAAGCTTTGTCGTGATTCATTTTCGTAATCTGGAAGGCATCGATTATCCCTGGCTACTGGCCATGCTGCAGGGCTCATTCATTTCGCATATCAATACGTTGGTCGTGCCGGGCGGCAAGATGGGTCTGGCGATGGAATTGATTATGCTACCGCTGGTCCAGCGACTGATGGAAGGTAAAAAGATAGAGTGAGATGTGGAAAGCGCCGGATGGCGCTTCGCTTATCCGGCCTACGACTCAACATCATCCTGTAGGCCGGATAAGGCAACGCCGCCATCCGGCATCAGCAATTACGCGGCAACGACTTCATAAGAATGGGTAATGTTCACCGCCTTTTCCAGCATCAGCGCTACGGAACAATACTTCTCCGCCGAGAGGTCAACTGCGCGAGACACAGACGCATCTTTCAGGTCGTTACCCGTTACAATGAAATGCAGGTTGATATGGGTGAACAGGCGCGGCGCTTCATCACGACGCTCGGAGGTCAGCTTCACTTCGCAGTTGGTCACATCCTGACGCCCCTTTTGCAGGATCGACACCACATCAATTGCGCTGCAACCGCCCGCAGCCATTAAGACCATTTCCATCGGGCTCGGCGCTTTATCACCAGAGTTACCGTCCATCAAAATTTGGTGGCCTGAGGCGGACTCACCGAGGAAGGTTAACCCCTCAACCCACTTTACACGCGCTTGCATATTTCGTAACTCCAATGTTTCAATTTTCCTGACAGATTACGCGTACATAACAATTCTCGCAATGGAAGGCGACCTGCGTCATGCTGAAGCGAGACACCAGGAGACACACGGCGAAAGCTATGCTAAAACAGTCAGGATGCTACAGTAATACATTGACGTACTGCATGTATGCAGAGGACATCACATTACAGGCCGTCGCACGTATTGACAGCCCCCTTCCCAGGTAGCGGGAAGCACATTTTTGCAAACCCAGAGACAGGTTGTTTTTTGGCTCTGGAGACAGCTTATAACAGAGGATAACCGCGCATGGTGCTTGGCAAACCGCAAACAGACCCGACTCTCGAATGGTTCTTGTCTCATTGCCATATTCATAAGTACCCATCGAAGAGCACGCTGATTCACCAGGGTGAAAAAGCGGAAACGTTGTATTACATCGTTAAAGGCTCAGTGGCAGTGCTGATCAAAGATGAAGAAGGGAAAGAAATGATCCTCTCTTATCTGAATCAGGGCGATTTTATTGGTGAATTAGGCCTCTTCGAAGAAGGCCAGGAACGTAGCGCCTGGGTACGTGCCAAAACCGCATGTGAAGTCGCTGAAATTTCCTACAAAAAATTTCGCCAATTAATCCAGGTCAACCCAGATATTCTGATGCGTCTGTCTTCTCAGATGGCTCGTCGTCTGCAGGTAACGTCTGAAAAAGTAGGCAACCTTGCCTTCCTCGACGTAACTGGTCGTATCGCCCAGACTCTGCTGAATCTGGCGAAACAGCCTGACGCAATGACTCACCCGGACGGCATGCAGATTAAAATTACCCGCCAGGAAATTGGCCAGATCGTTGGCTGTTCCCGTGAAACCGTTGGTCGTATCCTGAAAATGCTGGAAGATCAGAATCTGATCTCCGCGCATGGTAAGACCATCGTCGTCTACGGCACGCGTTAATCCCATCGACATGGCGTGTTACGTAGTAATGCGCCATTTTTGTTTGCTCCGATGTGGCGAAGACTGATTTATCACCCCGAGATCAACTACGCACTACGACAGACGCTGGTGCTATGTTTACCTGTGGCTGTCGGCCTTATCATTGGTCAACTTCATCTGGGGCTCTTATTCTCCCTCGTCCCTGCCTGCTGCAATATTGCCGGTCTTGATACCCCGCATAAGCGCTTTTTCAAACGCTTAGTGATTGGCGCGTCTTTGTTTGCCGGATGCAGTCTGATCATGCAGTTACTGCTGGCAAAAGATATACCGCTGCCGCTGATCCTCACCGGCCTGACGCTGATTCTTGGTGTAACCGCAGAATTAGGCCCTCTGCATGCGCGACTACTACCTGCCTCGCTTATCGCGGCAATTTTCACACTCAGTCTGGCAGGTAACATGCCCGTCTGGGAGCCGCTGCTAATCTACGCGCTGGGCACATTGTGGTACGGCCTGTTCAACTGGTTCTGGTTCTGGATGTGGCGCGAGCAGCCGCTGCGTGAGTCGCTCAGCTTGTTGTACCGCGAATTAGCCGATTACTGTGAGGCCAAGTACAGCCTGCTGACCCAACATGCCGATCCCGAAAAAGCGCTTCCTCCCCTGCTAGTGCGCCAACAAAAAGCGGTGGATTTGATTACCCAGTGCTATCAGCAAATGCATATGCTGTCGGCGCATCGCAACAACGATTATAAACGCCTGCTACGTGCCTTTCAGGAGGCGCTCGATTTACAGGAACATATTTCCGTCAGCCTCCACCAGCCGGAAGAGGTGCAAAAGCTGGTCGAACGCAGCCACGCCGAACAGGTGATTCGCTGGAATGCGCGCACCGTCGCCGAACGCCTTCGCGTTCTGGCCGATGACATTTTGTATCACCGTTTGCCGACGCGTTTTTCAATGGATAAACAAATTGGCACGCTGGAGAAAATCGCCAACCAGCATCCGGACAATCCGGTGGGTCAATTTTGCTACTGGCACTTCAGCCGTATTGCCCGTGTGCTACGCACCCAGCGACCACTGTATGCCCGGGATTTAATGGCTGACAAGCAGCGTCGACTGCCGCTGATCCCTGCCCTGAAAAGCTATCTGTCGTTGAAATCCCCGGCGCTGCGCAATGCCGGACGCATCAGCGTCATGTTGAGCATTGCCAGCCTGATGGGCAGCGCCTTACACCTGCCAAAACCCTACTGGATTTTGATGACAATCCTGTTCGTCACGCAAAATGGCTATGGGGCGACCCGGGTACGTATTTTACACCGTTCAGTAGGGACGCTCGTCGGCCTGGTGATCGCCGGCGTCACACTGCACTTTCATATTCAGGAAGGTTACACGCTGGCAGGCATGCTGCTGATAACCCTTGTGAGTTATCTGACCATCCGCAAAAACTACGGCTGGGCTACCGTCGGCTTTACGGTCACTGCGGTATATACCCTGCAACTGCTGACGCTGAACGGGGAACAGTTTATCGTGCCGCGGTTTATCGATACGGTCACTGGCTGCCTGATCGCCTTTGGCGGAATGCTCTGGCTGTGGCCGCAGTGGCAGAGCGGTTTACTGCGTAAAAACGCCCACGATGCGTTAGAAGCCGATCAGGAGGCTATTCGCCTGATCCTGAGCAACGATCCCCAGGCCACACCGCTGGCGTATCAACGCATGCGGGTCAACCAGGCGCATAACACGCTGTTCAACTCACTTAACCAGGCGATGCAGGAGCCTGGGTTCAACTCGCACTATCTGGCGGACATGAAACTGTGGGTTACGCATAGTCAGTTCATCGTCGAACACATCAACGCAATGACTACGCTGGCAAGGGAACATACGATGCTGACGCCGGATTTGGCGCAGCGATATCTGGAGTCCTGTGAAATTGCGATCCAGCGCTGTCAGCAGCGGCTGGAATATGACGGACCCGGAAGCTCCGGCGATGTGAATATTCTTGAGGCGCCAGAGATGCTGTCCCATGGGCCTTTAAGCACCCTTGAGCAGCATCTGCAGCGGGTTTTGGGGCATCTGAACACCATGCATACCATTTCGTCGGTAGCATGGCGTCAGCGACCGCACCACGGGATCTGGCTGAGCCGCCGGTTGCGGGATATGAAGGGTTAAGATCGACTGCCGGATGCGCTACGCTTATCCGGCCTACGAATCACACCTTACCCTGTAGGCCGGATAAGGCGCTCGCGCCGCCATCCGGCAATCAACCCACCACTTTCGCCACGGCCTGCGCGAAGCGCTGCATCCCTTCATCAATATCAGCCTGCTCCACCACCAGCGACGGTGCAAAACGCATCACGTCCGGCCCGGCATTCAGTACCATCACGCCTTCATTCGCCGCGGCGTACAAGAAATCACGCGCCCGGCCTTTAAACTGCGGCTTCAGTTCGGCGCCGATCAGCAGTCCCATACCGCGAATGTCGCTGAAAATGTCAAACTGCTGGTCAATTTTCTGCAAATGCTGAACAAACGCCTGGCGTTTGGCCTGAATACCTTCCAGCACTTCCGGCGTGTTGATGATATCAAACGCAGCTCCCGCAACCGCGCAGGCCAGCGGGTTACCGCCGTATGTGGAGCCGTGTGAACCCACGTGGAACGCGGAGGCAATCTCCTGGGTGGTCAGCACCGCGCTCACCGGGAAACCGCCGCCGAGCGCCTTGGCGCTGGTCAGGATATCCGGCGTCACGCCGTAGTGCATATAGGCAAACAGTGAGCCGGTACGCCCCATTCCGCTCTGTACTTCATCAAATACCAACAATGCCTGGTGCTGATCACAAAGTTCACGCAAACCTTGCAGGAATGCCGGCGTTGCCGCAGTAACGCCACCCTCGCCCTGAATAGGTTCGATCACCACCGCACAGGTATGATCGTCCATCACCGCTTTGACCGCATGCAGATCGTTAAACGGTACATGGATGATATCCGCCGGTTTGGGTCCAAAGCCGTCGGAGTATTTCGGCTGCCCGCCGACGGATACGGTAAACAGCGAACGACCGTGAAACGCGTTATGGAAGGCAATAATCTTGGTTTTGAACGGGCTATGGCGCACGCAGGCATAGTGGCGCGCCAGCTTAAAGGCGGTTTCGTTAGCTTCGGTACCGGAGTTCATGAACAGTACGCGTTCGGCGAAGGTTGCATCAATGATTTTACGGCCTAAGCGCAACGCCGGTTCGTTGGTAAAAACATTGCTGGTATGCCACAGGGTTTCGCCCTGAGTTTTTAACGCCTCAACCAGCGCCGGATGGCAATGCCCTAACGCGGTAACTGCAATACCACCCGCGAAATCAACGTACTCTTTACCCTGTTGATCCCATACTCGACTCCCTTTCCCTTTTACCGGGATAAACTCAGCCGGTGCATAAATCGGCAGAATCACTTCATCGAATGTCGCGCGTGTAATTGCAGTTTGTTCAGTTGCCATGTCATTACCACCCTGTTAAGCAGAAATGCTAGTGAAATTATAATCACAAAATATGAATAAAAAATCACTGAATAGCAACCACAAATCACTGGTTGAGGAAATTAGCCAGCAGCTGATGCCCCTGTTCGCTGAGAATACTCTCCGGGTGAAACTGCACCCCTTCCATATCCCACTCCCGGTGGCGAATACCCATGATCTCCTGCGTTTCACTCCAGGCGGTCACCTCAAAGCACTCAGGCAACGTCTCAGGTGCGACCACCAGAGAATGGTAGCGCGTTACCGTTAATGGATTGGCGAGCCCCTGAAAAACGCCCTGCCCGTTATGCGTAATCGGCGACGTTTTACCATGCATCACTTTCGCTGCCCGCACCACGGTCGCGCCAAAGGCCTGCGCCATCGCCTGATGGCCCAGACAAACACCCAGCAGAGGGATCTTCCCTGCGAAATAGCGAATAACCTCCAGCGAAATACCGGCGTCATCCGGCGTACAGGGTCCCGGGGAAATCACTATTTTCTGCGGATTCAGCGCATCAATTTGCGCCAGCGTCAGCGCGTCGTTGCGCCTGACAAGGACATCTGCGCCCAGTTCGCAGAAGTATTGATACAGGTTCCAGGTAAAAGAATCGTAGTTATCGATAAGCAGGATCATGGCGGCTCCGGTACAGAAGAACCGCGCTATTCTACTCAGTTTCCAGGGCTTCGCTTACCACTTTACGAAATATCGCCTGCAGTGCGGACAGGTCCCCCATGGCACCGCTTTGATTTGCCAGGTTCCACTCCTCAACCTGGATGCCCTCCCAGTTGAGTATATACCCGGCATGAATCGCCAACTGTTCGAAGAAAATACGCTGCGCCAGACCACTGCCGATGCGAAACGGGTGCAGCACATTAATTTCACAGTAGTAGTGTGCGAGGCGGTCGACAAACTTTTCTTGCGACAACCCCACCAGCCAGGACTCGTCTTCCAGGTCCTGCATCAGCGCATTGCCCTCTTTCTCGATATAAGCGAAATGGCAAAAGCGGGTATCGCCCTGGTAGATATCGACTTCTCGCAGATGTCCCGCCCAGTCAAAAATATCCTGATAGAGTTGGCGATGAATAGCACACAGATGCGGCAAACCCCGTTTAAGCGGGCCCAATTCGATAGTTGCCGCGCGCAGCGCCGTCAACTCATAAGCTGCCTGCGCCAGACGCTGCGCCTGATGAACCCCCAGCCGGTTACGCATGACATTCAGGCCCGGATACAAATAGGGGTCACGTCCATCACCGAATTTATCGCTCATAGTGCCTCCGCAATTCTTCAAGACGCGCCAGGGCGTCTTCAGCGCTCAGAGTAACCCGTGGAATATCCACGCCTTCCAGTCGCCGGCTTGCCTGGAAATTGGCATTTCGCCGTTGTTCCCAGATCCTGGACTTTTGTTTATCGGTGAGTTTTTTCACGTGACCTCCCTGAATGAGCCGACACTTGCCACAAGTATAAGCAGCAATTTCGGGTTACGCAGAGAAGGGAGAGAACGCGGGCAAGCGCTGCCCGCGCAAAATACGATTACGGCAGGACTTTGGCTGAAAGGATAACAATCGGTTTTGACGGAACATTCTGGTAAGGACCGACATCGTGGGTCTGAACCTGAGAGATCTTATCCGCGACATCCATACCTTTCACAACTTTACCAAAGACAGCGTAGCCAAAATCACGCTGGCCGTGATCGAGGAATGCATTGTCCGCAATGTTGATAAAGAACTGGCTGGTCGCGCTGTCTTTATCCGCAGTGCGCGCCATAGCAATCGTGCCACGGGTGTTACGCAGTCCGTTATCGGCTTCATTCTTGATTGGCGGGTTAGGTTTCTTCTGCTGCATCTGCTCGGTAAAACCACCACCCTGCACCATAAATCCTGGGATCACACGATGAAACGTGGTGTTGTTATAGAAACCGCTGTTGACATAATCGACAAAGTTTTGCACTGAAACCGGGGCTTTCTGACTGTTCAGCTCCAGCTCAATGTTACCGGCAGAAGTTGTCAGCAGGACATGCGGATCCCCTTTCGCTGCCAGCGCTGCGGGAGAGAGAGCAGAAAGAGCGAGAACAGCTGCAACAGCCGCCAGAGTCGATTTGAGCATGAGAATTCCTTAACAAGAGCAGAAATGAAGCAAGTGGATTGATTCTAAAGAGCCTTCATGAACAAGGCCATCCCTTTACCTAATTTTACGTACTTGAAACAAATGTAACCTCATAGCCGTAAATGTCTATGTGATAACGATCACATACAAAAATGTAACAGGCTCAGTAATTACCAAAAAACATTTAAATACATCACTAAAACGCCTAAAATCTGCCCGCTCACGGCGCCGTTAATGCGCCTTACACTTCTATACAGGCCAGTCATGACTAACAGCAATCGCATTAAGCTCACATGGATTAGCTTTCTCTCCTACGCCCTAACAGGTGCGTTGGTCATTGTCACCGGGATGGTGATGGGAAACATCGCAGACTATTTCCATTTGCCCGTTTCCAGTATGAGTAACACTTTCACCTTCCTGAATGCAGGTATCCTGATCTCTATTTTTCTGAATGCCTGGCTGATGGAAATCGTGCCGCTGAAAACGCAATTGCGTTTTGGCTTCATCCTGATGGTCCTGGCGGTCGCCGGACTGATGCTCAGCCACAGCCTGGCCTTGTTCTCTGCGGCCATGTTTGTGCTGGGTGTGGTGAGTGGTATCACCATGTCGATTGGTACATTCCTGGTGACCCAGATGTACGAAGGTCGCCAGCGCGGTTCCCGCCTGCTGTTTACTGACTCCTTCTTCAGCATGGCGGGGATGATTTTCCCGATGGTGGCAGCGTATCTGTTAGCGCGCAGCATCGAATGGTATTGGGTCTATGCCTGCATCGGCCTGGTCTACGTCGCCATTTTCCTGCTGACCTTTGGCTGCGAATTCCCGGCGCTGGGTAAACACGCGCAGCAACCGGACGCCCCGGTAGTGAAAGAAAAATGGGGTATTGGCGTGCTGTTCCTGGCGATCGCCGCGCTGTGCTACATCCTCGGTCAGTTGGGCTTTATCTCCTGGGTACCGGAATACGCTAAAAGCCTGGGCATGAGCCTGAACGATGCGGGTAAACTGGTCAGCGACTTCTGGATGTCTTACATGGTTGGCATGTGGGCGTTTAGTTTTATCCTGCGATTCTTCGATCTGCAGCGCATCCTGACCGTACTGGCAGGTCTGGCCACCGTTCTGATGTATCTGTTCATCACCGGCACGCCGGAACATATGCCGTGGTTCATTCTGACGCTGGGCTTCTTCTCCAGCGCGATTTATACCACCATTATTACCCTCGGCTCACAGCAGACGAAGGTCGCCTCACCAAAACTGGTTAACTTCGTTCTGACCTGCGGCACCATCGGTACTATGCTCACCTTCGTGGTCACCGGTCCTATTGTGGCGCACAGCGGCCCGCTGGCGGCATTGCAGACGGCGAACGGTTTGTATGCCGTCGTATTCGTGATGTGCTTTATTCTTGGGTTCGTCACGCGTCATCGCCAGCATAACGCGCCAGCCACGCATTAATCTCACTGCCGGATGGTATCTGTGCTATCCGGCACACTCTCGCGCCCTCTTCCTTTCACTGGTCATGTAGGCCAATTCTTACAAAAACCCCTTAAATTGTGCGCTTTTTATACAAACACGAAAAGCCAGTTAATTCCGTAACTTATAAAAATGCAGTTAAATCAGTCATATACCCCTTAAGGAGTATATAAGGCCGAATTTGATTTGTATCAATAAGTGCGGTTGCTGAATCGTTAAGGTAGGCAGTAATAGAAAAGAAATCGAGGCAAAAATGAGCAAAGTCAGACTCGCTATTATCGGTAATGGTATGGTCGGCCATCGCTTTATTGAGGATCTTCTTGATAAATCCGACGCTGCCAATTTTGATATTACCGTCTTCTGTGAAGAACCCCGCAAAGCGTACGACCGTGTACACCTGTCTTCCTACTTCTCCCACCACACCGCCGAAGAGCTTTCTCTGGTGCGTGAAGGATTCTATGAGAAGCACGGCGTTAAGGTGTTAGTGGGCGAACGCGCAATTACCATCAACCGCCAGGAGAAGGTAATCCACTCCAGCGCAGGTCGTACGGTCTATTACGATAAGCTGATCATGGCGACGGGCTCTTACCCGTGGATCCCACCGATTAAAGGTTCGGAAACCCAGGACTGCTTCGTTTACCGTACCATTGAAGACCTCAACGCCATTGAATCTTGCGCGCGCCGTAGCAAACGCGGCGCCGTTGTCGGTGGCGGCCTGCTGGGTCTGGAAGCCGCTGGTGCCCTGAAAAACCTCGGCGTTGAAACTCACGTCATTGAATTCGCCCCGATGCTGATGGCTGAACAGCTGGATCATATGGGTGGCGAGCAGTTACGTCGTAAAATTGAAAGCATGGGCGTGCGTGTGCACACCAGCAAAAACACCAAAGAGATCGTCCAGGAAGGCACCGAAGCGCGCAAAACCATGCGTTTTGCCGACGGTAGCGAACTGGAAGTTGATTTCATCGTCTTCTCTACCGGTATTCGTCCACGCGACAAACTGGCAACTCAGTGCGGCCTGGACGTCGCGCCGCGCGGCGGGATCGTGATCAACGATTCTTGCCAGACCTCTGACCCGGATATCTATGCGATTGGCGAATGCGCCAGTTGGAACAACCGCGTGTATGGTCTGGTGGCCCCGGGCTACAAAATGGCACAGGTTGCCGTTGACCATATTCTCGAAACCGAAAACGCTTTTGAAGGCGCGGACCTGAGCGCCAAGCTGAAGCTGCTCGGCGTGGATGTCGGCGGGATTGGCGATGCGCACGGTCGTACACCGGGAGCGCGTAGCTATGTTTACCTCGACGAAAGCAAAGAAGTCTACAAACGCCTCATCGTTAGTGAAGATAACAAAACCCTGCTGGGTGCGGTTCTGGTCGGTGATACCAGCGATTACGGCAACCTGCTACAGCTGGTGCTGAACGCCATCGAACTGCCAGAAAACCCGGACTCACTGATTCTGCCAGCACACGCGGGCAGCGGTAAGCCGTCTATCGGCGTGGATAAACTGCCGGACAGCGCGCAGATTTGTTCCTGTTTTGACGTCACCAAAGGCATGCTGATTGCCGCTATCAACAAAGGTTGTCACACCGTTGCGGCGCTGAAAGCCGAAACCAAAGCCGGTACCGGCTGCGGCGGTTGTATCCCGCTGGTAACGCAGGTCCTGAACGCCGAACTGGCGAAACAGGGTATCGAAGTGAATAACAACCTGTGTGAACACTTCCCGTATTCACGTCAGGAACTGTTCCACCTGATCCGCGTAGAAGGCATTAAAACTTTCGAAGAGTTGCTGGCTAAACACGGTAAAGGTTACGGCTGTGAAGTGTGCAAACCTACCGTCGGTTCCCTGCTGGCGTCCTGCTGGAATGAGTACATCCTCAAACCACAGCACACGCCGCTGCAGGATACCAACGACAACTTCCTGGCCAATATCCAAAAAGACGGTACCTACTCCGTGATCCCGCGCTCTGCGGGCGGTGAAATTACCCCGGAAGGCCTGGTAGCTGTCGGTCGTATCGCGCGCGAATTTAACCTGTACACCAAAATTACCGGTTCTCAGCGTATCGGCCTGTTCGGCGCGCAGAAAGATGACCTGCCGGAAATCTGGCGTCAGCTGATTGAAGCCGGTTTTGAAACCGGTCACGCGTATGCCAAAGCGCTGCGTATGGCGAAAACCTGCGTAGGTAGCACCTGGTGCCGTTACGGCGTCGGCGATAGCGTCGGTTTCGGCGTGGAGCTGGAAAATCGCTACAAAGGCATTCGTACCCCGCACAAAATGAAATTCGGCGTCTCCGGTTGTACCCGCGAATGTGCGGAAGCTCAGGGCAAAGACGTGGGTATCATCGCCACTGAGAAAGGCTGGAACCTGTACGTTTGCGGTAACGGCGGGATGAAACCGCGTCATGCAGACCTGCTGGCGGCCGATGTCGATCGTGAAACGCTGCTCAAGTACCTTGACCGTTTCATGATGTTCTACATCCGTACTGCCGACAAACTGACCCGTACCGCACCGTGGTTAGATAACCTGGAAGGCGGCATCGAGTATCTGCAATCAGTCATCATCGACGACAAACTGGGGTTGAACCAGCACCTGGAAGAAGAGATGGCTCGTCTGCGTGAAGCGGTAGTGTGTGAGTGGACAGAAACGGTTAACACCCCATCCGCACAGGTTCGCTTTAAACACTTTATCAACAGCGATCAACGTGATCCGAATGTTCAGGTTGTACCTGAGCGCGAACAACATCGTCCGGCTACGCCTTATGAGCGTATCCCGGTGACTCTGGTGGAGGAAAACGCATGAGCCAGTGGAAAAACATCTGCAAAATCGATGACATTCTGCCTGCAACAGGCGTCTGCGCCCTGTTAGGTACTGAGCAGGTTGCTATTTTCCGCCCGTATCACAGCGATCAGGTGTTTGCGATCAGCAATATCGACCCATTCTTTGAGTCCAGCGTACTGTCGCGTGGGTTGATTGCTGAACATCAGGGCGAATTGTGGGTCGCCAGTCCGCTGAAGAAACAACGCTTTCGTTTAAGCGATGGGCTGTGCATGGAAGACGAACAATTCTCCGTGAAACATTACGAAGCGCGAGTGAAAGACGGCACGGTACAACTGCGCGGTTAATTAATTTTTGGGAGGCGCAACGCCTCCCCTTTTTTGTATTTTTTTCATTGTAATTGTTATCACAAAATCATTTGTGCTGCATCGCGGCGGCAACTGAGCAAACCCCCAGGAGCATAGTTCACTATGTGACTGGGGTGAGCGACAAATCTGTCAGGAACAGATTTGAACGTCGCACAGCGACGGCCCGTAAGGGCGAGTCTCAGGACGAGACGAGTAACTCAGTAGCCAACAAAGACGCAGTGCAAAGGATGAAGTGAGAAAAGGATAATCAACACATGTTCACAGACACTATCAATAAGTGTGCGGCTAACGCTGCGCGCATCGCACGCCTGTCGGCAAATAACCCACTCGGGTTCTGGGTCAGTTCGGCAATGGCGGGGGCCTACGTTGGTCTCGGCATCATTCTTATTTTCACTCTCGGTAATTTGCTTGACCCGTCCGTACGTCCGCTGGTGATGGGTGCAACCTTTGGTATTGCATTGACGCTGGTGATTATTGCCGGTTCAGAACTGTTTACCGGTCACACCATGTTCCTGACGCTTGGCGTCAAAGCGGGCACCATCAGCCACGGCCAAATGTGGGCTATCCTGCCGCAAACCTGGCTGGGAAATCTGGTCGGATCCGTGTTTGTCGCCCTGCTTTATAGCTGGGGAGGCGGCAGTCTGCTGCCGGTCGATACCAGCATAGTGCATACGGTCGCGCTGGCGAAAACTACCGCACCTGCAACAGTGCTGTTCTTTAAAGGCGCGCTATGTAACTGGTTGGTTTGTCTGGCAATCTGGATGGCAATCCGCACCGAAGGCGCGGCAAAATTCCTCGCTATCTGGTGGTGTCTGCTGGCGTTTATCGCTTCAGGCTACGAGCACTCGGTGGCCAACATGACGCTGTTTGCCCTTTCCTGGTTCGGTCATCACAGCGAAGCTTATACCCTGTCCGGAATTGGTCATAACCTTCTGTGGGTGACACTCGGTAATACTTTGTCCGGTGTCGTATTCATGGGATTGGGTTATTGGTATGCTACGCCAAAATCGGAGCGTCCGGCTCCGGCAAAAATCAACCAGCCAGAGGCTGCTGCCAATAATTAATTAAGGGGTAATGTCGTGGACCATTTGCCTATATTTTGTCAACTACGTGACCGCGACTGCTTGATCGTCGGCGGTGGTGATGTCGCAGAACGCAAAGCGCGGTTACTGCTGGAAGCTGGCGCCCGTTTAACGGTTAATGCGCTGGCGTTTATTCCGCAGTTCACCGTATGGGCAAATGAAGGCATGCTGACGCTGGTTGAGGGGCCATTCGATGAAGCCCTGCTCGACTCTTGCTGGCTGGCTATCGCCGCTACTGACGACGATGCCGTTAATCTTAGCGTCAGCAATGCCGCAGAGACACGCCGTATTTTCTGTAACGTGGTCGATGCGCCAAAAGCGGCCAGTTTTATCATGCCCTCCATTATCGACCGCTCTCCGCTGATGGTGGCGGTCTCCTCAGGCGGTACATCCCCTGTTCTTGCCCGCCTGCTGCGTGAAAGACTCGAATCCGTGTTGCCGCAGCATCTGGGCCAGGTCGCACAATATGCCGGACAACTGCGCTCCCGCGTGAAAAAACAGTTTGCCAGCATGGGTGAACGTCGCCGCTTCTGGGAAAAATTGTTCGTTAACGACCGCCTGGCGCAGTCACTGGCGAACAACGACCAGCAAGCCGTAGAAGAAACCACCGAGCAGTTGCTCAGCGAACCGCTGGATCACCGGGGTGAAGTGGTATTGGTAGGTGCCGGTCCTGGTGATGCCGGGCTGCTGACGCTGAAAGGGCTACAGCAGATCCAGCAAGCTGATGTTGTGGTATATGACCGTCTGGTTTCTGACGACATCATGAACCTCGTACGCCGCGATGCAGATCGTGTGTTCGTAGGCAAACGTGCGGGTTATCACTGCGTTCCGCAGGAAGAGATCAACCAGATCCTGCTGCGTGAAGCGCAACAAGGTAAACGCGTAGTGCGACTGAAAGGCGGTGACCCGTTCATCTTTGGCCGCGGTGGCGAAGAGCTGGAAACCCTGTGTCATGCCGGTATTCCATTCTCTGTCGTGCCAGGCATTACAGCGGCTTCTGGCTGTTCTGCTTATTCCGGTATCCCACTGACTCATCGCGATTATGCGCAGAGCGTACGCCTGGTCACCGGGCACCTGAAAACAGGCGGTGAGCTGGACTGGGAGAACCTGGCAGCAGAGAAACAAACGTTGGTGTTCTATATGGGACTGAATCAGGCGGCAACGATTCAGGAAAAACTCATCGAGTTTGGTATGCAAGCCGATATGCCGGTTGCCCTGGTTGAGAATGGTACTGCCGTAACACAGCGCGTCGTCAGCGGTGTGCTGACACAGCTCGGTGAACTGGCAAAACAGGTTGAAAGCCCGGCGCTGATTATCGTGGGTCGTGTAGTGGGATTACGCGATAAGCTGAACTGGTTCTCGAACCATTGATTCACATCAGCGAAATAACCAACGGTATACCGTTCTGAAATCGTTCCGCTAATTAACACAAACGGCAGTCCTGGAATCTCTTTCCTGACTGCCGTTTTTATTTCTCACCTGTTTTTCAAAGCATATTTCCTTGTCTTTGAGTAGTCCTTATCTGGACTACCTCCCTGTTCCATTACTTGATATTTTCACCGGCGGAAAATGGATTTTTTCCATTTTTTTCATATATATAAATGGTTATATCTACAAAGATTTCGTTATGCTTAAGATTGCAAAAATTGCCCTTGTGGCAGGGATTCTGACGACGTTGACCGCTTGTACGGGTCATATTGAAAACCGTAATAAAACCTGCTCGTATGATTACCTGCTGCACCCGGCAATTTCAATTTCTAAAATGATTGGCGGTTGCGGCGCAGTGGCTGAATAATCAATAAATCTCTTTGCGCAGATACAAAAAAACCGGGAAATTCCCGGTTTTTTCAGCAATGCAAAAAGTATTACGGCTTGGCAACAAAGCCAATAGCCTCATACACGGCTTTCAGCGTAACAGAGGCACGCGCGCTGGCTTTTTCCGCACCGTCTTTCATCACTTTCTGCAGGAAAGCTTCATCGTTACGGAAACGGTGATAGCGCTCCTGAAGCTCCGTCAGCATGCCGGAGACAGCTTCTGCGACTTCACCTTTCAGATGACCATACATTTTGCCTTCAAAGTGCTGTTCCAGCTCAGGAATGCTCTGGCCAGTAACGGCAGAGAGGATATCCAGCAGGTTGGAAACACCCGCTTTATTCTGCACGTCGTAGCGCACAACCGGCGGCTCTTCCGAGTCGGTCATCGCGCGTTTGATTTTCTTAACCACTGATTTCGGATCTTCCAGCAAGCCGATCACGTTATTGCGGTTGTCATCCGACTTGGACATTTTCTTCGTCGGCTCCAGCAGCGACATTACGCGCGCACCGGATTTCGGAATAAACGGCTCAGGCACTTTAAAGATATCGCCGTACAGGGCGTTAAAGCGTTGAGCGATATCACGGCTCAGTTCCAGATGCTGTTTCTGATCTTCGCCAACCGGTACCTGGTTGGTCTGATACAACAGAATATCCGCCGCCATCAGCACCGGGTAATCAAACAGCCCGGCGTTGATGTTCTCCGCATAGCGTGCGGATTTATCTTTGAACTGGGTCATACGGCTCAGCTCACCGAAATAGGTGTAGCAGTTCAGCGCCCAACCTAACTGTGCGTGTTCCGGCACATGAGACTGGACGAAAATGGTGCTTTTTTCAGGATCGATACCGCATGCCAGGTACAGCGCCAGCGTATCCAGCGTTGCTTTACGCAACTGCTGAGCGTCCTGACGAACGGTGATAGCATGTTGGTCAACGATGCAGTAGATGCAATGGTAGTCATCCTGCATGCTCACCCACTGACGCAGCGCACCCATATAGTTGCCAATGGTCAATTCACCTGAGGGCTGTGCGCCACTAAAAACGATGGGCTTAGTCATTTTTTGATTCCTGATTTTCGCTATGCGGAAGCCCGAGAGCGGGCAGTAGTTCATTAATACGGTCGTAAATAACGTCGGGCTGGCTCAGCGCGATCGACTCGCCGTAGTTGTAGCCATAGGTCAGGCCAACGGACGGACAGCCAGCAGCTTTTGCCGCCTGAATATCATTGCGTGAATCCCCTACGAAGAGCATTTGCTCAGGCTTGATGCCAAGCTTGCTTGCCACCAGCAGCAGCGGATCCGGATGCGGTTTTTTGTTCTGTACGTCATCACCACCGATGACCACGCTAAAATATTTGGCGATATCTAATGCTTCGAGTAATGGCGCGACAAACGGGGTCGGTTTGTTGGTCACCAGACCCAGCGGCAATCCTTTCGCATGCAGCGCGCCCAGCGTGTCGGCAACATCAGGGAACAGGAATGTCCCCTCTTCTGCGACATCGCCGTAGTATCTGTCGAACAGCTTGCGCAAAATACGCACCTGTTCCTCGGCGGGAATATCATCATCAACGGGCGGTTTACCCATCGTTTTGCGTAAGGTCGCGCGCTCCTGACGAGACCACGCCAGCGCGCGCTCCATCAGTACGTCTGCGCCATTGCCAATCCAGGTGATAACGCGTTCTTCACCGGCTACCGGCAGTTCCAGCGCATACAGCGCCATATCCACCGCTGCGGCTAATCCCGGCGCACTGTCAACCAGCGTACCGTCGAGGTCAAATGCTACGCCCCGAATGTCCTGAAATTTATCCATGACTTACCTTCGCCAGTTCATTACGCATTTCATCAATGACTTTTTTGTAGTCTGGTTGGTCGAAAATAGCAGAGCCTGCGACAAACATATCCGCACCGGCAGCCGCGATTTCGCCAATGTTGTTCACCTTAACGCCGCCGTCCACTTCCAGACGGATGTCATAGCCAGATTCATCAATGCGACGGCGCACTTCGCGCAGCTTATCCAGCGTTTGCGGGATAAAGGACTGTCCACCAAAGCCTGGGTTAACGGACATCAGCAGGATCACGTCGAGCTTATCCATGACGTAGTCCAGATAACTCAGCGGTGTTGCCGGGTTGAACACCAGCCCCGCTTTACAGCCATGCTCTTTGATCAGCTGTAAAGTGCGATCGACGTGTTCGGAGGCTTCCGGGTGAAACGTAATAATGCTGGCGCCAGCGGCGGCGAAGTCCGGGACAATACGATCAACGGGCTTCACCATCAGATGAACATCAATCGGAGCGGTGATGCCATATTTACGCAGCGATTTCAGTACCATCGGGCCGATGGTCAGGTTCGGCACGTAGTGGTTGTCCATGACGTCGAAGTGAACGACATCAGCACCCGCGGTCAGTGCTTTCGCGGTGTCCTCACCCAGGCGGGCAAAATCAGCCGACAGAATTGAAGGGGCAATCAAATACTGTTTCATCCGCTTCTCCTTGAGAATTATTTTTTCGCAGGCGTTGCGACTCCTGGTTTGTATAGTGCCAGCAGTTCGTTCACCTTTTTACGTGTGCCGCCGTTGCTGCTTATACTGCGCCGCACTTTGACCTGAAAATGTTTCGCCGCTCGATACCATTCGCGGGTATCCGGCGTGTCATGATTCGAAATTAACACCGGGATCTGCTTACTGACCAGCTTTTCTGCCATCTCGGCCAGATGCGCCTGTTCTTTCGGGCTAAAGCTGTTGGTATGATACGCGGTGAAATTTGCCGTCGCCGAGAGCGGTGCATATGGCGGGTCACAGTAGACCACAGAGTTGCTATCCGCGCGATCCATGCACTCTTCATAGGAGAGGCAATGGAACTCTGCATTTTGCGCTTTTTCAGCAAAATGGTACAACTCGGCTTCCGGGAAGTAAGGTTTTTTATAACGACCAAAGGGGACGTTAAACTCACCACGCAGGTTATAACGGCATAACCCGTTATAGCCAAAACGGTTGAGATATAAGAACAGCACTGCACGTCGGAACGGGTCCTGGCAGGCATTAAATTCTTCCCGGAACTGGTAGTACACCTCAGCCTGATTCGTTTCAGGCATAAACAGCTCACGTGAAGCCTGCACATACTCATCGGTACGCGTCTTCACGATGTTATAGAGACTGATAAGGTCGCTGTTGATATCGGCAAGAATATAACGAGAAAAGTCGGTGTTGAGAAACACCGACCCGGCACCCACGAAGGGTTCAATCAGGCATTCACCCTGAGGTAAATGCCGTTTGATGTCATCAAGCAGGGGATATTTCCCCCCTGCCCATTTCAAAAAAGCGCGATTTTTTTTCATGCTGACTAACTAATTACACCTTCTCCGGCTGTGGAGAAAGCTCCGACAGCATCCTGCGCTTTAGTCTTTGTCCCGCAATTGGGCGAAACAGCAAACCATTGCAGAACATATCCTATCTTACTTCAAATCGGCCTGAACCTGGTGCAGCGGTTTTGCCCACGGGTTTTTCGCCTGAATGTCGGCGGGTAACGTAGACACTGCACGTTTTGCATCTTCTTTAGACGCATACACGCCCGTCACCAGAACATACCACGGTTGACCGTTACGCGTCGTCTGGTACACCACGTAGTTCTTCAGGTTCTCTTTCTTCGCCCAACCATTCAGGTTGTCGTAGTTAGAGGAACTGCTGAGCTGCAGCGTGTAGTGACTGGATGGCGCTGATTTTAACGCGCCAACGTTCCCTGCACTTTTCGCACCACCCGCAACCGGTGTTGCTGTCGTTGGTGCAGGTGTTGCAGTCTGGGCTGGCGTCGTCGCGGTTGCTTTCGGCTCAACAGTCGCTTTCGGCGTAGCAGCTACCACCGGCGCTTTGGTTGTGGTCGTCGGCGCAGTTGCGGTTGGTGTAGCCTGAGCAACAGGTTTTGGCTCTGTCGGCGTCGCTTTTACCGTGGTCTGCGGCTTGCTCTTCGGCTCAATAACAGCCTGTTTGCGTTCCTGATGTGCAACTGCAGTACGTTCTGCTGGCTCAGTCTTCGCAGTCTGACGCCCTGCATTGCCATTGCGAACTGGTGCTACGGTAGCAGGTTCAGTTGGCAGCGTAGAGTTGACTACGACGTTGTTAACCTGTGCCTGACCTTGCGGCTGCGTCAGTGCATTGTTCAGATCGCCCTGAACTTCGACGCGCTGCTGACCTTCCGCTGTGGCAGGTGCCTGGCCTTGAGTCGGGGTAGAGGAAATCGGCGGCAGAGAAACATCCTGCTGCGTATTGCCAGCGGTCTGCTCAGCACCCGTCGCAGGCATTGTGGTGTTCGCCTGATCCGTCGCATTGCTGCCAGAAAGATCGATGCTCTTCTCACCAGACGCAGCCTGCTCACTGGAAGAGGAAGATGAGGGGGCCTTCAGCGCAGAACCGATACCGACAATCAGCAGCAGAAGTACCAGAACACCCACACCCATCATAATGTACTGACGGGAGGCTGGTTTACTGACCGCTTTTTTACGCTTGCGTGGGCGACGTTCTACACGTTCTTCATCCACAACATCGTCATCAGATTCATAGTCTTCTTCAATGTCCTGCTCTTCATCACGCTCTTTACGTGCCCGCGCAGGACGGCGATCGTCGGCATCCAGATCAACATCATCAAAATTGATTTGCGGCTCATTATCGCGTTCAGACGATTGACGAGAACGACCAGTACGACGATCGCTGGGATCGGGTTTCAGCTCGTCTTCTGGTTTGAATTCATCCATTTAACACCCCACTCAAAGGTTAATGCTTACGACTTTGCACATAACCTGAAGCTAAAAGACTTACGCTTTACAACGCAAGCCTGACCTTTCTTGTTGTTACGCCTGCTGGCAATCAGCAATCGCGTTAAGAACCACCTCGTGCGACACTCCGCCGCGCACTTCACTCTTCCCTATCGCCTGCGGAAGCACTAAACGAATCTCTCCCGCCAACACTTTTTTATCTCGCAGCATGTGCGGCAAATAAGCCTGTGTAGACATTTCACGCGGCCCATTCACCGGTAAACCTGCGCGCTGCAACAGCGTAATAATGCGCTGCGTTTCAGCGGAGGTAAACTGGCCCAAACGTTCTGACGTGCGGGCAGCCATTACCATACCTGCTGCGACGGCTTCACCATGTAACCAATTGCCATAACCCATTTCAGCTTCGATAGCATGGCCAAACGTGTGTCCCAGATTCAGTAAAGCACGTAAGCCCATTTCGCGCTCGTCCGCTGCGACAACTTCTGCTTTCAGCTCACAACAACGGCGAATACAGTACGCCATTGCCGGACCATCCAGACGCAACAACGCATCCAGATTGTCTTCCAGCCAGCTAAAAAATTCACCGTCAAGGATGATGCCGTATTTGATCACTTCCGCCAGGCCCGATGCCAATTCACGCGCAGGAAGCGTTTTCAGACAGTCGAGATCCACCACCACGGAAGCAGGTTGGTAAAACGCGCCAATCATGTTTTTACCGAGGGGATGGTTTACGGCGGTTTTACCGCCTACGGAGGAGTCAACCTGCGACAACAGCGTTGTCGGGACTTGAATAAAACGAACACCACGCTGATAGCTGGCTGCTGCAAAACCGGTAAGATCGCCAATCACGCCGCCGCCAAGTGCGACCAGCGTGGTATCGCGACCATGCGGTTTTTGCAGTAACGCAGTGAAGACCGTATCCAGCACCGCCAGACTTTTATACTGCTCGCCATCGGGAAGGATAACGCTATCAACGTTAACACCCGCCTGTTCAAGTACGCCGCGAACCTTATCGAGATAAAGGGGAGCCAGGGTTTCGTTGGTCACCAACATAACCTGATCGCCCGATTTCAGCGGTAAGAATGAAGCTGGCTCATCAAACAAACCAGCCGCGATGGTGATAGGGTAACTACGTTCCCCGAGAGTGACTGTAATCCTCTCCATTACGCGACATCCACCTTAGTTACTTGTACCCGCAGACGAGTGTGTATTCAGCCAGAATTAGTTGCTTTCCAGCATATGAATAATCTGGTTTGCTACGACTTTCGCGCTCTGATCGTCGGTGCGAATGGTCACGTCGGCAATCTCTTCATACAGAGGGTTGCGTTCGTCGGCCAATGCTTCCAGAACTTCACGCGGCGGCGATTCTACCTGCAGCAGCGGGCGTTTCTTGTCACGTTGAGTACGTGCAAGTTGTTTTTCAATTGTCGTTTCAAGATAGACCACGACGCCACGCGCGGAAAGACGGTTACGTGTTTCACGTGATTTTACAGAGCCACCGCCAGTTGCCAGCACAATACCCTGTTTTTCCGTCAACTCGTTGATGACTTTTTCTTCGCGATCACGGAAGCCGTCTTCACCTTCTACATCGAAGACCCAGCCCACATCAGCTCCGGTTCGTTTCTCAATCTCTTGATCAGAATCGTAAAATTCCATATTGAGTTGTTGAGCTAACTGGCGCCCAATAGTGCTTTTTCCGGCACCCATAGGCCCAACCAGAAAGATATTGCGTTTCTCTGCCATTTTTTCGGTACTACTAAGACTATTCGTTAATGGTAAACCCGCTTCGCAGACACCCAGCGCAGCAGGACATGAACTGAAACCTCATAAGATATTGCGAGAGTCAGACTGAAAATTATCTCAATACTCAAGCGGGTTTGGCAACTGAATAAATCACCAAACCTTACGCATTTCTGGTCGTGGCAGGCATGCTACCCTGCAAACATCTGACCTGATGACGTATCGTGTAGCCAAATGACGCCAAATAAGCCTATGACACACCACCGGAAAGGCGAAGCGTATTCACTGCTGCATAAGTAAAGAAAAGTACCGACGCTCAAATCGGTACTCCTTGTATGCTAAATACACCCGCACGTCAAATCCCAGAAACGTGTTCAGCGCGAAAACAACGGGTTTTCATGCATAAGTTATTCTGTTGGGACCAGTCTGGGCGTGATAAAAACCACTAACTCACGCCGCTCATCTTCTTTACCATCATGACGAAAAAAATGGCCGAGCAACGGAATGTCGCCGAGTAACGGCACACTGTCAGCTGCTGATTTATTTTTATGTGAAAAAATCCCGCCCAACGCGATCGTTTCGCCGCTCTTAACCTCCACCAGGGTTTCAATTTCCTGCTTATCGATGGCCAGCACTTCGCCATCCGCTTGCTGTAGCACCTGCCCGGGGACATTCTGGCTAATATGCAGTTTCAGTCTGATCCGCCCTTTCTGCAGCACGGTCGGCGTTACCTCCATCCCCAGCATCGCTTCCTTAAATTCGACGGAAGTCGCGCCGCTTTCACCGCTGGAGACCTGATACGGGATTTCACTGCCCTGCTTAATACTGGCAGGTTGCAGATGAGAAGCCAGTAATCGAGGACTGGCAATGATGTCGAGCTGCTGTTTTTGCTCCAATGCGGACAACTCAAGCTCCAGCAAACGACCATTAATGCGGCCAATATTAAATCCCACCCGCGATGTTGCAGTAGACACAGAAAGGTCGCTGGCAAGCGTGGTGACATTCCCCACCGCCCCTGGCAATTGTGCATCTGCCAGCGACCACTTAACCCCCAGCTCACGCAAACTTTTTTCATTAATCGTGACGATATGCGCCGCCAGCTCGACCTGTTCAACGGGCAAGTCCATTTGCGCCACCCACTGTTCCAGTGTGTTTAGCGCAACAGAATTGTCTCGCAGCAGTAAGCGGTTGGTACGTTTATCGACCGTTATACTTCCTTTAGTACTCAGCAGTTTTTCACCGGCTTTGGCCAACTCGGATGCATCGGCATAGTGCAAAATGATGCTGCGATGTTCCAGCGGCAAGCTGGCCTGAATCCGTGCCTGCTCGTTTTCCTGGCGGGCCGCATTTTCACTCTGCCATTGAACAGAATGCACATGCAGAATATTACCCTCCTGGCGTAATACCAGCCCGGCGCTTTTCACAACTGTCTGCAATGCCTGTTTCCAGGGCACATTCGTCAGATGCAATGACAGCACACCGCTAACATCCGGTGACACCACCAGATTTTTCTTCTCCTGCACCGCCAGCGCCTGCAGCACCTGTACAACGGGCACATCATCGACCACCAGCGTCACGTTTTGTGCTTTCCCAGCCAGCACGCTGGGTATTACGGTCATCAGCACGATGACTATCCACCGCTTCATTCGCCTCTCCTTGTCGTTGCCACTGCCACCGTGATGGCTCACAATCATTCCCTGTGTCGATAGTTACGCTTTGGGCTGTCACCTGAGATACCCTCCAGATGCCATTCAGAACATCTCGCTGCTCGACCCTCCGCCATTTGTGTTGACCATCCTGCATAAAACCAATTGAGCGTCCTCCCTGGATCACCGCCCCCTGATAACGCCATGCCGACAACTCAGCCATCCGGCAGAGATCCTCTGGCGGCTGAAAGGGATTGCGCATGCCGGTCAACAACAGCACGCTAAAACACGCGAACAGCCAGCGCTTAGTCATCATTCAGACGCTCCAGGTGTATCGTCAACAACACATCAGCATCTTCTGCACTAAGAGAAAACTGACTCGTACTCATTCCCTGTTCCGCCAGTAGGGCAAACACGTGTGGGACTGCATCCCACGCAGTTTTCAGCGCCAGTTCGCCTCCCCGTACGGAGGGCTGCCAGTGGATCAGACGTGTAAGAGAGCTTTGATATACCAATGGGGAAAAAGGAACCGGCCTCGCTTCAGAGGGAGAAAAGGGTTGTTCAACCGATGACGCCAGCAGATACAGATTGCGCCATTGATCTTGAATCGCCACGCGTTGACGGACTAATGCTGCCTGCTGCACTTTCCGTTGTTGCTCTACAGGATAAAGGCACAACAGCGCAGCCGCGATCAGAACCAACATCCAGCCGCCCCAGCACAAAAGTCGAAACCGCGGCGTCTGCGCTAACCAGCCATCACAAAGCGCCTGCATGCATAACGCTCCGTATCAGACGATAGTGAAACTGCCAGTGTCCCTGCGCATCTTGTCGCGTTTCCCCTGAGCTTCCCAACTGAAACCCAGGGTGTTTACGTAATTGCGTCTCCAGTCTATGAAGCGCAGCAACGTTCAGCGTCAGCCCTGTCAGCTCCAGCGTATCCTGCTGCCAGGTCATTCCTGTTAACCACGCCTGTTCTGGCAGCAACTCGGCCACCCCTTGTAAAACAGACTGCCAGCTTCGCATCTGTTCACGCCGTTTTTCTCTTTGTTGCGCCTGCTGCCATTGTTGTTGACGCTGTTGCAGGCGCGGCTTGAGCGCTATCAGGGTTTCAGCCCGCATTTTTTCGGCATCAGCCAGCAGTAAATCGACCCGATTATCTACGCGAGAAAGCGCGTAATAACCCAACGCGATACCCACAATAACCAGTAAAGATCCACTCAATAATGCTCCCCACCATTGCAGACGGGCATACCGCCGCGACTGACGCCAGGGCAAAAGGTTGATGTTCGCCGCCATCAGTACACACCTCCCATCGCCAGCCCAAGCGCAACAGCAAAGTTGTGGCTTTCCGTTGGAATCGGTGGCTGGCGGACGGACACCGCATTAAAGGGATCAAAGCCACCAGCGTCACATAGCGCAATATCCACAGGGCAAAGAGATAATGCCGCGGCAAGCGCGTCAATATCGTCAATTTCCCCCGTCGATTTACGTCCCCATGCCGTGCGGCTCGCCCAGAGCCATTGGGTATCGTCACGCCATGCCAGACACGATTGATGCACGGGTAAATAAGGAATTAATCGCTGCAAGGCACTGGCATCCGGCGTAATGGCCGTAACCTGTACTTTCAGGGGATGCATCAGTGTCAGGAGTGCCGATATTTCTTTGCTTTGTGCCGCCGTCACGTTAAACGCCGGGCTTAGCGTGTCTTCGCTATAATCAAACTGCAGCGCATCCGGCTCCATATCCAGTTCGCGAGCCATTGCCCCAGACAACCATGCCGTTTGCTCTGGTTCGCGTAGGGTCATTGCTGGACGGGGTAACTTTTTTTGTAACGTCCTGTTGGCAGGAAAAGAAAGGTGAATATGGTGCCTGTGCGGTAGTTCACGGCTCCACGGCAGGAGCACCGCAGTAAGCTGTTCCGGCTCACGAATGTGCCCATCGACGACAACCTGATGTGCCAGCGGCATACGCCACCAGCGTTGTAGGACCCAACCGGATGCGTCACGAACGATAGCGACAGCCAGCGCATCATGTTGCTGAATATGCAGACCAATTTTCCATATACGAAAAGCCATTGCTGATGATCTCCTTATCACCCGTTCCTTCAACGGGTATATCAATGCGTCTGGCTTGCCTTTATACTACCGCGCGTTTGTTTATAAACTGCCCAAATGCCACTAAATGGGAAATCTCCAGTGAAGTTCGTAAAGTATTTATTAATCCTTGCAGTATGTTGCATCCTGCTGGGAGCAGGCTCGATCTATGGCCTTTATCGCTATATCGAGCCACAATTACCTGACGTCGCGACGCTAAAAGATGTGCGTCTGCAGATCCCAATGCAGGTTTACAGTGCTGACGGCGAACTCATCGCGCAATATGGCGAGAAACGTCGAATTCCGGTTACGCTGGATCAAATGCCGCCGGTAATGGTTAAAGCCTTTATCGCCACAGAAGACAGCCGCTTCTATGAGCACCACGGGGTGGACCCGGTGGGGATCTTCCGTGCGGCCAGCGTCGCGTTGTTCTCCGGCCACGCCTCACAAGGGGCCAGTACCATTACCCAACAGTTGGCGAGAAACTTCTTCCTGAGTCCGGAACGTACGCTGATGCGTAAGATCAAAGAAGTGTTCCTGGCTATTCGTATTGAGCAATTGCTGAGTAAAGACGAGATCCTCGAGCTTTATCTGAACAAGATCTATCTGGGGTATCGCGCCTATGGCGTGGGTGCTGCCGCGCAGGTCTATTTCGGCAAGACAGTTGATCAACTCAGCTTAAGTGAAATCGCGGTGATCGCCGGTCTGCCAAAAGCGCCGTCAACCTTCAACCCGCTCTATTCGATGGACCGGGCAACTGCGCGCCGTAACGTTGTACTGTCGCGTATGTTGAGCGAAAACTACATCACCCAGGCCCAGTACGATCAGGCGCGAGGCGAGGCCATTGACGCCAACTACCACGCGCCGGAAATCGCTTTCTCTGCACCGTATCTGTCTGAAATGGTGCGCCAGGAGATGTATAACCGTTATGGTGAGAAAGCCTATGAAGACGGGTATCGCATCACCACCACCATTACACGCAAAGTACAGCAGGCGGCTCAGCAGGCAGTACGTAACAACGTGATGGATTACGACATGCGCCACGGCTACCGCGGCCCGTCGAACGTGCTGTGGAAAGTGGGCGAAAGTAGTTGGGACAGCAAAAAAATCACCGATACGCTAAAAGCGCTACCGACCTACGGCCCGCTGCTGCCCGCGGTTGTCACCAGCGCCAACCCACAGGAAGCGACCGCTGCGTTGGCGGATGGAACATCGGTGTCATTACGTATGGAAGGTATGCGCTGGGCGCGTCCTTATCGTTCGGATACTCAACAAGGCCCAACACCGCGTAAAGTGACCGACGTAGTACAGACTGGCCAGCAAATCTGGGTACGCCAGGTGGGAGATGCCTGGTGGCTGGCGCAAGTGCCGGACGTTAACTCCGCACTGGTTTCTATTAACCCGCAAAACGGCGCAGTGCTGGCACTGGTGGGGGGTTTTGATTTCAACCAGAGCAAGTTTAACCGTGCAACCCAGGCGTTACGCCAGGTGGGTTCTAACATCAAACCTTTCCTGTATACCGCCGCGATGGATAAAGGCCTGACGCTGGCAAGTATGCTGAATGACGTACCGATTTCCCGTTGGGATGCCGGTGCAGGTTCTGACTGGCAGCCAAAAAACTCACCGCCGCAATATGCTGGCCCTATCCGCTTACGTCAGGGGCTCGGCCAGTCGAAAAACGTGGTGATGGTTCGTGCCATGCGCGCAATGGGTGTGGATTACGCGGCAGAGTATCTGCAGCGTTTCGGCTTTCCGGCACAGAATATTGTGCATACTGAATCACTGGCGCTGGGCTCAGCCTCGTTCACTCCGCTGCAGGTTGCTCGCGGTTACGCGGTAATGGCAAACGGCGGGTTCCTGGTCGACCCGTATTTCATCAGTAAGATTGAAAGCGATATGGGTGGCGTTATCTTTGAGGCGAAGCCAAAAATTGCCTGCCCGGAATGTGATATCCCGGTAATTTACGGCGATACGCAGAAGTCTAACGTGCTGGAAAACAGTAACGTTGAAGATGTTGCGGTATCTCAGGAACAACAAAACGCCGCCGTGCCAATGCCACAGCTTGAGCAAGCTAACCAGGCGCTGGTCGCACAAAGCGGCACGCAAGAATACGCACCGCACGTCATCAACACGCCGCTGGCCTTCCTGATCAAGAGCGCGTTGAACACCAATATCTTTGGTGAACCAGGCTGGATGGGAACCGGCTGGCGTGCAGGACGCGATTTACAGCGCCATGACATCGGCGGGAAAACCGGGACAACCAACAGCTCGAAAGATGCATGGTTCTCCGGCTACGGCCCAGGGGTGGTGACCTCGGTATGGATCGGGTTTGATGATCATCGCCGCGATCTCGGACATACGACGGCATCCGGCGCGATCAAAGACCAAATCTCCGGCTACGAAGGCGGTGCCAAGAGTGCGCAGCCTGCATGGGATGCCTACATGAAGAGTGTATTAGAAGGTGTTCCTGAGCAGCCGCTGACACCACCACCGGGTATCGTTACCGTCAATATCGATCGTAGCACCGGCCAACTGGCAAACGGCGGTAACAGCCGTGCAGAGTATTTCATTGAAGGTACTCAGCCAACGCAACAGGCGGTACATGAGGTGGGGACAACCATTATTGATAATGGTGAGACGCACGAGTTGTTCTAATCTTTTGCCGGATGACGCTTCGCTTATCCGGCCTACATTTTCGGCACAATTGTTTGATATTGCTGGATGTTGTAGGCCGGATAAGGCGACATCCACCATCCGGCAATGTCGATTAAAACCGCCCCTGCCCTTTCAGCCATTCGCGTACCAGGAACAGCGCACTGACATTACGCGCTTCGTGGAAGTCAGGGTCTTCTAACAGATCCATCAAATGCGCCAGCGGCCAGCGCACCTGTGGCAATGGCTCGGGCTCATCACCTTCCAGCGACTCAGGATAAAGATCCTCAGCGACCACAATATTCATCTTGCTGGAGAAATAGGAAGGCGCCATGCTGAGTTTTTTCAAAAACGTCAGGTCCTTCGCACCGTATCCCACTTCTTCTTTCAGTTCCCGGTTAGCCGCTTCAAACACGCTTTCACCCGGATCGATTAACCCTTTGGAAAAACCAAGCTCGTAGGATTCAGTTCCGACCGCATATTCGCGAATGAGGATCAGGTGGTCATCCACAATCGGCACAATCATTACCGCTTCGCGCGTGGATGGGCGCATACGCTCATAAACACGACGTACGCCGTTGCTGAACTCAAGGTCCACGCTTTCGACTTTAAATAGCCGGGATTGTGCGACGGTTTCCACTTTCAAAATCGTGGGCTTTTGTAATGATTTGCTCATCATGAGGATCTTTGCTGTGAAATCTGGGGTTATTGTGCGATATACAGCACGGTTTCGGCAATGTGAATTGCCGTTTATTTACATTTATGTAACGTACTAAAAGTTAATCCCTATTTCAAATTAAAAGTCAATAGGTTGAAATAACTCCAGGAATTTGCTGATATTCCGTTTTTGGTGATTTTGCTATTATTCGCATTTATTGGGCTGTACTTAAAGATGCTCAAGTTCAACTCCACACTTGCCGATAGCCAACCACAGAATCACGAATATTGAACAGGGTGCGACTGACCACGCCTGACAGACTAAGTAAGATGGGGAAAGCATGAGCACCATTCTGATTTTTTTAGCTGCTTTGCTGGCCTGCTCATTGCTTGCAGGGTGGCGATTCAGATCAAAATTCAGACAACAAAAATTACCGTTGAGCAACGTCTTCTCTGACGCCTCTAAGCGTAAACTAACACCCGAAGAACGTGGCGCGGTCGAAAACTATCTCGAAAACCTCAGTCAAATTCAGCAGGTACCTGGCCCAACAGGTGCCAGTTCAGCACCGGTATCGTTAACCCTGAATGCCCAAAGTAATAGCGTCATCGTACTGACGCATTCAATTACGCGCTATGGCATCACCACCGACGATCCGAATAAATGGCGCTACTATCTCGACTCCGTCGAAGTGCATTTGCCTCCCTTCTGGGAACAATACATCAATGACGAAAACAGCGTTGAGCTGATCCACACCAATACGCTGCCGCTGGTTATCTCGTTGAACGGTCATACGTTGAAAGAGTATATGCAGGAAGCGCGCGGCTACGCCCTACAGCACACCGCATCTACTCAGGCATCTATTCGTGGTGAAGAAAGCGAGCAGATTGAACTGCTGAATATTCGTCAGGAAACGCATGAAGAATATGCTCTCAGCCGCCCGTCGGGATTGCGCGAAGCGTTACTGATTGCTGCCTCATTCCTGCTGTTCTTTTTCTGTTTAATCATGCCAGACACGTTCGTACCGTGGACCGCCGGTGGCGCGGTGTTGCTGCTGGCTGCGGGTCTGTGGGGCCTGTTTGCACCACCGTCTAAAACGGCTCTACGAGAAATCCACTGTCTGCGTGGCACTCCACGTCGCTGGGGGCTGTTTGGTGAAAACGATCAGGAGCAAATTAATAATATCTCCCTGGGTATTATTGACCTGATTTATCCACCACACTGGCAACCTTACATTGCACAGGACCTTGGCCAGCAAACGGATATTGATATCTATCTGGATCGCCATGTTGTCCGCCAGGGGCGTTTTTTATCTTTGCATGACGAGGTGAAAAACTTCCCGTTGCAACACTGGCTACGCAGCGCCGTCATTGCCGGCGGTTCGTTGCTGGTATTGCTAATGCTGCTGTTTTGGGTCCCGTTGGATATGCCAATTAAACTTACGCTTTCCTGGATGAAAGGGGCGCAAACTGTTGAGGCCACCAGCGTTAAGCAACTGGAAAAGGCAGGCGTTCGCGTGGGCGACACGCTGCATCTGAGTGGCACGGGGATGTGTAACATCCACACTCAGGGGAGCTGGAACGCACAACCCGCGACACCTTTTATGCCATTTGATTGTTCGCAGATTATCTGGAATGACGCGCGCGCCCTGCCGCTGCCTGAGTCCGACCTGGTCAATAAGGCGACCGCACTGACCCAAAGCGTTAGCCGCCAACTGCATCCCAAACCCGACGATGACTCTCGCGTCAGCTCATCATTACGCTCAGCCATTCAGAAGTCCGGCATGGTATTGCTGGATGATTTTGGCGATATTGTCCTGAAAACCGCCGATTTGTGTGCCGCCGAAGATGAATGCGTTCGCCTGAAAAATGCCCTGGTTAACCTGGGTAACAGTAAGGACTGGAACGCTCTGGTTAAGCGAGCAAACGCCGGGAAACTGGATGGTGTGAATGTGCTGTTGCGCCCGGTAAGCGCCGAATCACTGGATAACCTGGTGAATACCTCTACGGCACCGTTCATTTCACGCGAGACCGCCCGGGCGGCTCAGGCACTGAATAGCCCTGCCCCCGGTGGTTTCCTGATTATCAGTGACGAAGGCAGCGACCTGGTTGATCAGCCCTGGCCGGCGACCTCGTTGTACGACTATCCGCCACAAGAGCAATGGAACGCTTTCCAGCGCCTTGCCCAGATGTTGATGCAAACGCCATTTCGCGCTGAAGGGATTGTCACCAACATCTCGACCGACGCCAACGGTACCCAGCACATTGGCCTGCACCGGATCCCGGATCGTTCAGGTTTATGGCGTTACCTTGGCACCACGCTGCTGATGCTCTCCATGCTGGGATGCGCTATCTACAACAGCGTTCAGGCATTCAGACGCTACCAGCGTCATCGTTCGCGCATCGCGGAAATTCAGGAATATTACGAGAGTTGCCTGAATCCAACGCTGCTTGAAGACCCAGAAAGCCTGATTCGATAACACGCCCGCGCGACGGAATATGCTACCCTGTCGCGCATCTTATTTTCCTCTGGGGAGTTTCCATGCACATAGATATTGCCTGGCAGGACGTCGACACCGTTCTGCTGGATATGGACGGTACGCTGCTCGATCTGGCATTCGATAACTATTTCTGGCAAAAACTGGTGCCGGAAACCTACGGCGCGCAGCAGGGTATCTCTCCCCAGGAAGCCCAGGAATTCATTCGTCAGCAGTATCATGCCGTACAGCATACGCTAAACTGGTACTGCCTGGATTACTGGAGCGAACGCCTGGGTCTGGATATATGCGCCATGACAACCGCACAGGGACCACGCGCCGTACTGCGTGAAGATACGGTACCGTTCCTTGATGCCCTAAAAGCGAGCGGCAAACGTCGTATTTTGCTCACCAATGCGCATCCGCATAACCTGGCGGTGAAGCTTCAGCATACCGGTCTGGCCTCACACCTTGATTTATTACTTTCCACCCACACATTTGGTTATCCCAAAGAGGATCAGCGGTTATGGCACGCTGTCGCTGAAGAAACGGGAATGAGTGCAGAGAAGACGTTGTTTATTGACGACAGCGAACCAATTCTCGACGCCGCTGCTCAATTCGGCATTCGTTACTGCCTCGGCGTAACCAATCCCGACTCAGGTACAGCGGAAAAACAGTACGCACGCCATCCGTCACTGAATGACTACCGCCGACTGATCCCCTCACTGATGTGAAGGAGACGCCATGAAAGAGAAGCCCCCTGTCGAAGTCAGGCTGGATAAATGGCTGTGGGCAGCACGCTTTTATAAAACGCGCGCAGTCGCCCGCGAAATGGTTGAAGGCGGTAAGGTGCATTACAACGGGCAGCGCAGCAAGCCGAGTAAGATTGTCGAGCTAAATGCCACCCTCACCCTGCGCCAGGGGAATGACGAACGAACGGTCATTATTAAAGCCATTAGCGAGCAGCGCCGCCCGGCAACTGAAGCCGTTATGCTGTATGAAGAAACCGCAGAAAGCGTGGAAAAACGCGAAAAAATGGCGCTGGCGCGTAAACTTAACGCGTTAACCATGCCGCACCCGGACAGGCGACCGGACAAAAAAGAGCGCCGCGACCTGTTACGATTTAAACATGGCGACAGCGAGTGACTGTCACCTGCAAGAGAGATGATTATGCCGCAACATGACCAATTACATCGTTATCTGTTTGAAAACTTTGCCGTGCGCGGCGAACTGGTAACCGTTTCGCAAACCCTGCAACAGATCCTCGAAAATCATACTTACCCACAGCCGGTCAAAACCGTGCTGGCGGAGCTGCTGGTTGCCACCAGCCTGCTGACCGCGACGCTGAAGTTTGCCGGTGATATCACCGTACAACTGCAGGGCGACGGTCCGTTGAGCCTGGCGGTCATTAACGGCAACAACAACCAGCAGATGCGCGGCGTGGCTCGTATACAAGGCGATATCCCTGAAGATGCCGATCTGAAAACACTGGTTGGCAACGGCTATCTGGTGATCACTATTACACCGGAAGAAGGCGAACGCTATCAGGGCGTGGTCGGTCTGGAAGGTGACACGCTGGCGGCCTGCCTGGAAGATTACTTCATGCGTTCAGAACAGCTGCCGACGCGTCTGTTTATCCGCACTGGCGACGTCGACGGTAAACCTGCTGCTGGCGGTATGCTGTTGCAGGTCATGCCAGCGCAAAACGCACAGGCAGATGATTTCGATCACCTTGCCGCACTGACAGAAACCATCAAAGCCGAAGAGTTGCTGACGCTGCCAGCCAACGAAGTTCTGTGGCGTTTGTACCACGAAGAAGAAGTCACCCTCTACGATCCTCAGGATGTTGAGTTCAAATGCACCTGTTCACGCGAACGCTGCGCGGGCGCTCTGAAAACGCTGCCGGATGAAGAAGTTGACAGCATTCTGGCAGAAGAAGGTGAAATCGATATGCACTGCGATTATTGCGGTAGCCACTATCTGTTTAACGCCATGGATATTGCAGAGATCCGCAGCAACGCCTCCCCTGCCGATCCACAGGTGCATTAATCCCCGTTTTGCCCGGTGGCGCAACGCTTATCGGGCCTACGGTAAAACTTTTGTCGGCCGGATGAGGCGCTCGCGCCGCCATCCGGCAACAGATTCACTCATTGTAATAAGTCATCGGCAGTCGTTTGCCATTAATGGTGATATCCCGCCAGACTCTTGAAGCCGAATCCAGTTGATGATTCGCCAGCGCCTGCAGCAGTTGATCCTTATTGAATCCCTCCGGTAGCCGGGCTGTCGCGATCAACACCCATTTGTTCTCCTTAACGCCAAAGACCAGGCTCTCCCCATCGCCAAAAGCATACAATACTTGCTCGGGCTGCCCATCCGCGTTGAGATCCTGATCCACCAACACACACGCATCCTGCTCAATACAGGAGGCGATCCGGTAGCGCTGCCCCTTTAAAAACGTCCAAAACGCGTCATCGGGCTTCTTGCTTCCCGGTGCAATCATCACCTTCGGCGCTAACTGCGTTGCCGTCAGCTCATTTACCGGATCGCGATGCCCCCGCAGGATGGCATTTAAATCACGCCTGCGCTTGCTGTCTTTGTTGAATACATCGTCTTTTTGCAATGCTTCCAGTGCGGCGCGACCGGGTTTTCCGCTGTGATCCAGCATATACAGACTGACCTGGTCAGCCGTAATTTTCCCGCTGTAGTAGCGCCCTATATGGCTGTTGACGCTAATACGCCAAACATCAATGACCGGCGACGTCAGCAGAATCAACAGGCCCAATGTCAGGAGCGAAACGCCAAGAATGACCTTTCCCTGAATATCGAGCGGGTTGCCTCCAGCGCGCAAAATACTGACCAGATAGCCGAGGGACCACACCAGTAATACAAAGACCACCAATGCGCCATACAAACGCTCAGGCGTCCAGCCATACTGATGAATTCTCAGCCACATTGCCCAACCGGCAATCAGCATATAGAGAGGAGCAACAACCAGTGAAGCGTTAATCAAGTAACATAATGCGCCAGGATAAGGTAACGCCTCTTTGTGCGGCTCGCGCACAATGGCCATCAGCAACAGGAAGATCAGCGTCAACGTGGACATCAGGCCAGCCGCTGACACGCGCTGTGAGATAGCGTCCAGTCCGGTAAAAGGCAGGGTCAGCATAAACATCAGCGCTAACAGTGCAACCAGCGGGAGTAAACCTGTGGCAAGGAACGTCAGCAACTTTTGCACCGCAGCAACCAGACGCGACTGCGTACGTGCCAGCACTACTGCCAGTGCGGTGATCAGACCTAAAGCCAAATAAACAAACCAGTCAGTCTCAAAGAAAAGCGTGTTGAAGAAGGTGATTCCGACCAGTTGAAACATTTCACTCCACAGCAGGAGCACCAGCCAGAACAGGCCGTTGGCCACAAAAGCGATCAGCAGCGTCAGCGAGTTAAGCCACAGGTAGGTATAAAACTGCGGATAGCGAGCCTGTTCACGACGGGCATGAAGTTGATATTGAATCCACGGTAAAGCCAGCATCGCCATCAACAGTAAGCGCCAGCCGTAGGCAAAAAAAATGTCATCCTGCCGCCATCTGTCACTGTCTGCCACACTCCATTTCAGCCACACACTCATCGCCAGCACAACCACACAGATCAACGCCATCCAGCACCATAGAGCACGTTGCTTAAATGAGACGACAGTCAGCAAAAGCGCAGAGGAGAGCGCAATCGTTACGGGCATCCCGTAGAACAGCCAGTCACTGTTCTGCGGCGCAAGATACGCCATCAGCAGGTAGCACACACACCCTTGTAGCAGTCCGATAAAGATCATGCCCCAGCGGGTCGTTGGTGAAAGCTCAACACTGTCCATGTCGTTTTCCAGAAAGAAGAGAAAATCTAATTATCGCATCAACTTCACAAATATGAGTATTTGTCGGTCCATTTCGGAGCCCAACTGCGCGAGGTGAATCGATATTGTTTATGTTTGAGTTACGTTTTTTTCTTACATGAATGCGATTACACTCACAAGATTCCCGCCAAAAACACTCTCTATTAACGTTTTAAGAACATTTTCCACAACAAAAAAGGGTTTCCTGCCATAATATCCGCCTCTTTGTGACAGGAGTCGCAGCGTATTCGGTTATTCGTGGAATCACCGGATGCGTAAATCTATGAGCCTTGTCGCGGTTAGCAATCCCTAAAAAACCTTACTATTCCAGGTAATACATATTGGCTAAGGAGCAGTGAAATGCGTGTGAACAACAGTTTAACCCCGCAAGATCTCAAGGCTTATGGTATCAATGACGTTCAGGATATCGTTTACAATCCAGACTACGACACGCTTTATCAGGAAGAACTTGATCCAAACCTGGAAGGTTATGAGCGTGGCGTGTTAACGAATCTGGGCGCCGTTGCAGTTGATACCGGTATCTTTACCGGACGTTCGCCAAAGGATAAGTACATTGTCCGTGACGACACCACACGAGATACACTCTGGTGGTCCGACAAAGGTAAAGGTAAGAACGACAACAAACCGCTTTCCCAGGAAACCTGGCAGCATTTGAAAGGGTTAGTCACCCATCAACTCTCCGGCAAACGTCTGTTTATCATTGATGCTTTCTGCGGTGCTAATGCGGATACCCGTCTTTCCGTGCGCTTCATTACCGAAGTCGCCTGGCAGGCACATTTTGTCAAAAATATGTTCATCCGCCCGAGCGACGAAGAACTGGTTGATTTCAAACCTGATTTCATCGTGATGAACGGTGCAAAATGCACTAACCCACAGTGGAAAGAACAAGGTCTGAACTCCGAAAACTTCGTGGCGTTTAACCTGACTGAACGCATTCAGTTAATTGGCGGCACCTGGTACGGCGGCGAGATGAAGAAAGGTATGTTCTCCGTCATGAACTACCTGCTGCCGCTGAAAGGCATTGCATCCATGCACTGCTCGGCAAACGTCGGTGAAAAAGGGGATGTGGCGGTCTTCTTTGGCCTGTCCGGTACCGGTAAAACCACGCTGTCCACCGACCCGAAACGCCGCCTGATTGGCGATGACGAACACGGCTGGGATGACGACGGCGTATTTAACTTCGAAGGCGGTTGCTACGCGAAGACCATCAAACTGTCTAAAGATGCTGAGCCGGAAATCTACAACGCGATCCGCCGTGATGCCCTGCTGGAAAACGTCACCGTGCGCGAAGATGGTTCTATCGACTTCGATGATGGTTCCAAAACCGAGAACACCCGCGTGTCCTACCCGATTTATCACATCGACAATATCGTTAAGCCGGTGTCAAAAGCGGGTCATGCAACCAAAGTCATCTTCCTGACCGCCGACGCATTTGGCGTACTGCCACCGGTTTCTCGCCTGACGGCGGACCAAACCCAGTACCACTTCCTGTCTGGCTTTACCGCCAAACTGGCTGGCACCGAGCGTGGCGTCACTGAGCCTACGCCAACCTTCTCTGCCTGTTTCGGCGCGGCATTCCTGTCGCTGCACCCAACGCAGTACGCAGAAGTACTGGTGAAACGCATGCAGGCGGCTGGTGCACAGGCTTATCTGGTGAATACCGGCTGGAACGGCACCGGCAAGCGTATCTCAATCAAAGATACCCGTGCGATTATCGACGCCATCCTGAACGGATCTCTGGATAACGCGGAAACGTTCCGTCTGCCGATGTTTGACCTGGCAATCCCAACCGAGCTGCCGGGTGTGGATACGCGTATTCTCGATCCGCGTAATACCTACGCATCCCCGGAGCAGTGGCAAGAAAAAGCCAACGCACTGGCGAAACTGTTTATCGAGAACTTCGAGAAGTACACCGACACCCCTGCGGGCGAAGCGCTGGTTAGCGCCGGACCGAAGCTGTAACGAAAAGTGCCGGATGGCGGCTTCGCCTTATCCGGCCTACTGCAACTGATAAGCGCAGCAATATCAGTCGGTTAGAGAAATAAAAAGGGAGGCATTTAGCCTCCCTTTTTTCTACGCGTCTTTCGTTGTCCCCTGCGTGCGCGTGAATGGAACCGGAAGCCAGGCGCGTATCGACAGCCCGCCTCGCTCACTGGTGCCAATTTCCAGCATACCGTTATGGTTATCAATAATACGCTGTACAATCGCCAGTCCCAGGCCCGTGCCGCTGGTGCTACGCGCGCTGTCACCGCGCACAAACGGCTGGAACAGGTGTTGACGCTGTTCCGGTTTGATACCCGGCCCGTCATCTTCGACCTGGAACCAGGCGCGATGCGCTTCCATACCGCTACTGACCTTAATCCAGCCATTACCGTAGCGAGCGGCGTTAACCACCATATTAGCAACCGCGCGCTTGATAGACAGTGGGTGCATCTTCACCTGAATGACGCCTGGGCGTAATGCAGTATCAATTTCACGCTCGTAACCACTTTCTGCCGCGATCACTTCACCTAATACCGAGTTCAGATCGGCCATCTCCATCGGCATCTCCTGACCCGTCCGCAGATAATCGATGAACTGTTCGATAATGGCATTACACTCTTCAATGTCCTTATTGATGGACTCCGCGAGGTATCCGTCTTCTTCGCCCATCATTTCCGTCGCCAGACGGATACGCGTCAGCGGGGTGCGTAAATCATGGCTCACGCCCGCCATTAACAGCGTACGGTCATCGGCCAGCTGTTTTACGCCGGCGGCCATATGGTTGAAGGCTCGGGTAACAGAGCGTACCTCAGAGGCGCCGTACTCGCGCAGCGGCGGCGGAATAATGCCTTTCCCCACCTGTAACGCCGCATGTTCAAGATCCACCAACGGTCGGTTCTGAATACGGATAAACAGCCACGCGCCACCGATAGCCAGCAGCATAATCGCCAGCGTATAGCGGAACAGCGGTGAGAAATCACCCTGATGGATTTCCGTAAGCGGCACGCGTACCCAGATGTTGGGCGACAGCCAGGTTTTCAGCCACACGACCGGCGAGCTCTTGTTCACCTCAACGCGGACTTCCGTCGGGCCGCCCAGTTGCTGCGCCATCTGGTGGCTTAAGAATTCATAGTGTTGCGCCCAACGCAGACCGGCTTCTTCAGCGGCCTCGTTGGAATAGAGGGAAATACCGAGCTCACGGTAAATTTCCCGACGAAATGCAGGTGGCACTACCAGTTGCGTACCGTCCTCCAGTTGCAGTTTATCAGTCATCAGCATACGGACTTCGTAGGCCAGGACCTTATTAAACTGCTGGAGGCTCGGCAGAATCGCGAAGTTCAGCACCACAAGGTAGGTCGTCACCAGGCTTGCAAACAGCAAGGTGACGATAAGCAATAACGTGCGAGCAAACGAACTTCGTGGCGAGAAGCGCATTCGCCTCATGCTTTAGAACCGTCCGGAACAAAGACGTAGCCCAGACCCCATACGGTCTGAATATAACGAGGGTGCGCCGGGTCTTCTTCCACCATACGACGCAGACGAGAAATCTGCACGTCGATGGAACGCTCCATCGCCGAGTATTCACGACCACGGGCCAGGTTCATCAACTTGTCGCGGGACAGCGGTTCACGTGGGTGGCTCACCAGCGCTTTCAGCACCGCAAATTCACCGCTGGTGAGCGGCATAGGCTCATCTTCGCGGAACATTTCACGCGTACCGAGGTTCAGTTTGAACTTACCAAACGCAATGACTGCTTCTTCCTGGGAAGGCGCGCCCGGCAGTTCGTTCGCCTGGCGACGCAGTACAGCGCGGATACGCGCCAGCAGTTCACGCGGGTTAAACGGTTTCGGAATGTAATCGTCAGCGCCGATTTCCAGTCCAACGATACGGTCCACTTCTTCGCCCTTCGCCGTGACCATAATGATCGGCATCGGGTTGCTTTGGCTGCGCAGGCGACGGCAAATAGACAGGCCATCTTCTCCCGGCAGCATTAAATCCAGCACCATCAGGTGGAAAGACTCACGGGTCAGCAGACGATCCATCTGCTCAGCGTTTGCGACGCTTCGAACCTGGAAGCCCTGCTCGGTCAGATAACGTTCCAGAAGCGCACGCAAGCGCATGTCGTCATCGACCACCAGAATCTTATAGTTCTCTTGCATTGTTATTACTCCCAAAGGTTCGCAACAATTAAGTGTATATTCTTAAGAAAGCTAGCGTGAGTCACCAGCGAATTCTGGTATGAATTCCAGGCTAAATTGTTACAAAGCATATTAAACAGCAGCTTAAGTATACAATGTTTCTCGCAATACATTATTTATTCTGTTGATATGCTCATGTAATACTAATTGTGCGCATCATCACAGAGTCGAAGGCAAAACAATAAGATGAAAACGCCCCTGATAACCCGTGAAGGGTATGAAAAACTCAAACAAGAGCTGAATTATCTCTGGCGTGAAGAGCGCCCGGAAGTCACCAAAAAGGTTACCTGGGCCGCAAGTCTGGGTGACCGCAGCGAAAATGCTGACTACCAGTATAATAAAAAGCGCCTGCGTGAGATCGACCGCCGCGTCCGATATTTGACCAAGTGCATGGAGAATCTGAAAATCGTCGATTACTCCCCGCAGCAGGAAGGCAAAGTTTTCTTTGGCGCATGGGTTGAGATTGAAAATGACGATGGCGACATCCGCAAATTCCGTATTGTTGGCTACGATGAGATCTTCGGCCGTAAAGATTACATCTCTATCGATTCGCCGATGGCGCGGGCGCTGCTGAAAAAAGAGGTCGGCGATCTCGCGGTGGTGAACACCCCTGGCGGGGAAGCCAGCTGGTACGTGAATGAGATTGAATACGTTAAGTGAGACCGGAACAATCCGAAGCCCCCGTAGATGACTGGCATTTTTGCCAGTCAATCCGTATAACTATCCCCTGATTTTTTATCCTATAGACGAAGCTATCCATGATGAATGATTCTTTCTGCCGCATTATCGCAGGTGAAATTCAGGCTCGTGCTGAACAGGTAGAAGCTGCCGTTCGCTTGCTTGACGAAGGGAACACCGTGCCGTTTATCGCACGTTATCGTAAGGAAATCACCGGCGGTCTGGATGATACGCAACTGCGTAATCTGGAAACCCGTCTGGGATATCTGCGTGAACTGGAAGACCGCCGTCAGGCAATCCTGAAATCTATCGGCGAGCAAGGCAAACTGACCGACGATCTGGCGAAAGCGATCAACGGCACGTTAAGTAAGACCGAACTCGAAGATCTCTATCTGCCGTACAAACCTAAACGCCGTACCCGTGGGCAAATCGCCATTGAGGCCGGACTGGAGCCGCTGGCAGACCTGCTGTGGAACGAACCGTCTCACGACCCGGAAACGGAAGCCGCTAAATACCTCAACGCCGAGAACGGCTTGGCGGATACCAAAGCCGCACTCGACGGCGCACGCTACATTCTGATGGAGCGCTTCGCAGAAGACGCCGCCCTGCTGGCGAAAGTGCGTGATTACCTGTGGAAAAACGCCCACCTGGTCTCCACCGTGGTAAGCGGTAAAGAAGAGGAAGGCGCGAAGTTCCGCGACTACTTCGATCACCACGAACCGATCTCTACCGTGCCGTCTCACCGTGCGCTGGCCATGTTCCGTGGCCGTAACGAAGGCGTGCTTCAGCTTTCGCTGAATGCCGATCCGCAATTCGATGAGCCGCCAAAAGAGAGCCACGGCGAACAGATTATCCAGAACCACCTGGGACTGCGCCTGAACAACGCCCCTGCCGACAGTTGGCGTAAAGGCGTGGTCAGTTGGACATGGCGAATTAAGGTGCTGATGCACCTCGAAACCGAGCTGATGGGCACCGTGCGTGAACGTGCCGAAGATGAAGCGATTAACGTCTTCGCCCGTAACCTGCACGATCTGCTGATGGCCGCGCCTGCGGGTCTGCGTGCCACCATGGGCCTCGATCCCGGTCTGCGTACCGGCGTGAAGGTGGCGGTTGTTGACGGCACCGGCAAGCTGGTCGCGACCGACACCATTTATCCACACACCGGTCAGGCCGCCAAAGCCGCCGTTGCTGTAGCGGCGCTGTGTGAAAAATACAACGTTGAACTGGTGGCGATTGGTAATGGTACGGCGTCGCGTGAAACCGAACGTTTCTTCCTCGACGTGCAGAAACAGTTCCCGAAAGTCACCGCACAGAAAGTGATCGTCAGCGAAGCCGGGGCATCAGTTTACTCTGCTTCCGAGCTGGCGGCGCAGGAATTCCCGGATCTCGACGTTTCATTGCGTGGCGCGGTGTCTATCGCCCGTCGTCTGCAGGACCCGCTGGCTGAGCTGGTGAAAATCGATCCGAAATCGATCGGCGTGGGCCAGTATCAGCACGACGTTAGCCAGACGCAGTTGGCGCGTAAGCTGGATGCGGTGGTGGAAGACTGCGTAAACGCCGTCGGCGTCGATCTCAATACCGCCTCCGTTCCGCTGTTGACCCGCGTGGCCGGCCTGACGCGCATGATGGCGCAAAACATCGTCGCCTGGCGCGATGAGAACGGTCAGTTCCAGAACCGTCAGCAACTGCTGAAAGTCAGCCGTCTGGGGCCAAAAGCTTTTGAACAGTGCGCGGGCTTCCTGCGCATCAACCATGGCGATAACCCACTGGATGCCTCCACCGTTCACCCGGAAGCCTACCCGATCGTGGAACGCATTCTGGCCGCCACCGAGCAATCGCTGCGTGACCTGATGGGCAACAGCGACGAACTGCGCAATCTGAAAGCTGCCGATTTCACCGATGAACGTTTCGGGGTACCGACCGTCACCGACATCATCAAAGAGCTGGAAAAACCGGGCCGCGACCCGCGTCCTGAATTTAAAACCGCACAGTTTGCCGATGGTGTAGAAACCATGAACGACCTGCTGCCGGGGATGATTCTGGAAGGGGCGGTCACCAACGTCACCAACTTCGGCGCGTTTGTGGATATCGGCGTTCATCAGGATGGACTGGTGCATATCTCTTCATTGTCGAATAAGTTCGTCGACGATCCACACACCGTGGTGAAAGCGGGCGACATCGTGAAGGTGAAAGTGCTGGAAGTTGACCTGCAACGCAAGCGTATCGCGCTGACCATGCGCCTGGACGAGCAGCCGGGTGAAACCAATGCGCGTCGCGGCGGCGGGAATAACGATCGCACTCAGGGCAATCGCCCAGCGCCAAAAGCGGCGAAACCGCGTGGTCGTGACGCCCAGCCTGCGGGCAACAGCGCGATGATGGATGCGCTGGCGGCGGCAATGGGTAAAAAACGCTAAGTTTGGATCATGTGCCGGATGGCGGTGTAAACACCCTGTCCGGCATATTTAATATATTATCTTCTCTCCGCCCCTTATATTTATCACCTCATTAACAAATAAAACCTTAATTAAACATTAAGAAAGTCAATAATGACACTGCAGAAACATTCATTCCAAAGCGGAATAAATGTTGAGAAATATCAAAATTGGCTCAAATTATTGTTCAATTCTACATTCCGTCACATTTATTCTATTGATGATAGAAACCATTCTCATTATCATTGTTTTGTTGATTATTTACTCTTTCCTTACGTTGGCTAATCATCTGGTCTCATGCCGCCCTGTCGCCCCATGAGGTAATCATCCAGTTAGCGAGATATAAGTAGGTCCCTATGCAATTCACTCCTGACAGTGCGTGGAAAATTACCGGCTTTGCCCGTGAAATCAGCCCGGCTTATCGTCAGAAACTGTTGTCACTTGGCATGCTGCCCGGCTCCTCCTTCAACGTGGTACGCGTCGCCCCGCTCGGCGATCCTATCCATATCGAAACGCGTCGCGTAAGCCTGGTATTGCGTAAGAAAGATCTGGCGTTATTAGAAGTGGAAGCGGTTTCCTGTTAATACAGTGAGTCTATAAAAATGAAAAAACTAACCATTGGTTTAATTGGTAATCCTAATTCCGGCAAGACAACCTTATTCAACCAGCTCACCGGCGCGCGCCAGCGTGTAGGTAACTGGGCTGGCGTTACCGTTGAGCGTAAAGAAGGTCATTTCGCCACAACGGACCATCAGGTCACGCTGGTGGATTTACCTGGCACCTATTCACTGACGACAATCTCATCCCAGACCTCTCTCGATGAGCAAATTGCCTGTCACTATATTTTGAGCGGTGATGCGGATCTGTTGATCAACGTGGTCGATGCGTCAAATCTTGAACGCAATCTCTACCTGACGTTGCAACTGCTTGAGTTGGGCATCCCCTGCATCGTCGCGTTGAATATGCTGGATATCGCTGAAAAGCAGCAAATCCGTATTGATATCGACGCCCTCTCAGCACGTCTTGGCTGCCCGGTGGTTCCGCTGGTTTCCACCCGAGCCCGCGGCATTGAAGCGCTGAAGCTGGCGATCGACCGCTACAAAGAAAACGACACCGTCGAGCTGGTCCATTATGCCCAGCCGTTGCTGCAGGAAGCGGATTCCCTCGCCGACGCGATGGCCAAAGACATGCCATTGAAACAGCGCCGCTGGCTGGGTCTGCAGATGCTGGAAGGCGATATCTACAGCCGCGCCTATGCGGGTGATGCCGCGCAAAATCTCGATGCTTCCATCGCACGCCTGAGCGAGACTATGGACGATCCGGCGCTGCACATCGCCGATGCGCGCTATCAGTGCATTGCCGCTATCTGCGATACCGTCAGCAATACTCTGACGGCAGAACCGAGCCGTTTCACCACCGCGGTAGATAAAATCGTTCTCAACCGCTTCCTCGGGCTACCGATTTTCCTGTTCGTGATGTACCTGATGTTCCTGCTCGCCATTAACATCGGCGGCGCGCTGCAACCGTTGTTTGACGTCGGCTCCGTGGCGCTCTTTATTCATGGTATTCAGTGGATTGGCTACACGCTGCACTTCCCGGACTGGCTAACCATCTTCCTGGCCCAGGGCCTTGGCGGCGGGATTAACACCGTGCTACCGCTGGTACCGCAAATCGGCATGATGTACCTGTTCCTCTCCTTCCTTGAAGACTCCGGCTACATGGCGCGCGCCGCATTTGTGATGGACCGTCTGATGCAGGCGCTGGGACTGCCGGGCAAATCGTTTGTGCCGCTGATCGTCGGCTTTGGCTGTAACGTACCGTCCGTGATGGGCGCACGTACGCTGGACGCCCCGCGTGAGCGTCTGATGACCATCATGATGGCGCCGTTTATGTCCTGCGGCGCACGTCTGGCGATTTTCGCCGTGTTTGCCGCAGCATTCTTTGGTCAGAACGGCGCACTGGCGGTCTTCTCGCTGTACGTACTGGGTATCGTGATGGCGGTGTTGACGGGCCTGATGCTCAAACACACCATCATGCGTGGTGAAGCAACGCCGTTCGTGATGGAGCTGCCGGTATACCACGTGCCGCACATCAAGAGTCTGATCATTCAAACGTGGCAACGCCTGAAAGGCTTCGTTCTGCGTGCGGGTAAAGTCATCATCATCGTCAGCATTTTCCTCAGCGCGTTTAACAGCTTCTCGCTGAGCGGAAAAATCGTCGACAACATCAACGACTCTGCGCTGGCCTCCGTTAGCCGTGTTATTACTCCAGTGTTTAAACCGATTGGCGTTCACGAAGATAACTGGCAGGCAACCGTAGGTTTGTTCACCGGCGCGATGGCGAAAGAAGTGGTAGTTGGTACACTGAACACGCTCTATACCGCAGAAAACATTCAGGAAGAAGAGTTCAATCCGGCAGATTTCCACCTTGGCGACGAGCTGCTCGGTGCGGTGGATGAAACCTGGCAAAGCCTGAAAGACACCTTCAGCCTGAGCGTACTGGCCAACCCTATCGAAGCCAGCAAGGGCGACGGAGAAATGGCGACGGGCGCAATGGGCGTGATGGGTGAGAAATTTGGCAGCGCCGCCGCCGCGTACAGCTACCTGATTTTCGTGCTGCTGTATGTGCCGTGCATTTCAGTGATGGGCGCTATCGCACGTGAATCCAGCCGTGGCTGGATGGGCTTCTCGGTTTTGTGGGGGCTGAATATCGCTTATTCGCTGTCAACGCTGTTTTATCAGGCGGTCAGCTACAAAGAACACCCGACCTACAGCCTGGTGTGCATTTTAGCGGTCATCCTGTTTAACATCGTGTTACTGGGCCTGCTGCGTCGAGCACGTAGCCGTGTGGACCTCGCACTGCTGGCGACCAACCGAACGGCAAGTTCCTGCTGCTCCAGCACCACTGGCGATTGCCACTAAGGTTATCGACAATGGCATCGCTTATTCAGGTTCGTGATTTATTGGCTTTGCGGGGGCGCATGGAGGCAACACAAATTAGCCACACGCTGCACACCCCGCAGCCGATGATTGACGCCATGCTGAATCAGTTAGAAAAGATGGGCAAAGCGGTGCGGATTCAGGAAGATGCCGACGGGTGTCTTTCCGGAAGCTGCAAAAGTTGCCCGGAAGGTAAAGCCTGCCTGCGCGAATGGTGGGCTTTACGCTAATCAGATGCTCTTTGCCGGATGGCGCTACGCTTATCCGGCCTACAAATGGTGCAAACGTCCAGGCCGGATAATTCGTTTATGCAGATATCCGTTACTTTAGAAGCAATTCAGTTTCTGTTTTAACGCCACCAGCGCTGCGCAAAACTCGGCGGGATGCGAGATAAACGGTGCATGCGCCGCCTTAGCAAACACCAAAGACTCGCTCTGCGGCCAGAGGGCATCGAGCATTGGGACGACTTTGCGCGGCACCAGCCCGTCAAGATAGCCGTACAACCGCAGGAAAGGCATTTCCACCGAGCACAACGGCTCACGCAAATCGACCGTTTTCAGGATCTCCAGCCCGCCATTAAGTACCTCGACGTCCGGCATGGGTAATGCCAACACCGTTTTCTTCAGCGCTCGCGCATCCTGACGTGCGGTTTCCGTGCCCATCGTTTGCAACGCCAGAAAACGCTCCACTGTACGCTGGAAATCTTCGCTCAGCTGCTGCTGGAAGCCTGCCAGCACTTCTGGCTTGATGCCTGGCCACTCCTCGCGCGCGCTAAAGCAAGGGGAAGAGGCCACGGTCACCAGCGCCTGAACACGCTCAGGATGGGTTAACGCCACCTGGCTTGCAACCAGCCCGCCCAGGCTCCAGCCGAGCCAAATGGCCTTCTCCGGTGCCTGTTTTAATACTCGCTCAGCCATCTCTTCCAGCGACATCGCGCCGAAACCCTGGCTGCGGCCAAATCCCGGTAAGTCGACAAGATGCAGCGTGAAATGCGAGCTCAGTTCCTCGCTTATGCAATGCCACACCTCTGCATTCAGTCCCCATCCGTGCAGCAGCACAAGATGGCAATTTCCCGAACCCTGGGTCTGCCACCAGATGTCATTCATCAGTTACTGTTCTCTTTTAGCTAACAAGGATGTCTCTATGCTAACAGTACCAGGATTATGCTGGCTATGCCGAATGCCGCTGAGGTTAGGGCATTGGGGGATCTGCTCAGTCTGTACGCGGGCAACGCGTCAACACGCCAACCTATGCCCCCAATGTGGACTCCCTGCAGCTCATACCATCATTCCCTGTGGGCGCTGCCTGCAAAAACCGCCGCCGTGGCAGCGGCTGGTCACCGTCAGCGACTATGTTCCGCCGTTGAGCGGGCTTATCCACCAGCTCAAGTTTTCGCGACGCAGCGAAACAGCCTCCGCTCTTTCGCGTTTGCTGTTGCTGGAGGTACTACAGGCCCGACGTGTCAGCGCTCTTCCTCTGCCGGACAGGCTCGTCAGCGTACCGCTCTGGCAGCGACGGCACTGGCGCAGGGGGTTTAATCAGAGCGAATTACTGTGTCGCCCACTGGCGCGCTGGCTGGGCTGCGACTGGGACAGCCGGACCATATCGCGGGTTCGGGCAACCGCCACGCAGCACCATCTCAGCGCCCGATTGCGTAAACGTAACCTGAAAAACGCCTTTCGCCTTGAATTGCCGGTGCAGGGACTCCATATGGTTATTGTGGATGATGTCGTCACTACCGGAAGTACCGTCGCGGAAATCGCGCAGCTGCTTTTACGCAACGGCGCGGCGACTGTCCAGGTATGGTGCCTGTGTCGAACCTTGTAGAGCCTCGATGATGGGCGTATTATAACCAAGTAAAATAGTCAACTATTAGGCCATTACTATGATCCATATTTCCGATGCTGCACAAGCGCACTTTGCCAAACTGCTGGCAAATCAGGAAGAAGGGACACAAATCCGCGTATTTGTGATTAATCCCGGCACGCCTAACGCTGAATGCGGCGTTTCTTATTGTCCGCCAGACGCCGTGGAAGCAACCGACACCGCCATTAAATTTGACCTGCTGACCGCATATGTTGATGAACTGAGCGCACCGTATCTGGAAGATGCAGAAATCGATTTCGTTACCGACCAGTTAGGCTCCCAGCTGACCCTGAAAGCGCCAAACGCCAAAATGCGTAAAGTTGCCGATGATGCACCGCTGATGGAACGCGTGGAGTACATGCTGCAATCGCAGATCAACCCGCAGCTGGCAGGCCACGGTGGTCGCGTATCTCTGATGGAAATCACCGATGAAGGCTACGCCATTCTGCAGTTTGGCGGCGGCTGTAACGGCTGTTCAATGGTCGATGTGACGCTGAAAGAAGGTATCGAGAAGCAGCTGCTGGCTGAATTCCCGGAACTGAAAGGCGTTCGCGATTTAACCGAACACCAGCGTGGCGAGCACTCTTACTACTAGCGACCAGACTTGTAGGCCCGGTAAGACGCATCCGCGTCGCCATCGGGCATTGATGCCGGATGGCAGCGTAAACGCTTTATCCGGCCTACGCCCTTACATTTCTCTGCACGTACCCTGCAACAATCCCCCCGCATAATTTGACCAGCCTCTCATAATTTAAATTTTGCCTGTCCAGGTGATTCTCAAGCGCAGTATGTTACCCGTATCATTCGTATCAGCACCCAAGACGCACATAACAGCCAGCGAAACTGATTAGTTTTACGGGCAATCAGCATTGGTGCTGTGAATACGCTGTTCCCGGTCGGGACAATCGGAATTTGTCATCTAAACACTGACGTTACCCATAACAAAGTAAAGGCCAGGTAAATCATGCCATTAGTCATCGTTGCTATCGGTGTAATCTTGTTACTCCTCCTGATGATCCGTTTCAAAATGAACGGTTTCATCGCTCTCGTCCTGGTGGCGCTTGCTGTCGGATTGATGCAAGGGATGCCACTGGATAAAGTCATTGGTTCGATTAAAGCCGGTGTCGGCGGAACCCTTGGCAGCCTCGCCCTGATTATGGGTTTTGGCGCCATGCTGGGCAAAATGCTGGCGGACTGCGGCGGCGCACAGCGCATCGCAACCACCCTGATTGCTAAATTCGGCAAAAAACATATTCAGTGGGCGGTGGTATTAACCGGCTTCACCGTTGGTTTTGCCCTGTTCTACGAAGTTGGTTTCGTACTGATGCTGCCGCTGGTGTTCACCATTGCCGCTGCTGCCAATATCCCGCTGCTGTACGTTGGCGTGCCGATGGCTGCCGCGCTGTCCGTAACGCACGGCTTCCTGCCGCCGCACCCGGGTCCGACTGCTATCGCCACTATTTTCCATGCAGATATGGGTAAAACCCTGCTGTTTGGTACGATTCTGGCAATCCCGACCGTTATTCTCGCCGGTCCTGTTTACGCACGTTTCCTGAAAGGTATCGATAAGCCGATCCCGGAAGGTCTGTACAGCGCGAAAACCTTCACTGAAGAAGAGATGCCAGGCTTTGGCGTCAGCGTCTGGACCTCTCTGGTCCCGGTTATTCTGATGGCGATGCGCGCCGTGGCGGAGATGATCCTGCCGAAAGGACATGCTTTCCTGACTGTTGCAGAATTCCTCGGTGACCCGGTTATGGCAACGCTTATCGCGGTGCTGATTGCGATGTTCACGTTTGGTCTGAACCGTGGACGTTCGATGGATCAGATTAACGACACGCTGGTGTCCTCAATCAAAATCATCGCGATGATGCTGTTGATTATCGGTGGTGGCGGTGCCTTCAAACAGGTCCTGGTTGATAGCGGCGTGGACAAATACATCGCTTCAATGATGCATGGCTCTAACGTGTCTCCACTGCTGATGGCATGGTCTATTGCGGCGGTCCTGCGTATCGCACTGGGTTCAGCAACCGTTGCGGCAATCACCGCTGGCGGGATTGTGGCACCACTAATTGCAACGACCGGCGTAAGCCCTGAGCTAATGGTTATTGCAGTCGGTTCCGGTTCTGTCATTTTCTCCCACGTGAACGATCCTGGCTTCTGGCTGTTCAAGGAGTACTTCAACCTGACCATCGGTGAAACCATCAAGTCATGGTCAATGCTGGAAACCATTATTTCAGTATGCGGCCTGGTAGGGTGCCTGCTGTTAAATATGGCAATCTGATGTAAAAAAGCCGGGTGGCGCTAGCGCCTACCCGGCTTAATTTCTTTACTTCTTCTTCGCCGCTGCTTTTCGCCGCTTATCCAAATCCTTAATCAGCTTGTTCACGCCCTCATCTGCAAACATCTGCTCCAGTGTGGCGGTGAGCTTACGCCGCCAGTTTTTGTACTGGTCGCTGGTCCCCGGAATGTTGACCGGTTCAGCCATATCCAGCCAGTCTTCCGGTTGCAGGCCCAGCAACGCGCTGTTGCTGTCAGCGATGTAGCGTTGCATGCCGCGATTAAGAATCGGCGTCATCGACATCAGTGACGCCTTGTGACCAGCACGTTTTGGCAGGCAGCCGTATTTGTGCAGCGCGTCCAGCAGCCCCTGTTTCGCCAGCTCCCGGTCCTGATACAACCCCCGCAGCACGACTTCATCCGGGTACAGGCCCAGCGCCTTACCCAGCGTCAAATCGCCGCTATCCCAATAACCTTTAAGCGTAGGAAGGTCATGCGTCGCCGCGACTGCCATTGATTGTTCCGGGTACGCTTTCGGCGCACGGAAGTTTTTCTCATGGTCATTCTCGAAATAAAGCACTTTGTAGGAGTACACGCCGCTGTCGCGCAGCTTGCTGACGATCTCCACGGGAACGGTACCCAGATCCTCACCAATTACCATGCAGTGATGACGTTTACTCTCCAGCGCCAGAATTGAAAGCAGATCGTCGACCGGATAGTGCACGTAAGCGCCGTGATCGGCAGTTTCACCGTAGGGGATCCACCACAGACGCAGCATCGACATAACATGGTCGATACGCAGCGCGCCGCAGTTCTGCATATTGGCGCGCAGCAGTTCGATAAACGGTTCGTAGGCCCGTGCCGTGATGATGTGCGGATCCATCGGCGGCAGCCCCCAGTTTTGCCCAAGCGGCCCAAGAATATCCGGCGGCGCGCCAACTGAGGCTTTCAGACAATACAGTTCACGGTCACACCAGGTCTCTGACCCACCTTCTGCCACACCAACCGCCAGGTCGCGATACAGTCCAATCGGCATCGCAAAACCCTGGCTGGTTTTCCAGCAGTCAGCAAACTGGGTATACGCCAGCCACTGCAGCCACAGGTAGAAATCCACCTCATCACGATGCTCTGCGCAGAACTGTTTGACCTCCGGCGAATCTACCGACTGAAAAGCTTCCGGCCACACCGGCCATCCCCAGCGCAACGCATCCTCTTGCACCTGATGCGCATGCAACGCGTCAAAGGCTGCCTGCCAGTACAGGCTATCTCCTTCCTGAGCCACAAACTGGCGAAATGCCGCCATCTGCTCATCGTCACGTGCAGAGAAATTTTTCCACGCCATGCGCAGCGCCGTCATCTTCAGTGCGGTAACAGCAGAATAATCAACCCACTCACTATCGCGCGCACGTTGCAGGGTTTGCTGAGTCGCGGGTTTCTGCCACCACGCCTGCGCCTCTTTACTCAGGCGGAAATCATCTACTGCGTTAACATCAATATAAATAACGTTCAGCCAGCGACGTGACGACGGGCTGTACGGGCTGGCGCTTTCCGGGTTCGCCGGATACAGCGCGTGAATAGGATTAAGCCCGATAAACGCGCCGCCGCGTTGCGCCACATCTACCAGCATGGCGCGGAGATCGCCAAAGTCGCCAATCCCCCAGTTTTTCTCTGAACGCAGGGTGTAGAGCTGAACGCATGCGCCCCACAGTTTTTGCCCCTCCAGCAGCGCCTGCGGTTCATAGCAGCGCTTTGGCGCCACGATGACACGACAGTGGGTGCGCAGCTCGCCCTGCGTCAATGTCAGCGTGTGATAGCCCTCCGACAGTTTCGTCGGAAGGTGAAAAGATTTGCCGCCGATGGCATGCCCTTTGTGCTGTACGCCATCTTCAGTGGTCAGCAGCCAGCTAAACTCTCCGCTTCCCTCAACCGCCAGCGACATTTTCTTACCGGCGGTATAAACCATGACATTCGGCACTGGCGTCACCGCCACCTGCGTGGCGGCGGTGGTGCGATGCATGGCTTCAAGCAAACGCCGCTTGGTTTCGGCGCCAATAGACTGCGGTTTGCCGTAAGCGTTAATGTAATTGGGGCTGATCCCCGCCGCCAGCGCGGCATTATCCAGACGTTTGCTTTCCATCGCGATTCCTTAACGTTTCGCCTGCCAGATACGGGCCTGATAATCGCGGATGGAGCGATCCGAGCTGAACATGCCGCAACGTGCGGTATTCAGAATCGCCGCCCGGGTCCAGGCTTCCTGGTCACGATACAACACGTCAACCTGCTTCTGAGCTTCAACGTAGGCCGCGAAGTCCGCCATCACCAGATACGGGTCGCCGCCCTGCTTGCCGATACTGTGCAGCATCTGGTCAAAGGCATGCTTGTCGCCGTCGCTGTATTTCCCGCTTTCCAGCTCTTTCAGGACCGCATCCAGCACTTTGTCTTTCTTACGCCATTTCACCGGATCGTAACCTTTGGCCTTGAGCGCCTTCACCTCTTCCACGGTATGACCAAAGATAAAGATATTCTCGTCGCCCACTTTTTCGGCGATTTCGACGTTTGCGCCATCCAGCGTACCGACAGTTAAGGCGCCATTCAGCGCCAGCTTCATGTTGCCGGTGCCGGAAGCCTCTTTCCCTGCGGTTGAGATCTGCTCAGAGATATCCGCCGCCGGGATCAGCATTTCCGCCGCTGAGACACAGTAATCCGGCAGGAACACGACCTTCAACTTATCGCCAACTTTCGGGTCGTTATTGATGGTTTCCGCCACCTTGTTAATGGCGAAGATGATATTTTTCGCCAGGTAGTAACCCGGAGCCGCTTTCGCCCCAAACAGGAATACGCGCGGCACGCGATCGGCCTGCGGGTTCTCACGGATTTCTTTGTACAACGCCAGAATATGCAGCAGGTTCAGGTGCTGACGCTTGTACTCATGCAGACGTTTAATCTGAATATCAAAAATCGCGTTAGTCGTTATCTCAATACCGGTTCGCGCTTTAATAAACTTCACCAGACGCGCTTTGTTCTCCAGCTTGATGTCACGATACTGCTGACGGAACTTCGCGTCGTCGGCGTATTTTTCCAGATTAATCAGCTGGTCGAGATCGTTGGCCCACTCTTTTTTCAGCGATTTATCCAGCAGCGCTGCCAGCGCCGGGTTGCACTGCTTAATCCAGCGACGTGGGGTAATCCCGTTGGTGACGTTATGGAATTTGTTCGGCCACAGTTGGTGATATTCCGGGAACAGATCTTTCACCACCAGATCGGAGTGCAGCGCTGCCACACCATTAACCGCAAAGCCGCTGACCACGCACATGTTGGCCATGCGCACCTGTTTGTTGTGCACCACCGCCAGCTTCGCCCAGACTTCAGCATCACCCGGCCAGGTTTTATCGACCAGCGTCTTAAAGCGGTCGTTAATCTCTTTGATGATTTGCATATGGCGCGGTAATAGCGCTTTCACCAGCTTCTCATCCCAGCACTCCAGCGCCTCTGGCATCAAAGTGTGGTTGGTATACGCAAACGTCTTGCTGGTGATCGTCCATGCATCGTCCCAGCTCATCTGGTGCTCATCGATCAGCACGCGCAGCAGCTCAGGAATGGCAATGGTCGGGTGGGTGTCGTTCAGTTGAATAACTTCAAAATCAGCCAGCTCATGCAGTTTACGCCCTGCCAGATGATGGCGGCGCAGAATATCGGCTACGGAGCAGGCGCACTGGAAGTACTGCTGCATCAGGCGCAGCTTTTTACCCGCCGTGTGGTTGTCGTTCGGGTACAGCACTTTGGTCAGTTTTTCAGCGTCGATACCCTGCTGCTCGGCACGCAGGAAATCACCGTCGTTAAATTTGGTCAGGTTAAACGGATGCGCATGGCTGGCCTGCCACAGACGCAGCGGCTGCGCCACGCCGTTGCGGTAGCCGAGAACCGGTAGATCCCAGGCCTGACCGGTGATGATGAATCCCGGCTCCCAGTGGCCTTGTTTGCTGACCTTGCCGCCAATCCCTACCTGCACATCCAGCGCTTCGTTGTGACGGAACCACGGGTAGCTGCCGCGATGCCAGTCATCCGGAGCTTCCATCTGTTGCCCATCAGCAAATGACTGACGGAATAAGCCGTACTGATAGTTGAGGCCATAGCCCGTCGCCGACTGGCCAACCGTTGCCATCGAGTCGAGGAAACACGCAGCCAGACGGCCCAGCCCCCCGTTCCCCAACGCCGGATCGGTTTCTTCTTCCAGCAAGTCGGTCAGGTTGATGTCGTGTGCTTTCAGCTCGTCGCTCACCGCCTGATACCAGCCCAGGTTGAGCAAGTTGTTCCCCGTCAGACGGCCAATCAAAAACTCCATTGAGATATAGTTAACATGGCGCTGATTTTTTGCCGGTTTCACCGCAGGCTGGGCGCTGAGTAACTCAGCCAACGCCCCACTCACGGCCTGCCACCACTGGCGCGACGTCATTTCGTGAGCCGACGATAAACCGAAGCGCTGCCACTGACGCGTCAGGGCAGCCTGAAATTGATCTTTGTTGAAAGTAGGCTGTGACATAGGGATTCCAGGTCCTTAGGTAATAAACAACGTTATCGCTAGTTTGCCAGGCTCGTTGTTGACCTTCCTCATCCTGCCAGGGATTAGGTAGGGAGGAGGAGCGGGGATGAGCGTTAAAATGTGATCGCCGCCACTTTACGAGGGGTATTATGGCTGATAAATACGCAGGCTCTGCGCATACCCCTGAAATGCATCGCGGTTTTCGCATTAATCAAAAGGGATTATCCAGACAATATCAAACAGGAAGATGACATTTAGAAAAAATATGTAAACGGAGAAATAGTTTCTAACCTGAAATACACATTCTGCTTGAGATATTTCACATGAAAGTTTTAAGTCGAGCACAAAATTCATCGACTTTTATTCATCACCACAGTAACCATATAAAAGAAGAGGAGTTATTCCGCCCCGTAAAAATAACGCTGGATCCAGTCACCATGCCTGTTGCGACTCTTTAAAACAATTATTGCAATAGATGTATAGATTTGTGACATAGTGCAAAATCAGACACACAAAAAGTCCGCTTAGCTTGCAATAAATCCCGTTCTGGCCGACCTTATATCTATTAATTACGAAGCGCAAAAAAAATCGTTTTCCCCCATATTCACACAGTGAAGTGACTAACTTATGTTGATTCCGTCTAAATTAAGTCGTCCGGTTCGACTCGACCATACGGTGGTTCGTGAGCGCCTGCTGGCTAAACTTTCCGGCGCGAACAATTTCAGGCTTGCCCTGATAACAAGTCCTGCTGGTTATGGAAAAACAACGCTTGTTTCACAATGGGCGGCGGGGAAGAACGAATTAGGCTGGTATTCCCTGGATGAAGGCGATAACCAGCAAGAGCGCTTCGCCAGCTATTTGATTGCGGCAATCCAACAGGCGACCGGTGGGCACTGCACCACCAGCGAAGCCATGGTGCAAAAACGCCAGTATGCCAGCCTGACTTCACTGTTTGCCCAGTTGTTCATTGAACTGGCAGAGTGGCATCGTCCACTCTATCTGGTCGTGGATGATTATCATCTGATCTCCAATCCGGCCATCCACGAAGCGATGCGTTTTTTCCTGCGCCATCAGCCGGAGAATCTGACGTTAGTCGTGCTGTCGCGAAACCTACCGCAACTGGGCATTGCCAACCTGCGCGTACGCGATCAACTGCTGGAAATCGGCAGCCAGCAGTTGGCGTTTAACCACCAGGAAGCCAAACAATTCTTTGACCGTCGCCTGTCCTCCCCGATTGAGGCTGCGGAAAGTAGCCGCATGTGCGATGACGTTGCAGGCTGGGCCACGGCGTTACAGCTGATCGCCTTATCTGCCCGTCAGAACAACCATTCCGCCCACCAGTCGGCACGACGTCTGGCCGGTATCAACGCCAGCCATTTATCCGATTATCTGGTCGATGAAGTCCTGGACAGCGTCGATATCGGAACCCGCCATTTCCTGCTAAAAAGCGCCATCCTGCGCTCGATGAACGATGCGCTGATTGTTCGGGTCACGGGCGAAGAAAACGGCCAAATGCGGCTGGAGGAAATTGAGCGCCAGGGATTATTCCTGCAGCGGATGGATGATGTCGGCGAATGGTTTAGCTATCACCCGCTATTTGGCAGCTTTTTACGCCAGCGTTGCCAGTGGGAGTTAGCTACCGAACTTCCCGAAATACACCGCGCCGCCGCTGAAAGCTGGATGGCGCAAGGTTTTCCGACCGAAGCCATCCACCACGCGCTGGCGGCAGGCGACGCTCATATGCTGCGCGACATTCTGCTCAATCATGCGTGGGGGCTGTTTAACCACAGCGAACTGGCATTACTTGAAGAGTCATTGAAAGCTCTGCCGTGGGAAAGCCTGCTGGAAAATCCGCGTCTGGTTCTGCTGCAAGCCTGGCTGATGCAAAGCCAGCACCGCTACGGCGAGGTGAATACCCTGCTGGCGCGCGCTGAGCAGGAAATGAAAGGCGATATGGAACAGACGCTACATGCTGAATTTAACGCCCTGCGAGCGCAGGTCGCGATTAACGACGGAAATCCTGATGAAGCCGAGCGTCTGGCGAAACTGGCGCTGGATGAATTACCCATCGCCTGGTTCTATAGCCGAATTGTCGCCACCTCGGTACACGGCGAAGTTCTGCACTGTAAGGGCGACCTCACGCGTTCTCTGGCGTTGATGCAGCAAACCGAACAAATGGCGCGCCATCATGACGTCTGGCATTACGCCCTGTGGAGTCTTATTCAGCAAAGTGAAATCTTGTTTGCCCAGGGCTTTTTGCAGGCCGCCTGGGAAATCCAGGAAAAAGCGTTCCAGCTGATCAAAGAGCAGCACCTCGAACAGCTGCCGATGCACGAGTTCCTGGTGCGCATTCGTGCGCAGCTCCTGTGGGCATGGGCGCGCCTGGACGAAGCGGAAGCGTCTGCCCGCTCGGGTATTGAACTACTTTCCACCTTCCAGCCGCAGCAGCAGCTACAGTGTCTGGCGCTGCAGGTTCAGTGTTCGCTGGCGCGTGGCGATCTGGACAACGCCCGTAGCCTGCTCAACCGTCTGGAAAACCTGCTGGGTAATGGCCACTATCACAGCGACTGGATCTCCAACGCTGATAAAGTCCGGGTGATTTACTGGCAAATGGTCGGCGACAAAAATTCAGCCGCCAACTGGCTGCGCCACACGCCGAAACCGGAATTCGCCAATAACCACTTCCTGCAAGGACAATGGCGCAACATCGCCCGTGCGCAGATCCTGCTGGGCGAGTTTGAACCGGCTGAGATTGTGCTGGAAGAGTTGAATGAAAATGCGCGCAATCTGCGCCTGATGAGCGATCTGAACCGTAACCTGCTGCTGCTTAATCAATTGTACTGGCAGGCGGGGCGCAAAAATGACGCACAGCGGGTGTTGCTCGACGCCCTGCAACTGGCGAACCGCACCGGGTTCATCAGCCACTTTGTGATCGAAGGCGAGGCCATGGCGCAGCAGTTACGCCAGCTGATTCAGCTCAACACATTACCGGAACTTGAACAGCATCGTGCGCAGCGTATTTTGCGCGAGATTAACCAGCATCACCGCCACAAATTCGCCCACTTTGATGAAGGGTTCGTTGAACGCCTGCTCACCCACCCGGACGTCCCGGAGCTGATCCGTACCAGCCCGCTGACCCAGCGTGAATGGCAGGTTCTCGGTCTGATTTATTCTGGCTACAGCAACGAGCAGATTGCCGGTGAGCTGGCTGTTGCCGCGACGACCATTAAGACGCACATCCGCAATTTGTACCAAAAGCTCGGCGTGGCGCACCGCCAGGATGCGGTGCAACATGCGCAGAAACTGCTGAAGATGATGGGGTATGGCGTTTAGTTAACGCCTGATGCGCTATGCGTATCAGGCCTGGAACCCGCTTAGCACAACTCTAACTGGATATGATGGTCAGCAATGACCTGCATCACGCCAGCAGGCGGTAGCGTGTCGGTATATACTGCATCCACCATGCTGATACTGCCCATGTTCACCATCGCATTACGACCAAACTTCGAATGATCCACCACCAGCATCACATGACGTGAATTCTCAATAATGGCGCGTTTGGTGCGAACTTCGTGATAATCAAATTCCAGCAGCGAACCATCGCTGTCGATACCGCTTATCCCTAAGATGCCAAAGTCCAGACGGAACTGTGAAATAAAGTCGAGGGTCGCTTCGCCCATAATACCGCCGTCACGGCTACGCAGTTCGCCACCGGCCAGAATAATGCGGAAATCCTCTTTTGCCATCAGCGTATTCGCCACATTGAGGTTGTTGGTCACAATGCGCAGGTTGCTGTGATTAAGCAGCGCATGAGCGACCGCTTCCGGCGTGGTGCCGATATCAATAAACAGCGTGGAGCCGTTCGGGATCTGCGTGGCGACTTTGCGGGCAATGCGCTCTTTTTCCGCCGTCTGCGTCGCTTTACGGTCATGCCACGGCGTGTTGACCGAGCTGGAGGGCAGCGCCGCGCCGCCGTGATGGCGCAAAATCATGTTCTGATCGGCCAGATCGTTGAGATCGCGGCGAATCGTCTGTGGGCTGACGGAGAAATGCTCCACCAGCTCCTCGGTGCTGACGTATCCCTGTTTTTTTACCAGTTCGATGATCGCGTCATGTCGTTGTGTTTGCTTCATTATGGTTCCCTGAAATTACGTTCGTTTTCGCACATGAATAGTATCAGCAAATGCCATTGCCAGACCGACGGCCAGCCCGGCGATATGCGCGCCGTTCGCCATCGACATGCCGAACAAATCAAACCAGCCGGCAACAATCCACATCAACGCAAAGATAATCAAACCACGCTGCAGGAAAATGCCGCTTTGCGGATCGCGCTCACCGCGCAACCACACGTAGCCCATCAGGGCATACACTACGCCGGAAAGTCCACCGAACCACGGGCCGCTAAATTTCTGCTGCACATAGCCGCTCAACAGCGCGCTAATTACGGTAATGACGATTAGTTTTCCGCTGCCGAGTCGTTTTTCAACCGCGCCGCCGAGATACCACCACCACAACAGGTTGAACAGAATGTGCATCAGTGAGAAGTGCATAAACGCGTGGGTGAAATAACGCCAGAATTCAAATTTCAGCGTAGGATCAAACGGCCATGCCAGCCAGAGCATAACCGCCTGGTCACCCATCACATTCATTGCGATAAACACCAGCACACACGCGGCCATCACCGCCCAGGTCACCGGACCCGCACGTTCGCGCAACGTGGCAAGAAACGGATAGCGTTGATAGCGCAAACCGCTGTCGGTCTGCCCTGACTGCCAGCTTGCCGCCAGATAGCGCGGATCGCCCGGGTTCTCCAGAAATCGCGCCAGTTCAGCATGCACGCGCTCAGCCTGGGACTCATCCGCCAACCAGACATCCGTTTGCTGATGTTGTTGAATCGTCAGGATAACGCCCTGTGTCGCCATATAATCAACAAATGCCTGCGCCACGCGGGGGTTAGCAAAAGAGGTAATCATCAACATGGTTGCTGTCGCTTCATCCACACAAAAGAGGACAGTATATATATCCTGCCCGTTTCAGGCTGCATCTTTGTTAGCTTACGAACCGTATGCCACTTCTGCCGGAAAATGTCGATGCCAGGCATCGAAGCCGCCGTCAACGCTGTAAACCGCGTCATAGCCCTGCTGCAGAAGATATTGCGCCGCGCCTTTACTGCTGTTGCCGTGATAACACATCACCAACACGGTGGTGTCGAAATCATGCTCACGCATAAATGACCCCAGCGTGTCGTTCGTCAGATGAAACGCCTGCGGGGCGTGACCCATCGCATAGCTTTGCGGATCGCGGATATCCACTAACACCGCAGCTCCCTGATGCAGCTTCTGATGCGCTTCTTCGACATTAATACATTCAAACTGATCCATTGCTCTCTCTTCTTTATTAGCAGGTGACGCTTTTCAAACATGTTACTTCTTAGTGTACGTCCCGACGGCAGTTAAACACCATAATGTTATATGTATCACTGTAAATTGTTTATCCGATGTTACCAATGGCGCGATTCTTTGCTATTATGCTCGATAACGAACATTAATGAGCTATAACGAAAGTGCGAGAGGCCAGCATGGAAACCAAAGATCTGATTGTGATAGGTGGAGGCATCAACGGTGCCGGTATCGCGGCAGATGCCGCTGGACGCGGATTATCCGTACTGATGCTGGAAGCACAGGATTTAGCCTGCGCGACCTCCTCCGCCAGCTCCAAACTCATCCATGGTGGCCTGCGCTACCTGGAACACTACGAATTCCGTCTGGTGAGCGAAGCGCTGGCCGAACGTGAAGTGCTGTTGAAAATGGCACCACATATCGCCTTCCCGATGCGCTTTCGTCTGCCCCATCGCCCGCACCTGCGTCCGGCGTGGATGATCCGTATTGGTCTGTTTATGTACGATCATCTGGGCAAACGCACCAGTTTGCCAGGTTCTACCGGTTTGCGTTTTGGCGCAGATTCCGTAATGAAACCTGAGATTGTGCGCGGTTTCGAATATTCTGACTGCTGGGTAGACGATGCACGACTGGTTTTGGCAAACGCCCAAATGGTTGTACGCAAAGGCGGAGAAGTATTAACCCGCACGCGCGCCACCTCTGCTCGCCGTGAAAACGGTTTGTGGATTGTTGAAGCTGAAGATATCGATACCGGCAAAAAACACACCTGGCAGGCGCGCGGTCTGGTCAACGCCACCGGCCCGTGGGTGAAAGAGTTCTTCGACGACGGCATGCACCTGCCATCGCCGTACGGTATTCGCCTGATTAAAGGCAGCCACATCGTGGTGCCGCGCGTCCATACCCAGAAACAGGCTTACATCCTGCAAAACGAAGATAAACGTATTGTGTTTGTCATCCCATGGATGGACGAATTCTCGATCATCGGGACGACCGACGTCGAATACAAAGGCGACCCAAAAGCGGTGAAAATTGATGAGAGTGAAATCAATTACCTGCTGAAGGTCTACAATGCGCACTTTAAGAAACAGCTGGGCCGTGATGATATCGTCTGGACTTACTCAGGCGTGCGCCCGCTGTGCGACGACGAGTCCGACTCGCCGCAGGCTATCACCCGTGATTACACGCTGGATATCCATGATGAAAACGGCAAAGCGCCGCTGCTGTCGGTCTTTGGCGGCAAGCTGACGACCTATCGTAAGCTGGCTGAGCACGCGATGGAAAAACTGGCATCGTACTATCAGGGCATTGGTCCGGCGTGGACGAAAGAGTGCATTCTGCCAGGCGGTGACATTGGCGGCGATCGCGAAGACTACGCGGCCAAACTGCGCCGTCGCTACCCGTTCCTGACCGAGTCGCTGGCGCGCCATTATTCTCGCACCTACGGCAGCAACACCGAATGGGTCATCGGCGAAGCCACCTCGCTTGCCGAGTTAGGTGAAGACTTTGGCCATGAGTTTTATGAGGCCGAGCTGAAATATCTGGTCGATCACGAATGGGTTCGTCGTGCGGAAGATGCGTTGTGGCGCCGTACGAAAGAAGGTATGTGGCTGAACGCTGAGCAGCAGTCACGCATGACCCAGTGGCTGGCTGAATACATTGAGAAGCACCAGCTGTCGCTGGCGTCCTGATAAAAATGCCGGATGGCGGCGACGCCTTATCCGGCCTACAAAAGTGCATAAACGTAGGCCGGGCAAGCGAAGCGCCCCCGGCCTCGTGTGTTACAACCGTACCGAATCAATATGCCAGATGTTTTCGGCGTACTCTTTGATCGTCCTGTCCGACGAGAAATAGCCCATGTTGGCGATATTAATCATCGACTTGGTGGTCCACTCTTCCGGATGACGATACAGTTCATCCACCTTATCCTGGCAATCAACATAGCTGCGATAATCCGCCAGCACCTGATAGTGGTCGCCAAAGTTAATCAATGAGTCCACCAGGTCGCGATAGCGTCCCGGCTCCTCAGGGCTGAATACACCGCTGCCAATCTGCGTCAGCACCTGGTGCAGCTCTTCGTCTTTCTCATAATACTCACGCGGCTTGTAACCCTGACTACGCAGCGCCTCCACTTCTTCCGCCGTATTACCAAAGATAAAGATATTTTCTGCGCCCACATGTTCCAGCATCTCGACGTTGGCACCATCCAGCGTACCGATGGTCAACGCGCCATTCAGCGCAAATTTCATGTTACTGGTCCCGGAGGCTTCGGTCCCGGCCAGTGAGATTTGCTCAGACAGGTCGGCGGCAGGAATAATCACCTGCGCCAGGCTGACGCTGTAGTTAGGAATAAACACCACTTTCAGTTTGTCGCCAATTTGCGGATCGTTGTTGATCACTTTCGCGACATCGTTAATCAGGTGAATGATGTGCTTCGCCATGTAATAAGCCGAAGCCGCCTTACCGGCAAAAATATTCACACGCGGCACCCACTCGGCGTCAGGATCGGCCTTAATGCGGTTGTAGCGGGTGATCACATGCAGCACGTTCATCAACTGACGCTTGTACTCGTGAATACGCTTGATCTGCACATCAAACAGCGATTTCGGATTCACCACCACATTCAACTGCTGCGCGATGAGCGTCGCCAGTCGCTTTTTGTTCTCCAGCTTCGCATGACGCACCGCCTGATTTACCAGCGGGTAATCGCAGTGTTGTTCCAGTTCGCTGAGCTGACTGAGATCGGTGCGCCAGGTACGGCCAATGTTCTCATCCAGCACATTGGAAAGCGCCGGATTCGCCAGCGCCAGCCAGCGACGCGGCGTCACGCCGTTGGTAACGTTGCAAAAACGGGTCGGGAAGATCTTCGCAAAGTCAGCAAACAGCGACTGTACCATCAGGTTGGAGTGCAGTTCCGACACGCCGTTAACCTTGTGGCTCACCACCACCGCCAGCCATGCCATACGCACCCGGCGGCCGTTGGATTCATCGATGATCGACGTCCGCCCCAACAGACCCGTATCGCTCGGATACTGCTCCTGCAGCGTTTTCAGGAAGTAATCGTTAATCTCAAAGATAATTTGCAGGTGGCGCGGCAGAATTTTACCCAGCATATCCACCGGCCAGGTTTCCAGCGCCTCGCTCATCAGCGTATGGTTGGTATACGAGAAGACCTGACAGCACACCTCAAAGGCATCGTCCCAGCTAAACTTGTGCTCATCAATCAGCAGACGCATCAGCTCAGGGATCGACAGCACCGGATGGGTGTCATTGAGGTGAATAGCAATTTTGTCCGCCAGGTTGTCGTAGGTTTTGTGCAGTTGGTAATGACGACTCAGGATATCCTGCACCGTGGCGGAGACCAGGAAATACTCCTGACGCAAGCGCAGCTCGCGTCCCGAATAGGTGGAGTCATCCGGATACAGCACGCGGGAAACGTTCTCGGAGTGGTTTTTATCTTCCACCGCCGCAAAGTAATCGCCCTGATTGAATTTACCAAGGTTGATTTCGCTACTGGCCTGTGCATTCCACAGGCGCAGCGTGTTGGTGGCATCAGTGTCGTAACCGGGGATAATCTGGTCGTAGGCAACCGCGAGGATCTCTTCAGTTTCTATCCAGCGCGTTTTCTTGCCTTCCTGCTGAATACGCCCGCCAAAACGCACTTTGTAGCGCGTATTGTGGCGTTTGAACTCCCATGGGTTACCGTATTCCAGCCAGTAGTCTGGCGACTCTTTCTGTCGGCCATCAACAATGTTTTGCTTGAACATGCCGTAGTCATAGCGAATACCGTAGCCACGTCCCGGCAGTCCCAGCGTTGCCAGCGAGTCCAGGAAGCAGGCCGCCAGGCGCCCGAGGCCACCGTTGCCAAGACCCGGGTCGTTTTCTTCGTCGATCAGATCTTCAAGATCCAGCCCCATGCCTTCCAGCGCATTTTTGACATCGTCATAAATCCCCAACGATAACAGTGCATTGGAAAGCGTGCGGCCAATCAGGAACTCCATAGACAGGTAATAGACCTGACGAGTTTCCTGGGATAATTGCGCACGATTAGAACGCAGCCAGCGCTCCACGAGACGATCGCGCACCGCGAACAATGTGGCGTTCAGCCACTCATGTTTATTGGCAATGACCGGGTCTTTACCAATCGTGAACATCAGCTTGTAGGCAATAGAATGCTTAAGTGCCTCTACGCTGAGTGTGGGCGATGCATAAGTAAATGGAGCATTCATATAGGTGATTCCTGGATAACTATTTCAAGCGATAGTAAAGCTCACGGTATGACTTCGCCGCGACTTGCCAGCTAAAATCCATGGTCATGGCCTGACGTTGTACAAACCGCCACAGCGAAGGCCGGGACCACAATACGAAAGCACGCCGGATCGCCCGTAGCAGCGACCAGGCATTACTATCTTCAAATACAAACCCACTGGCGATACCGTCCGCCAGGTTCTCCAGCGAACTATCAGACACCGTATCAGCCAGCCCACCGGTACGTCGCACCAGCGGCAACGTGCCGTACTTCAGTCCATACAATTGTGTTAAGCCACACGGCTCAAAACGGCTGGGCACCAATATCACATCAGCCCCGCCCATGATGCGATGCGAGAAGGCTTCATGATAGCCAATCTGTACGCCCACCTGGCCCGGATGTTCCGCCGCCGCGGCGAGGAAACCTTCCTGCAATACCGGATCGCCCGCGCCGAGCAACGCCAGTTGTCCGCCCTGCTCTAACAACCCCGGCAACGCTTCCAGCACCAGATCCAACCCTTTCTGGCTGGTCAGGCGACTGACTACAGCAAACAGCGGCACTTTATCGTTAACCTTAAGTCCCATCGCGATCTGTAGCTGCCGTTTGTTCTCCGCCTTCTCTTCCAGCGTGTCACGCGTATAGCGCGACGCCAGCAGCAGATCGGTTTCCGGGCTCCAGATTTTTTCATCAACGCCGTTCAGCACGCCGGAAAGACGCCCTTCGCGATGGCGCTGCTGCAACAAACCTTCCATGCCGTAGGCGAACTGCGCCTCGGTAATTTCCCGCGCGTAGGTCGGACTGACCGCCGTAATGTGGTCGGCGTAGTACAACCCGGCCTTCAGGAACGAAATCTGGCCGTTAAACTCCAGCCCGTGCACATTAAAGAACGACCATGGCAATTGGATGTCATCCATATGCTTTGCATAAAACATGCCTTGATACGCCAGGTTGTGTACGGTGAACACCGATTTCGCCGGATGGCCGCGCGCCGCCAGATACGCCGGCGCCAGGCCAGCGTGCCAGTCGTGCGCATGCACCACATCCGGGCGCCAGAATGGATCAAGGCCGCAGGCCATTTCACAGCCGACCCAACCCAACAGCGCAAAACGCAGCACGTTATCGGTATACGCAAACAGGTTCGTATCGTGATACGGGCTCCCGGGACGGTCATAGAGATGTGGCGCATCAATCAGATAAATACCGACGCCGTTGTAATGTCCGAACAACAGCGTTATCCGTCCGGCGAAGGTATCCCGACGCGTCACGACCTGCGCATCGGGAATGCCGCGACGAATATCAGGAAACGCCGGAAGCAATACGCGGGCATCCACACCGTCCGCAATTTGTGCCGCAGGTAACGCCCCAATAACATCCGCCAGTCCCCCGGTTTTTAACAGGGGGAACATCTCTGAACAAACGTGTAAAACCTGCATTATCGCTCCTGTTTGATTTGCAGTTTGCGTAGCATTTCACGCGTGACCAGCACAATGCCTTCCTCTGAGCGGTAGAAGCGACGAGCATCTTCTTCCGCGTTTTCACCGATTACCATGCCTTCAGGAATAACGCAGGCGCGGTCAATAATGCAACGACGTAAGCGGCATGAACGTCCCACCCACACTTCAGGTAATAACACTGCCGAATCAATGTTACAGAATGAATTCACCCGCACACGCGGGAACAGAACGGACTGCACCACCACCGAACCTGAAATAATACAGCCGCCGGAAACCAGCGAGTTCAGCGTCATGCCGTGGCTGCCGGAACGGTCCTGAACAAATTTCGCTGGTGGCAGCGATTCCATGTGCGTTCGGATTGGCCAGTCCTGGTCGTACATATCCAGTTCAGGCGTCACCGAAGCCAGATCGAGGTTCGCTTTCCAGTAGGCTTCCAGCGTCCCCACATCGCGCCAGTACGGTTCGGATTCCGGATCAGACTGCACGCAGGACAACGGGAATGGATGCGCATATGCCATGCCAGCTTCGGTGATTTTTGGAATGATGTCTTTGCCAAAATCGTGACTGGATTTTTCATCGAGATCATCTTCCGCCAGCAGTTCATACAGATAATCGGCGTTGAAGATGTAGATCCCCATACTGGCAAGCGATTTGGTCGGATCGTTAGGCATCGCTGGCGGGTTGGCGGGTTTTTCAACGAACTCGATAATTTTATCGGTGTCGTCCACGTCCATCACGCCAAACGCGCTGGCTTCTTCGATCGGCACTGGCATACAGGCCACGGTGCAGCGCGCGCCTTTCTCGACGTGGTCGATCAGCATGCGTGAGTAGTCCTGCTTATAAATATGATCGCCCGCGAGGATCACCACGTATTCCGCTTTATAGCGTCGAATGATATCCAGGTTTTGGGTCACCGCATCCGCCGTGCCGCGATACCAGTTTTCACCCTGCATTCTCTGCTGGGCAGGCAGCAGATCGACGAACTCGTTCATCTCTTCGCTAAAGAACGACCAGCCGCGCTGAATATGCTGCACCAGCGTGTGGGACTGGTACTGCGTGATTACGCCGATACGGCGGATCCCGGAGTTAATACAGTTGGATAAAGCAAAATCGATAATGCGGAACTTACCGCCAAAGTGCACGGCAGGCTTGGCTCGTTTGTTGGTTAAATCTTTCAGACGGGTTCCGCGGCCACCGGCCAGGATCAGGGCAACAGATTTTAATGGCAGCTGGCGCGCCAACATTACACGATCGTTCTTCTCTAAACTCACCATGACTAACTCCTTTTTATCTTCTCTGGAACACACACAGTCCGTGCGCAGGTCCCTGCCAGACAGCCGTAAGCACCGGATTATCCTCTCCGGCAAATGGGGGAATGGCGTGCCATTCCCCTTCAGGTAAAACGATATCTGTCACCTCAAGCGTGGCGTTTATTGCAATCAGAAAACGGTCTGAAAGCTGGATTTGCATCTGCCTCGGGCCGTTTTGCCACTCATCCGCACTTAAGGGTTGTGCGTACTTATTCAGCCAACGAACATTGCCATCGCCCTCTTCCCACCAGCAATCCCCCGTTAATGCGGGTATTTGCCGGCGCAGATGAATCAGCGCGGCGGTAAATGTGGTTAGCCCACTGTTTGCCTGCTGCCAGTCCAGCCACGTTAAGGCGTTATCCTGACAGTAAGCGTTATTGTTGCCGTGCTGGCTATGACCATGCTCATCGCCCGCCAGCAACATCGGCGTCCCCTGGGAGAGCAACAGCGTGGTTAACAGCGCATGAATGCTGTCGCGCCGCCGTTCAATCAGGTCCAGCGTGCCGCCTAATCCTTCTTTACCATGATTGTCGCTGTAGTTATTGCTAGTGCCGTCGCGATTTTCCTCACCATTCGCTTCATTGTGCTTATTTGTGAAGCACACACAGTCGCGTAGCGTAAAACCGTCGTGCGCGGTCACCAGATTGACCGTGGCGCTGGGTTTGCGGCCCTGGCGTTTAAACACATCGCTGGATGCAGCGAAACGTCCGGCAAACTCACCTAAAGACAGATTACGCTGAAGCCAGAAGCGTCGACTTGCGTCGCGAAAATGGTCATTCCACTCGGCAAACGGTGGTGGGAAATTCCCCACCTGATACCCGCCTTCACCAATATCCCACGGTTCCGCAATCAGCTTCACGCGAGAGAGCAACGGACAGTTTTGGATCGCGGTAAACAGCGGCGCATCCTGACGAAACGCAGGCGTACGCCCCATGACGGATGCTAAATCAAAGCGAAAGCCGTCCACGTGGCAGGTTTCAACCCAGTAACGCAGGCATTCACATGCGTATTCCACAACGCCGGGATGGCTCAGATTGAGGGTGTTCCCACAACCGGTCCAGTTGTAGTAATCGCCATCATCCCTGATCCAATAATAGCTACGGTTATCAATTCCGCGCAGCGAGAAGACAGGCCCTTCGAGATCCAGCTCGGCACTGTGGTTCAAAACGATATCGAGAATGACCTCAATCCCCGCTTTGTGCAGCGCTTTTACCGCGTCGCGAAACTCATCAAGCGCACTCTCCGGCGAACAGGCATAGGCCGGATGCAGCGCGAACATCGCCACCGGGTTGTATCCCCAGTAGTTCGACAGGCCCAGCCGTTGAAGCCGTGGCTCGCTGGCGAAATGCGCCACCGGTAGCAGCTCCAGCGCGGTAATGCCGAGACGCTTGAAGTAATCGATCATCACCGGATGACCCAGCGCTTTGTAGGTTCCGCGAATCTCTTCCGGCAGGTCAGGATGCAAATACGTCAACCCTTTGACATGCGCTTCGTAAATCACGGTATTGCCCCACGGCGTGCGCGGCGCGGCATCATCCTCCCAGTCATAATGGTCGGACACCACCACGCCCTTCAGCGCGATGGCGGCGTTATCACGGTGATCCGGTTCATTTAGCCCACCGTGCAACAGTGGGTTATCTTTTAACTCGCCCTCGACCCGACGGGCGCAAGGGTCGAGCAGCAGTTTCGCCGGGTTAAACCGGTGGCCCTGCTGCGGTTGCCATGGGCCATGGACGCGATAGCCATAGCGCAGACCGGGCCGGGCGTTGGCCAGATAGCCGTGCCAGACATCGCCGCTACGCCCCGGCAGGTCGTAGCGGAGTTCACAGCCTTGCTCATCGAATACGCATAATTCAACGCGTTCAGCGTGGGCTGAGAAGAGAGTAAAATTAACGCCATGGCCGTCATACGTTGCACCATGGGGGGTGGCGTTGCCGGTTGCCAGTTGCGTCATTCCCCCTCCCGAACCAGCCAGATCGTTGCCAACGGCGGCAACGTGAGGCTCAGTGAATGCTGCCGACCATGACTTGCGATTTCATCACTGTGCACCGCACCGCCGTTGCCGGTATTGCTGCCGTGGTAATGCATCGAGTCGGTGTTGAGGATCTCACGCCATTTCCCCGGCTGATTGATACCGAAGCGATAGCCGTGGCGGGGCACAGGCGTAAAGTTACTGACCACGATGATTTCATTGCCGACCTTGTCACGACGCACGAAAGCCAGCACCGAACGTTCGTTGTCATCCACCACCAGCCACTCAAAGCCATAGGCGTCAAAGTCGAGCTCGTGCAGCGCTTTGTGATGACGGTAGGTGTGGTTCAGATCGCGCACCAGACGCTGTACGCCGTGGTGCCAGTTGTCGCCGCCTTCCAGCAGGTGCCAGTCGAGGCTGGCGTCGTGGTTCCATTCGCGTCCCTGAGCAAACTCATTGCCCATAAACAACAGTTTCTTACCGGGGAAGGCCCACATCCAGCCGTAGTAGGCGCGCAGGTTGGCAAACTTCTGCCACGCATCGCCCGGCATGCGGTCGAGAATCGATTTTTTACCGTGTACCACTTCGTCATGCGACAGCGGCAGGACAAAGTTTTCGGTGTAGTTGTACAGCATACCGAAGGTCAGCTTGTCGTGATGGTACTGACGATGAACCGGGTCCAGTTTCATGTAGTCCAGCGTGTCGTGCATCCAGCCGAGGTTCCACTTATACCAGAACCCTAAACCGCCCATGTCCTGCGGTCTTGAAACGCCAGCAAAATCAGTGGACTCTTCCGCCATGCTCACCGCACCAGGCACCTGTTCGCCAAGAATACGGTTGGTATTGCGTAAAAATTCAATAGCTTCGAGGTTTTCACGACCGCCAAATTCATTTGGGACCCATTCCCCTTCTTTACGGCTGTAGTCGCGATAAATCATCGATGCCACGGCATCCACGCGCAGCGCATCGATACCAAAGCGCTCAATCCAGTACAGGGCGTTGCCCACCAGATAGTTGCTGACTTCACGGCGGCCATAGTTGTAGATCAGCGTGTTCCAGTCCTGGTGATAGCCTTCACGCGGATCGCTGTGTTCATACAAACTGGTGCCATCAAACTGAGCCAGACCAAAGTCGTCCGACGGGAAATGACCCGGCACCCAGTCGAGAATGACGTTCAGCCCCGCCTGATGCGCGGCATTGACAAAATAGCGGAAGTCATCGCGCGTGCCAAATCGACGGGTCGGCGCATACATGCCGGTAGGTTGGTAACCCCAGCTACCGTCAAACGGGTGTTCGTTAATCGGCAACAGTTCGAGATGGGTAAAGCCCATCCACTTGGCATAAGGCACCAGCTGATCCGCCAGCTCGCGGTAGCTCAGCCAGAAGTTGTTATCGGTATGACGACGCCATGACCCCAGGTGCACTTCATAGATAGAAATCGGCGCATCAAACTGGTTGGCTTTTTTACGCTCCTCGCTTTGCACCACTTTTTCCGGCAGACCACAGATAAGCGACGCGGTTTCCGGGCGCATTTGCGCTTCGAAGGCGTAAGGGTCCGCTTTGATTCGCAGCTTACCGTTGGCATCGATCATCTCATATTTATACAGCTGACCATGCTGCGCGCCGGGGATAAACAGCTCCCAGATACCGCTTTCTTTGCGCAGGCGCATCGGATGGCGACGGCCATCCCAGTAGTTGAACTGCCCAACCACTGACACGCGTTGAGCGTTAGGTGCCCAGACGGAAAAGCGCGTGCCGGTTACGCCATCCATAGTATCCGCATGCGCACCCAGCGTTTCGTAAGGTCGCAGGTGCGTACCTTCAGATAACAGCCAGGCATCCATATCCTGGATCAGCGGACCAAAACGATAAGGGTCATCAATCAGATTCTGCTGTCCATGCCAGACAACGGCCAATTGATAGCGAAAGAAATTTTTACGGCGGGGAAGTACTGCACAGAAAAAACCACGAGAGTCGAGGCAATCCAGCTTGCCGACTTTGCGTCCGGTTTTGGGTTCGATCACCCACACTTCGGTGGCGTCAGGTAATAGGGCGCGGACTTCAAGTCCAGCGTCAGTTTGGTGCATACCGAGTACGGAAAAAGGATCCGCAAAATGGCCTGCAATTAGCGCATTAATCACGTCTCTATCGATACGAACGGACATGGTTGTCATCCTGTTTTATGGTGTCACCCCTTCCAACTGATTTTCGACATCAGGTAGCGACACTTTTTTTGACCTGAACGGCGCAGCACAATTGTGCATCCTCTCTGCGTCGTCCCACCTTCAGGCAACAACTTAATACCTCCGGTACTAAGTCACCCTTAAAGAATAGCCAATGCTTTATCTTACTCCTGGTAAAAAATGAAACATCTGCGCTTACTCCTGTATTACGCAAAAAAAAGGGTGACTCAGCACCCTTTGATCATTAACAAACCATTACGCCAGTTGACGTAACATGCGGCGCAATGGCTCCGCAGCACCCCAAAGCAGCTGGTCACCTACGGTAAAGGCTGACAGAAACTCCGGTCCCATATTCAACTTACGCAGACGACCTACTGGCGTGGTCAACGTGCCGGTAACGGCCGCCGGGGTTAACTCACGCATGGTGATTTCACGATCGTTTGGTACTACTTTCGCCCACGGGTTGTGCGCCGCCAGCAGTTCTTCCACGGTCGGAATAGACACATCTTTTTTCAATTTGATGGTGAACGCCTGGCTGTGGCAGCGCAGCGCGCCGACGCGCACGCACAGACCATCAACCGGGATCACGGAAGACGTGTTGAGAATTTTGTTGGTTTCCGCCTGTCCCTTCCACTCTTCACGGCTCTGACCGTTATCGAGCTGTTTGTCGATCCACGGAATCAGGCTACCGGCCAGCGGTACACCAAAGTTATCAACCGGCAGTTCACCGCTACGGGACAGGGTCGTCACTTTACGTTCGATGTCGAGAATAGCAGAGGAAGGGGTCGCCAGCTCCTCGGCCACATGGCCATACAGATGACCCATCTGAGACAACAGCTCGCGCATATGACGCGCGCCGCCGCCGGAAGCCGCCTGATAGGTCGCCACGGAGACCCAGTCGACCAGGTCATTGGCAAACAGGCCACCAAGGGACATCAGCATCAGGCTAACGGTGCAGTTACCGCCGACAAAGGTCTTAATCCCTTTATTCAGGCCATCGGTGATGACATCCTGGTTAACCGGATCGAGAATAATGATGGCGTCGTCTTTCATACGCAGCGAAGAGGCCGCGTCAATCCAGTAACCCTGCCAACCGCTTTCACGAAGCTTTGGATAGATTTCGTTGGTATAATCGCCGCCCTGACAGGTCACGATGATATCGAGCGCCTTCAGCGCATCCAGATCAAAAGCGTCCTGAAGCGTGCCGGTCGCGGTTCCACCGAATGTCGGTGCCGCCTGCCCGAGCTGGGAAGTAGAAAAGAAAACAGGGCGAATGGCGTCGAAGTCACGCTCCTCAACCATGCGTTGCATGAGAACAGAGCCGACCATACCGCGCCAGCCGATAAAACCAACATTTTTCATAGCGTTTTTTTCCTGCAGAGATGTGTGCTGTGTTTATACGTAAAATCATTCAAAATGCATCGAGGCGGCAAGCGAAGAAATCCCCATGAGCATAGAAAACTATGCGATTGGGGTTTCTGAGTGAAGCCAACAAAGAGGCAGTTTGAAGGATGATGCGTATATGTATGCCAGTGTCCTGGTGGCATATCCTTCACCATACAAAATGCAGCCAAAGTCGCAAGTGAAATTAATCAATGATAGCGAAGCCATCAGTAATGCGACTTATCCCGCTGCGCAAGCAAGCAGAAAGTCCGTGGTAATTATCAGGGAATTTGAGTTATGAATGAAATCATTTCAGCGGCAGTTTTGTTGATCCTGATTATGGATCCGCTCGGAAATTTGCCCATTTTCATGTCCGTATTGAAACATACCGAACCAAAACGCCGCCGCGCGATTATGATTCGCGAGCTGTTCATTGCGCTGTTGGTGATGCTGATATTCCTGTTTGCGGGCGAGAAAATTCTGGCATTTCTTAACCTGCGCGCGGAAACCGTCTCTATCTCCGGGGGCATCATTTTGTTCCTGATCGCCATTAAGATGATTTTCCCCAGCGCCACCGGGAATAGCACCGGGCTTCCGGCGGGTGAAGAGCCGTTTATCGTCCCGCTGGCGATTCCGCTGGTGGCAGGCCCAACAATCCTGGCCTCATTAATGCTGTTGTCGCATCAGTACCCTAATCAGATGGGGCATCTGGTGATTGCCCTGCTGATCGCCTGGGGCGGTACGTTTGTGATTTTGCTGCAGTCTTCGCTGTTTTTACGTCTGCTGGGCGAGAAAGGGGTGAACGCGCTGGAGCGCCTGATGGGGCTGATTCTGGTGATGATGGCCACCCAGATGTTCCTTGATGGCGTACGGATGTGGATGAAGGGGTAACCGTTTTGAAGCTGGAGAGCATGGCATTTCAGAGAACGATTCCGTTCACGTTATGTTCGTTGCTTCTCTGGAGTTTCTTCACCGGTGAACGTGTTAAGGGGGCTACGCAGCCCCCTTAACAATCCCGGCTCTCCGGCAGGAAAATCGCCGCGTCGCGGAATATTCGCCCCATCCCTGGGGCTCACCCCTTCGGGGCCAGCGCAAGCGCTGTTCAAAATTGCTCCTGGCAATTTTGTCCTCGCCTTATTCCTTCCCGCGTCCGGGGACGGGCGCAGGTAGCATCCATGCAAACGGCGCCCTCGACGCGCATCCCTGCGCGTCGCCCCGGCGTCCAGGAAACAGCTCAGCGATTTTCAGCCGGGCCAACGGCACCGCTGTAATTTCAGGTATTCCTTATGCTTTTAAGTCGCTGATATAACGTATTTTCATTTCTGCGAGGTGCCTTCCAGAATGCCCTCTTGTCAGCATCGCGGATAAGCATTATCTTCTCGCTGCACCTGCATAATCAGGTGCCAGAATTAGCCTTCTGAACTCCTTCATCGGTGACGCAAGTATTTTTGTGTCGCACGCTTAGGTACACTCCAATGGTGGACCGAGCGGGGGCGTCGCAAGACGCGCCGGTATCCGATGAGGCCGGTAAGGCTAACCCTGTTCGGTTCCACCACCAGTGAGATTAGCCTCTCCAGTGGTGGATGAAAATCACTCATTGGAGGCTGCCCTATGGCAACTACCCCTCTCTTTTCGCACTCTTTATTTACCCTGCCCTTTAGCCATGCCACGGACTTCACCGAACTGGCGGATAACTGCGAGCGTTTTGTCGAAGGACTGGTTGAATGCCATGACCCGGTTGAAAAACTGGCGATTTGTGCACGTCTGTCGGCCTGTCTCGTGTTATTGCAACCGACCTTAACGGAGCCTGTACCGCAGCATCTGCAGGCCAGTCTGACGGTAGAAACATTCCCGACCCGTTTTCCCCTTTTCGAGCCTGAGCCAGACCAGATGGGGCGTTACTGCCAGCTTTTGACGCATTTGCTGATGAGCAAAACGCTTTCTGATGATATGGAGCGAGTGGCAGGTGATTTGTTGCAGGATTTGGTGGGTTATTTCGCCGACACGCTGAAAGCACCGCGCTGGTTGAAAACAGATGAAGGCATGGTAATGCTGTAAAAAAAGCCGGGTGACGCTTACCCGGCTTACGATGTGCAATGAATTCAGGCCCGGTAAGCGCAAGCGCCACCGGGCAACAGGACTCAGCTCAACAGCTGGAAGGCAATCATACCGACAATTGCGCCGACCGTGCCGAGGATGGTTTCCATCATCGTCCAGGTCTTCAGCGTTTGTGCTTCCGTTGCGCCGGTAAATTTACCGAACAACCAGAAACCGGCGTCGTTAACGTGGCTGACCACGATCGAACCGCCCGCGATACAAATTGACAGTGCCGCCATCTGCGCACCGGAGAAGTTCAGCTGTTCAATCACCGGCATCACCAGACCGACTGCCGTTAAGCACGCCACGGTCGCGGAACCCTGAATGATACGCACCGCTGCCGCCAGCACGAAGCAGGTAATGGCAATCGGCAGACCCATTCCGGTTAACGCTTCGCCCAGCGCCGGACCGACGCCGGAATCAACCAGCACCTGTTTAAACACGCCACCTGCACCAATCACCAACAGGATAATCCCCGCCGGTTGCAGCGCATGACCGCAGATCTCCATCACTTTGTCTTTTGGCATACCCTGGCGAATCGCCAGACCGTAAATCGCCACCAGACATGCAACCAGAATCGCGGTAAACGGGTGACCGATAAACTCAAACCATTCGTAAGTTGAAGAACCAACCGGCACAAAGCGCGCGGCGATGGTTTTCAGACCAACCAATACCAGCGGCAGCAGGATCAGCGACAAGCTAAAGCCGAAGGACGGCATTTTACCTTCACCCAGGTGCGGCTCGGTAATATCATCAGGAATGTTCAGCTCAACGTAACGGCTGATGAAATTACCCCACAGCGGTCCGGCGATAATCATGCCCGGAATCGCGGCACACAGGCCAATCAGGATCATCCAGCCAAAGTCAGCGTGCATCTGCGAAGCCAGCAACATCGGCGCTGGCCCCGGCAGTAAAAACGCCGCAGCCGCCGCTACGCCGGCAAACAGCGGAATGACTAATTTAACCAGGTTGGTACCGGTGTGACGCGCCATCGAGAACGCCACGCTAATCAGCAGCACAATCGCCACCTCAAAGAACAGCGGCAGCGCGCAAATCAGACCGGCCAGGCCAATCGCGTAATGTGCGCGGCTGTGGCCGAAGGATTTCAGCATTTTGACGGCAATTTGATCGACTGCGCCGGTCTCATGCAAAATCTTGCCAAACATCGCCCCCAGCGCCACAACAATCGCCAGGAAACCGAGCGTGCCTCCCATCCCTTTTTCCATAGTCGCGGCGATTTTATCGAGCGGCATACCGGAAAAGAGACCTGCACCAATAGACACCACCATCAAAGCAAGGAAGGCGTGCATACGCGCCTTCATCACTAAAAACAGCAGTAATAAAACGGACCCTACTGCTGTTAAAACAAGCGTTAATGTACTCACTACTTACTGCCCTGGTTAATAACCTCAATGGTGCTGGCGACCACACCGTCCAGTGGTTGATCGATATCGACCACCAGTACATCGCTTTCATTCGCACCTGGTTCTTCCAGCGCTTCAAACTGGGTCACCAGCATCTGCGTTTTGAAGAAGTGGCCTTTACGCGCTTTCAGACGGCTTTCGATAACGTCAAAATCCCCTTTCAGATAGATGAAAGAGAGGTTCGGGTTACCATCGCGCAGCTGGTCGCGATAGACTTTTTTCAGAGCGGAACAGACGATCAGCGAAACCTTGTTGGTACGCTGCATCGCAAAAGCGGCGTCATTCAACGCCTGTAACCACGGTTTACGGTCATCATCGTTGAGTGGCTCACCGGAAGCCATTTTCATGATGTTGCTGCGCGGATGGAGAAAATCGCCATCAAGAAACGCGGCCTGCAGTTGATGCGCCACTTCGCTGGCGACAGCAGATTTACCGCTGCCCGATACGCCCATCAGAACGTAAACGTGGTGATCATGATTAGTCGTGCTCAAAGCGTTGCCCCCACTGGTACAAGAATCTGGAAATTGTTACGGGTAACTGTTATCGGTAACATTGTCCAGCCGGATAAATAGAGAAGCAATATCCATTCGTGCTCGAAGTGTATAAGTGTGAGCTACTTCAAACTTGTTGGCTTAAATAGATCCACCCGGTGACAAGGTGAAACCTAAATCTAACATTTTAGGTGTGACTGCTTCACCACGGATGCGTGCCAGCAGACGTTCAGCACCAATGCTGCCCATCCGTTCACGCGGCGTGAGCACGCTCGCCAGACGCGGCTCCATCACCTGCCCGATGTCGTGACCGTGGAATCCGGCAATCGCCATGTCATCCGGGATTTTCAGCCCTAAACGCTGGCATTCGAAGGCCGCCCCTACCGCCAGGTCATCGTTGGTACAGAAAATGCCGTCGAGCTGCGGATATTCGCGCCGCGCCTGACGGATGAGTTCAATACCGGAGGAGTAGGAAGAAGACTGTTCCACCATCACGCTGTACGGCACCAGACCGGCGTCATGCATTGCCTGCTCGTAGCCTCTCTGTTTGATGATAGTACGTTCATCAAGACGTGCGCCAAGATAGGCAACATGACGGTGCCCGCGGGCGATGATAGCGGCGGTCATTTGACGCGCGGCTTCGAAGTTGTCAAAGCCGACGGCGATATCCAGGCACGGGGACTGGCTGTCCATCAGCTCAACCACCGGGATCCCGGCGACCTCAATCATTTTCAGCGTACGAGGCGTATGGCTACGTTCGGTGAGGATCAGGCCATCGATATTCCACGACAGCATCGATTCCAGGCGCTCTTGTTCCATCTCTGGCTTATAGCCGTAGTGCGCGAGCATAGTTTGATAACCATGGGCGTCGGTGACGGCCTCAATGCCGCGTAACACTTCAGCAAAAACCTGGTTTGTGAGAGACGGTAACAACACGCCGATAGCGCGGCTGGTGGCGTTAGAAAGGATATCAGGAGCGCGATTGGGAATATAACCCAGCTCATCAAGTGCAGCGGCAATTTTGCCCCGCAGCGCCACGGAGACCTGCTCCGGGTTACGCAAAAAGCGACTGACCGTCATTTTGGTCACGCCCACGCGGTCGGCTACATCCTGAAGTACGGGTCTTTTCTTTTTCATCGTCCTGAAGCGTTAAAAAGGGATAGATTCCCCCAGTTTACCACGGACGTGCATGAACCTTTGCAGAGAAAAAAAGGAGTTTTTATTGTGAGAAATACACAAAATCATTCGAGTTGCATCAAGGCGGCGACGTAGTGACAAATTCGTCAGGAACGAATTTGAACAACCGAAGGTTGCCTCTGGTGAGGGACAAGGATGTCCCTCATTAAATCCCCGGGAGCGTACATTAAGTACGCGACCGGGGTGAGCGAGGAAAGCCAACACAGATGCGGCTTGAAGGATGCCGTGTATTTTTATACAGGCGGCAGGTCAAACAACAACACTTCGCTGTCGCTGTCGGCATGAATAGAAATTGCCTGTTCATCCCAGATTGCCAGACCATCGCTGGTGGTCGCTTTGGTTCCGTTAATGGTGACGTTGCCTTTAACGACCTGGATCCAGACGCGACGTTCAGCGGCAATCTGATGTACCGACTGCTCATCTTTGAGTAACGCCCAGCGGTACAGCTCCATATCCTGGTACACTTTCAGCGAGCCATCGCGGGCATCAGGCGACAGCACCAGTTGTTTACCCTGAGCAGCATCGAAACGGCGCTGTTCATAGCGCGGCGTAATACCGTTTTCCTGCGGCATGATCCAGATCTGATACAGATGCAGCTTCTCAGTATTGCTCGGGTTGTACTCCGAGTGACGGATCCCCGTCCCGGCGCTCATAATCTGGAACTCACAGGCAGGAACCTGCTCTTTGTTGCCCATGCTGTCCTGATGTTCTACTGCGCCTTCCAGCACGTAGGTCAGGATTTCCATGTCTTTATGGGGGTGAGTGCCAAAGCCCTGACCTGCGTCAATCACGTCATCGTTAATCACGCGCAGTGCCGAGAACCCCATAAAGTTCGGGTCATAGTAGTTGGCAAAAGAGAAGGTATGCCAGGAATCGAGCCAGCCATGATTCGCATGACCGCGGTCGTTAGCTTTGCGTAAATAGATCATTGTGTTCACCCCCAGATGTTTTCGATGGAGTAAGTGTGGACTCAATCCGTCTGGGATCATAGAGGGTGAAAATTGACTCCTCTGTTCAAAAAATATGAATAAACCCAGAAGAGTCGATTAACGCTATTTGGCGAGGGTTATCGTCGCCGGAGATGCCTGTTCGAAGGCGCGTTCGAGGATCTCCAGGTTGGTTAGAACTTCAGATTCCTTGACGTAATTAGGCGTACCGGCGGTCAGCGTCTGGTACAGCGCATCATAGACGCGACCGTAATCCCCCATCTCCGGCTTCACCTCTTCTTTTACTGTGATGCCGTCATCGTTGACATACTCCAGCATTCCGATGGAATCATCAGCAGCGAAACCTGGCTCACCCGGCATGATATTGGCCTTCAGACTGGTTTCCTGCTGGTCGATGCCGTACTTCACAAACGAGCCTTTGGTGCCATGGACGATAAACTTCGGATAGTCGATTTTCACCAGATGACTGGTTTTAACAATGGCTTTCAGGTCGCCGTAAAACAGTTGCGCTTCAAAGGTATCGTCCGGATTCGCTTTATTACGCAGGCTGCGGATGTCATAAGCCACATGATCGGGGCGTCCGAACAGCGAAATAATCTGATCCATGGTGTGTACGCCCAGGCCATAAAACGCGCCGTCCTGTGGCAATCCCGGCTTAGTTTCCGCCTCGGGACGGTAATAATCAAAATGGCTTTCAACCTCAACAATCTTGCCGAGTTTGCCGCTCTCAATCGCCTTTTTGGCGGTAAGGAAGCAGGAGTCAAAACGGCGATTCTGGTACGGCGTAACGGTCAGTCCTTTGCTTTGCGCCAGTTCGAACAGCACTTTTGCTTCTGCCAGCGTCGGCGTGAACGGTTTCTCAACCAGCACGTTTTTACCCGCCTCCAGCGCACGTTTGGCGTAGTCAAAATGGCTGTCAGCATGGGTACAAACGATCACTAACTTCACCTGCGGATCGTTTAAGATCTCGTCGAGGTCACTGGTGAAGTGAATATGTGAATACTGCGGCGCCTGCTCTTCCGGCCTGGCGTTACGGCGGAAAATGTGCGCGACATGCCAGCTATTTTTGCGGTTGAGGACGTACGGCAAATGGTAGCGAGTGGTACTTTTACCAAAACCAATAAATGCGCAGTGTAAGGTCATGAGACAGTCCTTTTGAAGATGATTATCTACACCATAGCGCAAAGCGGCTGGAGACTGAATGTTGGATCTTTGCCGGATGGCGTTTGAACTGCACCACAGGTGCGACAGGATCGGCCGTCGGCGTCGCGGTCATTTTATTCACGGCAAGCGCGCAGGGCCCGGAGCGTACTAAATGTACGTGAGGAGCACGAGCACTTCCCGGGGACAAAATGACAAGTAAGCCAGGCTGAAACAAAACCCCAAAAAAAAAAGCCAGCAAAAGCTGGCTAAAGTAATACTGGAAGCAATGTGAGCAATGTCGTGCTTTCAGGTTCTCCGTAGGGGTTCCCCTGAACGCAGAGCAATAATAATCATTCTCATTCGCACTTGTCTACTTCTTTTTGCAAAAAAAATGCAGTTGACGGAATTTTCTTTCTCAGCGAGGGTAAAGACTCAATTAACCCTGAAGGAGATAAGGAATGAGTGAGATAGTGATACGCCACGCTGAACAGAAAGATTACGACGCAATTCGTCAGATCCATGCCCAGCCGGAGGTGTATCACAACACGCTACAGGTTCCTCATCCTTCCATGGAGATGTGGCAAGAACGACTAACCGAACGGGTCGGAATCAAACAACTGGTCGCGTGCATTGACGATATCGTCGTGGGGCACCTCTGTATTGAGGTCGCGCAGCGCCCGCGCCGCAGCCATGTCGCCGATTTTGGTATCTGCGTTGATGCCCGCTGGCAGAATCGCGGCGTTGCCAGCGCGCTTCTCCGTACGATGATCGACATGTGCGACAACTGGCTGCGCGTCGACCGTATCGAGTTAACGGTGTTTGTTGATAACGAACCTGCGATTGCGGTCTATAAAAAGCATGGCTTTGAGATCGAAGGCACCGGTAAGAAATACGGCCTGCGCAACGGCGAGTACGTGGATGCGTACTTTATGGCGCGCGTGAAATAACGGGTAAGAAACCGTCAGGAAGCACTCGCCGGGCCTGCATCAACGGCAGACCCGGCAATACCATCAGTATCCCGCCGTTAAATCATCCACGGAACGTGGGTCGGACGCGCCATACAGTGCGCCATCCGGTCCTACCATAATGCTCTGCGTGCTGCCCATCGCTTCCTTCAGCGCGACTTTCTGCCCTTTCTGCTCCAGCAGCTTAATGGTGTCCGGGCTAAACCCTTTCTCAACGCGCAGTTCATCGGGCAACCACTGATGGTGGAAACGCGGCGCGTTGGTCGCTTCGGCGACGTTCATTCCAAAATCAATGCTGTTGACTACCATTTGCAGCACGGTAGTGATGATTCGGCTCCCGCCAGGGCTGCCGGTAACCAGCCAGGTTTTCCCGTCTTTTACCACGATAGTCGGCGACATTGATGACAGCGGACGCTTCTTCGGCCCAACCGCGTTGGCATCGCCGCCCACCAGCCCATAAACGTTCGGCACGCCCGGCTTGGCGGAGAAATCGTCCATTTCGTTATTCAGCAGAATGCCGGTGTTACCCGCCACAATCCCGGTGCCGAAGGTGGTGTTCAGTGTATACGTCACCGCCACGGCATTACCGTCTTTATCCACCACCGAGAAATGGGTGGTCTGGTTGCTTTCATACGGCGCGAGCTTGCCAGGTTTGATCTGGCTGGAAGGCTTAGCCTTGTTGATATCAATTTGATCGGCAAGCGATTTGGCATAGGCTTTATTGGTCAGCGCCTGCCACGGCACCTTCACAAAATCCGGGTCGCCCAGATACTCCGAGCGGTCGGCGTAGGCATATTTCTCCGCTTCAGCCATTACCTGCATGGCATCGGCGCTGCCAAACCCGTACTTCTTCATATCGAAGTTTTCGAGAATATTGAGGATCTGCACGATGTGAATCCCGCCTGAGGACGGCGGCGGCATAGAGAATACCTGATACCCGCGATAGTCGCCGCTAATCGGCGTACGCTCAACGGCTTTATAGGCGGCTAAGTCCTCTTTCGTCATCAGCCCGCCGTTTTTCTGCATTTCCTCCGCAATCTGATCGGCAATCGCCCCTTTATAAAACGCATCCGGACCATTTTCGGCAATCATCTCGAGGCTTTTCGCCAGGTTCGTTTGCACCAGCTTGTCGCCCTTTTTCAGCGGCTCGCCGTCTTTCCAGAAAATGGCTTTACTGTTCTCGTGATTAGGGATCACTTCGCTGCCATAGGTTTTCAGATCGTCGGCCAGCGCGTCGTTAACCACAAAGCCTTCTTCCGCCAGCTTCATTGCCGGGCGCACGACTTTGTTCAGCGGCATCGTGCCGTATTTCTCCAGCGCCAGCGAGAAACCCGCCACGGTACCCGGCGTACCGGATGCCAGATGTGAGGTTAGCGACTTTTTCGCATCGGCGTTGCCCTGTTCATCAAGGAACATATCACGGGTCGCGCCAGCGGGAGCCATTTCACGAAAATCGATCGCCTTGGTGTTACCGTCTTTGGTACGCAGCAGCATAAACCCACCGCCGCCCAGATTACCCGCCTGCGGATGCGTCACCGCCAGCGCGTAGCCCACGGCAACAGCGGCATCAACGGCATTCCCGCCCTGTTTCAGAATATCCACCCCAACCTGGGTGGCTAAAGCATCTACGGAAGCCACCATCCCCTGTTGCGCGCGAACGGGATGGAACACATCTTCCTCGACACCGTAGGATACCGGCGGTGGCGCAGCCGGCGCGGCAGCCACGCTAAAACAACTTCCTGAGAGCAGAGCAGCAATGGCTACCCGGCGTAAAAACGTCGGTTTTATCATCGTTATTCTCCAGATGTACGGGGGTCGGCCCCCACTAAGCCTGGTGCATAACTCTGAAATAATCATCGTAACGGCGAGAAAGGAGTAAACTTAAACGATCCCCGAGAGGAGAAAAGCGATGAAACGACTCTTACTTTTAGCCATGCTCTTGCCGTTTGCTGGCTTTGCACAGCCCATCAACACCATGAATAACCCGAATCAACCCGGTTATCAGATCCCGAGTCAGCAGCGTATGCAAACCCAAATGCAATCACAGCAGATTCAGCAGAAAGGGATGCTCAACCAGCAGTTGCAAACGCAGACGCGCATGCAGCAACAGCATATGGAAAACCAAATCAACACGAACACCCAGCGCGTGCTGCAGTCTCAGCCGGGCGAGTTGAATCCTGGACAGCAGCAAATGCTGCCTAACAGCAACGGAGGGATGTTGAGTGGAACCCGTAATCCGGACAGCTCGCTCAATAAGCAACATATGCTGTCGGAGAAAAAGAACGGCGACATGCTGAAGCCCTCCAGCACGCCGCAGCCTAACGTTCCGTTAAAAACGATTGGGCCTTAACAGGGCTGGAAATCCGGGCCAATCGTATCAATGGCATCGGTACAGATGCAGTCCACACCCCAGCGCAGCAGTTCCGCCGCGCGCTGGGGTCGGTTGACGGTATACACCAGAATACGTAGCCCCGCATCGCGCAGCGCATCCACGCGCGCCTCATCCAGCAGCTTATGATTAAGATGAATAGAGACGCAGCCAAGCCGCGTGGTCAGCTCGCGCCAGTCTTCGCGCCATTCATCCAGCAGCAAACCTCTCGGCAGTTCAGGCACCGCCTGCTGCGCCGCTTCTAGCGCATCAATTTCAAAGGATGACAACAGTGGTGGCGTCATTCCCGCCCACAGTTCCCGCGCGGCCAGCGCCACGACCTTCCCGGTGAGCGCCCCCGTCCCGGTGGTGGGTTTGATCTCAATATTTGCCATCATGCCGTGCTGGCGACAGCGCTCAGCAACTTGCGAGAGCAGCGGCAACGGTTCGCCTTTAAACTCACCGCTAAACCAGCCGCCTGCATCCACGTGCAATAAATCCTGCCAGTTCAGCTCGCCAGCCACGCCCCAGCCGTTGCTGGTGCGTTCCAGGTTGTCGTCATGCAGTAAGAAGATCTCACCGTCTTTCGACAATTTGGCGTCAAACTCAATCATGGTATGCCCGTATCGCGCCCCCACGTCGATCGCCGCCAGGGTGTTTTCCGGGGCTAACTTACCGCCGCCGCGATGGGCGACAATATGGGGGTAAGGCCAGTTATTCATACGCGTTGTCCTGTTTCGCCATCAAAAAGATGCAGATGATTTTCCGGCAGATGCAGCCACAGCGTGCTGCCTGCCGTCGGGCGATGCTGATGCGCCAGTCGCACCACCAGCTTTTGCTCGCCCCAGCGTCCGTGTGCCAGGTTATCTGCACCCAGCATTTCCAGCGTGTCGACGACCAGCGGCACGCCACCTTCGGCCTGCGAGCTTAGCGCAATATGCTCCGGGCGGATACCCAGCGTCATGTTACGCCCAATACACTCCCTGGCGCTTCTGCCAATGGGCAACGTCATGCCGCCCTCCAGCTCAAAATGGGTACCCGTAGAGCTGATGCGCCCATCGAGCAGATTCATCGCCGGGCTGCCGATAAAGCTCGCCACAAAGCGGCTGGCGGGTTTTTCATACACCTCAACTGGGGTGCCGATTTGCTCGGCAATGCCTTTGTTCATCACCATAACCCGCTGGGCGAGGGTCATCGCTTCAACCTGATCGTGCGTCACGTACAGCGAGGTGGTTTTCAGTCGGCGATGCAGATGTTGTAACTCCAGACGCATCTGTACGCGCAGCTTGGCGTCAAGGTTAGAAAGCGGCTCATCGAACAGGAATACCGCCGGGTCACGCACAATCGCTCGTCCCATCGCTACGCGCTGGCGCTGGCCGCCGGAAAGTTCGCGCGGACGACGTTTGAGCAGCTCACCCAGCTCGAGAATACGCGCCGCCTCTTTCACCCGCTCAGCAATATGCTCCTTGCCCATCCCGCGGATTTTCAGCCCCCAGGCCATGTTTTCTTCCACGCTCATATGCGGGTAGAGAGCATAGTTTTGAAAGACCATCGCAATGCCGCGATCCTTCGGCTCCATCTCGGTGACGCGTTTATTATCAATCCAGATATCGCCGCCGCTTACCCGTTCAAGCCCGGCCACCATCCGCAGCAGCGTAGACTTACCGCAGCCGGATGGCCCAACCATCACAATAAATTCCCCGTCCGCGACGTCCAGCGTCAGCGGTTTAATCACCTGGGTTTTGCCGTCCCAGCTTTTGGTTACTGCCTGTAGTTTTAAACCAGCCATTTTTATTTCTCACTGTCCACTAAACCACGCACAAACGCGCGCTGCATGGCTAACACGATGATTACCGGAGGGATGAGCGTCAGCAGCATGGCTGCCATTACCTGGTTCCACTGCGTGGTGCCTTCACCGGTGGCAATCATGCCTTTGATACCCGCCACCGCAGTGCCCAAATTGACGTCGGTAATAATTAACAACGGCCACAGATACTGGTTCCAGCCGTAGATAAAGGTGATCACGAACAGCGCCGCCAGATTGGTTTTTGACAACGGTAGTACGATATCGCGGAAAAAACGCATCGGTGACGCGCCGTCAATACGCGCCGCCTCAACCAGTTCATCCGGTAGGGTCATAAAGAACTGACGGAACAGGAAAGTCGCTGTCGCAGATGCCATCAACGGCAGCGTCAGACCCGCATAGCTGTCGAGCATCTTCAGGTTGGCGATCACTTCTACCGTCGGGAAAATACGCACCTCAACCGGTAGCATCAGGGTGATAAAAATCATCCAGAAGAACAGGTTGCGCAGCGGAAAGCGGAACCAGACGATGGCGAATGCGGAGAGCATAGAAACGGTAATTTTCCCTACCGTAATGCTGAACGCCATGATGAAACTGTTGAGCATCATCAGCCAGAACGGTGCGCTGTTGACGCCCACGCCGTTGACCCAGATGTATTTCATGTTTTCCAGCAGCTGTGTACCGGGAACCAGCGTCATCGGCGTCTCAAACACCGCTTTATTGTCCAGCGTCGCCGCGACAAACGCGACGTACAGCGGAAACAGGATCACCATGATCCCCATAATCAACATGGCATGGCTGAATATTGTCAGCCCACGACGGTTCTCAATCATTGGTAACGCACCTTACTTTCCACATAGCGGAACTGCACCACCGTCAAAATAATGACCAGGAACATCAGCACCACCGATTGTGCAGCGGAAGAAGCCAGATCCAGCCCGACAAATCCTTCGCGATAGATCTTATAAATCAGCGTCGTGGTCGCCTGTACCGGCCCGCCTGCAGTGGCAGCATCAATCACCGGGAAGGTGTCAAAGAAGGCATACACCAGATTCACCACCAGCAGGAAGAAGCTCACCGGGGCAATGAGCGGCAGCGCCAGCTTAAAGAAGCGGCGAACCGGCCCCGCACCGTCAATCGCGGCGGCTTCGATCAGCGAGCGAGGAATAGACTGCAATGCGGCAAAGAAGAACAGGAAGTTGTAACTAATCTGCTTCCAGACCGACGCAAACACCACCAGGAACATTGCCTGACCGCTGTTTTGCGCATGGTTCCAGTCATAGCCAAACTCACCGAGAAAATGGGTAATCAACCCGCGCCCGGGGTTAAACAGGAAGATCCACAATACGGCAGCAACGGCGGGCGCAACGGCGTAAGGCAACAGCATCAGCGTTTGGTAAAAACGGCTGCCGCGCACCACGTAATTCACCAACGCCGCAAAAAATAACGACACCAGCAGACCGCTTACCGTGACTAACGTACTGAACTTAATGGTGGTCCAGAATGAGTCGAGGTAGTACGGGTCATGAAACAGCGCGACAAAGTTTTCCAGTCCGACAAACTGGCTGGAAAGACCAAACGGATCAACGGATTGTAGCGAGTACCACAGCGCTTCACCGGCAGGCCAGATAAAGAAAATAACGGTGATAACCAGCTGCGGAGCCACCAGTAAATAGGGAAGCCAGCGCGAACGGAACACCGGACGGGATGAAGACATGGAAGTTTGATTCCTGAACAGCGCCGGATGGCGCTACGCTTATCCGGCCTACGCGCATTTGTAGGCCGGGTAAGGCGCAGCCGTCACCCGGCATTTCACATTACGATTTGGTCGATTGCTCAAAGCGACGCAGTAACTGATTGCCACGCTCAACGGCGGCATCCAGCGCCTGCTGCGGGGTTTTCTTCCCGGTCCAGACGCTTTCCAGCTCTTCATCCACGATGGTGCGGATCTGCGGCATGTTGCCCAGACGCAGCCCTTTGGTGTACGGCAACGGCGGCTTGTTGAGCATTTGACGCGTAGCGATATCCGCCCCCGGATTCTTCTCATAGAAGCCCTGCTCACGGGTCAAATCGTAGGCCGCGGTGGTGATCGGCAGATAGCCAGTCTTCTGGTGCCATTCGGCAGCAATTTCAGGCTTCGCCAGGAAGTTGAGGAACTTCGCCACGCCTTCGTAGGTGGGTTTGTCTTTACCCTGCATCACCCACAGGCTGGCTCCACCGATAATGGCGTTCTGCGGCGCGCCCTTCACATCGGCATCGTAGGGCATCATTCCGACGCCATAGTTGAATTTCGCGTAGTGGCGGATATCAGCCAGCGAACCGGAAGAGGCGGTGGTAATGGCACAATCCCCGTTATAGAACTTCTCAGTGGATTCGTCCTTACGCCCGAAGTAGCTGAAATCCCCTTTTTTGTTCAGCTCTTCCAGCAGGGCGATATGCTTTACTTGTTCCGGTTTATTGAACTCCAGCACCGCGTCAGTACCGTCAAAGCCATTGTTTTTGGTTGCTACCGGCAGACCATTCCAGGCGCTGAAGTTTTCAATCTGAATCCATCCCTGCCAGCCGCTGGCATAGCCACACTTCATACCTGCCGCTTTCAGCTTCGCGGTGTACTCCGCCAGGTCCTGCCAGGTTTTCGGCGGCTGCTCAGGGTCTAAACCGGCTTTTTTAAAGGCATCTTTGTTGTAGTACAGCACCGGCGTGGAGCTGTTAAACGGCTGGGAGAGCAGATGTCCACTTTTAGAGTCGGTGTAGTAACCGGAAACGGTCGGTACAAACTGAGACTCATCGAAGTTAATGCCAGCCTCTTTGAATACTTCATAGACCGGTTTAATGGCTTTCGAAGCCATCATTGTTGCCGTACCCACTTCATAAACCTGCAGCAGCGCAGGCGCGTTTCCGGTACGGAAAGCGGCAATACCTGCGCTCAGGCTCTGCTCGTAGTTGCCTTTGTACTGCGGAACAATTTTGTAGTCGGGATTGGCGGCATTAAAACGTTGCGCCAGTGAGTCAACTTCTTTACCCAGTTCGCCTTCCATTGAGTGCCAGAATGGGATGGTGGTGACCGCCAGTGCCTGACCTGCAAACGCCAGGCTAAGTGCCAGTCCTAAAGCTGTATGTCGTAACGATATCATCGGTTATCTCTCTTGTTGTGCCGGATGCGCGATATCACGCGTTTTATGCTCGCGGGGGTAACATGACATGCTCGAATGACAGAAAAATAACTTTTTTATTACAAAAAAAAGATAGTAAGGCGACAAACAGATGGCAAGGCGGTGAAAGCGTAGTGACAGGAAAATGCGGGGTGGTGCACAACAAAGCCGGGTAGCGGTATGCTTTACCCGGTGAATAAAGAAGGTTTTATCACCCTGGTAAGATCAGGCAGGCTGTGCAAACGTGAATTCCAGCGCCAGACCCAGGATCTGCATACCATGAATGTTATCTTCCGGAGATATCGCCACCAGGCTTTCCAGAAACTTGAGTCGCCGTGACTGGGCGTTGATGATGAGTTTTCCCCGTAATGCAGGAAGCTTCAGCGAAGAGATGGGATAAACCACGCGCCCACAGACTTCCACCGGCAGCTTGCGCAAATCGACTTGCTGAAGCACGCCCACAGAGGAATACAGCAGCGCTACAGGCGTTACGGCGAGCAATGGTGATGGACTAATACTGACAAAATCCAGCAGGAGTTCTGGACGCAGATAGTTCAGCCCATTAAAGGAAACCGTGACGCCATCAATTGCGGGCATGGGCTGCACATTAGTTTGATGCGGTGAATCATTCATGCAATTACCATTGATATAAAATATAAATCAAGCTATTGATTATACAGAATATAGTGCACAAATGCTGGGACAGAACTCGCAATCCTTGCAGGTATGAATGATTGCGTTTCCAGTCTTACTCTCTTCGCCAGCGGCGTTCATATTCGTTCTGTAAACGCTGCTGTTCCCGCCGCTCACGGTCACGCTGGATATCCGATTTTTCGTCTTCCCTGCCCGGACACACAGAACTGCTGAATACCTCGCAGGGTGAGTTGGATTGTGCTGACGGGTTGACCGGCTTTTCTTGCCAGATTGCAGGATCGCGCGGATCGAAAGTTTGCTCTTTCACTGCCTGCGCACTGAATGAGCCGGCCAATAGTAGACTTCCAATAGCCATACAGGCACCTGAACGTGTCATCCTTTCTCCATGTTCATTTTTATTATTGATAATCATTATCAATAATAACATAGCGCAATAAAAAAGGGGCCTGATGAGCCCCTTGTCTATTTAGATAACTGTTAACCGCCCAAATAAGCGCTACGCACCGCTTCGTTAGCCAGCAATGCATCACCGGTATCTTCCAGCACCACGTGGCCGTTTTCCAGCACGTACCCACGGTCGGCGAGTTTCAGTGCCTGGTTGGCGTTTTGTTCGACGAGGAAAATCGTCATCCCCTGCTCGCGCAGTTGCTCAATGGTGTTAAAGATCTGCTGGATGATAATCGGCGCCAGACCCAGCGACGGTTCATCAAGCAGTAGCAGCCTCGGCTGGCTCATCAGCGCACGGCCTATCGCCAGCATCTGCTGTTCGCCGCCGGACATGGTTCCCGCACGTTGAATACGGCGCTCATGCAGGCGAGGAAACAGGTCATACACCCACTTGATGCGTTCCTGAAACTGGCCTTTCTCGGCAAAGAAACCACCCATCGCCAGGTTCTCTTCCACCGTCATACGGGAAAACACGCGACGCCCTTCCGGGACAATCGCCACCGCTTCACGCATGATTTTTGCCGTCTGCCAGTCGGTAATATCTTTACCATCAAAGACAATACGCCCACTTGTTGCCCGAGGATCGCCGCACAGCGTTCCGAGCAGCGTGGTTTTCCCCGCACCGTTGGCACCGATAAGCGTCACGATTTCACCCTGGTTGATATACAAGCTGACATCGTGCAGAGCCTGGATCTTGCCGTAGTGGGCGTTGACGTTGTCAAAAGACAACATGACTTTTTCCATCTTATGCCTCACCACCATTATGCTTCGCCTAAATAGGCGCGGATCACGTCCGGGTTGTTACGAATCTGCTCCGGTGTCCCGTTCGCCAGCGGCGTCCCCTGGTTCACCACGTAAATACGGTCTGAAATGCCCATCACCAGCTTCATGTCGTGCTCAATGAGCAGGATGGTGGTGTCGTGATGGTCGCGCAGCTCAGCAATCAGCTCATCCAGCTCTTTGGTTTCTTTCGGGTTAAGACCCGCAGCAGGTTCATCAAGCATCAGAATTTCCGGCTGAGTGACCATGCAACGGATAATCTCAAGACGGCGCTGGTCGCCATAGGCCAGGTTGCTCGCCTGTCGGTTAGCATGCTGCAGCAGGCCGATACGATCAAGCCAGGTGGCGGCGCGGTCCAGCGCTTCATCCTGCGCGCGGCGAAAAGCAGGGGTTTTTAGCAGCCCGGAGAAAACCCCAGCTTTCAGTTGCTGATGCTGCGCCACCAGCAGATTTTCAATCACCGTCATTTCGCGAAACAGACGCACGTGCTGGAAGGTACGCACCACGCCCATACGCGCAATTTGCTGGCCCGGCAGCCCTTCAAGGTGCTGGTCGCGCAGCTTAATCGTCCCGCCGGTCGGCTTATAGAACCCGGTCAGGCAGTTGAAGACCGTGGTTTTCCCCGCGCCGTTCGGGCCAATCAGGGAGACTATCTCTTTTTTATGCAAATCCAGAGACACATTGTTGACTGCCAGCAGGCCGCCAAAACGCATCATCAGGCCGCTAACCGATAATAATGGCTGACTCATGCCTGCTCTCCTTTTGCTTCCCCGTTTTTCAGCTTCAACTGTGGACGGGTCATCGGCAGCAAGCCCTGCGGACGCCAGATCATCATCAGTACCATTAAACCACCCAGCATTAACATGCTGTATTCATTGAAATCACGCATCAGCTCGCGTGACACCACCAGCAGGATGGCCGCCAGGATCACCGCAAACTGTGAGCCCATTCCGCCCAGTACCACAATCGCCAGCACAAAGGCCGACTCGGCAAAGGTGAAGGATTCCGGGCTGACAAAGCCCTGGCGCGCGGCAAACAACGTACCGGCAAAACCGGCGAACGCGGCGCTGATGGTAAAGGCGGTCAGCTTGATGCGCGTAGGGTTTAAGCCCAGTGAACGGCAGGCGATTTCATCTTCACGCAACGCTTCCCATGCACGGCCCAGCGGCATACGCAACAGGCGGTTGATGACAAACAGCGAGAAGACCACTAGCAGCAGCGCCACCAGGTAGAGGAAAATCACACGGTCAGAGGGATCGTATTTCACGCCAAAGAAGTTGCTGAAGGTATCCCAGCCGCCCTCACGGGCGCTACGGCTGAATTCAAGACCGAAAAAGGTCGGTTTCGGGATCTGGCTGATACCGTTCGGGCCACCGGTGACTTCAGTATTATTGAGCAACAGGATACGCACGATTTCGCCAAAGCCTAAGGTCACTATTGCCAGGTAGTCGCCGCGCAGACGCAGAACCGGGAAGCCAAGCAGGAATCCTGCCGCCGCCGATACCAATCCCGCCAGCGGCAAACAGGTCCAGAAACCAAGACCGTAATAGTGGTTCAGCAGCGCAAAGGTGTACGCACCAATGGCATAGAAGCCGCCATAGCCCAGCACCAGCAAGCCGGAAAGGCCGACCACCACGTTTAAACCGAGGCCAAGGATGATATAAATCATCGTCAGCGTGGCGATATCCACCGTGCCGCGCGACACCATAAACGGCCATGCGACAGCAATGACCAGCAGCGCCACCAGGAACAGCTTCTGTTTAACGGTGGAGCCGTCAATCGCCGGCAGGATAAACTTCGGCCCGGAGACGCTCTTCAGGCTCTTCTGGAAAACGGGACGCAGCAACTGGAAGAGGAAGACCACGCCAGTACCAATAAACACCCACTGCCAGCGGATATCCGCAGCGGTATCGACCACCAGCTTGGTACCGTCCAGCTCTAACTGAACGCCCATAAAGACGCCCGCCAGGACGAAGAACATGGCGGCAGAGAGCAGCGCCATTGCAAAATGCATCGGTTTCATACTTTCTCTACCTCCGGGCGACCCAGAATACCGGTCGGCATCACCAGCAGCACCAGAATCAGCAGCGCGAATGAAACGACGTCTTTGTATTCAGTACTCAGATAAGCAGAGGAGAGCGCTTCCGCGACACCCAGAATCAAGCCGCCGATCATCGCCCCAGGAATACTACCGATGCCGCCCAGTACCGCCGCAGTAAAGGCCTTCATCCCGGCCATAAAGCCAATATAGGGGTTAATTACGCCATAGAATTGACCGAGTAGCACGCCCGCTACCGCCGCCATTGCCGCGCCAATCACAAAGGTCAGCGCAATCACGCGATCGGTGTTGATGCCGAGCAGGCTGGCCATTTTCAGGTCTTCCGCGCAGGCACGGCAGGCGCGCCCCATACGGGAATAACGGATAAACAGCGTCAGCGCCAGCATCGCCAGGAAGGTTACAATCCAGATAACCAGCTGCATGGTGGTGATGGAAGCAGAGAAGTTTTCGCTACTGCCAACGGTCCACTGGCCATTAAACAGGCTGGGCAGTGCCACATCGCGCGAGCCTTCAGTGAGGCTGACGTAGTTTTGCAGGAAGATGGACATCCCGATAGCGGAAATTAGCGCAATCAGGCGCTTGGAGCTGCGCACGGGCCGATACGCCACGCGTTCAATGCTCCAGCCGTAGGCGCTGGCAATCACAATCGCGCCGACGAAGCCCGCCGCGACCAGTAGCCAACTGGAATCAATGCCCATCATCATTAGCGCGGCGATGATCATAAAGGAGACATAACTGCCGATCATATACACCTCGCCGTGGGCGAAGTTGATCATGCCGATAATGCCGTACACCATCGTGTAGCCGATGGCGATCAGCGCGTAGGTGCTTCCCAGCGTGACGCCGTTAAACATCTGCTGCAAGAAATAGAGGAACTGCTCGGACATAAGGTAACCTTTCTTAACCCGCCCGTTTTACACGGGCGGTGGGATAACTCGTCTTCAGGTATTACTTCGCGACGGTCGATGAACCGTCCGCATGCCACTGGAAGACACCAAACTCAAATCCCTTCAAATCGCCTTTTTCGTCCCATTTCAGCGGCCCAATCACGGTATCAGCCCCGTGTGCTTTCAGATCTTTCACCAGGTCCAGCGGCTCTTTGCTACCGCTACGATCCATTGCGGTCGCCAATGACTGGACTGCTGCATAAGTGATCCACACGTACGGTCCAGTTGGCTCTTTCTTGTCAGCTTTGAGCGCATCGACGATAGCTTTATTCGCCGGATCCTGGTCATAGCGTTTTGGCATGGTCACCAGCATGCCTTCAGCGGCATCACCGGCAATGTTAGACAGCGACGCATTGCCGACGCCCTCTGGTCCCATAAACTGGGTTTTCAGCCCGACGGAACGTGCCTGGCGCAGCATTTGCCCCATTTCCGGGTAGTAGCCGCCGTAATAAACAAAGTCGATATTTTCTTTTTTCAGGCGAGCGATCAGCGCAGAGAAATCTTTTTCCCCGGCGGTGATACCGTCAAAGAAAACGATGTTGGCTTTACCTGCTTTCAGGCTGTCCTGCACCGAACGCGCCAGGCCTTCACCGTACTGCTGTTTGTCATGAATGATGGCGATACGCTGTGGCTTCACCTGCTCCAGGATGTATTTCGCGGCAGTCGGCCCCTGAGAGGAGTCCAGACCCGCGGTGCGCATGATGTGCGCGTAACCACGCTGCGTCAGCTCCGGGTTAGTCGCGCCCGGAGAAATCATCAGAATGCCTTCGTCTTCGTAAATATCTGATGCCGGTTGAGTCGATGAAGAACACAGGTGGCCAATTACGTACTGAATGCCGTCGTTGACGATTTTGTTCGCGACGGCAACGGCCTGTTTCGGATCGCAGGCATCGTCATATTCCACGGCGACCAGCTTGTCGCCTTTGATCCCACCTTTGGCATTGATATCTTTAATCGCCTGACGTGCGCCATTAAATTCCATATCGCCCCACTGCGCGACCGGACCTGACATCGCGCCAACAACAGCGACCTTGATATCTTCCGCCATGACCGCGTGTGACATTGCCAGTGCTATCACCCCTGCGATGATTGTTTTCGCATTCCGTTTCATTACCTGAATCCCCATTCGTGACGTAATTAATATTTTGTATTTATGTGGTTAAAAAGCAGTCTGTGCTTTTTTTGAACTGCACTATTTTTACCAGTCTCATTAATGGTTTAGCGCAGTCATTTAAGCAAAATAAGGCTAAAATCTCTATTTTTCAGTCGATTAAGAAAAGATAATATTCTGCTTTTCACTATAGATAAACAAAAAAAAGCACGTTTGTCAGCATAAAATAACGGTACAAAGAGCGGAATAAAATGCTGCATTCCAGGGTATTATTCTGCCTGTTTTTCAATCTCTACGGTTTCAAACTGTCATTACTGTTGTTACAAAATTATTAATCTGGTTATTCACATAAAAAAGAGAAAGCATCCGGACGAATTATTTCGGTACACTCATTCCATCTTTTGTGATTTGGACATGCTGTTAATGAAGCTGACCATCGTTCGTTTAGAAAACTTCAGTGATCAGGATCTCATCGATCTTGGCAAAATCTGGCCGGAATATTCCGCCTCATCATTAAGCGTAGATGAAACGCACCGGATCTACGCCGCGCGCTTTAACGAGCGTCTGTTAGGCGCAATTCGCGTAACCCTGAGCGGCACACAAGGCGCATTGGATTCATTGCGCGTACGCGATATCACCCGCCGTCGCGGCGTCGGGCAGTATTTGATCGAAGAAGTGATCCGGGTAAACCCTGATGTGAGTTCATGGTGGATGGCCGACGTCGGCGTTGAAGACCGCAGCGTAATGGCCGCGTTTATGCAGGCGTTAGGGTTTACGGCCCAGGAAAATGGCTGGGAAAAAAGATAAAAAAGCCGGATGGCGCTGACGCTTATCCGGCCTACATGCTGGGAGAAAAAATAAAAAACCACCTCGCAATTTTCCAAGAATTTCGCGCTGCAGGAAGGCGGCAAGTTATGAAGTCCCCGGGAGCTTACAGAAGTAAGTGACCGGGGTTGAATAACGCAGCCAACACACCTGCGGCGCGAAAGGCGCCGGGAAAATTATTTGGCGTCGGTCGCCGTCCCGTTAGCATGCCAGTCAAACACGCCAAATTCGAAGCCTTTCAGGTCGCCCTTCGCATCCCATGACAGAGGCCCCATTACGGTTTCCACTGAGTTTGCTTTCAGGTATTTGGCAATTTCAGCCGGGTCGTCAGACTGGTTCAGACCGGCCTGCAAGGATTGCAGCGCGGCGTAGGTGGTCCATACGAATGCACCGCTCGGATCCTGTTTCTTGGCTTTGATCGCATCCACAATCGGTTTGTTTGCCGGAACCTGATCGTAGTTCTTCGGTTTCGTTACCAGTAAGCCTTCTGCAGACTCACCCGCGATGTTAGACAGCGACACGTTCGCTACCCCTTCAGGTCCCATAAACTGAGTTTTCAGACCCGCGGCGCGAGACTGGCGCAGGATCTGCCCCATTTCCGGATGGTAACCGCCGTAGTAAACGAAATCGATATTCTCTTTCTTCAAACGCGCCACCAGCGTAGAGAAATCTTTCTCACCGGCGGTGATCCCGTCAAAGAACACCACATCAGCGTTAGCCTTCTTGAGGTTGTCCTGCACGGAACGCGCCAGGCCTTCACCGTACTGCTGTTTGTCATGCACGATCGCAATGCGCTTCGGCTTCACTTTTTCAACGATATATTTGGCGGCCGTTGGGCCCTGATCGGAATCCAGACCAGTGGTACGTAACACCAGGTTATAGCCGCGTGCGGTCAGCTCTGGCGCCGTTGCCGCTGGGGTAATCATCAGAATGCCTTCGTCTTCATAGATATCTGACGCAGGCTGAGTGGAGGAAGAACACAGGTGGCCGATAACGTATTTAATCCCGTCGTTGACCACTTTGTTAGCAACCGCTACCGCTTGTTTCGGATCACAGGCATCGTCATATTTCACCATGACCAGTTTGTCGCCTTTCACGCCGCCTTTGGCATTGATATCTGCAATCGCCTGCTCTGCGCCAGTAAATTCCTGATCGCCATACTGCGCCACCGGGCCGGACATCGCGCCGACGACAGCAACTTTAATATCCTTAGCAAACGCCATATTGCTCAAAGACAGGGCGATACATCCTGCCAATAACGCTTTACCCTTCATATTCATCCTGACAATCCCCATTATTGTGGTTATTACGTGTGTTGTGATGTTGTTGTTCAGCACTTTATTTCGATTATTGGATAGCCACCCATGCTTTAGCAGCATACTCTGCTAAAACATACCCGATTTTTATTATTTTGGAATAGCTAAATTTGACATGCAGATAACAACTTGATGACAAAAAGCATAGAACGTCAGGAGAGAGCAGGAGAGATAAAAACAAAAAACCCCGGATTTTCATCCAGGGTTTATCAGCATTTTCAGTTTGGCAGAAAGTTTACGCTTCGATCGCCGCACGCAGTTTTTTCATCGCGTTCTTTTCAAGCTGACGAACACGTTCAGCGGAAACGCCGTAGCGATCGGCCAGTTCCTGCAACGTCGACTTGTTGTCTTCGTCCAGCCAGCGGGCACGAATGATGTCCTGGCTACGCTCGTCCAGACCTTCCATTGCGTGGGTCAGTTTGTTCGCGGCCTGATCTTCCCAGTTATCCTCTTCAATGCCATCAGCAAAGTTGGAGGATTTATCCTGCAGATACAGAACCGGAGCCATCGGCTGGCTGTCGGACTCGTCGTCCGAAGACATGTCAAACGTCATGTCCTGCGCCGCCATACGGGATTCCATTTCGCGCACGTCTTTGCTGGAAACACCCAGCTCGCGAGCAACCATTTCCACTTCATCCTGGTTAAACCAGCCCAGACGCTGCTTGGTTTTACGCAGGTTAAAGAACAGCTTACGCTGCGCTTTAGTGGTCGCGACTTTCACGATACGCCAGTTACGCAGAACGTATTCGTGGATCTCGGCTTTGATCCAATGCACGGCGAAGGAGACCAGGCGCACACCCACTTCCGGGTTGAAACGGCGCACGGCTTTCATCAGGCCGATATTACCTTCCTGAATCAGATCCGCCTGCGGCAGGCCATAGCCCGCGTAGTTACGAGCAACATGAACAACAAAGCGCAGGTGAGACAGGATCAGCGTTTTAGCTGCTTCCAGATCGCCCTGGTAATGCAGCTTTTCAGCCAGCGCCCGCTCCTCGTCAGCCGACAACATCGGCCACGCGTTCGCAGCCCGGATGTAAGACTCCAGGTTACCAACAGGGGCTAAAGCTAAATTTTGCATTTCTTTGGTCATTCAAATCCTCTCAATCTTTGTCATCTGGCGTTGGTAAAAACCAATAGCAACAACCATGCCAGAGCTTATGAGCAACGAGAATATCATTCAATCTTTTATCAGACAGTGATTTTATCCACAAGTTCCATGTCGTAATGTGTATAAATTACGCACAAAATGTGACATCACGATGAATGCGCCGGGAAGAGAAAACAGGGCTCTTTCCCTGCAGAGCGAACTACTCAGTGCAGGGAAAGATTATACCAGAGATTTTTTAATCGGGGGTAAAGTGGCGTAAATGTTGAACCGTGGCAAGCCAGGCTGCCACCCAGCCAATCATTGAGCATACCAGCAGGAGTAGCAAGCACTCATCGAATGATAAGCCGTTGATATCAAACTTCGTTCCGAAAACCTGTGCCACTTCAGTCACCGCTGATGACAGGCGCATCACCAAAATTTCTGACAAAATCAGTGAAAGAAATGCGCCGGAAAAACCCAGCAGCGCGCCGCCGTAAAGGAACGGACGCAGGATAAATCCATCCGTCGCACCAATCAGTTTCTGTACGTTAATGGTATCGCGACGCGCAAAAATGCTCAGACGCACGCTGTTACCGATGACGAGGAAGACCGCCGCCACCATCAACACGCCAATCATCGCGGAAACGCGTCCGACCAGGCCCGTTAACGCCGCCAGTCGTGCAAACCAGCTGTCATCCATGCGTACTTCATCGATACCGTTGATTTGTGCAATACGATCACGCAGCGTGTTCAGTGATTCCGTGCCCTGGAAATCCAGTTTCGGGATCACCACCGCCACGGCGGGCAACGGGTTCTCTTCCAGCATATCCAGCGCGCCGCCAAAGCCAGACCAGTTACGGAATTCGCCCAGCGCATCGTCACGGGAGAGGTAATTCACTTTCTCCACGCCCTGTTCGGCCTGTAACTGCCCCACCACACGTGCCGCCGCATCATCATCCAGCGTTTTTTGCAGATATACGGTGATCTGCGGGGACGGGTAATACTGGCTTGCCGCCTGGTTCACGTTCTTGTAGACCATGTAACAAACACTTGGCAACGTCAGTGAGATAGCGATAACCATCACCGTCAGAAATGTCGCCAGCGGTTTACTTTTCAGGTCCTGTAACGCGCCCTGGAACGCATAACGTACCTGCTCGTTAAAGACGTTGGTTTTACGCGAGTTCGGTTTTGGCGACGCTTTCGCACGTTTTGGCGCGTTGCGACCGCCATCACCCGGTGCGCCGCCCGATTTACGAAAGCGATCCAGTCGTCCACCGAACTGTTTGATTTGATTGATAGCGTCACGCCTATTCATGCGCCAGGCCTCCATGCAGGTGTCCGTCACTCAGGACAAGCTGGCGATAAGAACGACGGGAGATCAGCCCAATATCGTGCGTCGCCATTAATACCGTTACCCCGACGCGATTAAACTCTTCGAACAGACGCAGGATCCCTTCTGACAGCGCGTCATCCAGGTTCCCCGTCGGTTCATCCGCCAGCAGTACCGCAGGCTTGTTCACCACCGCGCGGGCGATGCCCACACGCTGCTGTTCACCGCCGGAGAGTTGAATCGGGAAGTTCTTCGCTTTGTCCAGCAGCCCGACCTTATCCAGCGCCGCTGACACGCGACGACGAATATCGTCCCCGCTGGCACCCGCAATGATCAGTGGGATTGCCACGTTGTCGAAGACGGTTCTGTCCATCAACAGGTGGTGATCCTGAAAAATCATGCCGATCTGGCGACGCAGAAACGGCACTTCACGGTTTTTCAAACGGCTGATGTCATGCCCGCTAAAGTAGATTTTCCCGGCGCTGGGCCGTTCAATTCCACAAATCAGCTTCAGCAGGGTACTTTTCCCCGCGCCGGAGTGGCCGGTCAGAAACGCCATCTCGCCAGGCTGCATATGGAATGTGACTCCCTGCAGCGCTTGTCTCCCACCGAGATAGGCCTTGCTGACATGTTCAAAGCGAATCATTGTTAATCCTCTCGGGCAAAAAGTGCCTCTATAAAATCGCCCGCTTTAAACGGACGTAAATCCTCGATACGTTCGCCCACACCGATATAGCGGATAGGGATACCAAACTGATCGGCAACCGAGAAAATGACCCCGCCTTTCGCCGTTCCGTCCAGCTTGGTCAGGGTGATACCGGTTAAACCCACCGCTTCATGGAACAGTTTGGCCTGGCTTATCGCATTCTGCCCGGTACTGGCATCGATAGTCAGCATAACTTCATGCGGCGCATCAACGTCCAGCTTCTTCATCACGCGAACGATTTTTTTCAATTCTTCCATCAGGTGCGATTTGTTCTGCAAACGCCCTGCGGTATCAGCGATCAGCACGTCTACGTTACGCGCTTTCGCCGCCTGAATGGCGTCAAAGATAACGGACGCAGAATCTGCGCCGGTGTGCTGAGCAATCACCGGAATATTGTTACGCTGACCCCATACCTGCAGCTGTTCTACCGCCGCCGCACGGAAAGTATCGCCCGCCGCCAGCATCACCGATTTACCCTGCTGCTCAAACTGACGCGCCAGCTTACCGATAGTGGTGGTTTTCCCCACACCGTTGACGCCAACCATTAAGATAACAAATGGTGTTTTGCCCTCAACATTCAGTGGTTCGTCAACCTTCGCCAGAATCTCACCCATCTCATCTTTCAGCAGGCCGTACAACGCTTCTGCATCTTTGAGCTGCTTGCGGCTGGCGCCTTCTGTCAGATTTGCAATGATCTTGCGGGTTGTTTCTACGCCCACATCGGCGATCAGCAGTTGCTCTTCCAACTCTTCAAACAGATCATCGTCGATCTTTTTACCACGGAACAGACTGATAAATCCGGAACCGAGGTTTTCTTTTGTTTTCAGCAGGCTGCGTTTCAGGCGCGCAAAGAAACCTTCTTTGGTCGGTTTTTCCTGCTCCTGAACCACCTCTTCTTCTGCCGATTCTTCTACAGCAGGTTCTTCTGGCAGCTCCACTATGACGGCTTCTTCAGCAGCCTCAGCGGCCAGCGCCTGCGCTTCCAGCTCTTCGTCGGTCAGTTGCGGTTCGTTTTCGGGTTCTTCTTCAACCGCCTCAACGATTTCTACGGTTTCCGCTTCGGCCTGCCACTCTTCGGCAGAAACGTCTTCGGCTTTCACCTCTTCCGGCAGCGGTAATTCTTCGTGTTCGATAACCACCGCCGCTGGCGTTTCCACTACAGTTTCAGCAACGGGTTCAACAACCGGCTCAATTTCCGGCTGCGCTTGTTCGGCAACAGGTTCTTCTTCCGGCTGCAGTTTCTCAATTTCCGCAACCTGTTCAGTGACTTCAACAACTTCAGCTGCAAAGGCTTGCGTTTCCGCCTCGCTACGGGTTTCCTCGACGTGCGGCTGTTCGTCAACGACGGTAGTTTCTTCAGCAACCGGTTGTTGTTCTTCGTTTTTTACTTCTGTCTCGTTTTCCGGTGCCTGCTCTTTTTGACCAAAGCCCAGCCAGGAAAAAAAGCCACGTTTTTTCTCTTTCGCCATTTGCGACTACACTCCCCCGCTGTTGCTTCATGGCACAGCGTCAACGCTATGTACATAGCAGCTAAAAAAATGATGAAATAGTCTATCACTTAACTTAACTCACATCACCGCCTGGAATGACATGCTATAGGCGGATTGAGCAATAATAGAAATGAAAAAACCGAATCACTCTGGCAGCGGACAGATCCGCATTATTGGCGGGCAATGGCGAGGCCGTAAACTCCCGGTTCCGGACAGCCCCGGACTGCGTCCGACCACCGACCGCGTACGCGAAACGCTGTTTAACTGGCTGGCCCCGGTGATGGTCGATGCCCGTTGCCTTGATTGCTTTGCCGGCAGCGGCGCGTTGGGTCTGGAAGCACTCTCCCGCTATGCGGCAGATGCCACGCTGCTGGAGATGGATCGCGCGGTATCTCAGCAGTTGCAAAAGAATCTCGCCACGCTGAAAGCACCCCATGCCCGCGTGGTCAACACCAATACCCTGACATTTTTGGCCCAGGCCGGTACGCCGCATAACGTGGTGTTTGTGGATCCGCCGTTTCGTAAAGGATTACTGGAAGAAACATTAACTCTTCTGGAAACTCGCGGCTGGCTGGCAAATGAAGCGTATATTTACGTGGAAAGCGAAGTCGAAAACGGCCTGCCGCCGGTTCCGGTTAACTGGTCGTTATACCGCGAAAAAGTGGCTGGGCAGGTTGCTTATCGTCTGTATCAACGTGAAGCACAAGGAGAGCAACATGCTGATTAATCTGGGACGTCTGTTGATGCTGTGTGTCTGGGCATTCCTGCTACTGAATATTTTTCAACCGTTCCCACGTCCGCTCAATATCTTCGTGAATGTGGCTCTGGTGTTTATGGTGCTGATGCACGGCATGCAGTTGGCGCTGCTGAAATCAACCATGCCGAAAGATGGCCCGCAAATGACCAGCGGCGAGAAAGTGCGTATTTTTCTGTTCGGCGTATTTGAACTGCTGGTATGGCAGAAGAAGATTAAAGACCAGTTGAAGAAGTAATGGTGCTCACTTTGCCTGGTATCGCATAGCGAGCCGGGACGACAAAACCAGGAGGCCGGATAAGGCGTAAACCGCCATCCGGCATCAGCCAAATGAAACCTTAGCGTTCAGCCGTAAAATCAACAAAACGCGAACCTTTGTAGCTCAGCGTGCCTTTATCCCCGACCGTTAGCGCATGGTACTGCTGGGCATCCAGACGAAACGTCTGCTCCAGGCCGCCGCTTTGCGGTTTGAAGCTGGCTTCATAGCGCATGCTGGTGCCCGCCGGGCTCACTTCCTGTTGACGGGAGCGTCGGTCGTTTAGCGGCTTTTCCCGCTTATTCGTCACCACCACCTGCTTTTGCACCAGCGGCGCGGCATCATTATCCGCTTTTTCACGTCGCTGCTGAACAAAGCGAAACGACGCTGCGACAACGATTAAGACAATGATAACAATGAAAAAAAGTGGTGGTTTGCTCATAGTATTAACCCATCAGAAAATGCGGAAATAAGCATACATTGCCCGTTATGGTGTTGTCATCTGGCAGTATCGACCTCTACACTGGACAGTAGAGCCGTGAGCACCCCGCTTACGAAAAAATAACGAATTCAAGGAACTAAGATGCTTTGGTCGTTTATCGCTGTCTGCCTTTCCGCATGGTTGTTCGTGGATGCTTCCTATCGTGGGCCTGCCTGGCAACGCTGGGTCTTTAAACCCCTGACGTTACTCCTGCTGGCGCTGCTGGCCTGGCAGGCGCCAATGTTTAACGCTATCAGTTACCTGGTACTGGCCGGCTTGCTGGCTTCACTGCTGGGCGACGCGCTGACGCTATTGCCGCGCCAACGCCTGCTGTACGCAGTTGGGGCATTCTTCCTGTCACACCTGCTGTATACCATTTACTTCGCCAGCCAAATGACGCTGTCGTTCTTCTGGCCTTTGCCGCTGGTACTGGTGGTGCTGGGGGCGTTGCTGATTGCTGTGATTTGGACGCGCCTGGAAGAGTTGCGCATCGCTATTTGTACCTTTATTGGCATCACACTGATGATGGTCTGGATGGCTGGCGAACTGTGGTTCTTCCGCCCGACCGCTCCGGCGCTGTCGGCATTTATGGGCGCATCGCTCCTGTTCATCGGCAATATTGTCTGGCTGGGTAGCCATTACCGTCGCCGCTTCCGCGCCGATAACGCCATTGCCGCCGCCTGCTACTTCGCCGGACATTTCCTGATTGTTCGTTCGTTGTATCTTTAAAATGCTTGACTCTGGAGTCGACTCCAGAGTGTATCCTCCGGTTAATACGAAATGATTATCAACCGGAGGATGCCATGTCGACACCTGATACCAGTGGCAAAAAAGCCCCACAATTCTCTTCTTTCAAGCCAGCGCCTGCGCCAAAGAAGGCTGATGACTGCTGCTGCGAAGGAACTTGCTCCACTACGCCACCCGTATCCGATACCGTACTAGGTACCCGTTATTCCTGGAAAGTGGCAGGTATGGACTGCGCGGCCTGCGCCCGAAAAGTAGAGAATGCGGTCCGCCAGGTCAGCGGAGTTAACCAGGTTCAGGTGCTGTTTGCCACCGAAAAACTGGTGGTCGACGCCGGTTCCGATATCCGCCAGCAAGTTGAAAATGCGGTGCAGAAAGCAGGCTATACCCTGCGTGATGAGCAGGCACCAGAAGAAGCCCCCGAATCGCGGTTTAAAGAAAACCTACCGCTGATTTCGCTGATTATCATGATGGCGATTAGCTGGGGGCTGGAGCAGTTCAATCATCCCTTCGGTCAGATAGCATTTATCGCCACCACGCTGGTCGGTCTGTACCCCATTGCCCGTCAGGCTCTGCGTCTGATGAAAACCGGCAGCTACTTTGCCATTGAAACATTAATGAGCGTGGCCGCCATCGGCGCACTGTTTATCGGCGCGACAGCGGAAGCCGCCATGGTACTGCTGCTGTTTTTAATCGGCGAGCGTCTGGAAGGATGGGCTGCCAGCCGTGCCCGTAAAGGGGTTAGCGCGCTGATGGCGCTCAAACCGGAAACCGCCACGCGCCTGCGTAACGGCGAGCGCGAAGAGGTGGCTATTAATACCCTCCGCCCTGGCGATGTTATCGAAGTGGCCGCGGGTGGGCGTTTACCTGCCGACGGCAAACTGGTCTCCGGCTTTGCCAGTTTTGATGAAAGCGCCCTGACCGGCGAATCGATCCCGGTTGAACGCGCCACCGGCGAGAAAGTCCCGGCAGGCGCCACCAGCGTGGATCGTCTGGTTACGCTGGAAGTGCTCTCCGAACCGGGCGCCAGCGCCATTGACCGTATTCTGAAGCTGATTGAAGAAGCGGATGAACGTCGCGCCCCCATTGAGCGTTTTATTGACCGTTTCAGCCGGATTTACACCCCAGCCATTATGGCGGTTGCGCTGCTGGTTACCCTTGTACCACCGCTACTGTTTGCCGCATCCTGGCAGGAGTGGATTTATAAAGGGCTGACGCTGCTGCTGATTGGCTGCCCATGTGCACTGGTAATTTCAACCCCCGCAGCCATTACCTCTGGTCTTGCCGCCGCGGCGCGTCGTGGCGCGCTAATCAAAGGCGGGGCCGCGCTGGAACAGTTGGGAAGAGTCACGCAGGTCGCGTTTGATAAAACGGGTACTCTGACCGTGGGTAAACCGCGCGTCACAGCGATTCACCCGGAGAGCGGTATTGGCGAGGCTGAACTGCTGGCGCTGGCGGCAGCGGTAGAGCAAGGCGCGACACACCCGCTGGCGCAGGCGATTGTTCGGGAAGCACAAACGCGCGAACTGGCTATACCTGTCGCGAAAGAACAGCGCGCATTAGTCGGATCTGGCATTGAAGCGCGGGTCGACGGCGAGCGCGTGCTGATTTGCGCCGCCGGTAAACAGCCTGCCGATGCCTTTGCCGGGCAGATAAGCGAGCTGGAAAGCGCGGGTCAAACGGTGGTGCTGGTGTTGCGTAACGATACTGTACTCGGCGTGCTGGCCTTACAGGACACGCTGCGCGACGATGCCCGCACCGCCATCAGCGAACTTAATCAGATTGGCGTGAAAGGGGTGATCCTGACTGGTGATAACCCACGTGCAGCGGCCGCCATTGCCGGTGAACTGGGCCTTGAATTCAAAGCGGGGCTATTGCCGGAAGATAAAGTGCAGGCAGTTTCCCATCTTAACCAACAGTCGCCGCTGGCGATGGTTGGCGACGGCATCAACGACGCTCCGGCGATGAAAGCAGCCACCATCGGTATTGCCATGGGGAGCGGAACCGACGTCGCGCTGGAAACCGCCGATGCCGCCCTGACCCACAACCGCCTGCGTGGTCTGGTGCAAATGATTCAACTGGCGCGGGCCACCCACGCCAATATTCGCCAGAACATTGCGATTGCGTTGGGTCTGAAGGGGATTTTCCTCGTCACCACGCTGCTCGGGATAACCGGACTGTGGCTGGCGGTGCTGGCAGATACGGGCGCGACGGTACTGGTGACTGCTAACGCGCTGCGGTTGTTACGTAAAGGATAGTTTTTGCCGGATGACGGCGTTGCCCTATCCGGCCTACGGGTTACACGTTCTTTGTTTGCCGGATAAGCGTTAGCGCCATCCGGCAAACAAAACTAGTGACCTTTACGCAGCAGATAGCGGTACGGCAGCGAGTCGGTCTCTTTAGCCACCAGCTCATGCTCCATAAAGGTACAGAAGCCAGGAATATCGCGGGTTGTTGCCGGATCGTCGGCGACAATCAGCAGTGTTTCACCGGCCTGCATGCCACGTACGGTTTTACGCACCATCATCACCGGTTCCGGGCAGCGCAGCCCCTGGGCATCAAGAGTATGGTCGGGAGAGGTAAACAGATCGCTCATCGTAGTCTCGTTCATTCAAAAACGGCGTTATTTTACGCTCTGTTGTGGCGTAAGCCAATCAGGTTAACGATTGCGTGAAAAACAACCATTGCAATGTGTTCTTAAAGCAGTATCATGCGACGGTTTTTTATTGGGTTCCCTCACCCCATCCAACAAAAAGGTCACAATATGACTCCGTTTACACAATCTCAGCGCGTAAAAGCGTTGTTCTGGCTATCGTTATTTCATCTGCTGGTGATCACCTCCAGCAACTATCTGGTGCAGCTACCGATCTCCATTTTTGGTTTCCATACCACATGGGGCGCGTTTAGCTTTCCGTTTATTTTCCTCGCCACCGACCTGACCGTGCGTATTTTTGGCGCGCCGTTGGCACGACGCATCATCTTTGCGGTGATGATCCCCGCGCTGCTGATCTCCTATGTCGTTTCATCCCTGTTTTATATGGGATCATGGCAGGGATTTGGCGCACTGCTGCACTTTAACCTGTTTGTCGCCCGTATCGCCGCCGCCAGCTTTATGGCTTACGCGCTGGGACAAATTCTGGATGTGCATGTCTTTAACCGCCTGCGTCAGAACCGTCGCTGGTGGCTGGCGCCAACGGCTTCCACGCTGTTTGGCAACATCAGCGATACGTTAGCCTTCTTCTTTATCGCCTTCTGGCGCAGCCCGGATGCCTTTATGGCCGAGCACTGGATGGAAATCGCGCTGGTCGATTACTGTTTCAAGGTGCTGATCAGCATTATTTTCTTCCTGCCGATGTACGGCGTGCTGCTGAATATGTTGCTGAAAAGGCTGGCAGATAAATCCGAAATCGCTGCATTGCAGACGAGTTAAAGGTTCATTTTCCGAGTTGTGATAAGATGGACGAATGAGCCGTTATGGCCGTTTATCGAAAGGAAGAAGTCAATGCGCAATCTGGTTAAATATGTCGGTATTGGCCTGCTGGTTATGGGGCTTGCGGCCTGTGATAATAGCGATACAAAAGCGCCAGCAGAGAAAGCTGCCGCAGAAAGTAACGCCACCGGACAACCGGTCAGCCTGCTCGACGGCAAACTCAGTTTTTCCCTGCCAGCGGATATGACCGATCAGAGCGGCAAGCTGGGCACTCAGGCGAACAATATGCACGTCTATTCTGACGCAACCGGCCAGAAAGCGGTGATTGTGATTGTTGGCGACAACACCAACGAAGACCTGGCTGTGCTGGCAAAACGTCTGGAAGATCAGCAGCGTAGCCGTGACCCGCAGTTGCAGGTCGTCACCAATAAATCCATTGAGCTGAAAGGCCACACGCTGCAGCAGTTAGACAGCATCATCTCGGCTAAAGGCCAGACCGCTTACTCTTCTGTGGTGTTGGGCAAAGTGGATAACCAACTGCTGACCCTGCAAATCACGCTGCCTGCTGACGATCAGCAAAAGGCGCAGACTACCGCAGAAAACATCATTAACACGCTGGTTATCCAGTAACGGTTAAGACGATGACGCGGCCTCCGGTGACACCACCTGAGGCCGTTTTTTTAACCGCCAGGTCAGCAATAACGCCACCGCCACCAGCCCTGCTGCCGCCAGATAGATAACCGGCACGCCCGCCCACGTCATTACCAGCCCAGCCAGCGGCCCGGTAACACCCAGCGATAAATCCATAAATACCGTGTAGGTCGCCAGCGCAGCGCCCTGGTTTTGCTGTGGGACCGCTTTTACCGCCACCACGCCCAGCGCCGGGAAAACCAGCGAGAACCCGGCCCCGGCCAGCAGAACACCAATTTTCGCCATCCACGGCATGGAAGCCATCCCGACCAGTAGCAACCCAACAATCTCGACGCTAAAGCAGATCATCGCCACATTCAGCCCGCCTAACCGGTTGATGCCATTTGGGAATAGCAGACGAGTACCGACAAACGTGCAGCTAAATAGCGTCAGCGCGAAAGCCGCGCCGTCCCAGCCTTTAGCGTCGTAAAACAGGGTAATAAACGTGGCGATCACCCCAAAGCCGGCCGAGGCCAGCGCCAGCGCCATGCCGTACAACCAGACGCGTCCGAGCACCGCGCGAAACGGCAACGGTTTGCCTTTGCTGGCCTTTACCGCCGGACGAGGGAGCGCCAGCAATATTGCCAGCAGCGCCACGCCCATTACCGTCAGCGCCAGCCCCTGTAAGCCACCCCAGGCATAAAACAGTACGCCCAGCGGGGCGCCAATCGCCATCGCGCCATAAGTGACAATACCGTTCCATGAAATCACCCGTCCAATGTGCATTGAACCCACAACCCCTACGCCCCACAGCGTAGAGCCAGTCCCGGCAAAGCTTTGCCCGATCCCAAGGATCACGCGACCCAGGCATAGCAGCAGCAGACTGGCCAACGGCCAGCCGTTCGTTGAGCCCGCCAGTAAATAGCCCAGACCACTTAAAAAACAGCCGCACAGTCCGAATACCACAATCTTTTTCGGCCCCAGCAAATCGGCATAGCGACCAGCATGCGGACGGCTCAGCAGCGTAGCGAAATATTGCAGGCTGATGACCAGTCCAGCCCAAAAGGCGCTGAATCCCATCACATCATGGACGTAGCCCGGCAATACCGCGAGCGGCAGGCCGATGGTCAGATAGCTGGCGAAGTTAAACATCACCACGGAGACAATGCGCAGATTAAGGCGTAAACCGCTCAGCGTCGGTTCAGCGACGGGTTCGGGCATGGAGGGTCACCACATATTCACAACAGTGTTTCATTTCTACCATGTTGCAGCCCAGAAATCAGTAACCAGATTAGGAATATCGGCAGCAAGCCAGCCGCTACACTTAATGCAAAAATGCACACAGGAAGAAGACATGACAACCATTCAGCCTGACAAAACAGGTTTGCACATTTTACTTAAACTGGCCGCGCTGGTGGTGATCCTCGCCGGTATTCATGCCGCGGCGGATATCATTGTGCAACTGCTGCTGGCTCTCTTTTTTGCCATTGTGTTGAATCCGCTGGTCACCTGGTTTATTCGCCGGGGAGTACGTCGCCCGGTTGCCATTACGCTCGTAGTGGTGGTCATGCTGTTCGTCCTCACGGCACTGATCGGCGTTCTGGCGTCTTCGATCACGGAATTCATGGCTATGCTACCCAAATACAATAAGGAGCTGACGCGCAAAGTCCTGTATCTGCAAGAGATGGTGCCCTTTCTGAATTTGCATATGTCGCCAGAGCGCATCCTGCAACGTATCGATTCCGATAAACTCATGACCTTCACCACCACACTGATGACCAGCCTCTCTGGCGCCATGGCCAGCGTCGTTCTGCTGGTGATGACGGTCGTCTTTATGCTGTTTGAGGTGCGCCATGTTCCTTATAAGCTGCGCTTTGCGCTGAACAACCCACAAATCCATATTGCAGGGCTGCATCGGGCGCTCAAGGGCGTATCTCACTATCTGGCACTGAAAACGTTGCTCAGCCTATGGACTGGCGCTATCGTCTGGCTGGGACTGGCGCTGATGGGGATTCAGTTTGCTCTGATGTGGGGCGTGCTGGCCTTCCTGCTCAATTATGTGCCCAATATAGGCTCGGTTATTTCCGCCGTGCCGCCCATGATTCAGGCGCTGCTGTTCAACGGCATTTACGAATGCGTACTGGTCGGCGCGCTGTTTCTGGTGGTGCATATGGTGATTGGCAATATCCTCGAGCCGCGCATGATGGGGCATCGCCTGGGATTATCGACGCTAATCGTCTTCCTCTCTCTGTTGGTATGGGGATGGCTGCTCGGCCCGGTAGGCATGCTGCTCTCTGTGCCGTTAACCAGCGTGTGTAAAATCTGGATGGAAACCACCACTGGTGGCAGCAAACTGGCCATTTTGCTGGGTCCCGGCAGACCCAAAAGTCGGCTACCCTGAAAAACTACCAACCGAGGTAGTTTTTATCTTTTTATATGCCCGTTAAACTGATATCCATACAGGTATATATCGCAATTTATCTTAAATAAAGAGTGAAAAGGATTTCATTTTTTAATAAAGAAAATACATAAGTCAACGTACGGATGTCTTTGCCAAACCACATAAGAATAATGAATCCCCCCACAGCATTTAACTCAAACTATCTGCCTATATTTAAAGGTTATTTTATTTGATACGTTTTATCTAAAAATCTATACTTCTCGCCGATGATTACGCTGAAAAATTTCCGTTGAAGAAAGTCACCGAATATTACCATCCGGCAACCTCATCGCCTTGCTATCGGACACGTGAAATAAGATGCTGATTTAGCTTAAATAAAATCACGGGAGCTGCAGGGTGATCATTATTTCGAAGCTTATTATTAAACACGTATAAACAGTACTTTGAGAGGGAGTTTTAATGAAACAGTATATTAAGTGGTTTGCGGCCATTGCCGTTGTCGGTGCGCTGGCGGGATGTGCACGTACTGCGCCGATCGATCAAGTTCACACCAGCGTAAGCGCGGGGCACACTCAGGATCAGGTTAAAACCGCCATTCTGAAAGCGGGCATTCAACGCCAATGGGTCATGTCTGAAGCCGGTCCTGGTGTCATTAAAGCACGCCAACAAACCCGCGATCATGTGGCTGAAGTCCGTATCACCTATACCGCCACCAGCTATGACATTAAATACGACAGCAGCCTTAACCTGCAGGCTTCTGGTGGAAAAATTCATAAAAACTACAACCGCTGGGTACGCAATCTGGATAAAGACATCCAGCTCAATCTGTCAGCCGGTGCCAATCTGTAATTACGCCTAAAGTCGGGCCGAAAAGGCCCGATACTCTTACTCTCTGCCATTTAACAGGTTGTCCCCACATGTACGAACAGGATTCGCTTAGCGCACTGGATGCCATTACTGAAGCACAACGTATCGCCTTTGCCCCTATGCTTTTTCAAACCGCGTTGTGTCTGCGAAATGCGGGAGTACTCACCTGGCTGGACAAGCAAGGTAAACGCGGCGCCACGCTCGACGAAATTACCGAAAACAGCACCATCAACGAATATGCCGCCAGCATCCTGTTGGATATGGGGTTAAGTGGGCGAATTATTACCCACAAAGAAGGATATTATTACCTCGCTAAAGTCGGCCACTTCCTTTTACATGACACGATGACGCGTGTGAATATGGATTTCACCCAGGATGTTTGTTATCAGGGACTGTTCTATCTGGAGAATGCGCTGAAAGAAGGGAAGCCCGCGGGATTAAAAATTTTTGGCGACTGGCCAACAATCTATCCTGCACTGTCGCAATTACCCCTGGCTGCGCGTGAAAGTTGGTTCGCTTTCGATCATTACTATTCAGATGGCGCATTTGATGCCGCATTGCCATATGTATTCGCCAGCGCCCCTGCAACCCTGTACGATATCGGCGGAAATACCGGGAAATGGGCATTACGTTGTTGTCAACATGATGACAATATTGCAGTCACTCTATTAGATTTGCCGCAACAAATTGCACTTGCCCGCGAAAATATCGAAAATACGGGATTATCCCATCGCATAAATTTCCATGCTGTGGATATGCTTAGCGACTCGCCTTTACCCGCAGAGGCAGATATCTGGTGGATGAGCCAATTTCTGGACTGTTTTTCCCCGGAACAAATTATCGCCATTCTGAGCAACATTGCTCGGGTGATGAAACCGGGCGCGAAGCTGTGCATTATGGAACTGTTTTGGGATGCCCAAAAATTTGAAGCGGCCTCATTTAGCCTGAATGCGTCTTCGCTTTATTTTACCTGTATGGCGAATGGCAACAGCCGCTTCTACAGCGTAGAGAAGTTTTATCACTATCTGAATCAGGCAGGTTTTCAGGTAGATGAACGCCACGACAACTTAGGTGTTGGACATACTTTATTGATATGTCAGAAGAAAAAATAAGAAACAATCGGAACAACCGATTTACCGCGGATACGCGTTGATGAAATTTGCTTTCAACATTATCGACTGGCAGGCCAAGGCGCCAGGATTAAGCGAAACAGAACAGTGGCATGAATGGTCACGGTTTTCGCACGCCATCGATCCCACCGCGCCATTGGCTAAACTCAGCGAGTTACCGATGATGACGGCTCGCCGCCTCAGCTCCGGTAGCAAACTGGCCGTTGATTGCGGGCTGGCGATGCTACGCCGTCATGATATCGATGCCGTGTTGTACACCAGCCGCCATGGTGAGCTGGAGCGTAACTACAGGATCCTGCACGCCCTGGCGACTGAGCAGGCTCTCTCACCAACCGATTTCGCCCTCTCTGTGCATAATTCTGCTGTGGGAAACCTGACCATCGCCGCGAAAAAGCCGATTGTCTCCTCCTCGCTTTCCGCTGGCAGGGATACGTTCCAGCAGGGGCTATGCGAAGTCATCGGGCTGTTGCAGGCGGGATATCAGCGCGTATTGATGGTCGATTTCGACGGTTTTCTGCCCGAGTTTTATCATCCACAGTTGCCGCCTGATATGCCGACATGGCCGTTTGCCGTCGCGCTGGTTATTGAATCCGGTGATCGCTGGCAATGCGAAACCCGTCCACACTGCGCGCAAGGTGAGACGCCATTGCCACAAAGCCTGTTGTTTTTACAACATTATTTGCAAGATACCGCGGCGTTTACCCTGCCAGGCGAGCGCGTACAGTGGCAGTGGAGTCAGGGATGAACACGATTTTCCTGCGGCTTAATTGGGTATGGCGACTGGTGATGACCGGTTTTTGCTTTGCCCTGTTTGGCCTCGGTGGACTGCTCCTTTCTACTGTCTGGTTTAACGTATTGCTCATCGCAGTATGGGATAAAGCCCGACGTCGGCGTATCGCCAGACGCAGCATTGCTGCCAGTTTTCGCCTCTTTTTAACGGTGGCGAAGCGACTTGGCGTGCTGGATTACCAGATTGCAGGACGAGACATTTTACGCAACGAACAAGGGTGCCTGGTCGTCGCCAATCATCCGACGCTCATTGACTACGTGCTACTGGCCTCGGTCATGCCAGAAACCGACTGTCTGGTGAAAAGCGCATTACTAAAAAACCCGTTTCTTGGCGGCGTGGTCCGGGCAGCAGATTATCTGATTAACAGTCAGGCTGATGCGCTGTTACCCGCGTGCCAGCAACGTCTGGAACAAGGCGATACCATTTTAATTTTCCCCGAGGGAACCCGTACACGCCCCGGAGAGGAAATGACGTTACAGCGTGGTGCGGCGAATATCGCCGTACGCTGCAGCAGCGATTTACGCATCGTAACCATAAACTGCAGCGAACAAATGCTGGATAAAGAAAGCAAATGGTACGACGTCCCATCGATAAAGCCCATGTTTACCGTTTCAGTACACGAACGGGTTAAGATCGACCAATTTTACGACGCAAATTCACAAGAACCGGCGCTGGCCGCAAGGCAGTTGAACCGGCATCTTTTGCTTCAATTACAACCAGGTACTTTACCTCTTTCAGGAATTAATGATGCAAGCGCTTTATCTTGAAATCAAAAATCTCATTATAACGACATTGAATCTCGACGAACTGACAGCTGACGATATTGATACCGAAGCGGCACTCTTTGGCGATGGATTAGGTCTGGACTCAATCGACGCCCTGGAGCTTGGGCTGGCGGTGAAAAACGAGTATGGCGTGGTCCTCTCAGCAGAGAGCGAAGAAATGCGCCAGCACTTCTTCTCCGTCGCCACGCTGGCATCGTTCATTCACGCGCAACGTGCCTGAGGATAGTCCGTTATGACCGAACAAAAAGCCATTTACGAAGAAGTCTCATCACTGCTGGTCAAGCTATTTGAAGTCGACCCGCAGGACATTAAGCCTGAGGCGCGCCTGTACGAAGATCTGGAACTCGACAGCATCGACGCCGTCGACATGATCGTGCATCTGCAAAAGAAAACCGGTAAGAAAATTAAACCGGAAGAGTTCAAAGCAGTACGCACCGTACAAGATGTCGTCGACGCGGTAGAACGCCTTCTCAAAGAAGCGTAATTCACCGTGTCGGGCACTCGCTCGCTGCCAGTCGTACAACTGCTAACAGGCCTACTGTTGTTGGCCTGGCCGTTTTTGATCTGGTTTGGCCTTGCGCATAACAGTCTGCACTGGTTGCTACCGTTGATGGCGCTACTCCTTTTTTTACGCTTTCGCCAGACCCGGCGACAGGCGGGGCCGTTGCGCGTTGTAACACAGGTCGTGGCGGTTGCGGGTATCACGTTGTGCATTGCCAGTTATCTGCTCAAAACACATCAGTTGCTGCTGTTTTATCCGGTAGTGGTAAACGCCGTGATGCTGTCGGTTTTTGGCGGATCGCTTTGGTCCGCGATGCCCATTGTTGAACGCCTGGCGCGGCTGCGCGACCCAAATCTGCCCGAGGCAGGAGTACGCTACACACGCCGTGTGACACAAATCTGGTGCGCCTTTTTCATCATCAACGGCAGCGTTGCGCTCTTTACCGCACTGAATGGCGATATGACCCTGTGGACGACCTGGAACGGTATGGTTTCCTATTTACTGATGGGAACATTGATGGCCGGCGAGTGGTTAGTTCGCCAACTGGTGATAAAACGAGATACCCAATGAAGCAGCCCCTCACACTTGCGCAATGGCTCTGTGACCCACGCCCGAACGACGTCCCTGTTGCGTGGCAGGAAGAGCATACCTGGACGCTGGGTCATCTGCGCCATGATGTGGCCCAGTTGATAACATACCTTCAGCAGCAGGAAGGTGAGCGCTGGGCATTGTGCTTCGAGAACAGCTATTTATTTATCGTCGCGCTGCTGGCCACACTACATGCTGGCAAAACGCCGGTGATCCCTGGGCATTGTCGCGTTTCGTTGTTAAACGAGCAGCACAGGCTGTTTGACGGCGTACTGAGCGATAAAACGCTGGAGTGGCAGGGAACGCTACGGGTGGTCAGTTCTGCCATGACATCCGTGACCCACGACATCACGTTTCCGGCAATACGCAGCGACGCCTTTGTGGAGTTGTTCACTTCCGGTTCGACCGGCCAGCCGAAACGCGTGATCAAACCGATCGCTCGTCTGGATAGCGAAGCGGCATTGCTCGCGACGCGCTTTGCCGATCGTCTCGCAGGTTGCCGGGTGGTCGCATCAGTGGTTCCGCAACATCTGTATGGTCTGACGTTTCGTATCTTCTTGCCAATGGCCTTAGGTCTGCCGCTGCACGCGGCAATGCTATGGTATGCCGAACAACTGGCGGCGCTGAGCCATGAGCATCGGTATGCGTTTATCAGCAGTCCGGCGTTTCTGAAACGCCTCGACCACCACCTGGCACCGCCGCCGGTCGAACTGATTCTGTCTGCGGGCGGTATGCTGCCCTGGCAGGACGTCGCACAGGCTGCTGACTGGCTGAATGTCTGGCCCGATGAGATCTACGGCAGCACTGAAACCGGGATCCTTGCGTGGCGTTATCGCCATCAAGATGATGTGGCATGGCTGCCTTTTCCCGGCGTCAGATTTCAGCCAGAAAATGACGCGTTTCGTGTATTTTCACCGCTAATTACCGCTGATGATGGCCTGTTGCTGGATGATATTCTGCAATTTACCGAAAATGGTCAGTTTCGCCTGATGGGCAGGCGCGGGCGAGTCGTCAAGATTGAAGAGAAACGCATTTCACTCAGCGAAGTGGAGCAACGCTTGCTGGCACTGGACGGTATACGTGATGTCGCGGCATTGCCGGTCTCACGCGGGGGACGCCAGGGCGTTGGCGTCCTGCTGGTACTGGATGACAAAACCCACCAACGCTGGCTCGCGTGCGGAGGAAAACAGCAAGAACTGACCTGGCGACGTTCGCTGTTGCCCTGGCTGGAGCCGGTCGCCGTTCCCCGCTACTGGCGGGTGATTGATGAGATTCCGGTCAACAGTATGAACAAGCGTGTCTATGCGCAATTACAGGAGTTATTTCATGAAACCCCATGAAATCGAGCGCCATCAGGCACAGCCTCAACAGGCTGAGATTGTTTTACATCTCGACCCTTCGCTGTTTTGGTTCAGCGGGCATTTTGCCGTGCAGCCACTACTGCCAGGCGTTGCACAGCTGGATTGGGCGATGCATTACGCCACCACGTTGCTGGTCCCTGGCTGGCGTTTTCACAGTATTCAGAACGTGAAGTTCCAGTCACCGCTATTGCCTGGAACCACCATCACCCTGAGTCTGAGCTGGCAGGAAGAACGTCAGATACTCTCTTTTAGTTATCAGCGCCACGACGGTGAAGCGCGCCATACCGCCAGCAGCGGGAAGATTCGGTTATGTCGCTGACGTTTTCCCCGTGCGTGTTGATCCCCTGCTATAACCACGGCGCAATGATGTCGGGCGTATTGGATCGTCTTCAGCCATTCAATCTCCCCTGCATTGTGGTGGACGATGGCAGCGACAAGACCACACAAGATGAACTGGCACGCCTGGCGGCAGAATACGGCAATCTGACGTTAATTCGCCTGCCGGTCAACGCAGGCAAAGGCGCGGCGGTGATTAGCGGAATTCAGGCGGCGGCAGATGCCGGGTTCAGTCATGCCGTGCAGGTCGATGCCGACGGTCAGCATGCCATTGAAGATATTCCCAGGCTGCTTGCATTGGCAAAAGAACATCCGGCAGCGCTCATTTCCGGGCAACCGATTTACGATGATTCTGTCCCTCGCTCGCGCCTGTACGGACGCTGGGTAACCCACATCTGGGTGTGGATAGAAACGCTCTCGATGCAGCTAAAAGACAGCATGTGCGGCTTCCGGGTGTATCCGGTGACACCTACACTGCAACTGGCACAGCGCGTGACGCTCGGCAAACGGATGGATTTTGATACAGAAGTAATGGTGCGTCTCTACTGGCAAGGCAACCCCAGCTATTTTATCCCCACACGAGTCATCTATCCGCAGGACGGGCTATCCCATTTTGACGCGCTCAAAGACAATCTGCGCATTTCATTAATGCACACTCGCCTGTTTTTTGGCATGTTGCCACGCATCCCCTCCCTGCTTTTTCGTCGTTCATCAACACACTGGGCGCAGCAGCAGGAAGTCAAAGGGCTGTGGGGAATGCGTCTGATGTTGCTGGTCTGGCGTTTACTGGGTCGCAAAGCCTTCTCCCTGCTACTGTATCCGGTAGTCGGCGTTTACTGGCTCACCGCATCAACTGCCCGAAAAGCCTCTCAGAGCTGGATTCGCCGCGTACGGGCGCAACTGATCGCACGCCGGATGCCAGTACCGTCAAACCTGACCAGTTATCAGCATTTCCTGCGTTTTGGCGGCGCGATGCTGGATAAAATTGCCAGCTGGCGCGGTGAGCTGCACGTCGGCCGCGATGTTGTTTTTGCACCAGGCGCAGAAGAGACGCTAAATGTCAGCGACCCGCGAGGAAAACTGCTGCTGGCCTCACATTTGGGCGATGTCGAAGCCTGTCGGGCACTCGCCCAGCTACAGGGCAGTAAAACAATCAATGCGCTGGTATTTAGCGATAACGCCCAACGCTTTAAAAAAATTATGGAAGAGATGGCCCCGCAGGCTGGGTTAAACCTGCTACCGGTGAACGATATTGGCCCGGATACCGCCATTCTGCTCAAAGAGAAACTGGATCGTGGCGAATGGATCGCCATCGTTGGCGATCGCATCGCAGTCACTACCCAACGTGGCGGCGAATGGCGTGTCTGCTGGAGCCGCTTTATGGGGCAAGTTGCGCCCTTCCCACAGGGCCCGTTCATTCTTGCGTCTATTTTACGCTGTCCGGTGGATCTGATTTTCGCCCTGCGCCAGCAGGAGAAACTACGCATCCACTGCGAACCATTTGCTGACCCGCTGCTCTTGCCGCGTGCCACCCGACAACAGGCATTACAGAATAGCGTCGATCGCTACGCCGAACGCCTTGAGCACTATGCACTTCAGTCGCCACTCGACTGGTTTAACTTTTTCGATTTCTGGCAGTTGCCGGACACCAAAGACAAGGAGTAAAGGGTGCTTAACGATCCCCGCTTTACGGCTGAAGTCGAGCTGACTATTCCGTTTCACGACGTCGATATGATGGGTGTAGCGTGGCATGGCAACTACTTCCGCTATTTCGAGATTGCCCGCGAGGCACTGCTGAACCAATTCAATTACGGTTATCGGCAGATGAAAGCGTCCGGCTATTTGTGGCCCGTGGTCGACACCCGGGTGAAGTATCGCAACGCCCTGACTTTCGAGCAGCGTATCCGTGTGCGTGCCCGTATTAAAGAGTTCGAAAATCGCCTGCGTATCGACTACGACATTTTCGATGCTGAAACAGGAAAACGCGCCACAACGGGCTATACCATCCAGGTCGCCGTGGACGAAAAAAGCCGTGAGCTGTGCTTTGTCAGCCCGGATATTTTGTTTGAACGAATGGGAGTGACGCCATGAAATTATGGCCATTGTTGGTGCTGCTCATCAGCCCTTTTGTCAGCGCCCTGACGCTTGATGACCTGCAACAGCGTTTTACCGAACAGCCGGTCGTTCGCGCCCATTTCGATCAAACCCGGACGATAAAAGATCTGCCGCAGCCGCTGCGGTCTCAGGGCAAAATGCTAATCGCCCGTGACCAGGGTCTGTTGTGGGACCAAACCGCGCCGTTCCCGATGCAACTGTTGCTTGATGATAAGCGGATGGTTCAGGTGATTAACGGTCAGCCACCGCAGACCATCACCGCCGAAAACAACCCGCAAATGTTCCAGTTCAATCATCTGCTACGTGCATTATTCCAGGCGGATCGTAAGGTGCTGGAGCAAAACTTCCGCGTGACCTTTACCGACGTAGGGGAGGGGCGCTGGACGTTACGCCTGACGCCAATCACCACGCCACTGGATAAGATTTTCGCGACGATTGATTTAGCCGGCAAGACCTACCTGGAGAGCATTCAGCTCAATGACAAGCAGGGCGATCGCACCGATATCGCGCTTTCCCAACACCAACTGACGCCAGCGCAACTGACCGATGATGAACGCCAACGCTTTGCCGCCCAGTAAACGTCCCGCGCTGTTATGGGGGCTCGCCTGCCTGATTATGCTGGGCGTCTTGTTGACGCTACTCCCGCAGGCCAGGCTCAATAGCAGCGTGCTGGCCATGCTGCCAAAACAGGCAATGGGCGACATTCCCCCGAGCCTGAACGAAGGCTTTATGCAGCGCCTCGACCGGCAACTGGTCTGGCTGGTGAGTCCCGGTAAGCAACCGGACCCGTCGGCGGCGCAAGACTGGCTGACGCTGCTGCAAAAATCGCACGCGCTGGCCCAGGTGAAAGGCCCGATGGACACCGACAGCCAGCAGGCATGGGGGGCTTTCTTCTGGAAACACCGTAACGGCCTGATAGATAACGATACCCGCGCTCGTCTGCAAAACGGCGGCGAAGCCCAGGCCCAGTGGATCCTGTCCCAGCTTTACTCCGCATTCTCCGGTGTCAGCGGCAAAGAGTTGCAAAACGATCCCCTCATGCTGATGCGCGGCTCGCAGTTGGCCATGGCCAAAAATGGCCAGCGTTTACGCCTGATGGACGGCTGGCTGGTCACTCAGGACGAGCAAAGCAACTACTGGTATCTGTTACATGGCGAGCTGACCGGCTCATCGTTTGATATGCAACAGACGCACCAATTGGTCACCACGCTGAATACGCTGGAAGGTGAGTTCAAAGCCCACTATCCGCAGGCACAATTACTGTCTCGCGGAACGCTGTTCTACAGCGATTACGCCAGCCAGCAGGCGAAACAGGATATCTCGACCCTAGGCATAGCGACCGTGATCGGGGTGATCCTGCTCATCGTGGCCGTGTTTCGTTCGCTGCGTCCGCTGCTGATGTGCCTGATTTCAATTGGTATTGGCGCGCTGGCGGGAACCGTCGTCACGTTGCTGATTTTTGGCGAACTCCATCTGATGACGCTGGTGATGAGCATGAGCATCATCGGTATTTCCGCCGATTATACGCTCTACTATTTGACCGAGCGGATGGTGCACGGTGCAGAAACATCGCCATGGCAAAGCCTTGCCAAAGTACGCAATGCCCTGCTCCTGGCACTGCTCACTACCGTGGCGGCTTATCTGATTATGATGCTGGCCCCCTTCCCCGGTATTCGCCAGATGGCGGTATTCGCGGCGGTGGGTCTGAGTGCCTCGTGCCTGACGGTCATTTTCTGGCACCCATGGTTGTGTCACAGGTTGCCGGTGCGCCCGGTTCCGGCAATGGTACTCATGCTACGCTGGCTTGCCGCCTGGCGGCGGAATAAGAAATTATCCGTTGGCCTACCGGTGGCGCTCGCGTTGTTCTCGTTGGCAGGCATGGCAACGCTACGCGTAGACGATGATATCTCCCAGTTACAGGCGCTGCCGCAGGACATTCTCGCTCAGGAAAAAGCAATTACCGCCCTGACCGGGCAAAGCGTCGACCAGAAGTGGTTTGTCGTGTACGGCAAATCCGCTCAACAAACGCTGGAGCGACTGGAAGCCTTTACTCCCGCGCTGGAAGAGGCAAAAAAAGACGGATTACTCAGCGGATATCGCACTATTCCGTTAAATTCGCTCGCCCGGCAGCAGCAGGATCTCACCCTGTTAAAAGATGCCGCGCCCGCCGTCACAAAAGCCTTAAACAGCGCCGGGCTGACAACGGTGAAACCCGATCTTAGCGCTATGCCGGTCACCGTCGATGCCTGGCTTTCCAGCCCGGCCAGTGAAGGCTGGCGCTTACTGTGGCTGTCGCTGGCAGACGGTGAAAGCAGCGTGCTGGTTCCCGTTGAAGGAGTGAAACAAAGTGATGCTTTAAACACGCTCAGCACAAAATATTCCGGCGTTACGTGGGTGGATCGTAAGAGCAGCTTTGACACTCTGTTTGCGCTGTATCGCCATATTCTGACGGGCTTGCTATGCGTTGCGCTGGCAGTAATTGCCAGTGGCGCCGTCATTCGACTTGGCTGGCGTAAAGGCTTTATTAGCCTGGTCCCCTCGGTGCTGTCTTTAGGTTGTGGTCTGGCGGTACTGGCTCTGAGTGGGCACGCGCTCAACCTGTTCTCGCTGCTGGCACTGGTGCTGGTGCTGGGGATTGGCATTAACTACACGCTGTTTTTCAGTAATCCACGCGGTACGCCACTGACGTCGCTACTGGCTATCACACTGGCGATGATGACTACGCTCCTGACGCTCGGCATGCTGGTCTTTAGTGCCACTCAGGCAATCAGCAGTTTTGGCATTGTATTGGTGAGCGGTATTTTCACTGCATTTTTGCTGTCACCGCTGGCGATGCCAACGAAAAGAGAGAAGAAAAAAAGATGATGTTATCGACATTTTTTGCCGGGTGGCGGATTCGCCTTATCAGGCCGTTAATGATAGCGCTCGCCGCACTGATTCTTGCCGGTTGCAGCCACACACAGCCGGAACAGCAAGGCCGCCCGCAAGCCTGGTTAGAGCCGGGAACACGTGTGACGCTACCTGCTCCGGGGATTTCTCCCGCGGTGAATTCACAACAGCTGCTGACCGGAAGTTTTAACGGCAAAACGCAGTCGCTGTTGGTCATGCTTAATGCTGATGATAAGAAAATCACACTGGCCGGGTTGTCATCAGTTGGCATTCGCCTGTTCCTCGTGACTTACGATGAAAAAGGATTGCACACCGAACAATCGATCATCGTTCCGCAACTGCCGCCCGCAAGCCAGGTGCTGGCTGACGTGATGCTTAGTCATTGGCCAATTAGCGCCTGGCAACCGCAATTACCTCAAGGCTGGACGCTCGTCGATACGGGCGATACACGTGAACTGCGCAATAGCCGCGGCAAACTGGTCACGGAAATCACGTATCTGAATCGCAAAGGAAAACGCGAACCGATCAGCATTGAGCAGCACGTATTTAAATACCACATCACCATTCAATACCTGGGTGACTGAGATGATCTACATTTCTGCCGTTGGCATGATTAACGCGTTGGGCAATAACACCGATGAAATCGCCGCCAACCTCACACGTGGCATAGCGCCGGGAATGCGTCCGCGCGCGAACTGGCTACAAGGACATCCACCCGCCGTATTAGCAGGTGTAGACGGTGATCTGCCCGCGATCCCTCAGCAATTTAGCGCACATCGTTCGCGCAATAACCAGCTACTGCTGGCTGCACTGGCACAAATCCAGCCACAGGTAGACGACGCTATCGCCCGGTTTGGCCGCGATCGTATTGCTGTCGTTCTCGGCACCAGCACCTCCGGTCTGAATGAAGGTGACGTTCACGTTGATCTGATGCTCAACGACAAAGAGAGCACCGACTGGCGCTACCCGCAGCAGGAACTGGGCGATCCGTCGCGTTTTCTTAGCCACTGGCTGGCGCTGGATGGCCCGGCCTTTACGCTCTCAACCGCCTGCTCGTCCAGTGCACGGGCTATCATGAGCGGGCGTCGCTTAATCGAATCTGGTCTGGTGGATATTGCCATTGTCGGCGGTGCAGATACGCTAAGTCGGATGCCCATCAACGGTTTCCACAGTCTGGAATCGCTCTCCCCAACGCGATGTCAGCCGTTTGGCCGCGACCGCAGTGGGATCACCATCGGCGAAGGCGCCGCCTTGATGGTATTAACCCGCGAGCCACAGCCCATTGCGCTGCTGGGCGTCGGCGAATCCAGCGATGCATACCATATTTCGGCTCCCCACCCGCAGGGAGAAGGTGCCATTCGCGCCATAGGCCAGGCACTTAACGACGCAAGAATGACACCGGAACACGTGGGCTATATCAATCTGCACGGAACGGCCACTCCGCTCAACGATCAGATTGAGTCCAACGTCGTAAGCACGCTATTTGGCGACACGGTCCCATGCAGTTCAACCAAACACCTGACCGGGCACACGCTGGGCGCGGCCGGGATCACCGAAGCAGCAATCAGTATGCTGATTCTGCAACGCAACCTGCCCCTGCCACCGCAGGATTTTAGCCAGTCGCCGCGCGATGAAACATTGCCACCCTGCGGCATCATTGAACAACCGCAGCCGCTGACTCGCCCGGTAATCTTATCTAACTCGTTCGCCTTCGGCGGTAATAATGCCAGCATCCTGCTCGGGAGAATCTCATGAGCCACTATTTATCACCGGGCGATTATTTACCGCATGACGCGCCGATGCTGCTCCTTGAAGAGGTCGTCAGTGTGGCGGACGAAACCGCCACCTGCCACGTGACGGTATCGGCAAACAGCGTACTGGCCCCTTTCCTCGACCCCGATGGCAATCTGCCCGGCTGGTTCGCACTGGAATTAATGGCGCAGACCATTGGCGTCTGGTCTGGCTGGCACCGCCAGCAACACGGTCAGGCGAGTATTGCATTAGGTATGGTGCTGGGCGCACGCGAGTTAGTCTGTGCTGCGGGTGTTCTGCCTGCCGGGAAGCGGCTGAGCATCCATGTCAAATTGCTGATGCAGGATGCACGATTCGGTAGCTTTGAATGCGTCATTCAGGCAGACAACAAGACGCTGGCAACCGGTCGCGTCAACACCTTCCAGCCGACAACAGAAGAAATTAACACGCTATTTCAACAAGGAGCGTCCACATGAGTCGTTCAGTTTTAGTTACGGGTGCCAGCAAAGGTATCGGTCGCGCCATCGCCAGACAACTGGCGGCAGACGGCTTTGTGGTCGGCGTGCACTATCATCGCGATGCACAAGGTGCACAAGACACGCTGGAGGCTATCCTCGCCGCTGGCGGCGCAGGGCGTCTGTTGACGTTTGACGTTGCCAATCGCGAGCAATGCCGTGAAGTACTGGAGCACGATATTGAGGTTAACGGCGCATGGTACGGCATTGTCAGCAACGCCGGGGTAACGCGTGATGCCGCCTTCCCTGCGCTCAGCGATAACGACTGGGATGCGGTGATCCACACCAACCTCGACAGCTTTTACAACGTCATTCATCCGTGCATTATGCCGATGATTAGCGCACGCCAGGGGGGTCGTATCATCACACTGTCTTCGGTATCCGGCGTGATGGGCAACCGCGGTCAGGTTAATTACAGTGCAGCAAAAGCCGGTATTATTGGCGCCACCAAAGCGCTGGCCATCGAACTGGCAAAACGCAAAATTACCGTAAACTGTATTGCACCAGGACTGATTGATACCGGGATGATCGAGATGGAAGAAGCCGCATTGAAAGAGGCGATGTCGATGATCCCCATGAAACGGATAGGTCAGGCTGAAGAAGTGGCCGGGCTTGCCAGTTATTTAATGTCGGATGTGGCGGGCTATGTCACTCGCCAGGTGATTTCCATCAATGGAGGGATGTTATGACACGTCGTGTCGTGATTACAGGCATGGGCGGCGTCACCGCCTTTGGCGAAAACTGGCAGGATGTCTCAGCCAGGCTATTGGCGTATGAAAATGCGGTACGCAAAATGCCGGAGTGGCAGGTTTATGACGGACTGCACACGCTGTTGGGTGCGCCGATCGATAACTTCACTCTGCCGGAACACTATACCCGCAAGCGCATTCGCGCCATGGGTCGCGTGTCGCTGATGTCCACTCGCGCATCAGAACTGGCGTTAGAACAAGCCGGACTGATTGGCGATCGGGTACTGACCAACGGTGAAACCGGAATAGCATACGGTTCCTCCACAGGCAGCACCGGGCCGGTGAGTGAGTTCGCGACCATGCTGACCGAGAAGCACACCAATAACATCACCGGCACGACCTACGTGCAAATGATGCCGCACACCACGGCTGTTAACACCGGATTGTTTTTCGGCCTGCGTGGGCGAGTCATCCCGACATCCAGCGCCTGCACCTCCGGTAGCCAGGCAATTGGTTACGCATGGGAAGCCATCCGACACGGTTATCAAACGGTGATGGTTGCCGGCGGTGCAGAAGAACTGTGCCCTTCCGAAGCCGCCGTATTTGATACGCTGTTCGCCACCAGCCAGCGCAACGACGAACCGAAAACCACCCCCTCCCCATTCGATGAAAAACGCGATGGTCTGGTCATCGGGGAAGGTGCTGGTACGCTGGTGCTGGAAGAGTTGGAACACGCTAAAGCGCGCGGAGCAACGATTTACGGTGAAATCGTCGGCTTTGCCACTAACTGCGATGCTGCCCATATCACCCAGCCACAGCGTGAGACAATGCAGATTTGCATGGAAAAATCGCTGAGCATGGCCGGTATTAGCGCCCGGGATATCGGCTATATTTCAGCGCACGGTACCGCTACCGATCGTGGCGATATTGCAGAAAGTCAGGCGACTGCCGCAATTTATGGTGATAATGTGCCGCTATCCTCGCTTAAAAGCTATTTTGGGCATACCCTTGGCGCTTGTGGCGCACTGGAGGCCTGGATGAGTCTGCAAATGATGCGTGAAGGCTGGTTTGCGCCTACGCTGAATTTGAGTCAGCCAGATGCCAATTGTGGCGCGCTGGATTACATTATGGGTGAAGCCCGCAAGATTGATTGCGAGTTTTTGCAGAGCAATAACTTTGCGTTTGGCGGCATCAATACTTCTATCATCATCAAACGTTGGCCGTGATATGTACCGGATCGTTCTAGGGAAAGTTTCTGATTTAAGCACCGGCGTGCTGCCTCATGCGCTCTATGAGCAGGCACCGCAGGGTGCTCGCCGCGCACGCTGGTTGGCTGGCCGCGTGCTGCTTTCCCATGCCCTTTCCCCATTGCCTGATATCGTCTACGGCGAGCAAGGAAAACCGGCCTTTTCAGCCGACACGCCGCTGTGGTTCAATCTTAGCCACAGCGGTGATGACATTGCTCTGCTGCTTAGCGACGAAGGGGAAGTGGGCTGCGATATTGAAGTCGTGCGCCCGCGCGAAAACTGGAAGACGCTGGCGAATACGGTGTTCAGTCTTGGGGAACATGCCGAAATCGAAGCAGAACATCCGGAACACCAACTGGCGGCTTTCTGGCGCATCTGGACGCGCAAAGAAGCCATCGTTAAGCAGCGTGGCGGCAGCGCCTGGCAAATTGTCAGCGTCGATAGCACTACACTGACATCCTCGCTCTCCGTTAGCCAGTGCCAGCTCGAAACCCTGAGTCTGGCCGTGTGCACGCCAACGCCATTTACCCTGACAGCCGACGCCGTGCAGAGGCTGTAACTCCCGCATTCCCTGTGCGCCGACGCGCGACATGAAAGGTTAACTGCAGATGCAACGAGTCACCATTACTCTCGATGACGATTTACTGGAAACGCTGGATAGCCTGAGCCAGCGCCGTGGTTACAACAACCGTTCTGAAGCGATTCGCGATATTTTGCGTGGTGCGCTGGCGCAGGAAACGACCCAGGAGCATGGCACTCAGGGCTTCGCGGTACTCTCGTATGTTTATGAACATGAGAAGCGTGATTTGGCCAGCCGCATTGTTTCGACGCAGCACCATCACCATGATTTATCGGTCGCTACGCTACACGTTCACATCAACCATGACGACTGCCTGGAAATCGCCGTACTAAAAGGCGACATGGGCGATGTTCAGCATTTTGCCGATGATGTGATTTCCCAGCGCGGAGTGCGCCACGGTCATTTGCAGTGCCTGCCGAAAGAAGAGTAATTACCTGTTTCGTTGCCGGGGGCGCTTCGCTTGCCCGGCCTACACCCGTTCTCGTTTGTAGGCCGGATAAGGCGTAGCCGCCATCCGGCAATAATGTTCACGCCATCGTGCCAATCGTCTTTCTAAAGCGCAGCAGCGCTATCAGGAAGAACGCACTGCCAATCGCCAGCAACGTCAGAAACTGCGGCCAGACGATGCCGAACCCTGCGCCACGATAAAGAATCGCCTGCGCCAGGCTGACAAAGTGGGTGGTCGGCATCGTCAGCATGATGTCCTGTACGGCCTGCGGCATGCTTTCACGCGGCGTAGAGCCGCCGGAGAGCATCTGTAACGGCAACAGCACCAGAATCATCAGCAATCCCAGTTGCGGCATGGAGCGCGCCAGCGTGCCCATAAAAATACCGATCGAGGTGGTCGCGAACAGGCTCAGCGCCACGCCCAGCATAAACAGCGGTATCGAACCTTCAATGGGTACGCCAAGCACACCTTTTACCATCAGCATCAGCGACAGACCGGAAACCACCAGCACCACCAGCCCCATCGACCAGATTTTTGCCATCATGATCTCAAACGGCGTTACCGGCATCACCAGCAGATGCTCAATGGTCCCGTGCTCACGTTCGCGAATTAGCGCCGAGCCGGTAAGCACAATCGCCAGCATGGTAATGTTGTTGATGATTGCCATCACCGCGCCAAAACGGGCAGGTTCCAGATTGGGGTTAAAGCGCATGCGCATTTCCAGCGCCACCGGCGGCTCACTGTTGTCACGGTAACGCGCCACAAAGCTGTTCACTTCGCCGCTGATGATATTCTGGATATAACTGTTGCCGGTAAAGGCCTGGCTCATCCGCGTGGCATCGACGTTAACCTGAATATCCGGCTGTCTTCCTGCCAGCACATCGCGCTGAAAATCAGGCGGAATGTTCACGGCGAAGGTGTAGCGTCCGGCATCCAGCCCGGCATCCATCTCATCGGCGGTGATCATCTCCGGCGGTAAAAACCACGGGCGATAAAAGCTGTTCACAATCCGGTTCGACAGCTGTGACTGGTCCATATCGGCAATAGCAATCGGCGCCAGATGCAGCGAACCCGGCAGGACGGTCGCGGAAGAATAAACCGAAATCGTGAAGGCAAAGACGATCAGCGTCAGCATCGCTTTGTCGCCCAGCAGGCTGCGTAACTCTTTGATGCCGAGGTTATAAATATTGCGTAATCGGCGCATCACCCCTCCTGTTTTTTCAGCAGTAATACGCTCAGACCGATCACCACCGGAATGGCGATTGCCAGCGGCATAAACAGCTGCCAGAGATCCGTCAGATCCAACGCTTTAGAGAACGTTCCACGCGCAATGGTCAAAAAATGACTGGTCGGGTAGATTTCGCCAATCCAGCGGCCCGGCCCTTCGAGCGAGGCGACCGGATCGATCATCCCGGAAAACTGCGTCGCCGGGATAAGCGTAATAATCGCCGTACCAAAAATGGCCGCGATCTGGCTTTTCATAAACGTGGAGATTAACAGCCCCAGCCCGGTGGCAATGGTGACGTACAGCAGCGCGGCCAGCGTCAGGGTCATAAAGCTGCCCTTATGCGGCACGCCGAACACAAACACCGACAGCGCGCACAGCAGCAGAAAGTTCAGCATGCCCAGCACGATGTAAGGCAACTGTTTGCCGAGCAAAAACTCACTGCGGGTCGTGGGCGTGACGTACAGGTTGATAATCGATCCGAGCTCTTTCTCGCGCACTACGCTGAGTGCGCTGAGCATGGAAGGGATCATCATCAACAACAGCGGGATCACCGCCGGAACAATCGCCGGCAGGCTCTTCACATCCGGGTTGTAACGATAACGGGTTTCAATGGTCATCAGCCCGTTTTGCCCACTGGCATTGGGCTGACGCGCCATCACATCCTGCAGCCAGGTCTGGTGCATCGCCTGCACGTAACCTCTGACCGTTTCAGCGCGGCTCGGCATTGCGCCATCGACCCAGACGCCAATCTTCACCGGCGTGCCACGCGCGATATCGCGGCCAAAGTTTGGCGGGATCTCTATTGCTACCGCCACTTCGCCCGAACGCATTCGCTTGTCCAGCTCGTCATAACTGGTGAGCGGCGGCTGCTCAATAAAATAGCGCGATCCCGCCAGATTCAGCGTCCACGCCTGGCTGCTGACGGTCTGGTCACGATCGAGCACCGAAAAACGCAGATTTTCCACGTCCATGCTGATGCCGTAGCCCATGATCAGCATCAGGATCACCGTCCCCATCAGCGCCAGCGTTGAACGCACCGGGTCCCGCCGCAGCTCCAGAGCTTCACGGCGGCTGTAGCTGAACAAGCGCCGCAGGCTAAAGCCCTGCCGCGGCGGCTGACTGTTTTCATGCACCAGCGGAGCAGTCGCTTGCGAAAGCGTCGCTTCCGGCGCCGGGCCTGCTGCTTCCTGTAGCCAGGAGATAAAAGCCTCTTCCAGGCTGGCGGCACCACGCTGTTTCACCAGCTCCTGCGGCGTGCCGCTGGCGAGTACTTTTCCGGCGTGCATCAGCGACATACGGTCGCAGCGCTCCGCTTCGTTCATAAAGTGGGTGGAGATAAAAATGGTGACTTTATCCTGACGCGACAGATCAACCATCAGTTGCCAGAACATGTCCCTTGCCACCGGATCGACCCCGGAGGTCGGCTCATCAAGAATCAACATTTCAGGGCGATGGATCACCGCCACCGCCAGCGACAGGCGTTGACGGATCCCCAACGGCAGCGCACCGGGCAACGTGTCTTCGACATCGGTCAGCGAAAAGCGCTCGCTCATCTCTTGTACCCGCCCGGGGATTTCCGCTTCGGGGATATGGAACAGTCGCGCGTGTAGCTCAAGGTTTTGCCGCACGGTCAGCTCGCTGTAGAGCGAAAACGCCTGCGACATATAGCCTACCCGGCGGCGGGTATCGATATTCTTCGGGTCAACCGCTTGCCCAAACAGCCACGCCTCACCTTCGCTTGCGGGCAGCAGACCGGTGAGCATCTTCATGGTGGTGGATTTACCGCAGCCGTTGGAGCCGAGAAAGCCGAAGATCTCCCCGCGGGGAATACGAAAGTTAACGTGGTCAACGGCGACAAACTTGCCGAAGCGCATGGTCAGATCTTTCGCCTCAATGGCAATCTCTTCCTGCTCAGCGTGATACGGCGGGATCACCACCGGTTTGTGCGCCTGACGCTGCGCTTCAGGTAACAACGCAATAAACGCCTGCTCCAGCGTGGCGCTGTTGGTTTGTTCTCGTAGCTGCTGGGCGCTGCCGGTGGCCAATACCTCACCCGCGTTCATCGCCACCAGCCAGTCAAAGCGCTCGGCTTCTTCCATATAGGCGGTGGCGACCAGCACGCTCATATTGGTCTGACGCTGGCGAATGCTGTTAATCAGATCCCAGAACTGGGCGCGGGACAGCGGGTCTACCCCGGTGGTGGGTTCATCAAGAATGAGCAATTCCGGGTCGTGGATTAACGCGCAGCACAGCCCCAGCTTTTGCTTCATCCCACCCGAGAGTTTCCCGGCAGGACGATCGCGAAACGGCGCCAGTCCGGTGCTATTCAGTAGCTCGGTAATCCGCGCTTCGCGTTCCGCTTTGTCATGACCAAACAGCCGGGCAAAGAAGTCGACGTTCTCATACACCGACAGCGTGTGGTACAGGTTTTTACCCAGCCCTTGCGGCATCCAGGCAATACGCGGGCAGACATCCCGGCGATGTTTTGGGTCGCGCATATCGCCGCCCAGCACCATCACGTTGCCGTGTTCAATCACCCGCGCACCGGAAATAAGCGACAGCAGGCTCGATTTTCCGACGCCATCCGGGCCAATCAGCCCCACCATACAGCGGGCGGGGATATCCAGCGTGATGTTGTTCAGCGCTACCGTTTTCCCGTAATGCTGACTCACGCCGTCAAGGTGCGCCACGGGAGGAACGGGAACCAGCGCCAGATGCGTCATTGCGGCAACCTCACCACCAGGTCGTCAGGCCAGGGGCGATTTTCATCCAGACGCACCCAGGCCATGCCCGGCAGACCGGTTTTCACGTACTCCAGATGCTGCTGCAACAGCTCTGGTGGAATACGCGCTTTGACGCGAAACATCAGCTTCAGCCGTTCATCGCTGGTTTCAACCGTTTTCGGCGTGAACTGCGCGACGCTAGCCACAAAGCTGATGGTCGCCGGAATACGCAGATCCGGTGCGGCATCCAGCACCAGTCGCGCTTCACCGCCAATCTTCAGCAGGCCAGCCTGTTCGGTCGGCAAGAAGAATGTCATGTAGACATCGCTGAGATCGACCATATTCAGCACGCGCCCGCCCGCGGAAAGCACCTCGCCCGGTTCGGCGACACGGTACTGCACGCGACCATCGCGCGGGGCTTTCAGCTCGCTGTCATCAATATCAGCGGCAATACGACGTTCGGTGGCCTGCGCGGCTTCTACGCGGGTTTGCGCCTGAATAATGCTGGTACGGGCGGCTTCAATTGCGGCTTTTGCCGCAGAGACCTGCGCCTTGGCGGATTCCAGCGCCGCGCGCGCGCTTTCCGCCGCAGCCCTGTCGTCATCCAGCTGTTGCTCAGACACGGCCCCACGCTGGGATAGCGAACGGGAGCGCACGTGACGTTTAGAGACCGACTGCAGTTCCGCCTCGCGCTGTTTTACCACCGACTGCGCGGCGCGCATTTCACTTTGCCGTTGTTCCAGCAACGCCCGTGCCGCCGCAACTGCACTTTCCGCTTCTTTGATTTGCGCGACCGCTTCCAGCCGCTGCTCGTGCAGCACGCGGGTATCCATTTTCGCCAGCACCTCGCCCTGACGAACGAACTGCCCTTCCGATACGAGGATCGTATCAATACGTCCGGCAATTTTGGTGGCAATATCCACTTCAGTGGCTTCAATTCTGCCGTTGCTGGCGGCAAACCCTTCCGGTATCCCCGCAGGACGCAACATCCACCATGCTATTGCAGCAACCACCACCACAATACCCGCGCCCCACCACACCAGATGACGCTTAATCTTATCCATATTCGACCCGCCGTAATCCCTGTTATCAAACGATGCGTGTCACAAAACCCACTGAACTGCTATTCAGTGAGAGATTCCATCCGGGATGAGAAGGAATGATAAACGATGGCCAAAGAGCGGACAGGCGTTATAGCAACGCATACCGCGAAGGAAGTGAATGACGAAAATGCTGTGAAATCGGGTAGTAATGTTGTCATCATCAGCGTTCCTGGCCGGAAATGAAACACGCATACTCATAACTGCTATCTATTGAATACTAACACCTGGATTCGATATGTCTATTCGGTTGTTCTCGCTATGTCATCGGGCAAAACAGTGTCCGGCAATCCACTCGCCGGACAAGCTTTTGGCGAGTGTTCTGTTTAAAACGCGTGTTGGTATAGCCGCAACGCATCATCTGCCGTGAGCAGAACAGGATTGTTATCCAGAAGACGAGTCTGCTGCATGGCATCCTGAGCCAATATCGCCAGCGTTTCAGCAGGTATATCGACATCGCGCAGCTTTTTCGGTGCACCCGATTCAGCAATAATGCGTACCATCGCAGCAATAAATATCGCGGCATCTTTCTCCATATTCCCCGACACCTCCTCGCCAATAACAGCAGCCAGCTCGGCATAGTACGGCGCAGCGACTGGCGCATTAAACTGCAGCACCGGAATCAGCATCAACGCATTCGACAACCCATGTGGAATATGGTGTCGTGCGCCAAGGGGATAAGCCAGCGCATGCACTGCGGCCACTGGGGAATTGGCAAAAGCCTGGCCTGCCAGCATCGCGCCCAGCAGAACATTTTCTCGCGCTTCACGGTTGTTCCCATCACGGCAGGCAGTCACCAGATGGCGGCTAATTAAGCGTAATGCTTCCCGCGCCAGCGCATCCGAAATGGGGTTCTTCTTATGTTTACCGGTATAAGCCTCAATGGCATGCACCATCGCGTCGATGCCAGCCGCCGCCGTATGAACCGGAGGAAGTCCAAGCGTCAATTGCGCATCCAGCAGCACCAAATCGCCATATAGCTGTGGTGCGACAATCCCCATTTTGCTGTCATCATTGGTCGTCAAAATCGAAATATTAGTGACTTCTGAGCCCGTCCCTGCCGTGGTAGGGATGTTAATCAGCGGCAGACGCTGCCCGGAAACTTTGCCAATACCGTAAAGCGCCTGCAGATCTTGCTCAGAGTTGATTAACACGGCCACCAGCTTCGCGACATCCAGCGAGGAGCCGCCGCCCAGACCAATGACCATGTCGCAATGGTCATCACGAGCAACCTGTAAGGCTTCCCGGACAAGACGTTCCTGCGGATCGGGTTGGACCCGATCATAGACCGTCACCTGAAACCCTGCCTCTTGCAGGCTATGCAAAACAGGCGGCAGAATCCCTGCTTTGACCAGTCCGGGGTCGGTCACCAACAACACGCGACGCGCGCTAAATCGCGGCTGAATAATCTCCCCTGCTCGTGATGCTCCCGCCCACTCGACGATAATTTCCGGTACAGTTGAAAACGTAAAATCCTTCATGACATTGTTCATTGATGTACTCCTGGTAGTAAAAATGGCCAGCTTTTAACTACGCGGTGTATCGGCATGAGTGAGAAAGCTTTTCACCTCTTTACGCTCAAGCAACGGGTTGATAATCCCAACGCCAATACGTTGAAAATGCTCCGTTTGTCGATGAAGTTCGAGACCCTCAGGACAACGATAGGTTTCAATAATCACAAAGCGATCGCCGTCTTCCGTAGAACGGAAAAACTCATAGGTGATGTTTTCAGGCTCCTGACGCGAGGCCTGGGCAAGCAGTCTGAGCGCATCATTGACCTTGTCCCCCATTCCCTTACGAGAAAAATAATGTGCAATAACAAAAAGTTGTGAATTCTCCATGGTCGGGCTCCCGGTGTTCTAACGGTGAAGGTCTATATCCCATAACGCGCTATCACTGCTCGAAACGGCTATCGCGCCGTGTAACAGCGCCGTTTGAGCATGTTCCTCGTTACAGACGAAGCCTGATGCCACTATTGGCGGCAACACATTACGGTCAGCCTGTGAGAGTAGCGGCAACATCTGCGCGGGCATCAGTTGCACGTAATCGGGTTCGCTTTGTTCTACGGCTTTCAGGCTGCGTAGCCAGGTAGAACGGTCGGTGACAAAGATTTTCTGCATCGTCACCAGTCCACACTTTTTCGCTCGCTGTACGGTTTGCAAACGCGTCGAGAGCAACCCCATCGCTCCTGTTTCGGCCACATAATCAATGCCGCCCTTATCCTGGGACAGCCCATTGCAGCTGTCGATATTCACGATGACGTACTTCCCCGCCTGCGACAGCAGTTCTATCACCGGATGGAGCTTAATCAGGTCAATATTGGCAATAATGCAGACTTCCGCCTTGCTGGACAGCGCGGTTTTCAATTGCTCAATACCGTAAATCGCCATAATGACGGGCTGGCGTGCCAGGAGCACGCCAAGATTTTTGATCATTACTGACCTGCCTGATGTGAAGGAAGATCGACGCTTAACCCCAGTTTGCCTGGGTTAAGAATGTTTTTCGGATCCAGCGCGTATTTGATATCCGCCAGAACGGAAAGCGATTCGCCTAAAGAAGCCTGCATATAGGGCGAACGCAGGAGACCAACACCATGATGGTGGCTAAGGGAGGTGTTGTGCTTAATTAGCACCGCATTCGCTGCATCCCATGCCGCACGATACCAGGCCGCACGTTGCTCAATCGCCACATCACCGCGCAATGAGAAATAGAGGCATGCGCCGTCGATATAGGCGTGAGACTGATGCGCCGAACCGGCCAGCGTGCCGGGTACGGCGTTAATAGCGGCCACCACATCATCATACACGTCGCTAAGATCGCGCCAACGTCCCACCATTTCCAGCGTATCCGCCACCAGACCCGGGCTCTTTTTAAAGCCTTCAGCACTTTTTCCGGTCAGATATCGGGTGTCCAGCCAGCGTTCAAAAATAGCCTCGCCGTCGAGTTGTTGTCCGCCGCGTTGGCACACACGTTCGCTGATAGCCATTACTGCATCGACAATCTCAGGCTCCCCCTCATCCGCAATCAACAGGACATTGGTCTCTGGCAGACCAAACTGCACGCCGCTTTCCAGGTTATCGTACAAACGCAGTGCCGCCGGATTCGCCCCATGCTGTAAGATTTCGCGACATGCCTCCAGTCCACTGGCGAAGCTGGAAAAACCCCAGGCGATGGCGCGGCCATAATCCGGCAGGCGATGAAGCTTCAAACGCACACGGACAATCACACCCAATGTGCCTTCAGAACCAATAAACATCTGCTGTAGATCAGGCCCCGTTGCGCTACGCGCATAGCCACCCACGGTGATTAAGCGGCCATCGGCAAGGACGACATCCATCCCATAAACCATATCTTCAATTTTGCCGTAGCGGGTCGACAGCTGTCCCGCGCCACGACAGGCCACCCAACCGCCCACGGTACTGATACCAAACGATGACGGCCAGTGGCCCATCGTCATGCCGTACTCTTTTTGGATAGTTTGTTCAAAAATGTCGCCGAACATGCCGGCTTCAACGTCAACAATCTGGCTTTGTGGATCGAAGTCGATAAGTTTGTTGAGTTCGCAAACGTCCAGCACAATGCCTCCCCGCAACGGCAATGCGGCACCAGTGACGTTACTGCGCCCGGCGGAAACCGTGACCGGGATTGCCAACGCATTCGCCAGACGCATCACATCCTGAATTTGTTCTACCGTAGAGACACGTACAATCGCCCCTTTTGACGTGGCCGGTGCGCCCTGGGTTTCCGCAATCATCGAACCGGCCCACCAGTCACGGGTCCAGGTAATCACATCAGATTCCGATGTCAGCACCTCATCTGCAATGACCCGTAGTCGATCAAACGTCGCTTCGCTCATCGCCACCGGATCAATCTGCATCCCTTTCGCGCCACCGCTGCTTTTGATATCCGTCGCCCATGCCGGGCGCGTGTGTGCACCTACAGTATAATTTCCACGGTTGTAACCGCGTTTAATCGCTTCTTTACTGATCATTCGGATGTCCCCATAAGTGTTGATTTTTCATGTTTAATTGCCGCCTGATAGCTGGCTACCTGCCGGGCCACCTGTTCAGGCTGAAGCTTAAGCTCTTGTTGCAGAATTTCCCCCACGCGTTGCGCAGCATTCGCTGACGCATCACGAGCCATCAGACGGGCACGAATTCGGCGCGATAACACATCATCAATGGTGCTGGCGAGTTCATGGCGCACGGCATACACCACTTCAGCTTCGGTATAGGGAAGCCCTTCCACAATTGGCTTTGCCAGTAAGGGATTGGACTGGATAAGGTCACTGACAAAATGCGCTTCAGTCCCGTAGCGCTCCCCCAGGTGCGCAGACAAACCGCCCGATGCCAGAATCGCCTGCGGGTCATAGCCCGCCGCCCCCAACAACCAGGCGGTTTTAGTTGAGCAGGCCTTTTTACGACCGAGTATTTTGCTGGCGGCATCGATGGTCTCTTCTGCCATATGACGTGATGTCGTCAGCTTGCCGCCGACAATCGTAATCAGACCATCTGCCGCAACCGTGATTTCATGATTACGTTTCATTTCAACGGTCTTGCCTCCCGCCGTCCCCACCAGAGGGCGGCAACCGGCGATACTACCCACCACGTCTTCCGGGCGGAGATCGGTTTTCAATGCCGAATTCGCACCTTCCAGCAGAAAGTCCAATTCAGCGCGATTGCAGTGAACATCATTGAGATCGCCCTGATAATCCTCATCCGTGGTCCCCAAATAGGAAACGTTGCCCCAACGGGTGATCGTCGCGCGGCGGCTGCGCCCGGCAACCGGGATCGTCACCGTGCAATCATTGCGGATCTTCATCCACGGAATAGCAACATGTACCCCCTTGGCAGGACGGATATTCAGCGGTGATGCGTCACCTTTTTTCAGCCCATTCCAGTCACGCAGCCAGACGCCCGTCGCCATGATGGCAACCCGCGCGTTGACCTGAATTTCTCTGCCATCGGCACAGACGATGGCCCCATTCACTTTGCCGTGCTGGTCGCGCGTGGTTTCGATGACTTCCGCATGGTTGGTCACCACCGCGCCATGAAACGCCGCCGTGCGCACCAATGCCAACGTAAGTCGGGCATCGTCGACACGGGCATCGAAATACATAAAACCACCGGATAGCTGTTCTTCTTTGAGCGTCGGGCAATGCGACAGCACTTCCGCAGGGGTAAGTTTTTGGTGAAGGATGCCTTCCCGCCATCCTCCCGCAAGGTCGTAGGTCCAGAGCAGGCTTTCAAATGCAGCAGACATCCGCTTGTCGAATACGCCATTTTTATCGAGCACCGGGAATAAAAAGGGTAACCGTTGCACCAGATGACGGGCATTCCTCCGCATACGCTGGCGTTCGAGTAAAGAGTGGCGAACCAGCCCCAGATTCCCTTGTTCGATATAGCGCAGACCGCCGTGTACCATTTTCGATGACTTTGATGACGTGCCTGAGGCAAAGTCACTTTTCTCAATCAGCGCCACCCGGTAGCCACGCAGACTGGCATCCAACGCCGCGTAGGCTCCGGTTACACCACCACCGACAATCAGAATGTCGTAGGTGTCGCTTTCCAGTCGATCCAGTTGTTCAGCGCGCTGAAGACGTAATGGCTCTGCACCGTACATCTCACTACAGGTTTTGTTGGGCTTTCGCGAAGGGAAAAACTTCATGAGTAAGTGTGCTCCTGATTAGCTGAGGTGAGGCTGTCGGCGGCTTCCATTTCGAGTGCAATACGCATCGCCCAGCGGTTAATTTTTTGTTCGCGAAGGTCATGACTGATTTTCGGCTCAAATAGCCGCGCGGTTTTTAGCATGGCGCAGGCATCCGGCAGCGAGTCCCACAGCAGCCCATCGGCACCAGCCAAAAACGCAACGCCACGTAAGCTTGCCCGCGCCGTTTCGGCCATTCGCCGCACGGGAATACCGCTAAGATCGGCCTGGATTTGCAATAACGTATCGCTATTGGATAACCCTCCCCCGACTACCAACTCTTTTGTGGGGATCCCGGTTGCCGCTTCATTTGCGCGAATACAGGCCGCGACCGAATGCGCAATCCCTTCCAGAATCGCGTAGGCCACCTGCGAGCGCGTGGTCGAGATTGAGATACCGTTCAGGGACGCACGGGCATGAGGCTGGAGATGGGGTACGCGTAGCCCCGTTAGCGCCGGAATAAAACTCACGCCACCCGCGTCGCTAGCCTGCGCGGCCAGTTCGCTGATCTGTTCGGGTGAGTCAAACCAATGCAGTTTTTCGCACACCCAGTTGAGCGCCGAACCGGTAGTGGGGACAAAGGTTTCGACAGAGAAATGCGAAAGCCCTTTTTGGCGGCGCGCCGTCATGGTGAGCGTACTTTCACAGCCCTTTTGCAAGGTTGGTACCGTTGGCCCCATCATTAAATCAACAAAGCTGCCAGTGCCATGCATACAAAAAGCCTGTCCTCGCTCGGTACACCCCAGCCCAATAGCCCCTGCAAACTGATCCCCTGCGCAGGCCAGGATCGGCACGCTTATCCCCAGAATATCTTCATGAGTGGTGCCGAAGTCATCGGCATCATCATGTAATTCAGGCAGCAATGACGCCGGGAAGCCCAGAGTCTGTAGCCATGGCAAATGATAGTGATGCTCTTTGAGGCAATACGCGCCAGCGGAGGTGGCATTTGTCGGTGTGGTGACACTTTTTTTCTCCTGCGCCAAATGCCAAAGCAACCAGCTATCAACGGTACCAAAGACCAGCGTTCCAGCCTGATACGCCTTCGCCACCGCAGGCGTATTGGCAAGATGGTGCGACGCCCAAAGATAAGGAGAGCGTATCCCAACCGGTCGCCCTATCCGTGGCAGCAGTTTTGCATCCCATTCAGGGGCTAACTGGGCCAGTTCATCCGTGAAACGCGCATCCTGCCATACCATCGCCGGAGTTAATGCCTTACCCGTTTGCGCATCCCACAGCACTGCCGTTGAGCGTTGGGTCGCAATCGCCAGCGCCACAATGCGCATCTTGTTGCATTGCGCGTTAGCTATCGCTTTGCGACAAACCTCAATAGTGGCCTGCAAGACCTCATCAGCATCTTGTTCCACCACACCATGACGCAGACTGCTGACCTGAAGCGGCTGGTATTCCAGGCAGTGAACCTGGCTATTTTGTGCAACAACTGCCGCACGGGTCCCCGATGTACCTTCATCGATAGCCAGAATGACATCTTCGTATTCACTCATTTCGTACTCCTGTTTGATTCTGGGGTCATCGACTCTGGATAAGGTGAATGGGGTGATTCGAACTGCGGCGCACCTGGCTCGTTATCCGGCTGAATAGTGGTGCGAGTGGGGTCCCACGGAATAACAAAACAGATAATGCTCGCAAACAGCGGCACGGCAGACATGATCAGGAAGGTCGTTTGCAGGCCATACAAATCACGGAATACCGGGAAAATAAACAGCCCGAGCGCCGCACCTATTGCCCCGAGCGCACCGACCACGCCGTTCGCGCCAGCCCGCAGTTCACTGCGAAAAGAGAGTGACGACAGGCTTTTCCCGTTTGCACCAGGTCCGCCAGAGTGGCAAAGAATAAACAGTGCAGGGACCAGCAAAGAGGCCCAAAGTGGCATAGTGTCACTGAACAGACCCAGCGTGAGTAGCACGAGGAAGGCCACGGCAAAACCGATCGCCGAGGAGCGGCGCAATCCCAGACGGCGGCCAATCGCGGGAGATAAGAAACCGCCGACGATACCGAAAACGTTAAAAAATAGTGAACATAAGGTTGCGTAAACAAAATTTTTACCAAACATCGCAGCACTAATAACCGGTAAATACCAGCCCACACCGAAATATTGGATTGACTGACAGATTTGAACGGTCGAAGCCAGAATCGTACGTGGTAAATAGACGCCACGGAATATTAACAGCACATTTCTTGCGCCTTTTTCAGCCTGACCAATAACGGGTTTCTGTTCTGCTTTCGGCGCCAGAATAAACTGTTCACCATATATTTTATTCATGGCAACGATAGCTTCAGGTAATCGGGATTTCCTTGCCAGCCAAACCGGGCTTTCCACTAAATAACGGAACTGGAAAAACAGAACGATGATTCCACATAACGCCGTTACAGCAATGGAATAACGCCAGATGGCATCACCTACGTCCCATGAGTAAAACATCAGCGCTAATACCAAATTTAAACAAACGGCAACATACCAGACACCCTGCCAGGTATTTAGACGGCTTTTGAGTTTCACAGGCGTGAACTCTGCCAGCATGGCCATTGCCACAGCAAAGTCCATCCCGTAAGAGACGCCAACAAAGAAGCGACCCACGATTATCGTGCTAAAACTGGAGGATGACATCACCAACAAAGCACCAATCACCGCCATTATTTTGGCAATGATCAGCGGTGGCACACGACCCCAGCGATCGGCTATCCAGCCGCCAATTGGGTTAAATAATATGGCGACCCAGGATGAAAATGAGGTAAGTAGTGCAACTTCGGTCGCAGTAAGATTTAAATTGCGGGTCATTGGGTTTAATCCAGCACTGAGAGCTGAATTTGAAAAAGCATCAAGAAAAAGGCCGCCTAGTGCCAACCACCAAATAACACCAGCTCTGCCACTGATTTTTCCCCTGGCATCGATGAAATTAATGACATCATCTACACCGCGGATTTTTATCGGATTTGAGAATGAACATGCGGACATGGCTTTCCCCTTCATAATATTCGGAAGAAGGTCGCCATTAGCTAAAAAAATGCAATAAGAGACCATCTTAATTTCACAGATAGTCTCTTATCTAAAATCTGTATTTTTCCACTCTAGAAGGTAACCCAAAGCGTGTCAAAGCGACTTTTAGTCTCATCGTTGATTCTGTGACATGTAGCCCAAATGTTAATGAATCATTACAAAACGAGGTCATTATGAGCCATTTTTCTGTTCTCAGCGGGTGGGATACCACTGTGACTGTACGTAGCCGCCTGATTTGCGCTGAACGTTCGCCGTTCTCCCTGTACGACGCTATTGCAATATCCATCCAAAATAGGTGTTGAATACCAAGTTCGCTTTTATCCTAAATTTTACCGCTCACAACAAAAACCTTAAAATTCATAAAGATACGCCAACACACATTTGATCGTGATTATTTAAAGCACTAATTTTTCGTTATGTTGATCACATTCGCATCAAAAGAATGGTGATCTTAAAATAGGTTTTAAATATTGTGGTCAGGCCGCTAGACCACAATAAGAGGATATATCATGAAAAGAAAAACAATGGGATGGCTTATCGTTTTTCTTCTTTTTATAGTTTACATGCTTAACTATATGGATCGTTCAGCATTGTCGATCACCGCTCCACTCATCGAAAAGGAATTAGGATTCAATGCTGCTGAGATGGGTATGATATTCAGCGCATTCTTTGTTGGTTATGCACTGTTTAACTTTATCGGTGGCTGGGCCAGTGACCGATTTGGTCCCAAAACAGTATTTCTGGTCGCCGCGTTACTCTGGTCAGTATTTTGTGGGATGACCAGTCTGGTTACTGGCTTATGGACTATGCTGGCTGTCCGCGTATTATTCGGCATGGCTGAAGGGCCGGTCAGTGCTGCAGGTAATAAAATTATCAATAACTGGATTTCGCGTAAAGAATCTGCCACTGCCATCGGTATTTTCAGCGCTGGCTCGCCGTTGGGTGGCGCAATTTCCGGCCCGGTAGTTGGCCTGCTGGCTCTTTCATTAGGCTGGCGTCCGGCGTTCGGTATTATTTTCCTGTTTGGTTTAGCCTGGGTATTACTTTGGTATTTCATTGCCAGTGATAAACCCTCAAAAAGTAAACACCTCGCCCCGGAAGAACGTGTCGATTTTGAAAACCATGATGACATTATTTTAGCGGATGACGGTAAAGCGATGCCTTCTCTCGGCTACTACATGAAGCAGCCGATGGTGTGGGCAACGACGCTGGCCTTCTTTAGCTATAACTACATACTCTTTTTCTTCCTGACCTGGTTCCCAAGCTATCTGAACCACTCGCTACACCTTGATATTAAAGAAATCAGCATTGCAACGGTGATCCCCTGGGTGATTGGTGCAATCGGCATGGTATTGGGTGGCGTATGCTCTGACTTTATCTATCGGGTAACGGGCAATGCCCTGCTTTCTCGCCGTCTCATTCTCGGTGTTTGCCTGGCTGGAGCGGCAATCTGTGTGGCGGTTTCTGGAACAGTTACCACTATCGGCAGTGCCGTTGGATTGATGTCAGTCTCGTTATTCCTGTTGTATTTAACTGGACCTATTTATTGGGCAGTTATTCAGGATGTCGTACACAAAGATAAAGTGGGTAGCGTCGGTGGCGCCATGCATGGGCTGGCAAATATCTCCGGAATCATTGGCCCTCTGGTCACCGGATTTATTGTTCAGTTCAGCGGTAAATATGATTACGCATTCTATCTGGCTGGTGCTATTGCGATTGTTTCCAGCTGTCTGGTATTCGTATTTGTCAAAAATAAAGGATTAAAAACAAATGAAAGTCAAAGCTGTCTACATCAATAAACCTGGTGAAATTGAAACCCGTTGGGTTGATTATCCAGAAAAGAAAGATAATGAAGTATTAATAAAAGTTGATGCTGCTGGAATATGTGGCTCTGATATAGGTGCATTTCGCGGCACTAATCCCCTGGTGACCTATCCACGTATTATTGGACATGAAGTCACTGGTATTGTTATTAAACAAGGCAATGGCATGCCAGCAAATATTAAGGAAGGTGACCGCGTTATTGTTGATCCTTATATTTATTGTGGCCATTGCTACCCCTGTTCAGTGGGGAGAACAAATTGCTGTGAAAACCTGAAGGTAATTGGCGTACATATTGATGGTGCGATGCAGGAGGTGGTAGCTCACCCCGCGCATTTGATTCACAAAATCCCGGATGACGTCGCCACTGAGATGGCTCCGTTGGCTGAACCACTGACTATCGCACTGCATGCGCTACATCGCGCCAAACTGACGGCCGGGGAGCATATCGCCATTATTGGAGCCGGTGCGATTGGTCTGATGGCAGCATTGAGCGCATTGCGCTACGGTGCGACGCCAATTCTGATCGATATCGTGGACGAACGACTTCAGTACGCAAAATCGCTGGGCGTGCCTTACGTCATCAATCCGTCGAACACCCAGGTTGTTGAGGCGATAAAAGATATCACACAGGGGACGATGGCACAGGTTGTCGTCGAAGCATCTGGTGCCAACAGTGCAATTCGCGAAACGCTGGATCTTGCTTCGTTTGCGGGTCGTATTGCTTTCACCGGCTGGCCAAAACAGGAGACATCGTTACCCACTAACCTGATCACGTTTAAAGAGTTGGATCTGCGCGGATCACGTACCAGTGCTGGCGAATTCGAAGAAGCGTTACAGATGCTGTCTACGCTGAACATTAATCCTGCGGATGTCGTCAGCAAGGTGGTGAATATTGATGATGTGCCTGACGCCGTGAAGGAACTCGATCAATACCCGGAACGCTATCTGAAGATCAATGTGACCTTTCATTAATTTTTCCAGGAGATAAAGCGATGGAACAAACCTGGCGTTGGTATGGCCCGAATGATCCCGTGTCGTTGTCCGATGTTCGTCAAGCCGGTGCAACGGGTGTGGTAACTGCGCTGCACCATATTCCAAACGGTGAAGTCTGGTCCGTAGAAGAAATTCTCAAACGCAAAGCGATCGTGGAAAAAGCCGGTCTGGTCTGGTCGGTCGTGGAAAGCGTGCCGATCCATGAAGACATCAAGACCCACACGGGCCAGTACGATCTGTGGATCAAGAATTACCAGCAGACGCTGCGTAATCTCGCCCAATGCGGCATCTTTACCGTGTGCTACAACTTCATGCCGGTTCTGGACTGGACCCGTACCGACCTGGAATATGTGCTACCCGACGGTTCAAAGGCTCTGCGCTTTGACCAGATTGAGTTTGCCGCCTTTGAACTGCATATCCTCAAGCGTCCCGGTGCAGAAGCGGACTACAGCGCAGAGGAAATTGCACAGGCGCACCAGCGTTTTGTGAATATGAGCGAAGAGGACAAAGCTCGGCTGACGCGAAATATCATTGCAGGTCTGCCAGGTGCTGAGGAAGGCTATACGCTGGACCAATTCCGTAGCCACCTTGCAACCTATAAAGATATCGACAAAGCGGCCTTACGGGAAAATTTCGCCTGGTTCCTGAAAGCCATTATTCCGGTAGCGGAAGAAGTGGGTGTACGTATGGCGGTTCATCCGGACGATCCACCGCGCCCAATTCTTGGCCTGCCGCGCATCGTTTCTACTGTAGAAGATATGCAGTGGATGGTGGACACCGTAAACAGTACAGCCAACGGTTTTACGATGTGTACAGGCTCTTACGGCGTACGCGCAGACAACGATCTGGTTGATATGATCAAACAGTTCGGCCCACGGATTTACTTTACGCACCTGCGTTCCACACAACGTGAAGAGAATCCCAAAACCTTCCATGAGGCGGCACATCTCTCCGGGGATGTCGATATGTACAGCGTAGTGAAAGCGATAGTCGAAGAAGAACAGCGACGTAAAGCTGAAGGCAACGCCTCACTTATCCCCATGCGACCAGACCATGGTCATCAAATGCTTGATGATCTGAAAAAGAAAACCAACCCAGGGTATTCCGCTATTGGTCGCCTTAAGGGCCTGGCTGAAGTACGCGGCGTTGAACTGGCTATCCAACGCGCCTTCTTCAATCAGTAACCACATTGCCGCATGGTATCCCTGCCATGCGGTTTTTCACTTTCAGTCAGGACCGGTCTTTGATAGCGCATTATCAAAGAAGATCATCAATGACAGGAGTTTGTCATGGACAAGAATCTCGCCACCGCCCAGATTTCCACCCCACGACCACGCTGGGATCGTTCACGCCTCGTTTCGCGCATCGTACATCTTGGTTGCGGCGCTTTTCACCGCGCTCATCAGGCGCTCTATACACATCATTTGCTGGAAAGCAGTGACAGCGACTGGGGTATCTGTGAGGTCAACCTGATGCCCGGAAACGATGCCACACTGATTCAAAACCTGAAGGCGCAGGATCTGCTGTACACCGTTGCCGAGCGCGGAGCACAAACGACAGAGCTTAAAATCATTGGCGCGATGAAAGAAGCGCTGCATCCTGAATTTGACGGCTGTGAAGCCATTATCCACGCAATGGCACGTCCCGAAACGGCCATCGTTTCGCTGACCATCACCGAAAAAGGATATTGCACAGATGCCGCCAGCGGCGAGCTGGATCTGAATCATCCGTTTATCCAGCACGACATTGCTCACCCACAGTCCCCCAAATCAGCAATGGGTTATATCGTCGAAGCCCTCGCGCTACGCCGTCAGCAGGGATTGAAGGCTTTTACTGTGCTGTCCTGCGATAACGTACGAGAAAATGGCCACGTCGCAAAAACCGCTGTCCTGGGTTTAGCCGCCGAGCGCGATCCGCAGTTGGCTGAGTGGATTGCCGAACAGGCAACGTTCCCATGCACGATGGTAGACCGCATCGTTCCGGCAGCGACAGAAGAGACGTTAGCGCAAATCGCAGAACAGCTTGGGGTAGATGACCCCTGTGCCATTGCCTGTGAGCCATTCCGTCAGTGGGTGATTGAAGATAACTTTGTCAATGGACGCCCGGACTGGGATCGCGTGGGCGTACAGTTTGTAGCAGATGTGGTGCCATTTGAGATGATGAAGTTACGCATGCTCAACGGCAGCCACTCTTTCCTGGCCTACCTTGGTTATCTGGGCGGTTATGAAACGATTGCCGATACGATGACCAACCCGGCGTATCGCAACGCTGCGCGTGCTTTGATGCTCAATGAACAAGCGCCGACACTGTCGATGCCGGAAGGAACAGACCTTGCGGCTTATGCAGAGCTGCTGATTGCGCGCTTTACTAATCCATCACTGAAGCACCGAACCTGGCAAATTGCGATGGATGGCAGCCAGAAACTACCACAACGCTTGCTGGACCCCATTCGACTCCATCTGAAAAAAGGCGAAGATGCCCGCCATCTGATGTTGGGAGTCGCCGGTTGGATGCGCTACATCAGCGGTGTGGATGAACAAGGTCATCCGATTGAGGTGATAGATCCGCTGTCAGCACAGTATCAGGCTATTTATCAACAGTATCCATCAATAGAAGAACGTGTCCGGGCGCTGTTAGCAATTGACACTATCTTTGGGCGAGACCTTTGCGAGAACACAGACTTTATCGAACGCGTAACCGCTGCCTGTCAGCAATTGCACAGCGTAGGCGCACGTGCAGCGGTAGCCGCTCTGAGCCAATAGCGTGGTGTTATTAAAGACCCACGATCTGTCTGACATAGGCCAGATGTTCCAGCGATTTTTGGTAAGCACCGTCAGCATCAGCCTGGCGGATCGCATCCACAATCGCTTTATGCTGTGTATTCATGCTGGTTAATACATCCCGATTGCCGGAACGTTTGTCCAGTCCGGCATACGGGATGTTAACGCGCTGTTCCCACAGCATTCGCGACATATCAAGCAGTACGCGGTTCTGGCTGGCTTCTGATACTGTTAGATGGAATTGCTTATCGAGGGAATAAAAACCATGCACATTGTTTTCGCTAATGGCCTTTTCCATGCTGAGATGCAGTGCTTCAAGCTGGCTAATTAGATCTTCTTTCCCGGCCTGAGCAGCAAGACGCGCACAATGGCTGTCGACCAACTCACGCGAATAGAGGATTTCTTCAATCGTATAATCACTGGTGGAATGCTTTTTATCAGCAACAATCACACCATTACCTGACTGGATGGTGATCCATCCTGAAATCTCCAGCACAATCAGAGCTTCTCTGAGCGATGCGCGACTTACACCGAGTTGCTTCGCCAGCTCACGTTCGGGTGGTAAGAAGCTTCCCGGCGGAAAAATACCATCATTGATGAGCTTAATGATGAGATTGGCTATCTTTTGATAGAGCCGCTCCTGTTTTACCTCAGGAATAACCATGTGTCTCCCGTTCTCTTATCTGTGCGATTTTTAACTGATTTATCATATCATTCCTGGAGTTAAGAAACGCACGTCAGAGTCAGTTCATGTATCACACATCACTATGATATTTTTTCTTATTATGTGCAGACAGAGTCTTTCACTTATTCAGACACCTGTGTAGAGACATTAAAGTTGTATCCTTTAACCTGAAAAAGACTTTAAAGTTGTAAAGTTTTAAAAAAACACATACAAAACATGATGCTAAGTGTGTATCACACGCTGTTCCAACATTATGCCTTGATGTTCTTGCAGGAACTGCAATTTACAGGAGGAAAAAGGTGTTTTTGTAGTTATCTGGCGTTACGTGACAGTGTTGGTCAGATACTTCCACCTCTTCAGAGTTAAAGTTTGATATATGGGAAAAAAAACGCTCCCGGACGGGAGCGTAAGCCAGTGACTTCGGCGTCAAATGAGGGTCTAACAAGTGGAGCTGCGGGTTAATTCTGGGTGATCTGACTGCGATGCTTATCAGCCTGCTGCTGGTGAACAACGGAAGACTGACCATTATTCGCCTTCTCATGTACAGCTGCGGCCTTCTCATGCTCGCTCATTTCAGAAAATGACTTTGCTGTTTCGTTGGTAGCTCCGGGTTTAGCTTTCATCATTTTTTTATGCATTTCAGCCATGTCCTGGTGGGCAGCAGAATTGCTGTTTTGCATCATGTCATGGGACATTGCGGCCTGATCGTGACTGCTCATATCCATCATTGTCATGCTGTCTCCCTGAATTGCACTTTTTTCAGCAGATGACTGCATCTGGTGGGCAGGTGCCTGTGCATTATTTACCTGGTCATGCATGTTCATTGTCTCTGCAGCCATGGCAGATGAAGCGGCAGCCATAATGGCAACAAATGATACGAGAATCTTTTTCATGGTTGGGTCTCCGGTGTTTACATACCCAAACAATCAATGGCTTATAACAGAGAAAGCAGTTGATCTCAGGGCGGGTTAATCATCACTCCAGGAACCAGGTGATTGTGTTATCACGCTGCTCCTGATTTATGAATAATTATAAAAAACCGCCTCTGTTTATCGCGTGACTGAATGATGACAATTTTGTCACCTTCCAGGTTTCTCCTGAACAACGGGATTAATCCATTAACAGGCGCACTTTGAACACAATTTCACGCCCCTGCTGTTCTGCTGACAGCTCGCCGCCGTGAGCATGAATGATCGACCTTGTAATTGATAATCCCAGCCCCGCGCCTTCCGTGTTGTAGAACCTTGATGAGTCTGCGCGATAGAACCGGTCAAACAAACGTTCCAGATTAGCGGGAACCTGGCCGGACATCGTATTCGTAATCATCACGTTCACACAGTCACTGTCACGCTCAAGGTGTATCGCTGTACAGGTGTTATCGGGAGAATACTTGATTGCATTGGAAAGCAGGTTACTGAAAGCACGTCGGAGCATATCGCTGTCTCCGGCAACAACGCCCTCTCCTTCAACCGTGATTGTCTTTCCTGTTTCGTCTGCCAGGGGCTCGAACAACTCACGTAATTCATTCAGTTCGGCTGCCAGATCCACATCATGTTTATCCAGCCGCAGCAGACCATGCTCTGAACGTGCCAGAAAAAGCATGTCACTGGTCATTCGTGACAACCTTTTCAGTTCTTCCAGGTTAGCGAATAAAATTTCGCGGTAATGCGAAACATCCCTTTCCTTAGCCAGTGCAAACTGCGTCTGCATCATCAGATTACTGACTGGTGTGCGCAGCTCATGCGCGATGTCAGACGAGAAATCTGACAGTTTCCGGAATGCCCCCTCCAGGCGATCAAACATATTATTGAACTCCTGCATGGTCTCAGAGATTTCCGGCGGAGCCAGATCGGGATTTAGACGCTGATCCAGGCTGTGTACGGTCATGGAGGAAGCCAGACTGGTCATTTCCCGTAGCGGTTTCAGACCAATACGTGTGGTCAGCCAGCCCAGAAAAACAGAAATAAAGACCAGACCGATATTGAACCAGAACAGCCAGGTACTGAGTTTGTCCATAAACAGGGTGTGATACCCAGTATCCGTGGCAACCGTAATGATGACATGTTTGCTTTTACCCTGTTCCGGCGTCACGGCAACCCGCCGCGAGATACTGCGGTACACGGTGTTATTTTCTTCCGTCTGGATCATATAGTCGAGAATATCACCCGACTTATTAAGCAGGACCGCTGGAACAACAGAATTTTTGGCATAGAGTTCAACAATTTTTTCATTTTCCATGTTTTTTATAGAAATGAATAAGCCATTGTGCCCCACCATCGCATCGTTTATTTTTTCTGATAATGACTTAATATCCGTTTTGTTCCTGAACGTCTCTGTTTTAAGAAACTCTTCGGTGAGCTGAAGTTTACCTGTCAGAAAATCGCGGTCCTGATTATCGAAATAGCCATTAAGGGTGCTAATCAGGATAAAACTTGATAACCACCATACCGTAAGCATCACCGCAGAAAAAATCAGGCTCAGGCGTGTGGTCAGGGAAATTTTGAACCTCACTCTTCTCTGATCTCCAGGACATATCCGGCACCGCGAACGGTATGGATCAGTTTTGGCTCAAAGTCATCATCAATTTTACTTCTCAGACGTCTCACGGCGACATCAATCACATTCGTATCACTGTCAAAATTCATGTTCCAGACCAGGGACGAGATAAGACTCCTGGGTAACACTTCTCCGGTGCGTTGCAGCAGCAACTCAAGCAGAACGTATTCTTTACCGGTGAGATGGATCTTCTTCCCCGAACGGATCACGGTCCGGCGCACCATATCAACGGTCATATCGGCGATGGTGCAGACTGTTGCGGCCTGCGAGCGTGCCCGGCGCAGTAGGGTTCTTACACGTGCAACCAGCTCCGTAAAATCAAAGGGCTTAATCAGGTAGTCATCTGCGCCAAGCTCCAGTCCTTTCACTTTGTCCCGCACGTTGTCCTTTGCGGTTAAAAACAGGACCGGTTCTTCGTGCCCGGACTCCCTCAGTGCGCTGATGATTTGCCACCCGTCGAGGAAAGGCAGCATCACGTCCAGTATTATCAAATCATACTGTCCCTTCGACGCGGCCCCGAGACCATCGCGGCCATTATTAAAGAGATCGGCCTGATAGCCTTCCTCAACCAGTCCCTGCTGCAGGTAACGACCTGTTTTTTGTTCGTCTTCAACGATTAAAATACGCTGCATGGTCAACTCGCTGATATGAAAGTAAAAATCTCACGCATGAGCTTTGGCTGTCCCCTAGCTGACCTGAGACGGAGCAAGCATTCCGAGCCACGCTACGGCGCCCAGAATGATAATCGCAACAACGAATTCTGTCAGGATGCTGTTTCGCATCAGGGCAACGCTGCGATCATAATTCCCTTCCCTGACCATAACTTCAAGCCGGGGACCCAGGTGAAACCGGTTTGCTGCAGCCAGAAGAAGCATCAGAACAAACAGAGCCGTCTTGGCAAGCAATATCCTCCCCCAGGAACTGTTGAATAAGGGAGTTAAGTTACCCTCAGCAATATACAGATAGTTGACCAGCGCACTCAGGATCAGGGCTACAACAATCACCGTTCCTGCCGTGGCAAATTTTGCCAGGGAGTCAGATATCACAATGACGCTCTGTGCATTATTCTCGTTTCTGCGCATCAGCAGGATAGCAAATGCAACCAGAGCACCTGTCCAGGCACCTGCAGCGCCGAGATGGGTCAGATCGCTCAGTAAATGGAGATAGTAATGCAGACCGTCATGCATAACGGCGTGTCCTCCCCAGGCAAGTGTAGCCAGCGCCACGCCCCCACTCATCGTCATCAGCAGGCAGGACAATACTCTCTTATTAGTGTAAAGGAACAAAGCACCGAGTGTGGTAAACAGGGCACAGAGCCTGACAATCCAGCTAATACCCACATCAGTTTCTTCTATCACCATCTCGATAACATGGATGGATAATTCTCTGAGGTCAGTTACTCCACTCATGGCATTAGATACCAGGAGCATATTAATGCCAGTAAGAATGATGCCTGTAACAACAGCAAAAGTTATAAACGACCTGAAATTAGTCAGGTTATAGGTTTCATGTCTGACACCGCTTATTCCATATATCTGAAAAAATGGCAATCCAAATATTACCATCAAATCCAGATAAAGAAGAAAACGAATAACAATCATAATCAGGTCGTTCATAATATTACTTCACTGTAAAGGTGTAATTACCGGTAATAGGGTGCGTATCTGAAGAAACCGCGCGCCAGTCAACACGATAAGTGCCAGCGGGTAAAGGCTCTCGCGGAATAATGACCATCGATTTAGGGTCAGCGCCTGGCGCCACTTTTGCCGCGACCGGCATCGGAGAATGTGATGACATGCCTTTCATACCCGTCATCGTTAATTTTGCACCTGAGAATTTCACGGTCAGATTTTCCGAGAAATTAAGCTGAATCTTTTCCGGGGCCGCTACGGCTGAATCAGCCTGTGGCACAGAGCTTTTTAATTCCGGATGGGCCATAGCAGAGAAAGCAACGCCCATAACGAGGCCACCTGTAAGAATGGCTTTATTTAAAATCGACATTTTATTTACCTGTTTAGTTGAGTGTTTTATATCAGTGCGTTAAAACCAGATTCTGGCTCCCGCCAGGAATACTACCTGATGGTCTTTCTCACCTTCTCTTTTCGCCATATCGGATGTTTTCCCGTAAAGTTGATTCCAGGAAACGCCTATATAGGGTGCAAACTCACGGCGTATTTCATAGCGCAGCCGGAGCCCCAGCTCTGTGTCAGTCAGTCCCCTGCCGCGACCCCGCGATTCATCATCCTGACTGTAGAAATTCACCTCATAGGATGGCTGGAGTATGAGCCGGTTAGTCAGTAAAACGTCGTATTCTCCTCCCAGACGAAGGGCTGCTTTTCCGCCATTACTGACAAAACCCGTAATTTCAGACTCAAAATTATAGAGTGCCAGCCCCTGAAAACCGACAGCAGCCCAGGTCCGGGCAGAAGCAGGTCTGAAATCCTGCCTGACACCCGCAACCAAATCCCACCATGGGCCAACCGCATGTCCCCAGAGTAACTGCGCTTCAGCCGCCTCCGTTTCCCCATTGCTTCGTTCACCTTCACTCTTTAGCCAAATCCGATCTGTGTCGCCTCCAATCCAGCTGTTAACACTCCAGCTGAAATTGTTGGTGTTATCCGACCGTTGCCATTCCAGTTGATCCAGCAGAACCAGATAATTAATCGCACTGTCGTGAATCGCATGCCCCTGTAAATTGCCGAATGCAGCCTTCCGGTCGGCATCGGTAACAGGCGGAATTGGCGTTCTGCTCTCAGTTACAATGGGCTCCATTGACGTCATCTCAGTGAAATTCTCATCTGCTGGCATCTGCATGGCAGACATGTCGTGCCCGGCGTGGGGATCTGCAGAGACGGAGCCCGCCGCAATAGAAAGCTGTGAGGTAAACAAACCGGCGACCAGAACAGGTATGGCCTTCAAATTTCTCTTCATTCGCATCATTCCTCCACCCGGACTTCACGAAACATTCCCATTTCCATGTGATAGAGCAAATGGCAGTGATACGCCCAGCGGCCAAGCGCATCTGCTGTCACTCTGTAACTGCGTTTTGTACCAGGGGGAACATCTATTGTGTGTTTACGAACCATGAAATTACCGTTTTCATCTTCCAGATCGCTCCACATACCATGCAGGTGAATGGGGTGAGTCATCATGGTATCGTTGATCAGCGTGATCCTGAGCCGCTCACCGTATTTCAGCAGCACCGGTGCGGCATCTGAAAACTTGATTCCGTTAAATGACCAGGCAAACTTTTCCATGTGGCCGGTTAAATGCAGTTCTATGGTACGGCCAGGTTCACGTCCGTCAGGATCCTCAAAGCGGCTTTTCAAATCCGCGTACGTGAGAACCTTTCTTCCGTTATTTCGAAGACCAATACCCGGATCATTTAATTTCGGAGAGACGCTCATCGCCTGCATATCAACCAGTGGGTTATCCGTTTCTGACGCAGGATGACTTTGCATACCCGGCATTCCGGCCATCCGGGAATGATCCATACCGGCCATGCTGCTGTGATCCATGGGCGCGGAGGATGTCCCGCTATCCGGAAGGTCAGCACCGTCCATAGACATCATCTCTCCGCTGTTATCCATGCCTCCCATCTGGCTGTGGTCCATTCCTGCCATATCATGTCCCATTCCCCCCATACCCATATCTTCCATGGTCAACAGAGGACGGGGATCGAGGGGGGGAACGGCAGCACTTAACCCCTCTCTCGTGGCCAGTGTCCCTCGAGCGTAACCGGTCCTGTCCATGGATTGTGCGAAGATGGTATAGGCCTCACCCTGAGGCTCCACAATGACATCATAGGTTTCGGCAACGGCAATCCTGAATTCGTCAACGGTAACCGGGTTTACATACTGGCCATCTGCAGCCACGACCGTCATTTTCAGCCCGGGGATACGGATATCGAAATAGGTCATTGCCGAGCCGTTGATAAACCGTAAGCGTATCTTTTCACCGGGACGGAACAGTCCGGTCCAGTTTTTCAGCGGGGCCTGCCCGTTCATGAGATAGGTGTAGGTGTAGCCACTGACATCCGCGAGGTCAGTCGGATTCATTTTCATTTCAGCCCACATTTTCCGATCGGCAATGGTGGCTGACAGCCCCCTGGTATTCACGTCGCGGAAAAAAGAGCCAACGGTTGGTTTATTGAAATTGTAGTAATCCGACTGTTTTTTTAATTTTTTCAGCAGGCTGTGAGGATTTTCATCGGTCCAGTCAGACAACATGACCACATGCTCACGATCGTAAGTAAACGGTTCTGGCTCCCCGGCATCGATGATAATGGCACCGTATACCCCCTCCTGTTCCTGCAGACCGGAATGGCTGTGGTACCAGTAAGTCCCGTTCTGCTTAACCTTAAAGGTGTAAAAGTAGGTATCATCAGGCTCTATGCCCATAAAACTCAGCCCCGGAACACCATCCATATTGGCCGGAAGAATAATGCCGTGCCAGTGAATGGACGTCTGTTCATTAAGACGGTTTTTGACCTTCAGGGTAATGGTGTCACCTTCTTTCCAGCGAAGAACGGGCCCCGGCAGGCCTCCATTGATTGTTTTGGCCTGACGCTCACTGCCCGTGATATTGACGGCCGTTTCACCAATGGTCAGGTCAAACTGAGTACCCTGCAGGGATGCGGCAACTGGCAGGCTCAGACTGGAACGCGCATTGAAACTCCATACGCCAAGACTTCCGGCTACGCCAGAGAGGGTTAACCCCTTCAGGAAAGTTCGTCGAGACGTTTTCAACAGCATGCGCATTCCCTTATTTAAAGTATGGTTACTGACAGAATTCGAGAACCGATTTAAATTAAATTACTGGTTCATCCACTTACAATGAAATGAATCTAGCACACCTTAAGAAACAAATTCATTACAATCGTGTAATGTACATAGCTGTATTACATTTACGTCATCTTCCCCACAGGTTGATTATTTTTATATATGATCATAAGGACATCTTTTATGTACCTCAGAAGGTAATTACACATGAATATATTAATCACGACCACTGCGTTTACAGCTTTATTTTGTGGGGCAGCTTTTGCTCAGTCCAGTGATATTGCCCATGAAGCACATCGATTTGTTAATAATGCCTCAGCCGTCAGTCATGTGAATTCCTCGACGCATGAAAACTTACCGGACAGGGTTAATAAAAACAACACGCCCTCATTCTCTGAAATGAATGAACATGAAAGGGCCATTGTTGCTCATTCATTTATGAACAACAGCGCGTCCTATGCGCATCAGAAAATGATTGAGGAACATAAAAAAATGCTGTCCGGCAGTGATGCAAATTCAAAGACCTCGTCTTCTTCTTTTAACGAACTGAATGCCGGAGAAAAAGCCGCTCTCGTGCATGAGCAGGTCAATAATGCCGGTGCGGAAGCACATCAGACGCAGGCAAGAAAGCTTCGCGGGCTGTATTCGACCAGGTAACTGCAGGCGGGTTAGTGCTTAGCGTCAGGTGCGCAGCAGGGCTTTACTGACGGGTTACGTAGCAGGACATGAGCCCCATATTGCTCTGCCGTAACCTGTTTCAGTCCCGTTAATCATCACCGTCGGGCTGGTCATACAGTTCCCAGAGCTTCAGGAGCAAACGGGAAACAAGATATGTTACAAAAATGACGACCATCAACGGTGCTCCCGATTAACTGACAGATGACACGCCTCCTGAAAACCCCTAGCATACGCCGCAGTGTTCATGCTAACGGCGAATTCCAGTAAATGTATTCTACCGATGTCGTAAAAGAAAATGCCTACCTTTCAGCCACCCGCTCGGGGCTGGAATCGAACGAGATCGCTACTCTTCAGCGCTCCTTGCCTTCCCGGTTTAATCTGCGGCATTTGAAAAAAAATGAATCATTAAAACTCGTACTGCAAAAGAAAGCGGGAAAATCACGTGTCGTGGCCTATAAATTTACGTCCGGTTCATTTAATTACACGGCGTATCGTATATCAGATAAAAAGTTCTATAACCTTTCCGATACTTCCGGGAAAGGCAGTCTCGATTATCCGTTACCGGCCACAGCAAGACTCAGTTCGCCTTTCAATCCTGCAAGACTTAACCCGGTATCGGGAAAAGTGAGTCCCCATAATGGCATTGATTATTCCATGCCCATGAACACGAAAATAGTCAGCGTCATCGACGGAAAAATCACCCGGGCCGAATACAACAGTACCATGGGATATTTTGTTGAAGTAACGGGAAAAGCCGGTGTTAAAACTCGCTATCTCCACCTCAATAAAATACTCGTTACTAAAGGGGCCAGGGTTACACGGGGAGGTGCTATTGCGTTATCCGGTAACAGCGGACGTTCATCCGGTCCTCATCTGCATTACGAGCTGGTCATCAATAACAACCCTGTTAACTCTCTGGCGTTCCGGGCAGCGGCACCCGCTGATAACAAACTCGAACAGCATGCCTTTGCGCATGCCAGAGACTACGAACGATACCTGGACTGATAACGGGACCGCGACGCGGCCCCGTCTGCCGGATTAATTTTTTTTATCGTTTTCACTTCCGTGATGTTGATGATCTCCATGCCCTCCGTGGCCGTGGAAAAGATGCATTAGCGGGCAGACCAGCAATAACAGATATGGCCAGTAACCTGCCACATGTGACCAGTGTTCGCGCAGGAGGGCAAATGCCGCGATCGCGGCGACAGCAATAAGCGCATAGGTGGTACTTTTCATACTGGACTCCTTCTGTTCGTAACTGACCCTTCACTCAGTGTTATTTCCCGAGCCTGACACTTTTCAGACGCAACGCATTCACAATGACGCTGACGGAGGAAAGAGCCATGGCCGCCGCCGCAATAACTGGCGACAGCAGTATTCCATACACAGGATAAAGCAGACCTGCAGCCACAGGCACGCCAAGTGCGTTGTAGATAAATGCAAAAAACAGATTCTGACGGATATTTTTCATGGTGATCTCTGACAGATGACGGGCCCTGTTCAGTATCATCAAGTCGCCTTTGAGAAGGGTGACTCCGGCACTTTCAATTGCCACATCTGTACCCGTTCCCATGGCTATACCCACGTCAGCCGCTGCCAGCGCCGGGGCATCATTCACACCGTCTCCGGCCATCGCAACCACATGGCCAGACTCTTTCAGTCGGGTTATCACTGCTTTTTTGCCATCCGGCAGAATTCCGGCTTCAACCTCATCTATTCCCAGTTTCCGTGCGACTGCTTCAGCAGTAAGCTGGTTATCCCCGGTGAGCATAACGATGCGGATCCCCGCCTGACGCAAAGCTTTAAGCGCATCCGGCGTGGTTGTTTTCACGGGATCCGAGATAGCTATCAGGCCTGCAAGGTCCCCGTCTGTGGCCACATAGATAACGGTAGCGCCTTCCATCCGCAACGTATCCGCAACGGCCTTTTGATTATCAATAACTATACTGTTTTCCTGCATAGCCAGTTCATTACCAATAACAACCCGTTGACCTTCGACATCGCCTGAGACACCTTTACCCGACGGTGCATCGAAATGAGTGACTGCGGGTATTGCGATCCCCTTTTCCTGTGCTGCTTTAACTACTGCCATACCCAGCGGATGCTGCGAGCCTTTTTCCACTGCGGCTGTTACACGCAAAAGAGATGTTTCCCCACCCGGATTGAGACTGATAATCCCTGTCACCGTAGGCGAACCTTCCGTGAGCGTGCCTGTTTTGTCGACAACCAGCGTGTCCACTTTTTCAAGACGCTCAAGGGCTTCGGCATTCCTGATTAACACCCCGGCCTGGGCTCCTTTGCCCACCCCCACCATTATCGACATCGGCGTGGCCAGCCCCAGCGCGCAGGGACAGGCAATAATCAGGACCGACACAGCCGCAATGAGACCGTGCGCCATCCTGGGCTCGGGCCCCCAGACAGACCAGATCACGAAAGCAACAACCGCGATAAGTATCACCAGAGGAACAAACCAGCCTGAAACGCTGTCAGCCATTCTCTGGATGGGGGCACGCGAACGCTGTGCATCAGCGACCATCTGAACAATTCGTGAGAGCATTGTTTCATCACCGACTTTCTCTGCACGGATGATGAGACTCCCTGTCTGATTAATGGTCCCCCCGATGACAGGGTCACCCTCCGTTTTGGTAACCGGCATAGATTCCCCGGTCACCATCGATTCATCAACGGTTGTTTTGCCTTCGATCACGATACCGTCGACCGGAATACTCTCTCCAGGTCTGATGCGGAGCTTATCGCCAGGCAGGACATCTTCCGCATTAATATCCGTTTCATGACCGTCATGATCCAGCCGTCTGGCGGTTTTGGGGGCAAGGTTCAGAAGCGCAGTAATGGCGCCTGAGGTTTGTTCCCGTGCCCGCAGCTCAAGAACCTGTCCCAGCAGAACAAGCACCGTAATAACAGCTGCGGCTTCAAAATAAACGGCCACCAGGCCATCCATGTTTCTGAACGATGCAGGAAACCAGGAGGGGAAGACGGTTGCAATGACGCTGTACACCCAGGCTACGCCGGTGCCCATTGCAACAAGGGTAAACATATTCAGGGAGCGGTTACGTAACGACATTCCGGCCCGGGCGAAGAATGGCCAGCCACACCACAACACGACAGGAGAGGCCAGAAGCAGCTGCAGCCATGTGTTGTACTGTGGCGGTACTGTATTCCTCAAGGCGGGAAACAGATGAGATCCCATTTCGAGTACCAGAACCGGAAACGCCAGCAACAACCCCAGCCAGAAGCGTCTTGTCATGTCGCGAAGTTCATCACTTGGCCCCGTGGATGCCGTAGCTACGAGCGGCTCCAGTGCCATTCCACAGACAGGACAGCTTCCGGGACCACTGCGGCGTATCTCCGGGTGCATCGGACATGTCCACACACCTTCAGAATTCTCTTTCTCCGCCTGGTGGTGAGGCTGTTTTATCTGATCAGGGCTGACTTCGTGATGATCGTGGTGATGGTGATGGGAATGTTCACTGGCATCTTCGGTAAGATAACGATCGGGATGGGCTTTAAATTTACTCTCACAGCTGGCGGAGCAGAAATAAAGTTGATGGTCCTGGTATCGAATGCTGCTGTGCGCCCTGTCGGGCAGGATGTCCATCCCGCACACGGGATCTCTCACCTTATGCAATACGTGGCCCTCGTCCGGGGATAATGTCTGCTCAGAAGCAGTCTGGTTGTTGTGTTGCACTGCATTGTCATTTTTCACAGTAACTCTCCTTATGCATACCGAAGCATCTTCTGTCTTCAGGGTATGTCATGGATGCGATTACCACGAATGCCGCCGGCATAAGAGTGCCTGCTGCCGGCGTCCCGTTATCAGCCGTTCCGCTGACTATTCGATTCGCTGGAAGACTTTTTTACTTCCATCCGGTGAGAATGCGATAACATCGTAAGCCTCTTTTCGGGCTCCCATCTCCATTCCAGGACTTCCTGCTGGCATACCGGGGGTGGCGAGACCGTATATACCTGAACCAGACTGCATTGCCTTATGTATCGTTGTCGCAGGCACATGGCCTTCAATGATCAAATTACCGGCAACCGCGGTATGACAACTTCGCAGTCCTGCAGGAATAGCATGCTTTTCTTTCAGGGCTGACAGCGCCTGATCATTCATGACGTGAGTTCGTACTTCAAACCCGTCTTTTTCCATCGCCTTGCCCCACAGGGAACAACAGCCACAGTTTTCAGATTTGTACATATCAATCACTTTTTCACTCGCCATCGCGGGCAGTGAAAGGCCGAGAGCCAGCGCCATCAGAACCACTTTTTTCATACTCACCTCTGTATATTATCGATTTAAACCCTGACGTCAGGGTGAATCAGTAAAGAAGGACACCCACAGGGGGTGCCCTTTCAGGTTCAGGACACGCTTTTTTTATGTCTGCGCAGCCAGATTAATTTGTAGGCGGCAGGAATAATGAACAGGGACAGCAGCGGAGCCGTGATCATCCCACCAATCATGGGTGCCGCGATACGGCTCATGACTTCTGAACCTGCACCGGTTCCCCAGAGTATTGGCAGCAGACCCGCAATGATCACCGCCACGGTCATGGCTTTCGGCCGGACACGCAGTACGGCACCATGATAGAGGGCTTCATCAAGGCCTTCCGGTGTGAACGTCTCTTTACGGGACAATTCCGGGTGCGCTTCAATGGCATGACGCAGATACATCAGCATGACCACGCCAAACTCTGCTGCCACCCCGGCCAGAGCGATAAACCCCGTTCCGGTTGCGACAGACATATGGAAGCCCTGCCAGTACAGGAACCATATCCCGCCAACCAGGGCGAACGGCAGGCTCATCAGGATCAGCAGGGCTTCATCAACCCGGCGGAATGCCAGATACAACAGGATGAAGATGATCATCACCGTCATCGGCACCATCAGCTTCAGTTTCTTGTTGGCATGCTCAAGCAGTTCAAACTGTCCGGAGAATGACACGCTGGTACCCGGTCTCAGTTTCACTTTCTGACTGATCGCCGTTTTAATGTCATTAACCACCGACACCATATCCCTGCCGCGCGCGTCAATGTAAATCCAGCTGGCTGGACGGGCATTTTCCGTTTTCAGCATAGTCGGCCCGGAAACGACCTTAATATCCGCAACATCGCCCAGCGTGATCTGCTGCTTCATCGGGGTCAGGATCGGCATCTGTTTCAGGGCCTGCGGGCTGTTCCGGTAATCCTGCGGATAGCGGATATTAATCGGGTACCGGGCCACGCCTTCAACCGTTTCCCCTACCGTCGCGCCGCCGATGGCTGATGAGATGAACAGCTGCACATCGCCCACCGTCATTCCGTAGCGGGAGGCTTTTTCCCGGTTGATATCCACATCAATGTAGCGCCCGCCTTCCAGTCGCTCTGCGAGAGCAGACACTACGCCGGGTACGGTTTTGGCGACCGCTTCGATACTCTGCGCCGTTGCATCGATATCGGACAGAACCGTTCCGGACACCTTGATACCTATCGGGCTTTTGATCCCGGTTGAGAGCATATCAATACGGTTACGGATTGGCGGCACCCAGAGGTTTGCCAGCCCCGGTAAACGGACGGTCCTGTCGAGTTCTTCAATAATCTTGTCAATCGTCATGCCTGGACGCCACTGATCCTCAGGTTTGAGCTGGATCGTGGTTTCAACCATTTCGAGCGGTGCGGAATCCGTGGCGGTCTCTGCTTTACCGGTCTTGCCAAATACAGAGGCCACTTCAGGAACGCTTTTGATTAACTTGTCCGTCGTCTGCAGGAGCGCTGCAGCTTCAGCCGGAGAGACACCCGGCAGGGTCGACGGCATATACAACAGGTCGCCCTCGTTAATCTTCGGCAGAAACTCACCGCCCACCTGGCTCAGCGGCCAGATAACGGTGAAAATGGACAAGGCCGCAACCAGCAGGGTTGTTTTTGGCCAGTGGAGAACCCGCAACAGCAATGGATGATACGCTTTGATCAGTACCCGGTTCAGGGGGTTACTGGTCTCTGCAGGAATTTTCCCCCGGATCCAGAATCCCATCAGAATCGGAATGACGATGATGGCCAGCGCGGCCGCGCCCGCCATGGAGTACGTTTTCGTGAATGCCAGCGGGCCAAACAGACGTCCTTCCTGACCTTCCAGGGTAAAGATAGGAATAAAGGACAGGGTGATGATCAGCAGGCTGATAAACAGTGCGGGTCCCACTTCAACGGAGGCATCGGTAATCACCTTCCAGCGGGTGGCGTTGTCAATCTGCTCACCCGGATGCTGATGATCCCACTCCTCAAGCCGCTTATGCGCATTCTCAATCATCACAATGGCGGCATCCACCATCGCACCGACGGCAATCGCTATCCCTCCCAGCGACATGATATTGGCGTTCAGTCCCTGGAAGTGCATGACGATAAAGGCGATACACAGACCAAGCGGCAGAGAGATAATCGCCACCAGGGCAGAACGTACGTGCCACAGGAACAGGGCACAGACGATGGCCACCACGATAAACTCTTCCAGAAGTTTGGAACTGAGGTTATCAATCGCCCGGTCGATGAGCTGGCTGCGATCGTAGGTGGTCACGATTTCAACGCCTTCCGGCAGGCTGGCCTTCAGCGTCTCAAGTTTATCCCTCACTGCCGTGATAACGTCGCGTGCATTTTTACCCGACCGCAGGATCACCACGCCGCCAGCGACTTCGCCCTGGCCGTTCAGCTCGGCAATACCACGCCGCATTTCAGGCCCGGTCTGCACGCGGGCAACATCCCGCAGATAAACCGGCACGCCGTTCTCGCCTGTTTTCAGGACGATGTTATTAAAATCATCAATGCTCTGAAGATAACCGCTGGCACGGACCATATACTCAGCTTCGGCCATTTCAACGGATGAGCCACCGGCCTCCTGGTTAGACGATTCAAGGGCCTGTTTCACTTCGGGCAGGCTGATACCATACTGAGACAATTTTACCGGATTGACCTGAATCTGGTACTGTTTCACCACGCCGCCAACCGAAGCGACCTCAGCCACGTTCGGGATGGTTTTCAGCTCAAATTTCAGGAACCAGTCCTGCAGAGAACGCAGTTCTGAAAGGTCGTGTTTTCCGCTGCGATCGACAAGGGCATATTCAAATATCCAGCCCACCCCCGTGGCGTCCGGACCGATTTCAGAACTCACACCGGCGGGCAGTTTTCCCTGTACCTGGTTCAGGTACTCCAGCACGCGGGAACGGGCCCAGTACAGATCGGTGCCGTCTTCAAAAATGACATACACATACGAATCACCGAACTGTGAAAAACCACGCACGGTTTTTGCGCCAGGCACGGACAGCATGGTGGTGGTAAGTGGATAGGTGACCTGGTTTTCTACAATCTGCGGGGCCTGGCCGGGATAGCTGGTTTTGATAATGACCTGCACATCTGACAGGTCAGGCAAGGCATCGACAGGCGTGTTAATAATCGTCCATGTGCCCCAGATGCTGAGAAACAGGGCCCCCATCATGACCAGGAAACGGTTGGCGACAGAGCGCCGGATAATCCATTCAATCATCGTCGTCTCCTCAGTGCCCTGAATGCATATTTACAGGCTGGTCAGACATTGCTGGCATACTGCTTTCTGTTTTTTCAGGGTGGCGCATACGTTCCAGTGCGCCCGTAATATTGGCTTCAGAGTCAATGAGGAACAGGCCACTGACCACCACGGTATCGCCTTCATTCAGGCCGGAGCCGATGCCGGACTGTTGCTGTGACTCATGCAGAACGTGGATCTGTTTCGGCACAAACTTGCCTTCATCATCAACAGTAATCACGCGCTGTTCTTTGCCGGTATCGATAACGGCCTGGCTTGGTATCAGCAGCATCTCCTGGCTTCTGGTATTCAGTTTCAGATAGGCATTCATGCCCGGCTTGAGAAACTCATCCTTATTAGAAACCTGGAGACGGACCTGAAGCGTACGGGTTGTCTGATCCACGCTGGGAAGAATATTCCATTTTTCGACATGGAATGTTTTATCCGGATAAGCCGGTACCGAAATTTCAAACTGCGACGTATCTTTCAGCAGATAGGCGATAGATTCTGGCACTGCAGCGCTGATCCAGACCGGGTCCATTCCCTGAATCTGAGCCACCACCTTATCTTTCGAAATATTCATGCCGGTGCGCAGGTCAAATGCAGTAATGACACCATCAATAGGTGCTTTAATGGTAAAACGGGTCTGAATGCTCCGGGTAGAACGCAGTCTCTGAATATCCTCTTCCGGCATACCTGCCAGGCGAAGCCGTTCCAGAACGCCTTTAATTTGCGTGGAAGTACCACCGGTGCTGGATAACAGAAGGAATTCACTCTGTGCTTCCACCCAGTCCGGAATGGTAATATCGATAAGTGGCGTCCCCTTCTTCACATGATCGCCAATCGTCATGGGGTAGACTTTTTCGACAAACCCGTCAGAACGCGCCTGCACAATAACAAACTGATACTCGTTATAGCTGACATTAGCCGGGATTGTCTGAGAATAATTCAGCATTCCTCGCGTGACTTTTTGCGTTTTTAATCCCAGATTCTGAACCTGGGTTGGGTCGATACGGATCCCGCCACTGCTTTTATCGCCACTGTCATCAGCATATTTTGGCACCAGGTCCATATCCATAAAGGGCGATTTTCCGGGTTTATCAAATTTGGTATCCGGTTTCATTGGGTCATACCAGAAAAGCACCTTTCGTTCCGGTGCCTTTTGTTCTGTTTTTTCTGTCTTTTGTGCTGAGTTTACATACTGCCAGGCAGTAACCGATATCAGCCCCCCTGCTATGAGGCTGCTGATAATTATTGCAGCATATTTTATCTTTAAAGAAGCCATACAATTTTCCGCTAAAAAATCAAAACACCTGGCATATGCGCCTGACGGTTAACTCACACATATACCTATGTGAATGTACAGGCGCACAGGATGTAATCGCTCCGGACAGCCAATCAGGACTGCGTCACGTTAATGCTTTTGAGTAAGGAGATATTGCCCTGCTGAATAAACGAGAAATCGACATGGTTGCCTGTTTTCAGGGCATTAATAGCATCGTCTGCATTAACAAAAGTAAAGCGCATGGTCATTGCAGGCCAGCCCACCGCTGGAATTGCTTCATGCGAAATGGTGATTTTCTTAGTATTCATATCAATGTCTTTAACGACACCGGTGCCCTTGATAACTTGCTGTACCGAAGCATCACTGGCAGTATTCATATCGCCATGCTGATGTGTTTCAGCATGAAGACCGGCAGAAAACATGACAGAGAAGGCACCAAATAAAACGGCTTTAAGTGAATTACGCATTTTAATTTCCTGATTAATTAAATAAATTTACTCTACCCAACCGCCACCCAGCGCGGTAAACAGATTAATTTCGTTAACCTGCCGGGAATAGGTAAGATCGAGAATGGTTTGCTGGGTAGCGAAGAGGGAACGTTCTGCATCCAGCACTTCGATGTAACTGACAGCACCACTTGCATACAATCCTCTGGCACGCTGGAGAGTTATCTGAAGTGAATCAAGATAACGCTGCTGTGACTCAAGTTGCTGGCTAAGGCTGTCGCGCAGCGCAAGCGTGTCGGAAACATCCTTAAAGGCTGACTGAATTTTTTGTTCGTAATTAACCACCGACTGTTGCTGGCGAATTTCAGCCAGCTTCAGATTGGCTTTATTCCTGCCAGCATTAAATATAGGAATTTCAATTTTAGGGATAAAATTCCACATTCCACTTCCTGACGTAAACAGGCTGGACAGCTCCGTACTGCTTGCGGAAAGACCACTGGTCAGGGTAATTGAGGGGAAAAAGGCCGCTCGCGCTGCGCCAATATTGGCATCAGCCGCTTTCAGCTGATATTCCGCTTCCATAATATCCGGTCGCTGCAGCAAAATTTGTGAAGACAGATTTGGTGGCAATTTTACTGGGGCTATCTCCCCGCCTTTCATCCCTTTTTCTGACGGAAGTGCGCGGTACGTTCCCAGCACCAGTTGCAGGGCATTGTTTGCCTGAGCCAGATCGCCTTCTCGTTTGGCTATTTCGGCGCGGGTACTTTCGATTTGTCCTCGCGCCTGTTCAAGTGCCAGAACGTTCGTACTCCCGGTCACGAGCTGCTGCTCAACGAAAGCATAGGACTGTTGATAATTTTTCAGCGTTTCCCGCGCAATACGAAGTTGTTCGTACGCCAGTTGCTGGCTGAAATAGCTTTGTGAAACGTTGGATACCAGCAGGATGTGTACGGCCCGACGGGCTTCTTCGCTGGCAAAGTAGTTCTGGCGATCAGCATCACTCATGTTCTTAAGTTTGCCGAAAAAATCGAGCTCATAGCTGAGCTCCAGTCTCGCGTCGTACTCCTGTGTGGTCGGCTTGTCACCTTTCAGACCACCGCTGTATGTTATCCCGGATGAGGCATTCAGCTGGGGATAACGATCTGCATCCGTGACGTTGAACTGGGCCCGGGCCTCTTCAACCTTCAGGGCAGCCATTCTCAAATCACGGTTATTAGTCAGAGCTTCACCGATCAACCGGGTAACCTGGGGATCGACAAAAAAGTTACGCCAGCCCGTATCCTGATAGCCATTTACCGCTGGCGTCAGGCTGTTATGGGACAGTGAAAACTGCTGGGGTACCGGTGCTGCGGGCCGCTGATATTCAGGCGCAAGCGACACGCAGCCTGCCAGGATGAATATCGTGCTAATGCTGAGTAATTTTAATTTGAACATAACGCTTCTCGTCCAGGCAGACCTGGTAAATGGTTCAAATGAAGTCCAGAGTATTGATAGGGGTACTTTACCTAACGCTCTCTGTTTGCCGGGTGACAGGATAATGACAATGTTGTCATTTTTGCTGTAATCCGTTGATAACGATCGTGGGCGCAATAGAATGACATTAGCAGCCAGCCGGGGAGCAAGATGAAAATATTGATCGTCGAAGACGAAATTAAAACAGGTGAATATCTCAGCAAAGGGCTTACAGAGGCAGGGTTCGTAGTGGATCACGCTGATAATGGTCTTACCGGATATCATCTCGCCATGACAGCCGAGTATGATTTAGTCATTCTGGATATCATGCTACCTGATGTGAACGGCTGGGATATCATCCGCATGCTGCGCACTGCCGGAAAGGGTATGCCGGTCTTACTGCTGACAGCCCTCGGCACGATCGAACATAGGGTCAAAGGACTGGAACTGGGTGCGGACGATTATCTGGTTAAACCCTTTGCGTTTGCCGAACTGCTCGCCCGGGTGAGAACCCTTCTGAGGCGGGGAAACACGATGATCACGGAAAGCCAGTTTAAGGTGGCTGACCTCTCGATTGATCTCGTATCCAGAAAAGTCAGTCGCGCCGGAAACCGCATTGTGCTCACCAGTAAAGAGTTCAGCCTGCTGGAATTCTTCATTCGCCATCAGGGAGAGGTTCTTCCCCGCTCCCTGATTGCCTCTCAGGTCTGGGACATGAATTTTGACAGCGACACTAATGCGATCGATGTCGCAGTAAAGCGACTCCGCGCTAAAATAGACAACGATTACGAGACAAAGCTGATCCAGACAGTCCGGGGCGTGGGCTACATGCTGGAGGTCCCGGATGCATAGCAAACCTTCCAGACGCCCTTTCTCACTCGCTCTGCGGCTGACCTTTTTTATCAGCCTGTCCACGATACTGGCTTTTATCGCATTCACCTGGTTTATGCTGCATTCTGTTGAAAATCATTTTGCCGAGCAGGATGTCAGCGATCTTCAACAAATCAGCACCACACTGAACCGTATACTGCAGTCCCCGGTGGATCCGGATGATAAAAAAATAAGCAAAATAAAGGAATCAATTGCCAGCTACCGCAACGTTGCCCTTTTGCTCCTCAATCCCAGGGGGGAAGTGCTCTTTAGCTCAGCTCAGGGGGCGGCACTACGCCCGGCAGTGAATTCAGCAGATTTTAGCGAGCACAGCCGCGCACGGGATGTCTTTCTCTGGACGGTGGAGGATCCTGCGGGACCGATGGATACCGGGTCCGAAATGAAGATGGAAACATACAGGATTATCGCCTCCTCTGGTCAGGCGATATTTCAGGGCAAACAGCAGAACTATGTCATGCTGACTGGCCTATCCATTAATTTCCATCTCCATTACCTCGATGCGCTGAAAAAGAACCTGATTGCGATTGCCGTCGTGATAAGCCTGTTGATTGTTCTGATCATTCGAATCGCTGTCCGTCAGGGGCACCTGCCCCTTCGTAATGTCAGCAATGCCATTAAAAACATCACCTCCGAGAATCTTGATGCGCGACTGGAACCGACACGCGTTCCCATTGAGCTGGAGCAACTGGTTATCTCGTTCAATCATATGATTGGAAAGATTGAGGATGTCTTTACCCGCCAGGCCAATTTCTCTGCCGATATCGCGCATGAGATCAGAACGCCCATCACCAATCTGGTGACGCAGACTGAAATCGCACTGAGTCAGGATCGAACACAGAGGGAACTTGAGGATGTCCTCTATTCCAGTCTTGAAGAGTATAACCGGATGACCAAAATGGTCAGCGATATGCTGTTCCTGGCACAGGCAGATAATAATCAGCTGATACCTGACAGGGTCATGTTTGACCTCAGAGCGGAAGTCATGAAAGTCTTCGAGTTTTTCGAAGCCTGGGCCGAAGAACGCAATATCACGCTCAAATTTAACGGGATGCCCTGCCTGGTTGAGGGAGATCCACAAATGTTCAGAAGGGCGATCAATAATCTGTTATCCAATGCCCTGCGTTATACCCCGGAGGGACAGGCAATCACCGTCTCAATAAGAGAGCAGGAGAGCTTTTTTGACCTTGTGATTGAAAATCCGGGGAAACCAATCCCTGAAGAGCATTTATCAAGGTTGTTTGACCGTTTTTATCGGGTGGATCCGTCCAGACAACGAAAAGGAGAAGGCAGCGGCATCGGCCTTGCGATTGTGAAGTCAATCGTGGAAGCACATCACGGAAGAGTGCAGGTGGAATCGGACGTACACTCAACGCGTTTTATCTTATCCGTGCCCAGACTGGAGAAAATGATTCCGGACACCCAGTGCTGGGAATAAAGATTTAAATGACAAAGATGTCATTAGCCTGTCATGCAGCAAACAGAAGCCATTCGATATAATTAGTGCAACTTATCAGGAAGGCTGGATTGCTTTATCAATATCCGGCGTCAGTGGACGCCAGGAAATGAATATCCAGTCCCCTCCCGGAGAAATAAACACTTCCGAACCTGTTTCAGTTATGGAACTGAAAACACCGGTTGTACTCCCCCGGACATCACTAATTAAGAAATGGAGAGTTATCATGAAAAATATCGTATTAGCATCCTTGCTGGGCTTTGGCTTAATTTCTTCGGCCTGGGCCACTGAAACCGTGAATATCCATGAGCGGGTCAACAATGCACAGGCACCTGCTCACCAGATGCAGTCTGCTGCGGCTCCTGTCGGGATCCAGGGGACTGCACCTCGTATGGCCGGTATGGACCAGCATGAACAGGCCATTATTGCTCATGAAACCATGACGAACGGGTCGGCGGATGCGCACCAGAAAATGGTGGAAAGTCATCAGAGGATGATGGGAAGTCAGACCGTTTCCCCTACCGGGCCGTCGAAGTCATTAGCGGCAATGAATGAGCATGAAAGAGCTGCAGTTGCCCATGAATTTATGAATAACGGTCAGTCTGGCCCACATCAGGCCATGGCCGAAGCGCATCGTCGCATGCTCAGTGCAGGCTGACGGCGAGGGAAGTATCTGTGCTGTCCTTATTTCCTTGATAGATTTTTCCGTAACCGGATATATGGCAACATCTTTGCCCCCTACAGGGGGCATTTTTATCAGATTCTGCTACAGTTAACGGGCATCAACGCTAAAAGGATATTTTTTATGAAAGCCAGAAACACTTTATTTGCAGTATTAATGTTATCCCTGCCAGCGATTTCAGCAGAACATTCAGAAATGAAAATGACTGATATGTCTACCTCGGCTTCGTCACAGGAATATATGGCTGGCATGAAAGACATGCATGACAAAATGATGGCTGCCGTAAATGAGTCCGATCCCGACAAGGCTTTTGCGAAAGGCATGGTAGCGCACCATGAAGGGGCAATAGCAATGGCTGAGACCGAGCTCAAATACGGAAAAGATCCGAAAATGAGAAAGCTCGCGCAGGACATCATTAAAGCTCAAAAAGGTGAAATTGAGCAGATGAATAAATGGCTTGATAGTCAAAAGTAAACATTGTAGAAATGTCACGACAAGCGTGATTTTACATCGTTCCTGGGCGCGGGAGTCGGTTAATCTTTATATAATTCAAACCCGATTAATTTCGGGTTTTTACTACTCTGTACTCCGGTCCTTTGTTGAGGACCGGAATATATGCACCTGAGATGCTTATTTAATACATTATCTCGTCATGGATACAATGTCGCTCAGGATCTCAACCAGCTCGCTTCTCTCCTGCGTTCCGTCATGATAGGTTGATCTTGAGATGATTCTTTCTGATGTCATCTGAGGCCAGAATTTATCTAGTACATTATCGGGTTTCATTCCCACAGCCCGGCCGATTATTTTTTTAGCGTCACAGGTGTCCGTAAACGTGACGGCTACACCAGTAATTTCCTCGATAAGATCCGGGCACAGATAGTTTTCTATCTCACGTTTGCGCGTAGCGAAAAATACCTTACCGGCCTCCTCTACTTCTTTTTTACGCTTCTGGATGGACAGAACCTGTGCAGGGTCTCCCCCAATATCGGAGTCCAGAAATACGCACCAGGGAAGCCCCAGATCTTTGGCCAGATTCAATGTAACCCAGTGTTTGACGCTACCACACCCTCCTATGAGGACTGGCACTATTTTCACGTCCTCCAGAGAGGCTGGCAGCGCACCTGACTGTTTTAATGAACTGGCCGCATGCCTCAGGAAAGTAACATCCGACTTTCCCTCTACCAGAACAATCCCCTGCGCCCTTTCCATACCGGTCTCTGGCAGCACCCCCAGGCTTTCAGTGGCTTCCTTCAGCACTGCGTCATCCGGCATTTTTACTACGGGTTCACCCGCCTCATTTCGGGTAACATAACGTACGCCTTCGACAGGGATTAATCCGGCCAGCGCCGGGACATGGGTGGTGACGATAATCTGACGGTGCGGCTGGCCTGCCAGTGCCAGTAACGCTTTCATCAGCATCATCTGATAGTTCGGATGCTGTGACGTTTCAGGCTCCTCTATGGCATAAATCACATTTCTGGGCGTCCCCGCGACATTCTTTTCAGCCTCAGCCCGAAAAAAATTCAACAGGATAAGCCTCCTTATCCCGCTGCCGCGCTTATTGATGGGGATGCCATTTTCCCCGTCCAGGGTGAAATTGAAGGTCCACTTGGGTTTCTCCTTAAATCGTGGAGTCAGTTCACTGGCGAGTTCGGGGGCCATTTCACGTAATTTATCCAGCGTTCTCTGTGCGACATCCAGGACGCTGTCCTGAATCTCATTTTCCAGCGCTGTAATTTTGTCCTGCAGCGCAGCCTGAGCGTCTTTTACGGCCTGCTGTAAGGGGTTTTTAGCTTCGGAATCCCCGTCGCTGCTTTCCCTGTCGGCTTTGAAAATCGCATACGTGGGCAGCAAATCGAGGATCTTACCCCATAATGATTTTGTGTCGGTTCCGAACTCTTTATCGACATCCAGCATAATTTCCGAACAGGTATAGGGGGCTGCGGCTTCCCTGATGGCCTGACGCCATAACGATGCAGTGCGTTTATCCGCCACATTTTTTTCAACTTCTTTTCCCACCGCCTTGAGCTCAGAAATTTTCATGCCCAGTAAATTTCTCAGGGGCTCCTCATCCGGGTGGATGCAGCGGATGCAGGTCTGCTCCGGTTTTCCTGAGGTCGTTGCTTTAAACGTTTTGACGATTTCAAAATTGCCGTCCTCATTCAGCAGATGTTCTGAGGCGAGCGTGGTCTGCACCCTGTCGTCGATCATGATAAAATCGGGCAGGTCATCAAATTCACAGGCTATTTCAAAACGGCCGTCCCCTTCTCTTAGGCTGAAACAGTTCATGTCATTCTTGTCAGCCTTCATTCCTTCTGTTTCAAAAAAAATAGCCAGCGCTTCCAGAAGCGTTGATTTCCCAAAGTCATTACGACCGACAATACCCGTCATGCTTTCATCAATAATGATTTCAGTAGAGTTTCTGTAGCCTCTGAAGTTTTTCAGTTTTAATTTTCTGAGCCGCATATGAAGTCCTGTGTGTAAGAAAGCGTTTTGCTGCAACCTGAATACAAAATATATTTTCAAATGCCTGCCAACAAGCAGGGATAACCGTTATTCAGAATATCTTAACGACATTTCGGGATTATGATCTGGTCGCGCTTTCAGAACTTTACTGCCCCTCAAAACACCGGAAACTAACTTGTGGTTGGTTACATGGCAAAGTTAAAACTCCAGAATCACGGGTAATGATTTCAATGCTTATTATATTTTTTGGAATTGACTCATGAGCTTTATAATTTAAATGATAATAATAACCATTCTTTTATGCGTAATATTTGCTACTGACACTGATGAATTTAAAAGAAGATAGATTTTCATTTACGGATTATTTCCTAAATTCATCGATAATGTGATCGACATAAAATTTTCACTGAAGAATGAAGAGATAATTTAAGGCCGAGCGAAATAGCTCAAAATGGTGTATTTAACATAACAGAAGAAATGAAAGGCTCTATCGCAACCTGATACTTCAGGCCGCTAAGGGGTTAATCTTGTTGAAGAAAAATTAGACCGGGAAGCGCCAGGCGTCACCATTTCTCCCGCCTGGCTGGAAGTGAAGAATAATTGTGCATAGCTCCGTATTCGGGCTTTGCATCTGACAATGGTTCCCTGGATGAAAGTACGATCTCCACTCCAAGGACGCTGAACACCCTAAACAAACGCTCAAAACCCGCACTTGCAGGGTTGGCCTCTAGTCGGGCATAAGTTTGCTGTGTTATACCCAAACGTTCAGAAACATCTTTTTGCGTCAGTCCATTGGCTTTGCGAAAGCCGATTAAAACAGGACGTAACTGATTCAAAGTCTTCAAAGCGTATTGAGTGTTCATAAGTGACCTTCCGTATCGACGAGTTAACAAGCATAACGCAGGGATTTACAGCATATAGGCTGTAATGCTCATTAACAGACTATAGGCTGTAATACGAATCCTGCCAAGATGCGGCATCTTTCAAATACAAGGCCGTATTGGGTAAGCAGTACACCGTTATATAGCACCCCTTGCCCCTTTGCTGGAGAGGGACCCACGTGATCGCAGGTCTTTTAGACGTTGTTGCTAACCGGCATCATACACAGGTGGTAACCCCCAGGGAAACTCTATGAGTGATAATTTATTCCTGCCCCAGTCAAAATATAAAACCTTATCTAACTAGCTTTCTTAGTATTTTATAAATGAAGTGAAATTAGCGAAGAAGTTTTACATTGTAAAGTGAGCAAAAATATTTACCATTCAACTGGCAAAATTTACAATCTGCAGCCCTTAGCCTGAGAAAATGCACATTAACAGAATAATCATCAAGTCCGATAGAGGCATAACTTACGTCCTCAAAAATATCAGAAATAAATGAGTTGAAATTACAAAAATTAACTTCACTTAACATCTTGAACACCGCAGAAATATATCTATCATGCATTATCTTGACTTCGATAACCTTAGATAAACTTGAATGCGACTTACATTTGAAGAGATCAAAGAGAAAGTAAATCAGCATATTTTTATTGTCCGAAATCCATTTTAAAATTTTATTACGTGCACATGGTAATATATACACTGGATTTTTGAAAGGGTTTGAAACGTCAACCACAAGGGAACAATAACCATGAGGATTTATTCCACTTATAATTAAGTCACTAAGTCCTTTCACTGCATTCAAATAGTTATCAAAACAAACCTCATATAAACTGGTACTATGAACTGCACATTTAGATTCAAACAACCATCTATGACGCAGATAACCAATGCCTTTAGAGTGTATATCTTCAACAATACATTTGTGACAGTAACGAATGTTTGAGATGTTTACCAATGGATATGAATTAGTTATGTGAAAATTTTTCCGACAGGCATCTTCAACAGCGTTAAAATACCCGTAAACACCAGAAGATAACGACACTATATTGGAAGTTAGTATATAACCATTTCTAGTGGCAAGAATGTCATATATATCCTGCAAGCTATGCAATTTGTACATATCAATCAGTTCGAAACGAGGAAAGGCATCGTACCTTAGTGCGCCATGCTCTGAATCGCCACGGATAATCTAGACACTTCCGAGCCGTTGATAATACTGGTTTTCATATTCTGTCGGTGACATCTGATCGCTAGAACCATGCCGACGCTTACTGTTATAAAACATTTCGATGTAATCAAAAATATCGCTGCGGGCTTCTTCCCGCGTTCCGTAGATCTTTTTCTTTATCCGTTCGCGTTTCAACAACTGGAAAAAGCTTTCTGCAACCGCATTATCATGGCAGTTACCGCGACGGCTCATGCTGCCCTCCAGGCCGTGTGATTTCAGGAACGACTGCCACTCATGGCTTGTGTACTGACTGCCCTGATCCGAATGAACCAGCACCTGTTTTTGGGGATTACGCCGCCATACAGCCATCAGCAGTGCGTTCAGGACAATGTCCTTTGTCATCCGGGATTGCATGGACCAGCCGATAATTTTGCGTGAGAACAGATCAACAACCACGGCAAGATACAGCCAGCCTTCGTGGGTCCTGATGTAGGTTATGTCCGTTACCCAACGCTCATCCGGAGCATCCGGGTTGAACTGTCGCTGGAGCCTGTTGGGCGACACGATACTGGCCTCGCCTTTACGTGCCCGCGGGCTCCGGTATCCGACCTGAGCCTTTATCCCGACACGTTTCATCAGTCGCCAGACTCTGTTCACTCCGCACTGTTGCCCGCTGTCCCGCAGATCCAGATGGATTTTGCGATAACCATAGACGCATCCCGATTCCAGCCAGAACTGTTTAATCTGTCCTGTCAGTCTCAGGTCTGCCTGATGGCGTTGTGAATGCGGCTGCTGAAGCCAGGCGTAAAAACCACTGGGATGAACATCCAGCACCCGACAGAGCAGGCGAACAGGCCAGCAACAGGTGTTGTCACGGATAAAGGCGTACCTCAGTCGGACAGCTTTGCGAAGTACGCCGCGGCTTTTTTTAATATGTCCCGTTCGTCGGTAACCCGCTTCAGCTCTTTCTGGAGACGGCGGATCTCGGCCTGAGCATCTGACTCTTCTTTATTAGTGGAAGAATCCGGACCGTACTTCTTTATCCAGGCGTAAAGGCTGTGGGTGGTGATATCGAGACGTGTTGCAACGCTGGCAACAGAATAACCGCGATCAACAACCTGTTTGACTGCTTCAATTTTAAACTCTTCGGGATAACGCTTACCGCTCATGGGCACCTCTCTTTAAGCCATCTTAAATGACTCTGAGGTGTCTGTTAAACCCGTGGCGATTCACTTTGATATTATGTTCCTGCAATTGGATAAGTTATACATTATCTGTGAACGCAGAAGAAAACTGTGCCACAATTCATTTTCGTAAACCATATAACTCCCTCTTATTTAATTAGTTCCATTTTTCTGAGAAGTATCATTGTCATTGGTAGTTTATCTCTGTATTTCAAAAGCCAGCCATGCCCTCCCAGTAAAGCATCTAGACTTGTAAGTGACATCGAGTACTGCCCCTGAGATAAAACATCATTTATTAATGATGATGAGATAATATCTCTCTCGCTCCAGTCTACTCTTTTATTTTTATAGCATCGTATTGTTTTAGGAAGACAGGAATTAAGCCAGTCACATTCATGTTTATTTAGCCAATAGAAACTTGCATAACAACTTTCTTTGACTAACTTTCGTGTTATAGAAACGGATTGATTATGTATAAATCTTAATATTTTCTGCTTATGACGCCGTCTTAAAGAATCTTTTTTACATTTTTTACGCCATGAGCATAAACCGTAACAAGATGAAATTACAGAGGATACAGCTCCTTCCGATAATGAGTTTTTCTCAGCTATGGATGCCAGACTAAACCCCCTTACAGCCATAGACTTGATAAGCAATTCAGTGAATATATTAATTTTTGTGTTTCGCTTAAACGCCCTCAGGTATTTTTTATAAATAAGTGTTTTAATGTAACATCTGCTGCGACTAAATTCCTTCCCAAGGTTGCTAACACTAGTATTATTTTCAACTATATGAAAACTGTATTTCTTATGACTTTTAAAGATTTCTTTCTTTTTATTAGTACGACTTCCTGCATACGTTGGCCAGCAAGTATTTAACAAACAATAACAAAGCAAAAGATGCTTTGTGGGATGCTGACAACATTTGTCTTTGAGTATAGGCTCCCAGTAATGATAATCAGTTAGGGATGTTGGTATAAGTCCCGATGAACCCTCCCCAAATAACTGGCACTTAGCATAAACATGTGCGTAGAATACATTTTTCTTTAAATTTCCATCCAATGATAATAAATTCAACTTTTTAAGTACATCCATGTAATTGGGGTGTGTAATATCTTTTCTTCTGATTATATTTAGGGACTCATAACAAAACTTAGCAAAATCGAAGTCTATCTCATTGCTAAGTTGTTCTGTATACGAAACAGGAGGCATCAGTCCAATACGTATGTGCGGTGAAGAAGGGACATGGATGCTTTCAAGCGCTACCGGATGCCGATGGCAGGTTGTAACCCCATGAAGCTGATGCGCCAGATGCCAATAAGTAACACCATAATGAAAAGTATCTTCACGAGCGCAAACCGGGCAAAACTTCAATAGTGTGCGCTGCCCTAGTGAAAAATTACTAAGGCGGCACAATCGATTAAGCCTGGCAGGGGTCGTGTTGAAATCCATAATTTCATTACGACTGATTGGTAGTGCCCAGGCAAAAAGAGGGAGTAAAGTCTGTTCATGCCAGAGCTGATCTGCACTTTCGGATGTATGAAGAGAAATAGCCTTTAATCCTGAATTGAGAATTGGATGGACGTTCATATCAGGTTTGTTGAAAATGATCGTTAACAGAGAAGATGGGGACATACCGTACACGGTAGTTGTCCGACAAAACCGGCTGAACAAGGATTCATCAGGCAAAACAGGCAACATTCTCATTTCCCACACCTCTCTTTGACCGTTACGAACTGTTACCTCATTACAATTTATTAAGTGGATCTATATTTATAAGCCCGCAACGCTGAAGAGCATCGTAGGTATTTTTCTTTTCAGCTGTTCTGTTGATAACAAGATCGTGGTCAAGAGACAGTATTTTCTCGTCGAAATTGCGCAAAACCTCGTCTATTTTTCCTACGAATTCCTTGTGCTGTGGCCTGTCTATATCCCCAGGGATCAAAGACTTTAGGGACTTCTCTGCCATGATTTTAGCCGAAGCATCACCCTCATTAGATGCAGAGAGCCATTTAGCTTCCTCATCTTCAGTCGCGGCCCCCGGGAGTGGAGTATCCTTATATTCCTCCGTATGACTCACGAGTACCGGTACAGAGGCCGACAAGACTGCGCCAGTGATGATTTCATTGCCGCTACCGATAACCTTTAATTGTGCCCCCCGATAAATCATCTGAGCCAATCCAATATTGCCTTTAGATAAAATGAATAATTTTTCGTTTAACTCATCATTTAATGGAGTTTCAACATTTGTCCATTGTAATGGCCATAAATAATGAATAAACGATTGCCAGTCTTGTGAATCGTATCTAACATTCTTAATTTTCATGTAACCACCAGACTCTGCCCGCCTGGCAATTCTCATTTTCTTTGTCAGCGTCTCGTCAAAAGGATGATTTCCACAAAAAACCATAGATACCCCCATGGAATCTACAATTTCATGTAAAAAATCAATCAACTTACTCTCACCCCCGGTTCTTGAAAATTTAAGCCTCTGCATTTCATCAATAACAAGGATACCCAAAAATGATGATTTAATTCTTTGTGCAATCTGGCGAGCCAGAGCACCATTTCTAATCTCAGGTGTAGTTCGTTCAATACCAATTGCATCATCTAATTTTTGTAAAATCTCTTCACAAAGGTCTCTCACACTTGAATTGTATGGACAATTAATCTTTACCCATACAATTTGCTTACTGAAGCCGGGAAAAACTCCTTTATAGCTGCTGTGTTCTATAATCTGAGGGAAATGATCCATGACTTGCTCAATCATGGTAGTTTTTCCAGAACCACTCATTCCAACTATCGTAATAGTTTCAGCCTGGGATTTAAAATATCCACTTTCTGGCTCAATATCAGGACGCTCATTTCCATAGTAATGAAGATATTGAATTGTTCCGCTTTTTAAAGGATTACGAGCTGCATAGCTTTCCCTAAGTGCCCGTAAGATCATCTTATAAGCCTGGATAAGATTGGTTTGAGGGCAACGGAATTTCTTTATACGTTCGACATACTGCTCTCTAACATTCGCCGGGGCAGTCCAGCGGATTTTTTCGTCAATTTCGGGGAAATAACTCATTTCCAGAAGTACTTCATCTTCCGTAAGCGCTTCAGGAAGTGCTTCAATTAAGGGATTGCCACGATACTCAGGTAACTCCTGTTCTTTATATATCGCTGAAACGCGCCGTATAAGATTCATTATTCTGCGTCCTCAGTCTTCTTCTTACCTTTTAACCATCTTTGTTTCTCCTCCCGGCCAGGCAAAAGCAGAACATTACTGGATGAAGGAAGTAGGGGTTCAGATCTTCCATTAGCAACATGAGTTCGCCCTAATGAATCAAGTTCATTTTTCCTGTTCTTTTTAATATCTTTACCATGTACCCGGCGAGATTCGTATATTTCATTTAATCTTTCGTTACCTTTCCTGTTAAATTCATCTTTATTATTGATATTGCTGAGCGAATCCAGAGTAAATAAATTAATTTCTTTTTGAGTATCTACCCAATCAGCCATTACATCTGTATCAAGATGAGCTTTCCCTTTAAATACATCTCTTTTCTTAAGTAGGTAATGTTTTTTGAAAATGCTATTTTTGTCAAATCTTACATATATATAATCTACGCAATTGTCATCTATTCTTGCTTCACAAGTGGTTCTTCCAAATACTCTGACACCTGATGCAATTTCAGGATCACATTCATAAAAAAGATTATTGTACTGAATCCCACCGGCGGTAATGTTAGCGTTCACAGGGATTAACAATCGTGCGATCACTTCGTCGGCCCCAACGGCTCTTGCGCTGAATCTCCCGTGCTTTAAGCTTATCATCCAACTATTTTTTGGTGATATTACGAGATCATTTTCAATCAGTAAGGGATTGATATAAGCCAGTTCCTCATACGTTCTCTGATTATGTGCAAGTATCTCCCGAATCAGTAAAGACGTGACCTCCTGAATCGTTAAACAAGCCCTGGATTGCGGTGTTGGCTCTCCTTTAACAATCTTTCCCCTTCGTGTTGTTCCAATAAGCCTATGAATAACCTCATCATTCAGAATGCCGAAACAGCGTTCAACAATGCTTTTTCTGTCGCCTCTACCGACTGGCGCAAACTCAAGTTTTGTCAGGGGGGTCATCTCTTCCTGAGGTTTAAGACCAATCATCTCCCCGTTGTCACACATCAATGTTAATGGAATGTGAGAACAAGGCCAATCATCATCAGTAATAGAGATTCCAAATAATCTACAATATTCTTTTTTTGGCATAAAGCAATTTGCTAACGCTTGTCGGGCGGCTCGCCATGAAGCATGGTATAAAGAAACATGAAGGCCAACAATCATTCTTGTTGCACGATCCACCACTGTATAAATAGTAGGACGCCCAATGACTTTTCGTCTGTTTAAACTCGAAATAAGATGTACATCAGCGACAGTTGAGTCTATTTCGAAAACATCACCCGGCAAAACAGTTGTATTAGCCACACTACCTAAAAGCGCCCGCATTTTGAGGTCTATTTCTTTTTTCGTGTTCTTCTTATTTATCGAGAAATCTTTAGTGAAGAGTTTTTTATTCCAGTATGAAAATTGTTTTAAAGAAGGAACATATGGAGCTCTATTTTCTAGGTTTGCTGTTTTAATTTCATCCCTAAAATACAAATCAATATGTCTCTCTAATGTTTTCTTTATCGTATCTCCGTTAACTTTATAATGATACGTAATGAGAGATTTTCTAATATTATTTATATCTCTTTCATTAAGAATGAAAACACGTGATCGTTCATTAGGTAATGCTCTGTTTTTTTTGGAATTCCCAAGTTTAATTTCATGTTTGATTCTACTTTTCCCAGCGGCGCCACAGTTCGAGAATGCGGGTAGCAATGCATAAATATCCTGCCCATGTCGCCAATACAACGCCAGAAGCGTTCTGATAGTATATTGTGATATTTTTTTATTTCTTGAGTAATCCATTAAAAGGTGCGACTTTTTATGTAATGCATAGTCGAACAGAAACATTCTGTCATCTACAAGATCTTTAATGATATTGTAATTTTCATCTCGCCTTCCTCTGTCTTTATCTGTTAATTCTTTCTCATCTACTAACATATATGAAGGATATATATAATCTTTACAAGTTATGCTATTTGATTCAATATAATATTTAAACATTGAAAATGAGAAAGGGATTGGCTTACCCGTTCTTTCTGATTTTATTTTAAACAAAATTAACAAATCGACCTTTCTGTCAAAATCCAAAACACGGTAAAGTCCCTCTGCAAGCAAATCAGTGCCTTGAGAGAGCCAGACTGAATTCCTAATAATATCCATTTGCGTTCAGTCCTATATAGTGGTCATTGGAAATTATCTTTATCAGACCGGTTTCGAGTATTGGATATGATAAATCAACATTTATCATTTTTAATCCAATCATTGCCTGCAATAACATCATCGCTTCTTGTGCATCTACCCCAAAGATTGATGAAATCATTGCACGTAGTCCTACTATGGGATAAACATCTGGTTTAAGCTTCCATAGGATTTTATCAAGAGGATATTTATCATAAAATTCAGAACCATCTCTTAATACAGAAGTAGCCCAGCAAATGTTTTTACCGACGACGTTATTGAGTTCCGAGCCAACATAAATTTGAAACTCAACATCAATCAACTGCCAAAACATCCTCTCTATTTCAAGTTTTTGGGCTTCGCGTTCAGGTATGCTCTCGTTATGTTTTACTGCTATAGCTTTGTATCGAAGTCCGCCTTCAGGAGTTCTCAAGGTCAGTAAAAAATCGGTTGTCATAACATTCAGAACTTCGACAGGTACTCCTCTTACTCCCCTCACCATAGGATGTTGAAAATGTAGATGATTTGCTATTTGTTGGGTAAGCCGGAGAGGAAAGAGTGGGAATTGTTCCCGGATATCAATCACCGAGTCATTAAACTCAGCCAGATAGAAAAAGTTACTTTCGACAGAAGAAAGGAGATGATGGTTTCGAAACGTCTTAAGGCCAAAGACTATCGAACGGTTTCCACGGGATTTAACGTCCTGAGCTCTAAGCCAGGGCTGATAACTTTGGCCATAGCCCACTCCTATGCCGTCACCTAGCGCATTTTCATAATCCAAATAGGATTTGAGACGCCTACCCCTAGCCATGATCGTACCCTAAAAACGACATTGATACGTACCTATATGTGCATTTTATAGTCTCCAACCCTATAACCACACATTCAGTAAGTATACAACATTAGCGTCGTTTTTTGAGAATGGTTACAACTTTAGTGCTTTGTGTACAACTTTATTGTCCTCGGACAACACCAAATCCTGTGCACATGCCCAGGCGCTCGACCACGCCCACTGGAAGTTATACCCACCCAACCAGCCGGTGACATCCATCACTTCACCAATAAAGTACAGCCCTGGCACTTTGCGGGCTTCCATCGTGCGCGAAGACAGTTCGTTGGTATCCACGCCTCCCAGCGTGACTTCCGCTGTGCGATACCCTTCGGTACCGTTCGGCTGCACCCGCCATTCGGTCAGCGTTTCGACCAGCAATTGCTGATCGCGCACGTTAAGTTGTTTCAGCGTCACATCCGGGATTTGCCCTAATTGCTGCAGGCATTCCACCAGACGTTTCGGCAACTGCATCGCTAACGTGTTCTTTAAGCTCTGATTTGGATGTGCGCTTCGTTGTTCATCGAGGAAGCTCGCAAGGTCAACATCCGGCAACAAATTAATGCTGACAAATTCGCCGGGCTGCCAAAAACTGGAAATTTGCAAAACGGCCGGGCCTGAAAGCCCACGGTGCGTAAAGAGCAGGTTTTCACGAAATACGGTGCCGTCTTCAGCGGTGATAACGGAAGGAACAGACACGCCTGAGAGTACCTGAAGCTGCTCCAACAGTGGCTTATGCAGCGTGAAAGGCACCAAACCGGCACGGGTCGGCAGAACCTTCAGACCAAACTGTTCGGCAATTTTATAACCAAACGGCGTTGCTCCCAGACCCGGCATGGAAAGCCCACCGGAGGCAATAACCAATTTCTTCGCACCGACCGTCATCCCGTTCAGTTCCAGAATGAAGCCATCATCATCCTGTGCGACGCTCAGGACTTCGCTACGTAAACGCATCGTAACGTTACCTTTTTCGCATTCGGCCACCAGCATATCGACGATTTGTTGGGCCGAATCATCGCAGAACAGCTGGCCGAGCGTTTTTTCATGCCAGGCAATGCCGTGTTTACCCACCAAATCGATAAAGTCCCACTGCGTATAGCGAGCCAGCGCCGATTTGCAAAAATGCGGGTTTTGACTCAAATATGCAGCCGGTTCCACATAAAGATTGGTAAAGTTACAGCGCCCTCCGCCGGACATGAGGATCTTACGTCCAGGCTTTTTACCATTATCAATCAGCAGTACTTGACTGCCTGCTTGCCCTGCCTGCGCGGCACAGAACATACCCGCTGCGCCAGCGCCTATAATAACGGTATCAAACCTTTCCACGTTGCGATCCTCTCTAAAAAGCGGGCGTGAATTGTAAAGATTCCTCAGTGGTCGCACCAGCACCAAACTATCAATAATAGGTATTTACCTGAATTCTATAGGATAATTCTTTAGTGGTGTAAAACAAAGCAGGAGACAAATCAAAAAAACTCTATATTTCACTTTGCCCGCGCCGCCAAAGTCACTGATAATGCGCCGCGTTCATGTCCTCAAAATGGCGTAACGTCCTATGCTACATTTGTTTGCTGGCCTGGATTTACATACCGGGCTTTTATTATTGCTTGCTCTGGCTTTTGTGCTGTTCTACGAAGCAATTAACGGCTTCCACGATACAGCCAATGCTGTCGCAACCGTGATCTATACCCGTGCAATGCGTTCGCAATTGGCGGTGGTCATGGCTGCGTTGTTCAACTTCTTTGGTGTTTTGCTGGGTGGTCTCAGCGTAGCTTATGCCATCGTGCATATGCTACCAACGGATCTGCTGCTCAACATGGGTTCTTCACATGGCCTCGCCATGGTGTTCTCCATGCTGCTGGCGGCAATTATCTGGAACCTCGGTACCTGGTACTTTGGTCTGCCTGCATCCAGCTCCCACACGCTGATTGGCGCGATCATTGGTATTGGTTTAACCAATGCGTTGATGAACGGGACTTCAGTGGTGGATGCACTTAACATCCCGAAAGTGCTCAATATTTTCGGTTCGCTGATCATTTCCCCTATTGTCGGTCTGGTGTTCGCTGGCGGTCTGATCTTCTTGCTGCGTCGTTACTGGAACGGCACCAAGAAGCGGGCACGTATTCACCTGACACCAGCAGAGCGTGAAAAGAAAGACGGTAAGAAAAAGCCGCCGTTCTGGACGCGTATCGCGCTGATCCTCTCCGCTATCGGTGTGGCGTTTTCTCATGGCGCTAACGATGGGCAGAAAGGTATTGGTCTGGTAATGCTGGTACTGATTGGCGTAGCGCCTGCAGGCTTCGTGGTGAATATGAATGCTTCTGGTTACGAAATTACGCGTACCCGTGATGCTATCAATAACGTCGAAACCTACTTCCAGCAGCGTCCTGATCTGCTCAAACAGGCGACCGGCGTTGATCAGTTGGTTCCGTCTCCGACGGAAACGGCGACAACAACACCGGCAGAGTTCCATTGTCACCCGGCAAATACCATCAACGCGCTTGAGCGTGCAAAAGGTATGCTGGCGAACCTGGAAACCTACGACAAGTTAAGCGTTGAGCAGCGTAGCCAGCTGCGTCGCATTATGCTGTGCATCTCTGATACCACCGATAAAGTCGTGAAACTGCCTGGCGTAAGCAGCGACGATCAGCGACTGCTGAAGAAACTGAAAACCGACATGCTGAGCACCATTGAGTACGCACCCGTCTGGATTATCATGGCTGTTGCTCTGGCTCTGGGCTGCGGTACGATGATTGGCTGGCGTCGCGTGGCGACCACTATTGGTGAGAAAATCGGTAAGAAAGGCATGACCTATGCTCAGGGGATGTCGGCACAGATGACTGCCGCAGTCTCTATCGGTCTCGCCAGTTACACCGGTATGCCTGTTTCCACCACTCACGTTCTCTCCTCTTCTGTTGCAGGGACGATGGTTGTTGACGGTGGTGGTTTGCAGCGTAAAACGGTAACCAGCATTCTGATGGCCTGGGTCTTCACCCTGCCAGCAGCGATTATCCTTTCCGGGGTGCTGTACTGGCTCTCCCTGAAGCTAATCTAAGTGCATGCTCAGTAAAAAAGCGGGCCAGGAAACTGACCCGCTTTTTTTATATCTGTCGTAGAAATCAGTGCCAGATAATCAGCGCGACCATACTGATTAACACCAGCCCACATAACGCGCTGGTAAGGATGAACTGACCGCGAACCCGCTCACAGCGGCGAATAAACTCATCGTCATGATGATCACGGTAACGCTGAGCGTAGATATACCACACCAGACGCATCTGCTTGTTAGGTTGCCCATGCGAGGTAAAAAAGCCGCCCCCATCGACATACTGGTAAAGTAATGGATCGCAACCACGAAGTACCACTAACAGTGCGCGTAGCGAAGAAAAATAACGCGCCATATTAACAATGCAAACGACACATAAAGCCCAGAATAACGCAATGGTGCTTATCATATCTCCTCCCCGGCGACCCGCCCACGGAACGCCTTTCCGGGACTACCGCTCCCCAATACCCTGCCAAACCATTCAGTGAAGAGTACAACCGAAACCGCTCGTGTTAGTGTCACGCATCCGAGCGCCTCTCTAAATAGTGTAGGAGATTAGTTAATTTTTTTGCCAGAAGGTTAATCACTATCAATGCAATTAACTAAAAAATTTGTTTAACTACTTGGCAAGCAAGGCGGATTGACGGATTATCCCGGTCGCTATAATGTAAGGATAGTCCTTAAAAGGTACGTTTTTACGACTGGGCTAGCCCCGCGCATAAAGTTCGCAGGACGCGGATGACGCGGCGGCAAATGAACGCCAGCAGGCTAGTCATCGACAACTTATGGAAGGAGTAACACTATGGCTTATAAACACATTCTTATCGCGGTTGATCTTTCTCCAGAAAGCAAAGTTCTGGTTGAAAAAGCGGTCTCTATGGCACGGCCTTACAATGCGAAAGTCTCCCTTATCCACGTTGACGTAAACTATTCCGACCTGTACACCGGGCTAATCGACGTGAATCTGGGCGACATGCAGAAACGCATTTCTGAAGAAACCCACCACGCGTTAACCGAGCTGTCCACCAACGCAGGCTACCCTATCACCGAAACCCTGAGCGGTAGCGGCGACCTGGGTCAGGTTCTGGTTGATGCCATCAAAAAATACGACATGGATCTGGTCGTTTGTGGTCATCACCAGGATTTCTGGAGCAAACTGATGTCCTCCGCGCGTCAACTGATCAACACTGTTCACGTCGACATGTTGATTGTTCCGCTGCGTGACGACGAAGAAGCATAAAACGCTGGCCGTCGGGAGATAACCCGGCGCGCTGCAAGTCGTTAAGCCTGTAAACGCCCGCCTGCGCGGGCGTTTTTGTTTTTATCATTCAGACACAATTAGTACATCAATCCAACAAATAAATCATAATTAGTGTGATCAACTAATTGGATCGAAAACTATCTCTATAATAATCTACCCTTACGGCTAATCGCCGCAGTCTATAACAAAATAAGACTTTTTCGGCGCGTTTAAGCATACGCGTTCATACTTTTCGGGATGGCTTTGAAAGGCGAAGGAATATGAATACTACTGCACCTACGGGCTTGCTGCAGCAACCTCGTCCGTTCTTCATGATCTTCTTTGTGGAATTATGGGAACGATTTGGCTATTACGGCGTTCAGGGCATCCTGGCGGTATTTTTTGTTAAGCAGCTCGGTTTTTCGCAGGAACAGGCATTTGTCACCTTTGGTGCATTTGCCGCGCTGGTCTACGGCCTGATATCCATCGGCGGCTACGTCGGCGACCATCTTTTAGGGACCAAACGCACGCTGGTACTCGGCGCCATTGTGCTGGCGATCGGCTACTTCATGACCGGGATGTCACTGCTTAAGCCCGACCTGATTTTTATTGCTTTGGGTACCATTGCCGTCGGTAACGGGCTGTTTAAAGCCAACCCGGCAAGCCTGCTGTCAAAATGCTATCCGCCGAAAGACGCCCGTCTGGACGGTGCTTTCACCCTGTTTTATATGTCGATTAACATCGGTTCGCTGCTGTCACTGTCACTGGCGCCGGTGATTGCCGATAAGTTTGGCTACGCAGTGACCTACAACCTGTGCGGAGCCGGGCTTATCGTTGCACTACTGGTCTACTTTGCCTGTCGTGGCATGGTGAAGAATATCGGTTCAGAGCCGGACCATAAGCCGCTGAATTTCCGTAACCTGCTCTATGTGCTGGCCGGTACGGTTGTGATGGTCTTTATCTGCGCCTGGCTGATGCACAATGTACAGGTTGCCAACCTGGTGCTGATCGTCCTGTCGATTGCCGTGACTATCATCTTCTTCCGCCAGGCCTTCAAACTGGATAAAACCGGGCGCAACAAGATGTTCGTGGCCTTTATCCTGATGCTGGAAGCGGTGGTGTTCTACGTGCTGTACGCGCAGATGCCAACTTCGCTGAACTTCTTTGCTATCAATAACGTGCACCATGAAATTCTTGGTTTCGCCATCAACCCGGTAAGCTTCCAGGCGCTGAACCCGTTCTGGGTGGTACTGGCGAGTCCGGTGCTGGCCGCTATCTATACCCGTCTGGGAAACAAAGGCAAAGACCTGACCATGCCGATGAAGTTTACGCTTGGCATGTTCCTGTGCTCACTAGGCTTCCTGACTGCCGCCGCAGCCGGAATGTGGTTTGCTGATGCGCAGGGGTTGACGTCGCCGTGGTTTATCGTGCTGGTGTATCTGTTCCAGAGTCTGGGTGAACTGCTGATTAGCGCCCTGGGGCTGGCTATGGTCGCCGCACTGGTGCCACAACACCTGATGGGCTTTATTCTTGGGATGTGGTTCCTGACGCAGGCAGCAGCCTTCCTGATGGGGGGTTACGTCGCAACGTTTACCGCAGTACCGGAAAACATTACCGACCCACTCCAGACGCTGCCTATTTATACTAACGTGTTCAGTAAGATAGGCCTGGTGACCCTGGCGGTAACGGTTGTAATGGCGATTATGGTGCCATGGCTGAACCGCATGATTAATACACCGAGCACCGAGCAATAACCTTCAGTGCCGGATGGCGGCTATTACCTTATCCGGCCTACATTCAATATGCCCGATCGCCTTGCGCTATCGGGCATTTTAACTCGCTATCCTTTGCGAGCATCAATCCACTCCTGTACTTCCACCACGAAGGTATCTGGCGCTTTGCGGTACATTTTGCGCGCCAAGTCCAGAATCGTATGCTGGCCAAGCGCTTCTTCCATGCGCTGCTGCGCCATGTCCATGACCGAGCGCACACCGCAAATACCTTCACAAGCCCACTGGGGCGGATGCTCCTCAAAAACGGCTAAACGCTGGCGAATTTCACGACATTCAAAAATACGCTTATCGCCATCTATGGCATTGACCACATCCAGCACGGTGATGTCTTCCGCGGGTTTGGCCAACTGGAACCCGCCGCCCTTACCCTCGATACTGCGCACCAGACCTGCTTTCGACAGACGGGTGAAGATTTTTGCCAGATAGTCATACGGCACGCTTTGTAGTTCGGCAATTTCCCGCACGCTCATATCCCGCGCGTCGCCTTTGCTATCGACCATACACATCAGGCTATGGATGCCGTACTCAACCCCGGAACTGTAAAATGCCATTTTTTATCTCAGCCAAAATGAATCTGAGTTTATTGTAGCTTTTTCATCTAAGGCATTCCAGATAACAGAGCAACCCCGCATGAACATAAAAATATAAATAGATATTTATCAAACAGATAATAAAACACCCTGGCGTAATACTGAAAAAAGGATCAGGATCGCATTGCAATCCTTAACTACGACAAATAAAATCCGAGTAAATGATTCGTAGTCACCAGTGAGAAAAAAACAATGCATAAACAAATTCTGATCGTGGGCGCCGGCTTTGCCGGTATGTGGGCAGCACTAAGCGCCGCGCGACTGGCGGACAAACACCAGCAGACCATTGATATTACGGTGATTGCGCCACAGCCAGAGCTGCGTGTCCGCCCGCGCTTTTATGAAAGCGCCGTGCAAACCCTGGTCGCACCACTGCAACCGCTGTTTGACGTTACTGGCGTCAACTTCCTGCAAGGTCACGTCGAGCAGATCCTCCCGGACTCTAAAGAGGTGAGCTGGAAAGATGCCAACGGTGACATTCATCTGCGCCGCTACGACCGCCTGGTGCTCGCCAGCGGCAGCCACGTAAACCGCGATATCGTTGCCGGTGCCGCCGAGCACGCGTTTGACCTTGACCAACTTGAAAGCGCCGCCGTCCTGGAGCAGCACATTAACGATCTGGCATTACAACCGGAAAGTGAGGCTCGCAATACGGTAGTGGTCTGCGGCGGCGGCTTTACCGGCATTGAAATGGCGCTGGAATTACCAGGTCGTTTGCGAGAAATATTGGGCGCTGATGCTAAGACCAGAATTGTCGTAGTTGAACGCGGCGCTCAGCCAGGCGGACGCTGGAGCCAGGAATTACGCGACGTGATTATCGAAGCCTCCGCTGAACTGGGCGTTGAATGGCGGGTGAATACGGAAGTGGAGTGCGTAGATGCGTCCGGCGTAACGCTGAAAGATGGGCAGACCATTGCCTCACAGACCGTTATCTGGACGGTTGGCGTACAGGCAAACGGGTTAACGGCGCAAATTGACGCACCGCGCGATCGTCAGGGCCGCCTGCATGTGGACGCAAACCTTCAGGTCATCGGCCATGATAATATCTATGCCACCGGCGATGTGGCTTATGCCGCCACCGATGACAAAGGCAATCATGCGCTGATGACCTGCCAGCACGCCATCTTGCTGGGTAAATTCGCCGGTAACAATGCCGCCGCCAGCCTGCTGAACGTTGCGCCACTGCCGTATCGTCAGGAAAACTACGTCACCTGTCTGGATCTCGGCGCGTGGGGCGCGGTGTATACCGAAGGCTGGGATCAGCAGGTGAAACTGACGCGCGCAGAAGCGAAAAAGCTGAAGGTATCTATTGTCAGTGAGTTGATATATCCACCGAAGGCTGACAAGGCCGTGGCGTTTGAGATTGCCGATCCGTTGGCTCCATTCGTGTAGTCGAATCGCCGGATGCGGCTACCGCCTTATCCGGCCTACTAACGGCACCGAACTGTAGGCCTGATAAGCGCAGCGCCATCGGGCACTATAGCTCACCATCTGGCCTATGCCGTTCCCGCATAAATATCAAACCGATGCCCTTTCGTGACTACCGCATTGGGTGTCGCCACATCAGCGAGCGGCGGCGCGTAATCCGGGCGCTTCACCACGACACGTTTAGTCGCCAGCTGACGTGCTGGCGCCAACAAACCATCGGCATCTAAGTCTGGCCCCACCAGCGACTGAAACACGCGCATCTCTTTTTTCACCAGCGCGCTTTTCTGCTTATGTGGGAACATCGGGTCGAGGTACACCACCTGCGGGCGCGGCGTAATATCCGTTAACGCCGTCAGGCTTGAGGCGTGAATCAACTGCAAACGCTCCTGCAGCCACGGACCGATTTCCGGGTCGGCATACCCGCGCGCCAGGCCATCGTCGAGCAGTGCCGCAACCACCGGATTACGTTCCAGCATCCGTACATGGCAGCCCACCGAGGCCAGTACAAACGCATCGCGTCCCAGCCCGGCGGTCGCATCGACCACGTCCGGCAGGTAATCGCCTTTAATGCCGACCGCCTTCGCCACCGCTTCACCGCGGCCACCGCCAAATTTGCGCCGATGGGCCATCGCACCGCCGACAAAATCGACGAAGATGCCGCCGAGTTTCGGCTCATCACGCTTGCGCAGCTCCAGGTGTTCCGGCGTCATTACCAGCGCCATCAGGTTATCTTCATCGTGTTCCAGCCCCCAGCGGGCGGCCAGAACAGATAAGGCGCCGTCTCCGGCGCCTGTTTCATCAATTAAGCAGATTTTCAATTCCGCTTTACCCTAAATAATTCGAGTTGCATCAAGACAACAAGTGAAGGAATCCCTGGGAACGTACAAATAGTACGTGACCAGGGTGAGTGAGCGCAGTTGCCGAAGAGGCAGCTTGAAGTATGACGGGTAAATCAGCCTTTAATCCCGTAATGCTCAAGCATCGCATCAAGCTGTGGTTCACGACCACGGAAGCGTTTGAACAGCGCCATAGGCTCTTCAGAACCGCCACGGGTAAGGATGTTATCGAGGAACGATTGTCCGGTTTCGCGGTTGAAAATCCCTTCATCTTCAAAGCGAGAGAAGGCATCTGCCGCCAGCACGTCGGCCCACAGATAGCTGTAGTAACCCGCCGCGTAGCCCCCTGCAAAAATATGGCTGAAGGCATGCGGGAAGCGGCCCCACGCTGGGCCCGGCACCACGGCGACCTGTTTCTTGATTTCCGCCAGCGTGTCGAGGATTTTCGCCCCTTGCTGCGGGTTAAATTCCGCGTGCAGACGGAAATCAAACAGGCCGAATTCCAGCTGACGCAGAATAAACAGCGCCGCCTGGTAGTTTTTCGCCGCCAGCATTTTATCCAGCAGTTCCTTCGGCAGCGGTTCACCGGTCTCAAAGTGACCAGAGATAAACGCCAACGCTTCCGGCTCCCAACACCAGTTTTCCATAAACTGGCTCGGCAGTTCGACCGCATCCCATGGCACACCGTTAATACCGGAAACGCCCGCGGTTTCGATACGGGTCAGCATATGGTGCAGACCGTGGCCGAACTCGTGGAACAGGGTAATCACTTCATCGTGGGTAAACAGCGCGGGTTTGCCGTTCACCGGACGGTTAAAGTTACAGGTCAGGTAGGCGACCGGTTTTTGCAACGAGCCGTCACTTTTACGCATCTGGCCGACGCAGTCGTCCATCCACGCCCCGCCGCGTTTATGTTCACGGGCATACAGGTCGAGGTAGAAGCTGCCGCGCAGCTCGTTGTTTTCGTCGTACAGCTCGAAGAAACGAACTTCCGGGTGCCAGACGTCAACATCGGTGCGCTCTTTGGCAGTGATGCCATAAATACGTTTAACCACTTCAAACAGGCCGTTAACCGCTTTGTTTTCCGGGAAATATGGGCGCAGCTGCTCGTCGCTGATGCTGTAGAGGTGCTGTTTTTGTTTCTCGCTGTAGTAAGCGATATCCCACGGCTGCAGCTCATCAACACCAAATTCCGCTTTCGCGAAGGCGCGCAACTGAGCCAGCTCTTTCTCCCCCTGCGGACGGGCACGTTTCGCCAAATCGGTCAGGAAGTCGAGGACCTGCTGCGGGTTTTCCGCCATTTTGGTAGCCAGAGATTTAAAGGCGTAGCTTTCAAAGCCCAGCAGCTGTGCCAGTTCGTGGCGCAGCGCGAGGATCTCTTCCATTATCGGGCTGTTGTCCCATTTGCCAGCGTTCGGCCCCTGGTCAGACGCGCGCGTGGAGTAAGCGCGATACATCTCTTCACGCAGCCCCTGGTTGTCACAGTAGGTCATCACCGGCAGGTAGCTTGGGATATCCAGCGTTAACAGATAGCCTTCCTGCTCTTTGGCTTCCGCCTGGGCCTTCGCCGCAGCCAGCGCGCTTTCCGGCATACCAGCCAGCTCGGCTTCATCGGTGACTAACTTCGTCCAGCCCATCGTGGCATCAAGGACGTTATTGCTGTACAAGTTGCCGAGCTCAGACAGACGCGTGGCGATTTCGCCATAGCGCTGCTGTTTTTCCTTCGGCAGACCAATACCAGAAAGCTCAAAATCGCGCAGCGCGTTATCGACCGCTTTTTTCTGTGCGGTGTTCAGGGTGGCGTAATGATCGCCATCACGCAGGTCGCGGTACGCTTTGTACAGGCCTTCATGTTGTCCAACCCAGGTGCTGTATTCAGACAGCAGCGGCAGCGTTTGTTCGTAGGCTTCGCGCAGTTCCGGGCTGTTTTTCACCGAGTTCAGATGGCTGACCGGAGAGAAAATACGCCCCAGTACGTCGTCAACTTCCGCCAGAGGCTGGCAGAGATTTTCCCAGGTGTACGGCGCGCCCTGCGCAACCACGCGTTCAACGTTTTCGCGGCAATCGTTCAGCGCCTTAGTGACGGCAGGCACAACGTGCTCAGGCTGAATTTTAGAAAACGGCGGCAGTTCGAAGGGAGTCAGCAATGGATTGGTCATTAGCGCGGTCCTGTTGAAAAGAGTGAATGAAGCGCGTATCCGGCGCTGTGCATATTAATTTGTACAATGGGGTTAAGTGTAGAGGATTTCAATGCTAACCGTGACGGAAAGACGCCCGGTGGTGCTGCGCTTACCGGGCCTACGGGTAATCTGTGCCAATCTGCTGTAAACTGTGGCAAATCGTCATTTCAGCGGAATTTCATTACCCATGCTCAGTTATCGCCACAGTTATCACGCAGGCAACCACGCCGACGTCCTGAAACACACCGTCCAGAGCCTGATCATCGAGTCGCTCAAAGAGAAAGAAAAACCGTTTCTCTATCTGGATACCCATGCTGGCGCTGGCCGTTATCAGCTGAGCAGTGAGCATGCCGAACGTACCGGTGAATATCTGGAAGGGATCGCCCGTATCTGGCAGCAGGACGATTTGCCAGCCGAACTGGAACCCTACATTGGCGTGGTGCAGCACTTCAACCGCAGCGGTCAGTTGCGCTACTACCCTGGCTCTCCGCTGATTGCCCGCCAGTTGTTGCGTGAGCAGGACAGCCTGCAGTTAACTGAACTGCACCCGAGCGACTTTCCTCTGCTGCGCGGCGAATTCCAGAAAGATGAGCGCGCGCGCGTGGCCAAAGCCGATGGTTATCAGCAGTTAAAAGCGAAATTACCGCCGGTTTCCCGTCGCGGGCTGATCCTTATCGATCCACCCTACGAAATCAAAAGCGACTACCAGGCGGTGGTCACCGGTATTAACGAAGGCTACAAGCGTTTCGCGACCGGCACTTATGCGCTGTGGTATCCGGTGGTTCTGCGCCAACAAATCAAGCGCATGATCCACGATCTCGAAGACACCGGCATCCGCAAAATTCTGCAAATTGAACTGGCGGTGCGCCCGGACAGCGATCAGCGCGGTATGACAGCGTCTGGCATGATTGTGATTAACCCGCCGTGGAAGCTTGAGCAGCAGATGAACAACGTTCTGCCGTGGTTGCACAGCAAACTGGTTCCGGCAGGAACCGGTCATACCTCGGTAAGCTGGATCGTGCCGGAGTAATCGCAGCCATCGGTGGAACCTTTTAATATCAGGTATACAATCGCGAATATTTTGGCGGATGGCGTAACGCTTCTCCGCCCTACAATGAACATGAAGGAGCGGTCATGACCAAGCACTATGATTACATCGCTATTGGCGGCGGCAGCGGCGGTATTGCCTCCATTAACCGTGCGGCAATGTACGGCCAGAAATGCGCGCTGATTGAAGCCAAAGAGCTGGGCGGCACCTGCGTTAACGTTGGCTGCGTACCGAAGAAAGTGATGTGGCATGCCGCACAAATCCGCGAAGCGATCCATATGTACGGCCCGGATTACGGTTTCGACACCACCATCAATAAGTTCGACTGGGATAAACTGATCGCCAGCCGTACCGCCTATATCGATCGCATTCATACCTCGTACGACAACGTGCTGGGTAAAAATAACGTCGATGTCATTAAAGGTTTTGCCCGCTTCGTGGACGCTAAAACCATTGAAGTGAACGGTGAAACCATTACTGCCGATCATATTTTGATTGCTACCGGCGGTCGCCCGAGCCATCCGAACATTCCGGGTGTGGAATACGGGATCGACTCCGACGGTTTCTTTGAGCTGCCCGCGCTGCCGAAGCGCGTTGCGGTCGTCGGCGCAGGTTACATCGCCGTTGAGCTGGCAGGCGTGATTAACGGCCTGGGTGCCCAAACGCACCTGTTCGTGCGTAAACACGCGCCGCTGCGTAGCTTTGACCCGATGATTGTCGAAACCCTGGTTGAGGTGATGAACGCCGAAGGTCCGACCCTGCATACGCACGCGATTCCGAAAGCGGTCGTTAAAAACGCTGACGGCAGCCTGACCTTGCAACTGGAAGATGGTCGTAGCGAAACGGTAGATTGCCTGATTTGGGCAATTGGTCGTGAACCAGCCACCGATAACTTCAACCTGGCAGTTACTGGCGTAAAAACCAACGAAAAAGGCTACATCGTCGTTGATAAATTCCAGAACACCAGCGTGCCGGGTATTTATGCCGTCGGCGATAATACCGGCGCCGTTGAGCTGACGCCGGTTGCCGTTGCCGCGGGCCGTCGCCTGTCTGAGCGTCTGTTTAACAACAAACCGGACGAACATCTGGACTACAGCAACATCCCGACCGTGGTCTTCAGCCATCCGCCAATTGGCACCGTAGGCCTGACCGAGCAGCAGGCTCGCGAACAGCACGGCGATGACCAGGTGAAAGTGTATAAATCATCGTTTACCGCGATGTACACCGCCGTCACCTCACATCGTCAGCCGTGCCGCATGAAGCTGGTTTGCGTCGGTCCGGAAGAGAAGATTGTCGGTATTCACGGTATTGGTTTTGGAATGGATGAAATGCTGCAAGGCTTCGCGGTCGCACTGAAAATGGGCGCAACCAAGAAAGACTTTGATAACACCGTTGCGATTCACCCAACGGCAGCAGAAGAGTTCGTTACCATGCGTTAATCGCACTTCATGAGTGTTAAAGGGCAAAGAGGGGTTAGCTCTTTGCCCTTAGTTACGTTTCCGCTATCAGTTCAAAAGTTGCAGCAGATAGCGGATCAGCTCCAGCAACGCGATTAACGCTCCCAGAACGATGATTGCTTTATCAATCACCCGTTTTCTCCATCAGATGGAGTGAGAATGCACCCGCTTACTCATCCATTGCCTGTCACGGGGCATGCTCCATTGTTAGATGATAACTATCTCACCCCGGCCAGAGCCACCAACTCGGGCTGAAGCGTAAAAAAACCGACGTGAAGTCGGTTTTTTTACGTCCGAATCAGGACCAGGGCAAAGTCTATTTACCCTGCATATATGGCGTATACACCCCGTTCAGGCTCTCAAGGAACGCCACGATATCGTCAATATCTTCCTGCGGCAGTTCTTTACCCACCTGATAACGCAGCATCAGTTTTACCGCACCGTCGAGCGTAGGCACATCACCGCGATGGAAATAAGGCGCGGTCAGCGCAACGTTACGCAAGCCAGGGACTTTTTGACGCAGCTTGTCACGTAATTCATTAGTGACGTTCATGCGGCCAATATCTGCGGCAGTGACCTCGCCGAAATTAAAGTCCTTTTTCAAACCCAATGGTTCAAATGAACGTCCGCCTAAAATAATACCGCCATGACAGGTCGCGCACTTATTATCTTTAAACAACTGATAGCCATGTTTCTGCTGGGCAGTTAACGCCGCTTCATCGCCGCGTAGCCATTTATCAAACGGCGAATTTGGCGTAATTAGCGTTTTCTCAAACTCAGCAATCGCATCGGTAATATTATCTCCGCTGAATCCCTGCGGATAAACGGCGATAAACTCTTGTTTGAGTTGCGGATCTTTATCCAGTTTCTGAATAATTTCATCCCAGGATTTAGACGCCATCTCGATCGGGTTCAACGGCGGGCCGCCTGCCTGCGCCTGCAATGTTGGTGCTCGACCATCCCAGAATTGTTCCACGTTGAAGACCGAGTTAAATACCGTCGGCGCATTGATAGGGCCAACCGCGCCGCCTACGCCGATTGACGTTTTGCGGCCATCCACGCCGCCTGCGTTCAGGGCGTGGCAGTGCGCGCAAGAAATCGTGCTGTCACCGGAAATACGCGGGTCGTGGTAAAGCGTAAAGCCTAGCGCCACTTTGCGGGCATCGGTCGGAATGCTTTCCGGTATCGGCTGCACAGGCTCGTTACGATGCTGCGCGGCGGTATCGTTACTGGCGTAATACTGCTCGCGCTGTTTCGCAATCCAGCCCAGGATCTCTGCTCGCTCCGTATCGCTTACCTTGCCAGCCCAGTGCAGTGCGGTATAACGCGTCGGCGGCATAGTGTCGTACTGCATCACCCATTCAATTTTATTCAGGTCGCTTTGCGAAACGGGTTTATCTGCGACCAGCGCCGCACGAACGGCCTCAAGATTGAAGGATTTATATCCCAGTTGAATATCGTAATTCATCAACTGCTTAGCGACAGGAAAAGAAGAATAGAAAGGTAATTCAGCTGAAGGCGTGTGACAATAATCGCATCCTTTTTCGCGTAAAAACCCTAGTACTTTATTATTTTCTTCCAGCGTAGAGGCCTGAACATCAGCCTGTTTACTCCGTTGATTATCGTGATACCACACATAACCGGATAATCCAAAATAACAAATCACGACGCCAGCTATGGCTATCGCGGTAAGACGGGTAATGATTTTCATTATTTTACCCTCACCGTTGTGAGTTATTGTGACCCAGAAAAATTAGAATAATGAGTGCATAGTCTTTATCAGACTTAACCATCATAGAAAGTAAGGGATTTATTATTTTGATAAGTATCAAGCAATTACATGGGGGATAACTATCGATAGAATAGCCTGTGCCTATTACGGAGATAAGCTGTTATGGTTTTCCGTTCACAACTCGTTGCAATCGAATGTTCTGAAAATGAAATATCTTCAGGTCACGCAGGATTATGAATTCTTCATTATATTCATTGGGATAGTCTTATTTTCTAAATAATATGCAGCACTAAAATGTGATCAACCGCACGCTTTACTCACCAGACACCGAAGCGAATGTCTACGCTTAACTGACGACCGGGCAATAGCCTTAATCTTTCAACATCCATCGGAGGTCTTTCTCATTATGCTCAACCAGAAACTACCCCACGCCCCTTCAGAAGAAATGACGATCGATATCGATCTGCTTTATGAAATGGATCCGTGCGAGTTAAAGCTGGATGAAATGATTGAGGCAGAGCCAGAGCCGGAGATGATTGCAGGGTTACCCGCGTCAGATGCGTTAACCCCCGCCGATCGTTACCTCGAGCTGTTTGAACACGTCCAGTCATCCAAACTATTTGCTGATAGCAAAACCTTCCCTGATTGTGCGCCCAAAATGGACCCACTGGACATTTTAATCCGCTATCGCAAAGTTAAACGCCACCGCGACTTTGACCTGCGACGCTTTGTCGAGAACCATTTCTGGCTGCCGGAAACCCCCACCAGCGAATATGTGTCCGATCCGGCAAGCTCGCTGAAAGAACATATCGATCAACTGTGGCCTGTGCTGACGCGCGAGCCGCAGGATCATATTCCCTGGTCTTCGCTGCTGGCGTTACCGCAGTCATATATTGTGCCCGGTGGACGTTTTAGCGAAACCTACTACTGGGATTCCTACTTTACCATGCTGGGTCTGGCAGAGAGCGGCCGCGAAGATCTGCTGAAGTGTATGGCGGATAACTTTGCCTGGATGATTGAAAACTATGGTCACATCCCCAACGGTAACCGTACCTACTACCTGAGCCGTTCGCAGCCGCCGGTCTTTGCGCTGATGGTGGAACTGTTTGAAGAAGATGGCGTGCGCGGCGCGCGTCGCTACCTTGAACATCTAAAAATGGAATACGCATTCTGGATGGATGGCGCCGATTCCCTGGTGCTCAACCAGGCCTACCGTCACGTGATCAGAATGTCGGACGGCTCTCTGCTCAACCGCTATTGGGACGATCGTGATACCCCGCGTGATGAGTCATGGCTTGAAGACGTTGAGACCGCCAAGCATTCAGGTCGTCCACCCAATGAGGTGTATCGGGATTTGCGCGCGGGCGCGGCCTCCGGCTGGGATTATTCCTCGCGCTGGCTACGCGATGCAGGCCGCCTTGCCAGCATACGCACCACTCAGTTCATCCCGATTGATCTGAACGCCTTCCTCTACAAGCTGGAAAGCACCATCGCCAATATTTCCGCGCTGAAAGGCGACAAAGAAACGGAAGCGCAGTTTCGCCAGAAAGCCAGTGACCGCCGCGAAGCGGTGAACCGCTATCTGTGGGACGATGAAAACGGCTGCTATCGCGATTACGACTGGCGGCGCGAACAAATGGCCCTGTTCTCTGCCGCCAGTATTGTGCCGCTGTATGTCGGCATGGCAACACATGAACAAGCTGACCGACTCGCCAATGCGGTACGCAGCCGCTTACTCACGCCAGGCGGGATTTTAGCAACCGAGTATGAAACCGGCGAGCAGTGGGATAAACCCAACGGCTGGGCACCGCTGCAGTGGATGGCGATCCAGGGCTTCAAACTGTATGGCGATGACCATCTCGGTGATGAAATTGCCCGTAACTGGCTGAAAACAGTTAATGTTTTTTATCATGAACACCACAAGCTAATTGAAAAGTACCATATCGCTGACGGCACTCCGCGCGAAGGAGGCGGCGGGGAATATCCGCTGCAGGACGGATTTGGCTGGACGAATGGCGTGGTGCGCCGATTAATCGGTTTGTACGGTGAACCGTAAATGTCTGACGGCCTGATGCCACGAAATGCATCGGGCCGTTAGTTAATGGCATCGTACAGCGCGGTGTGGATTTTCTGCCATTTTTTGTTCTCTGCATTTGGATCTGCGCGCACACGCAGTTTGGCCTGTTCCATATCATACTGCTGACGAGCAACGACCTCCGGTGTCGAGCAGAAACTTTGTAGGTAGCTTTTATGCAGTGACGTCAGTGATGCGCCATTCGACATGGCATGACTGAGCGTAGTCATAAACTGCTGGCAGGGTTTAGCCTCATCCATCTGTGAGGGATACCGCAGCAGCAGCTTCAGAACTGCGGTGTTCCCCGCGGAAAATGCCTGCTCCGTCCACGCCAGCTTCCAGTCCATACCTCCTTGCAGGAACAGCGACGTGACGCGGGTATCGTTGCGATCGATAGCCGCCCGCATATTAAAGGTATCCCATGTAATGCCCATCCGGGTCACCGATTCTCGCGCAGAAGGCGCATCACGCCGCGGCTCTTCCTGCACTATCTCAACAGTTTGCCCTGAAGATGCTTGCGGTGCAGGTGCATTGAATAGCCAGAAAGCGCCCAGCGAGATCGCCAGAACCATAACACCGACAGCCACCCACAACATGCCGGAAATCAGCTGTTCGCGCTCTTCGGCCGTACGCTGCGCTCGCTTCTCAGGAGGATCGATACTGTCAGCAATTTCCTTTTTATCGCCTCCAGCCTGCTCGTCTTTTTGCCTTGCCGTTTCCCAGAATTGACGAACCGTCGACTCATCAGATTCCAGATACGATGCAGGATTGATACGCGTTCGGCGCTCTTCAAACGCTCGCTGCACAGAATGCGTAATTTGTTGGTACTGGTAATTTAACAGCATCAGCTGTACTGACGTCAGCGGTTGCTGAGCAATGACAGCGTTTCGCGCCTGTCGGCAATCATCCAGAAACATTCGCAGCGTTAAGCGCGGTTCGACAAACAGCATCAACACTGACGTATCATTAAAAATCTGCGTAAAGTGGCGAACAAATAGTTTCTTATCGACCACCATCAACGCCAGTTCGCTAAACAACATGCCGTCCAGCGCATCACGTCCTTCGCCCAGCTTTAACCAGCGACGCAAGCGTTCGGCACCAAAGTGCTGCTTCAGAAAACTGTTTAGCGGATGCTGATCTGGCCATACCCGTGCGACGAGGGCTTTGAGCGTTAACTCTATTGCGCGAAGCTGACGCTGCGCCCGCATCTGCGCATCCTGCCCCCCGATGTCGATATCGGTTTGATAGTTCAGGAGCGGCTGTTCCTGGCGTAATTGCTCCAGTGCTGCTACAAAACGCAGCGCGGAAATCAGCTGGTTTTCACTGACATCCTGACCGCTTTCATACTGAGGCACACTCTGTTGAAGATGGCGTAAACGCAACGTGAACTGGCTGAGTTGCGCATCATTCATCTGCAAGCGTCTGGCGACAGCCCCCCAACCGCCCAGATTCAGTCGGGCCTGATCGAGTTGCTCCAGAAACCAACGCGGATCTTTGCCCTCTGCCACATGTACGCCTAACAGCAGCAAAATTTCCACCGACGCCTGACGGATGATCCCCAAACAGTGTTCAAATGGCGCACATGTCGCCTGTAACGCGCTATTGGTCATTATCTTCCCTAAAAGAGCCCAGAAAGGTGCGGCCTCACGATGTATTTCGTTATCTTTTTATAAACGTGGCACAGCGCAGAATTGTGCCGCTGTAGACTAGAACACATTCATATAACAAATAAATGCGTTTTGCAGTGACAACGGCAAAATCATTGAAATTTATTCTGGAGATAAATCCGTGTCGGTGTTGAAAACAGCGCGACAGCCCCTCAATGACGGAGGGTGACTGGTTATGCCTGGCGATACGCAATAGCATATCGGGAAAAGTGCCTGAGATGACAGGATGTTTAGCCGGTTAAAACGTGAATGCCGCCCCTTAAGTCGTAAGGCGTTTATGGCCAAAAATGGCCATATGGCAACTACGTCTGCTGATAATTATCTTTATACTGTTTTTCTTTTAAGAGAAATCATTATGCCGCATTGCGCCGCTCATTTTACCTCCGCCGGTATTGCATTTATCAAGCAATGGCAGGGCCTGTCGCTGGAAAAGTATCAGGATAAAAATGGTGTATGGGTCATTGGCTACGGGCATGAAATTACACCCGATGAAACCTTTATTGCCCCCATTTCAATGGCGCAGGCAGAATCCCTGCTGCTCACAGATCTGGATATCTGCCAAGCATTAATACGCACAAATAAACCTCAGCTTAACGACCCGTTTCAACAAGAAGTCTTTATTGCGTGGATGCTAAGTGTTGGGATAACGCGCTTTTGTCACGCAGAAAGGTGGCCGGTTAATATTTCACAGCCAGATAGCGTCTGACCGTGAAATAAATATCAATTATAGAAATTCATTTAACATCATTGCCGCCTGAGTACGGTTTTTAACTTCCAGGCGCTGATAAAGTGACTCAAGGTGGGCTTTTACCGTTCCGGTACTGATATTTAACAGCCGACCAATTTGTTTATTTGACTCACCAGCCGCCAGCATGGTCAGGATCTCCCGCTGGCGGGCGCTTAATGTTTTTATATTTTGCCGACTGCTATCGTTTGTCGCTAAGTGATCCCTGGGAAGAAACATCATGCCCATCGCAACGCTGTTAAGCGCCAGAGTAAAGGTTTCTGCATCAGAGTCACGCGGCACAATGGCCAACACGTTTAATTGCGTCACATCCTGCAGCCATTTCTTACTGCAATCAGTGGCAGAGATCAGCACCTTCACCGTTGAAAAAGAGTGTGCAATCTGTTGCAGCAAGCTGCAGCAAAACTCACCGTCGAGATCACCGTCCAGCATGAGCAGCGCATCTGGGGTATTTTCCAGTTTTTGCCAAAGGTCATCTGCCTGACCGACACCCTGAACATTCACTCCTGGAATTCGTTGCTGCAAACTTATATTCATTCCATGAATAAATATTGACTGCCTGTCAAACATTATTACCTGCATTATTAACTCTCCGTCTAAAAAATAGTAGTCTTGAGACGCGAAAGGGTATTCTTCACGAGGAAAAATAATAACTCACCATTTGGCAGGGGTCATTCTACCGATAAGCGAAGAATAAAAAAGCAAGAGTTATGAATAGTTACAGCTCAAGAAAAAGGATTACACAAAGCGGGCAGAACAGGATAGATTTCTGAGACATTCCTCATTTATCGAGGGTCAGAATTCCTTATTAATATTAATTTTCAGAGAATACATTTTTAGCTGAAAATAAGATATCCTGAAAAAATAATAAATATGTTACAAATTACAATATAGCATTAAGTGCTCATTCAACAGCTATCGCAGCCTATTGAATAAGCACGTTGCACGTTACAGGAACATCCCGCCAGATACCTCAATACGCTGTGCAGTCATCCAGGCGAGTTCATCGCTGAGCAACGCGGCGATGGCATCACCGATATCATCCGGTAACCCGACGCGTCCCAGCGCCGTTTGCGAGGCAATATATGCATTCAGTTGCGCGTTATCACGCACGTTCCCACCGCCGAAATCAGTTTCAATCGCGCCCGGCGCAATAATATTTGCCGTAATACCGCGTTCCCCCAACTCTTTAGCCTGATACCGGGTAAGCACTTCCATCGCCCCTTTCATGGCGGCATAGGCGCTGTAGCCCGGTAGAGCAAAACGCGCCAGGCCGGTCGAGACATTGAGGATCCTTCCCCCCTTGTTCATCAGCGGAAGAAGACTCTGCGTCAGGAAAAATGGCCCCTTAAACTGGATGCTCAGCAATTGGTCAAATTGCGCTTCGGTGAATGCAGAGTACGGCGCAGTAATGCCGATTCCGGCATTGTTCAATAAATAATCAAACCCTTCGCTTTGCCACTGTGCCTTTAAGGTGTGCTTCATCTGTTCAACGAAGGATGGGAAAGTTGAAATATCCCCGACATTTAACGGTAATGCCGCTGCTTTTCCACCAGATTGCCGAATTTCATCCACAACCTGCTGCGCCTCTTTTTCATTGCTGTTCCACGTCAGGACGATACCTATTCCTTTGTTCGCCAGCTTAAGTGCCGCGTTTTTACCGAGCCCACGACCGCCACCGGTCACTAATGCGATACGTTGCGTCATAAGAAACCTCATTTCAGATGTTGTGATGATTGAGACAAAGCTTATTAGGTGGTAGAAGAACAATAAATATCGCTAATTGCGCATTACTGTTTCATTCAGAACAACAATAGGGCATGGGAATGGATAAAATTCACGCAATGCAGTTGTTCATCCGCGTCGCAGAACTGGAGAGTTTTTCGCATGCGGCAGACACCCTTGGACTTCCTAAAGGTAGCGTATCGCGCCAAATCCAGGCCCTGGAAAATCATCTGGGTACGCAGCTTCTGCACCGCACTACCCGCCGCGTTCAGCTCACACAAGACGGCATGATCTATTACGAACGTGCAAAAGATCTGTTGAGCAATCTGGATGAACTGGATGGGTTGTTCCATCACGATCCAGCCAGTATCAGCGGTAAGCTGCGCGTCGATATGCCGGTTGGCGTGGCGAGAAATCTGGTCATGCCCCGCCTGCCCGTCTTTTTGCATCAGTATCCAGGGCTGGAGCTTGAACTCAGCAGCAGTGACCGCCTGGTAGACTTAATTCGTGAGGGTTTCGACTGCGTCGTACGCGTTGGCACACTGAAAGATTCGGGGCTGATTGCCCGACCGCTGGGGAAACTCACGCAGATTAACTGTGCCAGTCCACAGTATCTGGCCCGCTTTGGTTATCCGGAAAGCCTGGAGGATTTGGCCTCACATGCCGTGGTGCATTATTCGGTCAATTTGGGAACACGCGCACAGGGCTTCGAGGTGGCTACAGACAATGGGACTGCATGGGTAAAAACGGGCGGCATGCTGACCGTGAACAGCACAGAAACCTATCATGCGGCATGTCTTGCCGGGCTGGGCATTATTCAGGTACCACGCGTCGGGGTGCGTGAAGCCCTTCGCGCCGGTGCGCTGGTTGAAGTGTTACCGCAATATCGGGCCGAACCCATGCCCGTTTCTTTGCTCTATCCACATCGCCGGAACCTTTCCCGCCGGGTACATCTGTTCATGGAATGGTTGACCGGTGTGATGAAAGACTATGTGGATTAGCCCATTTTTCGGGAAGTGGGTCTGAGCGGCTATAATGTCATGAGTAAACAAAATAAGGACTACCGATCGGATGACGCAGGAACACGACGCAAAGCACCCTACGCCTGAACAACAGCAAACCGCCACAACGCCGGTGAAAAACGCCACAGCGAACCAGGCGCTGAAAACAGTCATAACCTTCGCAGATAAAATTCAACGTCAACCTGTTATCGCCCACCTGATCCGCGCAGCAGAGCGTTTTAATGACCGAATGGGAAATCAGTTTGGCGCAGCCATCACGTATTTCTCGTTCCTGTCGATGATCCCTATCCTGATGGTGTCGTTTGCGGCGGCCGGTTTTATTCTCGCCTCACACCCCACGTTATTACAGGATATCTTCAGCAAAATATTGCTCAACGTTAGCGATCCGACGCTGGCCTCGACGCTGAAAAACACCATCAATACTGCCGTTCAGCAACGTACCACCGTGGGTCTGGTGGGGCTTGGAATCGCCCTCTACTCTGGTATTAACTGGATGGGAAACCTGCGTGAAGCTATTCGTGCACAGTCGCGGGACCTCTGGGAACGCACACCGCAGGATCAGGAAAAAATATGGGTTAAATACCTGCGTGATTTTGTCTCATTGATTGGATTGCTGATTGCGCTGATCGTTACGCTGTCGATTACCTCCATTGCCGGTTCTGCCCAGCAAATGATCATCTCGGCACTGTATCTCGACGGTATTGAGTGGCTGAAACCCGCGTGGCGATTGATTGGTCTGGCGATCTCCATTTTCGCCAACTATTTGCTGTTCTTCTGGATTTTCTGGCGGCTACCGCGTCACCGACCGCGTAAGAAGGCGCTGATTCGCGGAACATTTATTGCGGCTATTGGCTTTGAGGTGATTAAGATCGTCATGACCTACACGCTGCCATCGTTGGTAAAATCCCCCTCCGGCGCGGCGTTTGGTTCGGTGCTTGGGCTGATGGCATTCTTTTACTTCTTCGCGCGTTTGACCCTGTTCTGCGCCGCCTGGATTGCCACAGCGGAATACAAAGACGACCCGCGTATGCCGGGGAAAACGCAATAGCCACCGCCGGATTAGTTGTGAATTGCCGGATAAGCGCAGCGCCATCCGGCAATTATAATGCCGCCTGCTCTCACCGATTTAGTGAATAAATCCAGAACGTAACTTTTATTTAACCAAAAACCAGTTTTATCAACTAAGTTTTAAATTGTGTGAAGCATTTCATGGAAGTGAAATCTCAAGCCTAAAAATTATCCCCTTTTTGCTCCATTTTTGACCGATCTCAAAGTTTGTTACAGATTGAAATGTCTCTTTTGCTGTGCGTAATATGGCCTTTCGTTCGACCCAAAATAAGAAAATATTATGCAAGCAACCGCCACAACACTCGATAACGAACAGGAACACGCCCCGGTCAATTCGCGCAATAAAGTCGTCGTCGCTTCGCTCATCGGCACTGCCATTGAGTTCTTCGACTTCTATATTTACGCGACCGCGGCGGTGATCGTGTTCCCCCACATCTTCTTCCCGCAGGGTGACCCCACGGCGGCCACACTACAGTCGCTGGCTACCTTTGCTATCGCCTTCGTGGCCCGCCCGATCGGCTCCGCCGTATTCGGCCATTTCGGCGATCGTGTTGGACGTAAAGTCACGCTGGTTGCTTCACTGCTCACCATGGGGATTTCAACGGTTGTGATTGGCCTGCTGCCGGGCTATGAAACAATCGGCATTTTCGCCCCCTTGCTGCTGGCGCTGGCGCGTTTTGGTCAGGGTTTAGGTCTGGGCGGTGAATGGGGCGGCGCGGCGTTGCTGGCAACGGAAAACGCACCACCGCGTAAACGCGCGCTGTACGGTTCATTCCCGCAGTTGGGTGCGCCTATCGGTTTCTTCTTCGCTAACGGCACGTTCCTGTTGCTCTCCTGGCTGTTGACCGACGAACAGTTTATGAGCTGGGGCTGGCGCGTGCCGTTTATCTTCTCTGCCGTACTGGTCATTATCGGTCTCTACGTCCGTGTTTCTCTCCACGAATCGCCGGTATTTGCCAAAGTCGCCGCAGCGAAAAAACAGGTGAAAATCCCGCTGGGTACTCTGCTGACAAAACATGTTCGTGTGACGATCCTTGGCACATTCATCATGCTGGCGACCTATACACTGTTTTATATCATGACCGTCTATTCGATGACGTTCAGCACTGCCGCAGCCCCCGTAGGGCTTGGCCTGCCGCGTAATGAAGTGTTGTGGATGCTGATGATGGCGGTTATTGGCTTTGGCGTTATGGTACCAGTGGCTGGCCTGCTGGCCGATGCGTTTGGTCGTCGCAAGAGCATGCTCATCATCACCACGCTTATCATTCTGTTTGCGCTGTTTGCCTTTAAACCGCTGCTCGGTTCTGGCAATCCGGTGTTGGTGTTCGCTTTCCTGTTGCTTGGCCTGAGCCTGATGGGTCTGACATTCGGCCCGATGGGGGCACTGCTGCCGGAGTTGTTCCCGACTGAAGTGCGCTATACGGGAGCGTCGTTCTCATATAACGTCTCGTCAATTCTCGGTGCCTCTGTTGCCCCTTATATTGCCGCATGGCTGCAGGGGAACTACGGTCTGGCGGCGGTCGGTACGTATCTGGCATCGATGGCGGCTTTAACGCTGATTGCGCTGCTGTTAACCCATGAGACACGGCATCAATCGCTGTAATTTGATTGCCTGATGGCGCTATGCTTATCAGGCCTACAGACTGCAATCCCCCGTAGGCCGGATAAGGTGTTTACACCGCATCCGGCGCGCTCATCACTTCTTCATCTGCGACAGGATTGTCCGGCACTGATTCGTTTCGTTTTCAGACGGAGAAATTAGCGCCAGCAGCGCCGCCGCTGGCGTAACCAGCGTTGCCAGCGCGGCAGCCACCGCACCGCGTGCAATCAGCGGCCCGGCCTTCACGCCAGCCTGTGGATTTTTAAAGGTCCCACGGACATACAGCGGCGAACGCAGGGTAATAATACGAATGCCCTTGCTCTCCGGGTCGATGGTTAAATCCAGTTGCTCAGATGCAAAGCTTGCAGTCCCGGTCACGTTGATCACCGCGTTTTCTGTGTCGAACGCGAAAATTTGTGGGCGCGCGATGCCATTGACGATATCCAGATTTGCCGCTGCGCAGTTCACCCGTACTTCGTCATCACCGAATATTTGTCCGACGATATAGTTACCCAGATTCAGCCCAACGATCTCCATCAGATTGCGACTGACCAATCCATCATTCATCAATAGCTTCAGGTTACCGTTGCTGTTACCCAGCAGCGCAGCCACTGAATTTCCGCTACCGCTCAACCTGGCGTCACCGTTCATCTCACCGAGCGTTTTCTGCATCAACTCCACGTCCGGCATCAGCGCTTTTAGCTTCAGGCGGCGAGCCTGAATATCCGCCTGCCCCCGCATCGGTTTTTTATCCCCTTCCAGATGAATGCTGGAAACAATACTGCCCCCTGCGAGGCCAAATTTCAGTGGCTGCAGGCGCAAGTCAGCATTTTTCAGGAGGATATGGGTGGAGAGATCGCTGATTGGCAGGCTACTGCCGTGTTCGATACGCCGTCCTTTGAAACGCACATCAGCATCCATTACGTTCCATTTGTCGGTTTCAAAACGGTCATACGGCAACACCTTGTCAGCAGGCTGAACGCTCTTCTCACCTTTGCGCTGTTCAGATTGTTTTGCCCGTTCTGCCCCTTTGCCTGAATCCACACCGATCAGCGGCCCCAAATCCGCCAGCCTCAGCTGGCGTGATTCCACATCGCCCTTCAGCATGGGTCGCGGCTTGCCGGTGGTGTAGGCCAGCGTCCCGTGAATATCGCTATCGCCAATGCGACCATTAAAATGGCGGTATTCAAAAAGAGAGGACTTTTCCGGATCGATTTTCGCCACCAGACGCCCGTCCGTTTCAAACGGTGGTGTATCCGGTAACAGCACACCGGTCAAATCGTATAAATCCCCAAGTGAATCCCCAGAGAATTTAAGCCGTAGATCGACACCGCCCATATTCATCGGGTCATTTATCGTGCCGCTAAATACCACGCGCGTGTTGCCCGAGCGAAAGTCAGCCTGTATCGGAAAAGGGGTACCTTCGCCGCGTAACGCCAACATCCCGCCAATTTTTCCCGTTCCGGTTAGCGGCTCACCGTTGTAGCGGCCCTGGGCTTTCAGACCAAAAATGTAATCCTCAACGCTGGCGCCCCCTTCTTTGCTGTTGGTGCCTGTCACTTCGCTAAACGGTAACGGCTTGCCTAGTGGATCGACCAGGATCTCAAGCTCCGACTTCGTCACCTTATCATTAACAGCGATACGCCCTTGATCGAACAAAATGTTATCCAGCCTGAAAGACCACGCGGGTGGCGGCGCATTGGGGTCGCGTTTTTCATCCCCGGCGAAGTTAAAGGTCCAGTTGTTGTTTTCCTCCGACAGCCGAATGAGCCGCGCATCGGGTTTCACCATCTTGACCCACGGTAACCAGATGGTTTTTGTCAGCAATGCCAGTGGGGCGAGCGTAGCTTCAACACGCGGGAGATGCACCATGGTAACGTCGGGAATATCTGGCGGGTTGCCGAGGATGATATCTTCAGCATGAACATGCGGCCACGGAACCCAACTGCGCCAGCCGGTTTCCTGCTTCTGGCGTTCCCAGACGACGCCCAGATCACCGCGTATGGCGAATGGACGGTTGAGTTCAGTAGAGACTTTCTGGTTGATGGTCGGTTTGAGCCGGTTCCAGTCAAATGTCGCAATCACAATGATGAGCACGACGATCAGCAACAAGAAAAACCCTACTACGGATGCGGCTATTTTGCTTGTTTTCGTCACGTTTTCCTCCTGACTTCCTCCCTTGCCTGTCCTAAAGATAGTCCAGCAGGGCGAAAAGGAGGCACGCTACATCCGCATCAAAGCGACAGAATCACCTCTTCCAGGGTACTCAGTGGCACCGGACGAGAGAGGAAATAGCCCTGAGCAGCAAAAGCCGGTGAGTTTTGCACATCGCGCCACTCTTCCAGGGTTTCAACACCTTCGACAATCACGCCACGGCAATAGCGGTTCATAAGCTGGAGCAGCAAAGTGAAGAGGTTACGGCCTTCCGGCGTCTGACGCAGCATGACAAACAGATCCCGCGCCACTTTGATGTAGTCGTAACTCACTTCGCTAAGGGCCGAGAAATTGGCCATCCCGGTACCAAAATCATCCAGCCAGAGCGGGCCGAACTCGCACATCGAGGCAAACGACGATCCCTTCGGTAAGCGGATATGCTCAACCAACTCAAAGCGTAACCAGGGCAGGCATTCAATGATTTTCAGGATCTCGGGGTCCTGGCGCATCGCAATGAGCGTCGGGCCATCGACATTGACGGAGGCCAGCAGATCGTGGGCTCTGAAAAAATCACTTTTCAGTTCAAGTTGTTCAAGCTGCTCTTTCACTACCTCAACGCGATGCCGAACAGCAACTTCAGCAAAATAACGGTCTGGCGCAATGCGTTGAGCAGGGTTATCAGGATGGCTCACGACGGTTAGCAGCTCTACGGCCATCAGCCGACCATTGGTCTGGTAAATGGGCTGATAAGTGTAAGCACGCTCGCACTGCAGCCAATAGCGTCGCTCCTGCAAGCATTCGATACTCGCATCTGGCGTAATTAGCTGCTGGGTGACCTGCTTTATCATCTGAGGTGTCCTGTAAATAAGAGTGTGACTGACCGGACTCGTCAAAGGTTATCGGCGCTCAGGCGCAGAACTTTACGTTCAGCAGTACGCAAAATAAAAACAGCGGTAAAAACGACACAGAACACGTTCTGGCTCAAAAAAATAATGGAACGTTGTTTTAATATAGTTGACCACTTAACACCCACAGCGCACACTAACGCTAATTTTTTTCAGAGCAGGTTACGACTATGTCCAGGAAGATTGCCGTGATTGGCGAATGCATGATTGAGCTGTCACAGAAAGGCGCCGACGTTCAGCGCGGATTCGGTGGCGACACGTTGAATACATCCGTTTATATTGCCCGTCAGGTCGATTCTGCGGCCCTTTCCGTACATTACGTCACGGCGCTGGGCACTGACAGTTTCAGCCAGCAAATGCTGGAATCCTGGCAGGGAGAAAACGTCGATACGTCATTAACCCAGCGTATGGAAAACCGTCTGCCGGGTCTCTATTACATTGAGACTGACAGTACTGGCGAGCGCACCTTCTATTACTGGCGTAATGAAGCGGCGGCAAAATTCTGGCTGGAGAGCGAACAATCCGGCGCCATTTGCAAAACGCTGGCGACATTCGACTACCTGTACCTGAGCGGAATCAGCCTGGCGATTTTAAGCCCGGCCAGCCGTGACAAACTGCTGTCGCTGCTGCGCGAGTGTCGCGCCAACGGCGGCAAGGTCATTTTTGACAACAACTACCGCCCGCGTCTGTGGAGCAGCAAAGAAGAAACTCAGCAGGTGTATCAGCAGATGCTGGAGTGCACCAATATTGCGTTCCTGACGCTGGACGATGAAGACGCGCTGTGGGGTGAAAAACCCGTAGAGGACGTAATTGCCCGGACTCACGCAGCTGGCGTACAGGAAGTGGTTGTGAAGCGCGGCGCAGACTCTTGCCTGGTGTCCATCGAGGGTGAAGGACTTATCGATGTACCGGCTGTAAAATTACCGAAAGAAAAAGTGATCGATACCACGGCGGCAGGAGACTCCTTCAGTGCCGGGTATCTGGCAGTGCGTTTAACCGGTGGCGATGCCGCTGAAGCCGCTAAACGCGGGCACCTGACGGCAAGCACCGTTATTCAGCATCGCGGGGCGATTATCCCACGCGACGCCATGCCGCAGTAACGTCGATTATCCGGTCTGCATACCGTAGGCCGGACAAGCAAAGCGCCCCCGGCATCTCCAATGCCGGATAGCGGCGTAACCGCCTTATCCGGCCTACAAGTTACTGTACTGGCGGGATATCCGTCACTTCAGGATGTGATTCATCCGTTTCAGCCGACGTTGCCGCTGCGGTAACCGGCGCCATTATGCTATCCCATGTCGCCTGCAGATCCTTCATGTTGAACTCAGGTTCCCCTTTCGGCTGAAGAAGAATGAGAGCCATATCCTGCGATAGCTGCTGACGCAAATCCTGATTCAGCATCTCAACGGTCAGGCCATTAAGGAAGTTCTGCCGTAAACGCTGATACTGTTCTGGCGCGATATCCACCACCTGGTTTTGCAACGAGCGCAAACGCTGGCTGATCAAAATATCGGTATCGGTGCGGCCGTAGGTGGCAAACAGTTTCTGCAATTCCAGATTTTTTTGCGCTACCAGCGCATTGAACTCTTCTTCCGGCAGGCCCTTGTCCCGCACTTTCGCCAGTTCACGAGCCACCGTGCCCAGGTTCGCATTCAGCTTATCGTTCGGCGATTCAACGTTAATAGCGCACTGTGCACGCAGGAACAGCACCCGACAGTCAAAGCCGAGGCCGATGTCTTTCGCGTTGTTCCTGGATAACGTCTGCTGAATATGCCAGAACAGCGCTTCACGGGCTAAATCGGCACGCCAGTAGCGTAACAACGCGGCGGATTCACGAATAGGTTGCCACGGCGCGTCCCACATGATGGAAAGACGATCCTGGCGTACCGCATCGGTCATAATGCTTACCGCTTCCGCACGCAGTGGAGAGAGCGTAGGCACCGGAGCCGGCGTTTCACGTTTTCCGTTTAACTCACCGAAGGTTTTATTGATTTGCTCAGCCACGCTGCGCGCATCAACGTTACCGACGATAATCAGCGTCATCGCATCCGGGGTATACCATTTCTGGTAGAACGACTGAATTTTTGCTGCATCAATCGGCTTTTTCAGCGGATCAGCAGGATCGTGCCCTAACAGCGTGGAGCCTTTCAGACGATAGCGCCACCATCCCTCTTTGGTATCTGACGGCCAGGTTGCCACCATATCTTCGCTGCTCAGCGCATGGTTAACCGTTTCAGGGGTAATGGTCAGCTTGCCGGAAATATTCGCCAGGTAAGAAAGTGACTCTTTCAGCAGGTCATTCCGGCTATTGGGCAAGCTAAGGTTATACAGCGTGGAATCATAGGAAACGATAACGGGCGGCATGGGGCGTTTAGGATCAAACCCCTGCTGCCACAATGAACGGGCTTGCGTGGCATCAAGGCCACCGCTTTGCGTCAGCGCGATACGTGGGATCGCATGGCTGAAACCACTCTGTTGCGTACTTTCGGTGAGTGAACCGGTATTAACCAGCAGGCGGACCTCAATACGGTCGCTGGGGCGCTGGGGAGTGGCTAACACTTGCCACTGGAGACCATTTGCCAGCGTGCCCTGTTGCCACGCCGGGTCAGGCTGGAGCGCATCTGCCTGCACATAGCCGGCAGTGGCCATCATCAGCAAGCCGCCCGCTAAAAGTCGAATTTTTGTGCCCTGCATGTGAACCCCTGATCAACTATCCTGGAAATAAAAAGACAGCCCTGAGAAGGACCCTCTGAATATGACGTTAAAAACACTTCGTGTTAGACCGCAAGAACATAAAAATGTCACGGAAGAAGTGAAAAAATCCCGAAACCGTCGAACAGACAGTTTCAGGCACAGGGGGTAATTATGCGCAAACGCCCGCAGTCCTGGAAGGGACTACGGGCATAAGTGGAGAGATTAAGAGGATAAATCGTGCGTTTTGCCATCCGGCGCACGATTATTCAGCACATCATCAAGCTTTTTGTGGTCCAGTTCTTTCACCCACTTAGCCACAACGACCGTTGCCACCCCGTTACCGACCAGGTTAGTCAGCGCACGCGCTTCAGACATAAAGCGGTCAATACCCAGGATGAGCGCCAGACCCGCTACCGGCAGATGCCCTACTGCGGAAATTGTCGCTGCCAGCACGATAAAGCCACTTCCGGTCACGCCCGCTGCGCCTTTCGAGGAGAGCAGCAGCACCACCAACAGGGTTATCTGATGGAAGATATCCATATGACTATTGGTGGCCTGCGCGATAAACACCGCCGCCATAGTCAGATATATCGATGTCCCATCAAGGTTAAACGAGTAGCCCGTGGGTATAACCAACCCGACAACCGACTTCCGGCAGCCCAGTTTTTCCATCTTATCAAGCATACGCGGCAGCGCTGACTCGGAAGAAGAGGTCCCCAGTACGATCAGCAGTTCTTCACGGATATAGCGGATGAATTTGAAAATGCTGAAGCCGGTTGCGCGAGCAATGGAGCCCAGAACCACGACCACAAACAGGATACAGGTAATGTAGAAGCAGATAATCAACTGACCCAGTTGCACCAGCGTTCCGACGCCATACTTACCGATGGTAAAGGCCATGGCACCGAAAGCACCTATCGGCGCAAGGCGCATGATCATGTTGATAATGCCGAAAATAACCTGCGAGAAACTTTCAATTACGTTGAAAATCATCTGGCCTTTGCTGCCCAGACGGTGCAGAGCAAAACCAAACATCACCGCGAACAACAATACCTGCAGGATGTTGCCGCTGGCGAACGCGCCAATGACGCTACCCGGGATAATATCCATCAGGAAGCCCACGATCCCCTGGTCTTTTGCCTGCTCGGCGTAGATCGCTACCGCTTTGGCATCCAGCGTTGCCGGATCGACGTTCATCCCGGCGCCGGGTTGCACCACGTTGACAATGATAAGACCAATGATCAGCGCAATCGTACTAACCACTTCAAAATAAAGCAGTGCAACCGCACCTGTGCGGCCAACTGCTTTCATACTTTCCATACCTGCAATGCCGGTAACGACAGTACAGAAGATAACAGGTGCGATGACCATCTTAATGAGCTTAACGAACGCGTCGCCAAGCGGTTTCATTTGGGCGCCTAATTCAGGGTAGTAATGGCCAAGGAGGATACCAATGGCAATTGCTGTCAGGACCTGAAAGTAAAGGCTTTTGAAGATAGAGGTTTTCATAGGGTGTCCTTAAAGTAAAAACCACAGGTCTTGTAAGGTTTTGTTTAACCTGCGGCCTTAAAGTAACACCCACACAACATGACAGAAATGCACCTGGATCATAATTGATACAAATTTGTTAAAAATTTTGAACTGGCTCGCACAAGCGCTACCTTTTTTAACTTTTGTAATCAGCTGATTCCTTCGCTAAATAGCGTTCTTCGAAGATATCTGCCGGAACCGGACGGGCAAACAGGAATCCTTGCGCGACATCCACCCCTGCCTGTGATAACCAGTCGCGTTGCGCTTCGGTTTCAACGCCTTCCGCAATCATTTGCAAATTGAGACTGTGAGCCAGCTGAATAATGGCAGAAATCATACTGCTATCTTCTGGCAGGCCTTCAACAAACATCTTATCGATTTTGAGCACATCAACTGGCAGTGACTTCATGTGCTGCAACTGTCGCAGACCCGCATAGCCCATACCAAAGTCATCCAACGCAATGCGTACCCCCGCATTGCGCAGCGGGCGCAGGATAGCGACAGCGGCGTTTGGATCATCTATATGCCGGCTTTCGGTAACTTCCAGAATCAAGGTACCGGGCTTAATGCGATATCGGTTTAACAACTCCAGCAGATCCGACACCATACTGGGGTGCATGAGCTGTAGCGCAGACAGATTCACCGACAGCGGTAACATCAGACCACGTTCCTGCCAGGCCGCAAGCTGGCGACAAGACTCCTCCAGCACCCAATATCCAACCGTCACCATCAGACCGCAGGATTCAATCCTGTCGATTAACCCTTCCGGTAATTCCCAGCTTCCGTCTGCCTGCTGCATCCGCAATAAAGCTTCAGCACTCAACATCTTGCCGCTGGCGATCTCTACCTGCGGCTGCATCCACAGCGCAAATTGCTGGTGATCAAGCGCGGTCAGAATGTCGTTCTCTTCGGTCAAACGATGCTGTGCTTCTTCCATTTGCTGCGGATCAAAGAATTGGATCTGATTTTTACCCTTGCGACGCGAGGTTAGCACTGCCGATAGCGCGCGACTGTATAGCTGTTCCGCCGTCAAATCGCCGTAGTACATCGCCACCCCAATGTTGCAGCTCGGGCGAAGCTGAATACCCTGAATGGGCAACCGTTCATTCATGATAGTAAGTACTTGCTGACCTAATGTGATTGCATGCCAGGGTTCCTTCACACCGTGCGCGATAATCGCGAAGTCATAGCCGCTCACCTGAGTAAGCACCATTCTGGGCGCCAGCACCGATCTCAGTTTCTCAACCAGCGTCAACAGCAGGATTTCCCGCTGGGTCTCGGTCAATACACCGGCTGTATCACGCAGGGTTTCGCAGGTGACAATCATCAACGCAGTTGTTTGCGGGCCAGTAACAATCTGCTCAAGTAGCCCCATTAAGAACGTCTTATTTGGCAGTTCAGAGACCGGAAAGCGCATCGAATTGTCGTTCTGCTCTTCACTGTGGCGCAGGACCAGTTGCTGATTCAGGTTGTAGCTACGCACCAGCATCCCAATCTCATCATCCTGATGCATAGGCGGTAATGCCAGTTGATAGCCGATCAGCTCCTGCTGCGGAATATCGTTCAGTTCGCGAGCAATTTTGCGTAACGGGTGCACAATCAGGCGGTTAATACACCAGGAGATGGCTACCGACAGGATTAACGACAAAAGTAAGTAAATGGTCACTAACGTTGAAAGCGTGCTCGTCACGAATTTGTACATGCGGTATGAATCCGCCTGTAACACCAGATACGCCAGCGGCTGTGGGTTGGCAGAGCGCTCAAGAGAATAGACCGGGAGCGAAATCTGCACCGGCAGTTCAAACAGTCGGGTCACCGTAACCGGAACGGGGCGTTCAGGGATAAAGCTCATCCGCAATGCCTGAAACTGGTTGGGCAGTACCACATCCGCGCGACTGACCACGCCAGCGGGCTGGATACGGCTTAAAATCATTTCTGCTTCGGGGATATCCCCCTTCAGGATGGCAGCCGACAGAGGTTCACGGACGGAGCGAGCGATGCTTTCCAGTTGCGTAGCCGTGTTATAGCGGTTCTGCTGGACCAAATGGAACAACAAAACGGTGCAAAAAATAAAAACAAACACCATGACAACGGCCGCAACCATCGCCATCTGCTTAATTGTTAACGAGCGACTGACACGCAAACTGACTCTCCACGGATAGACAAAAACTGCCGTCAGAGTATACCCGATCGTAGCGGTATTAAGAGAGGCGGTATCTGAAAACTTCCCAGCGTGCATTATCGCGACAGGATAGGCACCTGGCGACGAGATTTATCTGCATTTAAGCCGAAAAAGGCCGCAAGGTTAACCCCTGCGGCCTGGTTCGGGCGCATGTTGCCATTACGGCAGGCAGACGCCCGCAAAGTGCATTACTTCCTGTTACGCAGCCAGTTCACAATCAGGCTGGCAATAATGCCAGCGATAATTGGAGCCGCTAAATCGTGCCAGAAAGCCACACCTAACTGTGTGAGCGTCATGTAGCCGCCTGTGTTGCAATGGCAACTGTTCGCGGCTATTCTTAACTTGTCTGGAGTCAAGTTAGCCCCCGTTTAGTTGCCTGGTTTATACCGAACAACGTGCGGGGGTTTTCTCTTTCCAGCAACCGATGCCGCCGGGGATCAAGCCCCCGCAACATTGCGCCTCACCGGGAACTCCCGGCTTGCCGCTGATTCTACGGTAGCCCACTCGCCATATCACTGCGCAATATTGCGCTCTGCGTAGCGCTTCGCATTTCACCGGTTTTCTCGCCAGTACGCTGGAAAGATTCTTGCCAGTTGGCAACATTCCTGCCGACAATTAATGTCAGAATATAAATAAACAATTGATATCTATTGGTTTATTTTCTGGCACAGCGATTGCTATTTGACTGTGAGCTGTTCTGTTCCGAATCAAAGGAGATATCATGTCTGACTGTCGTACTTACGGATTCAATACCCAGATCGTTCACGCGGGGCAACAACCCGACCCTTCAACTGGCGCGCTCAGTACGCCTATCTTCCAGACTTCAACGTTTGTTTTTGACAGCGCCGAACAAGGTGCCGCCCGCTTTGCGCTCGAAGAGTCCGGGTACATTTACACCCGTTTAGGCAACCCTACCACCGATGCGCTGGAGAAAAAGCTGGCGGTGCTGGAAAGAGGTGAAGCCGCGCTGGCAACGGCATCCGGCATTTCCGCGATCACCACAACGCTGCTGACGCTGTGCCAGCAGGGCGACCATATCGTTTCCGCCAGCGCGATTTATGGTTGTACTCACGCATTTCTGTCGCACAGCATGCCGAAGTTCGGCATTAACGTGAGTTTTGTCGACGCCGCGAAACCGGAAGAAATCCGCGCCGCCATGCGCCCGGAAACCAAAGTTGTGTATATCGAAACGCCCGCTAACCCGACGCTGTCGCTGGTCGACATTGAAACGGTAGCCGGTATCGCCCATCAGCAAGGCGCATTGCTGGTCGTGGATAACACCTTTATGTCGCCGTACTGTCAGCAGCCTCTGCAATTGGGCGCAGACATCGTGGTGCATAGCGTCACCAAATATATCAACGGACACGGTGATGTGATTGGCGGCATCATTGTCGGGAAACAGGAGTTTATCGACCAGGCGCGGTTTGTCGGTTTGAAGGATATTACCGGTGGCTGTATGAGCCCTTTCAACGCCTGGCTGACGCTGCGCGGCGTTAAAACATTGGGCATTCGTATGGAACGTCACTGTGAAAACGCGCTAAAAATCGCCCGCTTCCTCGAAGGGCATCCGTCCATTACCCGCGTTTATTACCCTGGCCTGGCTTCGCACCCACAGTATGAACTGGGCCAACGGCAGATGAGCCTGCCAGGGGGAATTATCAGCTTTGAAATTGCCGGCGGCCTCGAGGCTGGCAGACGGATGATCAATTCTGTAGAATTGTGCCTCCTCGCGGTCAGTCTCGGTGATACCGAAACCCTCATTCAGCACCCAGCGTCTATGACACATTCGCCCGTTGCGCCAGAGGAACGGCTTAAAGCAGGTATTACCGACGGGCTTATCCGTCTTTCTGTGGGTCTTGAAGATCCAGAAGATATTATTAACGACCTTGAACACGCCATCAGAAAGGCAACATTCTGACCATTACGGCCTGAACCGACGACGCTCGGTTCAGGTCGTTGAGCATCAAGGCACAACAGTCTGGCTATACGCGCGCTCCTTTTTTGGGGAGAACGGGTATTTTGGGCAGGGGGTTCTATGCAGGACAACACAATACAATTAAGCAACAATACAGCAACCGCCGTACCATTCTCAAAGAAAATACCGTTTACAAAATACGATTTTGGCTGGGTATTACTCTGCATCGGCATGGCAATTGGTGCGGGTACAGTTCTGATGCCGGTACAAATTGGCTTAACCGGCATTTGGGTTTTTATTGTCGCCTTTATTATCGCTTACCCGGCAACGTACATTGTGCAGGACATTTATTTAAAAACATTATCCGAAAGTGAAACCTGCAATGACTACACCGATATTATAAGTCATTACCTTGGGAAAAACTGGGGTGTATTCCTCGGTGTGATTTACTTTTTGATGATTATTCATGGAATATTCATCTATTCATTATCGGTGGTTTTTGACAGCGCCTCGTATATCAAAACCTTTGGGCTAACCGATACCGACCTTTCGCAGTCAATCATCTACAAAGTGGCCATTTTTGCCGTACTGGTAGCCATTGCTTCCGGGGGAGAAAAGCTACTGTTCAAAATCTCCGGTCCGATGGTGGTGGTAAAAGTCGGCATTATCATCATCTTCGGCTTTGCGATGGTTCCGCACTGGAACTTCAGCAATATCAGCGCCTTTCCTGAAGCATCGGTGTTCTTTCGCGATGTGCTGCTGACTATCCCATTCTGCTTCTTCTCGGCGGTGTTTATTCAGGTGCTGAACCCCATGAACATTGCCTACCGCAAACGGGTGGCGGACCGGGTACTGGCCACACGTATGGCTATACGCACGCATCGGATCAGTTACATTACGCTGATTGCGGTCATCCTGTTTTTCTCCTTCTCTTTTACCTTTTCGATTAGCCACGAAGAGGCCGTTTCAGCCTTCGAACAGAATATTTCTGCACTGGCTCTGGCGGCGCAGGTTATTCCTGGTCAGATTATTCACATCACCTCAACAGTGTTAAATATCTTCGCTGTATTAACCGCATTCTTTGGTATTTATTTGGGATTCCACGAAGCGATTAAAGGAATTATTCTTAACGTTCTGAGCCGCGTTATTGACGTGGAGAAAATTAATCCTCTGGTGCTTACGCTGGGTATTTGCACATTTATCGTTATTACGCTGGTTATTTGGGTATCGTTTCGCGTATCGGTACTGGTGTTCTTCCAGTTAGGCAGCCCGCTGTACGGGATTGTGTCGTGTATTATTCCGTTTTTCCTGATCTATAAAGTCACACAGCTGGAAAAACTGCGCGGGCTGAAAACCTGGCTAATTCTGCTGTACGGGATCCTGCTGTGCCTGTCGCCATTACTGAAGCTGATTGAATAACCCGCGTAAACTGCGCCGTCAACACCTGGCGGCGCTTAGCTCACACTCTCCAGTTGATAGCTGCGAATTTTATTCAGTACCGTGGTATGTGACACCCCCAGCGCTTTGGCGATATGCCGTGACGACACATTCTCCTCCACCATCTGTTCAATTAACTGACGCTCGGCGCACTGGACCTGCTCTTTAAAAGGACGTTCTGTCGGGCCTTGCTTAACGGCGGGAAAATTCACTATTCCTAATTCTTCCCGCGTTATGACATCGGACTCCGCCATTAGCATCAGGCGAATAATGGTATTTTCCAGTTCGCGCACATTTCCCGGCCAACTGTGATGATGCAGGGCATCAAAGCAAGCTTTATCCAGAATGATCCGCCGCTGGAACTCCTTCGCGTATTTCTGCACAAAGTGGCGAATCAACAGACTGATATCCTGTGGGCGTTCCCGCAAGGGTGGAATAGTCAGGGAAAGTACATTGATGCGGTAATAGAGATCGGCGCGCAGCAGGCGTTGCTCCACCATCTCTTCCAGATTGGCGTTGGTTGCCACAATAATGCGTACATTAACCGGAATAATTTGCGCCCCGCCAACGCGACGGATCCCGCCATCCTGCAGGACGCGCAATAATTTAGCCTGTAAGCCCAGCGACATTTCACCAAATTCATCGAGAAAAAGGGTGCCTTTCTCGGCCATTTCAAACAACCCTTTTTTACCTTTACAGTCTGCGCCGCTAAAAGCCCCTTTCTCATAGCCAAAGAATTCACTCTCCATCAACGACTCAGGTAGCGCAGAGCAGTTAACCGGAATAAACGGATAAAAACGCCGCTGACCGGAATTATGGATAGCCCGGGCCAGCAATTCTTTGCCAGTGCCCGTATCACCACGGATCAGAACGGTATATTTGCTGTCAGCAATTTTTATCGCCTTTTCGATAAGCGAGTGCATGCTCTGGCTGCTGCAAATAATGTCAGAGAAATAGCGCGGGCGTTCCGGCTCAGACATCGACAACTCGCTTATCTCTTCACACAGGTAAGCGACGTTAATAATATCGGCGCGTCGGCTTAAACAGGATTGCACGCAGGAAATATCCTGTAACTGGCGACACCAGGATTTAATCAGGATCCGTCCAGGTGTGACTTTCATGGAGATGATATTGATATCACAACAGGAAAATTCCTTCAGGACATCCTCAACCATCGACAGACGATCAATTGTTTTAATATCCCAGCGTATCGTGACCACATTTGCTCCTGGTAGTTAGCAACTGCGAAGTAGATATTTCTGTGCCGTCCAAAAATCTGACTATATTCTAGACACTATGGAATAATGTTCTGCCAATGGACTCACATTGTGGGAGTAAAAACGAATTATAAAAAAACCGGAGCACAAGGCTCCGGTTATCGGGTCATAACCCACGTTTATTGCTGTGGGTTTTCGTCCTGGTCAACGGCGAAACAGGCTACCAGTTGACCACCATAGTCTTTTAACTGTGGCTGAAGCTGAGTACACGGACCAAAGCGACGACGGCAACGGGCGTTGAACGCACAGCCCGGTGGCGGATTCAGCGGGCTTGGCAGCTCACCGGTCAGCTTGATACGCTCGCGGCGATCGTCCGGGTTCAGGCGCGGTGTTGCGGAAAGCAGCGCCTGAGTGTACGGATGACGTGGATTATTGAAGATCTGATCCTTGGTTCCTTTTTCCACGCAGCGGCCCAAATACATCACCATCACTTCATCAGCAATGTGCTCTACCACCGACAGGTCGTGCGAGATAAAGACGTAGGACAGCCCAAGTTCCTGCTGCAAGTCCATCATCAGGTTCAGCACCTGCGCACGTACGGAAACGTCCAGCGCCGAGACCGGTTCGTCGGCAATCACCACATCCGGGTCAAGCATCAAACCGCGGGCAATGGCGATACGCTGACGCTGACCGCCGGAGAACATATGCGGATAGCGGTCGTAGTGCTCGGTTTTCAGTCCCACTTTCGCCATCATCGCCAACGCTTTTTCACGACGCTCCTCTTTGCTGAGCGTCGAGTTGATCAGCAACGGCTCTTCCAGAATCTGCCCAACTTTCTTACGTGGGTTCAGGGAACCGTAGGGGTTCTGGAATACTATCTGGATTTTCTGCCGACGCAGCTTCTGCGCATGCGGGTCGTGCTTGAGTAAATCCTGTCCCTGGTAATACAGCTCACCGCCGGTCGGGATTTCAATCATCGTCAGCAGACGGCCAAGGGTGGATTTCCCACAGCCCGACTCACCGACCACCGCCAGCGTTTTACCGCGCTCCAGAGTAAAGGAAACACCATCCAGCGCTTTCACCAGGCGTTCCGGGGCGAACATGCCCTTTTTCACCGGGTAGTGTTTTTTCAGGTCAATGGCCTGCAACAGCGGCTGTTGCGCGGCGGCCTTTTGCGTACTCATAGCCCAGGCCTCCCGGCATCATCAAGTGGGTAGTGGCATTTCGACTGACGACCGCCTTCCAGCAGGTTCAGTTCAGGTTCTTCAGCGCGGCATTTGTCGGTCGCATAGGGGCAGCGCGGGTTCAACAGACAACCGTTCGGGCGGTCATATTTCCCTGGCACCACGCCCGGCAACGAGGCCAGACGCGCTTTGTCCTGAGCAAACTCCGGCAACGCTCGCAGCAGCGCCTGGGTATACGGATGGCGCGGCGCGCGGAAAATATCCTGTGCGGCCCCGGTTTCCACGACCTGCCCGGCGTACATCACGATGATTTTGTGCGCGGCTTCGGCCACCAGCGCCAGATCGTGGGTAATCAAGACCAGCGCCATGTTCTCTTTTTGCTGCAATTCCAGCAGTAGCTCGATGATCTGCGCCTGAATGGTCACATCCAGCGCCGTTGTCGGTTCATCGGCAATCAGCAGCTTCGGACGACAGGCAATCGCCATCGCGATCATCACGCGCTGGCTCATCCCACCGGACAACTGGTGCGGATAGACATCCAGGCGCGAGGCCGGATCGGGGATCCCCACCAGCGTCAGCAGGTCAATTGCCCGCTGAATACGCGTTTTTTTATTGCCGCCCTGGTGCACCTTGATGGCTTCCATAATCTGGTAGCCGACGGTGTAGCAGGGGTTAAGGCTGGTCATCGGGTCCTGGAAGATCATTGCCACTTCCGCACCCACCAGTTGGCGACGCTCTTTCTCAGAGATGCGCTTCAGGTCGCGACCATTAAACTCCAGATTTTCAGCCATAACGCGGCCTGGGTAGTCAATCAACCCCATAATCGCCAGCGAGCTGACGGACTTACCAGAACCAGATTCCCCAACAATGCCAACCACTTCACCCTGGTTCACACTGTAGCTAATGCGGTCCACGGCGCGGAATTCGGAACCTACGTCGCCGAAGTGCACCGATAATTTATCTACATTTAATAACGCCATCTCGAACCTCTTACTGCTTCAGTTTGGGATCGAGCGCGTCACGCAGACCGTCACCCATCAGGTTAAATGCCAGCACCGTCAACAGGATCGCCAGCCCCGGGAAGGTCACAACCCACCAGGCGCTTTGGGCAAACTGCAGAACGTCAGAGAGCATGGTGCCCCATTCCGGCGTAGGCGGCTGTGCGCCCATCCCCAGAAAGCCGAGGGCAGCCATATCGAGAATGGCGTTAGAGAAGCCAAGCGACGCCTGAACAATCAGCGGCGCAAGACAGTTAGGCAGAATATTGACGAACATTTGGCGCATCGCACCGGCTCCCGCCACGCGCGAAGCGGTGACGTAGTCGCGATTAACTTCCACCAGCACGGCGGCACGCGTCAGACGGACATAGTGAGGCAATGCCACGAACGTCAGCGCCAGAGCGGCGTTGCCTATCGAGGGACCAAATACCGCCACCAGCACCAGCGCCAGTAACAGGCTCGGCAATGCCAACATGATATCGACCACACGCATGATGACGTTATCGACAATTCCGCCAAAGTAGCCGGCGATCAGCCCGAGAACCACGCCCATCAGCAGGGAAAGCACCACCACCAGACAGCCAACCAACAGCGACAGACGCGCCCCGTACATCAGGCGGGACAGCACATCGCGGCCCACATCATCAGTACCAAACAGGTGCGCCATGGAACCGCCTTCCTGCCATGCCGGCGGAGCCAGCAGCGTATCGCGGAACTGGTCTGCCGGGTTGTACGGCGCGAGAACGTTGGCAAAGACCGCAATCAGGATCATCACCACCACGTACACCAGCCCAACGACCGCGCCTTTGTTGCGTTTAAAATAGTGCCAGAACTCCTGCAGCGGGGTCATGGGCACCGGCGCAGCAATAACTTTATTTTCAGTAACCTGTGACATGATGGCCCCTTACTTCTTATGCCGAATACGCGGGTTCACCACGCCGTACAGCAGGTCTACCAGCAGGTTGACGAGGATAATCATCGTCGCGACCAGTAATACCCCACCCTGCACTACCGGATAATCACGGCGTTGCAGCGCATCGATCAACCAGCGTCCCAGACCCGGCCACGAGAAGATAGTCTCAGTCAGGATCGCCCCGGCCAGCAGCGTACCGACCTGCAGGCCGATAACAGTGACAACCGGTAGCATGGCGTTGCGCAGAGCATGAATGATGATGACGCGCATGCGGGTCAAACCTTTAGCGCGCGCGGTACGAATGTAATCCTCGCCCAGCACTTCCAGCATCGACGAACGGGTCATACGCACAATAACCGCCAGAGGAATGGTACCCAGCACCATCGCAGGCAAGACCATATGCGCCAGCGCATCGATAAAGTTGCCCTCTTCACCCCAGATGGCGGTGTCGATCAACATAAAACCGGTCAGGGGATTGGAATCATCAAGGAACACCATGTCGCTCACCCGACCGGAAACCGGCGTCAGGTTCCACTGTACGGACACCAGCATGATCAGCATCATGCCCCACCAGAAGATCGGCATGGAGTAACCGGTCAGCGCCAGGCCAACGGCGGTATGATCGAAAATGGAGCCGCGCTTAACGGCAGCAAGAACACCCACCGGGATACCTACTGCGACGGCGAAAATCATCGCGCAGACGCCGAGTTCCAGCGTCGCTTTGAAGCGAGGCACGAACTCTTCCCACACCGGTAAGCGGCTTTTCAGCGAGATACCTAAATCACCATGCATAACCCCCCAGATATAGTGGAGGTACTGCTGCCACATCGGCTTATCCAGACCGAGTTCAGCCAACAGTTGAGCATGACGCTCAGGGGAGATCCCACGTTCACCCGCCATGATCATAACCGGATCGCCGGGGATCATATGGACGAAGGCAAAGGTGAGAAGAGTGATACCGATAAACGTGGGGATGACGAGTCCCAAACGTCGGAGAATGAACTGCAACATAACCCGGATTCTCTCTAATGACGCACGGCCTGGAACCGTGAGTCTGTATTGCTCACAAATCTTATCCCACGCAAACTGCATCGTGGGTAAAGCATTACGCCGGAGGGCGCTGCGCTTATCCGGCCTACACAATACCGGGGCGCAGCGCTTCCTTAATTGCTTTTAATTATTCGACAGAGACGTTTTCGAAGTGGTGTTTGCCTAATGGATCAACCACATAGCCTTTCACTTCTTTACGCACTGGTTCGTACACGGTGGAGTGAGCAACAATCAGAGCCGGAGCCTGATCGTGCATAACAACCTGAGCTTGCTTGTACAGTTCAATACGTTTGTTGTGATCGTCGGTCGCACGCGCCGGTTGGATCAGGTCTTCAAACGGTTTGTAGCACCAGCGAGAGTAGTTGGAGCCGTCTTTCGCTGCCGCACAGCTGAACAGGGTGGCGAAGAAGTTGTCCGGATCCCCGTTGTCACCGGTCCAACCCATCATCACCGCCTGATGCTCACCCGCTTTGGCGCGTTTCAGATACTCGCCCCACTCGTAGGTCACAATCTTGGCCTGAACGCCAATTTTCGCCCAGTCAGCCTGAACCATTTCTGCCATACGACGTGCGTTCGGGTTATATGGACGCTGTACCGGCATCGCCCACAGTTCAACGGTAAAGCCTTTATCCTGACCGGCTTCCTTCAGCAGCGCTTTGGCTTTTTCAGGATCGTAGGTGTAATCTTTAATGTCGTCGTTATAGCCCCACATGGTCGGTGGGATCAGGTTTTTCGCGGCAACGCCAGCACCCTGATAAACCGCTTTAATGATCGCGTCTTTGTTGACCGCGTAGGTCAGCGCCTGACGGACTTTCACGTCATCAAACGGTTTCTTCTCGGTGTTGAAAGAGAGGTAGCCAACGTTCAGACCGGCCTGCTCCATCAGGTTGATATTTTTATCCTGCTTCATGCGCGCGATGTCTGCCGGGTTCGGGTACGGCATCACCTGGCACTCGTTCTTCTGCAACTTGGCATAACGCACGGAAGCGTCAGGCGTAATGGAGAAGACCAGACGGTCGATCTGCGGCTTAGTGCCCCAGTAACCTTCGAATGCTTTATACAGAATACGGGAGTCTTTCTGGTACTGCTGCAGCTGGAACGGACCGGTACCGATTGGGTTCAGATCCACTTTCTCCGGGGAACCGGCTTTCAGCATGTTGTCCGCATATTCTTTGGAAAGAATAGAAGCGAAGTCCATCGCCAGGTCAGCCAGGAACGGTGCTTCCGGGCGAGTCAGCACGAACTGAACGGTTTTATCATCCACCTTTTTCACTTCGGAGATCAGATCCGGCAGACCCATCCCTTCGAAGTATTCATAGCTGCCGCCAGAAACTTTGTGGTACGGGTTCTGGGCATTTTTCTGACGATCGAAAGAGAACACCACGTCATCGGCGTTGAAATCGCGCGTCGGTTTGAAATCTTTGTTGTCCTGCCACTTCACGCCAGGGCGAAGGTGGAAGGTATAGGTTTTACCGTCTTCGCTGATTTCCCACTTCTCAGCAAGTCCCGGGATCACTTCAGTTGTGCCGGTTTTGAACTCGACCAGGCGGTTATAGATCGGCACGGAGCTGGCATCATAGGTGGTACCAGAGGTGAAAAGCTGCGGGTTAAAGCCTTCAGGAGATCCTTCTGAACAATAAACCAGAGTTTTAGCCTGTACGCTTGCTGCGACGGTCATAGCCACCAGGCTCAGACCAAGCTTCAGCATCCCTGACTTCTTCAAGGAAATACTCATTCTTCTGCTCCAAATGTGATGTTTGTTGTTTTACCCTTTGCAGTGGGTTTGCACCGCCTGGCCTTTTTTGTTTTTTACCCGGCCGGGTCGGCGTTAAGAGGATGGGGATTCCGTTCACATAAGCGACTGAGTTGCAGCGCGGATTCTCCATGAAATGCCCCTCATGCCCTACAATCTGTCAACAGAATGTGAAAACGTCAATACAGGTAACCGCGATTTACACCAACGGTGAGAATTGGCAAACAAAGATTAAAAAAAGTGCAGGCGGGTATTTTCAGCAGGGAAATTTGTGCTACGCGCACTATGCCAGAATAAATATCTTCATATTCAGAAACATTTGGTGATTAACATTTATGCAAATTATGAAAATTTTCTCAACACATGCTGCATATCTGAGCGATTAATACCATGAACGTTAAAACGCACAGCGGAAAATGCTGGGTTCAGCCATAAGTAACGCAAAAAAAGATTCAAGCAAATATAAAAAAAGGCAATGGAATATGTCACAGAATCGTTAACAGTCAGTGGGAAGTGGTGCACAATTTTTGCAGATAAAATGAAGGTCAAAGGTGGGGTTGGAATAACACCATACACGCCGGGATGAAACTGAGCCTGTAGGCCGGATAAGGCGTCTGCGCCGCCATCCGGCAATGCCAAAATGCTGCAATGTTTTGCCTGATGGCGCTGCGCTTATCAGGCCTACAAAGCAAAAAAAACCTGCTCGCTGAGCAGGGTTTTGAATTTGGTCGGTGATAGAGGATTACTCGCCACTGCGTGGCTCGCCCTGCGGGCCGCTGCTGACGCAACGTTCTCTCGCTACGCTCGAGTCGAACCTCTTACCCCCGGAGGTTCTCATCCTCGTGGATTCCGGAAAGCAAAAAGCCCGTTCAAAGAGCGGGCTTTTCTAATTTGGTCGGTGATAGAGGATTCGAACCTCCGACCCCTTCGTCCCGAACGAAGTGCGCTACCAGGCTGCGCCAATCACCGAATGCGGGGCGCATCTTACTGCTCAGCTGCGCGCCCGTCAATCCCTTAGTATCAAAATGCCATTCGATCGGCGAGAAAGTCAGCAGCCCATTACTGGGTTACAATCTTCTTGTCGTCCGGGACATGACACCAGTTGTTATTCTCATTTATACCACCGTTTGGCGAGGTATATCCAAGACAACCGAGAATGGTGTCGTACAGTTCAACATGGCGACGCGGAATCTTCATATCAGCCTCCTGCTTAAGGTGGGCGAAGGCTTTCGCATGATCGGGGTCTTCCAGATACTTATCAGACATCCACACCATCATAGGAACGCGGAACTGCTCTGGCGGTGCCATTTTACGTGGCGTACCGTGCAGATGCTCACGCTCGTTGATCGACTCACCGTGATCGGCAGCATAGAACACAATCGCTTTCTTATCGCGCAGCTGGTCAAACACTTTGGTGATAAAGTGGTCAACATAGGTTACCGAGTTATCAAATGAGTTAATCATCTGCGCTTTCGAACAACCGCTATCAACATTGACACACTCCGGCTTCCACTGGGCGTACTCACGGGTATAGCGCTGCGTGTAGTTAAAGTGCGAGCCTTTGGTATGCAGGATAATCAGGTGTTTACCATTATCGTCCGGTTTGATTGATTGCTGCATCTCAGAGATCAGCAGCATATCGTCAACCGTTTTGCCACGGTTACGCGGCTCAGCGCCAATCTGCTCACGATAGGCGATGTTCTCCGCCATCGTGTTGCTGTAAAACCACATCTCACTTTGCATCGCGTAGAGATCGGTATTAAAACCTAGCTGGCTGAGTACGGAAAAGACGTTTTGTTCTTTCAGCGTACGCTGCGGGTTATCGCTCGCCCCACCTTCACGAACAAACATACAGCGTAGCGAAAGTTTGGTTGCCGTATCACACGAATATCCGCGGAACGCGGCCAGGTTTTTTTCCTGAGCCAGCCTTGGCGTAGTATTTCTCTCGTAGCCAAAAATGCCCATATGATCCCAGCGGGTCGTTTCGCCGATAATAAACACGACGTAGGTATCATCAATATTCTTGGGGGCGACGTAGGTAAATTTCTTCGCCGGATTCATCAACGAATTGTTATCTGAAGATTCATCCACCTGCGCCCAGGCATACAGACCCAGCGCGGACAGCCAGTTTGAAGGCAAATATGAATTTGCCACTACGCCACCGTAGCTGGGCAAATCAATACCCGTTTCCCGTTCAACTGATTTTTGCTGTATTCCAAGTAAACGAATCGGCGCCCACACCATCAAGCCAGCCAGCAGAACAACGGCCACACTACGCCATCTCATACCTGGCGTACGTATTTGTTTTAGCAGGGTATAGCGGCAACGGTTACTCCAGATAAGCAGCAGCGGCAAAATGCTGACCGACACCAGCCACACGATAAAATGCCAGCCCACAACTTCCTTTGATAAATCAATATCGGTTGTCATGACCGAGGCAATAATGCCGTAGCCAATGACCACATTCAGGAAGGTCATGTAATAGCTGGCACCAGCGGAACACAGCACCACCAAGGTAGCCAGTACACGCCAGGCCCGCCGACCAAACAGAGACAGAAGACGAAGTAAAAAGAAGGTAACCAGCACGGTGCCGGCCAATTCAACAACCGCAGAGATTCCTTTCAACGCGGTAAATTCCTGCACATAGCTGCCGAAGCGGCGATAAAAAACTGCGCAGTTCATAAACAGACCGATATAGATCGCAAGCAAGAAGCTAAGCTTTTGCTGCGTCATCGATTTAATGTATCTCATGCAAAAAAACCCTGGGAATCGGGATAAAAACACCCTGTGAAGTGGTCAATCGACCAAACAGGGGAAAATGCGACAACAGCAGAGATGAAATGTCTACGGGCGCGGCTAAGTAGACCACAGGAGGGGAGAAAAGTGCTTATGGTGAATGCAAACGGCGCATATATTTTTGTAAATATATGCGCCGGGTATTAATCAGACCGCTAATAGATTCAGGCGTGAGCCTCAGTAAATACGCTACGTTGCGGCTGGCGAATGGTGGTAGAAAGCGCCAGCGAGATGATTAACAGCGCAAAGATAACGCAGAAGGTGACATAGAACCCACCAAACAGTGAAGCGATAATCGAACCACAAATACTGCCGATACCAAAGCCAAGATAGATAACACCGTAGTTTTTCGCCAGGTTATTCAGGCCGAAGAACTCACTCACCAGTGACGGGAAGACCGTAATGGTGCCACCGAAGTTGAAGGCAACACAGGCAATGGCTGCGAAGAATGTCACTTCATTCAGCGGGGCAAAAAGCAGCGCCGCCATGCCCACCAGCGAAACAACCTGACCAATGGTGATAACGCGAATACGGGAAATTTTGTCGGACAGAATACCCAGAACCAGACGACCTGACAGGTTCGCGATAGAAATAACGGTTACCGCATTCGCCGCTGTTGCCACATCCATTTTTGCCAGGCTTTGGGCGATATCTTTCGCGACACCAATCACGTAAAGCCCGCTCATGCACGCCGTCAGGAACATCACTGCCAGCATCCAGTACTGTGGTTTACGCATGGATTGTGCCAGCGTGTAGTCATTCTCTACCACGCCATTTACGGCTTTAACTTCCTGGTTTGGCGCATCTTTCATCAGCGTGGAGCCAAAGACAATCATCACCAGTACGATCGCGCCCCAAATCATAAAGGTCTTTTCCAGACCCACAGTGCTCAGCAGTTGGCTGTCGATAAATTTAAAACCAAGGCTACCCAGGCCGTAAGAACCGATCGCAAAGGCGGAAATCAGCCCTTTACGCTCAGGGAACCATTTTACACAGTTGGACAGGGTTAACAGGTAGCCTGCGCCATCCGCCAGACCAACCAGTACACCGGCACTCAGCCACAGCATAATCAGGCTGTCAGAATGCGCGGTTAAGAAGAAGCCCACACCCAGTAAGATACCCGATGCCATGGTGACGCGTTTCACACCGAAACGTTCCTGAAGCTTCCCGGCGACGGAAGAAGAGATCGCCAGACCCAGACTCAGCAAACCAAAGGAAAATGCAACCTGACTCACCGGCGCATCAAGCTTAGAAGAGAGCGCACCGTTAAACAGGCTCCAGGTATAAACAGAACCTAATGCAAATTGGGTAATGATGGTGCCGATCAGTGTCAGCCACCGGGTACGCTGATAATCAGAAGTTTTCATAGCAGTCTTCCTGCATAAACAAAATGGGAAATTCTCTGCCGACAACCATACCGAAGTGCTTTTATGACCAGGAGAAAACGGCATGAAATGCCATCAGGACGGAATGAAATGCCTGGATTGCGGAATGAATGACGAGACAAAAAGTCGGGTTACTGAATTTTATTGCCGGAGTTAGTGCACGCTATCGCTGGAATGCGTGTGATTATTGATCCCGATATGTAACAGAGATGTTTTATCCCGGCTTTCTTTCGTTAAAATTTAGCGCTCACTCCCATGGTGTACAGATAATCGCTGTTATTCGTACTATTTTCTGCCTGAGAAAGTGCCGCATAGGCAGCCATATGCTGATTCAGCAGCATATCTGCACCGACAGTGACATCGACCCAGTTACCATCCTGACTCGCCGCCGCCATACGATTGAGACCCGATTGCGCCTTCCAGATATTCTCGCCAAACTGCTGGTTATAGCTGATTTGCGCCCATGACCGTACATCGCCAAACTGCGAGTCGACCCGCCAGCCCAGGGTACTGACGCTGGCATGCCACATCGGATCGGTCAGCGTTAGCGAAGTCACACTGTCGCCAAATTCGTTGTAGGTAGAGGTGGCTGAACCATCATAATGCAGGGCTGCGACGGGTCCCGTCGTCACCTTACGGGAAAGGGGAAAATTCCAGCCCACGCTCATACCGCTGGTCGCATCCAGAGCCGTTTGGTCCGCCAGATTCACCACCGGCCCCGCCACGTTCTGGGTGGAGCGAATGCGCTCTTCCAGAATGTCGTTATAACGTGGTTGGTGATCGCTGTCCCATGTATAGCGTTCCGACGTATGACCGGACAGCGCATCAACGATATATTCTTGTTGCCAGCCATATGCCGTATTGGCAAACAGCGCACAGACGATGACGTTCGCCAGAGTTAACCTCTGACGACCACTACTGTTTCTTATAATCATCAACGCGACTCCAGAAAAGAGCCGAATACGGCGATATTATTGTCATTGTTTAAAGGATATCGGGCACATGAGGCCCTGTATTAAATATTGTCTTTTTAGCGGGCGCGTCAAGGCGAGCCGAATGAAATTTTTACGCCAGTAAAAACAGCGAGGAAGAGTATGCAACGTTGCGGCTGGGTCAGTCAGGATCCACTATACATTGCCTATCATGACAAGGAATGGGGCGTCCCGGAAACCGATGGTAAAAAGCTGTTCGAAATGATCTGCCTTGAAGGCCAGCAGGCTGGGCTGTCGTGGATAACGGTGCTGAAAAAACGGGAAAACTATCGCCAGGCATTTCACCACTTCGATCCTGCCACCGTTGCGGCGATGACCGAAGAGGATGTAGAAAGGCTGGTACTGGATGCCGGTATTATCCGCCATCGGGGAAAGATTCAGGCCATTATCGGCAACGCCCGCGCCTGGCTGGCAATGGAGCAAAACGGTGAGCCGTTTAGCGAGTTCGTCTGGTCATTCGTCGATAACCAACCGCAGTTAACCCGTGCCGCCAGTCTGAGCGATATCCCTACTTCAACGCTCGCCTCTGACGCACTTTCTAAAGCGTTAAAAAAACGTGGATTTAAGTTTGTTGGCACCACTATCTGTTACTCCTTTATGCAGGCATGCGGTCTGGTCAACGACCATGTCACCGGCTGCATCTGTTACCCAGGAGAACAACATGATTCGTGAATCCAACGCTGACGATCTGGCACCAATTCTGGCACTGTGGATGGAAAGCACCATTTTTGCCCATCCTTTTATCGAAGAACGCTACTGGCGCGAGAGTGAACCTATCGTACGTGATGTCTACCTGCCCGCTGCGCAAACCTGGGTGTGGGAAGAAAACGGTGTGCTCAAAGGTTTTGCCAGCGTGATGGAAGAGCGCTTTTTAGGCGCGCTGTTTGTCGCGCCTGCCGCCATCAGAAGCGGTATCGGTAAAGCGCTGGTGCAACATGTGCAGCAGCGCTTTTCGTTGCTCAGCCTGGAGGTCTACCAGAAGAACCAATCAGCGGTAAACTTCTACCACGCACTGGGCTTTCGCATTGAAGACAGCGCATGGCAGGAAGAGACTCACCATCCAACCTGGATTATGGGCTGGCAGGCGGATCAAACGCGGTAAGTGTCAGCGTGGGCCCACTGTACTTCTCCAGCCACGCCAGCGCAGTATTGCCCGCACAGCCGTTCCCCAGCTTCGAGCTGGGGAGATCTTTGGTCAGCACGTTGACAGCACCATTTTTACAAATCCCGTCGGCGGCCGGGTCCAAATCAGGCCAGGCCCCCTCATGAATACAAATCACGCCAGGTTTGATCCCTGTCGTCACGACAGCACCCGCCAGGATATGCCCGCGGTGGTTCCACACTCTGACCGTATCGCCATCGGCAATCCCCCGCGCTTGCGCATCCTGCGGATGAATTGTTACCGGCTCCCGATCCGCCACCGCATACTGTTCGCGTAACGCACTGTAGTTGAGCTGGCTGTGCAAACGGTGAGCCGGATGGGCGGAAAGCACCTGCAGTTGGTCGGGTTCGGCATTGCCGAACCACTCATCCGGCTCCAGCCACATCGGGTGTCCTGCACAATCCACATAGCCGTAACCTGCAATTTTTGCAGAATAGATTTCAATTTTTCCACTGTCCGTTTTCAGCGGATGCGCCTGTGGATCACGGCGAAAATCAGCAAAACGGATAAACTGCGCATTGGCGGCGTTTTCCGGCATTTCGATCAGTGCATTCTTTTGCCAGAACTCAGCGAAGAGCGGCAGTGTAACCTGCTGGCTGGCACCACGCTGCGCGGCAATGTCGTAAAAAGTTTCCAGCCACGCCAGTTCGCTTTTACCTTCGGTGAATCGCTCGTAACCGCCCTGTTCCCAGCGCTCGCTAAGCTCGGCAAAAACATCAAAATCGTTGCGTGCTTCAGCCTGTGGCGGCACGACCTGCTTCATCGGCACCAGATGCTGGTTGCTGTAGTCTCCGGTCATGGTCAAATCGTTACGTTCAAAAGAGGTTGTCGCAGGTAACACGATATCGGCATGCTTCGCCGCAGCGGTCCAGAAACATTCAGAGATAACCACCAACTCCGGTTTTTGCCAGGCGCGAATCAGACGGTTGGTATCCTGGTGATGCGTGAAGTTAGCGCCGCCCGCCCACCACAGCATGCGGATGTCCGGGAAATGCCGATCCATACCGTTATGCTGATAGAAACCGCCGGGGTTTTCCAGCGCCTCAACGATACGCGCCACCGGGATTTTATCTACCGCGTCGGTACCGCCTTTGAGGCTCCCTTGCATCGAAGCCAGTACCGCTGCACGACGTGTCGGGTTCCCGCCGTTGGCAAAATGGTACGACAGCCCAAAGCCACCGCCGGGCGTGCCAATTTGACCGAGCATGGCGGCCAGCGTGACGATCATCCAGTGTTTTTGCTCGCCATACTGCTGACGCTGCATCCCCCAGCCGGCCATCAGCATGGTGGTATTTTGGTGAAATATTGCCGCAAGTTCGCGTATTTTCGCTGCCGGAATACCACAAATTTCAGCAGCCCATTCTGCCGTTTTCGCTATCCCATCGGATTCACCCAGTAGGTAGCCGGCGAACGAATCATATCCGGTTGTACAACGGGCGAGAAAATCCTCGTCGTGCCAGTCGTTTTCCACCAGCGTATGCGCGATACCCAGCATCAACGCTACATCGGTTCCCATATGCGGGGCGATCCATTCCATTTTGTCGCCAAAGAACGCCACACTTTCCGATCGCATTGGATCGATGCAGATCAATCGCTTACCGCTATCGCGCAGGGCTTCAAAGTAAGCAATACCCTGTTCGTCAGAAGCATTCCAGGCAATTTTCAGTGTATTCAGTGGGTTAGCACTCCACAGCACCACCACCTCGCTATGCTCCAGCACCATCGGCCAACTGGTCTGCTGCTGGTAAACTTCGTTGCCCCCCACCACATACGGCATGATGGCCTGTGCAGCCCCCGTAGAATAATCCCCCAGGTGTCCGGTATACCCCCCCGCCAGCGCCATATAACGCTGTAGCAGGGTTGCCGCTTTGTGTAACACGCCATTAGATCGCCAGCCGTAGGAACCGGCAAAAATCGAGGCCGGACCGTAGCTGTCACGGATACGTTTATGCTGCGTATGGATAAGATTCAGCGCGTCGTCCCAACTGACGCGAACAAATTCATCCTGCCCACGCACGCCCTGGGGATTCTCCGGCGAGGCGAGAAAGCCTTTACGCACCATTGGAAAACGTACCCGCGTTTTACTGTGAACCTGGTCGCGCACCACGGTTTGCAAAGAGTTGGGATGGGAAGTGAGCAGCGCGCCACGCGAGGAGAAAACCGTCTCACCATCGGTGTCGACGAGAATTGGTCCCCAGTGGGCGGCAGTTAACACCGGGTAATGTGCGGGTGAATTAGCCAAGATGGCGCTCCTGAATGCGATGTGACGGCTTAGTTATTATGCCGTTCAATGTTACTTACAAATTTCAGAGTCTTCCCTGGAATTTTCTTCATGTTCACACGTCATAATCAACCGCCACGGTCGCTGTGGCAAAGAAGAAAAAGTCATTAAGGAATTAAGATGAAGAAACGTGTTTTTGTTATTGCTGCCATCGTGAGCGGCGCCCTGGCGGTTTCTGGCTGCACAACAAACCCTTACACCGGCGAACGCGAAGCGGGTAAATCCGGCATTGGCGCGGGTATTGGTTCCCTGGTCGGCGCGGGCATTGGCGCACTCTCTTCTTCGAAGAAAGATCGCGGCAAAGGCGCCCTGATTGGTGCAGCGGCAGGTGCGGCTGTGGGTGGCGGTATCGGTTATTACATGGACGTGCAGGAAGCCAAACTGCGCGAAAAAATGCAGGGAACGGGCGTCAGCGTGACGCGTAGTGGCGATAACATCATTCTGAATATGCCGAATAACGTCACCTTCGACAGCAGCAGCGCCAACCTGAAACCTGCTGGTGCCAACACCCTGACCGGCGTGGCAATGGTACTGAAAGAGTACAATAAAACCGCCGTCAACGTGCTGGGCTTCACCGACAGCACCGGCAGCCAGGATCTGAATATGCGTCTGTCTCAACAACGCGCGGACTCCGTGGCCAGCGCCTTGATCACGCAAGGGGTTGCCGCTAATCGTATCCGCACTCAGGGCATGGGTCCGTCTAATCCGATCGCCAGCAATAGCACGGCGGAAGGTAAAGCGCAGAACCGTCGCGTAGAGATTACGTTGAGTCCTGTGCAGTAATCGTTGAGCCGGGTGGCAGCTTCGCCTTACCCGGCCTACGTTCGACATGTAGGCCCGGTAAGCGCAGCGCCACCGGGCAAATTACTTGCTTCGTCAGATTTTCCCGCTAAGGTATTCACACGAAATTCAGGGAAATCAGCGATGAGCAAATCAACACGGGCAACCATCAGCGATGTGGCGAAAGCCGCAAAAACCGGCAAGACCAGCATTTCACGCTACCTCAACGGTGAAAAGCACCTGCTTTCCGACGCGCTACTGGCCCGCATTGAACAAGCCATTGCCGAACTCGACTACCGTCCAAGCCTGATGGCCAGAGGCCTGAAACACGGTCGTACCCGCCTGATTGGCCTGATCATCGCCGATATTACCAATCCCTACTCCGTCAACGTGTTAAGCGGCATTGAAGCCGCCTGTCGTGACAAAGGTTTTACCCCGCTGGTCTGTAACACCAACAACGAAGTGGATCAGGAGCTGCATTATCTCGACCTGCTGCGCAGCTACCAGGTCGAAGGGATCGTGGTGAACGCCGTCGGGATGCGTGAAGAAGGACTGAACCGTCTGCAACAGTCTGCGCTGCCGATGGTGCTGATTGACCGTAAAATTCCCGATTTCGCCTGTGATATGGTCGGGCTGGATAACACTCAGGCGGCAACAGTTGCCACGGAACATCTGGTCGAACAAGGTTTTGAAGCCATCTTGTTCCTCAGCGAACCGCTGGGCATGGTGAATACCCGCCGCGAGCGCCTGAGCGCTTTTCGCGCCACCCTCGCACAGTACCCCGGCGTTATCGCGCAAAATGCCGAAGTCCCGCTCACGGACAATACGCAACTCGATGACACCCTGCGCCAGTTCCACCAGCAGCACCGGGGAATGCGCAAAGCCGTTATCTCAGCTAATGGCGCTCTCACACTGCAGGTTGCCCGCGCCCTGAAACGCATTGGCCTTAACTGGGGCAGCGATATCGGCCTGCTCGGTTTTGACGAACTGGAATGGGCCGAACTGGCGGGCGTTGGTATTACCACGTTGAAACAACCTACCTGGCAGATTGGCTATACCGCCGTTGAGCAGGTTGTACGCAGGATCGATGGCGGCTCTGCTGCCATTCAGGAACAGGTCTTCTCCGGCGAATTGATCGTTCGCGGCTCTACCGCCCGCTAAATTTCCTTCGTGATGGTGATCATAAATTCAACATCATAGCCTTTTCTTTGGAACCGGTTCCATCTAGCGTTATAGCAAGAACGCTAGTTTTGGAGTTTCCATGAAAAGAAAAATTATGGTGGTCACTGCCGCTTACGGCTACGACCAGGTACGCGCCGCAGGTGGGCAAACCGCCCTGCTGCCTATCATTGCCGAAGCCGGTGCTGACGGGGTTGAAATCCGTCGCGAGATGCTGACCGACGCCGAGCTAAAAACACTGCCAACCATGGCCTCTGCTGTCGAAATCTTCGGCCTGCTGGCCTGTTACTCAGCGCCTGAGCCGTTGTTCCTTGAGGACGGTAGCCTCAATCCCCGACTTCCTGCGCTACTTGAAGAAGCACAGGCCCTGCAGGCGCTGTGGCTAAAAGTCTCCCTCGGCCATTTCTCCCATACCGAACAGTTCAACGTGTTACGTGAATGGCTGGACAACAGCGGGATGGAGCTGGTTGTCGAAAACGATCAAACGTCCTGCGGACGCCTGAAGCCGATGCAGCGCTTTAACGAAGCCTGCCAGACGCAAAATCTGCCGATATCTCTGACCTTCGATATGGGCAACTGGCTGTGGGTAGGCGACGTTCCGGAAGAGGCTGCACAGCAGTTGGGCTCAAGCGTTGGATACATCCATGTGAAAGCCGCCACATCACATCGCGACAGTTACCGTGCCGTGCCGCCTGATCACGCGGAACCACGCTGGCTGGCGCTGTTGGACACGTTGCCCGCAGATGTTCCACGCGGCATTGAGTTTCCCCTGGAAGGGCAGGATTTGGCGGCGGTTACCCGTCACTACGTCGCTCTGTTACGCAAGGAGTAACACATGAAAAATTCACTGGATGTGGTCACTATTGGTGAAGCGATGGCGATGTTTGTCGCCACGCAAACCGGTGATTTGGCGGACGTGGAGCAGTTTATTAAACGCGTTGCAGGCGCTGAACTTAATGTCGCAACCGGACTTGCTCGCCTGGGTCTGAACGTAGGCTGGGTAAGCCGCGTGGGTAACGACAGTTTTGGCCGTTTTATTATTAAGTCGCTGGAGAAAGAAGGGATTAATGCGCAGGGAGTTACTCTGGACGGGCGCTACGCTACCGGCTTTCAGCTTAAATCTAAAGTCGAAAATGGAACCGATCCCATTGTGGAATATTTCCGCAAAGGTTCTGCTGCCAGCCATCTCAGCGTTGAGGATTATCACGATGGGTATTTCTCCAGCGCACGCCACCTGCACCTGAGCGGCGTTGCAGCTGCGCTGTCTGCCAGTTCATATGAACTACTGGCGCACACCGCCCGCACGCTAAAAACGCAAGGGAAGACCATCTCGTTCGATCCGAATTTACGCCCAGTGCTGTGGAAAAGCGAAGGCGAGATGGTGGAAAAACTCAACCGACTGGCATTCCAGGCTGACTGGGTTTTGCCTGGATTAAAAGAGGGCATGATTTTAACCGGTCAGCAGACACCAGAAGCCATTGCCGACTTTTATCTGCGTCATGGCGTGAAGGCCGTGATTATCAAAACCGGGGCTGATGGGGCCTGGTACAAAGCAGCGAGCGGCGAGCAAGGCTGCGTCGCACCGGTGAAAGTCGACAATGTGGTCGATACCGTCGGTGCGGGTGATGGCTTTGCCGTCGGCGTTATCAGCGCCCTGCTGGAAGGGCGCTCGCTGCATCAGGCGGTGACCCGGGGCAATAAAATTGGCGCTCTGGCCATTCAGGTCCAGGGCGACAGCGAAGGATTACCCACACGTGAACAATTAGGGGAATAAATTCCCGGCCAACTCTGTCTCTGTACCCTACATTCAGAGGCGGCGTATCAGCATAACCAGAGGGCAGTCTATGAATAGCTCAACCAATGCAGTAAAACGCTGGTGGTACATCATGCCAATCGTGTTTATCACGTACAGCCTGGCGTACCTTGATCGCGCGAACTTCAGCTTCGCTTCCGCAGCCGGCATCAACGAGGATCTCGGTATTACCAAAGGGATCTCTTCCCTGCTGGGGGCTCTGTTTTTTCTTGGCTATTTCTTCTTCCAGATCCCAGGCGCAATTTACGCCGAACGCCGCAGCGTACGTAAACTGATTTTTATCTGCCTGATTCTGTGGGGCGCCTGCGCGTCACTGACCGGGATGGTCAGCAACATTCCAATGCTTGCCGCCATCCGATTTATTCTTGGCGTCGTTGAAGCCGCGGTCATGCCCGCAATGCTGATTTATATCAGTAACTGGTTTACGAAGTCCGAGCGCTCGCGTGCTAATACCTTCCTGATCCTCGGTAACCCCGTCACCGTCCTATGGATGTCCGTCGTGTCCGGATACCTGATTCAGGCGCTGGGCTGGCGTGAAATGTTCATCATTGAAGGTTTTCCGGCCATCATCTGGGCGTTCTGCTGGTGGGTACTGGTAAAAGATAAACCGTCGCAGGTAGGCTGGTTGTCAGAATCCGAAAAAGCCGCGCTGCAGGCCCAGTTAGAAAAAGAACAGCAGGGTATCAAAGCCGTGCGTAACTACGGCGAAGCGTTCCGTTCACGTAACGTTATTCTGCTGTGCATGCAGTACTTTGCCTGGAGTATTGGCGTCTACGGTTTTGTTCTGTGGTTGCCGTCAATTATCCGCAGCGGCGGTGCCAACCTGGGTATGGTAGAGGTCGGCTGGCTTTCGTCCGTTCCGTATCTGGCCGCAACGGCGGCGATGATCCTGGTTTCATGGGCTTCCGATAAACTGCAAAACCGTAAGCTGTTTGTCTGGCCACTGCTGCTGATTGCCGCTTTCGCCTTTATTGGCTCCTGGGCCGTTGGCGCAGACCATTTCTGGATTTCTTACACACTGCTGGTTATCGCCGGTGCGGCCATGTACGCCCCTTATGGCCCCTTCTTCGCCATCATTCCTGAGATGTTGCCGCGCAACGTCGCTGGGGGAGCAATGGCATTAATCAACAGCATGGGCGCATTAGGCTCATTCTTTGGTTCCTGGTTTGTCGGCTACCTCAATGGCACCACCGGCAGCCCGTCCGCCTCATACATTTTTATGGGGGTAGCGCTTTTTGTCTCAGTATGGCTAACTCTGATCGTTAAGCCTGCTAATAATCAACAGCTACCTATTGGCGCACGCCACGCTTAAATTTTAACTTACGGAGATTCGCATGAAGCCGTCCATTATTCTCTATAAAGCGTTACCTGACGATTTACTGCATCGCCTGGAAGAGCATTTTACTGTCACTCAGGTGCCTAACCTGCGTTCAGAAACCGTAGCACAGCACGCCGAAGCCTTTGCCAGCGCGGAAGGCCTGCTGGGCTCCAGTGAAGCCGTCAATACCGCCCTGCTGGAGAAAATGCCGAAACTGCGCGCGACCTCCACCATTTCCGTAGGCTATGACAACTTCGATGTCGATGCCCTTAACGCACGTAAGGTGCTGCTGATGCACACGCCAACGGTGCTGACAGAAACCGTGGCAGACACGGTAATGGCGCTGGTGTTAAGCACCGCTCGCCGCGTGGTGGAAGTCGCCGAGCGCGTGAAGGCAGGCGAATGGACAAAAAGCATCGGAGCCGACTGGTTTGGTACCGATGTTCACCACAAGACGCTGGGCATTGTCGGCATGGGACGCATTGGGCTGGCGCTGGCGCAACGCGCGCATTTCGGCTTTAGCATGCCGATTCTCTACAACGCGCGTCGTCACCATCAGGAAGCGGAAGAACGTTTCAACGCGCGCTACTGCGACCTGGATACGCTGCTGCAGGAAGCGGATTTTGTTTGCCTGATTCTGCCGTTAACGGACGAAACCCACCATCTGTTCAGTACCGAACAGTTTGCCAAAATGAAGTCTTCTGCCATTTTCATTAACGCTGGGCGTGGCCCGGTGGTGGATGAAAACGCACTGATCGCCGCACTGCAAAGCGGGGAGATTCATGCCGCGGGCCTGGATGTGTTTGAACAAGAGCCGTTGCCGTCAGACTCACCGCTGCTGTCGTTGCCGAATGTGGTGGCGGTACCGCATATTGGTTCAGCCACGCATGAAACGCGCTATAACATGGCGGCTTGTGCTGTGGATAACTTAATTGACGCACTGCAGGGGAAAGTTGAGAAGAACTGCGTGAATCCGCAAGTGGCCAAATAACACAAAAGGCCGGGTAGCATTGATGCTCACCCGGCCTTTAATGTGTCTTACCGTACGACGATTACTGCGCGGCATTCACCGCAGCAGTCCATGCCTGATTAAATGCCTGATGCTGCGCCGCCAGCGGGCCAATCAGCGTATTGTACTGACTGGCCTGTTGTGAGGTTGGGAACTGGATGCCGTTGGCGACAAAGCTCACCTGCGTATCCTGCTGCGCGATAAAATCGCCTACCTGCACCAACTGCTGCGTGAAAACTTGCGCGGCTGGGATCAGCGGCTGTAACGCCTCTGCCGGTGCGGTCACGACTTTGCTGTAAACCTGATCAAAGACAGGTTTCAGGTCATCACCCTGCTTCAGCGCGCCATGGGCAGCATCTGCCTGTAGCTTCGCATTCTGCAACTGTTGTCCTAACACACCCAGCGCGCCATTTGCCTGACGCAGCGGTTCACGCTGAGTCATATAATCCTGAGGAACACGGATTGCATTTACGCTATCAACAACCGGGCGCAGACCGGAGTCCATTGCCTGATTAACCTGCTGTGAATAGCCATAAAGAATCGCGTAATCGGACACAAACGGGCCAAACTGTTTTTTCTGATCGGCAGTCAGCGTCGGTAAACGCTCTCCGCTACGCATTGCAGTATTCTGCAGAAAATCGATAAACGCTTTGCGTTGATCGCCTTCTTTATCAAAACACCCACTCAGGCCAACTACCATTAAGAGCGCCAAAACAGGCGCAAACCAGCGAGAGCAGGACTTACCTGTCGCCATTTTAATACTCCTTTCACCCAAAAATGCGCACAACGACACCCGCGTGCCTGACGTTGACAAGGATAGTCCAGGTCAGCCCCGCAAGATACCCTTTCCGCGTAATCTTGTGGGGGAAAATAACGGTTTCCGCCGCCCTGTGTTTTGCTCAACAATGCTCCCTTCACATAGCGGCACTCTATTTTAGTCATCTTTACAATTGGAATGGTTCGATCGGAGATCCCGACCTTTATCAGTTCGTTAGCCAACTAAAGGTTGTCACCCGCGATTCGCTGAAACGAATCCACAACGCATACCTTAAATTCGCCTTCATTTTTTCCGACTACGCTTAATGAGCTTCGATGAAATTCACGATCCCGCTGTGTGATTTATAGGAGTTCTCAATGGAATACAAAGATCCTATGTTTGAACTGCTAAGCAGTCTGGAGCAGATTGTTTTTAAAGATGTATCGCAGACGGTTACCCAGACGCAAAAAACCAACCCTTTCGCTGAATTTGAACAACTACGACGAGGGACAGGTTTAAAAACAGATGATTTCGCCCGGGTGATGGGCGTAACGGTCGCGATGGTTCATGAATGGGAGTCTAAACGAGTGAAGCCATCCAGTACCGAATTGAAGTTGATGCGCCTGATTCAGGCAGACCCACGATTAAGTAAGCAGTTGATGGATTAAGTTATTTTCAAGTTTGACATAAGAGCGGTCCTGCAGAAGGGCCGTTCCTCCACTGCCAATATCCGCAAAAAAGAAAATAGTAGTTGCATCCACCTGCGTAAAATGAGTTAATGCCCTCAACGGTTTGACGTACAGACCATTACAGCAGTTAGTAAGGCAAGTCCCTTCAAGAGTTATCGTTGATACCCTCGTAGTGAGCATTTCCTTTACTGTTAAAAAATCTGTAAAGCACGCCATATCGCCGAAAGGCACACTTATTTTTTAAAAGGTAATACACTATGTCCGGTAAAATGACTGGTATCGTAAAATGGTTCAACGCTGACAAAGGCTTCGGCTTCATCACTCCTGACGATGGCTCTAAAGACGTGTTCGTACACTTCTCTGCTATCCAGAACGATGGCTACAAATCTCTGGACGAAGGTCAGAAAGTTTCCTTCACCATCGAAAGCGGCGCTAAAGGCCCGGCAGCTGGCAACGTAACCAGCCTGTAAGCTTAAAAAGCTCAAAATTCTGAATCCCTGCCCAACGGCGGGGATTTTTTTTATCTGTACTTCGAAAAACACCTCGCCCACACGCGTCTTTGCATTACTTTACCCGCCGCCCCTTTGACCTTTCCCTAAGGGCAAGCTTTATAGTGAGCCAGTCTGTATTCCACAACGTTCACAAGGAATTGAAGCTATGTCGAAATCCTCATTGCTGCTGGTTTTAGGTTTACTCACCACCGGTAGCGCGTTCGCCGCAACCCCTGAAGCCACCTTTTTGGCGGAACACGGGCTCAGCGGGAAATCCGTCGAGCAAATCGTCGAAGCTATTGACCAGTCTCCCCAGAGCCGCCCACTGCCCTACTCGGCATCCATCACCAGTACTGAACTGAAGCTCTCTTCGGGCGATCAGATCTATACCCTGCCGCTCGGTGACAAGTTCTATCTGTCATTTGCCCCTTATGAATGGCAAACACATCCTTGCTTCAACCACAGCCTTTCTGGCTGCCAGGGCGAAATGCCGGAGAAGACATTTAATGTCAAAGTAACGGATAACAAGGGTGATGTGGTGCTACAAAAAGAGATGAAGAGTGGTCGAAATGGCTTCGTCGGAGTTTGGCTACCGCGCAATATGGCAGGCACCATCGCAGTAAGCTACAACGGCAAAACAGCGGAGTATCCCATTAAGACCATGGAAGACAGCCAGACCTGTCTGACTAAATTACAGCTGCGCTAACAACATAAAAAAATGCCGGATGGCGCAATGCTTATCCGGCCTACTGGTGTTTATCTCGTAGACCGGATAAGGCGAAGCCGCCATCCGGCATTTTCTAAGTCAGCTCATGACCGTTACTGCAGCAGCGAAATATCCGCCACGCGCAGGAACAGTTCACGCAGTTTTTCGAGCATAGACAGACGGTTAATACGCAGATCTTTATCTTCCACGTTAACCATCACTTTCTCGAAGAACGCATCGACCGGTTCACGTAGCGCAGATAGCTCAACCAGCGCTTCCTGGTAATGACCGGCAGCGAAGACAGGCTCCAGCTTATCGCGCAGCACCACAACCTGCATCGCCAGCGCAATTTCTTCCGGCTCTTTCAGCGTTGCCGCATTCACACGGTCGTTCAGCGTTTCTTCAGACTTCGCCAGAATATTTGATACGCGCTTGTTCGCGGCAGCCAGTGCAGAAGCAGCTTCCAGCGTACGGAAGTGTGAAACCGCCTTCATACGTGCGTCGAAATCAGCCGGACGAGTCGGACGACGCGCCAGCACGGCCTGAATGGTATCGACGGTGTAACCTTCGTCCTGATACCAGGCGCGGAAGCGACCAAGCATAAAGTCGATAACGTCATCAACCACTTTCGCGTTGGTCAGCTTATCGCCATACAGACGAACAGCCTCTTCCGTCAGCGTTTGCAGATCCAGATTCAGGTTCTTCTCAACGATGATACGCAGCACGCCCAGCGCAGCACGACGCAGCGCAAACGGGTCTTTGTCGCCTTTCGGATGCTGACCAATACCGAAGATACCCGCCAGGGTGTCCATCTTGTCAGCAATCGCCACGGCACAAGCCACCGGGTTAGACGGCAGGTCATCACCGGCAAAGCGCGGCTGATACTGCTCGTTCAGCGCCACAGCAACATCTTCCGCTTCGCCATCGTGACGCGCGTAGTGCATACCCATCACGCCCTGGGTGTCGGTGAACTCGAAGACCATGTTGGTCATCAGGTCGCACTTGGACAGCAGGCCAGCACGCGTTGCGTGGTTAACGTCAGCGCCAATTTGACCAGCAATCCAGCCCGCCAGCGCCTGGATACGGTCAGTCTTGTCGCGCAGCGTACCCAGCTGCTGTTGGAACAGCACGGTTTGCAGACGCGGCAGATGATCTTCCAGTCGTTTTTTACGGTCGGTATTGAAGAAGAATTCGGCATCCGCCAGACGCGGACGAACCACCTTCTCGTTACCGGAGATAATCTGGGTCGGATCTTTCGATTCGATGTTGGCCACGAAGATAAAGTTCGGCAGCAATTTGCCGTCGTTCGCGTAAACCGGGAAGTACTTCTGGTCACCTTTCATGGTGTGTACCAGCGCTTCAGACGGAACCGCGAGGAATTTCTCTTCGAACTTCGCGGTCAGCACGACCGGCCATTCTACCAGCGAGGTGACCTCTTCCAGCAGGCTTTCGCTCAGGTCAGCGTTACCGCCGATCTTACGCGCCGCTTCTTCAGCATCGGCTTTGATTTTCGCTTTACGCTCGGCGTAATCGGCAATCACCTTGCCGCGCTCACGCAGGATTTCCGGGTACTGATCGGCAGTATCAATAGTAAATTCAGGCTCGCCCATAAAACGATGACCGCGGATCACGCGATCGGACTGAATTCCCAGAATCGTTGCCGGAATGACTTTGTCGCCCAGCAGCAGGGTCACGGTGTGAACCGGACGCACGAAGTGAACGTCAGACGCGCCCCAGCGCATCAGTTTCGGGATCGGCAGCTTCGCCAGCGAAGTGGCGATCATGTTCGGCAGCAGCGTTTCAGCGCTTTCGCCTTTCACATGCGCGCGATACAGCAGCCACTCGCCTTTGTCGGTGGTCAGACGCTCAGCCTGATCAACCGTGATACCGCAACCGCGCGCCCAACCTTCTGCCGCTTTACTCGGTTTACCTTCAGCATCAAACGCCTGGGCAATGGCCGGCCCGCGTTTCTCAACTTCACGATCGGGTTGAGATTCTGCCAGGGCAGCGACTTTCAGCGCCAGACGACGTGGAGCGGCAAACCACTCAACATTGCCGTGCGCGAGGCCAGCGTTGTCCAGCTCCGCGGTAACGTTCGCAGCAAAGGACTCAGCCAGGCTGCGCAGTGCTTTTGGTGGCAGCTCTTCAGTGCCGATTTCCACCAGAAAAGTTTTCTCAGACATGGCCGCCTCTTATTTGTCTTTGTTGCACATCGGGAAGCCAAGGGCTTCACGGGAAGCGTAGTAAGCTTCTGCCACTGCTTTGGTCAGGGTGCGAATGCGCAGGATGTAGCGCTGACGCTCGGTGACGGAGATGGCTTTACGCGCATCCAGCAGGTTGAAGCTATGGGCGGCTTTCAGAATACGTTCATACGCAGGCAGCGGCAGCGGGTTTTCCAGCGCCAGCAGCTGCTGCGCTTCTTTCTCGTACTGCTCGAAGCAGGTGAACAGGAAGTCCACATCAGCGTATTCGAAGTTGTAGGTGGATTGCTCCACTTCGTTCTGATGGAACACGTCGCCGTAGGTTGTTTTGCCCAGCGGACCGTCGCTCCAGACCAGGTCGTAAACGCTGTCTACGCCCTGAATGTACATGGCCAGACGTTCCAGACCGTAGGTGATTTCCCCGGTAACTGGCTTACATTCCAGACCACCAACCTGCTGGAAGTAGGTGAACTGTGTGACTTCCATGCCGTTCAGCCACACTTCCCAACCCAGACCCCAGGCGCCCAGTGTTGGGTTTTCCCAGTTATCTTCCACGAAACGGATATCGTGAATGGTCGGGTCCATACCCAGCTCTTTCAGAGAACCCAGGTACAATTCCTGAATATTGTCCGGTGACGGCTTAATCACCACCTGGAACTGATAGTAGTGCTGTAAGCGGTTCGGGTTTTCGCCATAGCGCCCGTCGGTCGGACGACGAGAAGGCTGCACATAAGCAGTCGCCATCGGTTCCGGCCCCAGTGCACGCAGGCAGGTCATTGGGTGAGATGTCCCCGCGCCGACTTCCATGTCCAATGGTTGAACGATGGTGCAGCCCTGGCGAGCCCAGTAATCCTGTAAGGTCAGGATCAAGCCCTGGAAGGTCCTAGTATCAAACTTTTGCATATTATTTCGTGCTGGATACGTGTGGATTTAAAGGAAGCGATCAGTATACCCGCTGGCTGCAAGATATACAGTACGAAACGGGAAAAAGGGGGAACTTAGCGCATGGAAAGGTGCAAAAACTGCCCGTCTGCGTCAAATGAGCAGACAAAACTCTCTTTGCGGAAGGTAGAACCGCGCATCTCATAGCTACCCTGAAATTGCTCAAGACCGGTGATAGCAATTTTCTGGGCGCCCGTATTATAAAGCTCCGATGCTTCACTTTTGCACAATGACTCCATGTCCAGCGAACGCGTGGCAGTAATTTTGCCCTTTTGCGCTTTCTGCACGGGTGCTGACGATTGTGGATCGGCGCACCCCACCAGCAGCAGTGTGAGGATTGCTGGAAAGAAATACTTCATCATCATTTTATTACCGCCTGGTTTGCTGGTCAGTCTTATTATTAGTGTCTGGGAACGGATCCTATTGTGAGAATCTCCCCAGGCCATCACAAGCTTTAGCGTAATAACTCGGATTAATCCAGTGAGCGATGTTCGCAAATACTGGTCAGACTTTTTTTAATGAAAACAGAGGAACTGATGCAGCCCAAAATTTACTGGATTGATAATCTGCGCGGGATCGCCTGTTTAATGGTTGTGATGATTCACACCACGACCTGGTACATCACCAATGCGCAAAGCGTCAGCCCGGTAAATTGGGATCTGGCCAACGTGCTCAATTCCGCCTCTCGCGTCAGCGTCCCGCTGTTTTTTATGATCTCGGGTTATCTCTTTTTCGGCGAACGCAGCGCCAAACCGCGCCATTTCACGCGCATCGCGCTCTGCATTCTGTTTTACAGTAGCGTGGCGCTGGCCTACATCCTGCTGTTTACCTCGATCAACGCTGAGCTGTCGCTGAAGAACCTGCTGCAAAAGCCGGTGTTCTACCACCTATGGTTTTTCTTCGCTATTGCCGTTATCTACCTGGTATCCCCGCTTATTCAGGTGAAAAATGTCAGCGGAAAAATGCTGCTGGCATTGATGGTGGTGATAGGCGTGATTGCCAATCCCAATACCGTCTCGCAAAAAATTGGCGGCTTTGAGTGGCTTCCCATCAACCTGTACATCAGTGGCGATACGTTCTACTACATTCTGTACGGCATGCTGGGCCGGGCGATTGGTATGATGGACACGCAAAAGCGCTCACTCACCTGGCTCTGCGCAGCGTTGTGTCTCGTCGCCGTGTTTGTTATTTCCCGCGGGACGCTACATGAGCTCCAGTGGCGAGGCAATTTTGCCGATACCTGGTATCTCTACTGCGGACCAGCGGTGTTTATTTGTGCCGCCTCACTTCTGACGCTGATCAAAAACACGCTCAGCACGCGCACACTGCCGGTACTGGGCCTTATTTCCCGCCACTCATTAGGAATTTATGGCTTTCATGCGCTGATCATTCACGCGCTGCGCACCAACGGCATTGAGCTCAAAAACTGGCCGCCGCTGGATATACTGTGGATTTTTAGCGCCACGCTGGCAGGAAGTTTACTGTTGTCCATATTGTTGCAGCGCATCGATACGCGCAGGCTGGTGAGTTAATCCCCCGTATTTTGCAGGCGCAACAATAAAATTTGCCCCCATAAACAAATAAAGAATGCCGCTGGGTACAGCGCCTTTTCAATGGGCGCTAATGGAGCGTTCCACACCCCCACCAGTAGCAATCCTATCGTGATGAGTGCCACCATCTGACACACAGAGGCGAAGCGTTCGTCGTTCTGATTGAGATTTACAGCACGCTGATAAGCGTACGTCACAAACATTCCCTTCATCAGCACGCCGAAAAAATAGCCTTTGCCACTCAATAACGGGCACGCCCGCCATAAGCCAATAACGTAAATGAGTGCGCCGGAAAGAAACAATAGCCATGGCAATAGCCTTGTCGTCTTCATTGGGATCTCCTTATCCATCATGGATACAATATGAATAACCCGCTAAAGACAACACAAAAAAATGCCACTACGCCGGACTTTCAGAATAAATTCATGCACGCCAATTATTTATTAGATTGAAATATATATTTGATAAATCCCCTCTGTTTACCAGAGGGGATTTAGGGTCAGGACATCAGTGGTTGTAATTGCTGATAGATTCGGCGGAAGGTTTCTCGACGCTGTTGGTAAAGAGCATGACGCCCGGCGTCAGGATAATGCGCCTGCTCCAGCGTAAGCTGAGGCAACAGGTCAGATAATGGCCGTTGCGGATTGATGGCAATTTGCGCCAGGCGCGCCGCACCGAGTGCAGGGCCAACATCACCGCCGGTACGGTAATCCAGTTGCAATCCGCTGATGTCAGACAGCATTTGACGCCAGTATTCACTGCGCGCCCCACCGCCAATCAGTGTAATGCTGGCGGGCTGCACGCCACAGGCATGTACCACATCCATACCATCGGCTAAGGCAAATCCCACACCTTCCAGTACCGCTCGCGCCAGTTCTGCCGGACCATGCTGATGCGTCAGACCAAAAAAGACACCCTTCGCTTGCGGGTTGTTGTGCGGCGTACGTTCACCTGAGAGATAGGGTAAAAACCAGACCGGTTCAGCCTGCTCATTTGCCTGCTGTGCGGCATCAATCAGCGCAGGTACACTTGCCATCCCGGTTAGTTTTGCCGCCCATTCCAGGCAGGATGCCGCACTTAGCATCACGGACATCAGGTGCCATCTTTCAGGTAGAGCATGGCAAAAGCTATGGACTGCGCTTTCCGGTTTGCTGAGAAAACCGTCGCTGACCGCAAAATAGACCCCGGAAGTCCCCAGCGAGAGCATAGCCTGACCGGCATTCATCATGCCGACGCCAACCGCCCCCGCCGCGTTATCACCGCCACCCGCCACTACGGGAATCTCTGACATGCCCCAGGATTGCGCGACACCAGGCAACAGCGTTCCAGTAATCGCACTGCCCTCGTACAAGGTCGGCATATGTGCGCGAGTCAGTTGACACGCAGACAACATGACGTCACTCCAGTCACGTTTCGCGACATCCAGCCACATCGTACCTGCGGCATCCGACATATCGCTGGCAAACTCTCCGGTCATACGCAGACGCAGGTAATCTTTCGGCAGCAGAACTTTATCAACCCGGCTGAAAATGTCCGGTTCGTGGCGCTGCACCCACAGCAATTTAGGGGCGGTAAAGCCAGGCATCATCAGGTTGCCGGTGATGGCACGCGATTGCGGAACCCGCTCCTCAAGCATGACGCACTCTTCAGCACAGCGACCATCGTTCCACAGGATTGCCGGACGCAGAACCTTCTGTTGCTCATCCAGTAGCGTCGCACCGTGCATCTGTCCGGCAATCCCCAGCGCTTTCACCTCGCGAAGCGAATGCTGCTGGCCCAACGTTTTCACAGCCCGATCCGTCGCCAGCCACCACTGTTCAGGATCCTGCTCCGACCATAACGGATGCGGGCGCGAGACGGTCAGTTTCTCCGTGTGCGAGGCCACCACATCGCCCTGCTCGTTGAGCAGAATGGCCTTTACGCCTGATGTACCAAGATCTATCCCGATATACATAGGGTATCGTTCCTTAAAGAAAGGCCCGGTAGCAAATCGCTATCCGGGCTTACGGACGTACTCAGCAGTCCGTTATTTGTCGAACAAATAATGGTTTACCAGATTTTCCAGCAATTCCTGATGACCGCTCTGGTGCACCGGTGCCAGGTTATGTTGTTCAGCGTACTGCGCAATTTCCGTCAGCGTCATCTGACCTTTCAGAATTTGCTGGCCCAGCTCACCATTCCAACCGGCATAACGTTTTGCCACGCGCTGATCCAGGCCACCGTCTTCAATCATACGGGCCGCAATTTTCAGCGACAGCGCCATGGTATCCATCGCACCAATATGACCATAGAACAGATCGTATTTATCAGTACTCTGACGACGGACTTTGGCATCAAAGTTCAGGCCTCCAGTGGTAAAACCGCCCGCTTTCAGGATTTCGTACATGACCAGCGCATTCTCTTCTACGCTGTTCGGGAACTGGTCAGTGTCCCAGCCCAGTTGCGCGTCGCCACGGTTCGCATCGACGGAACCAAATAGCCCCAGAGCAATCGCCGTAGCGATTTCGTGGTGGAACGAATGGCCTGCCAGCGTGGCATGGTTTGCTTCAATATTCAGTTTGATCTCTTTTTCCAGACCGAACTGCTTCAGGAATCCGTAAACAGTCGCGGCATCGTAGTCATACTGATGTTTAGTGGGTTCCTGCGGCTTCGGTTCGATCAGTAAGGTGCCCTGAAAACCTGTTTTGTGTTTATGCTCGACCACCAGTTGCATAAAGCGGCCAATCTGCTCACGTTCCTGACGCAGGTCGGTATTAAGCAGCGTTTCATAACCTTCACGGCCGCCCCACAGGACGTAGTTTTCGCCACCTAACTTATGTGTGGCATCCATGGCAGTCACGACCTGCGTAGCCGCCCAGCTGAAGACTTCCGGATCCGGGTTAGTCGCCGCACCTGCGCCATAACGTGGGTTAGTAAAGCAGTTTGCCGTACCCCACAGCAGTTTCACGCCGCTCTGTTCCTGTTTTGCCGCCAGCACATCCACCATCTGGGCAAAGTTATTTTTATACTCTTTCAGTGACGCGCCTTCAGGCGAGACGTCAACATCATGGAAGCAGTAGTAAGGCACATTCAGCTTATGGAAAAACTCAAATGCCACATCCGCTTTACGTTTTGCCAGCGCCAATGCTTCACCCGGCTGTTGCCACGGACGGTCGAATGCCCCCATACCGAACATATCCGCGCCGTTCCAGCAGAAAGTGTGCCAGTAGCAGGCGGCAAAGCGCAGATGCTCTTCCATGCGCTTGCCCAGCACGATTTCATCAGGGTTGTAATGGCGAAATGCGAGTGGATTAGTGGATTTTGTACCTTCAAAACGAACGCGATCGAGTTGGTCAAAATAAGCCTGCATAATAAGCTCCATAATCAGGTAATACGGCAAGTAAACTGCGATACAGTCATACTGGAATTTCCTGATTTATTGCTCAATTACGTTATTTCACACCGCCATTAAGAGAATACCCAAATGTGCGCTGGCTCCCAAAAATGCACACTGAATAAGCAATTAAAAAAGCGATCGTGATCGGCTCTTCATCAATAAACAAAAAACCGTAATACACAGATAAGAAATGACAATTGTCTTCCTGGTCGGGGTGTGTGAATTTTGCGTAGCGTTACGCAAATAAGAAATTTGTCACGCTTCATCAAGTAGTCGCACCTGCGGTTTTGGTAGTATTGACAGGCCACGTTAACCTTTCAGGACAGGCTCTTATGTTTGATAAACGACACCGCATCACCCTATTATTTAATGCTAATAAAGCCTATGACCGTCAGGTGGTAGAGGGCGTAGGTGAATATTTACAGGCATCGCAATCCGAGTGGGATATATTCATTGAGGAAGATTTCCGTGCCCGTATTGATAATATCAAAGACTGGTTAGGCGACGGTGTTATTGCTGATTATGACGATGATGACATTGCGCAATTACTTGCCGATGTCGATGTTCCGATCATCGGCGTTGGGGGTTCCTACCATCTTGAAAGCGATTATCCCCCCGTCCATTACATTGCGACCGATAACCATGCACTGGTGGAAAGCGCTTTTTTGCATCTGAAAGAAAAAGGGGTCAACCGATTCGCATTTTATGGTCTGCCCTCTTCCAGCGGCAAGCGCTGGGCTGCCGAGCGTGAATATGCCTTTTGCCAGTTGGTCGCCAAAGAGAAGTACCGTGGTGTTGTCTATCAGGGGCTGGAAACCGCACCAGAAAACTGGCAACACGCCCAAAATCGACTGGCGGACTGGCTGCAAACTTTACCCCCGCAAACCGGTATTATCGCCGTGACCGACGCGCGTGCGCGGCATGTTCTGCAGGCCTGCGAGCATTTGCATATCCCGGTGCCGGAAAAACTGTGTGTTATTGGGATCGATAACGAAGAACTCACCCGTTACCTGTCCCGCGTCGCACTGTCATCCGTTGCTCAGGGCGCGCGACAAATGGGCTATCAGGCAGCAAAACTTCTGCACCGCTTACTGGCGAATGAAGAACTGCCGCTGCAACGTATTCTGGTGCCTCCGGTACGCGTCGTGAATCGTCGTTCAACCGACTATCGCTCACTGACCGATCCCGCTGTCATTCAGGCAATGCACTTTATCCGCAACCATGCCTGTAAAGGCATCAAAGTCGAGCAAGTGCTGGATGCAGTAGGGATTTCACGTTCGAATCTCGAGAAGCGCTTTAAAGATGAGGTCGGGGAAACCATCCACGCCGTGATTCATGCCGAAAAACTGGAAAAAGCGCGTAGCCTGTTGATCTCCACGACGCTCGCGATAAACGAAATTTCACAAATGTGCGGCTACCCGTCGTTGCAGTATTTCTATTCCGTTTTCAAGAAAGAATACGACACGACGCCAAAAGAGTACCGTGACATGAACAGTGAGGTGTTGCTGTAGGGGAATTGTGTCGGATGACGGTTTCGCCTTATCCGGCCTGCAGAGCGGCTCACAGGCCTGATAAGCGTCGTGCCATCAGGCCTGTGGAAATTACATATGCGCGGCGATTAAACGCTGGTTATCCTGGTACATCGCGAACAGATAGTTATTGTAACTCTGTCCTTTGGTGGAGTACCCCTTCAGCTTATGGATCATCGCGGTCGCTGTCACTTCCTGATCGGCTTTACGCAACTGCGCGCGCGATTTACGGAAGGAAGAGTATGCCGGATGCGTGTTCAGGTTAATGACATAGGCATTCACCGACTCTTTTACCGATTCAAACTGTGAGTAGCCTTTCACCTTACCGGGTGCATTGTTGCAGCGGCCTTTGACACATTTCATGCCAAACAGGTTGTTATTGCTACGCGCCAGTTTCGATGTGCCCCAACCGCTTTCAGCCGCAGCCATAGTCGCCACCATACTGGTAGGAATGATGTCTACGCGTTCAAGCAGCGTATTCCATGGAATTTTACGCGTGTTGCCAGACCAGCTCACCTTGTAGCGTTTCGCGATGTCTTTCATACGCGAACGCTCAGTCGGTGACCAGCGATTCTGGTACTGCTTTGAGATCAGCCAGTTACGGTCCGCCGTAATGGCAGCATTTTGACTGGTAATATAAGGCATAACCGTCCGGAGAAACGCTTTTTTCCTTGGTGTTCCGGAAGGGTATTTTCGCAAATCAGGAAGTGAACTACTCTTTGCACTATTGCGAGAATACTCTTGTTTACTGCTTACCTGTGTATTACTTGCCTTGATTACCTGGGGCTTATGACTCGTTGTCGCCGTGTGTGTCTTTGCCAGCATCTCACCCGAAAATGCAATGGTGAGTAACATAAGAATCATTGCCCCATATCGTCGAATGGGAGTCAATATCATTAGGTCTCCTGGTCGGATTTAAACATTCCAACACCTTATATTTTTCACAAAAATGAGAGATGAATCTCAAATCATATCAAAAATAGCCGTCAAGAGCACCCAAAGGAATAGTCCAATTCTGAAACTATGTCACGTACAAACCGTTCCGGGTGCGGTTAATTCGAAGAAAATGTGGAGGTTATCGCAAAATTAGGTCGTTTTTTGCGCGTGATCGCTCACCCTCATCTCTCATCCGGGCGGAATCGACGCTAAGGATGAGTTTCCGCTCTGATTTCACTGGCAAACTGGCGTAAATCGCAGCATCAAGGACAGCATTATGAAACTTGCCGCCGTTGCGCTGGCGCTGATACCCGGCATTGCCATCGCCTCATCATGGACTTCTCCAGAACTTCCCACCTTCGAAGCGGAAGGTACGGGTAAATTCGTCAGCCATGCAGCGTTGACGAAGGGTACTCGCCCTTTAATCCTGAATTTTGACCAACAGTGCTGGCAGCCTGCTGATGCGATAAAACTCAACCAGATGCTGTCGCTAAAACCGTGTGAAGGCGTGCCGCCGCAGTGGCGTTTATTCAAAGACGGCGATTACACGCTGGAAGTCGATACCCGCTCCGGAACGCCAACGTTGATGCTCTCGGTAAAAAGCGACGCAGACCCTGTCACGACCCAGATTCGCCAGTGCCCGAAATGGGATGGTTCGCCGTTAACACTGGATGTGAGCCAGACTTTCCCGGAAGGTGCCGTGGTGCGCGATTACTACAGCAAACAAACGGCAACGGTAAAGAATGGGTCGATTACCCTACAGCCTGCCGCGGCCAGTAACGGGCTGTTGCTGCTGGAACGGGCAGAAACCGATGCCCCGGCTGCTTTCGACTGGCATAACGCTACGGTGTATTTCGTCCTGACGGACCGCTTTGTGAATGGTGATCCGAGCAACGACCACAGCTACGGACGTCGCAACGATGGCATGCAGGAAATTGGCACTTTCCACGGAGGCGATTTGCGCGGGCTCACCAGTAAACTCGACTACCTGCAACAGTTGGGCGTCAACGCCTTGTGGATCAGCGCACCGTTTGAGCAAATCCACGGCTGGGTTGGGGGTGGCGCCAAAGGCGATTTTCCCCACTACGCTTACCACGGCTACTACACCCAGGACTGGACAACGATTGATGCCAACATGGGTAACGAAGTGGATCTGCGTGCGCTGGTAGATGGCGCACACCAGCGCGGTATCCGTGTCCTGTTTGATGTGGTGATGAACCATACCGGCTACGCCACGTTGGCGGATATGCAGGAGTATCAGTTTGGGGCGCTGTACTTATCGGGCGATGAGCTGAAAAAAACGCTCGGTGAACGCTGGACGGACTGGAAACCCGCTGCCGGGCAGAGCTGGCACAGTTTTAATGATTACATCAATTTCAGTGATAAAGCCGGCTGGGAAAAATGGTGGGGGAAAAACTGGATCCGCACCGATATTGGCGATTACGACAATCCTGGCTTTGATGACCTGACCATGTCGCTGGCGTTCCTGCCCGATCTGAAAACCGAATCCACCACACCTTCCGGACTGCCAAACTTTTATCAGCACAAGCCGGATACGCACGCCAAAGCCATTGCTGGTTACACGCCCCGGGATTATCTGACGCACTGGCTCAGTCAGTGGGTACGTGATTACGGGATTGACGGTTTTCGGGTCGATACCGCCAAACACGTCGAGCTTCCCGCCTGGCAGCAGCTAAAAACACAGGCCAGCGCGGCGTTAGTCGAATGGAAGAAAGCCAACCCGGATAAAGCGCTGGATGATAAACCCTTCTGGATGACCGGCGAAGCCTGGGGTCACGGCGTCATGCAAAGCGATTATTACCATCACGGCTTCGACGCGATGATCAATTTCGACTATCAGGAGCAGGCGGCAAAGGCCGTCGATTGTCTGGCAAATATGGATCTCACCTGGCAGCAGATGGCGGATAAACTGCAGGACTTCAACGTCCTGAGCTATCTCTCCTCGCACGATACGCGTTTGTTCCGCGAAGGTGGAGATAAAGCCGCCGAGCTATTGCTGCTGGCGCCGGGCGCGGTACAACTCTTTTATGGCGACGAGTCGGCACGACCTTTCGGCCCAACCGGCTCAGACCCGTTACAGGGTACACGCTCGCAGATGAACTGGCAGGACGTTAGCGGGAAATCTGCCGCCAGCGTCGCGCACTGGCAGCGCATCAGCCAGTTCAGGGCCAGACATCCCGCCATTGGTGCCGGTAAACAAACCACGCTAACTCTGAAACAGGGATATGGATTTATCCGCGAACATGGCGACGATAAAGCCATGGTGGTGTGGGCCGGTCAACCCTGATCCCAACAGGCTTCTCATGCTCAACGGCACGGGAAGCCAGATTCAATATAAAAAACTATCCAGAAAAAAATCTGCAGCACAAAACATCAATTCTGCTCCGTGGGCCTGATTTGCACCCCGCCATAGGTAGCGCTATGGTTAGCCACTTTAATACTGAGTTCGACAGATCACCTGCTATGACATTCTCACTTTTTGGCAACAAATTTACCCGCCATTCAGGCATCACACGCCTGATGGAGGACCTCAACGACGGCTTACGCACCCCAGGCGCTATCATGCTCGGTGGCGGTAATCCGGCGCAAATACCAGAGATGCAAAATTACTTTCAGTCTCTGCTGGCAGAAATGCTGGAAAACGGCAAAGCCACTGATGCGCTTTGTAATTATGACGGTCCACAAGGTAAAACCGAGCTACTGTCTGAGCTGGCGAAATTACTACGTGAGAAGCTGGGCTGGGATATCGAACCACAAAATATTGCACTGACAAATGGCAGTCAGAGCGCGTTTTTCTACTTATTCAACCTCTTCGCCGGACGTCGCGCCGATGGAACCACCCGAAAAGTGTTGTTCCCGTTGGCCCCGGAATATATTGGCTATGCCGATTCCGGCCTGGAAGAAGATCTCTTTGTCTCAGCACGCCCAAACATCGAACTGTTACCGGAAGGTCAGTTTAAGTATCACGTTGATTTTGAACACCTGCACATCGGTGAAGAGACGGGCATGATCTGCGTATCACGTCCGACCAACCCAACAGGCAACGTGATCACCGATGAAGAGCTGATGAAGCTGGATCGGCTGGCCAACCAGCATGGGATCCCGTTGGTGATTGATAATGCCTATGGCGTACCGTTCCCCGGCATCATCTTTAGCGAAGCACGCCCGTTGTGGAACCCTAACATTGTACTGTGCATGAGCCTTTCCAAGCTGGGACTGCCGGGCTCCCGCTGCGGCATCATTATCGCGAATGAAAAAATCATCACCGCCATCACCAATATGAACGGCATTATCAGCCTTGCACCTGGCGGAATGGGTCCGGCAATCATGTGCGAAATGATTAAGCGCAACGACCTGCTGCGTCTGTCTGAGACGGTGATCAAACCGTTTTATTATCAGCGTGTTCAGCAGACTATTGCGATCATTCGCCGCTATTTATCTGAAGATCGCTGCCTGATCCATAAACCAGAGGGCGCGATTTTCCTGTGGCTGTGGTTCAAAGATTTGCCCATCACGACTGAACTGCTGTATCAGCGCCTGAAAGCACGTGGCGTGCTGATGGTTCCCGGTGATTACTTCTTCCCAGGGCTGGATAAACCCTGGCCGCATACGCATCAGTGCATGCGGATGAATTACGTACCGGAACCGGAAAAAATCGAGGCTGGCGTGAAGATTCTGGCTGAAGAGATCGAACGCGCCTGGCTGGAAGGCTGATGATAAACCCGACCCAGACACGGGTCGGGCTATTTTCACAGCGGCTGGGAGCGTAGACGTTGTTTCTGGATGCTGACCGCATCTATACACTGCAACGCGCTGGTCGGGCAGGCTTCGACACACGCGGGTCCCGCCTCACGGTGCCAGCACAGATCGCATTTTATCGCCTGCACCCGAGACGAGCGGGAGACGACATTCATCGCCCCAAACGGGCAGGCCAGCATACAGCTTTTACAACCAATACAACGTGTCTGTTCAACGAAGATATGCCCATGTTCACGACGAATGGCGTGCGTTGGGCAAACATTCGCGCAGGGAGCATCTTCGCATTGATGACAAGCGACCGCCGTCGTAAAGGCGTCGTCTTTGATCACGCGGATCCGCGGGGTAAACGCAGCAGAAGAAACAGACGCGCAGTCCTGGTTTTGTTGATGCGCGACGACACAGGCCACTTCGCAGGTACGACACCCAATACATTTTTCCGCATCCGCCATAATAAACGCGTTCATTGCCCCCCCCTCTGCGTGAAAACCACAGAGTGCCAGAGAGATTCCCCCCGTCGCTTTGATCGGACAGGGGAAACGGTTAAATAGTGTCAGGTGCCTGAACGACGTCAGGCATGCGCCTAATCGCGAACGGTAAAGCCCAGCTCATTGGAAATGGCCTGCGCGGTTTCGCGCAGCGGCTTGAGTAAATTCTTTTCTCCGACCTGCTTGAGGCGCGAGGTAGAAAGTGAAATCGATACCGAGTACGGCACCCGCCCATGAATATCAAACACCGGCACGGCGATGCAGGAAACACCCAGCTCGTTCTCTTCCCGATCCATCGCCATACTGCTTTCGCGGATCTGCGCCAACTCATCGTACATGGCCGGTAAACCGGTAATGGTATTGCGGGTCAGCGGCTGAATCAGATCCTGATGGCTCTGCCAGTAAGATTCCACATAGTCCGGATGACCAAACGCCATATAAATTTTGCCCATCGCCGAGCAATACAGCGGCATATGCTGACCGATATAAGCGCGGGTACGCAGCATGCCCGTCGTCGGCTCCAGCTTATAAATCAAAATCGCATGGTCGTCTTCACGACTGGAGAAGTTGATGGTTTCACCGGTGGCGATATTCAGCGCTTCAAGGTGCGGCGCAGCAACATGGATGATGTTCAGTGACGACAACGCCTTCTGACCCACGGCAATAAATTTGGTGGTCAGGCGATAACTCCCTGCCGCGGGCGCGGGGGTGACATATCCGCAGGATTGCAGCCCTTGCAGCAGTCGATGCACGGTACTTTTGTTCAGCCCTGCCAGTTCAGACAAATGCGCCAACGGGCAACCATTCGGATAGTTGCTCAAAATCTCAATCAACATCAAACCACGGAACAGGCTCTGACTTCCGGCTGGCCGCTCTTTGTCTTGCGTCATCTCACTCTCTTTTGTGCCCATCGTTTCCGCTCCCCTTTTCGTCGCGCTCTGATGGTAGCGCAAAGTGTGTTTCAGTTCACGATCTGAACCGAAAAAACACAACCATTTGATTTTCATGATTTTAAAAAACAGGGTGCCCCGTTGATCTGTCAAAATTTGATCGCTATATTTGAAATCAGATTTCGCATAGTGAAATTTAGAGATAAAAAAGCGATCAAATTTAAACAAGGAAACAGGAATGAAAGTCACTTTTGAGCAGTTGAAAGATGCGTTCAATCGGGTACTGCTGGCACGCGATATCGCCGTTGAAACCGCCGATGCCTGTGCCGAAATGTTTGCGCGCACCACCGAGTCCGGCGTGTATTCGCACGGCGTCAACCGTTTTCCCCGTTTCATTCAGCAACTGGATAACGGTGACATCATTCCTGAGGCCAAACCGCAGCGCATTACCAGCCTGGGGGCAATTGAGCAGTGGGATGCCCAGCGTTCGATCGGCAATTTGACGGCGAAAAAGATGATGGACCGAGCCATCGAACTGGCCTCCGATCACGGTATTGGCCTGGTCGCGCTGCGTAACGCCAACCACTGGATGCGCGGCGGCAGCTATGGCTGGCAGGCGGCGGAGAAAGGGTACATCGGTATCTGCTGGACTAACTCGATTGCCGTCATGCCGCCGTGGGGTTCGAAAGAGTGCCGCATCGGCACTAACCCGCTGATTGTTGCCATCCCCTCCACGCCAATCACCATGGTCGATATGTCGATGTCGATGTTCTCCTACGGCATGCTGGAAGTTAACCGTCTGGCGGGCCGTGAACTGCCGGTGGACGGCGGGTTCGACGATGAAGGTAACCTCACCAGAGAACCTGGCGTTATCGAAAAAAATCGCCGTATTTTGCCAATGGGTTACTGGAAAGGTTCTGGCCTGTCGATTGTGCTGGATATGATCGCCACCCTGCTTTCTGACGGTTCTTCCGTGGCCGAGGTCACCCAGGACAACAGCGATGAATATGGCGTTTCGCAGATTTTCATCGCCATTGAAGTAGACAAGCTGATCGATGGCGCCACCCGTGATGCCAAGCTACAGCGGATTATGGATTTCATCACCACCGCCGAACGCGCTGATGAAAACACGCCTGTCCGCCTGCCGGGCCACGAGTTTACAAAGCTGCTGGAAGAAAACCGCCGCAACGGTATCACCGTTGATGACAGCGTCTGGGCCAAAATTCAGGCGTTGTAAGGAGTCAGAGTATGATTTTTGGACATATCGTTCAGCCTAACCCATGTCGTTTACCCGCTGCGATTGAAAGGGCGCTCGACTTTCTGCGCAGCACAGACTTCCGCAAACTGGAACCGGGCGTGGTGGAGATCGACGGTAAAAATATCTTCGCGCAGGTTATTGATTTAACCACGCGTGACGTTACCGAAAATCGCCCGGAAGTGCATCGCCGCTATCTGGATATTCAATTTCTGGCCTGGGGTGAAGAAAAAATCGGTATCGCCATTGATACCGGGAATAACCCAATCAGTGAATCGTTATTAGAACAGCGCGATATTATTTTTTATCACGCCAGCGAACATGAATCGTTTATTGAAATGATTCCAGGAAGCTACGCCATATTTTTCCCGCAGGATGTTCACCGCCCTGCATGTCATAAAACTGTCGCCACGGCGATCCGCAAAATAGTCGTGAAGGTCGCTATTTCAGTTTTATAAAAAGGAGCACAACATGAGCGTTAATAATGCCGGTTATATTATCGGTGCGTACCCCTGTGCACCCTCATTTCACCAAAAGAGTGAAGAGGAAGAGAAGGAATTCTGGCGACAGCTCGCCGATACCCCGGATATTCGCGGGCTGGAGCAGCCCTGCCTTGAACATCTTCACCCGTTAGGCGACGAATGGTTATTGCACCATACGCCGGGCGACTGGCAAATCGTGGTCACCGCCATTATGGAAACCATGCGCCGTCGCGGCGCAAACAGCGCTTTTGGGCTGGCTTCCAGCGACGAAGAACAGCGTAAAGCCTGCGTGGCGTATTACCGTCATCTGCAGCAAAAAATCAACCATATCAATGCGACCCACGCCGGAAAAGTGATTGCGCTGGAGCTGCATGCCGCACCCAATGCCAGCAATCCAAATGTTGCGCAGGCCACCGACGCGTTTGCCCGTTCGCTGAAAGAGATTACCTCCTGGGACTGGTCCTGCGATCTGGTGCTGGAACATTGCGATGCCATGACCGGCATTGCGCCGCGCAAAGGCTTTCTGCCGTTAGACAATGTGCTGGAGGTCATTGCCGGGTATGACATCAGCGTGTGCATTAACTGGGCGCGATCGGCCATTGAAGGACAGAACCCCGCCCTGGCGCTGGCCCACACGCAGCAGGCCAAACGGGCTGGAAAACTGGGCGCGCTGATGTTCTCCGGCACCACAATAACGGGAGACTACGGCGAGTGGCAGGACTTACACGCCCCGTTTGCTCCGTTCTGCCCACAAAGCCTGATGACCACCGACCATGCCCGCGAATTATTCGCCTGCGCAGAAGCCGAACCATTGCAATTTGCCGGTATTAAATTGCTGGAAATAAACGCCAATACAGATGTGAACCATCGCGTAGCAATATTGCGCGACGGTATCGCCGCATTAAATAAAGCAAAACTATAAAAATAAAATACTACTCTACGAGAATATTAATATGAACATGACCTCTCGCCCTACACTCAAAGATATACCCCGTCAGCGCTGGCTGCGGATTATTCCACCTATTCTCATCGCCTGTATTATTTCTTATATGGACCGCGTCAATATCGCCTTCGCGATGCCGGGCGGAATGGATGAGGAATTAGGTATTTCCGCCACCATGGCAGGACTGGCTGGCGGTATTTTCTTTATCGGTTATCTGTTTTTACAGGTTCCCGGCGGAAAAATTGCCGTTCACGGCAGCGGCAAGAAATTTATTGGCTGGTCGCTGGTTGCCTGGGCGGTTATTTCCGTCCTCACGGGGTTAATCACTAATCAGTACCAACTGCTGGTTCTGCGCTTTTTACTCGGCGTTGCCGAAGGCGGCATGCTGCCGGTGGTGCTGACGATGATCAGTAACTGGTTCCCCGACGCCGAGCGTGGTCGCGCCAATGCGATTGTGATTATGTTTGTGCCGATTGCCGGGATCATCACCGCTCCGCTCTCGGGTTGGATTATCACCGTTCTCGACTGGCGCTGGCTGTTCATCATTGAAGGTTTGCTTTCCGTCGTTGTACTGGTGCTGTGGGCCTATACCGTTTACGACCGTCCGCAGGAGGCACGCTGGATCTCTGAGGCCGAGAAAAATTACCTGGTCGAAACGCTGGCCGCCGAGCAAAAAGCCATTGCCGGAACGGAAGTCAAAAATGCCTCTCTGGGCGCGGTGCTTTCCGATAAAACCATGTGGCAGCTCATCGCGCTGAACTTCTTCTATCAGACCGGGATTTACGGTTACACCCTGTGGCTGCCGACCATCCTCAAAGAGTTGACGCACAGCAGCATGGGACAGGTCGGTATGCTCGCCATTCTGCCGTACGTCGGGGCCATTGCCGGGATGTTCCTGTTCTCGTCTCTCTCTGACCGCACCGGCAAACGCAAGCTGTTCGTCTGCCTGCCATTGATTGGCTTTGCTCTGTGCATGTTCCTCTCCGTGGCGCTGAAAAATAACGTCTGGCTGGCTTATGCCGCGCTGGTCGGCTGCGGCTTCTTCCTGCAATCGGCAGCGGGCGTGTTCTGGACCATTCCGGCGCGTTTGTTCAGTGCGGAAATGGCCGGGGGCGCACGTGGGGTCATCAACGCGCTGGGCAACCTCGGCGGCTTCTGCGGTCCTTATGCGGTCGGCGTACTCATCACCCTGTATAGCAAAGATGCGGGGGTTTACTGCCTGGCTATCTCACTGGCTCTGGCCGCGCTGATGGCGCTGCTGCTGCCAGCCAAATGCGACGCCGGTGCCGCTCCGCTAAAGACACTGAATCCACATAAACGTACAGCGTAAAACAATGCCCGGTGGCGCTTCGCTTACCGGGCCTACAGGTAGCAACCGTCGTAGGCCGGATAAGCGCAGCGCCATCCGGCAAAAATGAGATAACAAGATGAGTGAGAAAGAGACCTTCTGGCTGGGTATTGATTGTGGCGGTACGTATCTGAAAGCCGGGTTGTATGACGCCAAAGGTCATGAACATGGCATTAACCGGCAATCGTTGCAGACCGCATCGCCACTGCCCGGTTACGCCGAACGCGATATGCACCAGCTGTGGCAACAGTGTGTCACCACGATCGCCGGGCTGTTAGCGCGCACCGGCGTCTGCGGCGATCAAATCAAAGGCGTCGGTATTTCCGCTCAGGGCAAAGGCCTGTTCCTTCTCGATAAGCAGGATAAACCGCTGGGCAATGCCATCCTCTCTTCCGACCGCCGGGCGATGGACATCGTTCAGCGCTGGCAGCAGGATGGGATCCCTGAGCAGCTCTACCCGGTCACCCGCCAGACGTTATGGACCGGGCACCCGGCATCATTGCTGCGCTGGGTGAAAGAGAATCAACCCCAACGTTACGCGCAAATTGGCTGCGTGATGATGGGCCATGACTATCTGCGCTGGTGCTTAACCGGTGTTAAAGGCTGCGAAGAAAGCAATATCTCCGAGTCGAACCTCTACAACATGACTACGGGTCAGTACGACCCGCGCCTGACCCAGTGGCTGGGCATCAGTGAGATCGACAATGCGCTGCCGCCGATTGTCGGCTCAGCAGAAATATGCGGGGAAATCACCGCTCAGACAGCCGCCATAACCGGTCTGGCGGCGGGTACGCCCGTCGTCGGCGGACTGTTTGATGTGGTTTCCACCGCACTCTGTGCCGGTATCGAAGATGAATACACCCTCAACGCGGTGATGGGAACCTGGGCGGTCACCAGCGGGATCGCGCACGGCCTGCGCGACCACGAGGCCCATCCCTATGTCTATGGGCGCTATGTCAACGACGGGCAGTACATCGTTCACGAAGCCAGCCCGACCTCTTCCGGCAATCTGGAATGGTTTACCGCCCAGTGGGGCGAACTCTCTTTTACTGAGATCAATCAGGCCGTTGCCAGCTTACCGAAAGCTGGTAGCGATCTTTTCTTCCTGCCCTTTTTGTACGGCAGCAACGCCGGGCTGGAGATGACCAGCGGCTTTTATGGCATGCAGGCGATACACACTCGCGCCCACTTATTGCAGGCCATCTACGAAGGCGTGGTTTTCAGCCACATGACCCACCTCAACCGCATGCGCGAGCGCTTTACGCAGGCGCATACCCTGCGCGTCACCGGCGGCCCGGCGCACTCCGATATCTGGATGCAGATGCTGGCAGACGTCAGCGGTTTACGTATCGAATTGCCGCAGATTGAAGAGACCGGTTGCTTTGGCGCTGCGCTCGCCGCCCGCGTCGGCACCGGCGTTTATTCCAACTTCAGCGACGCCCAGCGCAGCCTGGAGCACCCGGTGCGCACGTTATTGCCGGACGCCGCCGCGCAGGCGAGCTACCAGCGTAAATACCGCCAATACCTGGATTTAATTACCGCACTACAGGGCTACCACGCCCGCATTAAGGAGCACGAATGATGAGTCGACCATTACTGCAACTGGCGCTCGACCACACCAGCCTTGAAGCCGCACAACGCGACGTCGCGCTGCTACAAGAGAGCGTCGATATCATTGAGGCGGGGACGATTCTCTGCTTAACCGAAGGGCTGAGCGCCGTGAAAGCCCTGCGCGCTCAGTGCCCGAATAAAATCATCGTCGCCGACTGGAAAGTGGCCGATGCGGGCGAAACCCTCGCGCAGCAAGCCTTTGGAGCAGGTGCCAACTGGATGACCATCATCTGTGCTGCGCCGCTGGCGACGGTAGAGAAAGGTCATGGCGTCGCGCAGTCCTGCGGCGGCGAAATTCAGATGGAGCTGTTCGGTAACTGGACGCTGGATGATGCCCGCGACTGGTATCGCGTTGGCGTTCGCCAGGCGATTTACCATCGTGGCCGCGATGCGCAGGCCAGCGGACAACAGTGGGGAGAAGCAGACCTGGCGCGCATGAAGGCGCTTTCTGATATTGGTCTGGAACTGTCGATTACCGGTGGGATCACGCCCGCCGATCTGCCGTTGTTCCGCGAAATTAACGTCAAAGCTTTTATTGCCGGGCGTGCGCTGGCGGGAGCGCAAAACCCAGCGCAGGTTGCTGGCGAATTCCATGCGCAAATCGACGCCATCTGGGGAACACAGCATGCGTAATCATCCATTAGGTATCTATGAAAAAGCACTGGCGAAAGACCTCTCCTGGCCGGAGCGCCTGGTGCTGGCGAAAAGCTGCGGTTTTGATTTCGTCGAGATGTCGGTGGATGAAACCGATGAGCGTCTGTCGCGTCTCGACTGGAGCCCGGCTCAGCGCGCCTCGCTGGTTAGCGCAATGCTGGAAACCGGCGTGGCAATCCCTTCAATGTGCCTGTCAGCCCACCGTCGGTTTCCTTTTGGCAGCCGCGATGAAGCCGTGCGTGAGCGGGCGCGAGAAATAATGAGCAAAGCCATTCGCCTGGCGCGCGATTTAGGCATTCGCACCATTCAACTGGCAGGCTACGACGTCTATTACGAAGAACATGACGCAGGCACGCAGCAGCGCTTTGCCGAAGGACTGGCATGGGCAGTGGAGCAGGCTGCCGCTGCGCAGGTGATGCTGGCGGTAGAAATCATGGATACCGCGTTTATGAACTCGATCAGCAAGTGGAAAAAGTGGGACCAGATGTTGTCCTCGCCGTGGTTCACCGTCTATCCGGACGTGGGCAATCTAAGCGCCTGGGGGAATGATGTCACTGCCGAATTGACGCTGGGCATTGACCGCATCGCTGCTATCCACCTGAAAGACACGCTGCCGGTAACCGAAACCCATCCGGGCCAGTTTCGCGATGTGCCGTTTGGCGAAGGGTGCGTGGACTTTGTTGGCATCTTCAAAACGCTGCATCAGCTGAACTATCGCGGGTCGTTTCTGATTGAAATGTGGACTGAAAAAGCGAAAGAGCCGGTACTGGAAATTATCCAGGCACGGCGCTGGATAGAAGCACGCATGCAGGAAGGAGGATTTCCATGTTAGAACAACTGAAAGCCGAGGTGCTGGCGGCCAATCTGGCGCTTCCGGCACATGGTTTAGTGACCTTTACCTGGGGCAACGTCAGCGCAGTGGATGAAACACGTAAACTGATGGTGATTAAGCCATCCGGCGTGGAATATGAGGTGATGACCGCCGACGACATGGTGGTAGTGGATATTGCCAGCGGCAACGTGGTGGAAGGCAGTAAAAAACCGTCGTCCGACACGCCAACACATCTGGCGCTGTATCGTCGTTATCCCCAGATCGGCGGGATCGTCCATACCCATTCTCGCCACGCGACGATCTGGTCGCAGGCGGGTCTGGATCTCCCTGCATGGGGCACCACGCATGCCGATTATTTCTATGGTTCTATTCCGTGTACGCGCCTGATGACTGCTGAAGAGATCAACGGGGAATATGAATATCAAACCGGAGAGGTGATCATTCAGACCTTCGAGCAGCGCGATCTCAATCCGCTGCAGGTTCCGGCGGTATTGGTGCACTCCCACGGACCATTCGCCTGGGGTAAAGACGCGGCAGACGCGGTGCATAACGCCGTGGTGCTCGAAGAGTGCGCCTACATGGGGTTGTTCTCTCGCCAGTTAGCCCCGCAGTTGCCGGATATGCAGTCTGAGTTGCTGGATAAACATTATCTGCGTAAACACGGAGCGAATGCCTATTACGGGCAATAACGGGTCAGGCGCTATTGATATGTTCTTTGCAATAGCGCCGTTTCCACGCCGCGGGCGTCAGGCTGGTGTGCTTGTGGAATATTTTGCGAAAATAACCCACGTCATTAAAACCACATTTCATTGCCACCTCGGTTAGCGACAGCGAATCGCTGATTAACAGTTTTTCTGCCGCCCTTACCCGCTGACGGTGCAACGCTTCGGTTAGCGTCAGCCGGAAAGCGCCACGGAAAACGCGCCCCAGATAATCCGCATTGCAATGCAGCTCTTTCGCCAACGTTGAGGCGGAAATCGGCAGGTGGAACCGGGTGTGAATGATTTGCTGCGCTTTCCAGGCCAACGCATTCCCGGGGCTGTCGACAGGTTGCTCGCTGGCGGCTGCGGATATTTGCTGCAAAATCAGCAGCAGGATCAGTTCCAGCGCGATACTGCGATGTATATTTTCCTGCTCGCGTAAGAACTGGCGAAACAGCGAAATAATATATTGTGGCTCGCTCACCCGGGTATGTTGAGGGATAGCAAGTAACGGTTCCGTTATTGATGCGTCGTTTTCTGCCGTCACCTCAAAATGCAGCCAGTAAAATTTCAAATCAGCCGGAAATTGCCCAACGCCAATATGCAAGCGCTGCGGCCACAGCAGCAAACTTTCCCCAGCATTCACGCAAAAAACCGTATGGTCTTCGCGAATCGTTAATGTCCCTTTTTCAACAAAGATAATCTCCCAGGAGTGCAATTGCCGCGCCGGATGGCTACCCACGCCTCGGGAAATAAATAACCCACCATTTTGCACTTTAATCGGAAGAGACATGGACAATTCGAGCATATATATTCAAATTCCCACTTTTCGTATTATTCAAAATACCTTTATCATTGATTATTAATCATAAAATTACTTTTCACCGGATCGAAATCACATTTTCATTATAAAGTCGGAATTGTCATCTTTTTATACTTTTCCCTTCCCTTGTTGCGCTAAACATTTCGTGCAGAATAAATAACGTACTTTGCAAATTACCACTAAAAAACCCGCAATGTAGCGGGGCACTTTCTGAACATCCTCTCCGGGAGTTATTTATGACTTCGGCTCCGATTACGACAAGCGATTTAGCGCATCGTGCGCAAGACGATAAATTATCTCTGCGTGAAAAGATTGGTTATGGATTAGGCGATGCGGGTGGGACGGTCATTACCTGCCTGATCATGAACTTCCTGACATTTTTCTACACCGATGTCTTCGGGTTAACGCCTGCGCTGGTCGGCACATTATTTATTGCTTTGTGTGTATTTGACGCCATTTCCGACCCCATTATGGGCGTGCTGGCCGACCGCACACAAAGCCGTTGGGGGCGCTTTCGCCCGTGGCAACTGTGGGTCGCGGTTCCGATCGGTATTATTGGCGTGCTCACTTTTACCGTCCCGGACGCCAGCATGGGGGTCAAGATCGCCTGGGCATTCGGCACCTATCTCCTGCTCTCTGTCGGCTATACCGCCATCAACGTACCGTATTGTGCGCTGATCAATACGATGACGACCCGCCATAACGAGGTGATCGCCTGTCAGTCCTGGCGCTTTGTGCTGTGCGGCGTGGCGGGATTCCTGGTCTCTGTTGGCCTGCCGTGGATGGTGGATGCTCTCGGTCAGGGTAATGCCGCGCAGGGTTATCAGTTTGGCGTGGGCATCCTGTGTGCCATCGCGGTGGTGATGTTCCTGTGCTGCTTCTTCTGGGTACGCGAGCGTGTGCCACTGGCAATGATGGGAAAATTTACCCTGCGTGAGCACATTGGCGGGCTGCGCAAAAACGATCAGCTATTGTTGATGCTGGTAATGTCTTTCCTGCTGATCAACGTCTTTAATATTCGCGGCGGCGGGTACATGTATTTTATTACCTACGTGCTGGAAGGCAGCACCGCTTATACGTCGCTGTTTTTCACCATGGTGACCTTTGCATCCATCATCGGTTCAGTGATCGTCAGCCCCCTGACCCGCCGCATCGATACCGTCAAACTCTATTACTACACCAATCTGGTGCTGACGGCGCTGGCGGTGCTGATGTGGTTCCTGCCAACCGGCCCGGCTTATCAGACGCTGTGGCTGGCGGTGATCCTCGGTAATGGCATTATTTTAGGCTTCACGCTGCCGTTGCACTTCTCGCTGATGGCCTTCGCCGACGATTACGGCGAGTGGAAAACCGGCGTACGTTCCTCCGGCATGAATTTCGCCTTCAATCTGTTTTTCATCAAGCTGGCCTGGGCCTCAAGTGCGGGGATCATCAGCCTGCTGTTTATTTTTGTCGCCTATCAGCCAGGCGCTGGTAACCAAACCGCCAGTTCGCTGCAAGGAATTACCGCGATGGAGACGCTGCTTCCCGCACTGTTCCACCTGCTGTTGGCGCTGTCTATCCGCATCTGCAAACTCAATAACCCGATGATGTCGCGTATTTCCACCGATCTGCGTCAGCGTCATGTACAGCCTTAAGGAGCACGAAATGAACGTACTGGAAGTCGACCTGCATAAGCTCACCGTCAGCGATCCGTTCCTCGGACAATATCAGCAGTTGGTGCGTGACGTGGTGATCCCCTATCAATGGGATGCGCTCAATGACCGCATTGCAGAGGCGGAACCCAGCCATGCAATAGAGAATTTCCGTATCGCCGCGGGCCTGCAGGATGGCGAGTTTTACGGCATGGTTTTTCAGGATAGCGACGTGGCGAAATGGCTGGAGGCCGTTGCCTGGTCCCTGTGCCAGAAACCCGATGCGGAACTTGAGAAAACGGCCGATGACGTCATTGAACTGGTGGCGGCTGCGCAGTGTGAAGATGGCTATCTCAATACTTACTTCACGGTGAAAGCCCCGAATGAACGCTGGACCAACCTCGCCGAATGTCATGAACTTTACTGCGCCGGTCATTTAATTGAAGCGGGCGTCGCGTTCTTCCAGGCGACGGGAAAACGCCGTTTGTTAGAGGTGGTGTGTCGCCTGGCGGATCACATCGACAGCGTGTTTGGACTCGGGGAGAATCAACTGCGCGGCTACCCCGGACACCCGGAAATCGAGCTGGCGCTGATGCGCTTGTACGAAGTGACCCAGCAACCTCGCTATATGGCGCTGGTAAATTACTTTGTTGAGCAGCGCGGCGCACAGCCTCATTTCTACGACGAAGAGTACGAAAAACGCGGAAAAACCTCTTACTGGCACACCTACGGCCCGGCGTGGATGGTGAAGGACAAGCCCTACAGCCAGGCACATCAGCCTATTTCAGAACAGCAAACTGCTATCGGTCATGCGGTACGCTTTGTCTACCTGATGACCGGCGTGGCGCATCTGGCACGCTTAAGCCAGGACGAAGGCAAGCGTCAGGATTGTCTGCGTCTGTGGAAAAACATGGCCCAGCGCCAGTTGTATATTACCGGCGGGATCGGCTCGCAAAGCAGTGGGGAGGCATTTAGCAGCGATTACGATCTGCCCAACGACTCCGTGTACGCGGAAAGCTGCGCCTCAATCGGCCTGATGATGTTCGCCCGCAGAATGCTGGAAATGGAGGCCGACAGTAAGTATGCCGACGTGATGGAGCGCGCGCTGTACAATACGGTACTTGGCGGCATGGCACTCGACGGCAAGCATTTCTTCTACGTTAATCCGCTGGAAGTGCACCCTAAATCATTAAAATTTAATCATATTTATGACCACGTGAAGCCCGTTCGTCAGCGTTGGTTCGGCTGCGCCTGCTGTCCACCGAATATCGCCCGTGTGTTAACCTCAATTGGTCATTACCTCTACACGCCACGTCAGGACGCGCTGTATATCAATATGTACGTGGGCAATAGCATGGAGGTCCCTGTTGCAAATGGCTCGCTTAAGCTACGTATTAGCGGGGATTACCCATGGCATGAACAGGTAAAAATCGCCATCGAATCACCGCAGTCGGTGTATCACACCCTCGCTCTGCGCCTGCCAGACTGGTGCTCCGCGCCACAGGTTTTGCTGAATGGTCAGCCGGTTGAGCAGGATATTCGCAAAGGCTACTTGCACATCAGCCGGACCTGGCAGGAAGGCGATACGCTCAGTCTGACCCTGCCGATGCCGGTGCGCCGGGTGTACGGAAATCCACTGGTGCGCCATGTGGCAGGGAAGGTCGCTATTCAACGTGGGCCGCTGGTGTATTGCCTGGAGCAGGCCGACAACGGCGAGGAGTTGCATAACTTGTGGCTACCAAAAGAGAGTGAGTTCAGAGTATTCGAGGGTAAGGGGCTGTTCAGCCATAAGATGTTAATTCAGGCTGAAGGTGTGAAGCAAAGTCGCGCCGACGCGACGCAGCAATCCTTGTGGCACTATGATGTTTCACCGGCTTCGCGTCAGGCGCATACCCTGACGTTTATTCCGTGGTTTAGCTGGGCGAACCGTGGTGAAGGCGAAATGCGTATCTGGGTAAATGAGCGGTAAGTGAAAACGTGCCGGATGGCGACGCTTCACGTCTTATCCGGCCTGCAACACTGAAAAAATTGCCCTCCTCCATGAGGACAAACGGGTGAGAATCAGAAGCGCCAGCTCACCCCTGACAGGAAAGTGAAGCTGTCATCGCGATCGACCATCGGGCTATTTTTAATATCATCCGGCAACACGCTATAGTTAGCGCTGGCCAACAGCGTCAGGTTGCTGGTCAATGCATATTTAGCGGACAAGCCAACATACGGTGTCCAGCTATCGCCAGGGGCATAACTTGATAACCCGCTACGGCGGGATTCATTGCCAGAGATGCCGTAATAATATTGGTTAAAGTTTTCGTCATAGTAGAGCACGCCAACAGCCGGGGTCAGCGTCAGCTTGCCCATCGGCATTTGGCGGAACAGAGACGCTTCTCCTACCCAACCGTTGCTGTTATCCAGCACATCTGCCGCCGCGGAGACTTTCACGCTGCCCCATTTTTCATGGTGATACCATGCTGCACCCGCCATCGCGGTAGCGTCACGCTTATCCAGCTTTTTCATCGCCTGGTCGTCGTTATCACCTGGATCAAACTCAAGCGGCATATATGAGGCAGTAATGCTAAATTCATTGCTTTCGTTTTTTGAAAGAATATAACCTAACGTTGTTTGCCTAAAATAAAATGATTCACTTTCATAACTGACAAGCGGTACTGCGTGAACATTATCATTATATCCACGATAAGGAGATTCATTATATACAGCGCCACCGCCAATAGAAAATTCTGCGGCTGTCGCACTCGCCATAAAAGAAAAGGCAAATAGTGCCACAATATTGCTTTTAATTAACATGCCAACATTCCATTTTAAAATAAGCTACAAAGCGCGTGCATAATAATGCTTACAATTTCATCGGTGCAACATCCATATTTATATAGTAATATATAAAAAATTATATATATCGGGCTTGGCGATGAATAAATTACAACTTAAACACCGGGAACTGAAGATTATTTCGGTAATCGCTGCCAGTGAAAACATCAGCCACGCAGCGACCATCCTCGGCATTGCACAAGCTAACGTCAGTAAGTATCTTGCTGATTTTGAATCAAAGGTTGGATTAAAGGTGTTTGACCGCACCACCCGACAGTTGACCCTCACGCCGTTTGGTACCGCGCTGCTCCCTTACATCAATGACATGCTAGACCGAAACGATCAGTTGAATAATTTCATTGCTGACTATAAGCACGAAAAACGCGGCCGGGTAACGGTATATGCGCCAACCGGGATTATTGCTTACCTGTCGCAACATGTTATCGCAAAAATTCAGAATATCGGCGACATTAGCCTCTCACTGAAAACATGTAATCTTGAACGGAAAGCATTTTATGAAGGCGTCGACTTTCCTGATGATTGTGATGTTTTAATCACCTATGCGCATCCCAAAGACGAATCATTGGTCGCCAGTTTTATTACTAAATATGCAGTAACGGCCTTTGCCAGCCCGGAATATATTAGCACTCATCCTATAAGCGGCCCTGAAGATCTTGAACAGCACTCTTGTATTCTGATTGATTCCATGATGATCGACGATGCCAATATTTGGCGATTTACCTCCACCGGTGGCAAAGAGATGCACGACTACCGCGTGACGGGAAATTACGTCTGCGACAACACACAGTCTGCACTGGCGCTGGCTCGAAACCATCTGGGCATTGTTTTTGCGCCGAATACGAGCGTGCAAAAGGATGTTCAGGTCGGGTTGCTGGTCCCGTGTTTTTCTGAACAACATGAATGGTGGCTGGATCTGGTAGCGATTTTCCGCAAGCGTGAGTATCAGCCCTGGCGGGTGCAGTATATTCTTGATGAGATGTTGGCTGAGATTCGCCGGCAGCTTACTCAGTCGCTGGAGCAGTAGACTGAGCAAGCAAAACAGCCTGGGTTTAATGATCGAGATACAGGTAATGCACCCAACTGGTCATTCGCAACAAGACTTTGCGCATGACTGACACATGTTCGAAGTGGTCAGAATATACGGCGACCTGCGCGTAAATCCCGTCAGGTAACGCGCTAACCTCCGCATTATCATTCAGCTCAATCGTGGCGATCACCCCTTCAGAACCGGGCGTAGAATTTAAGGATTGCAGCGCCCCGTTCGACTGGTATGTACCACCCGGTACGGCCGGACTGATAGCAGCCAGTTTACCGCTAAATACTTTACCCGGCAGGGCGTTAAACACCACTTCCGCTTCATCGCCTGGCTCCAGTCGCAGCAGCGAGTTTTGACGGAACTGGGCGATAATTTGCCGTTTTTGATCCGGGATAAACACCATCACCGGGCGCATAGGCAGTGCGGCGGCATAGGTTCCCGGACGCATCAGCACCTGCGTCACATAGCCATCGCTGGGCGCGCGAACCACGGTCTGGTCCAGATTGAACTCCGCTTCTGCTAACTGTGCTTTCAGGCTGGCAATTTGTGAATTTTCCCCCAGCACCAGGCTGTCTAACTGACTCTGGATTTGCTGTTGTTCCGCAATGGAGGACTTCACCGATGCTTCCTGCGCCAGATAGTTTTGCCGCGCCGCGTCGATATCGCGTTCAGAAAAAGGATTCACCTTCGCCTGGCTTCCCTGCGCATAGCGCTGATAATCTTTCGCCAGCTTGTCACGGGTAGCCTTTGCCCGTTGCGTGTTGGCTTGCATTTCATCCAACTGCGCAGCAAGAGCCTGCTCTTTATGCTGTGCGGTGACAATATCGGCTTTCAGACGATCGACCCGCGCCTGATAACGCCCCGGATTAAGTTTGAATAGCGCCTCGCCTTTTTTGATCAGTGTATTCTTCTTATCTGTCACTTCCGTCACGACACCCGTTACCTGCGGCACTACGGGAATAGAAATTACCGCCTTTTGCGCCTTAAAGGTATACGGATGATTATAATTCATCAGTAATATCAGTCCGCACACAATAAATATACCGCCCAATGCTGCGGTAGGTACTGTCCATTTATTGACAGGAATTTTAAAAATCTTAAATATTGACCATGCACACGCTACATAGGTCAGAACAATCAGTAAATCCATCGATATTACTCCGCCGCAGAGGTCTTCACCTCACCCAATTTTTTTTCCAGATCGGCAACCCTTGCCTGCAGCTGGATCAGGGAAGAATCCGCGCTCTGCATGCCCCATCCGCGCTCCGGGCGATAAAGCGTTGCCCAGATCCATAAAAAGGGCCAAATAACATGTAAGGTAAACAAACTCACCCAACCCGCAACATGTATTGCGTCGGTATGAGGATGATTACGTTTTTTTGCAATGAGATAGGGAATATCATGCAGAATAATAACCCCATAAAAAATGACCAGGAATACAAAAATAAGCACTCCTAATGCAAAATAATCAAGAAACATATTTGCCTCAGAGATTGAAATAACAAATAAGAATTCTATTTGGATTTAAAAATAGATTGGAGGATAGTAGATGAATATGTACATGGAGTGCAATTATCTTGTTTATATAACGACATATGGGTTTTTATATAACTGCAGAATAAAGATATGCCCGGCGCAAAACCGGGCAATAAGTGACGAGAAATTAAAACAGTCCCAGTGGTTTATCCGAGTAGCTCACCAGCAGGCACTTGGTTTGCTGATAATGCTCGAGCATCATTTTGTGTGTCTCGCGCCCGATGCCCGACTGCTTATAGCCGCCGAACGCGGCGTGAGCCGGGTAAGCGTGGTAACAGTTGGTCCAGACACGGCCAGCCTGAATACCGCGTCCCATCTTGTATGCCAGATTGCCGTTGCGACTCCAGACGCCAGCGCCGAGTCCATATTGCGTGTCATTGGCGATTTCCAGCGCCTCTTCCATGGTTTTGAAGGTCGTGACCGCCAGCACCGGGCCGAAGATCTCTTCCTGGAAAACCCGCATGTTGTTCTTACCAAACAGAATGGTTGGTTCGAGGTAATAACCCTCTTTTAACTCGCCATCCAGGTGCTTGCGCCGCCCGCCGGTGAGAACATCTGCACCTTCTTTCTTACCAATGTCGATGTAATTCAGAATAGTTTCCAGTTGACCATGCGACACCTGCGCGCCCATCTGCGTCACGCTGTCTAACGGATTACCGCTACGAATACTCTCCACGCGGCGAATGGCCCTTTCCATAAAACGTTCGTAAATGGATTCCTGAACCAGCGCACGACTCGGACAGGTACACACTTCGCCCTGGTTGAAGGCAAACAATGCAAAACCTTCCAGCGCTTTGTCAAAGAACGCATCTTCTTCATCCATCACGTCCGCGAAGAAGATATTGGGTGACTTGCCGCCCAGTTCCAGCGTGACAGGAATAATGTTCTGCGTGGCGTACTGCATGATCTGCTGCCCAACTTCCGTCGAACCTGTAAACGCCACTTTCGCAATGCGTTTAGAGGTCGCCAGATACTCCCCGATTTCCCCACCCGCGCCGTTTACCACGTTCACCACGCCAGGCGGGAGCAGATCGCCGATGACTTCCATCAGCAACAGCACGGACAGCGGCGTCAGGCGCGCGGGTTTCAGCACCACGCAGTTACCCGCCGCCAGCGCGGGTGCCATCTTCCAGCTGGCCATCAGCAGCGGGAAGTTCCACGGAATAATTTGCCCTACCACACCAAGAGGTTCATGGAAGTGATAAGCCACGGTTTCGCTATCAACCTCGCTGATTCCCCCTTCCTGCGCACGAATACAGGAGGCAAAATAGCGGAAATGGTCAATTGCCAGCGGCACATCTGCCGCACTGGTTTCACGGATAGGTTTACCGTTATCCCAGGTTTCAGCCGTCGCCAGCAGCTCCAGATTTTGCTCCATACGATCGGCAATTTTGAACAGAATCGCCGCCCTGTCCTGCACGGATGTCTGCGCCCACTTGTCTTTTACTTTGTGCGCGGCATCCAGTGCCAGATCGATATCTTTTTTGCCGGAAGAGGCCACTTCGCACAGTAATTGCCCGGTAACTGGCGTCAGGTTCTGGTAATACTCACCGTCCACTGGTGCAACCCAGTCGCCGCCGATAAAGTTATCGTATCGGGCCTTTAACTTCAGAGGGTAACCATACTCGCCGGGATAAATACGCGTTGAAGGGGGGTTGTTGGTCATGACCGTCTCCTTGCTGTAGGGGTACTACAAGGGTAGACGGGGCTGGCGAATTATTCGCCAGCCTTTTACTGCTTTACGACAGGTATCACGAATTACATGGCAGCACGATAAATCGCCATGATTTCTTCATGTGTCGCCTGGATCGGGTTAGTAAAACCACAGGCATCTTTCAGAGCGTTGGTCGCCAGAACAGCAAAATCTTCTTCCTTAACGTTCAGCTCACGCAAACCTGCCGGAATATTCACTTTCTGCGCCAGTTCGCGGATTGCCGCGATACAGGCTTCGGCTCCTTGCGCATCGTTCAATCCAGCCACGTCGACGCCCATTGCCGCAGCACAATCGCGCAGACGAGCTGCGGCCACCTTGCTATTGAAGACCTGAACGTGCGGTAGCAGTACCGCATTGCAGACACCGTGCGGCAGGTCGTAGAAACCACCCAACTGATGCGCCATTGCGTGAACGTAACCCAGAGAGGCGTTGTTGAATGCCATACCTGCGAGGAACTGTGCGTAAGCCATCGCTTCACGTGCCTGAGCATTGGCGCCATCTTCCACGGCGATCGTCAGGTTCTCGGCAATCATCGTCACGGCTTTAAGCGCACATGCATCGGTGATCGGCGTTGCCGCAATGGAGACATACGCTTCAATCGCGTGAGTCAGCGCATCCATACCGGTTGCCGCTGTCAGGGACTTCGGCATACCGACCATCAGCGAAGAATCATTGACGGACAGCAGCGGTGTAACGTGCTTATCGACAATCGCCATTTTGATGTGGCGTACTTCGTCGGTAATGATGCAAAAACGGGTCATTTCAGATGCCGTTCCCGCCGTCGTGTTAATGGCAATCATCGGCAACTGCGGTTTTGCAGAACGGTCGACGCCTTCGTAATCACTAATATCGCCGCCGTTAGCCGCCACCAGCGCAATCCCCTTCGCACAATCGTGTGGGGAACCGCCACCGAGGGAAATTACGCTATCACAGGCATTTTCTTTCAGCATTTGCAGACCTGCGGCAACGTTGCTGGTTGTCGGATTAGGATGCGTACCATCATAAATTACGCTGAAAATATCACGTTCCTGCAGCGCTTTTTGAATTTCACTCGCCATACCTAATTTCGCCAGCATGGCATCCGTGACAATTAACGTACGACGAAAACCATATTCCGCCATTGTATTCATTGCATCTTTTAATGAACCAGCGCCAATTACATTCACGGAAGGAATAAAAAATGTTGAAGCAGCCATTGTACGATCCTTAATTACTCAAAAGAGGCAGGAAGCATACGAGTGATAATCCCAACAAAATATGATCGTGGTTGTTATTTTAATAACATTGAAAATTAAAAAGCACATTAGGTTCATAATCTAATGTGCTTATTTCAATCAATATCTATTTTGTATTAATTCATTTAATTTTTGAATTAATTGTTTCATTACTTTTCGGGAAACAGTAATGCATCGCGTAATAAATGATCATTTCCCCGACGACGCGTAAAACCAATACGGTCAAAATATTCCAGAATCTGAATAGCCAATTTACGCCCGACGTTAAGCCTGTCGCGGAAATCGGCAGCGCAGGTCGATCCTCTCTCCTGATCCAGTTCGCGGATCAGATTGGCAAAGGCCACAATCCGATCATTACGGTAATAACGATCTTTGACGATCGCCGTAATAATGCCCTGCTGCGCCGCCTGCCGTAGCGCCAGACGCATCGCCTGCTCGTCCGTAGCCGTGGTTTTCGCCAGATCCCGCACCCACCACGGCTCATCACCAAACAGAGGTTCTACTTTTTGCCAGATAGCACGCTGCTCATCGCTAAAACCGGCCTTATGATCCGGCAAATGTAGCCAGCCATGATGGCTATCAATAGCGCCGCTATCGCGCATCTTTTCAATCAGCAGCAGGACCAGCGCTTCATCTTCCATCGGCAGGGCCATACGACGCAGGCGTTCACGTCCAGGTCCCGGCTCATCACGGTGCTGTTCATGGTAGGTCGCCAGCGTATCCAGAATCTTACGCTGCCAGCGTGCAGCAACGGGCGCATTCAACAGACTATACCCGGCGCGAATAAATCCATGTTGCTCAATCAACGGACGCATGCCGTCGCCATTGAGCTGGCGTGCCCATGCGAAATCGGGAATATTCACCGCCCCGCGCGTCAGATGCAATGCCAGCGCTTCGCCGTCATTCTGCGCATTTTCCAGCGCCAACAGCCACTGTAAATACTCCGGCTTACGCTTCCCACGACGCGGTGGATTCAGCGTCACGACACGTGCGCCTGCCAGCGTCGTACGGGCAGAAATATCACGCAGCACCAGCCTGTCGTTATCAGCCAGCCACAGCGGCGTATCAAATACCAGCTCCGCCAGCGTCCCTTCGAGCAGTGAGATACGTCCGGTCACGTGGCTGGCCGCGTGGTGGATATGCAGCGGCTGCCACTGCATCAGCGGAGCCGAGTGTTCTAAAGAGACAATGACGCGTGAGAAGGCCTCTGGCGGCGCATCTGCAAGCAGCCAGTCACCACGGTTAATCTCTTCTTTTTGCGCATCACCGACAATGTTCAGCGCAATTCGCTGTCCGGCGTGAGCGTATTCGGTCGGCTGATTTTGCGCATGCAGGCTACGTACGCGCATCGGTTTGTTGACGCCCGTAAGCCACAACGCATCCCCGACGTTCACTTCTCCGCTGAGCGCCGTTCCCGTTACGACCAGACCTGCGCCTTTTACCGTGAAAGCGCGGTCAATCGCCAGGCGGAAGGTGTGATCGCGAGCCAGTTCACGCGGCGTCAACTGCAGCAAGTGGTCACGCAGCGCTTCGATACCACGGCCTTCACCGGCGGCAGTTACGAACAGTATCGCATCGGCAAAACCATAGTTACCCAGCGTGGTTTGCACCTCGGCACGTACTTCGTCAATGCGTGCTTCATCGACGCGATCGGCTTTTGTGAGCGCCACGGTAAGCTGTGGGTTGCCCGTCAGTTGCAGGATTTGCAAGTGTTCACGCGTTTGCGCCATCACGCCGTCATCACACGCCACTACCAGCAGCGCGTGGTCGATACCACCGACACCCGCCAGCATGTTGGACAGAAACTTTTCGTGACCAGGGACATCGATAAATCCCAGTACCCGCCCGTCCGGCTGCGGCCAGTAGGCATAGCCGAGGTCGATAGTCATGCCGCGCTTTTTTTCTTCCGGCAGCCGGTCGGCATTCACGCCGGTAATCGCCTGTAATAACGTTGTTTTTCCGTGGTCAACGTGTCCGGCGGTTGCAATAATCATTTCAGCATCATCTCCATAAACCGGGTCTCGTCTTCAAGGCAGCGCAGATCCAGCCACAAGCGGCCATCATAAATTCGCCCAATGACCGGCACGGGCAGCAAACGCCAGCGGGCGGCCAGCGCTTCGAGGCGGCTTCCACGCCCGTCATGGGGGGTAAAGGTTAATGCCGCGCTCGGCAGCCTATCAACTGGTAGCGAGCCGCTGCCAATCTGCGACAGGCAAGGCATGACAGTCAACGCAAACTCGGCACCATAATGTTCTGTCAGTTGTGCTTGTAATCGTAGCGCCTGCGCGTGGACAGCCTCTTTCGTGCGGGTGAGCTGGCGTAACGTCGGCAACTTCTCCGCCAGCGCTTCCGGGTGCAGGTAGAGCCGCAGCGTTGCTTCCAGCGCTGCCAGCGTCATTTTATCAGCCCGTAACGCGCGTTTCAGCGGATGGCTCTGTAAGCGGGCGATCATCTCTTTTTTACCGACGATAATCCCGGCCTGCGGCCCGCCCAACAGTTTGTCGCCAGAGAAACTCACCAGGCTCACACCTGCGGCAATGAGTTGCTGCGGCATCGGTTCCTGCGGCAAACCATACTGACTGAGATCAACCAGCGAGCCGCTACCCAGATCCGCCACTACCGGCACATCCAGTTCCTGACCAATGGCGGCCAGCTCAGCCTCATCAACCGAGCTGGTAAAGCCTTCAATGCTGTAATTACTGGTATGGACTTTCATCAGCAGACCGGTGTTTTCATTCACCGCCTGACGGTAATCTTTCGCATGGGTCCGGTTGGTGGTGCCAACCTCGCGCAGGATACATCCGGCCTGGCACATCACGTCGGGAATACGAAACGCGCCGCCAATTTCTACCAGCTCGCCGCGCGAAACGACCACCTCTTTGCCGTTGGCCGTGGCGGCCAGCATCAGCAGAACCGCAGCGGCATTATTATTGACAATACAGGCATCTTCCGCGCCGGTCAGGCGGCAGAGTAGATCCGCCAGCGCCCGATCCCGATGTCCACGTCCGGCATCATCCAGGTTGTATTCCAGCGTCACCGGCGTACGCATCGCCTGCACCACCGCAGCAATCGCCTCCTCAGCTTGTGATGCACGCCCAAGATTGGTATGCAGCACCGTTCCGGTCAGGTTAATCACCGGACGTAGCGCGCTTTGCGATTCTCGTTCCAGCCGGGCGCTGGCCTCTTGCGCCCAGTCTTCCCCCCATGCTGGAAGCGCCTGCGTGTCGCGAATCGCCTCTCTGGCTTCATCGAGCATATGACGCAGCAGATCCACCACGCGGGTATGACCGTGGGACTCACGTAAGACCTGGAAAGCGCTATCGCGCAGTAAACGATCGATAGCAGGAAGCTGGCTGTAGAGTGAACGCATGTCGGTTGTCATGAAAGGGCCTGGCTGTTGGTGGCCCTCTCCACCGTGGAGAGGGATATCGATATAGGAAGGATTGTACCGTGACTTTGCTCAGGCGGGTATTATCTGCATCAAGCCTTTGGCGGTTCCGTACGGGCAAAACTTTCGCGTTGAAAGAGTGTTTCCACCAGTTTGACCAGACGTGGACGGTCCACACACCAGCCAGGCGCAACCCGACGAAAATTGAGATAGCCCACGGCACAAGCAATCGCAATCGTTGCCAGATTAACCGTATCCGTTTTCAGCGTACCGTCCGCCAGATAACCTTCCAGCACATCCAGGCTGCGGGTAATTTTTTCGCGCTGGCGTAGCAATTCAGTTTCTGACTGCTGCGCAGCGGGGCGAGCCTGCTCGCGCACCGAGACTAAACCCGCATCCATAATACCGTCTGCCAGCGCTTCCAGTTGACGAACTTTGAGTGCCGCCAGCGGCTCACGCGGCAGCATTGCGGGTGCAATATCCAACAACTCTATATATTCAGCAATGATCGGAGAATCAAACCAGTACTCTCCCTTATCGGTGACCAGCGCGGGCACTTTTCCCAATGGATTGTATCGTGCCACGCCGCTATCCGCGTTATAGGGGAGTTCATTAACGAATTCGAAGGTGATGCCCTTTTCCAGCAACAGAATAGAAATTTTACGCACAAAAGGGCTGGTATAGCTGCCAATGAGTTTCATGCCGTGTCCTTTTTGCCAACAAAAAAGCGATGTCCAACGAATATCTGGACACCGCTTAGTATGGCTCAGGCCACGACAAATGGCAGGTGATGCTGGTCTCAATGATCCAAATAAAGATAATGCATCCAACTGGTCATACGCAGCAGCACTTTACGCATCACCGAAACGTGGGCGAAATGGTCGGAATAGACCGCCACCTGGGCATAGATACCGTCCGGTAGTGCATCCACATCTGCATTGGGAGCCAGTTCAATCGTGGCCAGCACGCCATCGGTACCCGGCACCACCGTCAGAGACTGCAATGCTCCCTGGGCCTGATAAGAACCGCCCGGTACAACCGGCAGAATGCTGGTGAGCTTGCCGGGGAATACCTGGCCTGGCAGCGCGTTGAAGACCACTTCCGCTTCATCACCCGGTTTAAGACGCAGCAACGAGTTCTGGCGGAATTGCGCCACGATTTGCCGTTTTTGTTCCGGAATAAACACCATCACCGGGCGCAGAGGCAGCGCGGCGGCGTAGGTTCCGGGCCGAATAAGCACCTGCGTAACATAGCCGTTGCTGGGGGCTCGGACGATAGTCTGCTCAAGATTGTATTTGGCTTCAGCGAGCTGAGCGCGCAGGGACGCAACCTGAGATTGCTCCCCGTTGACCATACTGTCTAACTGAGTCTGAATCTGCGTCTGTTCGGCGACGGAGCCTTTTACCAGCGCGTCCTGTGCCAGATAGTTCTGCCGGGCGTTGTCGATATCGCTTTCAGAGAAGGGATTAACCTTCGCCTGGCTGCCCTTCAAATAGCGTTGATAATCTTTATACAGACGATCGCGTTCAGCGGAAACGCGGGTAGTATTGGCGACGGCTTCAGAAAGTTGGGCTTTCAGATTGTCGATATTGTGCGTGGCGGTCACCAGATCGGCTTGCAGTCGGTCCACTCGCGCCTGATAACGCACGGGATCGAGTTTAAATAACACCTCGCCTTTTTTAATCAGTTGATTATTTTTATCTGTCACTTCACTCACTATTCCAGTGACCTGCGGGGTAACAGGTATTGAAATAACCGCCTTTTGCGCCGTAAAGGTATACGGGTGGTTATAGTTCATTAATAAGATGAGTCCCGCCACAATAAACACCCCACCTAATGCGGCTGTGGCAAGCGTCCATTGGTTTACCGGAATACGGAATATTTTAAAGATGGCCCAGGCAAATGCCACGTAAGTCAGGACAATCAACAAATCCATGATCAAATCTCCGGAAAGGTGGAGTTATCGTCTTTTTTCTCCCCAGCCAGCCTTTTTTCTAACTGGGTAATGCGCGCTGCCAGCGCGGCAATTTCAGGGTCTTGTTCCTTTCCGGTCGGCGTAATGTGTGACTGCATCCCCCAGCCTCGTTCTGGCTGATAGAGCATGGCCCAGATCCACAGGAACGGCCAGATAACGTGCAGCGTAAATAAGCTCACCCAACCTGCCGTATGGATGGCATCGGCATGGGGATGGTTGCGCTTCTTAGCCATGTTATAGGGAATATCATGGATGGCGATGATTCCGTAAAACAGAACCAGAAAAACGAAGATCAGCACACCTAACGCGAAATAGTTTAGAAACATACCCGCCTCGTATTCACGCTAATCAGAGCTTTCAATTGCAGGCAGCCGAAAGGAGTCATGGCTGGTAATTTGAACATAATTGCAGTTAGTCATTTCCGCCATACCACCAGGGTATAAATTTGCAGGTGAACGACTCGCGGGGTAGCAGCAAGAAATGGGAGATGAAACAGAATCCGCGTCAGATCACATCAGGAGAAATCCTGGCAAATATTTATTGCGAAGTAGATCACAAATACCCAACAAACAGCCAAAGCAAAAACGTGAACAACTTCACATTTAAGTGCCTTTTCCAGCCTATTTCCGCGTAATGATGTTTTTTTATACCGGTGTTTTGTGATCGAAATCACATTAAGTAATGCCGTAAACCCTATATTTACGTGACATTGATCACATTAAAAGTCATCAACTGGACAGTTGAACGATTCAGTGCCAGATTTCGCAGTATCTACAGGGTCCGGCTACCTCCTGCCGCTACATTAACAAACCTCGGGCTTTCAGCCTGCGCGATAGCAAACATAAGAAGGGGTGTTTTTATGTCATCCGATATTAAGATCAAGGTGCAAAGCTTTGGTCGATTCCTCAGCAACATGGTGATGCCAAATATCGGCGCGTTTATCGCGTGGGGTATTATCACCGCATTATTCATTCCGACAGGGTGGTTGCCGAACGAAACGCTGGCGAAGCTGGTCGGCCCGATGATCACCTATCTGCTGCCGCTGTTGATCGGTTATACCGGTGGTAAGCTGGTTGGCGGCGAACGCGGCGGCGTAGTGGGCGCGATTACCACCATGGGCGTGATCGTCGGTGCTGATATGCCGATGTTCCTCGGTGCGATGATCGCAGGTCCGCTGGGCGGCTGGGCTATCAAGCATTTCGACGGCTGGGTAGACGGTAAGATCAAGTCCGGTTTTGAGATGCTGGTGAATAACTTCTCCGCTGGCATCATCGGGATGATCCTCGCCATTCTGGCATTCCTTGGCATTGGCCCATTGGTTGAAGCACTGTCCAAAATCCTGGCGGCAGGCGTTAACTTCATGGTTGTCCATGACATGCTGCCGCTGGCGTCTATCTTCGTTGAACCGGCGAAAATCCTGTTCCTTAACAACGCCATCAACCACGGTATTTTCTCACCGCTGGGCATTCAGCAGTCCCATGAGATGGGTAAATCCATCTTCTTCCTGATTGAAGCTAACCCGGGTCCGGGTATGGGCGTTCTGCTGGCATACATGTTCTTCGGTCGCGGCAGCGCTAAGCAGTCTGCAGGCGGCGCGGCTATCATCCACTTCCTGGGTGGTATCCACGAAATTTACTTCCCGTACGTGCTGATGAACCCGCGTCTGATCCTGGCCGTTATCCTCGGCGGTATGACTGGCGTATTTACGCTGACTATCCTGAACGGTGGTCTGGTGTCTCCGGCCTCTCCGGGTTCTATCCTGGCCGTACTGGCAATGACGCCGAAGGGCGCTTACTTCGCCAACATCGCGGCAATTTGTGCGGCAATGGCGGTCTCCTTTGTGGTCTCGGCGATTCTGCTGAAAACCAGCAAAGTGAAAGAAGAAGATGACATTGAAGCCGCAACCCGTCGTATGAACGACATGAAAGCGGAATCCAAAGGCGCATCTCCGCTGGCAGCGGGCGACGTAACCAACGACCTGAGCCATGTGCGTAAAATCATCGTCGCCTGCGATGCCGGCATGGGTTCCAGTGCCATGGGTGCGGGCGTACTGCGTAAGAAAGTGCAGGATGCCGGTCTGTCTCAGATTTCCGTCACCAACAGCGCGATTAACAATCTGCCGCCGGATGTGGATCTGGTCATTACCCACCGTGACCTGACCGAACGCGCTATGCGCCAGGTTCCGCAGGCACAGCACATTTCGCTGACCAACTTCCTCGACAGCGGTCTGTACTCCAATCTGACCGAACGTCTGGTCGCTGCACAGCGCCACAACGTGAACGAAGAGAAAGTCCGCGACCACCTGAAAGACAGCTTTGAAGAGGGTGATACCCACCTGTTCAAACTGGGTGCGGAGAATATCTTCCTGGGCCGTAAAGCCACCAACAAAGAAGAAGCGATTCGCTTTGCCGGTGAGCAACTGGTGAAAGGCGGCTATGTTGAGCCAGAGTACGTCGAGGCGATGCTGGACCGCGAAAAACTGACCCCGACTTACCTCGGCGAGTCCATCGCTGTACCGCACGGTACGGTTGAAGCCAAAGACCGCGTGCTGAAAACCGGCGTGGTGTTCTGCCAGTATCCGGAAGGCGTACGCTTCGGCGAAGAAGAAGACGATATCGCCCGTCTGGTCATTGGTATCGCTGCACGTAACAACGAGCACATCCAGGTGATTACCAGCCTGACCAACGCGCTGGATGACGAATCCGTGATCGAACGTCTGGCTCATACCACCAGCGTGGATGAAGTTCTGGCGCTGCTGGCGGGTCGTAAGTAAACGTTATTGCCCGGTGGCGCTCACGCTTACCGGGCCTGCAAAATCCTCTCCCTTGTGGAGAGGGTTAGGTTGAGGGAAAAGCCTCACCCCAGCCCTCTTGGGTAAAAACATTAATGAAGGTTAATACTATGAAAGCATTACATTTTGGCGCAGGTAATATCGGTCGTGGCTTTATCGGCAAACTGCTGGCGGACGCGGGGATACAACTGACGTTCGCGGATGTAAATCAGGTCGTGCTCGATGCCCTGAATGCCCGTCATAGCTATCAGGTTCATGTGGTCGGTGAAAACGAGCAGGTTGATACCGTTTCCGGCGTCAACGCGGTGAGCAGCATCGGCGATGATGTCGTTGAACTGATTGCCCACGTAGATTTAGTCACCACCGCCGTTGGTCCGGTCGTGCTTGAGCGCATCGCACCTGCCATCGCTAAAGGGCTGGTTAAACGCAAGGCGCAGGGCATCGCGACTCCGCTGAATATCATCGCCTGTGAGAACATGGTGCGCGGCACGACCCAGCTGAAAGGCCACGTCATGAACGCGCTGGCAGATGAAGACAAAGCCTGGGTTGAAGAACACGTTGGTTTTGTCGATTCCGCCGTAGACCGCATCGTTCCCCCTTCCGCTTCTGCGACCAACGATCCGCTGGAAGTCACCGTCGAAACCTTCAGCGAGTGGATTGTCGACAAGACGCAATTCAAAGGCGAACTGCCAAACATCCCGGGAATGGAATTAACTGATAACCTGATGGCATTTGTCGAACGTAAACTCTTCACGCTGAACACCGGGCATGCTATAACCGCGTACCTCGGAAAATTGACCGGTCATCAGACCATCCGTGACGCGATTCTCGACGAGAAAATCCGCGCAGTGGTAAAAGGTGCGATGGAAGAGAGCGGCGCGGTACTGATCAAACGCTATGGCTTTGATGCGGCAAAACATGCAGCATATATTCAGAAAATCCTCGGTCGCTTTGAAAACCCGTATCTGAAAGATGACGTTGAGCGCGTTGGCCGTCAGCCACTGCGTAAACTGAGCGCGGGCGACCGTCTGATTAAACCGCTGCTGGGCACGCTGGAGTACGGCCTGCCGCACACGAATCTGGTTATCGGTATTGCGGCAGCAATGCACTATCGCAGCGAAGAAGATCCGCAGGCACAGGAACTGGCCGCGCTGATTGACGAAAAAGGTCCGCAGGCCGCGCTGGCGCAGGTTTCCGGTCTGGATGCCAATAGTGATGTGGTGGCGGAGGCGGTTAACGCATATAACGCGACCAAATGATTGAGAATGTGGCGCAGGTCTGCCTGCGCCCAAATGACAGATTGTCAGATATGCAGGCAATAATGGAACAAACGCAGGCCTTTGAAAATCGTGTGCTTGAGCGTCTGAATGCTGGCAAAACCGTACGCAGCTTCCTCATCACCGCCGTAGAACTGCTCACCGAGGCGGTGAATATCCTTGTGCTTCAGGTATTTCGCAAAGATGACTATGCGGTAAAATATGCCGTAGAACCGTTGCTCGACGGCGACGGTCCGCTGGGCGATCTTTCCGTTCGTCTCAAGCTCATCTACGGTCTGGGCGTACTCAGCCGCCCGGAGTATGAAGATGCGGAACTACTGATGGCGCTGCGGGAAGAGTTAAACCATGACGGCAATGAATACGCGTTCACCGACGATGAGATTCTTGGTCCGTTTGGCGAACTTCACTGCGTAGCAGCACTCCCGCCGCCACCGCAGTTTGATACCTCAGACTCAGGTCTGCACGCCATGCAAATCCAGCGCTACCAGCAAATGGTACGCTCCACGATGGTACTTTCCCTGACCGAGCTGATTTCTAAAATCAGCTTAAAAAAAGCCTTTCAAAAATAAGACCCTGCAGGCTTACTTCTCTTCCTGCTGCGGTCGATACAGTTGCCGATAGTACGCCAGACGTTGCAGATACAGCTGCGCGTTCTCCTGTGGTATTTCAGAAGGGACTACGTCGCGCGGCGGTGTTTTATTCAGATATTCGCGAAAAGCCTGGCTGGAAGCCATAAAATCGACCGTCTTATCAATCAGAACCGAAACGTTCTCACCTATTTTCGCCATAATCTTCCCTCCTCCATGTATTAACCGCGCTCAGCCTGTGCGGTTGCTCATTTAAGTTTAGGATCGGTTGGGCGATTATATTGAGGAAAACGTGCTTCGCTATAAACCCGCCAATAAAAAGCGCCATGGCCAATCTTATCGCTTAAAGTTCCTTATTAATCAAAAAAGTAGCATTAACATTAGCTTAATAATACTTGCGGCATTTGATTATTTATCTTCGATTAGTTGTGAATAATCCCGCTCTGCGCGCATACTATAGGATATTCATCCTATTTTTATCAGAAGCTATCCTATGAAAGAAGTCGAAAAAAACGAAATTAAACGCCTGAGCGATCGTCTTGACGCTATCCGCCACCAGCAGGCTGACCTGTCCCTGGTTGAAGCCGCCGACAAATATGCCGAGCTGGAGCAAGAGAAAGAAACTCTGGAAACTGAGATCGCACGACTGCGTGAAGTACACGGCCAGAAGCTGAGCAAAGAAGCACAAAAGCTCAGCAAACTCCCGTTCCGTCGTGCCATCACCAAAAAAGAACAGGCCGACATGGGCAAGCTGAAGAAGAGCGTGCGCGGCCTGATCGTCGTTCACCCGATGACCGAGCTTGGCCGTGAAATGGGCCTGAAAGAGATGACGGGCTTCGCGAAAAGCGAGTTCTAATCTGTCACCGGGCAACACTCGCTTGCCCGGTCCTTCGCTTCCCCTCGCAATTGGCCCTACCAATTTCAGTCAGATCCTACCAATACCTCACATTTCATTAAAATGTGCGTACAATACCGTTGCCAATAAATAACATTTGATTAACCATTCATTGTCATTACCCCTACACAACAATATTGGCAGGGCCACTTTTACACATAGTGTGACGAAGAGATGAGCACAGACTCATTGCATTATGTCAGCGGCCCCCAGGAGACCTGCAATGAATCTCTGGCAACAAAACTACGACCCGGCCGGTAACATCTGGCTTTCCAGTCTGATCGCATCGCTCCCCATCCTGTTCTTTTTCTTCGCCCTGATTAAGCTCAAGCTGAAAGGCTACGTTGCGGCGTCATGGACGGTGGTGATCGCTTTGTCGGTCGCCCTGCTGTTTTACAAAATGCCGGTCGATCACGCGCTGGCCTCCGTGGTGTACGGTTTCTTCTATGGTCTGTGGCCGATAGCCTGGATCATCATTGCAGCGGTGTTTGTCTATAAAATCTCGGTTAAAACCGGGCAGTTCGACATCATCCGCTCATCCATTCTCTCAATTACCCCTGACCAGCGTCTGCAAATGCTGATTGTCGGTTTCTCCTTTGGGGCATTCCTCGAAGGGGCCGCGGGCTTCGGTGCGCCGGTGGCGATAACCGCCGCGCTGCTGGTTGGTCTTGGTTTTAACCCACTGTATGCAGCAGGCTTGTGCCTGATCGTAAACACCGCGCCGGTAGCGTTTGGCGCGATGGGAATTCCTATTCTGGTTGCCGGTCAGGTCACCGGGCTGGACAGCTTTGAGATTGGTCAGATGGTTGGCCGCCAACTACCGTTCCTGACGATTATCGTACTGTTCTGGATCATGGCGATTATGGACGGCTGGCGCGGCGTGAAAGAGACCTGGCCTGCGGTGATGGTCGCGGGCGGCTCGTTTGCTATCGCGCAGTACCTCAGCTCTAACTTTATCGGGCCGGAACTGCCGGACATCATCTCTTCTCTGGTTTCTCTGGTGTGTCTGACGCTGTTCCTGAAGCGCTGGCAGCCGGTACGCATCTTCCGTTTTGGCGATATGGGGGCTTCACAGGTCGATATGGACCTGTCGCGCACCCGCTACACCGCCGGGCAAATCATCCGCGCCTGGTCGCCGTTCCTGTTCCTGACCGCCACCGTCACACTGTGGAGCATCCCGCCGTTTAAAGCGCTGTTTGCCCCTGGCGGGGCGATGTACCACTGGGTCGTCAACATTCCGGTTCCGTTCCTCGATAAGCTGGTAGCCCGTATGCCGCCGGTCGTACACGAAGCCACAGCCTACGCGGCGGTGTACAAATTTGACTGGTTCTCCGCGACCGGTACTGCGATCCTGTTTGCCGCCCTGCTGTCCATCGTCTGGCTGAAGATGAAGCCGTCTGCCGCTCTGCAGACCTTTGGCAGTACGCTGAAAGATCTGGCGCTGCCTATTTACTCCATCGGAATGGTGCTGGCATTCGCCTTTATCTCTAATTACTCCGGGCTGTCTTCAACGCTGGCGTTAGCACTGGCTCACACGGGCAGCGCGTTCACTTTCTTCTCGCCGTTCCTCGGCTGGCTGGGGGTATTCCTGACGGGCTCTGACACCTCGTCAAACGCCTTGTTCGCAGCACTACAGGCAACGGCAGCACAGCAAATCGGTGTTTCTGACGTATTGATGGTAGCGGCAAATACCACCGGCGGCGTAACCGGCAAGATGATCTCTCCGCAGTCTATCGCCATCGCCTGTGCGGCAGTGGGACTGGTTGGCAAAGAGTCTGATCTGTTCCGCTTCACCGTCAAACACAGCCTGATTTTCACCTGCATGGTGGGTGTGATTACCACGCTGCAGGCCTATGTCTTAACCTGGATGATTCCATGATTGTGATGCCCAGACGCCTGTCAGACGAGGTCGCATCTCGTGTGCGGGCGCTGATTGAAGAACAACAGCTGGAAGCGGGCATGAAGTTGCCCGCCGAGCGCCAGCTGGCCGTACAGCTCGGCGTGTCGCGCAATTCGCTGCGCGAGGCGCTGGCAAAGCTGGTAAGTGAAGGCGTGCTGATTAGCCGTCGTGGTGGTGGGACGTTTATCCGCTGGCAGCATGAAGCGTGGTCCGAACAAAACATCGTTCAGCCGCTGAAAAGCCTGATGGCGGACGACCCTGATTACAGCTTCGATATTCTCGAAGCCCGCCACGCCATTGAGGCCAGCACCGCCTGGCACGCCGCCATGCGCGCCACAGCCGCCGACAAAGAGAAAATCAGGCTCTGTTTCGAGGCCACACAAAGTGAAGATCCGGATCTCGCTTCACAAGCAGACGTTCGCTTTCACCTTGCCATCGCTGAAGCCTCGCACAACGTGGTGCTGCTACAGACCATGCGCGGTTTCTTCGACGTATTGCAGTCTTCGGTAAAACAGAGTCGCCAGCGTATGTACCTGGTGCCACCGGTATTTTCACAGCTCACAGAACAACACCTTGCTGTGCTGGACGCGATTGTCGCCGGGGATGCCGATGGCGCGCGGAAGGCGATGATGGCGCACCTCAGTTTTGTCCATACCACCATTAAACGCTTTGATGAAGACCAGGCCCGCCAGGCGCGTATCACCCGTCTGCCCGGTGACCATAATGAAATTAGCAGGGAGAACAACACATGATTATTTCAGCAGCCAGCGATTATCGCGCCGCAGCCCAGCGCATTCTGCCCCCTTTCCTGTTCCACTACATTGACGGTGGCGCGTACGCGGAGCATACCCTGCGCCGTAACGTGGAAGATTTATCAGAGGTGGCACTCCGCCAGCGCGTGCTGAAGAACATGTCAGATCTCAGTCTGGAAACCACCCTGTTTAATGAAAAACTGTCAATGCCGGTGGCCCTCGCGCCTGTCGGTCTGTGCGGCATGTATGCGCGTCGGGGCGAAGTTCAGGCCGCCGCCGCCGCTGATGCCAAAGGCATTCCGTTTACGCTTTCCACAGTATCCGTATGCCCGATTGAAGAAGTCGCCCCGACTATCAAGCGTCCGATGTGGTTTCAGCTGTATGTCCTGCGCGATCGCGGCTTTATGCGTAACGCCCTGGAGCGAGCCAAAGCGGCGGGCTGCTCCACGCTGGTCTTTACCGTCGATATGCCCACACCTGGCGCACGCTACCGTGACGCCCATTCCGGGATGAGCGGCCCAAATGCCGCACTGCGCCGCTACTGGCAGGCAGTCACCCATCCACAGTGGGCATGGGACGTTGGCCTGAACGGTCGCCCGCATGATTTAGGCAATATCTCGACCTATCTTGGCAAACCCACCGGCCTTGAAGACTACATCGGCTGGCTGGCGAATAACTTCGATCCGTCCATCTCCTGGAAAGACCTCGAGTGGATCCGCGAATTTTGGGATGGTCCGATGGTGATCAAAGGGATCCTCGATCCTGAAGATGCTCGCGACGCCGTACGCTTCGGCGCTGATGGCATCGTTGTCTCTAACCACGGTGGTCGCCAGTTAGACGGCGTGCTGTCTTCAGCTCGCGCGTTACCCGCTATTGCCGATGCGGTAAAAGGCGATATCACCATTCTGGCAGACAGCGGGATCCGCAACGGTCTGGACGTCGTACGCATGATTGCGCTGGGTGCGGATAGTGTTCTGCTGGGACGTGCTTATCTGTACGCGCTGGCAACCCACGGTCAGGCTGGGGTAACGAATCTGCTGAATCTGATCGAGAAAGAGATGAAGGTGGCAATGACCCTGACCGGTGCGAAAACCATTAGCGAAATCAGCCGCGATTCGCTGGTACAGGAACTGGGCAAGAGCCTGCCTGCTGCGCTGGCACCTCTGGTTCAGGGTAGCGCGGCGTAACAATATCCCCATAAAACCCACTTTCTGCATGGTCGGTCTGTTCTCAGCCCGACCATTTTTTACCCAAAAATAACGACCAGTTAACATTTATAACCAATATATTTGACAACTTTTTATCCACCTGTCAGATGTATATACAAGCTAATACAAGGGCGAAATATACAGATAACAACCATCATAACGGGCGAGGGTAACATGGCTTATTCCGGAAAAGTGAATATCCAGCAGGCGATAGATGACAGTCCTTTTTCGCGCTTCCACTGGGTCATTATTGTCCTGGGTTTTCTGGTCCTGGCCATCGACGGCTTCGATACGGCGGCGATGGGCTATATTGCCCCCACGCTCTCTGCCGACTGGGGCATCAAGAAACAGGATCTCGGACCGGTGTTAAGCGCCGCGCTATTGGGCCTGTCATTTGGTGCACTGCTGGCGGGACCGATTTCCGATCGTATGGGCCGTAAGCGTGTTCTGGTTTTTTCCTGTCTGTTTTTTGGTCTCGCCAGTCTGGGAACTGCCTATGCCCAGACGCTGAATATGCTCACGTTTTGGCGCTTTCTCACCGGGCTGGGTCTTGGCGCGGCAATGCCCAATGCCATCACCCTGGTCTCAGAATTTGCCCCTAAACGCTGTCGTTCAATGGCGATTAACACCATGTACTGCGGATTTCCGTTAGGCGCTGCGGGCGGCGGCGTAATCTCCTCCTGGCTTATCCCCAACTACGGCTGGCACAGTGTACTGCTTGCCGGTGCGATCGCCCCGCTGGCCCTCACCGTATTGTTGGTGCTGTTCCTGCCGGAGTCGGTGAAGTATCTGGTTCACCGCGGTAAAGGGGTTGCACAGGTTAAACGCATTGCTCAACGCTTTATGTCGGGAAGTCTGGAGCAGGTTACCCAGTTTTATCTGGATGAAGACCGTGTCACGGTCAAAAAAGGCAGCGTGGCACAGCTATTCAGTATGCCCTGGCTGCCGGGCACGCTGATGCTCTGGATGACCTACTTTATGGGATTGGTTATCTATTACGTGCTGTTGAGCTGGATGCCAACGCTGATGCTGGGAATGGGCTATCCGCTGGCCGAATCCGCCTGGCTGACGTCGCTATTTACCTTCGGCGGTACCGCAGGGATCCTGCTGGCCGGTTGGTTAATGGATCGCTGGGAAGCGCATAAAGTGGTGTCACTCGGCTTTATTCTGACGATGCTGTTTGCCCTCGCTCTCGGGTTTGAACATAACCACATCATCCTGTTCGGCGCGCTGATCTTCCTGATGGGAATTACCATGAACGGCGCGCAATCCGGGCTGCAGACGCTGGCCGCCACGTTTTATCCGACCCACTGTCGCGCGACGGGCATTGCCTGGATGCAGGGCGTGGGCCGCTTTGGCGGCGTCGCCGGGACCATGACCAGCGCCCAACTGCTGTCTATGCAATGGCAGGCTGATAGCATACTGATGTTCCTCAGCGTTCCGGCGCTGGCCGCCGCTGCCGCGACGATTTACAAGCTGCAACGCTATAAACCTCACGCGCTGACCGTCGCATAGTACCCGCTCTTTCTGTTATTCTGCCCCCCGTTATTAAGGGGGCAGTATGCTTAACATCGTTTTGTTCGAACCAGAAATCCCGCCAAATACCGGCAATATTATCCGTCTTTGCGCCAACACCGGCTTTCGTCTGCATATTATTGAGCCAATGGGCTTTACCTGGGACGACAAGCGCCTGCGTCGCGCGGGGCTGGATTACCATGAGTTTACCGCCGTGCTGCGCCACCCTGATTACGCCGCCTTTGCGGCCGCAGAAAACCCGCAACGTCTGTTTGCCCTGACTACCAAAGGTACGCCAGCGCATAGCGCGGTAAGCTATCAGGACGGGGATTATCTGATGTTTGGCCCGGAAACACGCGGTCTGCCTGCCAGTATTCTCGACGCGTTGCCTGCCGAACAAAAAATTCGTATTCCGATGATGCCGGACAGCCGCAGCATGAATCTGTCTAACGCGGTGTCAGTAGTGGTGTATGAGGCCTGGCGCCAGTTAGGTTATCCTGGCGCGGTATTACGCAGTTGATTTATGTCGGATGGTGGCTGACGCCTTATCCGACCTACGGAAGAATTTACCGTTTATTTTCGAGCGTTATCGGCGCAGTCAGGTTGGACACGGACCGCGCTTGCCGACCTGTGCATACACGCAGTACGTGAGGATGGCGAGCACAGCCCGGGTTCAAGATGACAAATAAGATAGCTCGAAATCAGATGCCATCGCCATACTCGAACGTATGATGAATCCCGTTGAAATGCTGATCCATATCCATAGATGGCTTATCGCTGTCAGGCTTGCCGACGATGCGCGCCGGAACGCCTGCGGCGGTTGTATGCGGGGGTACCGGCTGTAAAACGACGGAACCTGCGCCAATCTTCGCGCCACGCCCGACTTCAATGTTGCCGAGGATTTTCGCGCCAGCGCCAATCATCACGCCTTCACGAATTTTCGGATGACGGTCGCCGCCTGCTTTACCGGTTCCGCCAAGCGTGACGGATTGCAAAATAGAGACGTCGTTTTCAATGACCGCCGTTTCGCCCACCACAATACCGGTGGCGTGATCGAGCATAATACCGCGACCAATTTTTGCCGCCGGGTGGATGTCCACCTGGAAGGTAACAGAGACCTGATTTTGCAGGAAGATCGCCAGTGCCTGACGCCCCTGATGCCATAGCCAGTGGCCGATGCGGTAGGCCTGCAGCGCATGGAAGCCTTTCAGGTACAGAAGTGGGGTGGAATATTTATCGACTGCCGGGTCACGCGTGCGTACCGCCTGGATATCGCAAGCCGCCGAGGCAATCATTTCAGGATCGGCCGCGTAGGCCTCTTCCACGACTTCGCGAATCGCAATAGCAGGCATGATCGGAGAAGCGAGTTTATTCGCCAGCATATAGCTCAGCGCACTGCCGAGGTTTTCATGCTTGAGCAGCGTTGCGTGGTAAAAACTGGCCAGCATTGGCTCACATTCCGCCAGTGCCCGGGCTTCCGCTTTAATATTTTTCCAGACGATATCCAGTTCTTCACACGGCATTGCGTACTCCAGAAGGTAGCAAAACGACCGACCCGTTCTTCGCGGGTCGGGTCGTTAGATTGAAACGGTTCCTTACGGCTAGTGGCTGCTTCGCTCGTCCTTGCGCGCACGACCTAATAACGTCAATGCTGCCTCGCGCGCATTTTTTCCGCAATACAATACTTGATAAATTTCCTCGGTTATTGGCATCTCGACACCAAAACGGTGCGCCAATTCACGAACTTCTTTCGTATTGCGGTAGCCTTCAACCACCTGACCAATCTTGTCCTGCGCGCCCTGCACGTCCATACCCTGGCCGAGCATCATGCCAAAACGACGGTTACGCGACTGGTTGTCGGTACAGGTCAGCACCAGATCGCCTAAACCCGCCATCCCCATAAAGGTGGCAGGATCGGCACCCAGCGCCGCGCCAAGGCGAGACATTTCGGTAAGCCCACGGGTGATCAATGCCGTTCGTGCGTTTGCACCAAAGCCGATGCCGTCAGACATCCCCGCGCCAATCGCAATCACGTTTTTCACCGCGCCGCCAAGCTGCACGCCAATGAAATCCGGGTTGCTGTAGACGCGGAAGCTTTTGCCGCAGTGCAGCAACTGCTGGAGATCGTCAGCAAAGGCGTCGTCCGTCGAGGCCAGAGAAATCGCCGTCGGCATGCCCGCCGCCAGCTCTTTGGCGAACGTCGGACCGGAGATGACTGCCAGCGGGATAGAATCACCCAGCGCTTCGCGCGCAACGTCCTGCAGCAGACGCCCTGTTTCCGCTTCCAGACCTTTTGTCGCCCAGACCAGCCGCGCGTCAGGACGCATCAGCGGTTTGATATTACGCAGCACTTCGCCAAAGACATGGCTCGGCACCACCACCAGAATATTACGACTGGCGGCCAGCGCAGTGGCTAAATCACTTTCCAGGCGCAGCGTTTCGGGAAAAGGCACATCAGGGAGGAACGCGACGTTGCAGCGATCGTGCTCAAGGGTCGCGATATGTTTCGGATCATGGCCCCACAGGACAACCTGGTGGCCGTTTCTTGCCAGGGTGATAGCAAGAGCGGTGCCGTACGAGCCGGCACCAATCACAGTCATTGAAGCATTACTTTGGTTCATCAGGCATCCTGATGTTCTTCAGTACCTTCGCCAGCCTGCTGCTGTAAATAGTTCATGAACAGCGCATCAAAGTTGACCGGCGCAAGGTTCAGTTGCGGGAATGTACCGCGTGAAACCAGGCTGGTGATGCATTCGCGGGCATACGGGAACAGAATGTTCGGGCAGTATGCGCCAAGGCAATGCGCCATCTGAGTCCCTTCAATACCACTGATGGAGAAAATACCGCCCTGCTGAACTTCGCACAGAAACGCAGTTTCTTCACCCAGAGAAGCCGTTACGGTGACACGCAGCACTACTTCATACACATCATCTGCCAGTTGGGTAGATGCGGTATCTAGATCCAGTTTAACCTCTGGCTGCCAATCTTTCTGGAAAACATGCGGTGCATTTGGCGCTTCGAAAGACACATCCTTGGTATAAATACGTTGGATCTGGAAAGCCATTTCAGTGTTATTTTGTTCTGACATGTTGAGAAAACCCTTTAGTGTTGTCCTTTAAATACTATCCGTACGCCTTAACGCAGCAGGGGATCCAGTCCACCACGCGCATCCAACGCATACAAGTCGTCACAACCACCAATGTGCTGTGCATCAATAAAAATCTGCGGAACCGTTGTACGGCCACTGCGCTTGATCATCTCTTCACGCTTCACGGCATCGCCGTCAATCGGAAGTTCCTGGAAACTCACACCCTTACTGTTCAACAGCGCCTTTGCGCGATGGCAAAACGGGCAGGTTGCTTTGGTATAGATCTCAATATTGGCCATGACTTATCTCCAGTGTTCTTTTACCCAGCGGTACGAAAGAAGACGGGTAAATTACTTGCCGCGAACCAGTGGCAGATTCTCGCCACTCCAGCCCGCTACGCCGTCTTTCAGTACAGATACCTGCTCAAAACCGGCTTTAATCAGCGCAGTTGCTGAATCCTGGCACTGCATACCAGAGCCATCAACCACAATAACAGGTTTGTTTTTGTGTTTTTCCAGCTCGCCAAAATTGTTGGCTTTGATTTCGCTCGGCAGCAGGTTCGTGGAGCCTGCGATATGACCTTTGCGGAAGTCGTCGCGCTGACGTAAATCAACAATCACCGCATCTTCTTTATTGATGAGACGTGTCGCTTCGCCGCGTGTAATTACCTTCACTTTTGAGGTCAGACTCTTAAACGTGGTAAACAATACCGCCGCCAGTAACGCAATCCAGGCGATACTCAAGACAGGGTGGCGGCTAACAAATTGCATAATTTCTTGCATGGGGGGTAACAACTCCCGACTCAGTGATTAAAAAAACCAGGAAAGGAGTATACCTGCGCGTTGGCGCAAATACAGCCAGAGCGTGCATTGGATTGCATTTTTGCGGGGCGCTACGGAAAAAAAAATGTAAATCAGTGTTCCCCCTGGCACGCGATCCCTCATTATTTGATCTTCTGGGGCTACTTTATCGATTCAGCTGTAGTAAAATTACGCAATTATTTTTTATCTATTAAGTGTGAGGTTGTCGCAATGTCGGTTTCTAAAAAACCTATGGTACTGGTGATTCTGGATGGCTACGGCTATCGCGAAGACAGCCAGGATAACGCCATTTTTAGTGCTAAAACCCCGGTAATGGATGCGCTGTGGGCAAAACGTCCGCATACCCTGATTGATGCGTCTGGCCTGGAAGTTGGCCTGCCCGATCGCCAGATGGGCAACTCCGAAGTGGGTCACGTCAACCTGGGCGCGGGCCGCATCGTGTATCAGGACCTTACCCGTCTGGATGTTGAAATTAAAGAGCGTACTTTCTTCGCTAACCCGGTGCTGACCAATGCGGTCGACCAGGCAAAAAATAGCGGCAAAGCGGTACACATCATGGGTCTGCTCTCTGCTGGCGGCGTACACAGCCACGAAGATCACATCATGGCGATGGTAGAAATGGCCGCTGAACGCGGTGCTGAGAAAATCTATCTGCACGCTTTCCTTGATGGTCGTGATACCCCGCCGCGCAGCGCTGAACATTCACTGCAGAAATTCGAAGAGAAATTTGCCGCGCTGGGCAAAGGCCGCGTAGCGTCCATTATCGGTCGTTACTACGCTATGGACCGCGACAACCGTTGGGATCGCGTGGAACAGGCTTACGATCTGATGACGCTGGCGAAAGGCGAGTTCCAGTTCGCTACGGCGGTTGAAGGCCTGCAGGCTGCTTATGCCCGCGATGAAAACGACGAATTCGTCAAAGCGACCGTGATCCGTGCCGAAGGTCAGGCAGATGCAGCTATGGAAGATGGCGATACGCTGATTTTCATGAACTTCCGTGCTGACCGTGCGCGTGAAATTACCCGTGCGTTTGTTAACGCTGACTTCGACGGCTTCGCCCGTAAGAAAGTCGTTAACCTCAACTTTGTGATGCTGACCGAATACGCGGCAGACATCAAAACTGCGGTGGCTTACCCACCTGCGTCTCTGGCCAACACCCTTGGCGAGTGGATGGCAAAGAATGACAAAACGCAGTTGCGTATTTCCGAAACCGAAAAATACGCGCACGTAACCTTCTTCTTTAACGGCGGCGTAGAAGAGCCGTTCAAAGGCGAAGACCGTATTCTGATCAACTCGCCAAAAGTCGCCACCTACGATCTGCAGCCGGAAATGAGCTCTGCTGAACTGACCGAAAAACTGGTTGCGGCGATTGAGAGCGGGAAATACGACACCATCATTTGTAACTACCCGAACGGCGACATGGTCGGCCATACCGGGGTGATGGAAGCAGCGGTTAAAGCGGTTGAAGCGCTGGATCACTGCGTTGAGCAGGTGGCTAAAGCGGTTGAATCCGTTGGCGGCCAGCTGCTGATCACCGCTGACCACGGGAACGCAGAGCAAATGCGCGATCCGTCCACCGGTCAGGCGCATACCGCGCACACCAACCTGCCGGTTCCACTGATTTATGTCGGTGGTAAAAACGTCAAAGCAGTTGAAGGTGGCAAACTTTCTGATATCGCCCCGACCATGCTGACGCTGATGGGTATGGAAATCCCGCAAGAGATGACTGGTAAGCCGCTGTTCATCGTGGAATAATCCCTCCCCATGAGGGGAAAGGCGATTAATACCATCACTCGGGCCGTGAAACTGCGTAAGTTTTCAGTCAGGCCCTTGTTCTACGCCAGCGCGCTTAGCGCTGGCGTATTGTTGTGCGCCTTTTCCGCCCATGCGGACGAGCGCGATCAGCTCAAATCCATTCAGGCCGATATCGCGGCAAAAGAACGCGCGGTACGCCAACAGCAACAACAACGCGCCACCCTCCTTGCTCAGCTTAAAGCTCAGGAACAGGCTATCGCCGTTGCCGCAAGGCAGCTACGCGAAACGCAAAACTCCCTGGCACAGCTGAATGCGCAAATCGCTGAGATGAATGCCGCACTCGCGAAGCTGGAAAAGCAGCGGGCAGCGCAAGAGCGCAGTCTGGCAGCCCAGTTGGATGCTGCGTTTCGCCAGGGTGAACATACTGGTATTCAGCTCATCCTCAGCGGTGAAGAGACTCAGCGCGGGCAACGCCTGCAGGCCTATTTCGGCTATCTGAACCAGGCGCGCCAGGAGACTATCGCACAGCTGAAGCAAACCCGCGAAGAGGTCGACTCGCAGAAAGCCGAGCTGGAAGATAAGCAAAGCGAACAGCAGACGCTGCTGTACGAACAGCGTGCACAGCAGGCGAAACTGGAGCAGGCGCGTAATGAACGCCAGAAAACGCTCGCGGGTCTGGAGTCGTCGATTCAACAAGGTCAGCAGCAGTTAGGCGAGATGCGCGCCAACGAATCCCGCCTGCGCAACAGTATTGCTCGCGCCGAAGCCGCCGCGAAAGCCCGTGCAGAGCGTGAAGCACGTGAGGCGCAGGCTGTACGTGATAAGCAACAGGAAGCATCACGCAAAGGCTCGACCTATAAGCCAACCGAAAGCGAGAAATCACTGATGTCTCGTACCGGCGGGTTAGGTTCACCACGCGGTCAGGCGTTCTGGCCCGTTCGTGGTCCAACGCTGCATCGCTATGGCGAACAGCTGCAAGGTGAGCTACGTTGGAAAGGGATGGTTATTGGCGCATCCGAAGGTACCGAAGTCAAAGCCATCGCCGATGGTCGCGTCATTCTGGCGGACTGGCTGCAGGGCTATGGCCTGGTGGTCGTCGTTGAGCACGGTAAAGGCGATATGAGCCTCTACGGTTATAACCAGAGCGCGCTGGTCAGCGTCGGTACGCAGGTTCGCGCCGGGCAGCCTATTGCACTTGTGGGTAGCAGCGGCGGTCAGGGCAGGCCGGCGCTCTATTTCGAAATTCGTCGCCAGGGTCAGGCGGTCAATCCACAGCCGTGGTTGGGAAGATAAGTTTTGCCTCAGTTTCGTCGTACTTTGCTCTCACTCGCCAGCCTGCTGGCATTCGCAACACCTGTTTTCGCCGGCAAACTTGCTATCGTTATTGATGATTTCGGCTACCGTCCGCACACAGAAAATCAGGTGCTGGCAATGCCTTCCACTGTCTCTGTTGCCGTTCTGCCAAACGCGCCACATGCGCGTGAAATGGCGACTAAAGCGCATAACAGTGGACATGAAGTGTTGATCCATCTGCCGATGGCCCCACTGAGCAAGCAACCGCTGGAAAAAGACACGTTACGCCCGGAGATGAGCAGCGAAGAAATTGAACGGATTATTCGCGACGCGGTAAGCAAAGTGCCGTATGCAGTGGGACTGAATAATCACATGGGGAGTGCGATGACGTCCAGCCTGTTCGGCATGCAGAAGGTGATGCAAGCTCTGGAACGCTACGACCTCTACTTCCTCGACAGTATGACCATCGGCAACAGCCAGGCCATGCGCGCGGCGGCAGGAACCGGAGTGAAGGTCATCAAACGCAAAGTCTTCCTCGACGATACACAAAACGAAGCGGATATTCGCCGTCAGTTTAATCGTGCAGTCGATCTTGCTCGCCGTAACGGGTCAGCGATTGCCATCGGGCACCCCCACCCTTCTACGGTACGAGTGTTGCAGCAGATGCTGTATAGCCTGCCAGCCGATATTACGCTGGTTCGTCCGAGCAGCCTGCTTAATGAGCCGCAGGTAGATACTTCCAGACCTAATCTCACTCCACCGAGAAACGGTACGCCAGATGCGCCGCGTAATCCTTTCCGTGGGGTGAAGCTGTGCAAACCGAAACAACCTCTGGAGCCGGTTTACGCCAGCCGATTCTTTAGCGTGCTAGGAGAAAGCATCACACAAAGCACGCTGGTGCAGTATATGAGACTGCAGTGGCAAGGCTGGGGGAACACATCTTCCCCCAGCACCATGAACGCTAACGTAGATTAAGCGCTTTTCGGGCAATACGCGAAGGCGTTGATTTTTTATCGCGCCATTTCCATAGACGGAATGACCATAGCAGTGCCTGGTACAATACTTTGGCACTGCGGACGTTAGTTATCATGCGCTTATACATACCAGAGACAAAAATCTCTGCGATCATACGCTGACGAATATGCACATCCTGTTCTTTACGGACTGCATGGCATACGCGCAACGCTTCATAGGTAACTTGCTGATGAAATTCCGGATAAATAGTAATCCGATCGGCATATTCACGATTCAACCTATCCAATAACCGCGTAATTTTAATATAGTGCCGCTGGTAGTTGAGATTTTTTAAACCTTGTCGTTTAAGACGGCTGATTGATTGATCATGTAAGAAGTATTTATATAAAGATTGCTCGGTATATCGCACTCGTACAGCGTTAAACATAAACTCCGTCGTCCAGACAATATCCTGGTGATGTAACCCCGGAATAAATGTTATTTTATTTTTCTCAATAACATCCCGGCGATAAATTCCCATCCAGACCACATGTGTCCAGCGGCGTGAAGCCAACGCCATACGTAACCAGTCAGGGCCGGTCAACACCCCCGTAGACCGAAGACGATCCGTCGGTATTGATTGCCAGGTGTGCCCCGTTTCAAGAATGCACCAGTCGGAATTACACTGAGCTAAATCCAGGTCATCCTGAATTGCCATGGTCATCAGGGTTTCGTACATATTGGGATAAACCAGGTCATCGGCATCGACAAATGCAACATAATCCCCTTTGGCCGCTTCCAGGCCACGGTTACGCGCTACGGATGCCCCTGCGTTAGCCTGATGCAACAACCGTACATGGGGATAGTTATCCGCATAATGTTGTGCAATATCAACAGAGTTATCCGTTGAACCATCATTCACAATGATGATCTCTAGCGCAGTCCATGTCTGTGCGATCAAAGATTCCATGCAATCCCGAAAACTATCACCCACGTTATATAACGGAATAATAACACTCAACATATTTGTGCAGTTTCTCATCAGCTAACTAACCCAGGTTTGTCATTACGCTGATGACTTTTACTACAGTTTCATTAAGGAATTATTAAGGTTAGAACGTATTTATGGGCAGAAACGCTGCAGCGAAAGCGTCCGGTTTGAGAAAGATGCCCTGCTACACCTGCGTTCAGCAGGTTGATGATAGCTCAGATCGTCTACATATTGAGGTACACAACCTGTATACTCTATCCCTATGAATTAACGTACTCTATAGGCTGATATTGAGGGAAAAGATGGCCATCAGTAAGACACACGAAAAAGGTTTTACGGTCTATTGCAAAGAGACCAGAAAAGACCTTAAGTCACTGATGAATAAATACATCAAAAAAGAAATCAGTGGCAAACCGCTGAGCAGTGGTAACGCATTGCGCAGCGTGGAGTTGGTCGAGTACAACTCACAAAAATTTATCATCAAAAACGACCGTGAAGTTGATCCACGATTTGAGAAAAAATTACAGAACTTTACCTCCGGCCCTTTCTATTCCCGACTGATCAGGAAGCTGGACAGGCTCCCGCCGGAAATGCGCATCTGTACTGCCGATCTCTACTATGCTGCTGAGAAAACACGTTTTCGCCAGTGCCATTATGTTTATACTATTCATGAATATATTGAAGGGGTTCCTTTAAGGGAAATTAACCAGCAGAATGCTGACGAGGTAAAGCAATGCGTACTGCGTCTTCACAAGGCCGGACTGGCATCAAATGACATTCACCCAGGGAATTTCATTCGCACACCAACGGGTGAGTTAAGGATTATTGACCTGTCCTGTAAGGGAAATATGAAGGTCTGCCAGGCAAATGACATTCTGGCATTACAACGAAAATATAATATTAACGTTAAAGGCAGAGGGTTAATTTATAAACTCATCCTGCTTAAAGAAAATATAAGATCGTTATCCAGAAAGATCCGCGGAAAATAAAATCTATGGTTTATACGGCCAGATAGCGATATCTGGCCGTAATTAACATTGAATGCACCTTGCGCATTCAATCCCAGCTCAGGATCACTTTCCCTGACTGGCCTGAACGCATCGCGTCAAAGCCCTGCTGGAATTCATCGATGGAGAATCGATGGGTGATGATCGGCGACAAATCCAGACCAGACTGGATCAGTGCAGCCATTTTGTACCATGTCTCAAACATCTCACGACCGTAGATACCTTTAATAAACAGTCCTTTAAAGATAACTTTCGTCCAGTCGATGGACATATCAGATGGCGGAATACCCAGCATAGCAATACGGCCACCGTGATTCATGGTGTCCAGCATGGTGCGGAACGCTGGCGGCGCCCCAGACATTTCCAGACCCACATCGAACCCTTCGGTCATCCCCAGCTCGGCCATCACGTCGGTCAGGTTCTCTTTCGAGACGTTGACTGCGCGGGTAATGCCCATTTTACGCGCCAGCTCCAGACGGTACTCATTAACATCTGTAATCACTACGTGGCGAGCACCAACGTGCTTCGCTACCGCTGCAGCCATAATGCCAATCGGACCCGCACCGGAAACCAGCACATCTTCGCCAACCAAATCAAACGACAGCGCCGTGTGTACCGCGTTACCGAATGGATCGAAGATGGAAGCTAAATCATCGGAGATATTGTCCGGGATTTTAAAGGCGTTAAACGCCGGGATCACCAGATATTGTGCAAAACAGCCTGGACGGTTTACGCCGACACCGGTGGTATTGCGGCACAGGTGAGTACGGCCACCGCGGCAGTTACGGCAATGTCCGCAGGTAATGTGGCCTTCACCGGAAACGCGATCGCCGATTTTGAAGCCTTTAACTTCCTGGCCGATGCCAACAACTTCACCGACATATTCATGCCCTACAACCATTGGAACCGGGATGGTTTTTTGCGACCATTCATCCCAGTTATAAATGTGAACGTCAGTCCCGCAGATGGCTGTTTTACGGATTTTAATCAGCAAATCGTTATGGCCGACTTCCGGTTCAGGAACGTCGGTCATCCAAATGCCTTCTTCCGCTTTCAGTTTGGATAACGCTTTCATTTCACATCCTCAGGCAATAACGCCCAGTTGTTTACCAATGCGTGTGAACGCGTCGACTGCACGCGTAATCTGCTCAGGGGTATGTGCCGCAGACATCTGGGTACGAATACGCGCCTGGCCTTTTGGAACCACCGGATAGAAGAATCCGGTAACGTAAATCCCCTCTTTTTGCAGTTCGCGGGCAAACGCCTGCGCAACAACCGCATCACCCAGCATTACCGGAATAATCGCGTGATCGGCCCCTGCCAGCGTGAAGCCTGCTGCGGACATTTGCTCACGGAATTGACGCGCATTCGCCCACAGACGATCGCGCAGGTCGCTACCCGCCTCAACCATCTCCAGCACCTTAATGGAAGCAGCAACAATTGCCGGAGCCAGTGAGTTAGAGAACAAATACGGACGGGAACGTTGACGCAGCCACTCAACAACTTCTTTACGTGCCGCAGTGTAACCACCAGATGCGCCGCCGAGTGCTTTGCCCAGCGTGCCGGTGATGATGTCCACACGACCCATCACGTCACAGTATTCATGGGAGCCACGACCATTTTCACCGACAAAACCGACTGCATGGGAATCATCAACCATGACCAGCGCATCATATTGGTCTGCCAGATCGCATACGCCTTTCAGGTTAGCGATAACGCCGTCCATAGAGAACACACCATCGGTGGCGATCAATACGTGGCGGGCGCCTGCTTCACGCGCTTCTTTCAGACGCGCTTCCAGTTCCTGCATATCGTTGTTGGCGTAGCGGAAACGCTTCGCTTTACACAGACGAACGCCATCAATGATAGAAGCGTGGTTCAGAGCATCAGAGATAATGGCATCTTCTGCTCCCAGCAGCGTTTCGAACAGGCCGCCGTTGGCGTCAAAGCAAGAAGAGTAAAGAATGGCATCTTCCATACCGAGGAATGCCGCCAGTTTTTGCTCCAGTTGCTTATGGGTGTCCTGAGTGCCACAAATAAAGCGCACCGAGGCCATACCAAATCCGTGAGAATCCATACCCGCTTTTGCCGCTGCAATCAGTTCCGGGTGGTTAGCCAGCCCTAAGTAGTTGTTCGCACAAAAGTTAATAACATGGCTTCCGTCAGCCACGGTGATATCAGCCTGCTGAGCAGACGTAATAATGCGCTCTTCTTTAAACAACCCCTCCGCGCGTGCGGTTTCCAGATCGTTCGTTAACTGCTTATAAAAATTCCCACGCATTGCAATTCTCCAGACTGGGCAAATTTCAGCACATATTACCCAATGCTATTGGTTTGTACGAGATGACTCATCATGACTTGTCTAAAATGCAGCATAAATCACGTGTACCCACATAACCTTTCAGGAATGACAGACCTGGCATCACAACCTGACTTACGTTGTCGCGTCATCAATGGCCTGAGACGCTGATGACGGTGCCAGAGTAAATCCTGCCATAGCAAAGGCCTTATTAACCTTAATGATATAGTTATCTTCGTAGAATTCCTCAATCGCCTGCTGAATCTGTTCGCCGGCAGGCAACGTTTTTCCATCAACAATACCTTGTAGCAAGGAAACAAATTTTTCCGGTTCATCAGTAGGGTATAAATTACCGTTTATCCCTTCTTTGATAATGTCTGCAGGCCCCGTTTCGCAATCAGAGCTAATGGCATAAACACCGTGAGCACTGGCTTCAGCCAAAACCATACCAAAACCTTCAAAGTGGGAAGTTAATAGTAAACAGGTAATATTTTTTAGCGTATTTTGAATATATTCCCACGGTGATTTCTGCCAACCATGCCAGTGAATGTTATCGCTAATCCCCAGTGTTTTTGCCAGTGCAACTAGTGTCTCAACATCCTGGCCGGTGCCGATAACGTTCAGAGACCATGCTCCTTGCAGCTCCGCCAATCCATTGAAAAGTCCTCGAACATTCTTTTGACCATCGGCAACAACCCTACCTACATAGACAAAGCGGGCATGATTCTTAGGTGTAGGAATACTGACATCATGCCGAGTAACAGGATTGAATATCGTCGCGATACGCTGTCTGTCTATGCCCATTTCAACAAGTTGTCGGGTTATTCCAGAGCTGATGGAAAGATAATAATCAGCTTTATTTATATATTTTATTTTCTTCTTGTAATTATTTTTATAAAAATCAAATATTGAAAAATGAAACCATGAAAATATCTTAACCTGCTTGTGAGCATATTTTCTTGCAACGTGGCAGATATAGCATGAAAGTGTATCCAGAGATATAATTATATCAGGAGATTCCCGATTGATGATTTTTCGTAAGGAATAAGCAAAACTCAACCGTCTTAATTTCGTTATTTTTATATTAGAAGAAAGACGACAATAGCGCTGCCCTGCAAGCCACTCATCATTGACATGACCGCCATTATTTTTCTTAAGAAAAACAAAAGAGATATCGATATCGGGGCTTTGCATTCGCAGCAGCTTCACCAAATTAAGGCAAACGGTCTCTGTCCCTCCAAGTCCACTGATCTCGTAACCTGTAATAATAATTTTTTTTAGTTGCATATATAATTTTCATTCCAGCGACTATTGTCAGCCCCAACACAGTGCTCTACCTTGCTTATTGATTCGTTGATGGCTCCGAAAAAGCCGACACCGCGCACTTGAACACTCATTCACGACGTGAATCATACACCACTCTGCCTAAACCATTTCAATCAAGAATGTAAACAATGAAAGCAATAACCAACACAAATTCCGCACGCCACATGACGCGACGTACTGCTGAAGCCGAAGCCATGTAGTGATATGATTAGAGGTATTCGTGTCTGAGATTGTCTCTGACTCCATAATTCGAAGGTTACATTTATGATCATCGTTACCGGCGGCGCGGGCTTTATCGGCAGCAACATCGTTAAGTCCCTGAATGACAAAGGCATCACCGATATTCTGGTGGTGGACAACCTGAAAGACGGCACCAAGTTTGTGAATCTGGTGGATCTGAATATTGCTGACTATATGGATAAGGAAGACTTCCTGATCCAGATTATGGCCGGGGAAGATTTTGGCGATATCGAAGCGATTTTCCACGAAGGCGCATGCTCTTCCACCACCGAGTGGGATGGCAAGTATATGATGGACAACAACTATCAATACTCCAAAGAGCTGCTGCACTACTGTCTGGAGCGTGAAATTCCTTTCCTGTATGCCTCTTCTGCAGCAACGTACGGCGGTCGTACCTCTGACTTCATCGAATCTCGTGAATATGAGAAGCCGCTGAACGTCTATGGCTACTCAAAATTCCTGTTCGACGAATATGTACGCCAGATCCTGCCAGAAGCAAATTCTCAGATCGTTGGCTTCCGTTATTTCAACGTCTACGGACCGCGCGAAGGTCACAAAGGCAGCATGGCGAGCGTCGCTTTCCATCTCAATACTCAGCTCAATAACGGCGAAACACCCAAGCTGTTCGAAGGAAGTGAAAACTTCAAACGTGATTTCGTCTATGTCGGCGATGTTGCAGCAGTAAACCTGTGGTTCCTGGAAAACGGGGTTTCCGGCATCTTTAACCTCGGTACTGGTCGCGCAGAGTCTTTCCAGGCCGTCGCGGATGCCACGCTGGCATACCACAAAAAAGGCAGCATTGAGTACATTCCGTTCCCGGAAAAACTGAAGGGCCGCTATCAGGCATTTACTCAGGCGGATCTGACTAACCTGCGCGCTGCGGGCTATGACAAACCGTTCAAGACCGTTGCCGAAGGCGTGACGGAATATATGGCCTGGCTGAACCGCGACGCATAAGGCAGGCAATCAATGAGGATTCTGGTGGTTGGCCCGTCCTGGGTGGGCGACATGATGATGTCGCAAAGTCTCTATCGCACGCTCAAGGCGCGCTATCCCCAGGCCATAATCGACGTGATGGCACCCGCGTGGTGCCGTCCGCTGTTATCGCGTATGCCTGAAGTCAACGACGCCATCGCCATGCCGCTGGGACACGGCGCGCTGGAGATTGGCGAGCGCCGCAAACTGGGCCACAGTTTGCGTGATAAACGCTACGATCGCGCGTATGTCCTGCCGAACTCGTTTAAATCCGCACTGGTACCCTTCTTCGCGGGTATTCCTCATCGTACCGGTTGGCGTGGCGAAATGCGCTATGGTCTGCTGAACGATGCGCGTGTGCTGGATAAAGATGCATGGCCGCTGATGGTCGAACGCTATGTGGCCCTGGCCTACGATAAAGGCGTGATGCTGTCGGCTAAAGATTTGCCGCAGCCTCTGCTGTGGCCACAATTGCAGGTCAGTGAAGGTGAAAAGTCTCTGACCTGTAGTCAGTTCTCCCTTTCTGCCGAACGCCCCATCATCGGTTTTTGCCCTGGTGCGGAATTTGGTCCGGCGAAACGCTGGCCACACTACCATTATGCTGAACTGGCAAAACAGCTGATCGACGAAGGTCATCAGATTGTGCTGTTTGGCTCGGCAAAAGATCATGAAGCCGGAAATGAAATCCTGGCAACGTTAAGCGTTGAGCAGCAGGCCTGGTGTCGTAATCTGGCGGGCGAAACGCAGCTGGAGCAGGCCGTTATTCTGCTCGCCGCCTGCAAAGCCGTGGTCACCAATGACTCCGGTTTGATGCACGTGGCTGCCGCACTAAATCGCCCGCTGGTCGCTCTGTATGGCCCTAGTAGCCCAGATTTCACTCCACCACTCTCCCACAAAGCTCGCGTGATTCGCCTGATTACGGGCTATCATAAAGTGCGTAAGGGGGATGCTGCACAAGGGTATCACCAGAGCCTGATTGACATCACACCTCAGCGCGTTCTGGAAGAACTGAATGACCTGTTGTTACAAGAGGAAGTCTGACGGATGCGGGTTCTGATCGTTAAAACATCGTCAATGGGCGATGTACTGCATACGTTGCCCGCATTAACCGATGCGCAGCAGGCCATTACGGATATTCAGTTTGATTGGGTAGTGGAAGAAGGGTTTGCTCAAATCCCCTCCTGGCATCCGACCGTTGACCGAGTGATCCCGGTGGCGATTCGCCGCTGGCGTAAAGCCTGGTTTTCCGCCCCCATTAAAGCTGAGCGCAAAGCTTTTCGCGAGGCGGTGCGTTTACAGAACTATGACGTGGTTATCGATGCGCAGGGGCTGGTAAAAAGCGCCGCGCTGGTCACACGTCTGGCGCATGGCATTAAGCATGGTATGGACTGGAGTACCGCGCGCGAACCGCTGGCGAGTCTGTTTTATAACCGTAAGCATCATATCGCCAAACAACAGCATGCTGTTGAACGCACTCGTGAGCTGTTCGCGAAAAGTCTGGGATATACCAAATCCCAGTCGCAGGGGGATTACGCTATTGCGCAGCATTTTCTGAATGAACGCAATGCCGATGCAGGGCAGTATGCCGTCTTCCTGCACGCCACCACTCGTGATGACAAGCACTGGCCGGAAGCAAAGTGGCGGGAGCTCATTGGCTTATTAAATCACGCAGAAATACGTATTAAGCTCCCATGGGGGGCTCCGCATGAAGAAGCGCGAGCCAGACGACTGGCAGAAGGATTTGATTACGTAGATGTTTTACCGCGAATGAGTCTTGGGGATGTAGCCCGGATATTAGCCGGCGCTAAATTTGTGGTATCCGTTGATACCGGATTAAGCCACTTGACCGCCGCACTGGATCGGCCGAATGTTACGCTATATGGCCCTACGGACCCGGGGTTGATTGGGGGATACGGGAAGAATCAGGTCACATGTCGTGCCCCGGAAGGAAAGCTTGCTTTGCTTGAACCCACTCAAGTTTATTCTCACATAGCGCTGCTGTAATTATTCAGGTATCGCAGATATGTTAAATTCGTTCTTATACAGTCGCTTTGCTATTTAACATATCTGCAGCTGACTAAAACTATGCACTATATCGTATTTCATCCACGATTAAGCATTATTGCGTTCATCTACTTCCACCAACATAACCCAAGAATAATTCGTCGGGCATGCCAGTATGAGGATGAAATTTTACGTCTGAAAAGTGATTTCTGCTTTTTCTTGTGACTCTTTATCTCTTTACGTTCTTTCTCTAACCAGCTCCCGGACAACTCTTCAGGATGATGGACAAAGTTTGCCAGGTATATATCAGAAAAATATCCCTGACGCATCAGATATGCCCATTCATCTATGATGAAAAAGTTATTTTCAAAACGGGAAACAAGTTTTTGAGCAGTTACCGAATTCATCAAATAACCGCAGGCTCGCAAAACATATCCATGACCAAATATGACTTTGCCGAAGGTCTGGCCACCAATTTTTTTGAGTTTAAGCAAATTTAAGACAACTTTATTCTTATACCTTAAACCATCTTGCCCACCAAGTAGGTATAACGCATCTTTATTGAGAACACTTTCATCAATTGTCGATATAAATTCCTTAAAATTCTGATCGATTATTGCGTCATCCTCAAGAATACAAACCCAATCTTGTCCACTCTGCCCAAACTGTTTAAATGCCTTCATATGGCTTAGTGAGCAACCCAGTTCACCATCAGTAGGCGTATGGTTTTCCCTGTGCTGAAAGTCAGTTAACGGTATCTTGCGCTTTTCTTCGGCAGACAAATTTTTCCCATAGATAGCATCAACGAACGAATACTCGATATTTAATTCATTCATTATATCTGATACGCGTTTTCGTCGGGCATCGTCAAAAGGAAGCGAAATGACCAGCACGTACATGAGTTCAAACCCTCTAATATAATTAAGCCAGCACAGTCATCGTGAAATAAAGGTTAACAATTGCTGGCCAGCTGAATAAACTTAATTAACTATTCTATGTAGCTATACAAAGTCTATTATTTCATATTTATAGTTTATTCTTTGATGTATGATTAATAATTTTATCAGTTTTTTTTGCATAGGTTGCAAAGAGATCAGACTCATCACGAATAATTTTATTAATGTCTTTTTCAAAGTATATCTTCAAAAATCTGAAGTAGTCTCTTTGCGTTAACCCGATGTTCAACGAGGAGAAGTACAAACCAATCAGATCTTTATTGCGCCAACGAACAGGAACCGCATTTCTTATCTGAGCTCGGTGCAGATCAATAACCGACAGTTTGAACGTATTATCCTCAAAATTGGCCGGTTGATGCAATAAGAAGTGGCAGAGATAGCAATCACGGTGATTAACGCCTCCCTGATGCATTCTTCTGACCATAATGGCAAGACGCTCAATTAATGCCATTTTAATTTTCCGCGAAGGTGGATTCACCAACCAATCTGCACAATAGTCTTCCAGGCTAACCGCCGGGCTCAGATCTTCAGTTATAATAAATGAGATACGGTTGAGCGGATTTATACCTTGTTGCCCGAAACCAACACCGTGCATTGTATCAACATCCAGTTCCTGCAAACGGTGTATAGCATTCCATTCTCTATCAGCTCCGAGTACCGGCAAACGTAAAGAGAACAAGTTTTTGATAACTTCCTTCAGTTTAGTTCCCTGGTGCCATTTCAGGAAATAGCTTTTACCTGCAATCTCAAACCTTATCGTTCTACGCGTTTCGAGCTGTCTAAATGTTTCTCCCTGCAGCTTCTGCACTTCAGAAAAAGCATCTTTCCCTTTCCACAAGGATAAAAATGGTTCTTTTAATTCAACCATGGGCACCACCTATAATAATATCAGCTGCTTTCTCAGGTAGACTATAAAGGTCTTGAGTATCAGCAAAGTGTCGTGCATTCTTTTTCCATGCATTTCTCTGCTCTGAGTCAGTTAAAGAAAAATAAACAGCTTCATTTAATAATTTTTGTTCAAACGGTTCATCAATAACAATGCCGCACTCAGCATCTTTAATATAATGAGCATATCCGCAAACTGCCGTTGTTATGACAGGTAAACCTGCTGCAATTGCTTCAACCAGCACGATCCCTGCGGCTTCCTGGTATGCCGGATGAATCAATAGATCGGCCGCTGCCATTAACTCTGAGACATCATTACGGCCAAGGAAGAACTTGATATTGTCAGCAACACCATACTCTGTTGCCAGCTTTATATAGCGATCAGGCTTATCCTGACCCACAACAAATAGAATCGTTTGTTTGCGGACAGCTTCCGGTAAGGAAGCAATCGCCTTGATAGTTCTGTCGACACCTTTACGGGTAAAATCAGAACCGATTTGTATAATTAAATACTGGGAATCACTGATATCATTTTCTTTCCTGAAGCTAGCTCTGCAATTTGCTGCCTGAGAGCTGTATTTTCTGTCAGGATAAATCCCCGGCGGAAGGATATGGAAACGCGTTGACTCAGTATGATAGTGCTTCTGAAAATCCGCAATTTGCTTATCTGTTAGCATCAACAGCTGTGTTGATTTTCCCTCAGCAAATGTTGCTTTCTCAAATGCGGCATAATGTCGGTATCGTGGTGTCAGACGATAGAGCAAACCTTTTTCTTGCGCGACTTTTTCTGCGTAGCAGACATCAGCAGCATAATAAACATCTAATCCAGGCATTTTATTGAACCCAACAACCCGATCTGCTGGATTACTCTCAAGATGTTTACTTACCCACCGATGATACTCAGCATTTTTCCCGTTGTTGGAGCATGACCTCACAGGAACAATGATGATCTCCAGGCTGTCTGGAATATTTCCTTGCCATGATTGTGTGTAAACCCGAACATGATGTCCACGTGATGCGACTGTCGACGCTATACGCAAAAAATCACGCTGTAACCCACCAAAAGGGAAATATTTATACAAACAGAAAGCAATAACCATTTTATATATCCGGATGCTTTATTAATCGAGTTTAGGTAACCGTGACGCTATGGCTGCAATCACGTCTTCCGCTGGTATAGCAGATAAATATTTCTTACTTCGATCAAGTTTTTCACGTACTGGCATTGGTTGGTAATCACCAGCCCAAAATTGAACCACATCATCAGACCATGGTCGCCAGGCGATATGATCGGTGGCGCCGAAAAGGCAAATGATGGGGGTTTTAACAGCTGCAGCAATATGCATCGGGGCAGAGTCGACGCCAATAAAAAGTACAGCATGATCAATTAATGCAGCAAGCTCAGGGAATGTTGTCTTCCCGGCAATTTCAGTTAAAGGTTTAGTTTCACATGCCCTGGCAATCTCATCGACGCAGGCAATATCGCTGGCACCGGGTCCAGAAGTCAGTACAACCTGATACCCCAAATGATGTATCGCATCAATCACCAGGGAGAATCTATCATTCTCCCACGACTTGAATTCTTGTCTCGCCGTAGGCTGTATAACGACATACTTCTGGGTATCAACCTGAGGAAGTTTTTTCCGAACAGATTGCCAGACTTGCTCACCATAAACCATTTTCAGTACCGGGACTGATTCTTTTAGATTTAATGGCATCAACACAGACAAATTACGTTCAACCCAATGATCGCCACTTAGAGGAACGTGATGAGTAAAACTGTCGCGCCAGAATTTTTTATTTCTGTGCGAGAAATCATGTGTCAACTTTATTGGGCAATCCAAACAACGACACAATAAAGCAACTATCCACTGATCGGTAAGATTGACCACTAAATCATAATGATTGCCACGTAGTACCTTGATCAGCGCTAAGAAATTTTTTGCTTTCTCAAAAGCAGAGCTCTTTTTATTTTTTATGCCATACAAAGCATGGATATCGGGGTTTTCAGATAAAATAGGAATGGTATCTTCGTAGAGTAGAACATCAATATCAGCATCAGGATAATTTTTTTTAAGCGTGCTGATGACCGGTGTGGTTAGCAACATATCGCCGTGAAAGCGCATTTTTATTACCAGGATCTTTTTCACACTATACCCTTTCAGGTTATTGTTAATTTTCAAATCACGCTACCGCCCCAGGCTCAACAGCTACCTGTGTACTGCAGATCACACCATCTTATTTTATCGCTTATATTATACCACTATTCACTTGACAATTCGATATCTATGGAAATTTTCTATGTGAATTAGAGGAAAATTAATATTTACAATATATGAGACTATTTATCATATTAGGAAAATTGAGCCTATATTCTCAACGACATCACATAGGCTCATTTTGATGTTAATTTGTTATTTTTCCTGGCTCATTTTTGCCATACAACATCAGGATGGCTATGCTGTATAATAAAAAGACATTTATGAACATCTTTTCAAATAAACAATATACCAGAATATAGCCAACAAGAGAGCACAGTAATGAAATGCTAAAAATATCTTTTTGGCTTCTGGCTCGGATATATATGTCTTTAAATGTAATGAAAAAAGCCGCAGTAAATAAGAAGAGACCAATAGCCCCAACATTATAAAGAATTATCATAAAAAACGGTTCATCTATATTATAGCCGTTATTTCGCTCAGAATATACCCCGCCATTTTTCGGCGCATTATGGTCCTCTAAATACTGATTGTATGTAGAATTCCCATATCCAATACCAAAGATGGCATTGTTGATATTCTCCATTACTAAAGGGAAACGGTCTAAGATGATTTCATCACGACTGGATGTGACGTTACTCATTTGCAGAGTTTGATCGACTTTCATTTTTACCTGACCCACTGTGTTGTAGGCCCCGATAAGCAAAGCAGCCATTATAAATAGCAAACCACAGGTAGCAGCCATAAATCTCTTGATGGTTTTACTCACCAGAAATGAAATCAGGAAAATCTCTACAACAACTGCCAAGATCCCTGCGCGGCTCCCGGTGTATGATAAAAAGACGAATGCAAGCGCAGAAATGATATATAATACTGTTTTCAGGAAGTGATTCTTGAATAAAATCGCTCCTGTTAATACAAAAGGAAATAGCATAACAACATAGAATGCGAAACCATAGCGAAGCTGTAGATACAGTTCCTGCGGGTTATTTTTTATAATTCTTAAAATCGGCACTACTAAGACAATATAGGATAGAGTAAGTATCGCCCCAATGACAAAGACCTGTCTCAGTGAGGTTATATGCTTACTGAATGCTCCAAAAAATAACATCATCACTAACGGGTAACGCCAGTCTTTTATCAATATGATAAAGGCATCAAGAGATTTATCTTCATAGGTGAAAAATACAATACAAAAAACACACCACAACGTGAAGAGTAACAATAGTTTTCTCTTCTGCATGAGATCGAGCACAATGTTTTTAATATCTATTTTATTGGCTTTAATATAGTAAATAGATAAAACTACAGCGAGCAAAGAGGTCATATTTAGCACCCCTTGATTATCTATCGTAAATAACCCAAAAATCATTAAAACCAATACAACTTTGCTTAAAATCAAGATATTACCATTTTGACTGTATCTTACTTGATTCATAAAATTCAAATCTCACTTCTTCAAATTGCCTTGTTAATCAACGACAAACACTCGCTAGCACGATTTATGGGGCATATCTTATTATATAACATCGTAAAAATCCCCCATTAATTTTAGTCTCTTCCTCTCACTGTGTACCCTCACTCTAATCACAAAAATATTTTCACATAACATAATGATTAATAAAGAAATTTAATCACCAAGTATCTCTTTCCTTCCTTTACAGTTTGTTCTATTCTATGCCGACAGGAGCGCCATTTTGTCTTACATAAACACGCGTGCACTCTGAAAGAATCAAAAGGAAAAAGATGTGAAAGAAAATATAATAAAATATATTAAGAATGCACATATTGAAAATGACGATAAAAAAAACACATGTATCAATATTACCTATGGCGCTGACAGACCCTTTCTTTACGGTACGGGCGTTTCAATTACATCGGTACTTTTAAATAATCGGGACCTGAACTTCCATTTCCATATTTTCACTAATTATCTTGACGAACATCAACTTCATCTTTTTTCTGTCCTGGCAAGCCAATATAATACCCGCATTACGTTTTATGTACTGGATGATAATGAATTAAAAAATCTACCTACTGCATCTAAGGCATGGAATTATTCAATCTATTTCAGACTTATTGCAATAGATTACTTTGCCGATAAGCTCAGCAGCATTATATATCTTGACTCTGATATTATATGTAAAGGAAGCCTTGCCTCGTTACTCACGGAAGAATTTAATGGCAATGTATTAATGGCTGTCCATGATAGCTTTGTCGATACATCTGCTGTTGCCGGCATAAATCCAGGCCGGTACTTCAACTCAGGCTTCATGTATTTTAACCTTCCAGAATTAAAAGATACTAATTTGACTCTGCAAGTCATTTCAAAGGTTAATGAAAACCGTTTCTCACATCCCGATCAGGATGCGTTGAACGTCCTCTTCAATGATCACGTAAAAATCCTGGACCATAAATTCAATTCATTCTTTAACATCGATACGTTAGCCAGGAAAGGGGGGGATGCCTTTAAAATCACATCACAAACGGTATTCATTCACTATGTCGGCGTCACTAAACCCTGGCATGACTGGGCACAATATTATGCTGAAGTCGAATACTTCAAAATAGCCAGAGAGAATTCGCCGTGGAAAGATATTCCTTTATTGGCACCCACTACGTATAAACAGCTATCACGAAAAAGCACACATTTAAAACACAATGGGCAACTCTTCGGTGCTTTTATTTTCTATGTAAAGTATTTAGTTAAGAAATACCAAACACAGAAAAAACGCTAATGCATTGATATTATTGTCTTTTAGGAATGGTTATGTTTCTGGCATATTCCATAAAAAGATCGGTTTTTATGACCATAACCATTCCGTTTTTAGCCTTCCACTGCTGAGATTACCAAGCGGGACAACACAACTCAGGCCCCCTTTCTCGTGATCCGTACAGTTTCCTCAAAAAATCAGCAAAAATGATGGTAAAGCCATAGTTAAATACATAGAATCCCCAGCACATCCATAAGCCAGCTACTATTATGCTAGAATTGCTTTACACCGCCCTTTTCTACCTTATTCAGCCTTTGATCTGGATACGGCTTTGGGTGCGCGGACGTAAAGCTCCGGCGTACCGTAAACGCTGGGGTGAACGCTACGGTTTTTATCGCCGCCCACTGAAACCAGGCGGTATCATGCTCCATTCAGTTTCCGTGGGTGAAACGCTGGCAGCAATCCCATTAGTCCGCGCTCTGCGACATCGTTACCCGGATTTGCCGATCACGGTAACCACCATGACGCCAACCGGTTCAGAGCGCGTGCAATCTGCTTTTGGCACAGACGTTCAACATATTTATCTTCCCTATGATTTACCGGATGCGTTGAACCGTTTCCTGAATAAAGTTGACCCCAAACTGGTGTTAATTATGGAAACCGAGCTCTGGCCAAATCTGATCGCTGCACTGCATAAGCGCCATATCCCGCTGGTCATCGCCAACGCGCGCCTTTCCGCTCGTTCAGCCGCTGGCTACGCTAAATTAGGAAAATTTGTTAGCAGGCTATTACGCCGCATTACGCTGATTGCTGCGCAAAACGAAGAGGATGGCGCTCGCTTCATTACATTGGGTGCCAAAAGCAATCAGGTCACCGTCACCGGTAGCCTGAAGTTTGATATTTCTGTCACCCCACAGCTGGCCGCTAAAGCAGTTACGTTGCGACGCCAGTGGGCACCGCATCGCCCGGTATGGATTGCGACCAGCACGCATGACGGGGAAGAAAGCATCATCATCGCTGCTCATCAGGCGCTGTTACACCAGTTCCCGAATCTTTTATTGATTCTGGTTCCCAGACACCCTGAGCGCTTCCCGGATGCCATTAACCTCGTACGCCAGGCTGGTCTAAGCTTTACCACACGTTCTTCAGGCGAAGTGCCGTCCTCAAGTACCCAGGTGGTTATTGGCGACACGATGGGTGAGCTGATGCTACTGTACGGAATTGCCGATCTTGCTTTTGTCGGTGGCTCTCTGGTTGAGCGTGGTGGACACAACCCACTGGAAGCAGCGGCACATGCCATTCCCGTATTGATGGGCCCGCATACCTTTAACTTCAAAGACATTTGCGCCCGACTGGAACAGGCAAGTGGGTTGATCACCGTCACTGACGTCACCACGCTGGTGAAAGAGGTTTCGTCCCTTCTGACCGATGAAGATTATCGTAATTTTTATGGTCGCCATGCTGTTGAAGTACTGTACCAAAATCAGGGCGCGCTACAGCGTCTGCTGCAGCTGCTGGAACCTTACCTGCCACCCAAAACGCATTGAGGGCTGTCATGCAAAAACGGGCGATTTATCCAGGAACCTTCGATCCCATAACTAACGGCCATCTTGATATCGTGACACGTGCGACGAGCATGTTTGATCACGTGATCCTGGCAATTGCCGCAAGCCCCAGTAAAAAACCGATGTTCACGCTGGAAGAACGCGTTCAGCTGGCACAGCAGGCAACGGCGCATCTGGGTAATATAGAAGTCATGGGATTTAGCGATTTAATGGCAAACTTTGCCCGCGATAATCAGGCTAATATTCTGATTCGTGGCCTGCGTGCCGTGGCTGATTTTGAGTATGAAATGCAGTTGGCGCACATGAACCGCCACTTAATGCCTCAACTGGAAAGCGTCTTTTTGATGCCATCTAAAGAGTGGTCGTTTATTTCATCATCGCTGGTTAAAGAAGTCGCCCGCCACCAGGGTGACGTGACCCACTTCCTGCCGAAAAATGTTCACCAGGCGCTAATGGATAAGTTGAAGTAGCGCATTTAGCCGGGTAAGCCGACAAGGTTTATCCGGCCTGCAATGAATATTATTTCTGACAGCGACGGCAGTAGAACGTTGTACGCTGAGCGTGTTTTGTCGCAATGACTGACGCTCCGCATACGCGACAGGGTTCGCCTTCTCTCCCATAGACCTGCAGCTCCTGAGCAAAATAGCCTGGCTTACCGTCACTTTGCAGAAAATCCTTCAGCGTCGTTCCACCCTGCTCGATAGAGCGCAGCAATACAGCCTTAATAACGCGTACCAGCAGCTCACACTCATCTTTCGACAGCGATGATGCCAGGCGGTCAGGATGAATGCCAGCCGCAAAGAGAGACTCACTGGCGTAGATATTTCCCACCCCCACCACCAGCTTGTTATCCATCAGCCAGGGTTTTATCGCCGTTTTCTTCTTTGCGCATTTCTGCTGGAGATAAGCAGTGTTGAAATCGTCGCTCAGCGGCTCTGGGCCAAGATGAGCGAGCACATTATGTCCATCCAGTTCTTTTGTCCACAGCCAGGCGCCAAAACGCCGAGGATCGGTATACCGCAGAACTTTGCCATTACTCATCACTAAGTCGACGTGATCATGCTTTTCTGCGGGAAGTTCTTCAGGAAGAAGACGCAGACTACCCGACATCCCCAGATGAATGATAATCCAGCCATCCGTCAGCTCCAGCAGCAGGTATTTCGCACGGCGCTGTACGCTCAGGACAGGTTTATCGCTCAGGCGATAGATTTCCTCGGATACCGGCCAGCGCAAACGACCATTACGCACAGTGGCGTGTAAAATCTTCGCCCCTACCAGATGCGGCTCAATACCACGGCGACTGGTTTCGACTTCAGGTAATTCAGGCATAGCATCTCCGGCGCTGTATCAGGTCTCATTAATATGGGGACGGCCAGAAAACAAAAAACCCCGCCGAGGCAGGGTTTTTCTTTACATCAAAACGAAAATTATTTGATTTTCGCTTCTTTGTACAGTACGTGCTGGCGTACAACTGGATCGAATTTTTTCAGTTCCAGTTTTTCCGGCTTAGTACGTTTGTTCTTCGTGGTGGTGTAGAAGTGACCTGTACCAGCAGAAGAAACCAGCTTGATTTTCTCGCGAATACCTTTAGCCATGATTTATTTCCTCTTTAAGTACTTAGTACTTTTCGCCACGGGCACGCAGTTCAGACAGAACTGTATCGATGCCTTTCTTATCGATTACACGCATACCTTTAGCAGATACGCGCAGGGTGACAAAACGCTTCTCGCTCTCAACCCAGAAACGGTGAGAGTGCAGGTTCGGCAGGAAACGGCGTTTAGTCGCGTTCAGTGCGTGGGAACGGTTGTTACCGGTCACCGGACGCTTGCCAGTAACTTGGCAGACTCGGGACATGTCTATTCTCCAAAAATCAAATTAGCTCGAGCTTCGTATGGGGTATCGGCGCCTCGTCAGGCTTTACAGCCCGGTCATCGCATAGTTCTAAGTGAACTCTCGATTGCCAGGCCCAAATGCCAAACCCGAGATTCTCAAAGGTGGCGTAGTATACGCTGACCCGGCGTTATGCTCAAGTCCCGAACAGACAAAGATCCCGATGGATCGCGTAAAGTGCGTTAAATCCAACCGCGTTCCGCAAAAGAAACGTACTCTCCGCGCCCAATGACCAGATGATCAAGCACCCGGATATCCATGAACTGACAGCATTTCACAACACGCTCGGTGATGAGTTTATCTGCTTTACTCGGCTCTGCACACCCCGAAGGGTGATTATGCGCAAGGATCACGGCGGAAGCATCCATTTTTATCGCTTCGCGGACAATTTCTCGCGGATGTACCTCGACGTGGCTTAGTGTCCCGGAAAAAAGTTTGCTGTGTTTAATCACTTGATGTTGAGAATCCATAAAGATCACCAGAAAGATCTCTCGTTCCTCTTGCGAGAGCTGGCTTTGCAGAAATTCACGCGCCATTTCCGGGCTAAGTAGAGCACGCTCCTCTATCACTCGCACGTTGTAGTAGCGTCTTGCCAGCTCCGCAATACCCTTCAACTGTGCATACTTCGCGATACCGATTCCCGGAACATAGCTAAAATCCATGTAATCAGCAGACAACAAGCCATACAACGACTCAAAATGCTGAAGCATCTCTTTCGCCAGCGTAAGCACATCTTTACCCTGAATGCCGGTACGTAAAAAAAGCGCCAGTAACTCAACATCGGTCAGCGAACTGGCCCCCTGCGCCAATAGCTTTTCCCGGGGCATCATACTTCCTGTATTTTCCATGTTTCTCCCTCCTTCCGCGTCCGCATAGTGGCATAACACCGACGGTGAATCGACGCGCTGTTTTCACTTCTTCGTAGCGCCTCGCAAAGTAGAAGGCTGTCAAAAGCACGACAAATTGCGGATTGTGATAAAATATCCGCCTTCTGGTGAAACCCAACAGGAAAGATCATGATGAGCCTGGCCGGTAAAAAAATCGTACTTGGCGTCAGTGGCGGTATTGCTGCGTACAAAACCCCTGAGCTGGTGCGTCGTTTACGGGAACGCGGCGCTTACGTCCGCGTGGCGATGACCGAAGCGGCAAAAGCATTTATTACTCCCCTGAGTTTACAGGCAGTTTCAGGTTATCCCGTTTCCGACAGCCTGCTTGATCCCGCGGCCGAAGCTGCGATGGGCCACATTGAGCTGGGAAAATGGGCCGATTTGGTCATCCTGGCGCCCGCTACAGCAGACCTGATTGCTCGTGTCGCCGCAGGTATGGCCAACGACCTGGTGTCAACGATCTGTCTGGCAACGCCTGCTTCTGTTGCTGTACTGCCAGCCATGAACCAGCAAATGTATCGCGCAGCCGCGACCCAGCACAATCTGGGTATTCTTGCCTCACGCGGTTTGCTCATTTGGGGCCCAGACAGCGGTAGCCAGGCATGTGGCGATGTCGGTCCTGGACGTATGCTGGATCCGTTAACGATTGTGGATATGGCGGCAGAACATTTTTCACCTGTCAAAGATCTGCAACATCTCAATATCATGATTACGGCAGGCCCGACGCGTGAACCGCTTGATCCCGTGCGGTATATTTCCAACCACAGCTCCGGGAAAATGGGATTTGCTATCGCGGCCGCTGCCGCAAAACGCGGGGCAAACGTCACGCTGGTGTCGGGGCCGGTTTCGTTACCCACACCGCCATTTGTCCAGCGCGTTGATGTGATGACCGCGTTGGAAATGGAAGCCGCTGTGCAGTCTGCAGTGCAACAACAGCATATTTTTATCGGCTGCGCTGCAGTCGCGGATTATCGCGCTGAAACTGTCGCCCACGAAAAAATAAAAAAACAAGCGACGCAGGGTGATGAATTAACAGTAAAAATGGTCAAAAACCCGGACATTATCGCCGGTGTTGCCGCACTGGATGCTAACCGTCCTTTTGTCGTTGGGTTTGCCGCCGAAACAAATAATGTGGAAGAATATGCCCGGCAAAAACGCATCCGCAAAAACCTTGATGTGATCTGTGCGAACGACGTTTCGCTGTCAACTCAAGGGTTTAACAGCGATAGCAACGCATTACACCTTTTTTGGCAGGATGGAGACAAAGTCTTACCGCTTGAGCGTAAAGAACTCCTGGGCCAATTATTACTCGACGAGATCGTGACCCGTTATGATGAAAAAAATCGACGTTAAGATTCTGGACCCGCGCGTAGGGCAACAATTTCCGCTCCCGACGTACGCCACTTCTGGTTCTGCCGGACTTGACCTGCGTGCTTGTCTTGATGACGCCGTAGAACTGGCACCGGGCGCAACAACGCTGGTGCCAACCGGGTTAGCTATCCACATTGCCGATCCTTCTCTGGCAGCGGTGATGCTCCCGCGCTCCGGATTGGGCCATAAGCACGGTATCGTGCTGGGCAATCTGGTTGGTTTGATTGATTCCGACTACCAGGGCCAACTGATGGTGTCCATCTGGAACCGTGGTCAGGACAGCTTCACTATTGAGCCGGGCGAACGTATCGCGCAGATGGTATTTGTACCGGTCGTGCAGGCTGAATTTAATCTGGTGGAAGAGTTTGAAGCCACCGATCGTGGCGAAGGTGGCTTCGGCCATTCCGGGCGCAAGTAACCCGTAGAAAAGTATCCCATAGCGTAATAACGCAATAACACACCGCAAACAACAGTTTGCGGTCGCTGTGTGGATGCCTGCCTGGCAAGAGCTTATTTTCAGGGGTATTTTGTAACATGGTAGAAAAGCAAACTGCGAAAAGGAATCGTCGCGAAGAAATACTTCAGTCGCTGGCGCTGATGCTGGAATCCAGTGATGGAAGCCAGCGTATCACGACAGCAAAACTGGCAGCCTCTGTGGGCGTTTCCGAAGCGGCATTGTATCGCCATTTTCCCAGCAAGACCCGCATGTTCGATAGCCTGATTGAGTTTATCGAAGATAGTCTGATTACCCGTATCAATCTGATCTTAAAAGATGAAAAGGACACCGGCGCACGTCTGCGTCTGATCGTTCTGCTGATTTTAGGGTTCGGTGAACGTAACCCCGGTCTTACGCGCATTCTGACCGGGCATGCGCTCATGTTTGAACAGGATCGTCTGCAAGGCCGTATTAACCAGCTTTTTGAACGTATTGAGGCACAGTTGCGCCAGGTTCTGCGAGAAAAAAGAATGCGTGAAGGCGAAGGTTACGCCGTAGATGAAACGCTTCTGGCAAGTCAGTTACTGGCTTTCTGTGAAGGTATGTTATCTCGTTTCGTGCGCAGCGAATTTAAATACCGTCCAACGGATGACTTTGACACCCGCTGGCCGTTGGTTGCCGCACAGCTGCAGTAACGACTTCGTTTTATCCGGCCTACGTAAGCCGTAAGCCGTAGGCCCGGTAAGTGCGTAGGCCGGATAAGCGCAGCGCCATCCGGCAGTTCTTATACCCCAAACTCTTCGCGATACGCCCGTACTGCGGCCAGGTGTTCTGCCATTTCAGGTTTTTCTTCCAGATAAGCAATCAGATCTTTCAGGGTAATGATAGAAATCACCTTGCAACCATAATCGCGTTCCACTTCCTGAATCGCTGAAATCTCGCCGCGACCGCGTTCCTGACGATCGAGAGAAATGAGTACCCCTGCCAACGTCGCGCCATTTGCCTGGATTATCTCCATGGATTCACGAATCGCAGTACCGGCAGTGATCACGTCATCCACCAGCATGACACGCCCCTCAAGTGCGCTACCGACCAGATTGCCACCTTCACCGTGGGTCTTCGCCTCTTTACGGTTAAAGCAGTACGGCAAATCTTTATCGTGGTGTTCAGCCAGCGCAACGGCCGTTGTAGTCGCAATCGGAATACCTTTGTACGCTGGGCCAAACAGCAAATCGAACTCAATACCGGAATCCACCAGCGCTTCGGCGTAAAAACGGCCTAACAGAGCCAGGTCGCGCCCGGTATTAAACAGTCCGGCGTTGAAGAAATAGGGGCTTTTACGCCCGGATTTCAGCGTAAACTCGCCAAACTTTAGTACCTGCTTGCTAAGCGCAAACTCAATAAACTGGTGCTGATACGGTTTCATGGATTCGCTCCTCATCTCACTTTATTACAGACAAAAAAAAGGCGACTCATCAGTCGCCTTTAAAATCAATTTTCTAACGCCGCCTTCTGCGTCGCTACAATGGATTCGATTCCCCCTCGGGCCAACGCCAGTAGGGTGAGAAGTTCTTCATGGCTGAATGGCTCACCTTCCGCTGTGCCCTGAACCTCTATAATGCGACCGTCTTCAGTCATCACTACGTTCATATCGGTTTCTGCAGCAGAGTCTTCAACGTACTCAAGGTCACAGAGTGCTTCACCATTCACAATGCCCACGGAAACCGCGGCGACCATCCCTTTCATCGGGTTAGTTTTCAGTTTACCGCTCGCGACCAGCTTGTTCAGCGCATCCGCCAACGCAACGCATGCGCCGGTAATTGATGCGGTGCGCGTCCCGCCATCTGCCTGGATAACATCGCAGTCCAGCGTAATGGTGAACTCGCCTAGCGTCTTCAGGTCAACGGCAGCGCGCAGCGCACGAGCGATAAGACGCTGGATTTCCATGGTACGACCGCCCTGCTTACCTTTCGCCGCTTCACGGGCGTTACGGGTGTGTGTGGCGCGTGGCAGCATGCCATATTCTGCGGTGATCCAGCCCTGGCCCTGACCTTTCAGAAAACGCGGTACGCCTTCATCAATCGAGGCGGTACACAGCACTTTGGTATCACCAAATTCGACCAGCACGGAGCCTTCAGCGTGTTTTGTATAATTACGGGTCAGGGTGACGGGACGCACCTGATTGGCACTACGACCTGCTGGACGCATGATAAAATCTCCGGCTTGAAACGAATGTGGCTGCGCATTATACGGACTTCCGACTGTTATTCCTATCCTGACAAGACGTGGATGGCTATAATCCTCCCATCTCATCTTTAAAAACAGGAACGTCTATGATCCGCAGCATGACCGCTTACGCCCGGCGTGAAATCAAGGGTGAATGGGGTAGCGCTACCTGGGAAATGCGCTCGGTAAACCAGCGTTATCTGGAAACTTATTTTCGCCTGCCGGAGCAGTTCCGTAGTCTTGAACCCGTTGTTCGCGAGCGTATTCGCACGCGTCTGACGCGCGGTAAAGTCGAATGTACGCTGCGTTTTGAGCCTGATGCCAGCGCCCAGGGCGAGCTGATTTTGAATGAAAAGCTCGCTAAACAGCTCGTTAGCGCTGCTAACTGGGTCAAAATGCAGAGCGATGAAGGTGAAATCAACCCGGTTGATATCTTGCGCTGGCCAGGTGTAATGGCTGCCCAGGAGCAGGATCTGGACGCCATTGCCGCCGAAATCCTCGCCGCACTTGACGGTACGCTGGATGACTTCATCGTCGCACGTGAAACTGAAGGTCAGGCGCTGAAAGCGCTGATCGAGCAGCGTCTGGAAGGCGTCAGCGCCGAAGTGACGAAGGTACGTGCGCATATGCCGGAAATCCTGCAATGGCAGCGCGAGCGTCTGGTAGCCAAACTGGAAGATGCTCAGGTGCAGCTGGAAAATAACCGCCTTGAGCAAGAACTGGTGCTGATGGCACAGCGTATCGACGTGGCTGAAGAACTGGATCGCCTGGAAGCTCACGTCAAAGAAACCTACAACATTCTGAAGAAAAAAGAGGCGGTTGGCCGTCGTCTGGACTTCATGATGCAGGAATTCAACCGTGAGTCGAATACTCTGGCATCGAAGTCTATCAATGCCGAAGTGACTAACTCCGCAATTGAACTGAAGGTATTGATCGAGCAAATGCGCGAGCAAATTCAGAATATCGAGTAATTTTGAATATCATCCCTATGCTATCGTAACGTACTAGATAGCCTGCTCAATGCAGGCTATCCGTACCGCCAGTAAGTGCTGACTTATATAAAATTGAATACTTATTTATCTGGCATATATTTGTCGTTATAAATACTCTTCAGAATATCAATCCGAACAGCATTACTGCTGTTCATATTCACGACTGTCAGTACTTCATCGGATCCCCTGAGACGCCAGCATTCTGCCTCAACATCACATTTTACCTGTTTTTCATAGCCCGCCATTGAGAGATATTTACTAATCCTCCCCGTATCCCTGGTATCATGGAACGTAACACTCCATACATCAGCCTTAGGACCAGAAATGTTCGTATAATTAAAGTCATACACTTGGGATATTCTCGGCATTTTTTTTAAAACTTGAGGAGTGTAATAATCATATTTGGCTTTATCAAACTCTGTATATTGTGCGTTACCTGCAAGTCTCATTTTAATATTAGGCCAGAAATAAGAGCTGCATATAGCTATTATCATCAGCACTATTATGACTGCCTGTTTCATATGTTTCCCTTTTTTACTAGTTAACGACCGTTCCATCTCTTGAAACTATTTTAACGTTACCAGAACTAAAGTCGCTGTAAGGTATCACTGTTCTCATGAATGAGGGTAAAACACCTTTTACAGGAAGAGCTAAAGCTGATTTCATCGGATCGGGAAAAAAATCGGTTGGAATGAGGTGTTTTTAAAAGAGCCGATTGGACCATAATAATCCCAACGCCTGAGGGCTTCCTCTTTGCTGACGGGCTGCAATAGCGGGAATGGGTTACTATATGAGACTACGCGGTAGAACCCCAGCAAATCGGATACTAAATCCTCACCACTGAAACCGCTGTCGGTGTAAAGATAAAAGGGGAAATTTGACTGTAAACCTTCAAAACGATGAGCAAGCGCCATCATCATGGAAAGTGCTATACTATATCGTTCAAATAAACTTCGCCCTTTTCTAATTCTCCATCTGATGAACTTCCCAATTGTGAGCCCTCCTCTTCCCATACTTTGAGTATATTTTACATCGTAATAATCCTTTCCTGAATGCTCGCCTTGGTGCATATCCGAGAGTAACTTTCTGACATCATCTCCTCGAGCATGTCCCATATCTATCCACCCCAAAACTTCGGTGTAGATTATCCCACTTCTTAAATGTCCAGCCTCTCTGCCATCCTGAATTTCCTCTCTTACGCTCATGTCTATCACTCCGACTGACTAAATGCTGAAGATTTTGCTGTATATGTGTCTACACGCATAGAAGCGATAGCTGAGGGGGGCATTTTTCAGGATAGAGGCCGCTGAATATCAGAGTTTACTTAGGATGACTCCTCCAATGGCTTCTGGAGTGTCAACTTGTCCAATGGTCGGGGGGATAGTTTTGTTGAAATATCATACGTGGCTCGCCAGTAAACGGCGGCGCTACGTGCTTTTCCGATGGGCATGTTTATAACCCCTCACTACGCATTATATTTTCTCATCACTTATCACCATAACTAATATCGTTATGCGCACAACATATGGCATTTTCTTCAAACAAGCATTAGCTGTAGTTATTAGAATCACTTCACCTTAGAAAATCTCAATCGTGACAGTGCGCACAAATCGTTAACCTTAGCCCCCAGCAAATCAGGGGGAATACATGCTGTTACACGTTTTATACTTAATTGGTATTACTGCCGAAGCCATGACCGGTGCACTTGCGGCAGGTCGTCGTCGTATGGATACATTTGGCGTCATTATTATTGCTACCGCGACGGCCATTGGCGGTGGTTCGGTACGCGATATTCTTCTCGGGCATTATCCGCTCGGCTGGGTAAAGCACCCTGAATACGTCATTATCGTAGCCACTGCTGCGGTACTGACCACCATTATTGCCCCCGTCATGCCCTATCTGCGTAAAATATTCCTCGTACTGGATGCGCTGGGCCTGGTGGTCTTTTCTATTATTGGCGCTCAGGTGGCGCTGGATATGGGACACGGGCCAATTATTGCCGTGGTCGCTGCGGTTACCACTGGTGTCTTTGGCGGTGTATTACGCGATATGTTCTGCAAACGCATCCCGCTGGTGTTCCAGAAAGAATTGTATGCCGGCGTATCATTTGCCGCTGCCGTGCTGTACATCGTGCTACAGCATTATGTCTCCAGCCACGATGTCGTAGTTATCTCCACCCTGCTTTTCGGCTTTACAGCACGTTTACTGGCACTGCGCCTGAAGTTAGGACTGCCGGTATTTTACTATCGCCATGAAGGGCATTAAGGCATAAAGCCCGTGATCCGCTGAGCAGCTAACCAATTGCTCAGCACTGTGACCTCTCGCTCCTCCAGCCACTGCATCACCTGCCGAGCCCGCCGCTCCCCCATGAAAGGAAGCTGCCGCCAGCTTTGTTCACTACGCTCGTGTAACTGCAGCCATGAACCATCCCGACTGGCATTCAACGTAGCCTGTGTTATCGGTATTCCCATAGCAATCAGCCAGCGCGTGAACGGAAGATCGCGTGACAGGTTGAACTGATGCCATAACTTCTCCCCTTTGCTTACACCAAATGTGGACTGTAGTTGTTCCTGAGTTAGCCCAAGCCAGGAAAAGATATGCTCAAAGCGATACGCCTGGTGGAGCTCCCGCCATCCCGCCTCGCCGATGCCCTCCAGCCCCAGTACCTCTTTGGCGCCCAGCCAGACCAGCCTTGCGACAAACTGCTCATAACACTCCGGGGTAGCATAAAAACAGGTTAATGAATTGAAGTGCCCCTCAGGTGGCGTTGGCTTAATACGCTGGGTACTGCGCCACACCACCTCATCTATACGGGGGATCCCTTGTCCGGCGAGGCTTATCAGAATCTGATCGCCAGGCGCGATATCCCATTCATTCCAGCGTCGGACAGAGCCAATATTGACGCGCTGCACCCGCTTATCATCCAGCATGACGGGCTTCAACATAGCAACAACGGCAATTTTCCCACTTTTACCAACTGAAAACTGAATATCTGTAACCTCTGATACCTGAGCCACCGGAGGATATTTCCACGCTGCCAGCCAGTCTCCCTGTCCAGGGAGCCAGTATCGCGCCTGCGGTTCTTTCCCCGATCGCACCACGACACCATCCGTCACAAAAGGGAGCGCCGAAGTCCACCACCTGGCGCGGGCCTGCTCTACGTCGTCCGCATTCTTCACGGCCTGAGTATAGCGCTGCGCAAAACTGAACCCGGCAGCAGTGAGCTGCTCCAGCCTTTCCGACATGACCGCCGGACCATCAGGCCAGGCCCAGATAAATATGTTCAGAGAGCGTAATAACTCCGGCGTGTTCTGCCGCATCATCATTCCAGCAACCTTTGAACGGGCGTTCATTCCCCCTCTCTGCTGTTGGATATGCCCTTCCTGCTGCAAAAATATCTCACCCTGCAGAGTACTGTTAGCGAGCTGTCCCTCGGTAATATGGGGTACGGAAGGGATCTGAAGAACCTTTTGCGTCCAGTCTTCACCTTTCAGGCCGTTACCACGGCTAATCGCCTGTATCAGATTGCCGTTGCGATAAACCAGCGTGACCGCCACGCCGTCGACCTTTGGTTGTACCCAGAGATCGCTGCGCACGCGCATCCATTGCTGTAGCGCTTGCTTATCGGCAAGTTTTCGAACTCCCGTGTGAGGCACGGGATGCGAGACGGTGCCACTTATTGGGGGCGCAGACAGATCTGTTTTGGCTTCATCGCCAAAACAACGTTGCCATTGGATGAGTTGCGCATTGAGCTGGTCATAAACGCCGTCGTCTACGGCACTTTCACCCTGTTTCCAGTAACTGTCATTCCACTGTGTTATCTGCTGCTGTAGTCGTGAAATTTCCTCATTTGCCCGGGCAGGCGACCAGACGGGGCAAACCGCCCAGGCGGGTAGATATCCCATTAGCAAAATCACCCCTATGCCTTTCCATAACCTCATGCTACCTCCGCTGAACACTGCGTTTCCCGGCAGATATAGCGCGAAGTGAAAAGGAAACAGAGCGGTAAAAACTCATCCTGCGAGCACCATTCCTGACATTTGCACAAATTGCTGCAAATCGTGGATAAAACAGGAAACTGGTACGCAAAACGCAATAAACATGCGCAAAAAGTGTGACAAAGGCTACGTAGCAAAGCGGCTACGTGTATAATAAGCCCGTATGTAGGCTCTCTTTCGACAATCACATACATTAAGATACTCATGGCTCAAGGCACGCTTTATATTGTTTCTGCCCCCAGTGGCGCGGGTAAATCCAGCCTGATTCAGGCTTTATTAAAAACCCAACCGTTGTATGACACCCAGGTTTCTGTTTCGCACACCACGCGCGCTCCGCGTCCGGGGGAAGTGCATGGTGAACACTATTTCTTTGTGAACCATGATGAATTCAGAACCATGATTGGCAGAGATGCGTTCCTGGAACACGCTGAGGTATTTGGCAATTACTACGGCACCTCGCGTGAGGCAATTGAGCAAGTACTGGCATCGGGCGTCGATGTCTTTTTAGATATCGACTGGCAAGGTGCGCAGCAAATTCGTGAAAAAATGCCGCATGCACGCAGTATTTTTATTTTGCCACCTTCTAAGATTGAGCTGGACCGCCGCCTGCGTGGCCGTGGTCAGGATAGCGAAGAAGTTATCGCAAAACGTATGGCGCAAGCTGTTGCAGAAATGAGCCATTACGCCGAATATGATTATCTAATTGTGAATGATGACTTCGATACTGCCCTGGGCGATTTGAAAACGATCATTCGCGCCGAACGTCTGCGCATGAGCCGCCAAAAGCAGCGTCATGACGCTTTAATCAGCAAACTGTTGGCAGACTGAACCCACATTCAGTATCATGCCCAGTCATTTCTTCACCTGTGGAGCATTTTAAGTATGGCACGCGTAACTGTTCAGGACGCTGTAGAGAAAATTGGTAACCGTTTTGACCTGGTACTGGTCGCCGCGCGTCGCGCTCGTCAGATGCAGGTAGGCGGAAAGGATCCGCTCGTACCGGAAGAAAACGATAAAACTACCGTTATCGCGCTGCGCGAAATCGAAGAAGGTCTGATCAACAACCAGATCCTCGACGTGCGTGAGCGCCAGGAACAGCAAGAGCAGGAAGCCGCTGAATTACAAGCTGTTACCGCTATTGCTGAAGGTCGTCGTTAATCACAAAGCGGGTCGCCCTTGTATCTGTTTGAAAGCCTGAATCAACTGATTCAAAACTACCTGCCGGAAGACCAGATTAAGCGTCTTCGGCAGGCGTATCTCGTTGCACGTGACGCTCACGAGGGCCAGACACGTTCAAGCGGTGAACCCTATATCACGCACCCGGTAGCGGTAGCCTGCATTCTGGCCGAGATGAAACTCGACTACGAAACGCTGATGGCTGCGCTGCTGCATGACGTGATTGAAGATACCCCAGCCACCTATCAGGACATGGAACAGCTTTTTGGTAAAAGCGTTGCAGAGCTGGTAGAGGGGGTATCGAAGCTTGATAAGCTTAAGTTTCGCGATAAGAAAGAGGCGCAAGCCGAAAACTTTCGCAAGATGATTATGGCGATGGTGCAGGATATCCGCGTCATTCTCATCAAACTTGCTGACCGTACTCACAATATGCGCACGCTGGGCTCATTACGCCCGGACAAGCGTCGCCGCATCGCCCGTGAAACCCTCGAAATCTATAGTCCGCTGGCACACCGTTTAGGTATTCATCACATTAAAACCGAGCTGGAAGAGCTGGGTTTTGAAGCGCTGTACCCGAACCGCTATCGCGTGATTAAAGAAGTGGTTAAAGCCGCTCGCGGCAACCGCAAAGAGATGATCCAAAAAATCCTCTCTGAAATCGAAGGGCGTTTGCAGGAGGCAGGTATTCCGTGTCGCGTAAGCGGGCGTGAGAAGCACCTGTACTCTATTTACTGCAAAATGGTGCTCAAAGAGCAGCGTTTTCACTCCATCATGGATATCTACGCATTTCGCGTCATCGTTCATGATTCCGATACCTGCTATCGCGTACTCGGCCAGATGCATAGCCTGTACAAACCACGTCCTGGTCGCGTGAAAGACTATATCGCCATTCCAAAAGCGAACGGATATCAGTCTTTGCACACCTCAATGATCGGCCCTCACGGCGTTCCGGTTGAAGTACAAATTCGTACTGAAGACATGGATCAGATGGCAGAAATGGGTGTGGCGGCGCACTGGGCTTACAAAGAGCACGGCGGTGAAAGTAGCACCACCGCACAAATCCGCGCTCAGCGCTGGATGCAAAGCCTGCTGGAACTGCAGCAGAGTGCCGGTAGCTCGTTTGAATTTATTGAAAGCGTCAAATCTGATCTCTTCCCGGATGAGATTTATGTTTTCACACCGGAAGGGCGGATTGTTGAACTGCCTGCCGGTGCAACGCCTGTCGATTTCGCCTACGCCGTGCATACCGATATCGGTCACGCCTGCGTCGGCGCACGCGTAGACAGACAGCCTTACCCACTTTCACAACCACTCTTTAGCGGTCAGACCATTGAGATTATTACCGCGCCGGGCGCACGTCCGAATGCAGCATGGCTCAACTTCGTCGTCAGTTCGAAAGCGCGCGCCAAAATTCGCCAGTTGCTGAAAAACCTCAAACGCGATGATTCCGTCAGTCTGGGTCGTCGACTGCTCAACCATGCCCTGGGCGGTAGCCGTAAACTGGCTGAGATCCCGCCAGAGAGCATCCAGCGTGAACTTGAGCGCATGAAGCTCGCCACGCTTGACGATCTACTCGCAGAAATCGGCCTGGGTAACGCCATGAGCGTGGTGGTTGCGAAAAACCTCCAGCAGGGCGAAGCAACAGCAAACGTGCCAGCGCAATCTGGTCACGGTCATTTGCCAATCAAAGGCGCAGACGGCGTGCTGATCACCTTCGCGAAATGCTGCCGTCCAATTCCAGGCGATCCCATCATTGCCCACGTCAGTCCGGGTAAAGGTCTGGTGATTCACCATGAATCCTGCCGTAACATTCGTGGCTACCAGAAAGAGCCTGAGAAGTTTATGGCGGTGGAATGGGATAAAGAGACGGAGCAGGAGTTCATCACCGAGATTAAGGTGGATATGTTTAACCACCAGGGTGCTCTGGCGAACCTGACGGCGGCAATTAACACGACCACCTCCAATATTCAAAGTCTGAATACGGAAGAGAAAGATGGCCGCGTCTATAGCGCCTTTATTCGCCTGACCGCCCGCGACCGTGTGCACCTGGCGAATATCATGCGCAAAATCCGCGTCATGCCGGACGTGATCAAAGTCACCCGTAACCGTAACTAGAACACGTTTTATGAATGAACAGCGCTATGCACGTATCCGCGAAATGCTCGCACGTCGTCAGCCTGATCTGACCGTCTGCATGGAAGAGGTCCACAAACCTCATAACGTTTCTGCGATTATTCGTACTGCAGATGCGGTCGGCGTGCATGAAGTCCACGCCGTCTGGCCGGGTAGTCGTATGCGCACCATGGCCTCTTCTGCCGCAGGCAGCAACAGTTGGGTGCAGGTTAAAACTCACCTTACTATTGGCGATGCGGTCACACATTTAAAAAACCGCGGCATGCAGGTTCTGGCAACTCATCTGTCAGATAAAGCCGTGGATTTTCGCGAGATTGATTACACTCGCCCCACCTGCATCCTGATGGGCCAGGAGAAAACCGGCATCACTCAGGAAGCGTTGGATCTGGCTGATCAGGACATCATCATTCCCATGACTGGCATGGTGCAGTCGCTGAACGTTTCGGTCGCCTCCGCGCTGATTCTGTACGAGGCACAGCGCCAGCGGCAAAACGCGGGGATGTACCGACGAGAAAACAGCATGCTGCCACAAGACGAGCAGCAGCGCTTACTGTTTGAAGGCGGTTATCCGGTGCTGGCGAATGTCGCTAAGCGCAAAGGTCTTCCCTACCCTCACGTAAACACGCAGGGCGAAATTGAAGCCGATGCAACGTGGTGGGCCACTATGCAATCTGCGAGATAAACGCGATGAAAGGCCGTTTACTGGATGCCATCCCACTCAACTCTCTGACCGGCGTTGGCGCAGCGCAAAGCAGTAAACTGGCGAAAATTGGCCTGCACACCGTACAGGACCTCCTGCTACACCTCCCCCTGCGTTACGAAGACCGTACCCATCTGTACCAAATTGGCGAACTGCTGCCGGGCGTCTATGCCACCGTTGAAGGCGAAGTGCTGAACTGCAATATCACCTTCGGTGGCCGCCGGATGATGACCTGTCAGATCAGCGATGGCTCCGGCATTCTCACCATGCGCTTTTTCAACTTCAGTGCAGCGATGAAAAACAGCCTCGCCACCGGTCGCAGGGTGCTGGCCTACGGTGAAGCCAAACGCGGGAAATACGGCGCAGAGATGATCCACCCGGAATACCGTGTGCAGGGCGATCTCAGCACGCCGGAATTACAGGAAACGCTGACCCCTGTTTATCCGACTACCGAAGGCGTGAAGCAGGCCACGCTGCGCAAGCTGACCGATCAGGCACTGGATCTGCTCGATACTTGCGCCATTGCCGAACTGCTGCCGCCAGAGCTGTTACAGGGCATGATGAGTCTGCCCGAAGCACTGCGCACGTTGCACCGCCCCCCACCGTCGCTGCAACTCAGCGATCTGGAAACAGGACAACATCCGGCGCAGCGACGTCTGATTCTCGAAGAACTGCTGGCGCATAATCTCAGCATGCTGGCACTACGCGCCGGGGCACAGCGTTTTCATGCCCAGCCGTTAAGTGCTAACAACGCGCTAAAAGATAAACTGCTGGCAGCATTGCCGTTCAAACCTACTGGCGCGCAAGCCCGCGTCACCGCGGAGATAGAACGCGACATGGCGCTGGATGTGCCAATGATGCGCCTGGTACAGGGTGATGTCGGCTCCGGTAAAACGCTGGTTGCGGCGCTGGCTGCGCTGCGGGCTATCGCACATGGTAAGCAGGTCGCGCTGATGGCCCCCACCGAATTATTAGCTGAACAACATGCAAATAACTTCCGCAGCTGGTTCGCGCCGCTGGGCGTTGAAGTGGGCTGGCTGGCGGGCAAGCAGAAAGGCAAAGCGCGTCTGGCGCAACAGGAAGCCATCGCCAGCGGTCAGGTGCAGATGATTGTCGGTACTCACGCAATTTTCCAGGAACAGGTTCAGTTCAACGGTCTGGCACTGGTTATCATCGACGAACAGCATCGTTTTGGCGTGCATCAGCGTCTGGCGCTGTGGGAAAAAGGTCAGCAGCAGGGTTTCCACCCGCACCAGCTCATCATGACCGCCACGCCGATTCCGCGCACGCTGGCGATGACCGCCTATGCCGATCTCGACACCTCAGTAATTGATGAACTCCCACCGGGACGTACCCCGGTCACCACGGTGGCGATTCCGGATACCCGCCGCAGCGACATCATTGATCGCGTGCGCAACGCCTGTACCCACGAAGCGCGCCAGGCATACTGGGTCTGTACGCTGATTGAAGAGTCTGATCTGTTAGAAGCTCAGGCGGCAGAAGCGACGTGGGAAGAGCTTAAACTGGCGCTGCCAGAACTCAATATTGGCCTGGTACACGGGCGCATGAAGCCCGCCGAGAAGCAATCGGTAATGGCGGCGTTTAAGCAGGGTGAACTGCATCTGCTGGTTGCCACCACGGTGATTGAAGTGGGTGTGGACGTGCCAAACGCCAGCCTGATGATTATTGAAAACCCGGAGCGTTTGGGCCTGGCCCAGTTGCATCAGTTGCGTGGTCGCGTAGGTCGTGGCGCGGTGGCCTCCCACTGCGTCCTGCTGTACAAATCACCGCTGTCTAAAACCGCGCAGAAACGCTTGCAGGTTCTGCGAGACAGCAACGACGGGTTCGTGATTGCGCAAAAAGATTTAGAGATTCGCGGCCCCGGCGAGCTGTTAGGTACTCGCCAGACCGGAACGGCAGAATTCAAGGTCGCAGATTTACTGCGTGATCAGGCGATTATCCCGGAAGTTCAGCGCATTGCTCGCCATATTCACGAACGTTATCCGCAACAGGCCGTGGCGCTAATAGAACGCTGGATGCCGGAAACCGAACGCTACTCCAACGCATAGTCGATTCATAGCGGCGGATGTTACCCCGCCGCACAGCCGTTATTGCGCAAAAATCGGTAACAGCAGATACAGCTTAATCACCAGCGCGTTGACGATATCGATAAAGAATGCCCCCACCATCGGCACCACCAGAAACGCCATATGGGATGGCCCAAAGCGTTCGGTAATCGCCTGCATGTTGGCAATCGCCGTCGGCGTCGCGCCGAGGCCAAAACCGCAGTGTCCGGCAGCCAGCACAGCGGCATCGTAGTTCTTACCCATCATGCGCCAGGTAACGAATATCGCATACAGCGCCATAAAAATGGTCTGCACAACCAGGATTGCCAGCATCGGCAAGGCCAGAGAAGCCAGTTCCCATAGCTTCAGGCTCATCAGCGCCATAGCCAGGAACAGTGACAGACTAACGTTACCCAGCACCGAAACCGCACGTTCGAATACCCGATAAAAGCCCAGTAATGCCAGACCGTTACTGAGGATCACCCCCACAAACAGCACGCAAACGAAGGTCGGCAGTTCCAGCACCGTTCCAACCAGCATTTGCGCAACGATTTTACCCACCGTCAGACAGATAGCGATCAGCGCGATGGTTTCAATCAGCACCAGTGAGGTGATCATGCGCCCAACGTCCGGCTTTTCAAATGCGGTCGGCACAGCCTGATCGTCCGGCATACCGTCTGGCGTGGTGGAGTGTTTGACCAGATAGCGTGCCACCGGGCCGCCAATCAGTCCCCCCAGCACCAGGCCAAACGTTGCGCAAGCCATCGCCACTTCAGTCGCATTGGTGAAGCCATAACGTTCAATAAACAGCTTGCTCCATGCTGCCCCGGTTCCGTGTCCACCAGAGAGGGTGATCGAGCCAGCGATCAGACCCATCAGCGGGTCCAGACCCAGCAGGGTCGCCATACCAATACCGATGGCGTTTTGCATCAGCAACAGGCCAACAACCACAATCAGAAAAATACCCACCACGCGGCCGCCAGCACGCAAACTGGCGATATTGGCGTTCAGACCGATAGTGGCGAAGAAGGCCAGCATCAACGGATCGCGCAGGGTCATATCGAAGTTAACTTCCCAACCCATGCTTTTTTTCAGCACCAGCAGCGCAATCGCCACCAGCAGGCCGCCCGCTACGGGTTCGGGAATGGTGTATTTTTTCAGGAAGGAAACAGACTGGACGAGCTTACGTCCCAGCAGCAACACAAGGGTTGCCGCAACCAGCGTTGATAACGTATCGAGATAAAACATTTACAGCTCCATTAGTGCGTTTAGCACAATCACGCACGATGCATTCCAGACCGATTTTTAGCTCTTATTGAGTTTTCGGGGTGGATTTTAAGCAGAAAATGATGAAAAGTTATATAAAAATGTTTGTTTATCCGTTTTAAATATTAAGAATACCTGCTAGCAAACGTTTGCTTTTCTTCCCTGGTCAGATAAAATCACCGCTTTTCCACCATGGGATTGCCTCTGATGTCCGTTAACGCCGTAGAGTCAACAAATGCGCAACCGGTTGCGCAGACTCACAACAGTGAACTGATTTACCGTCTTGAAGATCGCCCCCCGCTAGCCCAGACTCTGTTTGCCGCCTGCCAGCACCTGCTGGCCATGTTCGTCGCGGTGATCACGCCTGCCCTGCTTATCTGCCAGGCGCTCGGTTTACCGGCTCAGGATACTCAACACATTATCAGTATGTCGCTGTTCGCATCCGGCGTGGCTTCTATCATTCAGATCAAAGCCTGGGGGCCGGTAGGCTCAGGGCTGTTATCCATTCAGGGCACCAGCTTTAACTTTGTTGCACCGCTGATTATGGGCGGTACGGCGCTAAAAACCGGCGGCGCAGATGTCCCAACCATGATGGCGGCACTGTTCGGTACACTGATGCTGGCAAGCTGCACCGAGATGGTTATCTCACGCGTACTGCATCTGGCGCGCCGTATTATCACCCCACTGGTTTCAGGCGTGGTGGTGATGATCATCGGCCTGTCACTGATTCAGGTGGGCCTGACGTCGATTGGCGGCGGTTACGCGGCAATGAGCGACAACACCTTTGGCGCGCCGAAGAATTTGATGCTGGCTGGTGTCGTGCTGGCGCTGATTATCCTGCTTAACCGCCAGCGCAACCCGTACCTGCGCGTTGCGTCACTGGTGATTGCAATGGCGGCGGGTTATCTGCTGGCTTGGTTTATGGATATGCTGCCGCAAAATACCGCGCCGGTCAGTCAGGACCTGCTGATGGTGCCGACGCCGCTCTATTATGGCCTGGGCATTGACTGGAGTTTACTGCTGCCGCTGATGCTGGTCTTTATGATCACCTCGCTGGAAACCATCGGCGATATTACGGCCACCTCTGATGTCTCTGAGCAGCCGGTTTCTGGTCCGCTGTATATGAAACGCCTGAAAGGCGGCGTGCTGGCGAACGGTCTGAACTCGTTTGTTTCCGCTGTGTTCAACACCTTCCCGAACTCCTGTTTTGGACAGAACAACGGGGTTATTCAGTTAACGGGCGTTGCCAGCCGCTACGTCGGTTTTGTGGTGGCGCTGATGTTGATCGCGCTGGGCCTGTTCCCGGCGGTCAGCGGTTTTGTACAGCATATTCCTGAGCCAGTACTGGGCGGGGCAACGCTGGTAATGTTCGGTACTATCGCCGCATCCGGCGTGCGTATTGTGTCCCGCGAGCCGCTGAACCGTCGCGCGATTCTGATTATCGCGCTGTCGCTGGCCGTCGGCCTGGGCGTCTCCCAGCAGCCGTTGATCCTGCAGTTCGCCCCGGACTGGGTGAAAAACCTGCTCTCTTCCGGCATTGCCGCAGGCGGTATTACCGCTATCGTTCTGAACCTGGTGTTCCCACCAGAGAAGCAATAAGCAAAATGCGGCGTTGATTCTGAATCAACGCCGCTGTAACGCTCTTTCACCATTCCCGCCTTGAGCATTGCGTCTAAATCGTGCATAACTTGACTATGTGCACTTCGCGGGATGGAAGACCATGAAATTTATTGGAAAGCTGCTTCTTTATGTGCTGATCGCCCTTGCAGTGGCGATCCTCGGCCTTTATTTTCTACTGCAAACCCGCTGGGGCGCAGAGCACGTCAGCGCCTGGGTTTCACAGAACAGCAGCTACCATCTGGCCTTTGATGCCATCGATCACCGGTTTTCTTCCCCTTCCCATATTCTGCTGGAAAACGTCACCTTTGGCCGGGATGGTCAGCCCGCCACGCTGGTCGCCAAAACGGTCGATATTGGACTCAGTAGCCGACAAATCACAGACCCGCTGCACGTAGACACCATTTTGTTGCAAAACGGCACGCTGAATCTTTCCCAGCAAACCGCGCCGTTGCCGTTTCAGGCCGATCGCCTGCAATTGCAGGATATGGCGCTTAACAGCCCCGGTAGCGAGTGGAACCTCAGCGCCCAGCGCGTTAACGGCGGTGTCATCCCCTGGAGCCCTGAGGCAGGTAAAATTCTCGGCAGCAAAGCGCAAATTCAGCTCAGCGCCAGTTCGTTGACGCTCAACGATGTCCCGACCACCAACGTCTTGATTGAAGGCAGCATTGACCATGACCGGGTGACGCTTAGCAATATTGGCGCAGACGTGGCGCGTGGAGCATTAACCGGCGTAGCGCAACGCAATGCCGACGGGAGCTGGGTAGTGGAGAATCTGCGCCTGAACGATATCCGGCTGCAAAGCGACAAATCGCTGGCCGACTTTTTTGCCCCGTTAAGCACCATTCCTTCCCTGCAAATTGGTCGTCTGGAAGTAACGGATGCCCGTCTGCAAGGCCCTGACTGGGCGGTGACGGATCTCGATCTGAGCTTGCGCAACATGACCTTCAGCAGGGACGACTGGCAAACTCAGGAAGGAAAATTGTCGATGAACGCCAGCGAGTTTATCTACGGCTCTCTGCACTTCTTCGATCCGATTCTGAACGCCGAGTTCTCACCCCAGGGCATTGCGCTGCGCCAGTTCACCACCCGCTGGGAAGGTGGTATGGTCAGAACATCCGGAAACTGGCTACGCAGCAACAAAGCGCTGGTCCTCGATGATGCCGCTATTGCCGGTCTGGAATACACGCTGCCGGAAAACTGGAAGCAGCAGTGGATGAAACCTCTGCCAACATGGCTAAACAGCCTGACGCTGAAGAAATTCAGCGCCAGCCGCAATCTGGTAATTGATATCGACCCGAGTTTCCCGTGGCAGCTCACCGCGCTTGACGGTTACGGCGCTAACCTCGGGCTGGTACAGAACAATCAGTGGGGGATCTGGAGCGGGAGCGCCACCCTCAACGCCGCTGCTGCTACCTTTAACCGCACGGATGTACGTCGTCCTTCGCTGGCGCTGACGGCGAACAACAGCACCATCAATATCAGCGAACTGAGCGCCTATACGGAAAAAGGGCTGCTGGAGGCCACCGCCAGCATTTCGCAGTTGCCTCAGCGCCAGGCTCAGATCAGCCTGAACGGACGCGGCGTGCCAATGACGATCCTGCAGCAGTGGGGCTGGCCCGCACTGCCGCTTTCCGGCGATGGTAATATTCAGCTTACCGCCAGCGGCAATATTCAGGCCGATGCGCCGCTCAAGCCAACGGTCAGCGGCCAACTGCATGCGGTGAACGTGGAGAAACAGCAGGTCACGCAGACCATGCATGCGGGCGTGGTTTCAGGGAGTGAAGTCACAGCACCACCACCTGCGCAATAATTTATTGCCCGGTGGCACTTCGCTTACCGGGCCTACTCACGCTCATAAACGAATATATTCACTGCACAACAGCCACTTCACCGGCTCATCCTCTTCAATCGCCGGGAAGCGACCGCCTGGTTCCAGAAAGTGGTTGTCATGCTGGTCGTCATTGACCATCGAGATTTCCCAGCCCAGCACGAACGCCTTCTCCGCCCAAAAGCGATGATACAAGTACGGCGGCAGGCACACCCCCTGTCCCGGTTTCAATACCAGCGTCTCGCCAGCGTCAACGGTACGCCGCTGACCATCGACGCTAACTTCAACAATACGCCGTGCGTCATACCCGTCATCAGGCGTGGCCCATGCCAGCTGCATACATAAGTCACCGCCGCCGCGATTCACGATATCTTCCATTTTATGGCGATGAAAATGCCATGGCGTTTGCTGATCCTGCTGAATTTGCAGCATCTTTTCAGCATACGGTTTGGGATAACCCGCTGACCCTGGCTGACCATTGCGCAACGTCAGTAACGTCAGTCCCGTTTGCGCAAAATCTCCACGTCCAAAGTCGGTAATATCCCAGCCCAGCTGGAGATCGCGCACTTCACGCCACAGAGATTGATCCTGTTGCTGCCAGGCATCGATCGTAAAATACGCAAAATCAGGCAGACAGACCCGAAAAGTCTCGGCGATGGCATGCGCTTTATCGACGGCATAATTAATATGTGAACGCTTCATTCCACTTTTCCTTGTTACGAAAGAGGCGGGTCGCCCCGCCTGCATGCCGTTAGTAAAGTGATGCTTTGCCGGTTGAACCGAACAATTTCATTTTGTGGCGGATCACGTCCCGCGCGGCGCTAATGGCTTCTGGGTAGATTACGTTCGGGTCCCACCAGGTTTCTTTCGCCAGGATTTCGCGGACTTTCTGGAAATAGGCGTATTTCATATCGCTGGAAATGTTGATTTTGCCAACACCCAGCGTCACGGATTCGGCAATTTCCGCATCCGGGTTCGCGGAACCACCATGCAGCACCAGCGGAATATCCACACGCCCGGCGATGTCGCGCAGGATGTTCATTTGCAGCTCTGGCTGCATCCCTTTCGGGTAGATCCCGTGCGCGGTTCCAATTGCCACCGCCAGCGTGTCTGCACCGGTTCGGGCGATAAAATCCTCTGCCTGAGCGGGATCGGTATAAGTAACCTTCGACACGCCGCCTTCCACTGACGTCCCGGTCTGACCAATCGTACCCAACTCCCCTTCCACAGAAACACCTACCGCATGCGCCAGCTTGACCACTTCGCGGGTCAGCGCCACGTTCTCTTCATACGGCAGCAGCGAGCCATCAATCATCACCGAGGTAAACCCACACTGAATCGCCCGCAGAACATGCTCAACCGAAGCACCGTGGTCCAGATGCAGAGTAAACGGCACTGGGCTACGCATCGTGATATCACGGACGTAGCTAAAAAACGCATCGCCGACAAAATCATGTTCGCTGGGGTGAATGGAGATAATCGCCGGGGTGTTGGTCGCTTCCGCTTCTTCCACAACTGCACGTACAAAGCAGCTGTCCGCCACGTTGAATGCGCCGATGGCAAAACCGTGCTGACGGGTAGGTTGCAGTAATTCTTTCATCGAAACTAACATGTTAATTCTCCAGTTTCAGGGTGTAGAAAGCCCTGCCAGTGCGTCATCGCAGAGGCATAGAAGGCGTTACAGAAAATGAATCAGGCTTTGCCGATAGCGCCGCTGGCCTGTAGATACGGAGTAATGGCTTCCTCGCAGGCCTGCTCCATCAGGGTCAGGACATCAACAAGTTCACCGGATGTGTCACGACACAGGGTATGCAGCAGCGCAGCCTTTCCGGCTTCAAAGACCGCTGCGCCAACGTTTATCTTGGCGACGCCAAACATCGGACAGCGCTGTAGCTGATCAAACGGCGTCCCGCTGCCGCCATGCAGCGCCAGAGGTACCGTAGATAACCGGGCAATTTCCTCCAGCCGCTGGAAATCAATGGCTGGCGTAACGCCCGGCGCGTACATGCCGTGCGCCGTACCCACCGACACCGCCAGCAAATCGATCCCGGTCTGTTGGATAAAGGGTTCCACATCGGCGGCCTGAGTCATCAAATCAGCGTTAGCGGCATGGTCATAGCGCGGAGCATCCGCCAGATGGCCCAGCTCGCCTTCCACGCACAGAGAAACGCTGGCTGCGAGTTCAACCACTGCACGGGTCTGGCGAATATTCTCCTCCAGCGCAAAGGCGGAGGCATCGATCATTAACCCGCTGAATCCGGCGCGAAAAGCCTGACGAATGCGTACAGGATCCTTTCCATGATCCAGCGCCAGCGCGACCGGTACCGAGGCTTCCTCTGCCAGCGTTTTGACGACCGCAGCGGCTATCGGGGCCGGAAAATGCTCCAGATGCCCCTGATACAGATTCAGAATGATGGGCGCACGGTGTTTCTCTGCCACCCGAACCGCCGCGCGGGCGCTTTCCAGGTTCATGCAGTTGATGGCCAGCAGCGCGTACTGCTCGCGCCAGGCTTTCGTCACCATGCTTTTCATATCGGCAAACATACGGCCTCCGGTTATTCCAGGGTGAAGGTGATCTCTTCGTCTTTCAGTTTTTGATCGCTGAGTTCATCAAACTCTTCGTCACGCTCGGTCACCGGTTTCTTCCACAGCGACAACATGACACCGCAAATCACTGTGCCGATCCCCAGCGCCAGGCAAAACAGCAGCGGATGCGTAAAGAGCGGGACCACAAACATGCCGCCGTGCGGTACCGGGCTTTCGACACCCCACACCATAATCAGGCCGCCCGCAATCGCCGAGGCCACCACGCAGGAGCCCACCACGCGCAACAGATCGCGCGCTGCAATCGGAATGACCCCTTCGGTAATCATGCAGATCCCCATCGGGAATGCCGCTTTCAGCGCCTCGCGCTCCGCACGGGTGTATTTGTGACGCGTCAGCAGGAAAGAGAGCGTAATGCCGAACGGAGGGATCATCGAGCCAACAAACTTCACCGCTTCCGGACCGTACACACCGCTGACCAGCATGCCGTCAGCAAACAGCGACATGGTTTTATTCACCGGTCCGCCGAAGTCGAATGTCGCCATTGCGCCGAGGATAGCGCCCATCAGAAAGCGGGATCCGCCCTGCATGGACTCCAGCAGATGAATCAACGCGTCCTGCAGCCAGGCTATCGGCTTGCCAATCAGCGTCATCATCAACAGGCCGCCAATGACGGTACTCAGTACCGGCAACACCATGATGGGCATCAACCCCTGCATCGACTGTGGCAAACGGATGTAGCGCTTAAGTAGCAGGACGGTATATCCGACCAGAAACCCGCCCAGCATCCCGCCGATAAAACCGGTATGAATTTCGCCGCAAACAAAGCCGACAATCAGGCCCGGCGCAAATCCGGGACGGTCGGCAATGGAGTACGCAATCGCGGCGCTAATCAGCGGTACGATTAACCCCATCCCCCAACCGCCAATCTGGTTGAGCATCCAGGGGATGGTTCCTGTTTTTTCACCCACGTTAGTGCCGCCAAGTATTTGCCCGAGAGCAATACAGATCCCGGCGGCGACAATTAACGGGATCATCCACGAAATCCCCGTTAATAAATGTCTTTTTATTTCCTGAGATAGCGGAATTTTATTTTCACTCATGTGAAATCCCTCCAGAATGAGGATCGCTACTGGTTATTATTAGCTAATGATTTTTCGACCTTTTCAAGAAACTGAATGGGCGATTTTATGACGATTTCAGTTTTCACTCGCACAATGCGTTTATTTGAAAATCGTTCCTCCCCTTTTATTTTGACATCGACGGCGAGAATCACGACATCAGCTGCAGAAATATCCTCTGTCAGTAATTCGTTTTCTGTGCCGATGGTTCCCTGGGTTTCAACTTTTATATTATGACCAAGAGCTTTAGCACCTTTAATTAGCTTCTCACGGGCAATATAGGTGTGCGCAATACCCGCCGTACAGGCGGCAACACAAACAATATTCATAACATGCTCCACATTTTAATTAGCAGACATTGGATTCAGCATATTGGCTAAAAAGCTCAATAATTTTCTGTGGACTGCTTTCGACTAACAGTTGTTCAATAATGTCGTCATCCGCCAACGCGCCAGCAACCTGCGAAAGCAGACGAATATGTGTAGTGTTTTGATCTTCAAGACGTACGGCAAACAGAATGATGCAGCGCACGTTGCTGCCATCCAGGGTTTCCCAGGGAATATCCTGACGGGTACGCCCAATTGCCAGCGTGGTATTGACCACCGCCGAGGATTTCCCGTGCGGGATCGCAATATGATTTTCGAAGCCGGTTGAGCCTTCTGATTCACGCTGCCAGACATCCTGAATAAACGTTTCCCGACAGCTAATTGCCCCATCTTTTTGCAGAATATCCGTCAGTTCCTCAATAGCCTCCGTTTTGTTTGTGGCCTTCATGTCCAAAATAACGCGATTTGTATTGAGTATTTTCGTGATGTCCATCAATCATACCTCATGGAGTTCAGACATTAATTTTCGACGACCAGCAACGTCGCCCGATGTAATTTTTCCGTAATAACCGTTTCTGTTACCCGCTTAATATCTGCATCATTGAAAAAGGCGGTGACATACACGACCGGCATAGCAACGGCAGGTAAATTTATCGTCGATACCACCAGTTCAATATCGTCCGTCAGTACGGAGGGCAGGCTGCCTGCCGATACCACGCCGACGATAGTCCAGTCCGGAAAGGCGCGCAGAATACGGCTTTTGAGTAAGTGAGAGGTGCCAATACCGGTTGAGCAGACCAGCAGCACGCGCTTACGCGCTATCTGCCGCTCCATTGCGGCTTGAAAATGCACGGTTAAATATCCCACCTCATCTTCCGACACGGACCGCTCGCCCCAACCGCTAAACACCCGATTCACCGCGCACTGGGTCAGACGCCACACGTCCTGCAACTCGCCTTTAATATCCTCCAGCAGCGGATTACGAATGCGGATCTGGTAGTTCAGGCGGTTAATCAGCGGCTTAATGTGGATCAGCAATCCGTCATACAGCGCCGTGTCCTGGCTAAGATCGCTGTCGACCATCTCGGCAAAGGAGGTAATCAACCGATGGGTAATCAAACGCGCTTCGTCGCTGGAGTGCATATGGCCAATCACGCTCACGTCGTTATGCTCTTCAATTACCACGCCGGAGGAGATAATGTATTGATATATAAACCAGACTTCGTCTTCCGGTAGCGGGTGGGCAATGCGTTTTTCAATATGTTGAATCATCCGGCTGGCAATGGAAAAAATATTCTCGTCACATGAGGTGATATTTTCATCTTTTCTCGGCAGCGCATTGCCCCGCGTGATGCGATACATCATGATCAGAATATGGGTAAAGATATTGACGTAATAAGGCTCGCCCAGAGACCAGCACAGGTCGTTCTCCATTTCCTGCAATAACGTCTGGACAAATAAAACATCTTCTTCGCCAAAGTAATGCACTAAGGCTTTATAACTGCCCGGGTCAAGACGTGAATAAACCACGTTACCAGGTTCATTATGGTTAATCACGCCGTTAATCAGCGACGCCATCGCCTGGCGTACACCGCTCTCGCTGCCTTCGATATGCGTGCCGCTCTGACTGCGAATCAACGACAGGCCCAGTGGGGTAATCCAGGATTCAATTACTTTCAGATCGTTAACAATCGATGCGCTACTAATGAAATAACGTTCGGATAATTTACTGATCGACGTTTCATGCGGCGTTTCGCTTAATAATTGCGAAGCAATTTTAACGCGCCGTGAATTATTCATCATGCCGTCAGTATCATCACCCTCCGATCCTAATAACTGGTCCATATATAAAAGGTCGGTAATATTATCGGAACTTAATATCACCCCAGCACCAGCACGTTTATCGATGGTTATTTTCCATTCTGATAACCATGGTTCCAGTAAGCGCAGATCGCGCTGCACAGTTTTCTCTGAAACAGATAAATACTCGGCAATTTTCAGCAGCGTGACATATTCCTTCTTAGACAGAAGAAACTTTAATAATCTGTTTTGTCGCGAGGTAATCATTTGCATTATTTACCCTTATTACATACCAGATTAAATATCTATACCCGTCATACTTCAAGCTGCATGTGCGTTGACTTTTGAGTTACTCGTCTCATCCATGAGACTCGCCCTTAAGGGCCGTCGCTCCGCGACGTTCAAATCTGTTCCCGACAGATTTGTCGCTCACCCCAGTCACGTACTTATGTACGCTCAGGGGATTCGCTGCGTCGCCGCCTTCCTGCAACTCGAATTATTTAGGTTATAAAGAAGCATTTATGCTCCACGTGTAATCCGTGATGATAAATATAAGAGGACTACGATGCGCCAACAATACTAAATCGTGTCCAGCAATCCGGACAGAAATAAGACAAAAAGAGGAAATAGTGAGATATTTACGGCGCAGATCACATTTTCCGCGGGAATCAGAGTGATACCGCTCGCAAATATGCAGAGATAAAAATTTAATTCAGGATGTTTTGGATTTTCAGATCTGGAATGCTGCTCGCAGCGTGGGCCGGATAAAACGCATCCGGCACCACGTCGACACATGCTTACAAGGTAATCGTCAGCTCACTGCCCTGTGGAGTAATAACTACACCCAGCTCGCTGCCCATATGCGACCCGCATTTAATGCCGCCAATTTTCTGAATATTTCGCAGGCACAGCGTCCAGTTACGTGCCTCACCGTTCCCTTTCACAGTGATGGTATTACCTACACGCGTCGCCTTCAGCGTGAAGATAACCGAGCCGTCCATCGCAGGCACTTCACACACCGCTTCCCGGCCCTCCTGCAGATGGAACAGCTGGAACGCGGTTCCTTCGTGCCAGGCGTAGTCCGGCTTCTGGTTATTGCTGCCCAGCGCCAGAAGGGTGTTCTCACGCACGTAAACTGGCAGGCTCAGGAAGTCATGCTGCTGCTTATGCCAGCGGCTGCCAGACACCTCGTCGTTACGCCACAGATGCGTCCAGCGTCCTTCCGGCAGGTAGAACTGCACATCACCCGCCTCGCTAAACACCGGCGCAACCATCACGCTATCGCCCAGCATGTACTGGCGGTCGAGATAATCACATGCCGGATCGTCCGGAAACTCCAGCATCATTGCGCGCATCATCGGCGTGCCTTGCTCATTGGCGCGCGCCGCTTCGCGATACAGATACGGCATCATGCGGCATTTCTGCTCGGTGAAGTAGCGCACCACATCGCAGGATTCGTCATCGTACGCCCACGGCACACGGTAGGATTTGCTCCCGTGCAGACGACTATGGCTGGAGAGCAGCCCGAACGCACACCAGCGCTTGTAGACGTGCGCCGGGGCGGTATTCTCAAAGCCGCCAATATCGTGACTCCAGAAGCCAAAGCCGGACAGACCAATGGACAACCCGCCGCGCAGGCTTTCGGCCATCGATTCATAGTTGGCATAGCAATCGCCGCCCCAATGCACCGGAAACTGCTGCGCGCCGACCGAGGCCGAACGGGCGAACAGCACCGCCTCTTCTTCACCAACAGTCTCTTTCAGCACGTTCCACACCAGTTCGTTGTAGATGTACGCATAATGGTTGTGCATTTTCTGCGGATCGGCACCGTCAAACCACTGAACGTCAGTAGGAATGCGTTCACCAAAGTCAGTTTTGAAGCAGTCAACGCCGATATCCACCAGACCTTTCAGCTTGTTGGCATACCACTCACAGGCTTGCGGATTAGTGAAGTCATAAATCGCCAGGCCCGGCTGCCATTTATCCCATTGCCACAGGGAACCATCCGGCCGCTTGAGCAGATACCCCTTCTCTTTCAGCTCGTTGAAAATCGGTGATTTCTGACCGATATACGGGTTAATCCACACGCAAACCTTCAGCCCCTTTTCTTTCAGGCGGCGGATCATGCCTTCCGGGTCCGGGAAGGTCACCGGATCCCACTCAAAGTCGCACCACTGGAAGGCTTTCATCCAGAAGCAGTCAAAGTGAAAAACGTGCAGCGGCAGATTGCGCTCGGCCATGCCGTCGATAAAGCTGTTGACCGTCGCTTCGTCGTAATTGGTGGTGAACGACGTGGTCAGCCACAGGCCAAACGACCAGGCTGGCGGCAGCGCGGGACGGCCAGTGAATTGGGTATAACGGTTCAACACGTCCTTCGGCGTTGGGCCGTCAATAACGAAGTATTCCAGATACTCGCTTTCCACGCTGAACTGCACTTTCGACACTTTCTCAGAGCCGATTTCAAACGACACGCACTGCGGATGGTTCACCAGTACGCCGTAACCGCGGTTGGTGATATAGAACGGGATGTTCTTGTAAGATTGCTCGGTGCTGGTGCCGCCGTCGCGGTTCCAGGTTTCTACCGTTTGCCCGTTACGCACCAGTGCGGTAAAGCGTTCGCCCAGACCATATACCGTTTCCCCGACACCGAGATCCAGGCGCTCAAACATATAGTTACGCCCGCTGTGAGTATCCTGCACGTAGCCGTTATTTTTCAGCTGACTGCCGGTAATACGTTCGCCGTTACGCAGGAAGTCCAGCGACCAGAACTCACCTTTAGTCACGCGCACGCTCAAGTTACCGCTCTTCAGTTCGGCAAATTCAGCGGTGTTGTGCATCTCGACGTTTACGTCCTGCAGCACGTTCAGCGGGTAATGCGGACCGGTATCCAACGCCCCCTGGAAGTGCGCCATACGCACACCTACCACGCCTTCCTGCGGTGAGAAAAAGCGCAGGGTGAAGAGTGGAGTATCCAGTTGCCAGGTACGTTCGCGCACATCGCGCGGCGCAACGTAGACAATCATCTCGTTACCCTGCTGTTCGACCTCGAATACCTGAATCGGGTTAATCACGTTCAGACCGGGCTGAATCAGCCAGTTTCCATCGCTAATTTTCATTGTCGGTTCCTTAGTTCTGTAATTCTTTCGTCGTAAAATCCTGCTGATTGCGGCGCGCACCCTGAGCCAGTTGGCTCATGATTTCAGTCAGATACGGGGTTTTCAGGGTATAGAAGCGTTTGGCAATCACGGCACTCAGCAGGTAGCAAATAGCCGGAACAATGGTGAACAGCCCGATGATGATGCTAATGGTGGCGCTATTCTGGGTTTTCGCTGCGGCGTCGTAGCCCCCGCCCGCCAGCATCCAGCCGATCATCGCCCCGCCAAGCGCCAAACCCAGCTTGAGTACGAACAGCGTGCCCGCAAAGCTGATCCCCGTCAGACGTTTTCCGTTGCACCACTCGCCGTAATCCACTGTGTCAGACATCATGACCCACTGGATTGGCGTCACGAGCTGGTGCAGTACGCCAATCACGAAGATGAAGACGAACATGGTGATGTTGGCGTGCATCGGTACGAAGAACATCGCCAGACTGACGACCGCCAGCGCGGCGTTGGTCCACCAGAAGACGCTGACTTTGCATTTCCAGTCGGTGAGCGGTTTTGCCAGCGCAGAGCCGATAAGATTGCCGACGCAATAGGTGGTGAGGAAGGCGACAAACACTTCTGGCGTGCCCAAAATCCAGGTGACGTAATACATCATCGCCCCGCCGCGAACACAGACGGCCAGGATATTGAGGATGGTCAGCATGCCGACGATGCGCCATTGATCGTTCTGCCAGATGTCGCGCAGATCTTCACGCATCGAGGTGGTGCTCGGCGGCGCTTCCACGCGTTCTTTGGTGGTGAAAAAGCAAAACGCCAGCATCAGGAAGGCCACAACCGAGAGCACGGCAATCCCGCCCTGAAAGCCGAACGCTTTATCCTCGCCGCCAATCAGATCCACCAGCGGCATCATCAGCACGGTGGAGAGCATGCCGCCTGCCGTCGCCAGCACAAAGCGCCATGATTGCAGGGAGATACGCTGCGTGGGGTCATTGGTGATCACGCCGCCCAGCGCACAGTAGGGAATATTCACCACGGTATAAAGCAGGGTCAGCAGCGTGTAGGTGATGGCGGCATAAATCATTTTGCCGTTCAGACTGAGATCTGGCGTGCTGTAGGCGAGCACACAGACCAGACCAAACGGCAGCGCGCCAAACAGCACCCACGGGCGGAATTTCCCCCAGCGCGAGCGGGTGCGGTCGGCCAGCAGTCCCATACAAGGGTCTGAGATGGCATCCAGCGCACGCGCCAGTAAGAACATGGTGCCGACAAATCCGGCCGGAATACCAAAAATATCGGTATAGAAGAACATCATATATAACATGACATTATCGAAGATAATGTGGCTGGCAGCATCGCCCATTCCGTAGCCAATCTTCTCTTTAACGGACAAAATCTCACTTTTCATTACGCATCCTTGTTAGCACTTTCACACGCACTGATACCGGTTACAGTTCTTGTAAACCATCCCTGTGAGCGCGGGTATTCCGATATCTCGTTATCAAATTACGATTCTTGTTTTCTGTGATCAGGGTAGCGTCGAAAAAATGTGATGAAATGTAACTAACGGATTTATTGAGGATTTATATGAAACTGGTCATGGTATAGATAAACGGAAGTTAAAAAAGTGAGTGAGGGGGTGTGGAAACGTTTGGAAGTAGCTATAATGCGCCCCGCCTCCATGTAGCAATCGAGGCGCGGAAGATCGTCATCTCCGGTGAGGTGGCTGGACTTCAAATCCAGTTGGGGACGCCAGCGTTCCCGGGCAGGTTCGACTCCTGTGATCTTCCGCCAAAATGCCTCATGTTAGTTCTTCTTAAATCACATCTCTTTTTAGCTTTCTATATCCAGGATCGATCTCTGGCATACTACGTTGATTGCAGCGTTATAAGTCTGGTTAAAACGGAGGCGACATGACAGATAAACACCTACCACAATCCCCGACAGGCGAATTTATTATGTTTGCCAGCAGTGATGGGAGAGTACGTGTTGAATGCCGCTTTGAGTCAGACACTATTTGGTTATCTCAGGCGGCAATAGCTGAATTGTATGATAAAGACGTTCGCACCATTAACGAGCATTTAATCAACATTTTTTCTGAAGGTGAACTTACTCAAAATTCAACTATCCGGAAATTCCGGATAGTTCGCCAGGAAGGAAAGCGTCAGGTTTCAAGAGAGATAGATCACTATAATCTGGAAGCTATCCTCGCTGTCGGCTACCGCGTTCGCTCCCCTCGCGGCACGCAATTCCGCCAGTGGGCAACCCAAACACTTCAGGAATACCTGATCAAAGGTTTTGTGATGGACGACGAGCGGCTGAAAAATCCGCCTGTTGGTTCTTCGGCTGTGCCTGACTATTTCGATGAGATGCTGGAACGCATCCGCGATATTCGGGCCAGCGAGCGCCGGGTTTATTTACGGGTGCGGGAGATCTTTGCGTTAGCTGCCGACTATCAACCGTCGCTAAAAGAAACCACACAGTTTTTTCAAACCATCCAGAACAAACTACATTTCGCCTGTACTGGCCATACTGCTGCTGAACTCATCCACAAACGGGCTGACGCCAGCAAATCGCATATGGGATTAACCAGCTACAAAGGTGAAGAGGTACGTAAGGGTGACGTGACGGTGGCAAAAAATTATCTCACCCAGGATGAGGTCAGCGAACTCAACCGCGTAGTTAACATGTGGCTGGATTTTGCCGAGGATCAGGCCCGTCGCCGTCAGCAGGTCTTTTTGCGTGACTGGCAGGATAAGCTGGATCAGTTCCTGCAATTTAACGACCGTGAGGTTCTGCAAGGCCCAGGTAAAGTCAGCAAGAAAATGGCCGATGAAAAAGCGCAGGCGGAATATAGTCAGTTTGCTGAACAACAACGGCGCTTAAAAGAAGCTGAAGGTGAGAAGGATATAGTGGAATTGTTACAGTGGGGAAAAGAGGGCAGGAAGTAGGGCTGAACCTCCCAGTAAATATGAGAATTATTTATTGGTATTGGTATTGGTATTGGTATTGGTATTGGTATTAAGAAACTATCAAAAAATTGAATATATTTAATGATCCGACTAAACAGAGAAAATTTCACTAACTAAAGATACATAATATTTTTAGATCTTTTCTTCTATTTTCCCAAAATAATAACCCAAATCACTAATTAATTGTGTTTTTTGTGGTTCTTCTGCATTATTGGCTACTCTATAAGTCATTTTCATTAGTTTTTTTAACCATATATACTCATCAACTAATTTTTTACTATGTAAGTCTCGTGAATATCTTGTTGACAAAGATGCAAGGAGTGTTCTATTACACTTCCAGTCATTAATAATCATATGAGAAAAATAACCCGGAGGTATTAAATGTAAAAAAGGAACACCACCATAATTACCTTCACTAATACCATACTCATACAAACGCGAATATTCCATTGAGTTTTTAAACAATGAAAATAAAAAATCAGGATAACTCTTTTTCCGTAAAGAATAGAAACTATCATTTACAGCAACACTCAGATACTCTTTAATTATTGTGAATTCCTCTTTGTCACTACATATGAATCCTAAATTATATTTAGAGCTGTGTAACTCACTAAAAAACTCTATGTCTGGTAATAACAATCCTTTTCCCAAAAGGTTGCGCACATATTTTTTAAAATAGGAGACAACATCTACCCCTAATGTTAGTGACTTTTCATTTTTCATTTCCAGACTCAATACAATCCCTACAACATGCAAGATCACTTCAGGTTCAACTATCTCATACTTTTCAAGTTGTCCTTTTAATCCATTAAGAGCTATTAAATATTTACTTCTTGTTAAGTCGGTCCAACTCCATAAATCTCGCCAAAAATATGAGTACTTATCAACAGACAACAAAGGATGTTGAGATAGGTGAGTCGCGATATTATCTATATCCATCACACCAACCGAGAAGACTTTAGCTATTGAATCATAAGGTAAAACAGGATCAAACCAATCAACTGTTGAATATTTTCCGATAATAATATCAATTTTTCCAGGTGAACTCTTAGTTAATGAATAGGTAAAAGAGTTAGTTGGGATATTTTCTATTTCCTCGGAAGAAATATTACCACGTCGGTGTTCAATACCTAAAGCTAACATTGATGTTAGCAACTTTTTTATGGCAACAGTAGATTTATTTAGATAACTCTCAAAATTAACAACTAGCCTCTCAAAATCCCCAAAAATTGCGCGAACACTTCTGAAGTTAACACTACCAGAATCATTGATGATTTTTAGTATATCTTTTTTATTTTTTAAAATACTTTCTTTTGCTAGATTATTTTTTATTGTATCACAAAAAAAATCAATAACCTCTCCCACAGATGGTATTAATGAAATAGTTTTCCCTATTGTCTTTTCCTTTTTTAAAAGGTAGTCTTCTCTTTGATCTTCAGGTATATCACTCTCACTTGCAACGACTAATACCTTGCAACCATCATGCTCAACAAAAGCGTTTATATAACCTAAAATACTTTGAATAGGAATTAAACATCTTTCTAGATCATCAAATATTATAATCCTATTTTTTATATTAAGGAAAATGTCTTTTACAATAGATTTATCATTTTCATCTTTGGCTACTTCCGTTCCTGCATATCCATTAATAGCTCTAGATGCTATAACACCTAGCATTCTAAATGCTTTAGATGATAACTTTGGATGTAGTTGAGAAAAGAACTGATCTGTAATTTCAGAAATGGAAGTTAGTCCATTTAATGTAATATAGAGAGGTTTTGTTAATTCATGATCTTCTTTAAAGAATTTATTTTTAATGAAATAAGTTTTCCCACTACCCCACGGACCGTTAAGGAGCACAGCATAATCACTATTAATATCTTCATAAAAATAATAATTTAGATAACCAATCACATTATTATTTTCTTTTCTTGCATTTGTCGAGGTCACCATAAAGACACTCTCAATTATGAGGTTTAATCCCTAACCGGCAAAGTTCATTGCGAGCTAATGTTTTGAGCCAGTTCCCCAAACTCATCCCCTCAGCCTTTGCCGCAGCCTCTAACTGCGCCTTTAACTCAGGCGTGATACGAATCTGAAAAGTTGGAGCCTTTCCGGATTTGGACTGATTTGGGTCGCGTTTAGCCGTTGACATGTACGTACCTACAAGCACAATATATCACCGATCAGGTACGTACCTTTACACCTGACGACCTGACTTATAAACGCCCTCGCCCGGTATTCGCAGTACCCGACGAGAGCTAACCTCACCAACTATCAAGGAGTTGATTATGGCTGATTCGCATTCTACCCCAGACACCGACCAATCCGGAACCGAACGTTCGGTAATTGTGGGATATCGCCCGAATGTTTTCGACAAATCCACACCCAAAATTATTCTTTCCGGCAAGTGGCTACGCGAAGCGGGGTTTGATACCGGGCAACAGATTAGCGTAAAAGTGATGAACGGCTGTATCGTCCTGATGGTCTACGGCGAGCAGGAGCAACGATTGCAGGATGAGCTGAAAGAGGCAAATCAGAAGCTGAACAGAATTGAGAACACGCTGGCAACTCTCCAGTGAAGTGCGGCTGAACCTGTAAGCGTTAATTACAGATTTACCAGATGCCGGATGGCGCTAACGCTTATCCGGCCTACAATTCCCCCAAAAAATAAAGCCGCCGATCGGTTAATCAGCGGCTTTTACATTACTGCATTACATCAGAAGTTATATTTCACGCCGAGCATACCGCGGGTATCGCTGTAGCCTTTGTCGCCGATCTGTTGGGCCACGTTGCTCCACACGTTGAGGCGCGGGGTGATTTGCCCTTCTACGCCGACTTTCAGCTCGCCGATGTTCTTCGTGCCGCGCATGTCGTTGCTCACATCATCCATCTTCACGCGGGTCGTCTGCGTGTTGTGGATCCAGTTGGCTTCGACAAACGGCTGGAACTCGCGTGATTTACCGTCGTCGATGGCGTTGTGACCGTTGATAAAGGCTTTCACACCCAGACGGGTCATCAGGTTGCCATCGGTGTTGTCTTTCACGCGGGTACCGTTCGCTTCGCGGTGGCTGTCGGCCTGCACGTCCATCCATACCACCTGCGCTTTCGGTTGCAGCCAGTAGCTGTTGCGCTCGTTTTCACCCAGTTTGAAGCTGTAACCCGCTTCAACAGAGGCTGTTATCCCGCTGGATTTGTATTTCTCTGTCGCCTGCTCCTGGCCCATCACTTTGTTATCAAACCAGTTGTACAGCATCCAGGTGTCTACGTAAGTGCCGGTCTTGTCTGCGTCATTGGCATACCAGGTGCCGTACAGCCCTACGCTGTAACCGGTGACCTGACCACGTGAATGGTAGCCGGTCAGGCTGGACTGCGTGCGGTTCTGGCTGTTGGCGTAACCTGCCATTGCGCCGATGTGCCAACGGTCGAGGCCGTCGCTACTCCACTGCGCCAGATCGCCGCCTAACTGCATCACATAGCTGTTGCTTTGGGTTTTCAACTGCCCGCTACCGTCTTTAAAGCGGGTATGCGCCCCGACGTTACGCATCCACATACTGGTGACTTTTTTCTCGCCCGTCAGCATGTCGATGTACTGCGTTTCGCCCAGACGATCGTGCAGTCGGGTCATAAACAGCGTGTTAGCGGCGTAGTTGTTCGCCAGATAACTACCTGCTTCCGGGCGGTATTGCTGCTCGGTGACCGGAGGTGCGACAGGTATTTCCGGCTCAGGGATTATCGGATCTACCGGGTCTGGATCGACCGGGTCTGGGTCAACAGGATCAGGGTCATGCGGATCGACCGGGTCCGGGTCTTCCGGATCCGGCGGAGCAGGAATAAAGCTGGTCAGATACCAGTTGCTGCCCTTTTGCACCACGTTATAGTCGTACGCACCGGCAACAATACGGCCCGCTTTCTCAAAAGTGCCGTCAGAATTACCGGCCACTTCAATAATCTCAATACCTTCAACAGTTTGTGCCCCGGTTCCGCCAATATTATTCACCGCCACAAACGCGTTACCGGCGGTATTGCCGAGCACTTTCAGCTTGTCGGTTTCGGAGGCATCGTCATTCAGGACGGTATTGAAAACCAGTTTGCCGCCGTTGCCGGTGAAATCTTCATTAATGGTAAGCGTCTGCCACGGTTCTCCGTCAGCATGGCCAAAGTTCACCACGGACCCGCCGTTCAGCGTCAGGTCAGTAAGCGTTGAGCTGTTGGTCATGTTCCAGGTCGCATCGCTCATTTGCAGCGAGATAACACCCGTTCCGGCCGTGACGCTGGTGATGTATGACGCCCCACTCCACAACGAGTTGTCGGTCATATTGAGCGTAATGGTACTGTTTTGCTGTGGCAGGCTGCTGTTCGCGGCAGTCGCGCCGGCGGCGTGAAGATCGCCGTCGATAAGGAAGCGCCCACCTGCGGAGCCGTCTACGGAGCCGCCCGTTTCGGTGCTGATGGCATAACTTTCATTGCTGTGATTTCCCGCCATGGTAATGGCAGCGCCGCCCGCCAGGTTTATCGCACCGCGTGAAGCCGCATACAGGCCGCGTGGCGCTTTGCTGTATGACGCCGCTTTGGCCGAATTGTTTACGTTGATCGTCGCGTTTTCGCCGAGATTCACCGTCGCATTGGTGGAATAAACCGCATGTGCGCTGACGCCGTTGACCGTAATCGTGGCATTGTTGCCCAGTTCCGTTTTGGAAGATGAGGCGGCATAGATCCCTGTTGAGGAAGCACCCGACGTCTCGATAGTGGCACCATCACCAAGGCGGATCGAGGAGCCGCTCTGCCCGGTGCGAAGACCTTCTGAACTGTCACCTATCGTCACAATGTGTGCCCGGTCGCCGACGACAATCGTATTTTTGGCCTGCGTTTCGTCTCTCATCGCGTTTGCAGTGATCCCACGCCCCTGATAACCGGTGGTTTGAATATACAGATCGTCGCCAACGTAAATATTGGCCGAACCTTTCCAACCCTGCCCCTGATTATAGGCGCTGTAACCGGCGTTAATGCCGTCACCATCCTGACCGTCCACATAGATGCTGGTGCGATCTCCGGTGATGATAAAGACCGGGTTATCCGGCGAATTGCCCCCGTGCGTGCGGATACCATCAACATCCTTACCATTATTAGCGGCATTCTTCGACTGCGTGCGGATCGTCAGGTCGTCACCGAAAATAACGCCCGGGCTACCCGTCGCACTGTTCTGAATAACGGTAATAGAGTGTTCGAAGGCTTCAGCTCCAGGCCCATTCAGCGTTAATCCATGACCAAAAACGGGAATGGTGCCGGCACTCCACTGATAAACATAATTCGGCGTCGCGCTGGTTTTAGCGAAACTGGCATTCGCCTGTGCAGGAAATAAAGCCTGCAACTCCGGGGGCAGACTGCTAACCAGACCGCTGGAAGGAAGACTATCAACATCAATCCAGGCTGCATGGGCCGAAAATACCATAGAAGTTAATGCGGCTGAAACCGCGATGGCAATACGAGAGTAAGATTTGGGATTTGGCATATTAGCCTCCTGCTATCAGGCGTAGAGCGTCCACCACATCGCGATGATGTGGAAATAATAAAAATGAGAATCAGCTATAAAATGTTAGAGAGTATTTTATGAATACTTAGGCCTAACTTATCTTCAAGTCGAAGTTTGTAGACATATATTCTCTTAACATCAATATTATCTATTCGGGTAATTTGCTGAATACTTATCCCTGAAATAAATCGCTTGAGTAATATCATTTCCGTATAATTCAATGAACGCCCACGTTTGCTGTTGGCGAGATGCCCCCGGAATAAGCGACGTATTTTCTGATGCTGAACTTCATCACTATCACTGGAATAAATAATCCCTTGAATTTTATTGCTTTTCGATAACCAGTAATTGGCTAACGGCGTCAGGATCCGATCCGCTATCAATACAATATGCATACCACTCTGCGTCAGGCGATCCACCCATTGCGGATCGGTGAACAGACGCAAATTCGGGAATGAAAAATCGATAAAAATAAATCCATGGGATAAATGATTGTGATTATTAAGTAAAAGCTTTTCAATAATACCTTTCTTCAAATAATCATTACCCTCTGGCCAGACAGCAAAAGCGGCACGGTGGCAGTATTGTGCGCGTACGGCAGCATCCGGAAATAATTCACAGGATAATTCACAGCTTATGCAACGAACACTCTGTAGCGGCTTTCTCTTCATCTACTATGCCCCTGTTATTTTCCATAAATATTTCATCGGTAAATAAATGTGTCAATCCGACAGGTGGTGAAATCCGTTTTCGCTAATAACAGTCGAGTGGTAAAAATGTTATAAAATCCTATAGAAAAATAATCTCCAACTGTAAATGTCGTTATGTTGATAAGTATTACGGAGCTTTATCTCAGATTAAAAGCCCATATATTAGGAGTTTTATACACAAATCCAGACATCACGGTAAACGTAAATACAGCACTATTTGCTAAAACAAAACCTTGCGAAATGATTTTAGTAAATCACAAAATTCCTAAAAACCAGAAACCTTTGTGATGTTGTGGGATAAATATAATAGCTAATCAGATAAACCTGTAATTAATTCTTATTATTTAACCTTAGTTAATTATCACCTAAGATATAGCCACTATAACTCATTGTATTAAAAGGATTTAATTATTAAGAGTAAAACTCTTATCTTTGATCAAGTACAAAGGTAGAGGCGTCTTATCCATTTCGATGTAATATTAAATGGGTATGTTGATGCAACATATGAGACGTTTCGTTACTGAGGGCCGGGCATTGTACCTTATCAACCAGTTGGTCGAATTTAATCCTGATAACAAAAGCCTGGTCAATCGACAGACAGGGCGAGCAATTCAACTGCAGATCCCAGCCTCGCTCTGTTTTCTCTATTTAATTACTCACGCAAGTGACATTGTTTCTCAGAGCACGCTGCTCAAAGTAGGTTGGGGAGAAAGAAACAATGTGACCACGACCAATACTTTTTACCAGGCAATTTTGACGTTGCGCAATGCACTGGCGGATGTCGGGTTGCCCCGTGATACAGTCAAAACTATTTCCCGGCGTGGACTCAGATTAAATGAGAGTACGCATGTGGAGACGATCACACATTCCCAAACTGAGCCCCCTTTAGCACCATTTATTAAGGAAAACAACGATCCCGAGGAAATGCCCTCTCCACCGCAAGTAGCAACGTCGATTCCCTGGTGGAACATTTTCTTAACCACCGGAGTGATTATTACTACTCTGATTATCTGGCTGGTTTGGTATCAGACTCGACCTGTCATGCCGTTTAGTAAATTCGTGTCGGTTTCTATGCAAATTCCCTCACAGGAAAACTGTAAAATTTATTACTCACCGAATGAACACAATCTGGAAAGCTATTTCAGCCTGATGCAATCGCATCCCGATCTTTGTGAATATAACAAACATGTGTTTCTTTCAGGTTACCGTAAGGCACAGAGGATGGTGGCCTTTGTATGCGATAAGGATGCGCGGATAGATGTTCACGCGTTTTGTTCTACTCATTACTACTGGATGCGCGGGAAATGAACAAAATACACAATCTTATCCTGCTGGCGATTGGCGTGGTATTGATGCTGGGTTCGGGCGCCTGGCTATGGTATTCACGCTACGCCGACAGACCGTTGAACTGCGTCGGTAACGTGGAGTGGAATATTGGCAGCAACCGCTTTACCGGCACGGTGTCATATCGGCTGTACGACCATCAGGGGCTGGCAACCTTAACCGGAAAACTGTACGGACGTCACGTCACAGGTATTAGCAGGAATATCTATTTTACCTATACCCAGCACCACGACGCGCGCATACTGCAGTCGACGCAACTGGTCAAAACCTTCTCAGACTCCGCCGATAAAGACGATATCAACGAGACGTTGCCCAGTTTTTATCGCGAAACCGGACAGCGCCTGAGTCTGGTTATGGAGGAGTATAAAGGGGCGTGGATAGTGGCGAGTTCCACTGTTCCTTCGTTGTATTGCCGTAAAAAGTAACGTCATATCCGGAAACAAAAATCACGCCCCCTCAATGGAATTCATATTTGCCATCATCGACTTACGCGACATGGGTCACTGAATCCTCTAATAACCCATTGCTATTCTTCATCCCGAATCAGGAAACATCCTGAATATCACGATATCTATTGCGTAATAATTAAGCGAAATGGGCGTTTTATTTTGCCCAGAAGACTTCAATCTACGGATGGATATTTGGAGAAGGCGTGGGCAGGGGCGTTTATCTCTCTCGCGAGCAATGTCTGAGGGTTCAGACGTTATCGCATTTCAGGAAACGGTATGTTTCCGGTGTATTTTTGGCGTACATATGAGGGATACGTAATGTTTACTTTTAAAAAGTGCCTGATTGCACTTTCTATAAACTTGGCCGTTGTTTCATCAGGTTTTGCTTGTACGACCCTGCTGGTCGGTAACGAAGCATCAGCGGACGGCTCGATGCTGGTTGCCCGTAGCGCTGACAGCGATGCCCTGAAAGCGCAACATTTTGTCATTCACCCGGCAAAACAGAATCAGACAGGGGTATACAGCACCAAAGCACATAACGGTGCGAATGACTTTACCTGGCCGCTACCCAAAAACTCTCTGCGTTATACCACGGTTCCAAACTGGAAAACCCAACTGCACGGCGCGACCGGATTTAACGAACTGGGCGTTGGCGTGAGCGGGACAGAATCTATTTTTGCCTCACCAAAAGCGCTGGCCGCCGACCCGTACGTTGAAGATAAAGGGATCACCGAAGACGATATCCCGGATATTCTGCTGTCGCAGAGTAAAACCGCGCGTGAAGCCGTGGCGCTATTGGGCCATATCGTTGAGACCGTCGGCGCAGGCGAAGGCTTTGGCGTTGCCGTTGTCGACGATAACGAGATCTGGTATCTGGAAACCGGCAGCGGCCATCAGTGGATGGCGCAGCGTCTGCCAAATAACCAGTATTTTGCCACCGGTAACCAGGGCCGCTTACAGGATTACGATCCGAAAAACCCGGACATGATGGCGTCAAAAAACCTGATTCAATTTGCGACCGAAAAGGGTCTGTACGAACCGGCGAAAGATGGCAAATTCAACTTCTCCAAAGCCTATACCCGTGATGACGAGCGTGACCGCACGTATAACGACCCTCGCGTATGGACCATCCAGAAAGAGTTCAATCCTTCCGTAAACCAGGATATGGCCAAAGGGCGTGAATTCCCGGTCTTCATGACGCCAGAGAAGAAAATGACGCTGGACGATGTGAAGGCCGTACTGCGTAACCATTATGAAGGCACCAGCCATGACCCCTACACCAACGGTCTGAATGGCAAAGAACCATGGCGTCCGGTCAGCGTCTTCCGCACCTATGAAGCGCATGTTATGCAGGTCCGTCCGTGGTTGCCAAAAGAGATCGGTGAAACGACCTACATTGGTTTGGGCATGGCTGATCTCACCGCCTTTGTTCCGTACTACAGCGGCCTGAAAGCGTATCCGGCTAACTATACGATGGGTACCGATAAAGCGGACGATCAGTCTATCTACTGGAAATATCGTAAATTACAAACGCTGACGATGACCGATTATCCGAAGCTCGCGCCAATCGTCAAAAAAGCCTACAAAGCATGGGAAGACAAAGTGGCGAAGGAGCAAAAAGAGGTCGAAGCAGAGTATCTGAAGATGGCGAAAACCGATAAACCAGCCGCCGATAAGATGCTGAATGACTTCAACCTGCGCATCATGGCCGACGCCGAGAAGCTGACGGAAGATCTGACTAATCAGCTATTTACCATCCGCACCAAAGACATTCAGTCTGATATTTTCTTTGCCAACGCGGCGAAAAAAGACTGAGTAGCGACGCGATAGTATTCTGGCGTAAAGCGCTTATTAGCTTTGCGCCAGCATTTCACACCGCGCCTTCACTGCGTCGTGCAGCAGACGGACCGCCGTTGAAAGCTGCTTCCGATGCGGGCAAATCATATTCAGCGGGACTTTCTCCCCCTGATAATCCGGCATCAGCAGTTGTAATCGACCGTCACGCACATCCTCACTGACATCCAGCCACGACTTGTACGCCACACCTTCCCCGGCAATTGCCAGGCGTCGGATCACTTCCGCATCGTCGCTCATAATGGTGCCGTTAACCTGCACACTACTGACCTCGCCGTTGCGCGTAAACGTCCAGCGATCGTGCAGACGGCCGCGTAATACGAAGGTCATGGCGTTGAGCTGCGCTAAGTCACCCGGGCTTTGCGGCGCACCGTTTTGTGCAACCCAATCCGGTGAGGCCACCAGCACACGTCGGTTCCCCGGCACCACGGGCAGGGCAATGTAAGACGCGTCTTCGGTATTGCCATAGCGAAACGCAACATCGACGGGGTCTTTAAAGACATCCGTCACCTGATCGGAGAAAAAAATCCGCAGGCGCAGCGCGGGATATCGGCGTCGAAACGACTGAAAGACCGGCAGCAGCAGGTTACGGCCAAGATCGGAAGGCACAGCAATTTGCAGCGTGCCAGACACTTCATCTTCTGGGGTCTGAATTTTTTGCAGCCCGGCATGCATCACGTCCAGCATCTGGCGGGCATAGGGTAGCCAGACCTCGCCCTCCGGCGTCAGGCGCAGGCTGCGCGTGGAGCGGGCGAACAAGCGGATAGCCAACGTAGACTCCAGACGCTTGATGGCGGAGCTGACCTGAGCAGGCTGAACGCCGACTTCGCGCGCGGCATCGCTAAAACTGTTCAGCGCCGCGGCGCGGACAAACAACGTGAGATCTTCAAGCCGGAACATTTTCACTCCCCGAGTATAAGTCCTGTCGCCGTAGGGCTATTTTTCCCGTTCTGCTGCCGGTTTACCATCGAATTATTCAACAGAGATAAGGTTTCTGAACCGGAGAGATTATGAAAACCATCGCTATTACCCGCGCCGCGACCAACGGCAATAACATTGAATTTTTACAAGAGATTGACCTGCCCGTGCCGGATGCCACCGGGCACGATCTGCTGGTTGAAGTGAAGGCCATTTCTGTCAACCCCGTTGATACCAAGGTTCGCGAAGGTTTTAACGCTGATGTGCCGCGCGTGCTGGGCTGGGATGCCGTGGGCGTGGTGAAATCCGTGGGTGAAGCCGTCACCCTGTTCTCACCGGGCGATGAAGTCTGGTACGCCGGTGCGCTGGGTCGCGCTGGCAGTAACAGTGAATTTCAGCTGGTTGATGAACGTATTACCGCGCTGAAGCCACAATCACTCGATAACGCCTCTGCGGCGGCGCTGCCGCTGACCGCGATCACCGCCTGGGAAATGCTGTTTGACCGTCTGGGCGTTGAGGAAAACGGCAATGAAGATGATGTGTTGCTGATCGTTGGCGCGGCTGGCGGCGTCGGTTCTATCCTGACGCAACTGGCCAGTAAGCTGACTAAAATGACCGTCATCGGCACCGCATCACGTCCGCAAAGCCAGAAATGGGTACGTGAAGCAGGCGCTCATCATGTCATTGACCACAGCAAGCCGCTGACGGAAGAGCTGGCACGGATAGGGGTTAAGGCGGTGACGCACGTTGCCAGCCTGAACAACACTGAGCAGCATTATCAACAAATTATTGCCGCACTGGCACCACAGGGTAAACTGGCGCTGATTGACGATCCTGAATTCCTCGATGCCCGTCCGCTGAAGGCCAAAAGCATTTCGCTGCACTGGGAGTTTATGTTTACCCGTTCGATGTTTACAACCCACGACATCATTGCGCAGCATCAGTTACTGACCCGCGTGGCACAGCTGATCGACAGCAACACCCTCCGCACCACGCTGGGCGAGCATTTTGGCGCGATCACTGCGGCGAATCTGCAAAAAGCCCACGCGCAAATTGAAACCGGTCGCTCGGTCGGCAAGATTGTGCTGGAGGGGTTTTAACATGTCCGATTCAGAAGTGATTTCAATTATTGCGGTACTGAAAGCCAAACCAGGGAAAATCGATGCACTGAAACAGGCACTGCAGGCTCTGTTACTGCCTACTCGCCGGGAGCCGGGCAATATTGAATATGCCCTGTTCCAGTTACGCGACACGCCGGATGTATTCTACGTACGCGAATCCTGGCACGGTCAGGCCGGTCTGGACGAGCATATCGCTCTGCCACATTTCCAGGCGTTCATTCTACAAATGAACGATCTGCTAGCCGAACCGCTACGGCTGGATTATCTGACGCCGATTGCGCCATAAAATAACTGCCGAAGCCCCCTGCCGCGTGGGGGGCTACACCAGTCATGTCTCACTCGCTTCGCTATCTCTGCTATGATGCCTGCACACAAATAAAACAAAACAACATGCCGAGGGAAAGATGAGTTCCACCAGAAGAGGGATGATGAACGTCCTGATTGCCGCCGTATTGTGGGGAAGTTCAGGCGTTTGCGCGCAGTACATCATGGAGCAAAGTCAGATGTCGTCGCAGTTTCTGACCATGACACGTCTGATTTTCGCCGGGCTGATTCTGCTGATGCTCTCTTTCGTTCACGGCGACAAAGTGTTCTCCATTATCAAAAACCGCAAAGACGCCATCAGCCTGCTGATTTTTTCCGTAGTTGGAGCGCTCACCGTACAGCTCACCTTTCTGCTGACCATTGAAAAATCCAACGCCGCCACCGCGACGGTGCTGCAATTTTTGTCACCGACCATTATCGTGGCGTGGTTTTCCGTGGTGCGCAAAGCACGACCGGGGATTTTAGTGCTGACCGCAATCTTCACCTCGCTCATCGGCACCTTCTTACTGGTCACCCACGGTAACCCAACGTCGCTGTCTATTTCACCTGCCGCGCTGTTCTGGGGAATTGCTTCGGCGTTTGCCGCCGCGTTTTATACCACCTACCCCTCAACGCTTATCGCGCGTTACGGCACGCTGCCGATTGTCGGCTGGAGCATGTTGATAGGCGGCCTGATCCTGCTCCCGTTCTATGCCGGAGAGGGAACAAACTTCGTGGTTAATGGCAGTTTGATTCTGGCGTTTTTCTATCTGGTGGTCATCGGTACGTCGCTCACGTTTAGCCTGTACCTGAAAGGCGCGCAGATGATTGGTGGGCCGAAGGCGAGCATTTTAAGCTGCGCAGAACCGTTGAGCAGCGCGTTGCTGTCACTACTGTTGTTAGGTATTACCTTTACCCTGCCTGACTGGCTGGGCACGCTTTTGATCCTCTCATCGGTAGTGCTGATCTCAATGGACTCACGTCGCCGCGCCAGAGCGGTTTAACCCCAACCGGCGCGGCAACGGGTCACGATTACCAGCCCGGAACCGCGCCGCCGTTAAAGATAGTTTCTGCCGCCTTTGCCACTTCCGGTGACTGATAAGATTGCAGGAATTCTTTCACATTCCCGGCATCTTTGTTGTCTTCTCGCGCCACCAGGATGTTCACGTAGGGTGAGTTTTTGTCTTCAATAAATACGCTGTCATGTACCGGAGAAAGCCCGGTTTGCTGGATGTAGGTGGTACTGATAATCGCCACATCCACTTTCTGATCGTCCAGCACGCGCGGCAGCTGCGCGCCTTCCAGTTCCATAATATTCAGGTGTCGCGGATTATCAGTAATATCCAGCGCCGTGGGCAGCAGGCCTGTATTTGCTTTCAGCGTGATTAACTTTTCTTTTTGCAGCAGCAACAGCGCCCGCCCGAGGTTGGTTGGATCGTTAGGTATCGCAATCGTTGAACCGTCTTTAAGTTCAGCGACGGTTTTGATTTTCTTCGAATACCCTGCCATCGGGAACACAAAGGTATTGCCCACCGCAACCAGCTTATAGTCATGTGCTTTATTATCTTGTTCGAGGAACGGACGATGCTGGAAGACATTGGCATCCAGCTCACCATGATTAGTGGCATCGTTGGGCAGCAGAGAACCGCTAAAACCCACCAGCTCCACCTCAAGGCCATATTTTTCTTTAGCGACTTTCTTCGCGACCTCCGCCACATCCTGCTCGGCACCGTTAATCACACCCACTTTGATATGCTTTGCATCACTGCTCTGTTGATCGCATCCTGCCAGCAATAATCCCGCCAGTAATACCGCCGCCCCTGCCCCGAAAAAAGGTATCTTCAGCTTCACGTTTTATCCTTTTGCAATAACCGCCTGATGAGTAATGAAATGACTATAGCGGCAAGGCCGCTGCGGTTTAAAAAACGAAAAAGCATCAGCAAGAAGAAAAAAGCATAACGGGAAAAAGATACATTAGTCGGAAGATGCCGTTAGTTCATCACTTGAAAGCCCGGTGATAATTAGCACCAGTTCACGATCGATCCCCTTCTCCAGCATGGCATGGGCTATCCGCAACGCTTCGTCTTGTTTGCCTTCAATCTTGCCCTTTTGTAATCCCTCTTGTAAGCCACTGTAATGACCCGTTCTTCGCCCTGATTCACGTAAACATTCTGCAATCGTCATTAATCTCTCCTTGTGTTGGGGAACGCGTAAAGCCACCTCGCGAATAAACGCCTCGAAACGCGGTGCGCTGCCAGACTGCATCAGATAATTAAATAGCGTTTCTACCTGGCTGTCATTAGCGTATCCCTTAACCAGCAGAGCAACCAGGTTATCCACCAGCACCATCAGGTCACGTTCACGTATATGCTTCTGGACAAGCTCAAGTAGCGCCATCCGCCGATGCTGCATAATCTCATCATCAGACAGCGCCGTAATGTCTACCAGCGGGAAGGCAGAACCATAAAGCTGCCGTGCGGTTTCTGGATCGTCAAATTCATCCAACCAACACAGCGAGTACGGATACGGGCTGTCAACGCCATGGTAAAAAAGTATTGGCACCACCAGTGGCAGCGTTTTGTGTCCTGCATCAAGGTGATTTTGCATCGCGGCAATGGCGTAACGCATCATCCGAAATGCCATATGAACATCCGATGAACTCTGGTGTTCAATCAACGCGTAGATATAGCCTTTACCGGTTCTAGTTTTTAGCGACCACAGAACATCGGAATAACTGGCACGCAGATCCTCCTCAATAAAACTCCCGGGTTCCAGTTTCAGTGTATCCAGATCGCAAAGCTCATGTAATGACGAAGGAAGATAGGTATCAAGAAAATCCCGCGCCGTATCTGGATGGCCTAAGAATTTTTTAAACACCGCATCATGCGGTGTAGATGTTGTTGGTTTTTGCATGGCGGTCCGTCACCGGAAGAACAAGATGACGGGACATTACTCGCCAGTGGCACAGACCACATCAGGGAAATTACCCCTTTGCGAGGCGCTTTCGAGGATAAATAGATGCTGCTGCAATGCATTCATTTTCCATGAATGATGTTCGCAAAAATACCCGGTAGGCGTGAGCACCTCCGGGCATTCTCTTTTCGCTCTCCAACGATGGCAACATCACACCAGGGCTTTGACTATCTCCATCAACCTGATGATATCTGCAGGCCGGGTATTACCGGTCTGTGGGTCGATAATCGAGCTGTAAACATGTGGCATGACGCGCGGTACTCCTGCTTCCAGACAGGATTGCAGGATAATGCCGAAGTTATCGAGATCGATACCGCCGGTCGGTTCAATCAACGTCATGCCGTTGCGTGCCGCTGTCGTCGCCAGTGAGTACAGCTCAGGCAACGATTTCTCACCGCCCATAGGGAAGAACTTCGCGGCATGCGCGCCAGAGTCCAGCATCATGCGCACTGCGGCATCGCAGGAAACGCGGGCTGGCGTGCCCTGGCTGCTGCTGACCCCGGTGGAGATCAACACTTCCCCCGGCGTGCCCGTGGGACTGACTAACGCGTTGATATGGGTCTGTTCACCGCCCGTTGCGGCCAGCGCGCCTGCCGCAAACCCACAACCGGTAAAGGTCTGGTTGACGTGTGCCGGATGGACCCGTGAGGCAATCATCGCCGCTTTGTAATACTGCGCCGGGTCGCCCGCCCCCAGCCCCACGGAAATCGACGGCACGTGGACCATCCAGCGTTTTACTTCCTTAACCCCTTCCTCAACCGAGGCAAACTGCGCCGAAAGAATGCCGATCACCGCGTGACCTTCGGCAGCGTCATAGATTTCCCGGGCGTTGGCGATATCCTTCGCCAGCACGTTAATAGCCACTTTATTGCGATAAAAATTAATGTGCTGCATGGTCTGCAATCTCCTTTAGTCGGGCCACGATCAGTGCCATTTCCCCTTCTGCGACCGTACGCGGGTCAAGACTAAAGACGCCCTGATGAAGGTTGTAACGGCGAGCGTAAATCGCGATATCACCCTCTCGCAGCTGCGCTTCTACGGCGTAAGCATCCATCCCCAGCTCTTGTGCATTCACCCGAATACGAATCCGCCAGATGGCGCGCCCGGCTTCGTCCTGCTCAATATCCGCATCCAGTCCGCGAATCGCTGAAATCGCCTGCGCCACGGGGCGAAGCTCTTCGGCGGTGACCACGGTTTGCCCCTGATGATAGTTTTCCAGGGCATACACCAGCCCGACCATATTCTCTTTGCCGATCTTCATCGCCCGGGCAATTCCGTGGTGCTGCGCTTTACACGCGGCAATCCACTGTTTCTTCCCGGTGATAAACCCGGAGGTCGGCGCGTTAAAGGCTTTTGCTCCGCTGTAGACCACCATATCCGCCCCGCTCGCCACCCAGGCGTGTAAGTCTTCCTCGGCGGCGGCATCGACAATCAGCGGCAGGTTATGAACCTGCGCAACCCGTACGAAGTCTGCAATGCTCAACATGCCTTTCTGCACGCAGTGGTGCGATTTCACATACAGCAGCGCGGCGGTGTTGTCGGTAATCGCGCTCTCCAGCTGCCAGCGGGCCGCCAGATTACTCGAGCCAACCTCCACCACGCGCCCTCCCCCTAAGCGAATCGCGCTGGTGATCGGCGCACCGTAATCCACGTTATGCCCGCGCAGCATGACCACTTCATTGGCCATACCCGCGCTATCCGGCATCAACGTGACTCGCGCCTGGTCGCCGCGCGTAATGGCGGCGGCAACGGATATCGCAATACCTGCCGAGGCGCACGAAGTAACATAGCTGTCCTCCGCGCCGGTGTAGCGGGAAACCAATTCACCGGTACGGTCCACCAGCCGGTCAATTTCAACAAAGGCCGAGGCTGCCCGCGCGGTGGCCTGCATCACTTCCGGCGCGACGCTGGAAACGCCCAGAATCGTCATTTTGCCGCAGGCGTTAATCACCTGTTTTAGCCCCAGTTGTTGATAGATATTCTGTGTCATGGCTTACAACACTCCCAGCAGCGAACAGACCACGCTGAGCGCGACAATCGACAGCAAAATCGTGGTGTAACGCGGTCCTTTCTTCACCAGATAGAAGTAGATGGCGAACACCGCCGCCAGCGGCAGCAGGCCGGGGGCAATAGAGTCGAGGATTTGCTGGACCACCACTTCAGAGCCTTTCAGGGCGCTGAGTTTTAACGGCGTGGTGATCTTGACGTAGCTTGCCGACAGCGCGCCCATCATGATCAGGCCCAACACGTTCGCGCCGTAGATCAGTTCCTTAATTCGCCCTCCCTGCAGCAGACCAATTATCGAGTCGCGTCCCAGCGTATAGCCTTTGTGCACCATGCCATAGCTGATTGCCAGCGTAATGGCCGGGTAGAGGATTAACGGTACAATTCCGCCCATCGCGCTGCCATTGGCGGCGAATGGGATGAAAATAGCAATTAACAGCGGCATCACGGCGGCCCAGATGATGGAGTCTCCCATCCCCGCCAGCGGTCCCATTAGCCCGGTTTTAATCCCGGTAATTGAGGCATCGCTGATCGGCTCGCCGCGGGTTTTCTGTTCCTCCATCGCAATGGAGATCCCCTGAATTACCGCCCCGAACGTCTGCTCTGAGTTGAAGAAGTTCAGATGGCGTTTCAGCGCTTCTACCTGTTCCTCTTTTTGCGGGTAGAGCTTTTTGATGATCGGCGTCATCGAGGCGCAGAAAATCAGGCTCTGCAAACGCTCATAGGAGCTGGAGACTTCCGCGCCCAGCCAGTAGATAAACCAGGCTTTGGTGATGTCTGCTTTGGTCAGCGTGCCGCTTTCACGCGCACGCTCCACCAGTTCATGTTGCATTACGTCGTTGCTCATCATGCTGCTCCTTCATTTTTCGCCAGACCTTTAATCAGGAAGGCCACGCAGGTACCAAAGATTGCCATCGCCATGATGTCCACCTTCAGGTACAGCACTGCGAAGAATCCGCCGATAAACCACGGCAGCAGGCTCTTTTTACCGATCACCATAATGGTGATAGCGAAGCCCAGCGCTGGCAGAATGCCGCCCATAATTTCAAAGGAGTGCGTCAGCCAGTGCGGCATCAGCTTGAGGAAGCTTTCCACCACGTCCTGACCAAAATAGTTGGCGGCGAACACCACCGGGAAACGCAGTACAAGGCCAAGCAACGCCGGGTAGAGGAATGCACAGCGCATAATGCCCGCCATGTTGGCCGTTTCTGCATGTTTGTCGGCCATATGCACCCACGCTGCGTTTAACGTGCGGCGCAACTGGTCGAGGAACACGCCGATGACGCCAAACGGGATCGCCAGCGCGATAGCCAGGTTCGGGTCCATTCCGGCCTTCACGGCGATAGGAATTGAAATACAGGCGGCCAGCGCTGGATCAGAGGGCACGTTACCGCCTGGCGTAGAGGTCACGCCGAGATAAACCAGCTGCATGCCTGCACCGATGATCATCGCCGTTTCCATGTTGCCTAACAGCAGGCCAACGAATACGGCAATCACGACGGGCTGTAGCAGCATGGCGGAGAAGGTGTAGCCAAGGCGTAATCGGGCAAACCAGTAATACAACCCCATCAGGCTTGCAAAGACTAAAGTATCCATAGTTAAGTACCCTGTTATCAAAGAATTAGAATTTTTTCAGGATATCGTCCAGCGACTGCGGCTTATCTTCCGGGATAGTCTGGAAGAACACCTGAATCCCACGATTTTTCAGGTCGCTCAGAATGCCGACGTCTTTTTCATCCAGCGTAATGTTCTGGAATACCGCTTTGCGGTTTGGCCCGCCGCCCAGTCCACCGACCTGAATGGTAGTGACGTCAAACCCCAACTGGACCGCTTCCTGAACCGCCGCCAGAGAAGGGAACAGCACCAGCACTTTGCCGTCACCAAGCTGGTTTTCTTTCCAGGCTGCCGCAAAACTTTGGTTACCGAAACAATCCACTTTGATGTTTGGCGGCGCGGCCATCAGGTAGATGTTTTTCATAAACGGATCGGCATCCAGCTCATCGCTGACCACCGCAATCCGGTTGGCCTGAGATTGTCCAACCCATTTAGTCACCACTTGTCCATGAATCAGACGGCTATCGATACGACATAAGACGATGTTTGCCATGATGTTTATTCCTTATTGTGATTGTTGTAATTGACGCACGTGGGCGACAACGTCCAGGCAACTGCTACGCCCGGCCTCGACCAGTTCAGCCACGCAGGTGGTCAACTGGCCATGCTCGCGTTTGTCGAGCGCCTCCAGCAGCAAAGAGGCATTGAGCCCGGAAATCACTGCCACCGGGTAATCGGCACTCAGCCGCGCCGCCACGTTAGAGGTGGTGCCGCCAATAAAATCAGTCAGGATCAGTGAACCTTCCGGCATGGTTTTCACCACAGCTTCAACGCGCTGGTAAAACTCGCCGAGCGTATCAACGGGCATCAGCGCAATTTCCGTCACGCCTTTGATTTCACCCATCACCATGCGCAGGCTGTTGCAAAGCTGTTGCCCCCAGCCGCCATGGGTCAGCAGCAGGATCTGGGGCAAGGATTCAGTGGTAGTCAAAATGGCCTCCTGGCTCGATTACATAGACATAGGTAAACAGAGCAAAGGCTGTGCCAGAATTTGTGTCACGCAGGGAAGAGATGAGTGCTGGCGGAGCAGAAAGCCGCGCCAGTAAAGGGATTAGCTATACAGCAGTTCGTAGATATAAAAATATTCCGCGTCCGATAAGCGAATGGCATAGGCCTCTTCGATCGGCAGGAAAGCAGATTTAATGACACTAAACGCGCGATTATCCAGATCCGGCTTGTTCTCCAGCGCCATCTGTAACGGTTTGCGGTTAATCACGATACGCTCGACCATACAGCAGCAGTGGATCAGGAAGCGCAGTGTCACCTGACGACTCGGTTTGAGCGAAAGCGCGGTGGTCAGATGGTTCAGCACGCCTTCCATCTCTTTGAGAATACGCTGCGGGTTGAGCACCGAAATATGGTTAATGATGCTCTCCATGGTCAACGCGCTGATAAAGCGCATCGCGCTGCGCTCCATCTCCAGACGGCGTTCGCTGCTGGAGAGATCTGGCGTCAGCAGGCTGAGTACCAGCTCGGGGCCTTGCTCAGAGAACAGCTCCTCGAGCGAGATAAACGGAATATCCGGCAGTCCTGGCTGGAAAGTGCCCACTATTCCCGCCAGGCGTTCACTGGCGTTAATCGCCTGCTGCACGCGCTCCAGACTGCGGACTTCGTTGTAATCGAGGATCACCATCCGCGTATCCTGCGACATCAACTCACCGAAGCTCTCTTCCAGCACCTTTTTGATTTTTTCTGCCGTCCCCATCCCGGTGATGCAGGAGATAACCAGCACTTTACCGCTATTTTCCTGCTGCGGCGTACAGAGCTGACAGGGAATATTTTTGCTCTGCATCAACGCCGCCAGCTGCGGCAAGTCGCTGGTTTCGTAGCTTAAATCCAGCCCGATTTCCAGCAGGCTGGTGAGCGTAATATTGGGCATCAGCAGAACGTCTATCTGAAATAATTTGCTGATCGTACTGCCAAAATGGACCAGCGAGCCAATATCCACCATCAGGATCAACCGGCGATATTTTCGGGTCTGGATCATCTGTGTCAAAGCTTCCAGCGTGTCATGCACCGACTGCTCGAAAGGCATATCGATAGCGCTGAACACCTCGCGCTCCAGCACGCGATTCACTTACTGCGCCTGACTTGTCGCCGTCGTCGCACCGTGGGCAATCAAAATCACCCCGCAGTCCGGACTGGCGTCAATCCGTTGGCGGTAATGGCGACACTCTTTGAGGAACAGGCACAGCCAGACCACTTCCGTCGCCGGACATTGAATATGCAGTAGTTCATTGATTTTCCGGCATAGCAGCGTGGCGTTATCATATTCATCTTTGCAGCGATCGAGGATCAGGCTGGAAGAATAAAGTTGCGGAATAAGGCCGCGCTGCACATAGCCAATCAGCGCCAGGAAGTGTTTGCGCAGCGGGTTAATCAGATTTTCCGGCAGCGTAAAACCAAGCACCTGTTCAACGCAGCCGATCAGCAGCGTGACGCGCTCTTCAATCTGATCGCCATAGCGCGGAGGATGCGCCACGCTGTCGCGGCTATAGAGACCATATTCAAATATCGAACTGAGCTTGTTTTTGAGGATTGCCAGCGTTTCGGCTGGCGGCACGTTGCTGTTACGCAGGTTGATATATTCGCGGGTCAGGAAGCTGTAGAAGAGATCGCTCTCTTCAATTTCGGCTCCGGTCGCCAGCGAGTTTTTCAGCGCGGGCAGCGTGCGGGCATCGATGCTTAAATGCTCTTTGCCTTCGAACAGTGCGCCAACCAGCAGACGTTGTTCCGGCGTGGCGTTAAAGGGGATCTCGGTCAGACGTTTATCCAACTGTAGCGTATCGCTGTGCTCCGTCATTCCCGAAGCCCAGGCCTGGGCGCAGAGAAACTGAATATCGCTCTTGAGCTGACCAATATTGCCTTCCAGCGGCTTGTTCAACAGCCAGAGCAGCAAGGTACGGTCGATGCTTATCGTACGCTCGATTTTGCGGCTCTCACGCTGTAAGAAGCCAACGATCAGTTCAACCTGCTCTTCCACCGAACGCTGGCGGATGCCGGGCAAATCGATACATACCTGAATACGTCGCTGGAAAGTGCGCAGCAATGCTGAACTCACCGGCTCGGTGGTGGCGCAAATCAGGCGAACCGAGATTGACCGCGCCACGGCGCTTGAGCCCAGCGGGCGATACTCACCTTTGTCGAGAATAGAAAACAGCTTTTCCTGACCTTCATACGGCAGACGATGCACTTCATCGAGCAGGAGATAGCCGCCATCAGCCTGTTCGACCAGACCGGGTTTATTTTCATTTGCGCCGGTAAATGCCCCCTGTCGATGACCAAACAGGTGCGAAGAAAGCAGCTCCGGGTTATGGGCGTATTCCGCGCAGTTAAAGTAAACCAGCGGCGGCGACGCTCCCACTGCGCGTTCGCAGGCGAAACGGTGCATCAGTTCGGCAAAAAAGGTTTTGCCGACGCCGGAGGGACCGGTCAGCAGAACGTGCAGTCCGTGGGGATACAGCACCGCCGCGCGGCCTTTTTCCACCGCGTCGCGCAGGCTGCGATCGTAACCAATCAGGCCAGAAAAGGGATCCTCTGTCGCCTGGTTTTCCTGAACAGGCAACAGGTCGGCAACGGTTTGCACTTCGCGCTCGGACTCATCGAGTTTGCGCCCCAGCAGCGTTTCAATCGCCTGACGATGCAGAAAGAATACCGGGCGTCCGCGGCTTTTAATCGCCAGGCCGTCGTTCCAGAGCTGATTGAGATCTTTACTGACCGAGTTGCGCGCCAGTCCGAGGTTAAAGCCGATAGCTTCCGCTGTGAACGCCGTTTCCTGCGCCAGATGGGCAAGATTCAGTCCTCGCGTCAGCCGTTCCAGCTCCCCCAGTATTATCTCAATCCGTCTCATCTCTTTACCGCTTAAGAAATAAATGATTGTTCAGAACATACACTATTCTGCTACGCAAGACAGTGAGGCGGCGTCCAGACCTTCCGGTCATCAAAACGTTTTCGACAAATAATGCCGCGCTGAGCCGGTTTCCGGAAAGTTATCGAGGGTCATTTGCAGCTGATAGCCGTTTTTCTGATAAAACGGCAGCGCCTGGAAACTCATCGTGTCCACCAGCGCATGCAGGCATCCTCTCTCACGCGCTGTCTGCTCGGCAGCCTGCATCAATTTTGTGCCATAACCGCCTTTGCGCAGCGAATCATGCATCCACAGGAAATCAATGCACAGCCATTCGCCTTTGATTTTGCCAATCAACCCGCCCAGAATTTCATTGCGTTCATCGCGCCAGTACACCGCCAGGTCGCCAAAGTTGGTGGTTCTCAGGAACTGGCGGTTGTAGGCGCGCAATCCGGCAAGCAGGGCATTTTGATCGTCTTCGGTAATGGTATCTGTAATCTGTATTTGCATCCTATCCTCCTGAAAAACTACAACTTCTGGCTGATTATTTGTTTAGAAATTAACACAGGCTGATGAGTGAGGCGCATGCCGTCTACACTTACTCTTGAGATGATGCGCATCGACAACAAGGATTATTATCATGAAACGAGCCGCTTTACCGCTTATTGCCATTCTTTTCACGCTGCCGGGTTTAGCGCAGGCCGATTCGGCTTACGGCTCTCTACAGTCTGTTCATGAAAAAAACACCGTATTAAAGGATTTACGCAAGATTTGCACCCCACAGGGATCCCCCTCCGATGACGTGTGGGAAAAAACGATTATGTCTGATACACGTAATCAGCAGCATATCCGCGAGGCTATTCTGGCAATACAAAGAAATAACCAGAACAACTACTGGGAAGCGTTGGGCAAAGTTGAATGCCCGGATTTGTAACTATCGTATTGAAAAACGAGCGCTGTAACCGGTTTCTGTTTAGCAAAATCGCCTATTGTGTAGGGAAGTGAAATACATCAAGGAGCAAGATAATGCGATACCGTTTTCCTGATAACTTTTGGTGGGGGAGTGCCTGCTCGGCGCTGCAAACCGAAGGGGATAGCCTGAATGGCGGCAAAAGCCAGACAACATGGGACGTGTGGTTCGACCGCCAGCCAGGGCGTTTCCACCAGGGGGTTGGTCCGGCGAACTCATCCACGTTTTATCAGCACTGGAAACAGGACATCGCACTGCTCAAACAGCTGAAACACAACAGCTTCCGCACCTCAATCAGTTGGTCACGACTGATTCCGGACGGTACTGGCGAGGTGAATCCTGAGGCCGTCGATTTCTATAACAACGTCATCGACGAGCTGCTGGCGCAAGGCATTACGCCATTTATCACCCTGTTCCACTTTGACATGCCGATGGTGATGCAGGAGAAAGGCGGCTGGGAAAACCGTGAGGTGGTTGAGGCGTTTGGCCGCTACGCACAGACGTGTTTTACATTGTTCGGCAACCGGGTGAAGCACTGGTTCACCTTTAACGAGCCGATTGTTCCGGTAGAAGGCGGCTATCTGTATGACTTCCATTACCCAAACGTGGTGGATTTCAAACGCGCGGCCACCGTGGCGTATAACACTGTGCTGGCGCATTCCACGGCGGTGCGGGCGTATCGCGCCGGAAACTACGGCGGTGAGATCGGTGTGATCCTAAATCTGACGCCCTCTTATCCACGCTCTCAGCACCCGGCGGATGTGCAAGCCGCGCACCATGCGGATCTGCTGTTTAACCGCAGCTTCCTTGACCCGGTACTAAAAGGGGAATATCCGGCGGATCTGGTCGAACTGCTGAAAGAGTACGATCAGTTACCGGTATGCCAGCCGGGCGACAGTCAGCTCATCGCCGAGGGGAAAATCGACCTGCTCGGTATCAATTATTATCAGCCGCGCCGCGTGAAATGTCGTGATACTGCCGTCAATCCAAACGCGCCGTTTATGCCGGAGTGGCTGTTTGATTATTACGAAATGCCGGGGCGGAAAATGAACCCTTATCGTGGCTGGGAAATTTATGAGCCAGGTATTTACGATATTATTACTAATCTGCGTGATAATTACGGCAACCCGCGCTGTTTTATTTCTGAAAACGGGATGGGCGTGGAAAATGAGCAGCGTTTCGTTGAGCATGACCAGATCAACGACAGCTACCGCATTGAATTTGTTTCTGAGCATCTTAAATGGCTACATAAAGGCATCAGCGAAGGTTGTAATTGTCTTGGCTACCATATGTGGACTTTTATTGATAACTGGTCCTGGCTCAACGGATATAAAAACCGCTACGGTTTTGTTCAGTTAGATTTAGCAACGCAAAAACGTACGGTGAAAAAGAGCGGCGAATGGTTTGCCCATACTGCCGAAAACAATGGTTTTAATTAAAAAAAATAACCAGGATGCCGGATAACGATCCGGCATACCGAGCTTTAGTTTATTGCATACCCTTTATGCGAACTTTTGCTGCCACCAGAAGTGCCGTCAGCAGCATCAGGCTGCCGGAAAGCATCAGGGGCGACAGCAGTCCGAGAGTATCGAGCGCATAGCCTCCCACCGCAGCCCCACAGGTATTGGCAAGCTGGATCACGGCGACCTGCACCGATCCGGCTTTTTCTGCCTGATCGGCAAGCGAGCGCGTGATCCACGTCGACCAGCCGACCGGTACCAGCGCAAACAACAGTCCCCAGATAATCGCAATACCCGCCGCCACCACTTTGTCACTGCCCCACAGAATCAGGACCAGTGCACTGAGCGCCAGCACCAGTGGCGCACCGGCTAACGCCAGTTTGACCGAACGCTTCAAAATCATCGACGAAAGCGACGTACCAACAAAGCTGGCAATACCGAAGCTCAGCAGCACCAGCGTCAGGCCATCAACGTCAAAGCCCGCCAGATTCATATAGATCGGGCGAATATAGGTAAAGAAGGCGAACTGCCCGGCAAAGGACATAAAGATGGCGATCATGCCAGCCATCACGCCCGGACGTTGCAGCAGACTGAACATATTTTGTTTTTGGTGCGACGGCTCGCCAGGCAGCGATGGCAGCGATCTCACCACCCAAATCGTGCACAGCACACCCATCACCGCCGCCGCATTAAATACGTTACGCCAACCGATGATGCCGCCCAAAAAGCTCCCCAGCGGTGCAGCAATCACCAGCGCGATGGAGACTGCGCCAAAAATAACCGACAGCGCCTTCGGCACCGTACGTGCAGGAACCAGACGCATGGTCAGCGACGCCGACATCGCCCAGAAGCCACCAAGCGCCAGACCGAGACAGGCGCGGCCAATGAGCAGCAGCGAAAAAGAGTTGGCAAAGGAAACCAGCAGACAGGAAAGCGTCAGCAGCACCGAAAACAGGATCACCACGTAGCGACGATCGGTCGCCTGAATAATTTGCGTCACAAACAGGCTGGCGAACATGGCGACAAATGCCGTCACGGTCACCGATTGCCCGGCAACACCTTCCGAAATACCCAGATCCTGCGCCATCGGCGTTAACAGGCTAACGGGCAGAAACTCAACAGTTATCAGGCAGGCAACGCAGAACGCCACGGCAAATACCGCCGACCAGTTAGGTCGGGAATTTGCCTCAGCGCGGGATTTTTGTTCAACAGCTTCACTCATTTTGTTACCTGCGTGGGGTTATTGTAGAAAATTTACGCAGTGTAACATTAAATTTGTGACGCATTTAGCGTTTTGACAACTATTCATCGGATGTCGGCTGCACCTTATCCGGCCCAGGACAGAGCACCCTTACTGGCTCAATTTAGCGTCACGCGCAGCCCGGGCCAGGCCGGTTATCCACTCCTGGTGACCGTTGATCATCGGATTGGGCAGCGTACGCGCCAGTTCTTGTGCCGGAACGCCAATTTGTGATTCCTGGGTCAGAATACGTACGCGCCCGCCGGGTAAATCCTCAAAGAGCCAGGCGTGGATCACATCCAGACGTGTAGTGGCATCACCTTCCGCCCAGCCATGCCAGGCAACACGCGCGGCCTGGCCGTCAACCGGCGGCACATACTCGGTGATTTGCGCTTCGATTGGGAAACCAAAAGTCGTAAAACGAAAACGGGCATCCATGCTTAACAACGGACCGGAACCGTCATGAAACCGGATATCCGCCACGTTGCTGTAATACGTTGGCCAGCGCGTTGTGTCATTAAGCTGTGCCCAGACGGCACGGGCGCTCAGTCCGGCAACGATAATTTCATTTGAGGCAAAGTTATCGGTCGTCCCCGGCAGATACGCTTCAGGCCAGATAATTGCACTTTGTTGAGTCGCGTGATTCATGATGTACCTCGTCGTGTGAGTTAACGAGGTACATCATGCTTTCGCGTAAGATATAAAGATAATGACGATTCAAAATAATCGTCATCATAAATTTTGATATCAGTGCAGCCAGTGCACGCCATCCTCTGGCTGGAAAAAGGCGTTATAGCGCATCTGGAACGCATTAAGCTCCTGCATATCCGGCTCCATCTCGCGCAGAAAACCAAGCGCCAAACGTACCTGCGCATCGGTAATAGGTGCAGCCAGCCGGGCTTTTTGCAGCCAGCGGTGCCATTGCAACAGGTTCTGCTCACTGCCGTCGACAATCACGATTTGCCAGATCAACAGCACCTGGGCGGCATTTTGCAGATGTGATTCATCAGGGCGGTGGAGGTACTGTAAAAAAGCCTCACCCTGTACTTTTCCCATCTGATCGATCATCGATTCTACCGGCACGACATCAAGGTTCAGCCGCTCGCTCAGACGGCGAATTGCCCGCCGCGACCCGGACGTTAGCACCCGAAATCCCACCACAAAAACAACCACCAACGTGGCCAGCATTATCCAAATCATGCGCACATCCATTACCAGACAGGACGCCCATCATAGCGGCAAATTCACCTCTGTCGACGACTGAACGTGTCATAATGTGACTTATTGAACTCGCAGGCAGACATCATGATATCTGATATCAGAACGCTCGATCTTAATCTGTTAAAAACGCTGGATGCCCTGCTGGATGAACGCAGCGTAACCCGGGCGGCACAGCGGCTGTCGCTCACTCAGCCTGCGGTAAGCGGTATGCTCAACCGCCTACGCGACTATTTTGACGATCCTCTATTTAGTCGCACGCCGCACGGCATTGTCCCGACGCTGCGTGCCCAACAGTTGGCCGCCCCGGTCAAACAGATCCTCAGCGACATCGATACCCTGCTTAAACCGACACAGTTTGACCCGCTCACCGCAGCGCTCACCTTTACCGTCGCCGCTACGGATTACGCGCTCAAAGCAGTGATCGTGCCGTTTATTGCCGCGCTTCGCGTGCGCGCCCCAGGCATCCGTGTGCGGGTGGTTCCGGTTGAGCCAGCGCTACTTACCACGCAGTTTGAGCAGGGGAAAGTCGACCTGGCGTTACTGACGCCGGATACAACGCCCGATAACCTGCACAGTCGGGGGTTATATGATGAAGAGTACGTCTGCCTCATGCGTCATGAGCATCCTGACGCGGGAAAAACGCTGACGCTCGATCGCTTCTGCGCGCTGGAGCATGTGCTGGTTTCTTATGAGGGTGAAAGTTTCTGGGGCGTCACCGATGAGGCACTGGCAAGCGTCGGACGCCAACGGCAGATTGGTTTGTCGGTTAGCAGCTTCCTGGTATTGCCGGACATCCTCGCCATCAGCGATATGATTACCGTGGTTCCTGCCCGTCTGGCATATGACGAGACACGAATGTGCGTTTTGCCGCCCCCGCTGCCCATTGCCGGTTTTACAAAAAGCATGGCCTGGCATGAACGCACGCACCGCGATGCCGCTCATCAGTGGCTACGTAATCTGGTACATGAAACCAGCCAGTTTAAGGCATAAAAAAGCCCGCCATTAAGGCGGGCAAAAGTTACCAATGCACACTTAACTTAAGCGACTTTCAATTGTTGAATCTTTTTCTCGCGACGAATTTTACGTTCTTCAAACACGGCCACGATGGCCATCAGGCAGATACAACCGATGGCGGCGGTGTCCAGCGCGGCGAAGGTTCCTGCCCAGCCGGTGAGGCCGAAAATCGGCGTACCGTCGGCAATCATCCCCAGACCAAGCTTGGCGAAGCTGTCACCAATCAGATAGGCGAATGTCCCTTTAATCCCATCGGCTGCGCCGATCGCTTTTTTCGGCACAAATCCGACTGCCGCCACGCCAATCAACAGCTGCGGACCAAACACCAGAAAGCCGAGGGCAAACAGCGACGCCAGATAGACATACTGGTTGCTGGCGTGCTGATAAACGCCCAGTGTCGCAATGATTAATGCCAGCGCCACGCAGGCCACCAGCGCCCGGCGACCATTCGCCAGATCGGAGAGCCAGCCCCACAGCAGCGTGCCGACCAGCGCGCCCACTTCAAAGAGAGTAAAGCCCTGAATCGCCACTTCTTTGGAGAGCTTCAGCTCCTGGAAAGCGTAGACGGTGGACCACTGGTCAATACCGATACGCACCACGTACAGGAAGATGTTGGAGAAACACAGCAGCCAGATCACTTTGTTTTTCAGCACGTACTCAACAAAGATCTGCCATTTGGTCATCTCGTTTTCTTCGGTCTCTTTGTCCTCTTCGCTGATCTCTTCACCGAACAGCTCTTCGGCTTTACCGAGGCCGTAAGATTCCGGGGAGTCGCTGCCGTAGCGCAGGCCGATAAAACCGACAATCAGGGCGATAATCGACGGGAAGATAAACATCCCGATGACGTGACCGTCGAACAGGTAGTTGGCGCCAAACAACGCCACACCCGCCGCACCGGCACCGCCGAGGTTGTGGGAGATGTTCCACATACCGAGATACGATCCACGCTTACGACGCGGCGTCCATTTGGTGATGGTGGAATAACTACACGAGCCGCCGGTACTCTGGAAGAAGCCGCTCAGCGCGTAAAAGGCGATCATCAGAAACAGGCTGGTCGAACCCGCCCCCATGCTGGCGCTAAAACCGAGCATACAGATAGCAGAGAGGATCAACATAAACGGCAGGAACTGCTTGGTGTTTTTGCCATCCGCGTAATAAGAAACCAGCGTTTTACCCACGCCGTAGGTGATGGAGAAGCCCAGGCCAATCATCCCCAGCTGCGTCATGCTCAGCCCGTAGGTGGAGATCATGTCGTTCTGCGCGATGTTGAAGTTTTTGCGGATCAGGTACATGGTCAGGTAGCCGATGAAAACTACCAGATAAGACTGCATGAACGGTTTGAACCACATTTTGCGCCGCACATCGAGCGGCAGATCCAGGGTTGGCTTGCGCACCTGGTTTAAGAAGGCCAGCATAGGACTCTCCGAGCTAATTTTTATACCTGCGAATAGCAGGCATTGTAAAAATCAGCCGGGGATCACGCCTGAGACAGCGTCCAGGTGAAACCGGGAAAATTTCTTAGTTTTACCCCACTCGGGGCAAAAAGGTGAGGTACATCACGCTTCACCAGGCTCACGCGGCGCCTGGGCATTCAAAAACGGCAACAGCAACAGCGCGGAGATCCCCGCCGCGATGGCGATAACCACAAAGAATCCGGTCCAGTGCCAGACTTCCATTACCTTCGCCAGCGGCCAACCGGAGAGCGAAGCGCCCAGGTAAGCGAACAGCCCGACAAACCCGGTCGCCGCCCCAGCCGCCTCTTTGTGCGAGCACTCCGCCGCCGCCATACCAATCAGCATTTGCGGGCCAAAGACGAAAAATCCGGTGGTGAAGAAGCACGCTGCCTGCATCACGTAGCTGGCGAACGGCATCAGCCACAGCGAACCGACGGAAAGCAAAATCCCGGCGGCAAAAATCAGGTTCATTGGCCCACGATTGCCGTTGAACAGCTTATCTGACCCCCAACCCGCCACCAGAGCCCCAATAAACCCGCCCAGTTCAAACATGGTCACCGCGGTGTTGGCGGTCACCAGATCGACCCCCAGCGTTTCTGACATGTACAGATTACCCCAGTCATTGATCGCCGCACGTACCACGTACACCAGCACATAACACAACGACAGCAGCCAGATGTAGGGATTCAGCAACACATAGCGAGTGAGAATTTCTTTGCGGGTTAAGCCTGCGCCCTCCTGCTGCTGGGCAATTTCTAACTCATCATGTCGCCAGTCGCCAACCGGAGGTAAGCCAATCGCCTGCGGCCTGTCGCGCAACCGCCAGCACAGGAAAAATCCGACCACAATCGCCAGTATTCCGGCAATCATCATTCCTGCACGCCAGCCATAATGCAGCGCCGTCGCCGCCATCACCATCGGGATCAGCGCCCCGCCGACGTTATGCGCGGTGTTCCATAGCGCCCACCAGCCACCGCGTTCGGTACGCGAATACCATGCGGTCAATAAACGCGCACAGACCGGCGACCCCCAGCCCTGGAAGAACGCATTCAGTGCCCACAGTAGCGCAAAGGCCCAAAGCGAGGTCGAGAAACCGAACAGGATGTTTACCACGCCGGTTGCAATCAAACCAATGCCCATAAAATAGCGGGCGTTGGAACGATCGCTGACAATACCAGAGACAAACTTCGACAGGCCGTAAGTGATGTAAAACAGCGTTGCCAACAGGCCAATGTCGCTGCGGGTCAGCACACCGCTGGTGAGGATATCCGGCACCGCAGCGTTGAAGCTTTTGCGCGTGAAATAGAACAGCGCGTAGCCAAGCCAGATGGTGGTCAGAATATGCCGCCGCCAGTAGCGATAACGGGCATCTACCTCACTTTTATTGGTAATGTGTGGCGCATTAGCCGGGGCTTTTAGAAACTGAAACATTGCCATTCCTTACACATAACGCTGAGGCAAAGAGACGCTGACCCGCGTACCGTGCGTACAGGATATCGAAAGCTTACCGCCGAGGGCCGTAATGCGCTCACGCATCCCGGTGAGGCCAAATCCCTGCTTATTCGACCCCGGCGGCAGGCCGCTGCCGTCGTCCTCAATCACCAGCATCAGTCGTTCATCCTGTTGCCAGCCCTGAAGTGTCACCGCGCTGGCGTTGGCGTGCTTAACGATGTTGTTCAGCCCTTCCTGGCAGACGCGAAACAGCGTCACCCGCTGGCTTTCGCTGAGTGCAGATTCGTCAATTCGCCAGTCGAGATGGCTGACGATGCCGCGGCTTTCCAACTCCATTTCACGCATCAATGAGCGGATGGCCTGCTCCAGCGTGAGATCGTCCAACTGGCGTGGTCGCAGGCGGCCTAACAGGCGACGCACCGAATCGTACACGCCGAGAGAAAGTTGTTCGATGTGTGCCCCGCTACGCTTCACCCCTGCGTTTTCCGGCGCCAGGCGCTGGACAATACCCGCCTGGGTACGAATGGCGGTGATGGTTTGGCCGATATCATCGTGCAGTTCACGCGCCACATCGCGGCGCACGCTCTCTTCGGTCTCCAGCAGGCGTTCAGCCAGACGATGGTTGCGCGCTAATTCGTTTTGCAGCGACTGGTTAAGCTCACGCAGACGCTGAATGCCCGCGCCGAGCAGCAGCCCGGTCAGGCTTTGCACCAGCAAGGAGAGCAGCAAGTCGACGGGATGATCGTGCCAGGTCTGGCTGGCAATCAGCGCGATGGCGTTCATCAGCGTCGCAATCAGCGCCCCCTGCCAGCCGTAGTGCCAGGCCAGCGCAATGATCGGCAACGCGAGGCAAAACGGTGTGAAGCGCGAAAGCTCGGCGGGTAAACCGAGCTGTAGCCACAGGCTGACGCTAAACAGCAGCAGGTACCAGACCAGATGCCGCCCGCGCCAGTTCACCGGCTGCGACACCACCGCAGGGCCCAGCGGCAGCCAGGTGGTGCTGGTCAGATAGTGCCAGAACACCAGGCAGATCGGCGCCAGCGTTAATCCGCCGGTGAGCGTCAGCAGCAGCACGGTCCACGCCTCTTCACCTTGCCCAAGCCATGGTAGCGATTGCAGCAGTGCCGCTGCGGTCAGCGCTGCCCCCTGTAATAACAATGTGCGCCAGTCACGCTGATGGCGGAAACGTGAGGTCAGTGCGACGGGAAGTAAGGTGAGAAAGCTACCGATCACCAAAAGCGGCAGATGGGACAGCGCCACTTCCTGCGCCAGCCAGAACAGAAGCAGCCATTCCGCACCCAACAGTACCGGCCAGTAGCCGCGCGAACATTGCAGCATTAAGCCCAGGCGCAGGCCGAATGGAAACAGCAGCACTGCCAGCTCCGGGCGTTCAACCAGATGCAGGCTGATGCTCCACAGGCAAAACCATGCGGCAGAGAAGATAAAAAAGCAGGCAACAATGGTGACTAACCGGGAAAAGAACGTGTTCATTGCCAGCCGTCAAACATCCGCCGAGCCAGTTCAACATCGTTGCTTACGCCCAACTTTTCCATCAGGTTGGCGCGGTGCACGTGTACCGTTTTTGGTGACAAGCCCAGTTCAGCCGCAATCTCTTTGACTGCCATCCCTTGCGCCAGTTTTTCTGCCACCTGACGTTCGCGTTTGGTGAGCGGGTCCTGACGTCCGGCCGCCAGTTTGACGGCGATGTCCGGCGTTAAATAGCAGCCGCCGGTCGCCACGGTACGCACCGCGGCAATCAGCTCATCGGGGCTACAGCGTTTTGAGAGGAAGCCTCGCGCCCCTGCGTTCAACGCCTGCTCCACCAGCGCCGGGCTGTCGTGGACGGAGAGCATGATAATCGCCATGCCTTTTGGCAACTGGCTTAACAGTTCGAGGCCGGAAATGTCAGGCATGGAGATATCGCAGATACAGACCTGCACGCCGCGCCCCGGCAATCCTGCCAGCGCCTCGCTACCTGAGCCAAACTCAGCCACCACCTGCAAATCAGGTTCCAGCCCCAGCAGTTGGGCAAAGCCGGAGCGGACGATAGTGTGGTCGTCGATAAGGGCAACGGTAATCATGGGTTATGTCCTGGTGCTGGAAAACGCCTGATGGCGCTGCGCTTATCAGGCCTACGGGCAGGTGCCGTTGTAGGCCGGATAAGGCATTAATACCGCCATCCGGCAAAAGCGCTTACCTTAACGATAAGTGCTTTGGTGTTCAAGCCTTGAGCGAATCACTCAAAGAACACGGTGATTTTGTTAAACATCGACGGGTCGGACTGGTTGCGCGCCACTTTCACCACATCTTCCAGTTTGTCGATCTGGCTTATCATCTGCTCCAGACGCTGGTCATCATTCACCAATAGCCAGATCCGGCTCTTATCACTGTCCTGAATCGGTAGACAGAGGATACCTTCCACGTTGAACGCACGGCGGGCAAACAGCCCACAAACGTGGGTCATTACACCCGGGTGGTTGCGTACGGTGAGTTCCAGGATTACGTTGTCATGAGTCTGCTGTTGCATGGCTTATTCCCCCACCATTTCAGTGTTTGCCGCACCCGGCGGTACCATCGGATACACTTTTTCTTCTGCATCAATACGTACGTGGATCAGCGCGGGTCCTGGACGATTGATTATCTCCTGCAGCGCCGCCTGTGGGTCCGCTTCGTTATTCAGATCACAGGTTTCGAGACCAAAACCGGCGGCAATCTGCATAAAGTTAATCATCCCCGGATAGGTCGCAGCAAACACGCCTTGCTTATAGAACAGGCTCTGCTGCTGATACACCAGACCCAGTGCTTCGTTATTCATCAGGATAATTTTAATATCCAGCTGATTTTCGCTGGCAGTCGCCATTTCCTGAATATTCATCATCAGGCTGCCGTCGCCGGAGAAACACAGCACTTTCTTGTCCGGGTTCGCCAGCGCCGCACCAATCGCCGCAGGCAGGCCAAAGCCCATGGTTCCCAGACCGCCGGAGGTCAGCCACTGGCGCGGACGGTTCAGCGGGTAAGCCTGCGCCGCCCACATCTGGTGCTGGCCGACGTCGGTAGTGATAATCGCGCTGTCGTCCACGCAGGCGGCAACGGCGTTAATCAGCCCATAATGGCTGAGCGGATCGCTTTCCTGTGGAATAGTACAAGGGAATTCGCGTTGTAAATCGGCCACCATCTGATGCCACGCGTCCCGCGGTTGTGCCTCAATCAATGGGATCAGCTGTTCCAGCACCTCATCGACATCTGCCTGAATGGCCACGTGCGGCTGTTTGATTTTACCCAGCTCCGCGCGGTCAATATCCACGTGGATGATTTTGGCATTCGGGCAGAACTGTTCGGTTTTACCAATTGCCCGGTCATCAAAACGTGCGCCAAGAACAATCAGTAAATCAGCCTCTTGCAGAATAAAGTTGGTGCTGCGCGCGCCATGCATACCCAACATGCCTAACGACAGTGGATGCGCTTTTGGCAGCATGCCCAGCGCCATCAACGTCATGGTGGTAGGCAGTTTTGCTTTTTCGGCCAGCTCACGAACGCGCTCCGGCGCGTTAATCACGCCGCCGCCGAGGTACAACACCGGACGTTGTGCCGCATTAATCATGGCGGCAGCATCGCGAACGCTGTCCGCGCTAAAGGTTGGCGCAGGGGCTTTTTCTGCAGGCTCCGGCATCTCTTCAATTTCAAATACGGCTGTTTGAATGTCCTTAGGTATGTCTATCCACACCGGGCCTGGGCGTCCTGACTGCGCAATGCGGAAGGCATCGCTCATGACCTGCGGTAATTCATTGATATGGCGAACCAGATAATTGTGTTTGGTGATGGGGATAGAGATGCCGTAGGTGTCAACTTCCTGGAAAGCGTCGGTGCCGATCATCGAGGCCGGAACCTGACCGGTGATACACACCAACGGGATGGAATCCAGGCGCGCATCGGCAATAGCGGTCACCAGGTTGGTTGCGCCCGGTCCGCTACAGGCCATACAGACGGCGGGTTTACCCTCGGTTCGTGCCATCCCCTGGGCGATAAACCCCGCACCCTGCTCGTGGCGCGCCAGGATATGACGGATTTTCGTGCTTTGGCTCAAGGCGTCGTAGACGGGGAGAATTGAGCCGCCAGGAATACCGGTGACCACTTTAATTCCCTGACGTTCCAGGAAATGAACGATGAATTCTGCGCCCGTAAAACGCGTACGCTTGGATGTTATGCCCGAACTTGCCATGCTCCAGTCCTTTTATTCTGGGCCTTTGCTCCGGGCAGGTCTCTGAAACGAAAAACCCCGCCCGGTTTGCGCCGGCGGGGTTTTGGAATCGTGTGTTGTTCCGGACCCTACGGCGCATTGCCGACGACCACCACCACACGCACGACGACCGCTGCGCGAGATGGCGCAGTTTTTAGTAGGGTCGCAGTCAGCATGGAAGGGTTCATTAGGGGCCTTGTCTGTTTGTTGGTTAACAGGATTTATACAAACACAGGTTTTTCAGCGTGACAATGGAAAATTTTTCATCTGCGCAAAAATGCGCCAAAGATCACGTTTATCTGTACGCAATGTAAAAACAAAAAACCCCGCCGGGGCGAGGTTTTTTTCAGGGTTTGCGGCTGGTAACCGCAGAACACACTGTGTTACGTCAACGCAAGAAGTATACGCGATCGGGAACGAACGCGCAATTTAAGGCACGGATTTTGACGTTTCTGAGTATGGATCGCTTTGCGGATTTTGTCCATAAAATACTGTTCATACATACAGTATTTATCTATACTGTAAATGTTCGCAGTGCGCGAGGGGGCCGCTGTTTTACCGGCGCATCAAAGTCCTGGCTGAAACGGGTGGTGCCGTCAGCGCCTTAACCCCCTAAGTGAGCACACTGTGTTACGTCAACAAAGGTGCTGGCAACAGGCAGCGGCGAGGTACGCCAGCACCGTGCTCCTTGTACCAAAAGGAGAGCGTATGAGCCTCGTGGATATCGCTATTCTTATCCTCAAACTCATTGTTGCAGCACTGCAACTCCTTGATGCCGTTCTGAAATACGTTAAGTAATTCAGATTCAAGTCGCACCTAAGGGGGGCGGGTAACACTCCGCTCCCCTTTCACCTTCTCCCTGGTGCTTGTGTCGTGCCAATGTGTTACGTTTTTATGACATCCTCAGGGAAGAATTCCGCCATGACGCTTTCTGTTTTCTGCATTTTGCTGTTCGCCGCACTGCTGCATGCCAGCTGGAATGCCATCGTAAAAGCGGGAAACGACAAGTTGTACTCGGCTATAAGCGTCAGCGGAACCGCTGCGATTATGGCGCTGATTTGTTTACCCTTTGCGCCGCAACCCTCTGCCGCCAGCCTGCCGTTTTTAGCTGTCTCAACCGCATTACAGGTGGTCTATACCGTCCTGGTCGCTAAAACCTATCAGGTTTCGGATATGAGCCAGACCTATCCTATGATGCGCGGCACAGCGCCGCTGCTGGTCGCGATTATCAGCGTCCTGTTTCTTGGCGATAGCCTCTCGCTACTCGCCTGGGTGGGGATTGCCACCATCTGTCTGGCTATTCTCGGGATGGCATTTAACGGACGCTGCGGCTCGCAACGTGGGATTATCCTGGCACTCATTAATGCCTGTTTTATCGCCGGTTATACGCTGGTTGATGGCACCGGTGTTCGGCTTTCAGAAACCGCGCTGGGCTACACGCTGTGGACCTTCTTTCTGAACGGCTCCTGCCTGCTGGGTTGGGCGATGTTCGCCCGACGCCGGGAAGCGTCACGTTATCTGGTACAGCAGTGGAAAAAAGGTATTCTTGGCGGGATTGGTACGATGGGGTCTTACGGCCTGGCACTGTGGGCGATGACTCAGGCCCCGCTGACGGTGGTCGCTGCACTGCGTGAAACATCCATTCTGTTTGGCGCACTGCTCGCGTGGCTGCTGCTGAAAGAAAAGGTTGCCGGAATACGTCTTGTCGCAGCCGGAGGTATTGCCGCCGGCGCAGTTTTACTCCGCTTATCATGATCGCGTTGTAAACCCGATGTAATCCGGCAACATTTGTTGCCGGATTTTGTTTACATTTCCTGCCGTCCGTCACACAAACATTCCAGTCCACTATCTGGCCTTCTTTTTCTGTTGTGGTAGATTCCACGCGCATTTACGGGAAAGTGCAGCACCTTATTCTTCTTTTTTCTCTTTTTTAAAAGTAATCAGCGAAATGAAAAGGCATAGAAGCGTCAATTTGTTGTTGATGTTGGTATTACTGGTGGCGGTAGGTCAAATGGCGCAAACCATTTATATCCCCGCGATTGCTGATATGGCGCGTGAACTGAACGTTCGCGAAGGCGCGGTGCAAAGCGTAATGGCTGCCTACCTGCTGACCTACGGCGTGTCGCAACTGGTTTACGGTCCCCTTTCAGACCGCGTAGGGCGCCGCCCGGTGATCCTCGCCGGGATGTCTATTTTTATGCTGGCCACGCTGGTCGCCATTACCACTCATAGCCTGACGGTACTGATTATCGCCAGTGCCATTCAGGGGATGGGAACGGGCGTCGGCGGTGTGATGGCGCGAACGTTACCGCGTGATCTGTACGAAGGCACGCAACTGCGCCACGCCAATAGTCTGTTAAACATGGGGATTCTGGTCAGTCCGCTGTTAGCTCCGCTGATTGGCGGCATGCTGGATACAGTGTGGAACTGGCGCGCCTGCTATATTTTCCTGCTGATTCTGTGTGCGGGTGTGACGTTTAGCATGGCGCGCTGGATGCCGGAAACACGGCCTGCGGGTGCGCCGCGTCCACGGCTGATCGCCAGCTACAAAACCCTGTTTGGTAATAGCTCTTTCACCTGTTACGTGCTGATGTTGATCGGCGGTCTGGCGGGCGTTGCGGTCTTTGAAGCCTGCTCCGGAGTATTATTGGGCGCACGGCTCGGTCTAAGCAGCATGGCGGTCAGCATCCTGTTTATTCTGCCTATTCCGGCGGCGTTTTTCGGCGCATGGTTCGCCGGTCGCCCTAATAAGCGTTTCTCGACGCTAATGTGGCAGTCGGTGACCTGCTGTCTGGTAGCGGGTTTAATGATGTGGATCCCAGGGCTGTTTGACGTGATGAACGTCTGGACGCTGCTGGTTCCTGCCGCACTGTTTTTCTTCGGTGCCGGAATGTTGTTTCCGCTGGCAACCAGCGGTGCAATGGAGCCTTTCCCGTTCCTGGCAGGCACGGCTGGCGCGCTGGTTGGGGGATTACAGAACATTGGTTCCGGCGTGCTGGCATGGTTTTCTGCCATGCTGCCGCAGACCGGGCAAGCCAGTCTGGGCCTGCTGATGACCCTTATGGGGCTGTTGATTTTTGTTTGCTGGCTTCCGCTGGCATCACGCGTGTCGCATCAGGGACAGGCGGTTTAAGCGTATGATGGCCCGGCTTATCGCCGGGCTTTTCGCATTCTGGCGCGATCATCGTCGTCAGCAACGGCTCCAGCGCCGGACGCCAGGCCCCTTCTTCGCCATCATAGAACTGCATATCCGCATTGATAGCATAGGGGATTTTCGCCTTGCGCAGTTCACATGCCATAAACCGTGCAAATGCAGTTTGCGCGGCAGAAGGCGCGTTTTTGATGGTCTCTCCCGGCGACCAGCCCCCCACCCAACTGAGATGACCCGTTTTCTGTTGCCAGTGAATGGCCGTATTAATACGGGCGCGAATGGCGGCTTTTTCTGCCGCAGTCCCCGACGTCCAGGGATACTTACCGTTATTTTTTAGCGGCCCCCACGGGAAGATATGCCATTCAGCCAGAACGGTATTCTGACTTTGCGGCGGTAATTTCAGATTAGGCAAATCTTCCGGTGCCGCGCGCAGTCGCGGAGCAATGAAAATCATCCGCTGCGGCGAAATGGCGTGGATTGTGCGAATCGTTTTGTCGTACACCCGATTGAGCGAAGTCTGATTGTGATTAAGCTTATCGGCAGGCTCATATATCAGGTCGAAACCCAGCAACGGCGAGCCTTGACCAAAGTAATGCGCCACCGCCACCCACCAGTTAACCACCTCTTTTTCGTTACCGGCGCTGGGGTCTTTTTTATATTCGTCTGCCTGATAGGCAATGATCGGGATCACGCCGTATTGCTCGCAAGCCTCTACCAGCTTGCGCAAATGGATGAGCCTGGCTTCTGTTGGCTCACCAGCCACACGAATACGCACATGAGAGATCCCCTTCGCCTTGAAATCCCGTACCACCAGCGGATCGAACTCGCGGATACCGCGATCTGTGCGAGCCCAGTCTACGTCCATTCCAACGCCAAGCTGCTGCGCATACAGCGCCGCCGTCAGCACAGGGGGCGCGGCATACACGGTGGCGCTGGCTAACAGTAAAAGGGAAACAATCGGCTTTAACACGGTCGTCCTTACGCAAATCATCAGGAGTGATATCACGTATTTAGCATGCTTTTTCACTTTCCGTGTAGAGAGAAAGCGTAAAAAATATTCGCGGCCCGCTTATTTAACCTGCTCCTGCAGCCAGCCAATAAATGCCTCGATTTTTGGCCACTGCCTGCCGGGCAGCGTGGTGATGTAATAGTGTTGATGGCATTTCAGCGCCATATCACCGAAAGGCGCGACCAGTTCCCCGCTGTCGAGACGTTTCTGCACCAGCCGTTTTCGGCCCATCGCCACGCCGATATGGTTCATGGCGGCAATTACCGCTAAATCAGAACGATCAAAGCCGATACCCGATGATGTCGGCAAATTCACGGCAAAATGCTGCGCCCAACTGTGCCATTCATCGGTTCCTGAGTCGTTACTCCATGCCTGTCTGTCATGCAGCAAGGTGCAGTGCGGCAAATTCACCAGCGAACCGGTAAGGTCATGGCGGCGAGCGTAGTCCGGGCTGCATACCGGCAGGATCTCTTCATCCATCAGGAAGTGGTGCGTAAGCTGCGCGGAGGGCGCATCGTCAAAATAGATAGCCAAATCGACCCCGGCACGCTGTAAATTGACGTTGTCGTTGCCGGTCAGGATGGTCAGTGAAATCGACGGATAGCGACGGGTAAAGTCGCCGAGCGCCGGAACCAGCCAGCACTGGGCGATAGAAGGCCGCGAGTAGACGGTGAGCGTCCCGGACAACTCCTGATTTTTAATATCGAGGATCTCCTGATTCAACGTATCCAGCGACGATTTCAGCGCCCAGAACACCCGCTTACCCTCGTGGGTGAGTTCCACTTTACGGTGTGAACGGACAAACAGCTGAATGCCCAGCTCATCTTCCAGCTGATTAATGCGATGGCTGACGGCGCTGGGGCTTAACGACAGCTCATCTGCTGCCAGCGCAAACGACTGATGCCGGGCCGCCACTTCAAAGGTATACAGCTTTGACAACTGCCAGCCATTGAGCAGCCGGTTTCTGACCTCGCGTAGGGGATCCAAACTCACCTCCAGTCCTCCTGATTCATGCGCCGGAGTGTAAAAAAGTTCGCTGTAAAAATCAGCACAAAGATGAATCAAGGTGAATCATATCGCATAAATGCAGCGTAATTAGACGTAAATCACTCATTTGATGCAATCTGGCTCATGTGAAAGGAGATTTATATCGTTTGTCAGACGGTGCCTTATTTTTGTCCAATAACCCTATATTAATCACAGGGCAAGGTGAGCTATGCACTCTCAAATCGGGGTTGTGAGCACGCTGCTGATAAGCATCGTGTTAATCGTTTTGACCATCGTGAAGTTCAAATTCCACCCGTTTCTGGCGCTGCTGTTAGCCAGTTTCTTCGTGGGTACGATGATGGGGATGGGGCCGCTGGATATGGTCAATGCCATTGAGAGCGGCATCGGCGGTACGCTGGGCTTCCTCGCGGCGGTTATTGGCCTTGGGACCATTCTGGGCAAAATGATGGAAGTGTCCGGCGCGGCCGAACGCATCGGTCTGACGCTGCAGCGCTGCCGCTGGCTTTCCGCTGACGTCATTATGGTGCTGGTCGGGCTGATTTGCGGGATCACGCTGTTCGTTGAGGTCGGCGTGGTGCTGTTGATTCCACTGGCCTTTTCGATTGCTAAAAAAACCAATACCTCATTACTGAAGCTGGCGATCCCGCTGTGTACCGCGCTGATGGCGGTGCACTGCGTCGTACCTCCGCATCCGGCGGCGCTGTTCGTGGCCAACAAGCTGGGCGCAGACATTGGCACCGTGATTGTCTACGGCTTACTGGTGGGTTTAATGGCTTCGCTTGTCGGCGGACCGTTGTACCTGAAATTCCTCGGTAACCGTCTGCCATTTAAACCGGTACCGGCTGAGTTTTCCGACCTGAAAGTGCGCGACGAAAGTACGCTGCCGTCGCTGGGTGCCACGCTGTTTACCGTCCTGTTACCCATTGGCCTGATGCTGGTCAAAACCGTCGCTGAGCTGAACATGGCGAAAGGCGGTACGCTGTATACGCTGCTGGAGTTTATTGGTAACCCGATCACCGCGATGTTTATCGCCGTTTTCGTGGCCTACTACATTCTCGGCCTGCGTCAACACATTGGTATGGGAGCGCTGCTGACCCACACCGAAAACGGTTTTGGCTCGATTGCTAACATTCTGCTGATTATCGGTGCAGGCGGCGCATTCAACGCTATCCTCAAGAGCAGTGGGCTGGCGGATACCCTCGCGCTGATCCTCTCAAACATGCATATGCACCCGATTCTGCTGGCGTGGCTGGTCGCTCTGATTCTGCATGCGGCGGTAGGCTCTGCCACGGTGGCGATGATGGGCGCAACGGCAATTGTGGCACCGATGCTGCCGCTCTATCCCAACGTTAGCCCGGAGATCATCGCCATTGCCATCGGTTCCGGCGCTATTGGCTGCACGATCGTCACCGATTCCCTGTTCTGGCTGGTGAAGCAGTATTGCGGCGCCACCCTGAATGAAACGTTCAAATACTATACGACCGCGACATTTATCGCGTCCGTTATTGCACTGGCTTGCACATTCCTGCTTTCCTTTATTATCTAAGCGCGAAGAGACTGACTATGGAAAACATTCAAACACTTATCGCCCAGCATCCTTTAGTGGAAGATCTGGTGGCTCTGAAAGAGACAACCTGGTTTAACCCTGGCACCACCTCTCTTGCAGAAGGTTTACCCTATGTTGGCCTGACAGCACACGACGTTGAGGATGCCCACGCGCGTCTGACGCGCTTCGCACCGTATCTGGCGCAGGCCTTCCCGGAAACTGCCGCCACTGGGGGCATTATCGAATCTGAGCTGGCCGCAATCCCGGCTATGCAAAAGCGGTTGGAAAAAGAGTTCGGGCAGCACATTAACGGCGAAATCCTGCTGAAGAAAGACAGTCACTTGCCAATTTCTGGCTCAATTAAAGCCCGCGGTGGCATTTATGAAGTCCTGACCCACGCGGAAAAACTGGCGTTGAAAGCGGGTCTGCTAACGACAAATGATGATTACAGCATTCTGCTTTCTCCTGAGTTCAAACAGTTCTTCAGCCAGTACAGCATCGCAGTAGGTTCAACTGGCAACCTGGGGATGTCTATCGGCATCATGAGCGCCCGAATCGGCTTTAACGTTACGGTCCATATGTCTGCCGATGCCCGCGCGTGGAAAAAATCCAGGCTGCGCAGCCACGGCGTGACGGTGGTGGAGTACGAAGAAGATTACGGAGTGGCGGTTGAACAGGGCCGCAAAGCGGCACAGTCCGATCCAAACTGTTTCTTTATCGATGATGAAAATTCCCGCACGCTGTTCTTAGGCTATGCGGTCGCCGGTCAGCGTCTGAAAGCGCAGTTTGCCCAGCAGGGGCGCGTGGTGGATGCCGATCATCCGCTGTTTGTTTACCTGCCATGCGGCGTCGGCGGCGGCCCTGGCGGGGTGGCATTTGGTCTGAAGCTGGCATTCGGTGACAACGTTCATTGCTTCTTCGCAGAACCAACCCACTCCCCGTGCATGCTGCTGGGGATTTACACCGGGCTGCACGATACCATTTCCGTGCAGGATATCGGCATCGATAATCTGACGGCGGCAGATGGGCTGGCAGTCGGTCGCGCCTCGGGCTTTGTTGGCCGGGCGATGGAACGCCTGCTCGACGGACTGTACACCCTGGACGATCAGACTATGTACGATATGCTGGGCTGGCTGGCGCAGGAAGAAGGTATTCGCCTTGAGCCATCGGCGCTGGCGGGCATGGCTGGCCCTCAGCACGTTTGCGCCTCCACGAATTACCAGCAGATGCAAGGATTGAGCGCGGATCAGCTCAATAACGCCACGCACCTGGTGTGGGCGACCGGCGGCGGCATGGTGCCGGAAACCGAGATGGCGCAATACCTGGTGAAAGGGCGCTAACCCCCTCTGATCTCAACGCAGCATCGCCATCAGCTCCATCGGTGAGCGATGCTGTTTAATCAGATCGCGCATGACGCGCATATGGGGTGATGAGTGTTCAAAGAAGGCCTGATATCCCGCACACAGCACATTTTCCCCGTGAGTATCCCCATGCACCGGGCAATCACCACGGTAAAATTGCGATAAGGAACATGACCGACAACGCACGCTCTGCTGTGAGGTCGATTGCCGTTCAATTTGAACCGCCAGACCACACCATCGACGCAGAGTTTTATCAAAAAGCTGAATAGATACCCGATTAATATCTTCACGAACCCAGATATCAAATATCGTATTTAAAAACTGCCCCCACCCTTCTGGTGTGACAGATTCAGCCGTCAGGTTGCCTGCTTCATCGCGCTTAATCAGAGGGATAAACTGTACGAGACGAACATCACCTTGTCGTAAATCACGGTACAGTTCAATAGGTTGCAAACTCTTCTGGTGATCAATCACCACCTTTAAAATACCCTCACTAACATCCATGTCCTCACATACTGTCATGCAAAATTCCCGATATATACGATAAGTTGACGAACGTGTGTTACAGCAAACAGTATTGCAAGGGATAACACCGCGAGGGAGATCATAAATTTGTCACGCACCGCACGAGATTCAGAAAAATCGCTATGCGTAACATCCATCAGGTTACGGCTGCGGGTGTAGCGCCAGAGAATAATCGCCACAATTGCCAGCACCGCTATTGAAACCCAGAATAACGCTCCCGCCTGATGCCAGTTATGCTTAATCGCCAGCGCCATCAGTGCGCCATAGCCTAGCAACGTGCGAAACCAGGCCAGCGATGTCCGTTCCGGTTGTAGACCAGGATCGGACTGGCGACGGGCCTTACGACTACCCGGCATACAGCACCAGCGCCATAACAATCACCGCCACAAGCGTCAGCATGACGCTGATAATCAGCAGGCTGTTGGTGTACGGCATGTCCTCTTTCAGACGCATCGCCTTTTCATTTCGCAACCAGCGCAGATAACCGTAGATCGCCAGACCACCCGCAAACAGACACAGCAGCAAAGCAAGTGCCTCACGGATGACTGGCGTAGCAAAGTCCGGGGCCAGTTGATCAAGACCAACGCCCGCCGCCAGAAAACCCAGCGCAGTGCGGATCCACGCCAGAAACGTACGCTCATTTGCCAGTGAGAAGCGGTAATCCGGCGCTTCTCCAAGGCGGGAAATCTTCATGGCGACTCCTTCAATATTGTAGTCTGGTCGTTATACCGGAACAGTGAAAGAGTATGAACCTGATTCGCAAACGAAAGGGAGTGTAATGTGATGAGACAATGGAAAAGAGAGATGTGCTTTGAAATGCCGGATGGCGACTGGCGCCTTATCCGGCCTACAGTGAACGATGTAGGTCGGATAAGCGCAGCGCATCAGGCATTCCTGGATATGCTGACTGGATAGGTCAGTTTTAACCTAATCCCCAGAAGAGCACCGCCAGCAGTTGTGGGGTGATAATCCTCAGGAACATGACCAGCGGATAAACGGTGGCGTAGGAGAGCGCTGCCGCCCCGCTGGTGGCATGCAGGTTGTTAGCAAACGCCAGCGCAGGAGGATCGGTCATTGAGCCGGCCAACATGCCACACAGCGTCAGGTAGTTCATTTTGGTGAGAAGGCGCGCCAGCAGACCGACGGTAATCAGCGGGATTGCGGTGATAAAAATACCGTAGCCCACCCAGCTCAGACCGTCGCCCTGCGTCAGGGTATGAACAAAATCACCGCCTGACTTCAGACCAACCACCGCGAGAAACAGTACGATACCCAACTCTCGCAACGCCAGGTTCGCGCTGGGAGGCATAAACCAGTACAGCTTACCGATACTGCCAATACGCCCCAAAATCAGCGCCATAATCAGTGGTCCACCGGCCAGCCCCAGTTTTAATGCCACCGGGAAACCGGGGATAAACAGCGGGATTGAACCCAACAACACCCCCAGCCCGATCCCAATAAACACCGGCAACATCTGCACCTGCTGCAGTTTTTGCTGTGCGTTACCCACAACATTGGCAACGGCATCAATCGACGAAGGACGCCCCACCAGATTGAGGATATCGCCAAATTGCAGGCTGGCATCGCTGCTGGCGACCAGCTCAACGCCCGCGCGGTTCAGACGGGAAATCACCACGTCGTAACGTTCTTTAAAGTGCAGGTCACGGATCCGCTTGCCAAGCACCTGTTCGTTGGTCACAACGACACGTTCAACACGCAAATCCGTACCCCGCGTTGACAGCGAAGTGTCCACTTCCTGCCCAATCACCACCTTCGCATTATGCAGATCGCCAGGCTGTCCGACCAGGTGAAGCAGATCGCCCATCTGGATAATCGTCCCCGGCGACGGCACCATCAACGTTTCATCTCGCTTCAGGCGTGAACAGATGATTTTGTCGCTGTTCAGAATGGGGACATCCTGAATCGCCATATTATTGAGGTTCGGGTTTTCAACACGAATGTTCATCGTCTGAATCAGCGTATGACCGTTGGTCAGCGTTGATTCATGCTGCTGAGCTTCGGACTCAACGTTCACGCGGAAAATGAGGCGCATCAGCCACATTGTGAGCAAAATGCCGCAAATACCGAAAGGATAAGCCATGGCATAGCTCATCCCCATCTGATCGACCACATCCCCCGGCGTACCCAGATCGCGCAGAATTTGCTGCCCGGCACCCAGTGCGGGCGTATTGGTGACCGCGCCGGAGAAGATCCCCAGCACCACAGGCAGCGGAATAGCGAAGATCTTATGCAGAAGCGCGGTAACCAGCCCCCCGATAATCACGATCAGCACTGCAAACAGGTTCAGACGCAGTCCCGAAACACGCAGTGAGGCAAAGAAACCCGGCCCTACCTGGATGCCGATGGTATAGACGAAGAGTATCAGGCCAAATTCCTGAATAAAATGCAACATATCGCCGCTCAGGGTCATCCCTGCCTGATCGACAAAGTGTCCGACGATGATACCGCCGAACAGTACGCCTCCGATGCCAAAACCAACGCCCCGTACTTTAATGTTGCCGATCCATAACCCGACAACCGCCACCAATGCCAGAACGCTGACCGTCAATGCTATATCACTCATTCTTCTGTTCCCTGTGAATAACATCATTAAGTAAATGGATTCTCGCAGAGTACAAGCGCAATGTATGGGGGGTAAAGCACAAAAAAGCCCCGTCATTTCTGGCGGGGCAAAGGCTTGGAGCTATTTAGCTATTTAATGCGGGACGTTCGCTGATGGCGATACGTTGTGGAGCAATAGTTTCAGGTTCATTACGGGTCAAATCAATATGCAGCAAGCCATTGGTGAAGCTTGCGCCGGAGACTTCCATATTTTCAGCCAGCGTAAAGCTCAGACTGAATGATTGAGTGACCAGCCCCTGATGCAACCATTTGGTCTCTTTTTCCGGCTGCTGCGGCGTACCTTTTACGGTCAGACGCGTGCCTTCCAGTTGAATATCCAAATCTTCCTGACGGAAACCGGCTAACGCAAGGGTAATGCGGTAGTGGTTATCATCGCTCTTTTCGATGTTATAGGGTGGGAAGCTTTGGCTTTCACCAGCGTTTTGTAATGCATTGGCCAGTTTGTCAAAACCGATCCATTGACGCAGCAGTGGGGATAAATCGTAGTTACGCATAATATTCTCCTTCTAAGAAGCGAGTAAGTACCTTTCGGCTCCCTGACGGCAAGCCTGTGCTTAGCAGGGCCGCGCAAGCGGCCCGACAGATAAATTAGTTGATTTCGATGCGGCGCGGTTTGTTCGCTTCAGGAATCACGCGCTCAAGCTCGATATACAGCAGACCGTTTACCAGGTTTGCGCCGCGAACGTGGATGTTCTCCGCTAACTGGAACTTGCGTTCGAAGTTGCGTTCGGCAATACCCTGGTACAGGTAAGTACGTTCTTTTTGCTCGTCCGCATGCGCGCCTTTCACCACCAGCAAATTATCCTGGGCGGTAATTTCCAGCTCGCTTTCAGCAAAGCCCGCAACGGCAATCGCAATGCGGTAGTGGTTTTCGTCTACCAGCTCAACGTTGTACGGAGGGTAGCCACCATTGCTTTGGCCCTGGTTGTTTTCCAGCAGGTTAAACAGACGATCAAATCCAATAGCAGAACGGTATAGCGGGGATAAATCAAAGTTACGCATAATCAATAGCTCCTGAAATCAGCGAGAATGTTGGACCTTCCATCTTGGACAGGTCAGGTAGCCAGGACACCCATCAGGCATGCCCTTCATTTGTCTACACCCTAAAAATGGGTCTTAATACAAACTTTTCAAGCGTACTCCTCTGACTTTTTTTGCAGTTTGTTGTCTATTGCATACACTGGGGGGAGCAGTCGTTATCGTTAAATCGCGATTGCCGCCACAGTGCGACAAGATGGTGATGTTATTTTCGCAACGGATCGCTTTAACTCACCCTGCAAACACGATGATTAGCAGATGAAATAATGATGATAAAAAAAATAGTGTTAACACTGATGATGTGCAGCGGGATGGTTTTTATCAGCGGCTGTTCCAGCGTGATGTCACATACCGGAGGGAAAGAAGGGATATATCCTGGCACGCGCGCCAGCGCCACAATGATTAGCGAAAGTGATACAAACTGGGGAACAAAGTCGCTGGCGATTCTGGATATGCCTTTTACCGCGGTTCTGGATACGGTACTGCTTCCGTGGGATCTCTTTCGCAAAGATAACTCGGTTCGATCTCGCGTAGAAAAGAGCGAGGAGAGAACGCAAGCCACCAACGCCGTTATCCCCCCAGCTCAAATGCCTGCGCCTTAAGTTAACGTCTGGTTTCTGTCACCCATAGCTGGCGGAAACCGTCGACGTCTTCCATCCATGCAACCTGTCGGCCATCAGGAGAGAAGACGATCGCATCTGCTGAAGGTGGGTTGCCATGGCTGGTCGTTAAAAATTCAATCTCTCCCGTCTGCGCATCACAACAAGCGATTCTGTTCTGCAGTACAAATCCCAACCATTTTCCCGACGGATGCCAGTTGAATGCTGACTGAATATCCGTGTCACAGCGGGTAAGCTGACGCGGTTCTCCTCCCTGTGGGGAAATCAACCATAACTGCACGATACCGTTGTCATCACGCATCAGAAACGCAATTTCGGCTGCCGTTGGATTACTGCGCACCCAATGCCGCGGTTGATTCACCAGCCCCGGGAAGGCGTGATCATGAGTAAACGTCAGACGGCGCTGAACGATGCCGGCTGGTGGCGCAGGCATTGTTGCTTCCGTTCCTTCCAGAGGTGCCTCGCCAGGCTGTTTCCAGCCACTTTCATGGCGTGGCAAATCAACGATAAACAGTTCCGGTACTTTTTCGCCACTGACAGACAACGTGTCGCCGATAAAGGCCAGCGTATGATCCCCCACCCAGCCTTCTTCATAAGCGCGGTTAATCTCATCGCTCCCCGGTTTTGGCGTTGGTGTCGTCTGGCTCACCAGCACGCACCAAGAGTTCCCGCTGTATTCACGGGGATGCTGCGCGGATACATTCACCGGCCCATACGGCGCAGCAACGCCGACATTGCGTAAATCCAGCGCCGGTGAGCGCTCATGTAGCACGTGATCGTTATAGGTGAAACTGACAAACTCGCCGTTTGGGCTAAAAACATGCACATGACTACCACCGCGCAGCGCGCCTGGGGTATACGGCGCAGTAATATCCATCGCATCCAGATTCCCCACCTCTGCCTGCGTAGCAATCACACCACGTCGATGATGAAAATCGTAATACCATGTTTCATCAGGGTTTTCTGGTCCATGAATGAACACATATTTTTCAGCTTTTGGATGAACGGTCACCACGCCGACGTGTGCGCCTTGCGTAGCACGGTAAATCACCGCCACCTCACCGGTGTGAATATTGACGCGTTCAATCGTCTCTCCGGTAAACGATGCACCGGAAGGACGCACATCAAAGACCAGCCACTGGCTGTCCGGTGTCCAGGTGTTGATATTGGTAAGCTGATGATTACGCGCTGCAAAGGTGATTTGTTTCATGGTGGTGTCCCGGACGAAAAATACCGCTCCTTTTTACCACGCACAGCGCGTATCCCATAAGCCTTTAGCGGGCCGCAAGCGCATCAGCTTGCTGAGCGTTCACAGCCAAAGCGGGGAAGTCCTCGAACGTATAGTAACGAATGGGTGGCGGTAACTGCTCCATTGCTGTACCCGGCCACAGTTGCAACTCTCCGACAGCATTGAGATCAACGCCCTGCCAGTGGTGCGGCAGCGCCAGTCGCTGCAGAACAGCCCGCTCGCCAGGCACGCGTGTCGGCAAACGATTATCCCCCATCTGATAGTTACGCCGCAGCACCAGATACTTTTCCGGCACCCGACGCCGACTGTTCCACCAGCGGCCGTCCAGCATATCGAAATGGAAACGGGTGAGTTCCGGCGACTGAGCGCCAAGATGGACAAGTGCCTGGCGAAGTGCCGTCCCCATCGCCACCTCGTAAACCCCCTGAGAAACTGTTTGCCCCTCCAGAATCAGCGACACCGCCAGGCGGGCACCAAGCAGATTGGAGTAAAGATCCTCTGGCGAAAATGCAGAAACACCTTCAGAAAATCCGGGAACAGACTCAAAACCGTACCATTGCGCAATTTCATGCCACTCCGCTACCTGAAACGCCAGATGAGCGGCCAGCCAGGCTGCCAGCGTGTAACGCGCGACAGGATCGGTTGGTGGTGTAAAGGCATTAAACACTAACCGACGCTGGGCCAGTTCGCTATCCAGATCGAGCGTAAAAGCCTGCCCCAGTTTCGGCAGGATCTGACTAAAGATATAGACCGTCATATCAGCGGTATCACGCACATGGGCGGTATCAATAAAGCCACCGTGCGTGGTGTAGAGAATGCCGTTATTTTCACGGCTTAAGCCGGTCAGGTTTTCCAGCCCGGCCAGCATGCTATCGTTGTACTGATGCAATCCAAGGTGGCTCGCCGGGACCACGTTATCCAGCTGATAAAACGGTACCGGCATGCCCAGCAATTCCGCATGCAAGTTGTAGCCAAATGCACAGCAAGGACGTAACCCTTTAGGCAGTGGCTGTGGCGGCATAGCAGGCCACGCGGTGGTCGCTCTCGTTGTTACCTGCGGAGACAGATCTAATGCCACTGGCAGTGCCGCCCCAGCGCTGCCTGCGAGAAGTGATGCCAGTAACGACATAGTTTTCAGCAACCTGCTCAAAATGCCTCTCCGACCTGAAAATAGAAACCGCTGCTGCCTTTGCCGATGCCGTAATCCAGGCGTACGTTGACGCGCGGCTTGAATTCAAAGCGATAACCGACTCCTGCCGAGGGCAGGAGTCGTCCGTCGTCCAGCGCACTAAATGATGGCCCCATAGTCCCTGCACCCAGCCAACCGACCACGCCGTGCCGCCAATCGAGCTTGCGGCGATACTCAAGTTGCCCGCTGACGACATTCTTGTCCCGATAGCGCCCTTCGTAATAACCGCGCATGCGTTGATTGCTACCGAGCAGCGGCATCATGCTCCACGGCACTGCTCCCTGGGTAAACGTGCCATCCGCCTCCCATGCCAGCACGTTTTTATCGTCCAGAGAGTGGTAACGACTGTAATGCAACTGGTATTCATCAAACCGGGTATCGCTCCCCACCTCAGGAGTAAAGCGGGTGTAGCGCACATCGGCATACTGCCCTTTACGCGGATTGGGTACGAAATCACGATCGTCCCAGCTCAGTTCCACGCTACTCCCGGAACTGAGAACCGATGCCCCCTGCGGCGTAGTTTCAATTTTCGGCGGATCGTTGTCGTCCATTTGCGCAGCATGCTGGGTATTCAGCGACCAGCCGACCCCCAGATAGATGTTAGGCGCTAACCGCCGGTATAGCGTTGGACGCAAATCCAGGACCTGAGCGGTATATTGCTGTTTTTGGCTATCTTTATCTCCGGCGCTAAAACCCTGCCCCCAGTAGTAGGTTGGGGTATCTGTTAATGCGCCATTAAGAAAGAAACGCCAGCGATCGTCGGCGAAAAAAGCATAATTTTGCATCGTGATGCCAAAGGCCCCCGTTGAGCTAAAGTAGCCGCTCAACGTCAGCGTCGAGTTTTGACTCACCGTATCGTTCGGATCGGGTCGATACATCCCCACTACCGCCGTCCCGATCCCCAGCCCCAGTTCCGGGGTATAAAACGGCCCAGGCATCACTCCCCAGTCGATACCTTTAGTAGCGTTAAAGTTATCGCTGGCGCCCAGTTTATTCAGCCAGCCGTCAATCTCATTGCGGGTCGGCAGCGCCGACTGAACGTATCCGGCAAACAGGCAGAAAAACAGAAGCAGGCCGATGCGCGTCAAAAACGATACTCTCCCGCAGCAAAGAAGCTATTACGGTCGGCGAAGCCAATTTCGGTGGTGATATTAACGTTGCGGGTCAACTCATATTGCGCGCCTACCAGCACGTTCCAGGGGGATTGCAGGTGTTGTTTAACATCGAAGCGACCATTGCTATCCTTGTTCGCAATATCCACCATTTTTTGCAGCGCCGCAGAAGGCATCGTGAGATCGTTCAGGCTGCCGCTAAATTCTTGCTGCACATCCTGATACATGCTGCCCACCCACAGATTTAACTTACCGGATGGCATGTGCAGGGTCTCCATGCCGGGAGTGGTAAAGCGATAACCTACACGCGGAGAGATGGTAAAGGCATTAATACTGCCATCAAGGATATCGAACTGTGTTTGCGTATAGTTGGCATCAAAAGCCGTAAACCAGTTGCCCACTCCACCAACCAGAGTCGTTCCTACACCGTAGGTTGTGCCTTTAAAGTCGAGCTGAAATGCCAGATTCTGCAAATTGGCTGGTGTACGGTATTTACGTGGTCCTTTGATTCCTACACCTATCTGCGAAACAGAGTGTCCGTCGGTATAGCCAATCAGACCATAGACGTTCATAAAGGGCAGCAGCCAGGCATCCAGTTTTAAGGTTTCGGTTTTACTTCTCTCCCGGGTGTTGCCGACGTTGATTTTAAACGCGTTATCCAACGAGTGACCGCGCAGGGAAAGACCGTTGAAATTGATGCTGTCTACATTAATGTTTTGCCTGATATTCATGTAGTTAATATTCACGCCAAACGGCTCAGGCAGGTCGTAGCCTCGTTTACGTGCCTCCTCTCCTAAAAACGGCAAAACAGAGTGGCTTGTGGTTGGTTTAGCCGCGGGTTTTGTCGGCAAAGAAGTAGCCTGACCATCGTCCTGATAGTCATACAGCGGTGTCAATGTTGAGCCAGAATCCGTCGCAGCCCAGGCCTGAAAAGCCAAACAGGAAGACGTCATCAACACCAGGCGGATGCGTGTGTTAGTCATAAGGAAACATAGTTGCAGGCAGGAATCGCCCGAATATAAAAGAAGGGGGGAGAGTATAGAAGTTACGTGCTAAGTGGGGGGATTAATGTGCGATTTCACATCTGATAATACAAACATGATTTTTATAACATTCTTAATGTTTTATGCCTGGCCGAAGCCAGGCATACGTGTATCAGGAGAGAACGTATTTCTCAATCGCCCAGGCTACGCCGTCTTCAAGATTGGATTTCGTCACGAAGTTAGCCACTTCTTTCACCGACGAAATAGCATTATCCATTGCAACGCCTACGCCTGCGTATTCGATCATCGCGATATCATTTTCCTGATCGCCAATCGCCATCACCTCTTCGGCTTTAATTCCTAACGCATCGGCCAGCGATTTCACGCCAGTGCCTTTATTGACGCGTTTATCCAGAATTTCGAGGAAATATGGCGCACTTTTCAGCACGGTGTACTTCTCTTTTACCTCTGCTGGAATACGCGAGATGGCTTGATCGAGGATTTCTGGTTCATCAATCATCATCACTTTCAGGAACTGGGTCGCCGGGTCCATTTTCTCTGCTTCACAGAACACCAGCGGGATGGTCGCGACAAAAGACTCATGCACCGTGTAGTAACTGATATCACGGTTGGCGGTATACAGAGTATTGCGATCGAGTGCGTGGAAATGCGAACCGACCGTCCTGGAGAGTTGTTCCAGGAAGCGGTAATCATCATAGCTCAGCGCGGTTTGCGCGACGGTGCTTCCATCTCCGGCTTTCTGCACCAGCGCACCGTTGTAGGTAATACAGTAGTCACCGGGTTGTTCCATATGCAGTTCTTTCAGATAGCTGTGGACGCCAGCATACGGGCGCCCCGTGGTCAGCACCACATTCACACCTCGCGCGCGTGCCGCGGCAATCGCCGTTTTGACCGCTGGTGAAATGGTGTGATCGGGCAGCAGAAGTGTGCCATCCATGTCGATAGCAATAAGTTTGATAGCCATGAGTTCCCCGGATTAAATGAGTCCATCCTCATGCTAACGCGATTCCGCTCAAAAAACAGCTACGAAAAGGGGGATGGAAAGGGGAATCGGGATTCCCCTTTTGACAATCGATGGTAGGGCGGATAGGGCCTGAGCCGCCATCCGGCAAACGCAGACGAACTGCCTGATGGCGCTTCGCTTATCAGGCCTACAGGAGCAGGCCTGAGGTACATGTTAGATATCGATATTCGCCGCTTTCAGGGCGTTTTCTTCGATAAATGCACGACGCGGTTCAACAGCATCACCCATCAGCGTGGTGAACAACTGGTCAGCGGCAATCGCATCCTTCACGGTAACGCGCAGCATACGGCGGCTTTCCGGGTCCATGGTAGTTTCCCACAGCTGTTCCGGGTTCATCTCGCCCAGACCTTTATAGCGCTGAATCGCGAGGCCACGACGGGACTCTTTCACCAGCCAGTCCAGCGCCTGCTCGAAGCTGGCAACCGGCTGACGACGCTCGCCACGTTCGATAAACGCATCGTCTTCGATCAGGCCACGTAGTTTCTCACCCAGCGTGCAGATACGACGGTATTCGCCGCCGGTCACAAACTCGTGATCCAGCGGATAGTCGGTATCAACACCGTGGGTACGCACGCGGATCACCGGCTCGAACAGGTTCAGTTCAGCGTCTTTACGCACAAAGCTGTTCCAGGTGCTGCCGTGCATTTCGTTTTCATTCAGCACGTTAACCAGTTGGGAAACCCAGGCAGTGACTTTCGCTTCATCAGTGAGATCGGCTTCAGCCAGCGTCGGTTGATAAACCAGTTCTTTCAACAGCGCTTTCGGGAAACGGCGTTCCATACGGCCAATCATTTTCTGCGTGGCGTTGTATTCAGAAACCAGTTTTTCCAGCGCATCACCCGCCAGCGCCGGCGCGTGGGCATTGGTGTGCAGCGTAGCACCATCAAGGGCGATAGAGATCTGGTACTGATCCATCGCTTCATCGTCTTTGATGTACTGTTCCTGCTTGCCTTTCTTCACTTTGTACAGCGGCGGCTGCGCAATGTAGACGTGGCCGCGCTCAACGATTTCCGGCATCTGACGATAGAAGAAGGTCAACAGCAGCGTACGGATGTGCGAGCCATCGACGTCCGCATCGGTCATGATGATGATGCTGTGATAACGCAGTTTGTCCGGGTTGTACTCGTCACGACCGATGCCACAGCCCAGTGCGGTGATCAGCGTCGCCACTTCCTGAGAAGAGAGCATCTTGTCGAAGCGCGCCTTCTCAACGTTAAGAATTTTACCCTTCAGCGGCAGAATCGCCTGGTTTTTACGGTTACGTCCCTGCTTCGCAGAGCCGCCCGCTGAGTCCCCTTCCACCAGGTACAGTTCAGAGTGAGCCGGGTCGCGTTCCTGACAGTCCGCCAGTTTGCCCGGCAGACCCGCTAAGTCCAGCGCACCTTTACGGCGGGTCATTTCACGCGCACGACGTGCCGCTTCACGAGCACGCGCCGCATCAATAATTTTGCCGACGACGATTTTCGCGTCAGACGGGTTTTCCAGCAGGTATTCGCTCAGCAGTTCGTTCATCTGCTGTTCTACCGCCGATTTCACCTCAGAAGAGACCAGCTTGTCTTTGGTCTGGGAGGAGAATTTCGGATCCGGTACCTTCACGGAAACAACGGCAATCAGGCCTTCACGGGCATCGTCACCGGTGGCGCTGACTTTCGCTTTTTTGCTGTAGCCTTCTTTGTCCATGTAGGCGTTCAGGGTACGGGTCATCGCCGCACGGAAGCCTGCAAGGTGAGTACCGCCGTCACGCTGCGGAATGTTGTTGGTGAAGCAGTAGATGTTTTCCTGGAAACCATCGTTCCACTGCAGCGCAACTTCAACGCCAATACCGTCTTTTTCGGTGGAGAAGTAGAAGATATTCGGGTGGATCGGCGTTTTGTTTTTGTTGAGGTATTCAACAAACGCCTTGATGCCGCCTTCGTAGTGGAAATGATCTTCTTTGCCATCGCGCTTATCGCGCAGACGAATAGACACGCCGGAGTTCAGGAATGACAGCTCGCGCAGACGCTTAGCCAGAATGTCGTATTCGAACTCAACGACGTTGGTAAAGGTTTCGTGGCTTGGCCAGAAACGGACCTGAGTCCCCGTCATTTCTGTTTCGCCAGTTACTGCCAGCGGCGCCTGCGGCACACCGTGCACGTAAGTTTGCTGATGCACTTTGCCTTCACGACGAATCACCAGTTCCAGCTTCTGTGACAGGGCGTTAACGACGGAAACACCTACGCCGTGCAGACCACCGGAAACTTTATAGGAGTTATCATCGAATTTACCGCCTGCGTGCAAAACGGTCATGATAACTTCCGCTGCCGAAACGCCCTCTTCCGGGTGGATACCGGTTGGGATACCACGGCCATCATCGGTAACAGACACGGAGTTGTCAGCGTGAATCGTTACCACGATATCTTTACAGTGACCCGCGAGCGCTTCGTCGATAGCGTTATCTACCACCTCGAATACCATGTGGTGCAGACCGGTGCCGTCATCCGTGTCGCCGATATACATACCCGGGCGCTTACGCACCGCATCCAGTCCTTTCAGGACTTTGATACTGGAGGAGTCATAAGAATTCGACATCAACGTTTCTCGCTCATTTTATCTTGGGTTAATCCGTTATTTTACCCTTTTCCACGGTAAACATCTTCGAATTTTCATCGGACATGTCTATAACGTGTTCAGCGCTGATTGCGCTGACAAAGACCTGAGATTGCGTGGCTTTTAAGCGGCTGGCCAGCAGTCCGCGACGCGCGTCATCCAGTTCAGAGGCAAAATCATCTATCAGGTACAGGCAGCGCCGCCCGCTTTCACGGGTCAGAAACTCCCCTTGCGCCAGACGTAAGGCGCACATCAGCAGCTTGAGCTGCCCACGCGACAACGTATCTTCCACCGGCGCACCGTCGGCGCGAATGCGGAAATCCGCCTTATGCGGGCCGTGCGCGGTGTAGGTCAACATGCGATCGCGTTCAAAACTGCGTTCCAGCACTTCGGCGTAATCTGTCTCTTTCTCCCAGCCGCGCTGGAAAGAGAAGGAGAGAGAAAATTCGGGAAGAAACTGCTGGCAGGTATCCGCCATATCCTGCGCGATACCGGCGCTGTACTCCGCGCGCCAGGTGCTGATTTGTTCCGCCAGTGGGATCAGTTCTTTATCCCACGGGCGGAGTTGCTCATAACGACTTACCTGGCGCAGTGCCGCATTGCGCTGCTTGAGCAGGCGCTTCAGGTTGCTCCAGGCGGTGAAAAATCCGGCTTCATTGTGAAAGCATCCCCAGTCAAGGAATGCTCTTCTGTATTTGGGGCCGCCATTGAGTAAAGTAAACCCCTCGGGCGTGATCAGCTGCATCGGCATCAGGTGCGCCAGTTCCGCGACCTTGTGCCCGTCAGTGCCGTCAATGCGCACTTTACTGTCGCCCAGTTTGTCTTTCGTCAGGCCAATCGACGTCTCACGCTCATCACCCTGCAAACGCCCGTGTAAAACAAACGATTCCTGCTCGTGGCGAATCACGCGGCCAATTTGCAAACTGCGAAACGCCCGACCGTGGCCGAGCGTATAGATAGCTTCCAGCACGCTGGTTTTGCCGCTGCCGTTAGCGCCTACCAGGAAGTTAAAGCCGGGAGATAAAGCGAGATCCGCGTTTTCGATATTACGAAAATCGCGGATCAACAGGCGGGTCAGCGACATTACAGTCTCATTGGCATAACAACGTAAGCCGCGCTCTGGCTGGCTGCATCTTCAATTTGTACGCTGGAGACGGAATCGGTCAGCAGAATACGCACGTTTTCGCACTTCAGCGCGTTCAGAACGTCCAGTACGTAGCTAACGTTAAAGCCGATTTCCAGTTCTGTACCAGGGTAGGAGACATCCAGAATTTCTTCGGCTTCTTCCTGCTCCGGGTTATTAGCGGTGATTTTCAGCTGGTTTTCACTGACATACAGACGCACGCCGCGGAATTTCTCGTTAGAGAGGATCGCCGCACGAGCAAACGCCTGTTTGAGGATATCGCAACCTGCTTCAAGATGTTTGTCCGGATTCTTCGGCAGTACGCGGCGATAATCCGGGAAACGACCGTCAACCAGCTTGGAGGTAAAGATGAAATCACCCACGTGCGCACGAATGTTGTTGCTGCCAATCTGCACGCGCAGCGGGTTATCGCCGCCGTCGAGCATACGCATCAGTTCAATCACGCCTTTACGCGGTACGATCACCGAATGGCTGGGCAACGGCTGACCGACAGGCATTGAACAGACCGCCAGGCGGTGACCGTCGGTCGCCACGGTACGCAGCTCTTCCCCTTCGGTTTCAAACAGCATGCCGTTTAAATAGTAACGCACGTCCTGATGCGCCATTGAAAACTGCGTGGCTTCAATCAGACGCTTCATCGTCGCCTGCGGTAGCGTGAATTCGACTTCGCTCTGCCAGTCGTCCAGATTCGGGAAGTCGGCGGCAGGCAGCGTGGACAGCGAGAAACGGCTGCGGCCAGAACGCACCAGCATACGGTCGCCTTCCAGTTGAACGGCAATTTCTGCGCCTTCCGGCAACCCGCGGCAAATATCGAAGAATTTACGCGCCGGAACGGTGGTCGCACCAGGTTCATGCGGCTGGATCAGCGCCACGCGCGCCACCATCTCCATTTCGAGATCGGTACCGGTCAGAGAAAGCGCACCGTCAGCAACCTGCAGCAGCAGGTTTCCGAGGATCGGCAGTGTAGGACGTCCACCCAGCGGGCCGCTGACCTGCTGAAGCGGTTTTAATAAATGTTCACGTTCAACGGTAAATTTCATAGCGTCACGAAGATAATGTTCTGATTAAATTGGAGAAATCTTCTTTAATATCATGGCTTTCTTCACGCAACTGCTCAATCTTACGGCAGGCATGAAGCACGGTAGTATGATCGCGCCCACCAAACGCATCGCCAATTTCCGGCAGACTGTGGTTAGTGAGCTCTTTTGCCAGCGCCATCGCCATCTGACGCGGACGTGCTACCGAACGAGATCGACGCTTAGAAAGCAGATCCGCAATTTTGATTTTGTAATACTCTGCCACCGTCTTTTGAATATTGTCGATGGTGACCAGCTTTTCCTGCAAAGCCAGCAAATCGCGCAGCGCTTCACGCACGAAATCGATAGTAATTGCCCGGCCGGTAAAATTGGCGTTAGCGATCACGCGGTTCAGTGCGCCTTCCAGTTCACGCACGTTAGAGCGTAGACGCTTGGCGATAAAGAACGCCACTTCACCCGGCAGACGAATGTCGTTTTCGTCAGCCTTTTTCATCAGGATCGCGACGCGTGTTTCCAGCTCAGGCGGCTCGATCGCGACAGTCAGTCCCCAGCCGAAGCGAGATTTCAGACGATCTTCAACGCCGTTGATCTCCTTCGGATAGCGATCCGAGGTCAGGATGATCTGCTGATTACCTTCCAGCAGGGCATTAAAGGTGTGGAAAAATTCTTCCTGTGAACGTTCTTTATTAGCAAAGAATTGAATATCGTCAATCAGCAGCGCATCAACGGAACGGTAATAGCGTTTAAACTCTTCGATCGCATTGTTTTGCAGGGCTTTAACCATGTCCTGCACAAAACGCTCGGAGTGCATATACACCACTTTTGCGTTCGGCTTACGCGCCATAATGCCGTTACCGACAGCGTGCAGCAGGTGGGTTTTACCCAAACCCGTACCGCCATAAAGGAATAACGGATTGTAGGCGCCGCCTGGATTGTCCGCCACCTGACGTGCCGCCGCGCGCGCCAGTTGGTTAGATTTACCTTCAACGAAGTTATCAAACGTATGTTTGACGTTGACGTTAGAGCGATAGGTAGGTTCAGCCGGAGCCGGGACGTTATCCCAGCCAGGGCGCGCTGCCGGTACGGTACGTTGCGGTTGCACTTGCTGAGCCACGAGGGCGGGCGCCACAACGTTGTTGACCGGCGTTTTCAGCGTTTGCGTAACGGGTTTAGTGCCAACCTCAAAACGCAGCTGTGGGGCATCCGCTCCGCAAAAATTATTGAGTAATCCATTAATATTATTAAGGTATTTATCCCTTACCCAATCGAGCACGAAACGGTTTGGCGCATACAAAGCCAGCGTGTTATCGCTCAGTTCCGCCTGCAACGGGCGTATCCACATACTGAATTCTGTGGCTGGTAACTCATCCTGCAATCGGGCAAGACACTGCTGCCAAAGCGAAAGTGACACGGCGGACTCCACTCGAACAAAAGTCGATAAATGACAAAGGCTGAAACATTCATGATTGTTGACGCACATCGACAAGACCCTATGCAAAGGGTGACGTGCGAATTGCTATCTGCAATTTTTACCCGATCAGGATCCATTGAAACGATCAGGACCGCGGATCATAGCGTAAACTGAGAAAGAGATCTTCTGTTTCTCACAGATTCTTCCCGATTTATCCACAGGATGATCCAGAATCGGCTAAGTGTAAACGATCCTGGAGAAGTGCTGCAGGTTTTAGCGCGCATATTGAAAAAATTAATGAGTAAAGATGCTTTACTGCTTAAACGATCTAATAAAGATCCCGAGCGATCCTTGCGCTTTATCCACCAGCCCGTATAATTCTTACCCCCAGCGAGTAACGGTCGCCTTACGGCGTCAACGCTGCCTGTTTTTTACGCGAAACCATGCGGAAAAAAGCGGGAAATAAGGAAAGAGAATTGACTCCGGAGTGTACAATTATTACAATCCGGCCTCTTTAATCACCCACACTGTGGCGTAAGTCGTTCGAAATTCGTTCGGGTATACGCAAAAGTCAGTGAATTTATTCAAGTTTAGGTAGAAATCGCCATGAAACGCACTTTTCAACCGTCTGTACTGAAGCGCAACCGTTCTCACGGCTTCCGTGCTCGTATGGCTAATAAAAATGGTCGTCAGGTTCTGGCACGTCGTCGTGCTAAAGGCCGTTCTCGTCTGACCGTTTCTAAGTAATAAAAGCTAGCCCCTGAGTGGTTAAGCTCGCATTTCCCAGGGAGTTACGTTTGTTAACTCCCACTCATTTCACATTCGTCTTCCAGCAGCCACAACGGGCTGGCACGCCGCAAATCACCATCCTCGGCCGCCTGAATTCGCTGGGGCATCCCCGTATCGGTCTTACAGTCGCCAAGAAAAATGTTAAACGTGCGCATGAACGCAATCGGATTAAACGTCTGACGCGTGAAAGCTTCCGTTTACGTCAGCACGACCTTCCAGCAATGGATTTCGTGGTGGTGGCGAAAAAAGGGGTTGCTGACCTCGATAACCGTGCTCTCTCGGAAGCGTTGGAAAAATTATGGCGTCGCCATTGTCGCCTGGCTCGCGGGTCCTGATAGCCCTTATTCGGGTCTATCAACGCCTGATCAGTCCGCTGCTTGGGCCGCATTGCCGTTTCACTCCAACCTGTTCGAGCTACGGAATTGAGGCATTGCGCAGGTTTGGAGTGATAAAAGGCAGTTGGTTGACGGTGAAACGCGTATTAAAATGCCACCCTTTACACCCTGGTGGTGACGATCCCGTCCCGCCCGGACCATTTGATACCAGAGAACACTAACGATGGATTCGCAACGCAATCTTTTAGTCATCGCTTTGCTGTTCGTGTCTTTCATGATCTGGCAAGCCTGGGAGCAGGATAAAAACCCGCAACCTCAGGCCCAACAGACCACGCAGACAACGACCACCGCAGCGGGTAGCGCCGCAGACCAGGGCGTACCGGCCAGTGGCCAGGGGAAACTGATTACGGTTAAAACTGACGTGCTTGATCTGACCATCAACACCCGTGGTGGTGATGTGGAACAGGCTTCACTGCCAGCTTACCCGAAAGAACTCGGTTCTACCGAACCGTTCCAGTTACTGGAAACCACGCCACAGTTCATCTATCAGGCACAGAGTGGCCTGACAGGTCGTGACGGCCCGGATAACCCGGCTAACGGCCCGCGTCCGCTGTACAACGTCGAAAAAGACGCGTTTGTACTGGCTGACGGTCAGAACGAACTGCAGATCCCGATGACCTATACTGACGCAGCGGGTAACACATTCACTAAAACGTTTGTACTCAAGCGTGGTGAATATGCTGTCAACGTTAACTACAGCGTGCAGAACGCCGGCGAAAAACCGCTGGAAGTCTCCACCTTTGGTCAGCTGAAGCAATCCATCAATCTGCCATCTCATCGCGACACAGGTAGCAGCAACTTTGCGCTGCACACCTTCCGCGGCGCGGCGTACTCCACGCCGGATGAGAAGTATGAGAAATACAAATTCGACACCATTGCTGACAACGAAAACCTGAACGTCAATGCTAAAGACGGCTGGGTCGCAATGCTGCAACAGTATTTCGCAACGGCATGGGTTCCGCGTAACGACGGCACCAACAACTTCTATACCGCTAACCTGGGTAACGGCATTGCCGCTATCGGCTATAAGTCACAGCCGGTACTGGTACAGCCTGGCCAGACTGGCGCGATGACCAGTACTCTGTGGGTCGGCCCGGAAATTCAGGATAAAATGGCGGCCGTTGCACCGCACCTGGATCTGACCGTGGATTACGGCTGGTTGTGGTTCATTTCTCAGCCGCTGTTTAAACTGCTGAAGTGGATCCATAGCTTCCTGGGTAACTGGGGCTTCTCCATCATCGTTATCACCTTTATCGTTCGTGGCATCATGTACCCGCTGACCAAAGCGCAGTACACCTCCATGGCGAAGATGCGTATGCTGCAGCCGAAGATTCAGGCAATGCGTGAGCGTCTGGGCGATGACAAACAGCGTCAGAGCCAGGAAATGATGGCCCTGTACAAAGCTGAGAAGGTTAACCCGCTGGGCGGCTGCTTCCCGCTGATCATCCAGATGCCAATCTTCCTGGCGTTGTACTACATGCTGATGGGCTCCATTGAACTGCGTCATGCGCCGTTCGCGCTGTGGATCCATGACCTGTCTGCACAGGACCCGTACTACATTCTGCCGATTCTGATGGGCGTGACGATGTTCTTCATTCAGAAGATGTCTCCGACCACCGTAACCGACCCGATGCAGCAGAAGATCATGACCTTTATGCCGGTCATCTTCACCGTGTTCTTCCTGTGGTTCCCGTCAGGTCTGGTGCTGTACTATATCGTCAGCAACCTGGTAACCATTATTCAGCAGCAGCTGATTTACCGTGGTCTGGAGAAGCGTGGCCTGCATAGCCGCGAGAAGAAAAACTCCTGATTCGGTGTAGGCCGGATTAGGCGAAGCCGCCATCCGGCAAACGGAACATAAAGTAAAGGGCGGTCATTAGACCGCCTTTTTTATTGCATTAAGAAGAGACAAACCATGAGCCATAACGACACCATCGTCGCTCAGGCCACCCCACCGGGACGTGGTGGCGTGGGTATCCTGCGTATCTCCGGCCTGAAGGCGCGTGAGGTCGCAGAAACCGTACTGGGGAAACTACCCAAACCGCGTTACGCCGATTATCTGCCGTTTAAAGACGCGGATGGCAGCACGCTGGATCAGGGGATTGCCCTGTGGTTCCCCGGCCCGAACTCCTTTACCGGCGAAGACGTTTTAGAGCTTCAGGGCCACGGAGGTCCGGTGATTCTTGACCTGCTGCTCAAACGTATTCTGACCATTCCCGGGTTGCGCATTGCCAGACCGGGTGAATTCTCCGAGCGCGCGTTTCTCAATGATAAGCTCGATTTAGCCCAGGCAGAGGCGATTGCCGACCTGATCGATGCCAGCTCGGAGCAAGCCGCTCGCTCGGCGCTGAACTCGTTGCAGGGTGCATTTTCCGCACGGGTAAATCATCTTGTGGAAGCGCTCACTCACCTACGCATCTATGTGGAAGCGGCGATCGACTTCCCGGATGAAGAAATCGACTTCCTGTCTGACGGCAAGATTGAAGCGCAGCTCAATAACGTTATCAGCGATCTTGATGCCGTACGTGCCGAAGCGCGTCAGGGTAGCCTGCTGCGCGAAGGGATGAAGGTAGTCATTGCCGGTCGCCCTAACGCCGGGAAATCAAGCCTGCTGAACGCGCTGGCAGGCCGTGAGGCGGCTATTGTGACCGACATTGCGGGGACGACTCGCGACGTACTGCGTGAGCATATTCATATCGACGGTATGCCGCTGCACATCATCGATACTGCCGGTTTGCGCGATGCCAGCGATGAAGTTGAACGCATTGGTATCGAACGTGCGTGGCAGGAAATCGAACAAGCCGACCGTGTGCTGTTTATGGTGGATGGCACCACCACCGATGCCGTGGACCCAGCTGACATCTGGCCAGACTTTATTGCCCGTCTGCCAGCCAAACTGCCGATTACCGTGGTGCGTAACAAAGCGGATATTACCGGTGAGACGCTGGGCCTTAGCGAAGTAAATGGCCACTCACTGGTTCGTCTCTCCGCACGTACCGGTGAAGGTGTTGACGTACTGCGTAACCATCTCAAACAGAGCATGGGCTTTGAAACCAATATGGAAGGTGGCTTCCTGGCGCGTCGTCGTCACCTGCAGGCACTGGCAGAAGCGGCGGAGCATCTTGAGCAGGGTAAAGCCCAACTTCTCGGCGCATGGGCCGGAGAATTGCTGGCAGAGGAGCTACGTCTGGCGCAGCAGAACCTCAGTGAGATCACCGGGGAATTTACCTCCGACGATCTGCTGGGACGAATTTTCTCCAGTTTCTGTATTGGTAAGTAACGTTGTGTTGCCCGGTGGCGCGATGCTTGCCGGGCCTACAGGCCCTGTAGGCCGGATAAGGCGTTTACACCGCCATCCGGCAACAACAATTTCCCATGCGGAAATCACTGTTGTCCAAATGGCAACTCGTGCAGTTGACTCTCTGACCGTATGCTTAGCGCCACATTTCTCATGAGGTCGCTATGACACGCTTTCTAATCTGCAGTTTCGCCCTGGTTCTTCTTTATCCTGCCGGTATTGATATGTATCTGGTGGGGCTGCCCCGTATTGCGGCCGATCTACAGGCCAGCGAGGCGCAGCTGCATATCGCGTTTTCGGTTTATCTGGCGGGAATGGCGACGGCGATGCTTTTCGCCGGAAAAGTTGCCGACCAGTCAGGACGTAAACCAGTCGCTATTGTCGGTGCACTCATCTTTATTTTCGCCTCTGCGCTGTGTTCATTTGCCGAGAGCGGTACGCCGTTCCTGGTAGGCCGCTTTATTCAGGGTGTGGGCGCCGGCTGCTGCTATGTGGTGGCTTTCGCTATTCTGCGCGATACGCTCGACGATCGTCGCCGGGCGAAGGTACTGTCGTTGTTGAACGGTATTACCTGTATCGTGCCGGTACTGGCTCCGGTGATGGGGCATCTGATCATGCTCAAATACCCGTGGCAGAGCCTGTTCTACACGATGATGGGCATGGGCGTGGTCGTTTGCCTGCTGTCGGTGTTTATCCTGCGAGAATCGCGCCCAGCGACGCTCTCGACCTCTACGCAGAGCGATCATCGCGCAGAGTCGCTGGTAAACCGTTTTTTCTTAAGCCGTCTGGCCATTACCACCCTCAGCGTGTCGGTGATCCTGACCTTCGTGAATACGTCTCCGGTGCTGCTGATGGAAGTTATGGGCTTCGACCGCGGCGAGTACGCCACTACCATGGCCATGACCGCAGGCATCAGTATGGCGGTCTCTTTCTCTACGCCATTCGCACTGAGTATTTTTAAACCCCGCATCCTGATGCTGACTTCACAGGTCTTGTTCCTGGCTGCGGGCATCGTGTTAATCCTTGCCAGTACGCACGCGGTAACGTTGTTCGGGTTAACCTTAATCTGCGCCGGATTCTCGGTCGGTTTCGGCGTTGCCATGAGCCAGGCGCTGGGGCCGTTCTCGCTGCGCGCAGGCGTCGCCAGCTCGGCATTAGGCATTGCCCAGGTTTGCGGTTCATCTCTATGGATTTGGTTGGCTGCCATCCTCGGTCTCGACGCACTGAATATGCTGATCGGGATTCTGATTGGCTGTAGCATAGTGAGTATCATGCTGATTATCACTGTTGCACCAAACCGGCCCACACCAACTCATGAAGAAATCCCTCAGCAGTCTCGATCTTAATTTACTGCTCTGCCTGCAACTCCTGATGCAGGAACGCAGCGTCACTAAAACCGCCAAACGGATGAACGTCACGCCGTCGGCGGTCAGCAAATCGCTGTCGAAGCTGAGAGCCTGGTTTGACGATCCCTTGTTTGTTAACACCCCGCTGGGGCTAACGCCAACGCCGCTGATGCTCAACATGGAACAGAGCCTGGCTGAGTGGATGCAGATGGGCAATCAATTGCTCGATAAGCCACACCATGAAGCACCACGTGGGCTGAAGTTTGATTTAGTGGCTGAAACGCCGCTGGTGATGATCATGTTTAACGCGCTCTCCCAACAGATCTACCAACGTTATCCACAGGCAACGATCAAAGTGCACAACTGGGATTACGATTCGCTGGATGCCATTATCCGTGGCGAGGTGGATATCGGCTTTACCGGACGTGAAAGTCACCCGCGCTCGCGTGAATTGCTGAGTCTGCTACCGTTATCGATCGACCACGAGGTCCTGTTTTCCGATCTCCCCTGCGTCTGGTTGCGTGAAGACCACCCGGCATTGCAGGAAGAGTGGAATCTGGAAACATTCCTGCGCTATCCCCATATCAGCATTAGCTGGGAGCAGAGCGACACCTGGGCGCTGGACGATGTACTTCAGGAGATGGGGCGTGCGCGTAACATCGCATTGTGTCTGCCAGGCTTTGAGCAGTCGCTGTTTATGGCCGCGCAGCCCGATCACGCATTGATAGCCACCGCCCCGGTCTATTGTCAGCGTTACAATCAACTCCACCAGCTTCCGCTCGTGGCACGTCCAATGCCTTTTGATGCAGCGCAACTGGAAAAAATGCGCGTCCCGTTCACCCTACTTTGGCATAAACGCAACAGCCACAATCCTAAGATCGTATGGCTGAAAGAGACGATCAAGGCACTCTATCGCGAGATGTCATGAAGATCCTTTGCTATATTGTTGTTTTATTAACCTCCCTGGCGCTGGAAATGTAAATGTCGCGTAATGTATCCCGATTCCGTTTACTTTTTGGGCAGTAAAGCCTGCCTGGAGGCCGCGTAAATGTTACTCTGATAATAATCACGGACCATTAATCACGGAGCGAAAAATGGCGACACATTTTGCCAGAGGGATTCTTACGGAGGGACACCTGGTTTCAGTTCGTCTCCCTACTCCATGTCATTTTGAAGTAAGAAATCTACCCACTCACCGCCGAACACGCTTTCTGGCCTCCCGAAGTCTTCTCGCTGAACTGATGTTTATGCTTTACGGCACCAGCACATTGCCCGAGATTGTTACCGAGGCGAAAGGTAAGCCCGTTTTTCGCGATAAAAACCTGCCTGGCTTTTCGATTTCCTATGCCGGGAATATTGTCGGCGTCGCGCTTACCACAGAAGGTTCATGCGGTCTGGATATGGAGCTTCAGCGGGCAACTCGCGGGTTCCATACCCCGAATGCCACAGATTCCTACCGCTTTTCCAGTAACGAAAACCTGTGGATCAATAATCAAAACGACCCCAATGAAGCGCGTGCGCAGCTCATAACGTTACGCCAGAGCGTTCTCAAGCTCACTGGCGACGTGTGCAATGACGATCCACGTGAACTCCAGCTGTTACCGGGTGCGGGCCGTCTGAGATGTGCTCACGTTACGCAGATAGAAGCCATTTGCGATGCCGAAGATGTGCTGGTGTGGTCGGTCGCGGTCACGCCAACCATTGAAAAACTCAACGTTTGGGAGTTTGATGGTAAACAGGACTGGAAAAGCTTGCCTGATATCCAGACACGCGCCAATGAGCCAACGGGTCGCCTGATCCGGTTCTCGCAATTATGCGCAGCAAAGAGCCATACGCTTTGATTTAACCTTCATGATGAAACAGGAGTAACCATGTCTGAAACATTGAATGTTGTTACGTTACTGGGGAGCCTGCGCAAGGGTTCGTTTAATGGAATGGTTGCCCGTACGCTGCCAAAAATTGCCCCCGCGGGGATGGAAGTGAATGCATTACCGTCGATTGGGGATATTCCTCTGTACGATGCCGACCTCCAGCAGGAAGAGGGTTTTCCGGCAAGTGTAGAAGCGCTGGCGGAACAAATCAGGAAGGCTGACGGCGTCGTTATCGTCACACCGGAATACAACTATTCTGTTCCTGGCGGGCTGAAAAATGCCATCGACTGGCTGTCTCGCCTGCCCGATCAACCATTATCCGGCAAACCGGTGCTGATCCAGACCAGCTCCATGGGCGCCATTGGCGGCGCACGCTGCCAGTATCATCTGCGTCAAATCCTGGTGTTCCTCGACGCGATGGTAATGAACAAGCCGGAATTTATGGGCGGCGTGATTCAGAATAAAGTGGACCCGCAGGCGGGTGAAGTGATCGACCAAAGCACGCTGGACCATCTGACCGGTCAGCTGACCGCATTTGGCGACTATATTCAACGTGTAAAAGCCTAAAGAAAAAGCCCGCCAGCAACGATGCCTGGCGGGCCGTTGTCCAGACCGATATTTTAGTGCGCGTCGATAAACACAATCTTCAGTACAAACAGCAGCGCGACAACGATGACGCACGGGCTGAGATCGCGGAAACGTCCGGTACCGATTTTCATCACGCAGTAAGAGATAAAGCCCAGCGCAATACCTTCGGTGATCGAGAAGCTAAACGGCATCATCACGGCGGTAATAAACGCTGGAACCGCTTCAGTCAGGTCATCCCACTTCACGCGCGACAGGCTTGATGTCATCAGGACGCCAACGTAAATCAGCGCACCTGCGGCGGCATATCCCGGCACCATTCCCGCCAACGGCGACAGGAAGATAACCAGCAGGAACAACAGACCGACAACGACCGCGGTCAGGCCGGTACGCCCACCAACAGAAACCCCGGAAGAAGACTCAATATAGGCGGTAACGGAAGAGGTACCGATAAACGCGCCGGTAACAGACGACACGCTATCGACAAACAGCGCCTGCTTCATGCGTGGGAACTTGCCCTTCGCGTCTGCCAGACCGGCTTTATCCGTCACGCCAATCAGGGTACCGGAGGAGTCAAACAGGTTCACCAGCATGAACGAGAAAATCACGCCCGCAAGGCCAATGTTAAACGAACCGGCCAGGTCAACATGCCCGATAACCGACATCACGCTCGGCGGCGCGGAGACGATCCCGCTGTAATGGACATCACCCAGCATCCAACCCAGCAGCGTGGTCACGATGATAGAGATCAGCACCGCCGCATGAATATTACGTGACGCCAGAATCGCGATGATAAAGAAGCCCAGAATGCCGAGCAGTACGCTGTGGGACGTCAGGTTGCCGATAGATACCAGCGTGTCTTTGTTGGCGACGATAACGCCGGCGTTTTTCAGCCCCATCATACCGATGAACAGACCGATACCGCTGGTGATCCCCACGCGCAGGCTCACCGGGATATTGGCAATCATCCAGTAACGTACGCGGAAAATGGTCAGCAGCAGCAGACCTATCGCGCCCCAGAAGATTGCGCCCATACCTATCTGCCATGACAGGCCCATCGCGCCAACGACCACGAAGGCAAAGAATGCGTTCAGGCCCATAGCAGGTGCCAGCGCAACCGGCAGATTGGCAAAAAGCCCCATCAGGATGCTACCAAATGCAGCAATAAGGCAGGTGGTAACAAAGACGGCGCTGGTATCCATGCCAGCCACGCCAAGAATTTGCGGGTTAACAAAAACGATATACACCATCGTCAGGAAGGTGGTTAAACCGGCGATCACTTCGGTCCGTGCCGTTGTGCCATGCTCGCGCAGTTTGAACACGCGTTCCAGCATCCCCTGGCCAGAAGCCTGGGTTGTGTGTTGTTGACTCATTATCAATTTCCGAACAAGGAGGGAAAATTCGTCGCTATCCTATACCAAAATGCGACAATAGGGTTGGGTTATGAGCAACTTTTTTCATTGATTTTGCTTATACGGCAACGATTGCGTGGCGTAAATAAGCATGACGTAAACGTTAAACTAGCGATAAGAGGAAGGCATGTCCCAGATAGAAGCGGTATTTTTTGACTGTGACGGTACGCTGGTCGACAGTGAAGTGATCTGTTCCCGGGCGTATGTCGCCATGTTCCAGGAGTTTGGTATCAAACTCGATCTCGAAGAGGTGTTTAAACGCTTTAAAGGCGTAAAACTCTACGAAATCATCGATATCATCAACGAAGAGCACGGCGTTACGCTGGCGAAAGCCGATTTAGAGCCCGTTTACCGCGCAGAGGTCGCACGCCTGTTCGACTCGGAACTGGAGGTTATCGCTGGGGCAAATGCTCTGCTGGACAGCATGACAGTGCCAATGTGCGTGGTCTCAAACGGTCCGGTCAGCAAAATGCAGCATTCGCTGGGTAAGCTGGGCATGTTGCACCATTTTCCTGATTTACTGTTCAGCGGCTACGATATCCAACGCTGGAAGCCCGATCCGGCCCTGATGTTCCATGCGGCAAAAGCAATGGACGTTAACGTTGAGAACTGCATTCTGGTTGATGATTCCAGCGCAGGCGCGCAGGCGGGAATTGCCGCCGGGATGGAAGTGTTCTACTTCTGTGCCGATCCGCATAACAAACCGATCGAAAACCCAAAAGTCACGACCTTTACCGATCTGGCGCAGTTGCCGGAATTGTGGAAGGCACGGGGTTGGGATATTACCCGGTAATTTTTTGTAGGCCCGGTAAGCTTGCGCCACCGGGCAATTGCCGGATAGCGCTAACGCTTATCCGGCCTACTTTCTACGTTTTTTCACTCTTTAGGATCTTTGCCCGCCAGCAGCTTATCCAGTTCATCGCCGCCCACGTGACGGAAGTCTTGTCCCTTCACGAAATAGAAGATGTATTCGCAGATATTCTGGCAGCGGTCACCGATACGCTCGATGGAACGTGCGCAGAACAGCGCGGTCAGCACACTTGGAATGGTACGCGGGTCTTCCATCATGTAGGTCATCAGCTGGCGCACAATGCCTTCATATTCCTGGTCGACTTTCTTATCTTCACGATAAATACGTACCGCTTCGTCGAGATCCATACGCGCAAACGCATCCAGCACGTCATGCAGCATTTGTACGGTGTGACGACCCAGCGATTCCAGACTTACCAGCAGCGGCTGATGCTGTTGCGAGAACTTCTCCAGCGCGGTGCGGCAAATTTTGTCCGCCACATCACCAATACGCTCCAGCTCAGCGATAGTTTTGATAATCGCCATCACCAGACGCAGGTCGCTGGCGGTAGGTTGACGCTTGGCGATGATACGCACGCAGGCTTCATCGATCGCCACTTCCATCATGTTGACGTTTTTATCGCCTTCAATGACGCGCTTCGCCAGTTCGCTGTCCTGATTATGCATGGCGGTAATCGCATCAGAAAGCTGCTGCTCTACCATGCCACCCATGGTCATCACCTGGGTACGGATGCTTTCCAGCTCTGCATTGAACTGGCCGGAAATATGTTTATTAAGGTTAAGGTTATCCACAACAAGCTCCTGAATCAGCCGTAACGACCGGTGATGTAGTCTTCAGTTTGTTTCTTCGCGGGCTTGGTGAACAGATCGTCCGTGTTGCTGAACTCAATCAACTCGCCCAGGTACATAAATGCCGTGTGATCGGAACAACGCGCTGCCTGTTGCATGTTGTGGGTAACGATAACAACGGTGTAATCCTCTTTCAGCTCAGTGATCAGCTCTTCAATACGCCCGGTAGAAATCGGGTCGAGCGCTGAACATGGCTCATCAAGCAGTAGCACTTCCGGGCGAATGGCGATACCACGCGCAATACACAGACGCTGCTGCTGACCACCGGAGAGAGAGTACCCGCTCTGGTGTAATTTATCTTTGGTTTCATTCCACAGTGCGGCCTTGGTCAATGCCCACTGCACACGTTCGTCCATATCCGCACGCGAGAGTTTCTCAAACAAACGTACGCCAAACGCGATGTTGTCGTAGATAGACATTGGGAACGGCGTCGGCTTCTGGAACACCATGCCGACTTTGGCACGCAGCAGCGCGATGTCCTGGGTGTTGGTGAGAATATTGTCACCATCCAGCAGGATTTCACCTTCCGCACGCTGCTCCGGGTACAGTTCAAACATTTTGTTGAAGGTACGCAGCAGCGTCGATTTACCACAGCCTGACGGCCCGATAAACGCCGTGACCTGGTTTTTCGCGATATCCAGGTTGATGTTCTTCAGGGCATGGAATTTGCCATAGTAGAAGTTCAAATCACGAACCTGAATTTTACCCGGGGCAGTATCAACCATACTCATTTCAATCTCTTCCTCATCATGCCTGATGGCGCGCAGCTTTCAGGCCTACATCTATGTCATTCGTAGGCCGGATAAGGCGTTTACGCCGCCATCCGGCAAGGCAATAAACTTAACCGTGTTTCTTCTTCGCGAAAATGACGCGCGCCAGAATGTTCAGCAGCAGTACGCACAGGGTAATAATCAGTACCCCAGCCCAGGCCAGTTGTTGCCATTCAGCAAATGGGCTCATCGCAAACTTAAAGATCGTGACCGGCAGGTTGGCTATAGGCTGCATCATGTCAGTGCTCCAGAACTGGTTGGAGAGCGACGTAAACAGCAGCGGAGCCGTTTCACCTGCAATACGGGCAATTGCCAGCAGAATACCGGTAATAATGCCCGATACAGACGCCTTCAGGGTGATTGCAGAAATCATCTTCCACTTCGGCGTACCCAGCGCATAGGCGGCTTCACGCAGGCTATCCGGCACCAGCTTGAGCATGTTCTCTGTGGTACGAATAACGATAGGTACCTGCAGCAACGCCAGCGCAATCACGCCCGCCCAGCCGGAGAAATGTTCCATTTTTGCTACCACGATGGTGTAAACAAACAGACCGACCACGATGGATGGTGCAGAAAGCAGAATGTCGTTGATAAAGCGGATGACCTCAGCCAGCCAGGACTTACGCCCATACTCAGCCAGGTAGATACCCGCCATAATGCCGAGCGGGGTACCAAACACGGTCGCCCACAGAATCAACAGACCGCTACCGGCCAGGGCGTTCGCCAGACCACCACCTGCCGTATTCGGCGGCGGCGTCATTTCGGTGAACAGCGCCAGCGACATACCGTCAATACCGCGGGTAATCGTGGACATCAGGATCCAGATAAGCCAGAACAGACCAAATGCCATCGTCGCCATTGAGAGCGTCAGCGCGATGCGGTTCTTCAGACGGCGACGCGCCTGCATTTTACGGCGTGATTCTGCCAGTGCGGTGGTGTTTTGCATTTCCAGCGTAGCCATTAGCGTGCCCCCTCATTTTTCGCAAGGCGCATGATCATGAACTTAGACGCAGCCAGTACGATGAAGGTGATCACAAACAGAATCAGACCCAGCTCCATCAACGCGGCAACGTGCAGCCCAGATTCCGCTTCGGCAAATTCATTCGCCAGCGCAGAGGTAATACTGTTGCCCGGCATGTACAGCGATGCGCTGTCGAGTTGGTAGGTGTTACCGATGATAAAGGTCACCGCCATGGTTTCACCCAGCGCGCGACCCAGACCCAGCATTACGCCGCCAATGACACCATTTTTAGTGAACGGCAGAACGATACGCCAGATAACTTCCCAGGTAGTACAGCCAATACCGTAGGCTGACTCTTTCATCAGTACCGGCGTTTGTTCGAACACATCACGCATAACTGCCGCAATGTACGGGATGATCATGATGGCGAGGATCACGCCAGCCGCCAGAATACCGATACCAAATGCCGGGCCAGCAAACAGTGCGCCAACAAACGGAATGTTGGAAAGAATATTACCGACCGGCTCCTGGAAATACGTCGCAAACAGCGGGGCAAAGATAAACAGGCCCCACATGCCGTAAACGATACTCGGGATCGCCGCCAGCAGTTCAATAGCGATACCCAGCGGACGTCTCAGCCAGCCAGGTGCAAGTTCCGTCAGGAACAAAGCAATGCCGAAACTCACCGGAACGGCGATCAGCAGTGCGATAAGTGAGGTGACCAGCGTACCGTAAATCGGTACCAGTGCGCCGTAGATATCATTTGGCGCATCCCAGTCTTTGGTCCAAAGGAATGAGAAACCAAATTTCTGGATGCTTGGCCAGGAGGAGATGATCAGAGAGACAATAATGCCACCCAACATCAATAGCACAATCAGCGCAGCCAGTTTTACCAGCGCGCTGAAGATCATGTCACCCTTTTTACCCGGTGGGTTAAAAGCAGGCTTGGTTGCAGCCATAAATCACTCTTTAAGTTTGGGCCAGGAAGCGCGCATTTTATCGTGCTTCCCAGCTAACGTAATGCCATACCCTAAATAATTCGAGTTGCAGCAAGGCGGCAAGCTTGTGACAAATTCGTCAGGAACGAATTTGAACAGCCGGAGGCTGCCTTCGGTGAGGGACAAGGATGTCCCTCATTCATCCCCAGGAGCATAGATTTACTATGTGACTGGAGTGAACAAGCGCAGCCAACACAGCTGCGGCTCGAAGTATGACGGGTATTTAGTACAGCGCTTTACCGCTGCTGTCTTTCACATTGGTCTTCCATGCAGCACGAATCTGCTCAACCACGCTGTCCGGCAGGCTGGCGTAATCCAGGTCGTTGGCCTGTTTGCCGCCATTTTTGTACGCCCAGTCAAAGAACTTCAGCACTTCAACGCCCTGCTCAGGCTTCTTCTGCTCTTTATGCACCAGGATGAAGGTGGTGGAAGTGATTGGCCACGCATTGTCACCTTTCTGGTTAGTCAGATCCTGAGCGAAGGTTTTGCTCCAGTCAGCGCCTTTAGCTGCATTAGCAAAGTTTTCTTCTGTCGGGCTTACCGGCTTACCATCAGCAGTAACCAGTTTGGTGTATGCCAGGTTGTTCTGCTTAGCATAAGCGTACTCAACGTAGCCGATAGAGCCTGGCAGACGCTGGACGAACGCAGCGATACCGTCGTTACCTTTACCGCCCAGACCGGTCGGCCAGTTCACAGTAGAGCCTGCGCCAATTTTAGATTTCCACTCTTCGTTCACTTTCGCCAGGTAGCTGGTGAAGACGAAGGAGGTACCGGAACCATCTGCACGACGCACAACGGCAATGTTCTGAGAAGGCAGCTTCAGACCCGGGTTCAGTTTGGTGATGGCTTCATCATCCCACTTCTTAATTTTGCCGAGGTAGATATCGCCCAGAGTTTTACCGTCAAGCACCAGCTCTCCGGACTTCAGGCCAGGGATATTCACCGCCAGCACCACACCGCCGATCACTGTCGGGAACTGGAACAGACCTTCCTGAGCCAGCTTCTCGTCAGATAACGGCGCATCAGATGCACCGAAATCAACGGTATTTGCGGTAATTTGTTTTACACCACCGGAGGAGCCGATACCCTGGTAGTTTACTTTGCTACCGGTCTCTTTCTGATAAGTATCAGCCCATTTGGCATACACTGGCGCAGGAAAAGTTGCACCAGCACCTGTCAGGCTCGCTGCAGCAAAGGCAGAGAACGCGCTCATAGATAAGGTCGCGGCGACAACAGTTGCGACAGTGGTACGCATAACTTTCATAATGTCTCCTGCACGGTTTTCGTAAATTGTTGTTTGAGTTGCTACTGTGAGCAAAATAGGACAAACAGGTGACAGTTAAATGTACGAAATATGACAGTTTTATGACAATGAAAAATAATGCGCCAAGAACAATTAAAAATTGTATAAAAACAGCAAGTTAATAGATTATATGACAATCATATTTCGGCAAAATTTTCTTTTTATGACACTGAAAACAGTAGCTGAAGATGACGGTTTGTCACATAAAACAGGCGGGATAATTGATTAAAAACAGAACGCGTTTAAAAAAATGCCCCGCTTTGAGCAGGGCATTTTCAGTTCAGCGAGGTATCGCTTATTCCACGGTAACCGACTTCGCCAGGTTACGCGGCTGGTCCACGTCAGTACCTTTAATCAGCGCCACATGATACGCCAGCAGTTGCAGCGGAACGGTATAGAAGATCGGTGCAATCACCTCTTCCACATGCGGCATCTCGATGATATGCATATTTTCATTACTGATAAATCCTGCATCCTGATCGGCGAAGACGTACAACTGGCCGCCACGGGCACGCACTTCTTCAATGTTGGATTTCAGTTTTTCCAGCAACTCGTTGTTCGGTGCAACCACGATAACCGGCATATCCGCGTCAATCAGCGCCAGCGGACCGTGCTTCAGCTCACCAGCGGCATACGCTTCTGCGTGAATATAAGAAATCTCTTTCAGCTTCAGGGCGCCTTCCAGCGCAATGGGGTACTGATCGCCACGACCAAGGAACAGTGCATGGTGTTTGTCAGAGAAGTCTTCCGCCAGTGCGGCAATACGCTTGTCCTGTGACAGCATCTGCTCAATACGGCTCGGCAGCGCCTGTAACCCGTGAACAATCTCTTGTTCAATAGTCGCATCCAGACCTTTCAGACGAGCCAGCTTCGCCACCAGCATTAGCAGAACAGTCAGTTGGGTGGTAAATGCTTTCGTGGAGGCCACGCCGATTTCGGTCCCGGCATTGGTCATCATCGCCAGGTCAGATTCACGTACCAGAGAAGAGCCTGGAACGTTACAGATTGCCAGCGACCCCAGATAGCCCAGCTCTTTAGATAAGCGCAGACCCGCCAGGGTATCCGCCGTTTCACCGGACTGAGACAGGGTAATCATCAAACTGTTACGACGCACAGCGGATTTGCGATAACGGAACTCAGAAGCAATTTCCACATCACAAGGAATGCCGGCCAGCGACTCAAACCAGTAGCGGGATACCATGCCTGAGTTGTATGACGTGCCGCAGGCAATAATCTGGATATGCTCGACCTGAGACAGCAACGCATTGGCATTAGGGCCAAGCTCACTTAAATCCACTTCGCCATGACTGATACGCCCGGTCAGCGTATTTTTTATCGCGTTCGGTTGTTCATAGATCTCTTTCTGCATGTAGTGGCGATAAATACCTTTTTCGCCCGCGTCGTATTGCAGATTAGATTCAATATCCTGACGTTTTACTTCCGCGCCAGTCTTGTCAAAAATAGAGACTGAACGACGCGTTACCTCGGCGATATCGCCCTCTTCCAGGAAGATAAAGCGACGGGTTACCGGCAGCAGAGCCAGCTGGTCGGAAGCGATAAAGTTTTCACCCATGCCCAGACCGATAACCAGCGGGCTACCAGAACGCGCCGCCAGCAGAGTTTCCGGATTACGGGTATCCATGATCACTGTGCCGTAGGCACCGCGCAGCTGCGGAATAGTACGCAATACCGCTTCACGCAGTGTACCGCCCTGTTCCAGCTCCCAATGCACCAGGTGAGCAATCACTTCGGTGTCGGTTTCAGAAACAAAGGTATAGCCACGCGTTTTCAACAGCTCACGCAGTGGTTCATGGTTTTCGATGATGCCGTTATGCACCACCACAATGTGTTCAGAAACATGAGGATGCGCGTTCGCTTCTGAAGGTTCACCGTGTGTCGCCCAACGGGTATGAGCGATACCTGTACCACCATGCAACGGATGTTCTTCCGCAGCAGCAGTCAGCATCTGCACTTTACCCAGACGACGCAGACGGGTCATGTTACCTTCAGCATCGACGACGGCCAGACCGGCTGAGTCATAACCACGATATTCCAGACGACGTAAACCTTCGAGAAGGATTTCAGCTACATCACGCTGCGCGATAGCGCCAACAATTCCACACATATTTTTTAATTCCGAATTTAGGCATTATGCCTGTCGTTGTCGCTGACCTGTATTTGCCCTTTCCGGGCGCCCCGAGCCTTGTAGAGAGTGGGGTTATTTTTATAGGTACTGCTTGTTGAGCGGAGGATTATGTTATCCCCTCATCTCTTGTCTGCCTGATGGCGCTTACGCTTATCAGGCCTACAGAACGTCACCGCACGTAGGCCGCCATCCGGCAAAATCACTTACTTCTTCTTCACCGGACGCTGCCAGCCCTGTTTATGGACCTGCGGTACACGGCTTAATACCAGTTCGTTATCAGCGATATTACGCGTCACTGTGGTTCCAGCGGCGATCGTCGCGCCTTTACCCACGGTAACAGGCGCCACCAGTTGAGTATCCGAACCCACAAACACATCATCACCAATAATGGTTTTAAATTTATTAGCACCATCGTAATTGCAGGTGATCGTCCCCGCGCCGATGTTCACGTTATCGCCAATTTCAGCATCGCCCAGATAGGTCAGATGACCGGCTTTAGAACCTTTACCCAGACGCGCTTTTTTCATTTCGACGAAGTTGCCCACGTGTGCGCCTTCCTGCAGCTCAGCACCCGGACGCAGACGCGCAAAAGGCCCGATAGTACAGGCCGCTTCCAGATGGGCATCTTCCACCACGCTGTACGGGCTAAGCTCACAGCCATCGCCAATTACGCTATTTTTGATAATGCAGCCAGTACCAATCTTGACGCGATCGCCAAGGGTTACGTTGCCTTCAATGATAACGTTAGTATCAATTTCAACATCGCGCCCGTGAATAAGCGAACCGCGAAGATCAAAACGTGCGGGATCGCGTAACATAACGCCAGCTAACAGCAGTTTCTCTGCTTGTTCGGACTGATAGACACGTTCAAGACGGGATAACTGAAGTCGGTTGTTCACCCCTTCGGTTTCGCTAATACGTGCCGGATGTACCGCAGCAATTTCACGACCTTCCTGGTACGCCATCGCAATGATATCGGTGATGTAATATTCACCCTGCACGTTGTTGTTGGTCAGTTTAGATAACCAGCGCTTCATATCAGCGCCATTGGCAATCAGGATGCCGGTGTTAATTTCCTGGATCTTGCGTTGCTCGTCGGTCGCATCTTTATGCTCAACGATGCCAGTAACGCTGCCGTTATCACGCGTAATGCGCCCATAGCCGGTTGGGTCGTCCAGTTTTACGGTTAATAAGCCAATACCCCCCTGAGGTTTAGCATCGCGCAGGCGGCGTAACGTTTCAGTGGAGATTAACGGCACATCGCCATAGAGCATTAAAATGTCTTCGTCATCACCAAAGAACGGTGCAGCCTGCTGCATAGCATGACCGGTTCCCAACTGCTCTGCCTGCAGAACCCAGTTCAGATTGCCATCTTTCAACGTCTGCTGAAGCAAATCACCACCGTGCCCGTAGACCAGGTGTACATGAGTTGCGCCTAATTCATTAGCGGCATCAATAACATGCTGCACCATCGCTTTTCCTGCGAGAGTGTGCAGCACTTTAGGAAGATCGGAATACATACGTGTACCTTTGCCTGCGGCAAGGATCACGACGCTCATAGCATTATTCAACATACACATCCTGACTGTCATTTGAGAACGAATTTATACCCTTTCATATTGAAAATACTACATTTTTTTCATCATGAAATGGGCCGAAGATAAAACGTTCAATAGGGGAAAATCCCTAACTATTAACTCACTATTTTCGACTATATCGGCGCCTTTTGTCTCCCAAAAACCAGGAGCATGCTCTTATTAAAGCCTTAGGTTAATGTTTTTGCTATTTTTTTACCGCATGAATAAAGAGTTACACATGCAAAGCCCGATTTTATTTATGTGATTCAGTAAGAAACCGAAAATGCGTACGCGAAAATAAAAAGTTGAGGGAGAAGAGGAGGAAGAGAGGATCTATAACAACAAGTGGCGCTGACTGATAAACCGTATCAAGCATCGCGCCACAGGACGGGCAGGTAAAAGCTAAAAGCTCATATTGCTGAACATGGCGATGATTTTATTGAGTAATTTCATGTTGGCATCTCTTTTTATTTGAGTTCATTATGTGATATTCATCACATAAAAAGAGTCTACGCCGCATTTTTTAACCAATCAACTTTTTTTGATCTAAATCACAAAACAGATTTCACTTTAAATGTTTATGCAACAAAACAAAAAAAGCCAGCCTGGAAACCAGACTGGCTTTTGTGCTTTTCAAGCCGGTGTTACATCGCTTTTTTGGTCAACTCGATAACGCGCAGTTTCGCGATCGCTTTGGCCAGTTCCGCAGATGCCTGAGCGTAATCCACGTCACCATGAGAGCTCTTAATATGCTCTTCAGCCTTACGTTTCGCTTCCAGGGCTCTCGCTTCATCGAGATCCTGCCCGCGAATCGCGGTATCAGCCAGTACGGTCACGTTGCCAGGCTGCACTTCAAGAATGCCGCCGGACAGATAGATAAACTCTTCATGACCGAACTGTTTAACGATGCGGATCATACCAGGCTTAATGGCGGTGAGTAGCGGTGCGTGACCCGGGAAAATACCCAGTTCACCTTCACTACCCGTTACCTGGATTTTTTCGACCAGACCAGAGAACATTTGTTGCTCTGCGCTGACGACGTCCAGGTGGTAAGTCATTGCCATATCACCCTCCGATTAAGGCGTTAAAGTTTTTTGGCTTTTTCTACGGCTTCGTCGATAGAACCAACCATGTAGAACGCCTGCTCTGGCAGGTGGTCGTATTCGCCTTCCATGATGCCTTTAAAGCCACGGATGGTGTCTTTCAGGGAAACGTATTTACCCGGAGAACCGGTGAATACTTCCGCAACGAAGAACGGCTGGGACAGGAAGCGCTGAATTTTACGCGCACGTGCTACCACCAGTTTATCTTCTTCAGACAGTTCATCCATACCCAGGATGGCGATGATGTCTTTCAGTTCCTGATAACGCTGCAGCAGGGACTGTACGCCACGCGCGGTGTCGTAGTGTTCCTGACCAACAACCAGCGGATCCAGCTGACGGCTGGTGGAGTCCAGCGGGTCAACTGCCGGGTAGATACCCAGAGATGCGATCTGACGGCTCAGTACCACGGTTGCATCTAAGTGAGCAAAGGTGGTTGCTGGGGATGGGTCAGTCAAGTCATCCGCAGGTACGTATACCGCCTGAACGGAGGTGATAGAACCGGTTTTGGTAGAAGTGATACGTTCCTGCAGAACACCCATCTCTTCCGCCAGGGTCGGCTGGTAACCTACCGCTGATGGCATACGACCCAGCAGTGCGGATACTTCCGTACCGGCCAGGGTATAACGATAGATGTTATCGACGAACAGCAGTACGTCACGACCTTCGTCACGGAATTTCTCAGCCATGGTCAGACCGGTCAGCGCAACGCGCAGACGGTTTCCCGGCGGCTCGTTCATCTGGCCATAAACCAGGGATACTTTATCCAGAACGTTGGAGTCGGTCATTTCGTGGTAGAAGTCGTTACCCTCACGAGTACGTTCACCTACACCCGCAAACACAGAGTAACCGGAGTGCTCGATCGCGATGTTACGAATAAGCTCCATCATGTTTACGGTTTTACCTACACCCGCACCACCGAACAGACCAACTTTACCGCCCTTAGCGAACGGACACATCAGGTCGATAACTTTGATGCCGGTTTCCAGCAGTTCCTGAGAGCTGGACAGCTCTTCATAGGAAGGTGCTGCGCGGTGAATAGCCCAACGCTCTTCTTCTCCGATATCGCCTTTCATGTCGATCGGGTGACCCAGAACGTTCATGATACGACCCAGCGTTGCTTTACCTACCGGGACTTCGATCGGGTGCTCGAGGTCTTTAACTTCCAGACCACGACGCAGACCGTCGGAAGAACCCATGGCGATGGTACGTACGATACCGCCGCCGAGCTGCTGCTGAACTTCCAGCACCAGGCTCTCTTTACCATTCATAACCTCAAGAGCATCGTACACGCGCGGTACGGCATCCTGAGGGAATTCGACGTCAACCACGGCGCCGATTACCTGGACAATTTTTCCAGTAGCCATCTTGAATCCTCTACGAATTAACCTGGTTATACCGCGGATGCACCACCGACGATTTCGGTGAGTTCCTGAGTAATGCTGGCCTGACGAGCTTTGTTGTATACCAACTGCAGCTCTTTAATCAGGCTGCCGCCATTGTCGGTCGCGGCTTTCATCGCCACCATACGTGCGGCCTGCTCGCTGGCCAGGTTTTCTACCACGCCCTGATAAACCTGAGATTCAACGTAACGACGCAGCAGGGTATCCAGCAGCGGTTTCGGGTCTGGTTCATACAGGTAATCCCAGGCTTTTTGTTTTAACTCTTCATCTTCTGAAGCCGGTAAAGGCAGCAGTTGAGTGAGAGTAGGAACCTGAGACATGGTGTTAATAAATTTGTTGCTGACAACGTACAGTCTGTCCAGACGACCTTCATCGTAGGCCTGCAGCATCACTTTAACCGGGCCGATCAGTTCGGACAGGGAAGGGTTATCCCCCATACCGGTTACCTGAGCAACCACGTTACCGCCTACGGAATTAAAGAAAGACACGCCCTTAGAGCCGATCATTGCGATATCGCACTGAACGCCTTTATCGGACCATGTTTTCATATCCGCCAGCAGCTTTTTGAACAGGTTAATGTTCAAGCCACCGCACAGACCACGGTCGGTCGACACCACCAGGTAGCCCACGCGCTTAACGTCGCGTTCTTCCAGGTAAGGGTGCTTATATTCCAGATTACCATTCGCAAGGTGACCAATCACTTTGCGCATGGTCTCTGCATAAGGACGGCTGGCCGCCATGCGATCCTGCGATTTACGCATTTTGGAAGCGGCGACCATCTCCATCGCTTTAGTGATCTTCTGCGTGTTCTGGACGCTTGCGATCTTACTACGTATCTCTTTTGCGCCGGCCATGAGCTTCTCCTCAATGCCTTGCGGTCCGCCCTAAGACAGACCGCCAGACGTTACCAGGACTGGGTTGCTTTGAAGGAATCGAGGATAGCTTTCAGCTTGCCTTCGATTTCATCGTTATAGCCACCGGACTGGTTAATCTCTTGCATCAGCGGAGCGTGATCACGGTCAACGTAAGCCAGCAGAGCGGCTTCGAAGCTACCGATTTTCGCCAGTTCCACATCTTCGAGGTAACCGCGTTCAGCCGCAAACAGCACCACGCCCTGCTGTGCAACAGACATTGGGGCATACTGTTTCTGCTTCAGCAGTTCAGTTACTTTCTGACCGTGGCTCAGCTGCTTACGCGTAGCTTCGTCAAGGTCGGAAGCGAACTGAGAAAACGCTGCCAGTTCACGATACTGTGCCAGCGCGGTACGGATACCACCGGACAGTTTCTTGATGATCTTGGTCTGCGCTGCGCCACCTACACGGGATACGGAGATACCCGGGTTAACTGCCGGACGAATACCGGAGTTGAACAGGTTGGTTTCCAGGAAGATCTGACCATCGGTAATGGAAATTACGTTGGTCGGAACGAACGCGGAAACGTCACCCGCCTGGGTTTCGATAATCGGCAGAGCGGTCAGGGAGCCAGTTTTACCTTTAACTTCACCATTGGTGAATTTCTCAACGTATTCCGCGTTAACGCGGGAAGCACGTTCAAGCAGACGGGAGTGGAGGTAAAATACGTCGCCCGGGAATGCTTCACGTCCTGGTGGACGACGGAGCAGCAGGGAAACCTGACGGTAAGCAACAGCCTGTTTGGACAGGTCATCATAAACGATCAGTGCATCTTCACCGCGGTCACGGAAGTATTCGCCCATTGCGCAACCAGCATAAGGTGCCAGATATTGCAGTGCAGCAGATTCAGACGCGGTCGCCACAACAACGATGGTGTTGGACAGTGCGCCGTGTTCTTCCAGTTTACGAACCACGTTAGAAATGGTGGACGCTTTCTGGCCGATAGCCACATACACACATTTGATGCCGGAGTCACGCTGGTTGATGATGGCATCGATTGCCATCGCGGTTTTACCGGTCTGACGGTCACCGATGATCAACTCACGCTGACCACGACCGATTGGGATCATGGCATCAACGGATTTATAACCGGTCTGTACCGGCTGATCTACGGACTGACGTTCGATTACGCCTGGTGCGATAACTTCGATTGGCGAGAAGCCATCGTTATCAACCGGACCTTTACCGTCAATTGGGGAACCCAGAGTGTTCACCACACGACCCAGCAGGCCACGGCCAACCGGAACTTCCAGAATACGACCCGTACACTTAACCTTCATGCCTTCGGCGAGGTCAGCGTATGGACCCATCACAACTGCACCTACGGAGTCGCGCTCCAGGTTCAGTGCGATAGCATAACGGTTACCCGGCAGAGAGATCATTTCCCCCTGCATACAGTCAGCAAGACCGTGGATGCGGATAACACCGTCACTTACAGAAACAATAGTACCTTCGTTGTGAGCTTCACTCACAACACTGAACTGAGCAATGCGCTGCTTGATCAGTTCGCTGATTTCGGTGGAATTCAGTTGCATGCTCCAGTCCCCTTAAGACTGCAAGACGTCTGCAAGGCGCTCAAGACGGCCGCGTACGCTGCCATCAATGACCATATCACCCGCACGGATGATTACGCCTGCCATTACAGACTTATCGATTTTGCAATTCAGCTTAACTTTGCGTGACAGACGTTTTTCCATCGCTGCACTAATCTTCGTAAGCTGTTCATCACTCAGTGCATTGGCAGAAGTGACTTCTACCTCAGAGATAGCCTCACTGGCTGCACGCAGGTGAATAAACTGCTCAAGAACATCCGGGAGCGCATTAAGACGGTTATTTTCAGCCATTACCTTAATCAGGTTCTGGCCATTTTCGTCCAACTGCTCACCGCAGATTGCGATAAACGACTCAGCGAGCGTTTCCGGCGCCAGCGCGCCAGAGAGAAGCTCTGCCATTTGTTCGTTCTTCGTCACCTCAGCGGCAAACGTCAGCATATCCTGCCAACGGTCAACGCTTTGGTGCTCAACGGCAAAGTCAAAAGCTGCTTTGGCGTAGGGGCGAGCTACCGTAATAAATTCAGACATCAGCCCCTCCCTCCTTACAGTTCAGCGACAAGTTTGTCCACGATGTCGCTGTTAGCAGCTTCATCCACGGAACGTTCGATGATCTTCTCGGCGCCAGCAACAGCCAGGACAGCAACTTGCTTACGCAGCTCTTCGCGAGCACGTTTACGCTCGGCGTCAATTTCCGCCTGCGCTTGTGCCACGATTTTAGTACGTTCCTGCTCTGCTTCAGTTTTAGCTTCGTCCAGGATCTGAGCGCGGCGTTTGTTTGCCTGCTCGATAATTACCTGAGCTTCCGCCTTCGCTTTTTTCAGCTGGTCAGTCGCGCTGGCCTTTGCAAGGTCAAGATCCTTATGTGCTCGTTCAGCAGAAGCAAGACCGTCAGCAATTTCTTTTTGACGTTTTTCGATGGCTGCCATTAATGGCGGCCATACGTACTTCATGCAGAACAGAACGAACAGGACAAACGCGATGGCCTGGCCGAGGATTGTTGCGTTAAGATTCACAGCACAATGCCTCTATCTAGTTAACGTTCTGATATTGCTCTTAATTCAAGCAACGCTTACTACGCGACAGCGAACATCACGTACAGACCCAGACCTACAGCGATCATCGGGATAGCATCCACCAGACCCATAACGATAAAGAACTGAGTACGCAGCAGAGGAATCAGATCAGGTTGACGCGCTGCGCCTTCCAGGAATTTACCCCCGAGGATGCCGATACCGATCGCAGCACCGATTGCCGCCAGACCCATCATCACAGCGGCAGCCATGTACAGCAGATCCATATTCAGGTTTTCCATGACAGTCTCCAGTTTGTTTCAGTTAAAACGTAGTAGTGTTGGTAAATTAATGCTCTTCAGACGCCATCGACAGATAGACAATCGTCAGAACCATGAAGATGAAGGCTTGCAGCGTGATAATCAGTATGTGGAAAATGGCCCACGGCACATTCAGAATCCACTGTGACCACCACGGCAACAGACCAGCAATCAGAATGAAAATCAGCTCACCAGCGTACATGTTGCCGAACAGTCGCAGACCAAGAGAAACTGGTTTGGACAGCAGGCTTACCCCTTCAAGGATTAAGTTGACAGGAATGAACGCCCAGTGATTGAACGGCTGCAGCGTCAACTCTTTCGCGAAGCCGCCGATGCCTTTCATTTTGATGCTGTAGAACAGAATCAGGATAAACACGCCCAGCGCCATCGACAGGGTGATGTTTACGTCCGCAGACGGAACCACGCGCAGCGCCGGCAGGCCCAGTATATGCTCAGCAATATACGGCAGCAGGTCGATTGGCAGTAAATCCATCAGGTTCATCAGGAAGACCCAAACGAAGATCGTCAGGGCAAGCGGTGCGATAACCTTGCTTTTGCCATGGTACATGTCTTTGACACTGCCATGAACAAAGCCGATTACCAGCTCAATCGCGGTCTGAAATTTCCCTGGTACGCCGCTGGTTGCCTTTTTAGCAACGCTACGGAACATAAGCAGGAACAACAGACCCAGCACCACCGAGAAGAACATGGAGTCAATATTGAGTGTCCAGAAGGTGGCTGGGGGGTTATGCGGATCTACCAGCGAGAAAGTACGCAGGTCCAACTGAAGGTTATTCAGATGGTGCCCTATGTATTCCTGCGGCGTCATATTTTCAGAAGCCATGATGCCTTTTACCCTTTGTTGTTAATTACAGCCGGTGCCAGTATCTGAACCACCAGCACCAAAACCCACGTAACGATCAGCGGTAAGAACACCGCCTTCAAAACCGCCAACGCCACCACAAGCAAAACCAGCATAGCTAACACCTTGAAGGCTTCGCCGAAAGCGAACGTCCAGGCCACTCGGCCCTTTGCTGGTGTATGTGCCTGGTGACGCCAGGCAAATATCATAAACAACATATTAGGCAGTAACACTGCCAATCCCCCGCACAATGCGGAGATGCCCCAGAAAGGGTCTTTGAGGCTAAACAGCAATCCACTTGCTATTACCGCCAGAAGCTGTGTGAGCAAAAGCTTACGAGCAACGTTTCGACTCAAGAGCGACATAGACATCACGTTTTTACTCCTGCTCCCTTCGAGGTATGCCGCGTGTCGTATAAAACGTTCTTTATGGCTTAGAGTCAAGCATCAAAAAGCGGTCAAATTATACGGTGCGGCTTCGTGATTTCAAACAATAAGTAGCTAAAAAGTGAATAAATGTTTAAATATTTTTCTCCAGGCCACATTTATTACTTTTCGGCAAACTGTGAACGATCATGCAAAACTGCAAAAGCCGCGTAAACACTGGCTGCAAAGCGTGCATCAGATCACATATTAAGCATATTCGCCCCTGCACTATTTATTTACTTGGCAAATGATGCCATTTCAACTTTTTGATATTTAAGCCTAAAATCCGTTACTGTTTTAAAAATAGCGAATAACAACAAAAAAACCACCCATTGACATTTATAATAAAAAATTAACACAAGCGGTGATTCTTTGATTCTATTTTTAGCAGGCTGATATTTTCACAGTTGACTTGTTTCACTTTTAACAAAAAACGGTACGTTATAGTTATGATGCAAAACCGTAAGACATTAGTGAAATGTAACGACATTTAACCACACTATTCCCTATGACTTTTAACACCTGAAGAGCCGTTTTTTTTCTATTTTTTTTGATAAAAATTAAATTTTGTTTGGCTTAATAACCACCAAATGACGCTCACCATCCAGTTGCGGAACCCGTAATTTTACAACTGATTCGACGCTGAACGCCGCAGGCAATGTGGCGATCTCATCTTCCGGTAATTGCCCTTTTAAAGCATAAAAACGCCCGTTTTGACCAGGCAAATGGTGGCACCAGCTCAGCATGTCGTTAAGAGACGCAAAAGCACGACTTATCACGCCATCAAAAGGCGGCTCGGAAGGGAATTCTTCTACCCTGCTTTGCACTGGAGTGATGTTATCCAGTTTAAGTTCATGTTGTACCTGACGCAGAAAACGTACGCGTTTTCCCAGACTATCCAGCAGAGTAAAATGCGCCTCAGGACGCACGATAGAAAGAGGAATTCCTGGTAAGCCCGGTCCTGTGCCGACATCAATAAAACGCTCGCCTTGCAGATGGGGGGCGACAACAATGCTGTCCAGAATATGGCGCACCAGCATTTCGTTGGGATCCCGCACCGATGTCAGGTTGTACGCTTTATTCCATTTGTGCAGCATATCGACATACGCAATCAGCTGATTTTTCTGGTGATCGGTAAGAGAAATACCAGCATCAGCCAGCAGACGAGAGAGTTTGTTGAGCACGGTCGTTACCTGTTAATAATCAATGACCCGATAAGCTATAGCGTATCGGGTCGACAAATTTGCAGGGCGGGCAAGCGAAACGCCCCCGCCCAAATAGTGTGATTAAGCGCTACGGCGCAGCATACCTTGTTTTTTCAGCCAAACCAGCAGAATGGAGATGGCGGCAGGCGTGACACCTGAAATGCGCGATGCCTGGCCGATTGACACCGGTTTGTGATCGTTCAGCTTGGCAATAACTTCATTCGACAAACCGGAAACCTGACGATAATCCAGAGTCGCAGGCAGCAACGTATTCTCGTTACGCTGTTGTCTTTCGATTTCATCCTGCTGACGGGCAATATAACCTTCGTACTTAACCTGAATTTCAACCTGTTCAGCCGCCTGAGGATCATCAAGCGCGGGTGCAAACGCAGATAAAGAGGTCAACTGAGCATAGGTCATATCCGGGCGACGCAGCAGATCTTCACCACTGGCCTCGCGTGACAGAGGCGTAGCCAGGTGAGCATTCACTTCTGCTGCAGATTCGGCAAGCGGGTTCACCCAGGTAGATTTCAGACGCTGGCGTTCTTGTTCGATGCGTTCCAGTTTTTCATTGAAGCGCGCCCAGCGTTCATCCCCCACCAGACCCAGTTCACGACCAATTTCGGTCAGACGGAGATCGGCGTTATCTTCGCGCAGCATCAAACGGTATTCCGCGCGTGATGTGAACATGCGGTACGGTTCTTTCGTGCCCAGCGTACACAGATCGTCCACCAGCACACCAAGATAAGCCTGATCGCGGCGCGGCGCCCAGCCGTCTTTGTCAGCAGACAAGCGTGCGGCGTTCAGACCCGCCAGCAAACCTTGCGCAGCGGCTTCTTCATAACCGGTCGTACCGTTGATCTGACCAGCAAAGAACAGACCCTGGATGAATTTGCTTTCCAGAGTAGGTTTCAGGTCGCGCGGATCGAAGAAATCATACTCAATCGCGTAGCCAGGACGGACAATTTTGGCATTTTCCATCCCCTGCATGGAGCGGACAATTTGCATCTGCACGTCAAACGGCAGGCTGGTGGAAATACCGTTCGGGTAAATTTCGTTAGACGTCAGTCCTTCCGGTTCAAGGAAGATCTGGTGCTGGTTACGATCGGCAAAGCGCATCACTTTGTCTTCGATCGACGGGCAGTAACGTGGGCCGATACCTTCGATCACGCCTGCGTACATCGGGCTACGATCGAGGTTATTACGGATCACATCATGGGTTTTCTCGTTAGTATGCGTGATGTAGCACGGCATCTGGCGCGGATGTTGAGAAACATCGCCAAGGAACGAAAAGACCGGCATTGGGTTATCGCTGTTTTGCTGGCCAAGTACGCTGAAATCGATGGTACGCGCATCTATACGCGGCGGTGTGCCGGTTTTCAGACGGCTAACGCGCAGCGGTAGCTCACGCAGGCGACGTGACAGTGGGATAGACGGCGGATCGCCAGCACGGCCACCGCTGTAGTTGTCCAGACCAATGTGAATTTTCCCGTCGAGGAAAGTCCCTACGGTTAATACAACCGCTTTGGCACGGAACTTCAGACCCATCTGAGTCACTGCACCGACAACACGATCGTTTTCAACAATCAGATCTTCAACCGCTTGCTGGAAGATCATCAGATTCGGCTGGTTCTCCAACGCAGTACGTACAGCCTGACGATAGAGCACGCGATCCGCCTGAGCACGGGTGGCGCGAACTGCCGGGCCTTTGCTGGCGTTTAGTATTCTAAACTGGATACCAGCATGGTCAATTGCGGTTGCCATCAGGCCGCCAAGTGCATCCACTTCTTTTACCAGGTGTCCCTTCCCAATGCCGCCAATCGCCGGGTTACAGCTCATCTGTCCCAGAGTGTCGATATTGTGTGTCAACAGCAGGGTCTGTTGACCCATTCGCGCCGCGGCCATTGCAGCCTCGGTGCCTGCATGACCCCCGCCAATGATGATGACGTCAAAAGGATCCTGATAAAACATGGTAATTGCCTCGCATAACGCGGTGTGAAAATGGATTGAAGCCCGGGCCGTGGATTCTACTCAACTTTAGTCGATGGAGAAAGACCTCGGATCCTGGGTATTAAAAAGAAGATCTTTTTATTTAGAGATCTGTTTTATTGTGATCTCTTATTAGGATCGCAACTATCTGTGGATAAGGGCGATCCTTTGAATAAGATCAACGGGTTGTTGAGGATCATTAGCTGTGAATGATCGGTGATCCTGGTCCGTATAAGCTGGGATCAGAATGAAGGGTTATACACAACTCAAAAACTGAACAACAGTTATTCTTTGGATAACTACCGGTTGATCCAAGCTTTTAACCAGAGTTATCCACATAAAAAAGTACGATCTTTACAAATCTCTGAGCAATGGATGCCAGGATCCCAGCCAAATCTCTGCCGGATCTTCCGGAATCTCATGTTCCAGTACGTTGATCCTGAGCGTTTCACCGATCTGTTTCGCCCCGCAGGCCTTCAGTTCAGCTTCCAGCTTGTCAATCGCACCGCAGAACGTGTCATATTCGCGGCTACCAATGCCGATGGCACCAAAGCGTACCTGCGAAAGATCCGGTTTCTGCTCACGCAATGCGTCATATAAAGGTTGCAGGTTATCCGGAATGTCTCCCGCACCGTGCGTTGAGCTGATAACCAGCCAAACCCCTTGAGTCGGAACCTCGTCGAGCATCGGTCCATGCAGTATTTCGCTGGAAAAACCGGCGTCATCCAGCTTTTCTGCCAGATGTTCTGCTACATATTCCGCACTGCCAAGCGTGCTGCCGCTGATAAGAGTGATATCTGCCATTGATCGCTACCTCGATGAAGAGGCAGCATTGTACGCTGTGAGCGAGTTGGGATCTACCTGTGGAAAAATAGGGGATTAAAAAAAAGCGATCAGGGCTTGATGGTACGCATGATCGGGTTCTGCAAGACGATCAAGGTTTCAGTGGACTGAATTTCATCAATTGTTTGGATCTTGTTGATAAGTACCTGTTGCAGGGCATCGATAGATTTACACATTACCTTAATAAAGATGCTGTAGTGCCCGGTGGTGTAATACGCCTCGGTCACTTCATCGAGACTTTCCAGTCTGGCCAGCGCTGACGGATAGTCTTTTGCACTTTTCAGGATAATGCCGATAAAGCAGCCGACGTCATAGCCCAGTTGTTTTGGACTGACATCAATTCGCGCACCGGTAATAATCCCAGCCTGCTTCATTTTTTCTACACGAACGTGAATTGTCCCCGGGCTGACGCCGAACTGTTTAGCTAATTCAGCGTAGGCGGTACGGGCATTTTCCATCAGGGCGTCAAGAATGCCGCGGTCCAGATTGTCGATCTGATAATTTTCCATAGGTTTTTCTTATGTAGATTAATGATTCACTCTATTTTAGACGTTATTTTTAACGAATCAAAATTGAAGTCGGCTTTTTGTTTGTGGATTATTGAATATTACCTCCATTCTGTTGCTTAATCATGGGCAACAGGACACAGGAGTACACATAATGAAAACCGCTTACATTGCCAAACAACGTCAAATTAGCTTCGTAAAATCTCATTTTTCTCGCCAGCTGGAAGAGCGTTTAGGTCTGATCGAAGTTCAGGCACCGATCCTCAGCCGCGTAGGAGATGGCACGCAGGATAACTTGTCGGGCTGTGAAAAAGCGGTGCAGGTGAAGGTTAAAGCATTGCCGGACGCTCAATTCGAAGTGGTTCATTCCCTGGCGAAGTGGAAGCGTCAAACGTTAGGACAACACGACTTTAGCGCAGGCGAAGGGCTGTACACGCACATGAAGGCCCTGCGTCCCGATGAAGATCGCCTCTCCCCGCTGCACTCAGTGTATGTTGATCAGTGGGACTGGGAGCGCGTGATGGGCGACGGTGAGCGTCAATTTTCCACTCTGAAAAGCACGGTAGAGGCTATCTGGGCGGGAATTAAGGCCACCGAAGCTGCGGTAAGCAAAGAATTTGGTCTGGCACCGTTCCTGCCAGAGCAGATCCACTTTGTGCATAGCCAGGAGCTGTTATCTCGTTATCCGGATCTTGACGCAAAAGGTCGTGAACGTGCGATTGCAAAAGAGCTGGGCGCGGTGTTCCTGGTCGGGATCGGCGGCAAACTTAGTGACGGCCACCGTCATGACGTTCGTGCTCCGGATTATGATGACTGGAGTTCAGCGTCCGAACTGGGTCATGCCGGTTTGAACGGTGATATTCTGGTCTGGAACCCGGTACTGGAAGATGCGTTTGAACTGTCTTCTATGGGGATCCGCGTGGATGCCGATGCGCTGAAACACCAACTTGCTCTGACCGGAGATGAAGATCGCCTGAGTCTGGAGTGGCACCAGGCACTGCTGCGCGGTGAAATGCCGCAGACCATTGGTGGCGGTATTGGGCAGTCACGCCTGACGATGCTGCTGCTGCAGTTGCCGCACATTGGCCAGGTTCAGTGCGGTGTGTGGCCTGCACAGGTCCGTGAAAGCGTCGCATCTCTGCTGTAAAAATTAACGCCGCCAGCGTCTGAGCAGGCGGCTTCGCATCCCGGTATCAAAGCGCCAGATATGATCGAAAATGCGCATGATGCCGGGTTTGCCATGTGCAGACATCGCCACAGCATGAAAACGATGCTGGTGCACTCGCTGCAATTCCCCCACTTTATTGACAACTTCATCAGGTAATCGCTGAGCGATAAAATCTGAGATCACCACCGCATCGGCATCAAACCATTCCCGACCCTGCATGCGTTCAATAATGGCGCGAAAACAGCTGGCAATATCAGTGCCGCCACGAAAGCGCTGACTTAAAAAGCGGATCGCCTGTTCGATACCCTCCGGACCGGATAGCTCATAGCGCACGACTTCTGTTGAAAACAGCATAATGAAACAGCGCCGGTTATCGGCAAGGGCGACGCGCATTAGCGCCAGGCAAAAGGCTTTCGCACACTGTTCGTTAAATCCGCCCATCGAACCCGAGGTATCGACACAGACAATAAAGGGCCCACGAGGCTGCTCGTCAAAATCCTGGTGGATAACCGGCCGCTCCGTGACTTTCTCGCGCCAGGCTTCTCCATGCAGGCGGTATGTCAGGAGCTGCTTTTCCACCAGCCGCCGATAGAACTCATATTCCAGTTCGGTAATACCCAACGTGGCCAGTTCGGGGGGAAGTAAACGCAGGATATCATCGCTTTGTTGAATGCCATCCACCTGCTCCGGGACGGTGGCCGGTTCACGCACCAGCGTACGGAATGTTTCCATTGGCGCGTCTTTACGCGGCACGGATTTCGCTTCTCTGGAGCGCCCCAACTGTTCGGCCAGGCGCTGGAGTTCGGGTTGTTGCGTCAGAAATTCACCGTATTTCACCATCAACTGATAATCACCGCGCTTGATTTGGCCCGCACTCATATCCCACAAACGACCCGCTGCGTTGTCATTTTCCGCCAGCACAGGTTCCAGTTGACCACTGAGCGTCATCCGTTCCTGCACTTCACTGAGCAACTGTTCGCGTTCTTCTTCCAGTAGCTGCTGATTAAGCGTGGTGGTTTGAACCACCAGGCTCAGGCGCCAGCGCTGGAGAAAGAGAGTATGCAGTGCGGGCGTAAAAGTACTGTTGTCATCAACCAGTTGCTGCGCTTGCCCAGCCCATGGCGAGTGGAGTCGGTGCAGGAGCGCTAATATTTGCGGTAGCTGGACGATAAACTGCGGAGTGGAGAGGAGCTGACTTTGCTGATAGCACATGACCTCTTCTGTGAGCTCCGGCGGTACGTGGGTATCTTTGAGGCGGTTACGTAACGCTTCGCGCCAGCGGGGAACATCGTCAGTAATCGCTTTTTTTAGCCGGGGAAATTTTTTGAAAAAGACCGCCATCTGCGGGGAAGCCAGCAGTGCGATGATCATCTCTTCAATCATCCCCTCTTCGCCGACCGCCAGCATGATATTTAGCGTATCAAGGGTCAGCATTGTTGTGCCTGTCGGATCTGTGTACCGACGTCCTGCAGGCTGGCTTCAATGCGGCCTAACCAGTCACTATGAATAAACAGACATTTTTGCTGTTCACTAAATTCGCTGTGCTGCTGGTGCCATTCGTTGTCGAGCGCTTCAAGTTGCTGCTTTATCTCACTGGGCATGCTTTCTTCTGATGCACCGGGTAGTGCCAGGCGAGAACCTTGCAAACTGACGTCGCGCACGACCAGGTGCTGAGCGCTGTCGACTTCCATATTCAGCGTCTGGGCAAATCCGATACCGTTTAATTTTCCGCGGATCTCACCGCCTTTAGTCAGCCACTGCTCCAGAGCGCCTCGTTCAAAGGCAATATGGATAACCTCCATATCGTGCAGTTTTAGGGGTTTTTGCAGTAGCAGCGTCAGTACGGAAGTGTTGGCTTCCGGCGGTAAATCATAATGAGGACGGCGGCTGAACATGCCACCCTGACGAATTACCGTGAAGGCCGTTTTATCACTTTGCTGCTGCTGTAGCTGGATGCGGCGCTGCATTATTGCCCCAAGGCGAGTCAACATTGCCTGCTGCTGCCAGGCGTGCCCGGTCATCAATATTTCGATTTGTTGCTGCATCAGATTCAGGCTTTGCGCGTCATACCACAGGCAATCTTTCAGCAGAATAAGGTCGATAGGCGCAACGGCATCGCGCCCGCTAAAGAAGGCGCTGGCCTGGAGTAAGCGGATTGCTTTTTTCCAGCGACGGTCAGATACGTAGGGGGCGTTCGGTAGCGCATCCAGTTGCTGGCGCAGGGTGAAAATCAATTCAAATACACGATCGGGAAGCGTGATTTTGCCAATGTCTTTTTGCCACTGGTAGTACTCTTCATCGGTCACTTGTAACGTTGTTGGAACGGGGTTGTCACTTTCATCCTGCTGGCTTAACAGCATGGACCGGAAGTTGGCCTTGTCCTGTACTTTATCCAGCCACAGGCGAATCAGCATACGGTCGTACAATGCTTCCAGGCTGCTGTCTGCTTCAGGTAGTTCGTTGGAGGCCGCGACCAGCAGGCGCATCGGGATTTTCTCCTCGTGTGCGCCGTTGCGGAAGTGGCGTTCGTTAATGGCGGTTAGCAGGGTGTTGAGAATGGCCGGGCCTGCTTTCCAGATTTCATCGAGAAAAACAATTTCGGCTTCAGGAAGATAGCCTGCTGTTAAGCGCTCATAGCGACCTTCGTCTTTAAGCGCCTGAATGGATAGCGGGCCAAAGACCTCTTCAGGTGTTGAGAAGCGCGTCATCAGATATTCGAAAGCACGGGCATTTTTAAAGGCAAACTTCAGTCGGCGAGCGATTAAGCTTTTCGCTATCCCAGGAGGGCCTAATAAGAAGACGCTCTCGCCGCTGAGCGCGGCCAGCAGACAAAGGCGAATGGCGTGACTACGTTCATAAAGTCCCTTTTCCAGCGCATTGCTCAGACGGGAAATTCTTTCCGCTAATAAATGTGGGTGAGCCATAATGAAGTGGCGTCCTTTCGCCAAATGTACCGCGTTAAACAGCGAGTATAGATGTTTCGCCCCTGGGCTGTAATAGACTGAAGGCGCGTTTATTTTTCTTTGAGCCAGATTAATCTGGTCTCATTTAGGGGTACGATTTTGCGATTAATCGTGCATACTGTGCGCCTTTTTGTGGGCCAAGGGACGACGCACACATTTCTTATATATACACCATATCAATCAAGCTGCACCAAGGCGGCAATGGAGTTATTCCCTGGGATGGGCGGAATAACGAATGCAGCCAACGCGGAGGTAGCTTGAACGATGATGTGTATAAACGAAAGACGAGTCTATGAGCACTGATAATAAGCAATCATTGTCTGCGATTACCCTCGCGGCCATTGGGGTTGTCTACGGTGATATTGGTACCAGCCCACTTTATACGCTTCGTGAATGTTTGTCCGGGCAGTTTGGTTTTGGCGTTGAACGTGATGCCGTGTTTGGTTTTCTCTCGCTGATTTTCTGGCTGCTGATTCTGGTTGTTTCCGTTAAGTATCTGTCATTTGTTATGCGTGCTGATAACGCCGGGGAAGGTGGGATCCTGACGTTGATGTCGTTGGCCGGGCGTAATACGTCGGCGCGAACGACCTCGATGCTGGTGATTATGGGATTGATTGGCGGCAGCTTTTTCTATGGCGAGGTGGTGATTACGCCAGCCATTTCGGTGATGTCGGCGATTGAAGGTCTGGAGATTATTGCTCCACAACTGGACACCTGGATTGTTCCTCTCTCTATTATCGTACTTACCCTGCTGTTTTTGATTCAAAAACACGGTACCGGCATGGTCGGTAAGCTGTTTGCGCCGATTATGCTGATATGGTTCCTGGTACTTGCCGTGCTGGGTGTACGCAGCATTATTGCAAATCCGGAAGTGTTGCATGCCCTAAATCCGTATTGGGCTGTTCATTTCTTCCTGGAATTCAAAACGCTGTCCTTTATTGCGCTGGGCGCGGTGGTGCTGTCGATTACCGGTGTTGAAGCGCTGTATGCGGATATGGGCCACTTCGGTAAGTTACCGATTCGCCTTGCATGGTTCTCCGTCGTATTGCCTTCGCTGGTTTTGAACTATTTTGGTCAGGGTGCATTGCTGTTAAAGCATCCTGAAGCGATCAAAAACCCGTTCTTCCTGCTGGCACCGGACTGGGCACTGATTCCGCTGCTGATCCTTGCCGCGCTGGCGACGGTAATCGCTTCGCAGGCGGTTATCTCCGGCGTATTCTCACTGACGCGCCAGGCTGTGCGTCTGGGGTATTTATCGCCGATGCGGATTATCCATACTTCAGAAATGGAATCGGGTCAGATCTATATTCCTTTCGTAAACTGGATGCTTTATTTCGCCGTGGTTATCGTGATCGTGAGCTTTGAGCACTCCAGTAATCTGGCTGCTGCGTACGGTATTGCGGTAACGGGAACGATGGTACTGACGTCCATTCTGTCGACGACCGTGGCGCGGCAAAACTGGCACTGGAATAAATACTTCGTCTTCCTGATCCTGGTTGCGTTCCTGTGCATCGATGTTCCGTTGTTCTCTGCAAACCTCGATAAGCTCGTTTCAGGCGGCTGGTTGCCGCTCTCGCTGGGTCTGGTGATGTTCACTATTATGACGACCTGGAAAAGCGAACGCTTCCGTCTGTTGCGTCGCATGCATGAGCACGGTAACTCTCTGGAGGCGATGATTGCCTCGCTGGAGAAATCCCCACCGGTGCGCGTGCCAGGAACGGCGGTGTATATGTCTCGTGCGTTGAACGTCATCCCGTTTGCGCTGCTGCATAACCTGAAACATAACAAGGTGCTGCATGAACGCGTTATTCTGCTGACGCTGCGTACGGAAGACGCGCCCTATGTACACAATGTACGTAGAGTGCAGATTGAGCAATTGTCGCCTACCTTCTGGCGCGTGGTGGCCAGCTACGGTTGGCGTGAAACGCCAAACGTTGAAGAAGTGTTCCACCGCTGCGGTCTGGAAGGCTTAAGCTGTCGGATGATGGAAACCTCCTTCTTCATGTCGCACGAGTCGTTGATTGTCGGCAAACGACCATGGTATCTGCGCCTGCGTGGCAAGCTGTATCTGCTGCTACAGCGCAATGCGCTGCGCGCGCCGGACCAGTTTGAAATCCCACCGAACCGGGTTATTGAACTCGGTACGCAGGTCGAGATTTAATGTTGTTAACGCCCTCTTTCATCGTGAAAGGGGGCGTTTTGTTTGACCCCTCTCAGTTTTCTTTTCATCTCATGATAATCCTTGCGAAACGTTTCGATGGTGATCACATTTTCGTAACGTCGCGGTGGTTTTCTGTCCACTCTTCGAACTACACTTATCTTCAGCGAAACGTTTCGCTAGTGGGGAAAGAAAATGAAGAAAGGCACGGTACTCAACTCTGAAATTTCATCGGTGATCTCCCGTCTGGGGCATACCGATACGCTGGTGGTGTGTGATGCAGGTTTACCCATCCCGAACAGCACAACGCGTATCGATATGGCATTAACCCAGGGCGTACCTTCTTTTATGCAGGTATTGGATGTGGTTACACGTGAAATGCAGGTCGAGGCGGCCATTCTCGCGTCGGAAATTAAACAACATAATCCGCAACTCCACGAAACGTTGCTCAGTCACATTGAGCAACTGCAACAACACCAGGGAAACACCATAGAAATTCGTTATACCACGCATGAACAATTCAAAAAACAAACCGCAGACAGTCAGGCGGTAATTCGCAGCGGAGAATGTTCTCCGTATGCGAATATCATTCTCTGTGCTGGCGTCACGTTCTGAGGCCATCATGAACGCATTACTGCAACTCAAAGGGATCGATAAAGCGTTCCCGGGCGTAAAAGCGCTATCCGGCGCCGCGCTGAATGTCTACCCAGGCCGCGTAATGGCGCTGGTGGGCGAAAACGGCGCGGGCAAATCCACCATGATGAAGGTGCTGACCGGAATCTACACCCGTGATGCCGGTTCCTTATTGTGGCTGGGTAAAGAGACCACCTTTAACGGCCCGAAATCCTCCCAGGAAGCCGGAATCGGTATCATCCACCAGGAGCTGAACCTGATCCCGCAACTCACTATTGCCGAGAACATTTTTCTCGGTCGCGAGTTTGTGAATCGCTTTGGCAAAATAGACTGGAAGAAGATGTACGCCGAAGCCGATCTGCTGCTCGCCAAACTCAATCTGCGCTTTAAAAGCGACAGGCTGGTCGGTGAGCTGTCGATTGGCGATCAGCAGATGGTTGAAATCGCCAAAGTGCTGAGCTTTGAATCGAAGGTCATCATTATGGATGAACCGACGGATGCCCTCACCGATACTGAAACCGAATCCCTGTTCCGCGTCATTCGCGAACTGAAATCCCAGGGACGCGGCATTGTCTATATTTCTCACCGCATGAAAGAGATCTTCGAGATTTGCGATGACGTAACCGTCTTTCGCGACGGGCAGTTTATTGCCGAGCGTGAAGTCGCATCGCTTACCGAAGACTCGCTGATTGAAATGATGGTGGGACGTAAACTGGAAGATCAGTACCCGCGTCTGGAAAAAGCGCCGGGTGATATTCGCCTGAAAGTCGATAATTTGTGCGGCCCTGGCGTAAACGATGTGTCATTCACGCTGCGTAAAGGCGAAATCCTTGGCGTATCGGGGTTGATGGGGGCAGGACGTACCGAGCTGATGAAAGTGTTGTACGGCGCATTGCCGCGCACCAGCGGCTACGTCACGCTTGATGGCCATGAAGTTGTCACCCGTTCGCCGCAGGATGGACTGGCTAATGGCATCGTCTATATTTCTGAAGACCGTAAACGCGATGGTTTAGTGCTCGGTATGTCGGTGAAAGAGAACATGTCACTGACCGCGCTGCGCTATTTCAGCCGTGCAGGCGGAAGCCTTAAACATAAAGATGAGCAGCAGGCGGTGGGTGATTTTATTCGCCTGTTCAATGTTAAAACGCCATCGATGGAACAGGCTATCGGCCTGCTCTCCGGCGGTAACCAGCAGAAAGTAGCGATTGCGCGCGGTCTGATGACCCGTCCAAAAGTCCTGATCCTCGATGAGCCGACGCGCGGCGTTGACGTTGGGGCGAAAAAAGAAATCTATCAGCTTATCAACCAGTTTAAGGCCGATGGGCTGAGCATCATTCTGGTCTCTTCTGAGATGCCAGAAGTATTGGGCATGAGCGATCGAATTATCGTTATGCATGAAGGGCATCTCGGCGGTGAATTCACTCGCGAGCAGGCCACTCAGGAAGTATTAATGGCTGCCGCTGTGGGCAAGCTTAATCGCGTGAATCAGGAGTAAAAAAGATGACTACCCAGGCTGTTTCTGGTCGCCGTTATTTCACTAAAGCATGGCTTCTGGAGCAAAAGTCGCTTATCGCTCTGTTAGTGCTGATCGCGATTGTTTCCACCATGAGCCCTAACTTTTTTACCGTTAATAACCTGTTCAACATTCTTCAGCAAACGTCGGTGAACGCCATCATGGCGGTCGGCATGACGCTGGTTATCCTGACGTCGGGTATCGATCTGTCCGTCGGTTCCTTACTGGCGCTGACCGGTGCGGTTGCGGCTTCGATTGTAGGGATTGAAGTCAATGCGCTGGTGGCTGTTGCTGCGGCTCTGGCGCTCGGCGCAGCCATTGGCGCGGTAACCGGGGTGATTGTCGCGAAAGGTCGCGTACAGGCGTTTATCGCGACTCTGGTGATGATGCTGCTGCTGCGCGGTGTGACCATGGTCTACACCAACGGCAGTCCGGTAAACACTGGTTTTACTGATAATGCCGATCTGTTTGGCTGGTTCGGGATTGGTCGTCCATTAGGCATCCCTACGCCGGTGTGGATTATGGGGATTGTTTTCCTCGCGGCGTGGTACATGCTGCACCACACGCGTCTGGGTCGTTATATCTATGCGCTGGGCGGTAACGAAGCGGCAACGCGTCTGTCCGGAATCAGCGTCAGTAAAATCAAAATTATCGTCTATTCACTCTGTGGGCTGCTGGCTTCGCTGGCGGGCATCATTGAAGTGGCGCGTCTTTCCTCTGCACAACCGACGGCAGGTACAGGCTATGAGCTGGATGCTATCGCCGCGGTGGTATTAGGTGGTACCAGCCTGGCGGGTGGTAAAGGACGCATTGTTGGGACGCTGATCGGCGCATTGATTCTTGGTTTCCTCAATAATGGTTTGAATTTGTTAGGTGTATCCTCCTATTACCAGATGATCGTCAAAGCGGTGGTGATTTTGCTGGCGGTACTGGTAGACAACAAAAAGCAGTAACAACGATTACAGGACATCTTAAATATGAACATGAAAAAACTGGCTACCCTGGTTTCTGCTGTTGCGCTGAGCGCCACCGTGAGCGCGAATGCGATGGCGAAAGATACCATTGCGCTGGTGGTCTCCACGCTTAATAACCCGTTCTTTGTCTCCCTGAAGGATGGGGCGCAAAAAGAGGCAGATAAGCTGGGTTACAACCTGGTTATTCTGGACTCGCAGAACAACCCGGCGAAAGAGCTGGCTAACGTTCAGGACTTAACGGTTCGCGGGACTAAAATCCTGCTGATCAACCCAACTGACTCCGATGCCGTGGGTAACGCCGTGAAGATGGCTAACCAGGCGAAGATTCCGGTTATCACCCTTGACCGCGTAGCGTCTAAAGGTGAAGTGGTAAGCCATATTGCGTCTGATAACGTGCTGGGCGGAAAAATTGCGGGTGATTACATCGCGAAAAAAGCCGGTGAAGGCGCGAAAGTTATCGAACTGCAGGGCATTGCCGGAACGTCTGCGGCGCGTGAGCGTGGCGAAGGTTTCCAGCAGGCCGTTGCGGCACACAAATTTAACGTACTGGCCAGCCAGCCGGCAGACTTCGACCGCACTAAAGGTCTGAACGTTATGCAGAACCTGCTGACCGCGCATCCTGACGTGCAGGCCGTATTTGCCCAGAACGATGAAATGGCGCTGGGTGCGCTGCGTGCGCTGCAAACGGCGGGTAAATCTGATGTGATGGTGGTTGGATTTGACGGCACTCCAGATGGCGAAAAAGCAGTAAATGATGGCAAACTGGCTGCGACCATTGCTCAGCTGCCGGATCAGATCGGCGCGAAAGGCGTTGAGACTGCGGATAAAGTCCTGAAAGGCGAGAAGGTTCAGGCTAAATATCCGGTTGACCTGAAGCTGGTTATCAAGCAGTAATACCGATTCAGGCCGCTCGCGACCTGATGGAGACATAAATACGCCATCCCTGGATCTTGTTCTGAGGATGAAAGCGTAAAAAGAAAAGCAGGGCACGCGCCACCCTAACCCGGTGGCGCACTTTGACTTGGAATACCTAACATGAAAACCGCAGGCAACCTCGTTGTTCTTGGCAGCATTAATGCCGATCACATCCTCAACCTTAACTCTTTCCCGACACCGGGTGAAACCGTAACCGGTAGTCAATATCAGGTGGCGTTTGGCGGTAAAGGCGCGAATCAGGCGGTTGCTGCAGGGCGTAGTGGCGCGAATATCGCGTTCATTGCCTGTACGGGTGATGACGATATTGGCGAAAGTGTGCGTAAACAGTTAGCTCGCGATAATATTGATATTGCCCCGATTAGCGTTATTTCGGGTGAATCGACCGGTGTGGCGCTGATTTTTGTGAATGCCGAAGGTGAGAACGTTATCGGTATTCATGCCGGCGCGAATGCTGCTCTTTCTCCGGCGTTGGTAGAAGCACAGCGTGACCGTATTGCTCAGGCGTCTGCGTTACTGATGCAATTAGAATCACCGATCGAAAGCGTTCTGGCTGCGGCAAAGATTGCCCATCAGAATAAGACTCTGGTCGCCCTTAACCCAGCTCCGGCACGTGAACTATCCGACGAGCTGCTGGCGCTGGTGGATATTATTACCCCGAATGAAACCGAGGCTGAAAAGCTGACGGGGATCCGGGTAGAAAACGATGAAGATGCAGCTAAAGCGGCGCAGGCATTGCACGCGAAAGGGATCCATACTGTACTGATTACCTTAGGGAGTCGCGGTGTGTGGGCCAGTGTAAACGGTGAAGGTCAGCGAGTACCGGGTTTTAAAGTTGACGCGGTTGATACTATCGCTGCCGGAGATACCTTTAACGGTGCGTTAATCACAGCGTTACTGGAAGAGACTCCGCTATCGGAAGCCATCCGTTTTGCACATGCTGCCGCCGCGATTGCGGTCACACGTAAAGGTGCACAGCCTTCCGTTCCATGGCGTGAAGAAATCGAAGCGTTTTTAAGTCAACAGAGGTAACGCTTGGCTACAATGAAGGACGTTGCCCGCCTGGCGGGTGTTTCCACGTCGACGGTTTCTCACGTCATTAATAAAGATCGCTTTGTCAGTGAGGCTATCACTGACAAAGTTGATGCGGCAATCAAAGAGCTTAACTATGCGCCTTCCGCGTTGGCGCGTAGTCTCAAACTGAATCAGACCCGCACTATTGGCATGTTAATCACAGCCAGTACTAATCCCTTTTACTCTGAGCTGGTTCGTGGTGTTGAACGTAGCTGCTTTGAGCGCGGTTACAGCCTGGTGCTGTGCAACACCGAAGGTGACGAGCAGCGTATGAACCGTAATCTGGAAACGTTGATGCAAAAGCGGGTAGACGGCTTGCTGCTGCTCTGCACGGAAACACATCAGCCTTCCAGAGAAATCATGCAGCGTTACCCTTCTATACCGACCGTGATGATGGACTGGTCGCCTTTTGATGGTGAAAGCGATCTGATTCAGGATAACTCCCTGTTAGGTGGGGATTTAGCCACTCAACATCTGATCGAAAAAGGGTTTACGCGCATTGCCTGCATCACGGGCCCTCTGGATAAAACACCGGCGCGTCTGCGTCTGGAAGGGTATCGCGCGGCAATGAAGCGTGCAGGGCTGGCTATCCCGGACGGTTACGAGATCACCGGTGACTTCGAGTTTGGCGGTGGGTTTGAAGCTATGCAAACGCTGTTGTCGCATAAAGACCGCCCACAGGCTGTTTTTACCGGCAATGACGCGATGGCGGTTGGAGCATATCAGGCTTTATATCAGTCTGGATTGCGTATCCCGCAGGATATGGCGGTAGTCGGTTATGATGATATAGAACTGGCGCGTTATATGACGCCGCCGCTGACAACTATTCACCAACCGAAAGATGAGTTGGGTGAACTGGCCATTGATGTGTTAATCCACCGTATGGCACAGCCCGCATTGCAGCAACAGCGCTTGCAGCTTACTCCTGTTCTGATGGAGCGGGGGTCGGTTTAGGCTTATGTCGATCTTTGATCAGATTGCGCCCATCTTTGGCTCTTAACAGCATAAACATCAGCGCCGATACGACGGTGATCGCGCCCATTGTAATAAAGGTATAGTGGAACTGTTCAACCGTATTGGTTCCTTCCATACCTTCGTAGATACGCAGAACCGCGGCACTAATGGCAACCCCTAAACTAATAGACAGCTGCTGCGTAACGGCTAAAACACTGTTGCCGCTGCTGGCATTCTCATCAGTTAAATCGGCCAGAGTAATGGTATTCATTGAGGTAAACTGGGTGGACATCGCCATACCTAAAATGAACAGTGGCAGAATTAGCATCCAGACCGGCATGGCGGGAGACTGCAAAGAGAACTGTGCAATCATCAGGCCGATAAACACTGTAATACCGACCAGCGTGGTCCGGTAGCCGAGTCGGCGCAGTACCTGTGTCACCATTGATTTCGCCAGAATTGACCCCAGCGCTGTCGGAGCCATCATGCAACCGGCAATGAGTGCCGGGTATCCAAAGCCTACCTGCAGCATCAGTGGCATTAAGAAAGGTACGCATCCCGTTCCCAGGCGAGTAGCAAGGTTTCCGGCGATGCCAACAGAAAAGGTTCGCGTTTTAAAAATAGGAAGCGCAATCAACGGTGTCGGATGGCGACGCGCATGACGAATGTAGGCGAGCAGTAGCACAATGCTGGCGAGAATAATGCCAAGTGCGACCCAACTGGCAACAAGTTTCTCGCCAAACAACTCAACACCGCTGGAAAACAGTACCAGGCTTAGACCAAAGAGAAAGAAACCGGTCATATCGAAGCCGCGGCGTGGTGTGGTGAAGTTCGGCATATATTTGCGGGCATAGAAGATACCGACTATGCCGATGGGAATATTAATCAGGAAGATCCAGTGCCAACTGGCCCACGTTACCAGCACGCCACCCAGTACCGGACCTAAAATCGGTCCAACAAGACCGGGCATGGTCACGAAATTAAGTACGGGGAGCAGTTCGCTGCGCGGGTAAGCACGCAATAATGCCAGACGGGCAACAGGCATCATCATTGCGCCACCGATACCCTGTATCACGCGGAAAACCACCAGTTCACTTAATGAGCTGGAAAGTGCACAAGCCAACGATCCCAACGTAAACAGGCTAACGGCAATCATAAATACACGTCGGGTACCAAATCGGTCTGCCAACCAACCACTTACCGGGATCAGCATCGCGACTGTCAGGGTATAGCTGATAATGGCTGATTGCATAGCAAGCGGGGAGCGGTTAAGACTATGTGCTATTGCGGGTAAGGCCGTGTTGAGGATAGTGGCATCTAATGCCTGCATAAAAAAGGCCATGGCGGCTATCCATGGCAATCCAGCCATACTGCGCGATTTCTTTTCTGACATAGATTATTTATCCGGGAGCTCGTTCGGTGCTATCAGTAATGCCTGACAGGCGGCAAAAGCGCGTTCGCCATCGCTATCTTCTATTGCATCGACAATGGCCTGGTGCAAATCCAGCTTGACCACATCGTTATAGGTAATCGACGTAAAGTAGGTCTGATAAACGGAATGGAACAATGATGCGAAGGATATCAGGAATGGATTCGCGCTCATTTCATAAATGTGCTCATGCCAGGCAATATCAACTTCAATCCAACGTTCGCGTCTGAAGTTTCTTTTCAGCTCGACCATCTCTTCCATTAATGTATTGAGATGGGCTTTCTGCTCTGCCGTACCAATGGTCGCCGCCAGTGAACAGGCTTGAGGCTCCAGGCTAATACGCATCACCAGAAAGTGTTTAATGACCTGTGGGAAATTATCTTCCGTCATCCACCAGGTGAGCAGCTCCTGATCGAGGAAGTTCCAGTTTGCCTGCGGCATAACGCGTGTACCAATACGTGGGCGCGGTAATACCATACCTTTAGCCGTTAATGTCTTAACTGCCTCTCTTACCGCAGTTCGGCTTACGCCAAACTGATCGCCCAGCTCAATTTCACCTGGCAGGATAGCGCCGGGTGCGTATTCACCTTTTAATATTCTCTGAGCCAGCTTTTCTGCCAGAACATAGGAAAGATTCTTTTGGGCAGCTATCTGTTGGGCATTTAAAGGCATGAATGTTCTTCCTTACGCTTTTTCTTATTCATTAGTATGCCATCAGGGAGTGTGATTGCGGCTGCAAAAACGGCAAATTGCTTATTTTATGGCATGTTAATGGTGGTTTTGGTGAAAAAACACGCATTCGGAAAGTTATTTTAAATTTCCCCTTGTCAGTCTGAAATAACTCCCTATAATGCGCCTCCACTGACACGGAACAACGGCACGCAAGCCGCCGGGTCAGCGGGGTTCCACTGAGAACTC
>NZ_KQ089803.1:0-6780 GCF_001034465.1 Citrobacter sp. MGH100
CGATGTGTTTGCGGGAAAAAAATCGGCCCAGATCCGCGAAATTTTAATCAGCGAGTCAGCTTGGGAAGAAATGACCTGCTTATTCGCACCTTCCCTAATCTTTGAGATGTAGTACCCTCTATACAGTGCGGATTTTAATTAATGGAATAAATGATTATGAGTGAAAATGATACAATCCAAAAGAAGTCTAAAAGCCAGATTAACAAAGCGGTATTCTTTACATCTGCTTTGTTAATTTTCCTTCTTGTCGCCTTTGCCGCTGTATTCCCGGATGTCGCCGACAAAAATTTTAAACTACTTCAGCAACAAATCTTCACGAATGCCAGCTGGTTCTACATCCTTGCAGTGGCCCTGATTCTACTGAGTGTCTCGTTCCTGGGACTCTCACGCTACGGTGATATCAAACTGGGTCCGGACCATGCGCAGCCTGATTTTAGCTATCACTCCTGGTTTGCGATGCTTTTCTCGGCAGGGATGGGGATCGGCCTGATGTTCTTTGGCGTTGCTGAACCTGTGATGCATTATCTTTCACCTCCTGTCGGCACTCCAGAGACCGTTGCGGCAGCGAAGGAAGCAATGCGCCTGACGTTCTTCCACTGGGGCCTGCACGCATGGGCAATCTATGCCATTGTGGCACTGATCCTGGCCTTTTTCAGTTACCGTCACGGTCTGCCTTTAACGCTGCGTTCCGCACTTTATCCCATTATTGGCGAGCGCATATACGGACCTGTAGGCCATGCGGTTGATATTTTCGCCGTTATTGGCACCGTCTTTGGCGTTGCGACATCGCTGGGGTACGGTGTTTTGCAGGTGAATGCTGGTTTGAATCATCTTTTCGGGGTGCCTATTAATGAAACGGTGCAGGTGATTCTAATCGTTGTCATCACTGGTTTAGCGACGATTTCGGTGGTGTCCGGCCTGGACAAGGGAATACGTATACTGTCTGAGCTCAACCTGGGCCTGGCAGTGCTGCTGCTGGCGCTGGTCCTGTGTCTGGGACCAACCGTGCTTCTGCTGAAGTCATTTGTGGAAAATACGGGCGGTTATCTTTCTGAACTGGTGAGTAAAACTTTTAACCTTTATGCGTATGAACCTAAGTCGAGCAACTGGCTGGGGGGCTGGACATTACTGTACTGGGGATGGTGGCTTTCATGGTCGCCGTTTGTGGGGATGTTCATCGCAAGAGTCTCGCGCGGTCGAACCATTCGCGAGTTTGTCACCGGCGTGCTGTTTGTTCCCGCCGGCTTCACGCTCATGTGGATGACGGTGTTTGGTAACAGCGCAATCTATCTCATTATGCACCAGGGGGCGGCTGATCTCGCCAATACCGTTCAGCAGGATGTCGCGCTGGCCCTGTTTAATTTCCTGGAGCATTTCCCGTTTTCTTCCGTGCTGTCATTTATTGCAATGGCGATGGTCATTGTCTTCTTTGTCACCTCGGCTGACTCCGGGGCAATGGTTGTTGATACGCTGGCATCGGGTGGCGTCGCTAACACGCCTGTATGGCAGCGAATTTTCTGGGCCTCGCTCATAGGGATTGTGGCAATCGCACTGCTGATTGCGGGGGGACTGAGCGCGCTGCAAACCGTGACAATAGCGAGCGCATTACCTTTCTCAGTGATTTTACTGATATCCATATACGGATTATTAAAAGCCCTGCGTCGGGATTTGACCAAGCGTGAAAGCCTGAGCATGGCGACTATTGCTCCGACTGCAGCGCGTAACCCGATTCCATGGCAGAGACGCTTGCGCAATATCGCTTATCTGCCAAAGCGCTCTCTTGTGAAACGCTTTATGGGCGACGTTATCCAGCCCGCCATGACGCTGGTTCAGGAAGAACTGAATAAACAGGGAACGATAAGCCATATAAGTGATACTGATGACGAACGAATTCGGCTTGAAGTCGATTTGGGCAATGAGCTGAACTTTATTTATGAAGTGAGACTTCGTGGCTATAACTCACCGGCTTTCGCCATGGCTGCAATGGACAATGACGAGCAGCAGGCTGAGCAACATCGATATTATCGCGCTGAGGTCTATCTGAAAGAAGGCGGTCAAAACTATGATGTGATGGGCTGGAATCAGGAACAGCTGATTAATGACATACTGGACCAGTACGAAAAACACCTGCACTTCCTGCACCTCGTTCGTTAATACAAAAATGCCGTCCTGCCGGGCGGCATTTATTTTCCCGAACTTAATACAAGGATATGCTGAATGATTTCACGCTGGCAATGGATTCTCAGGCAGACACTTAAAAAGCTATGGTTCAGGGCAACGTTATTTGCAATGGTAGCAATAATAACGGCCCTTTTATCTATTCTTTTTAGATCAATGATCCCAGAGTCAGTATCAGTGAAGGTTGGTGCGGAAGCAGTTGATAATATTCTGAACATACTGGCATCGAGTATGCTGGCGGTGACCACATTTTCACTGAGTATCATGGTCACCGCTTACGGTTCAGCCACTACTAATGTGACGCCCAGAGCCACGCGTTTAGTTGTAGAAGACGTAACCACACAAAATGTACTGGCCACTTTTATCGGTTCTTTTCTCTTCAGCCTGGTAGGGATTATTGCCCTCAATATGGGAGCCTACGGAGAAAGGGGTAGAGTCATTTTATTCATTGTAACACTGGTTGTCATTGCCTTAATAATCAGCACATTGCTTCGCTGGATACAGCATTTGACCTCTCTGGGCAGGGTAGGTGAGACAACAGCAAAAGTAGAACAGGCGGCGATCGAGACATTTATTGCGAGAGCAAAAAGTCCATGTCTTGGCGGATATCCATGGCTTGAGAACAATGAACAACCAAAAGGAACTGTTGCCGTATATCCGGAGAAAATTGGCTATGTTGAATATATTGACATGGTCAAGCTCGGCAGTCTGCTGAGCAATGATCCTCGTCATGTATATCTTGTGGCGCAGCCAGGCAGTTTCATACATCCATCGATGCCAGTTTTGTACCTGAGTTCTGGTCAGGAGTCATCAATCTGTACCGATTTACTTGAAACGATCATTGTCTCGGATGTGCGTTCATTTGCTCAGGATCCCCGATTCTGTCTCAGCGTCATGGCCGAAATAGCCTGCAGGGCCCTTTCGCCCGCAGTAAACGATCCCGGTACTGCGATTGATGTCATTGGCAGAGGTGTTCGAATACTCTCCGCTTACGCGCAGAATAAAATAGATGAAACTGAAGTGATATATCCTTCAGTACATGTTGCGCCACTTCAGATCAAAGACCTACTGGAAGACTTTTTCTTACCTGTTGCACGTGATGGTGCGAGTATGAGGGAGATTCAGATAAGAGTCCTTAAAGGACTGTCTATGCTGAGTAAGGGTTGGCCTGGGATGTTTGCTGAAGCCGCACATATACTGGCATCTGAAACATTAGAGCATGCAACTCGTACTGGTCATATAGCCCATGACGAATATCTTATAAAATCAATTTATTATAATTTATTCAGTGGCGAAAATCCTAATAAAAAACCATAGTTGCGGGACAAAGGATTTGTCCTCTGGCAAGGTGAAAGCAAAGCATTCCAGTGAGAATGAGCGTCTACTTTGAGCTGTGATTTCAACTGATGGACGCAACACAATTATTGAACTCACAGCGTGAAGCGGACGTAGCTAATTTTGCACAGCCCTCGATTAGAAAATTTAAGAATCCAGCCTTCAATGGTGTCATGGCGACAGGCAATACCCCAGTCCAGTGGCATATGAAGCCACATTGTCGCTGCCGGGAATTTGTTTCACCCATTATCGCACCGGAGAACAGGCAGAAGACGAAGCAGCGCTTATGGCAGCGATCCTTGCAGATGCAATGAATGCCGGAGCCGAACGAATGGCACAGAGTTCACGGGATGTCACCATTCACCGGATGATGGTCATGGTGGAGCGTCATTTACGCGCTGCAATCTATGCATCTACCACCTCGGCCCGGTACAGATACGCCCAGCGGCCATTGACCTTCACGTAGGTTTCATCCATGTGCCACGGGCAAAGATCGGAAGGGTTACGCCAGTACCAGCGCAGCCGTTTTTCCATTTCAGGCGCATAACGCTGAACCCAGCGGTAAATCGTGGAGTGATCGACATTCACTCCGCGTTCAGCCAGCATCTCCTGCAGCTCACGGTAACTGATGCCGTATTTGCAGTACCAGCGTACGGCCCACAGAATGATGTCACGCTGAAAATGCCGGCCTTTGAATGGGTTCATGTGCAGCTCCATCAGTAAAAGGGGATGATAAGTTTATCACCACCGACTATTTGCAACAGTGCCAATTTTTGTACGTTAAGCGCATTATTTAACCAATCTTGGTTCGTAAGTGGTTGATTTTGCGTCAGTGGCTATCGCTTTTAAGTTGTCGCTCTTGCAGTATCGCATTTAGGTTATCCGATTAAGGTCAAACCTCTGAAAATGCCGTATAGCGCGGGAGTACACCCTATTGCTATAGGTAAGTCTGTTCAAAAAACAGGCTTACCGTACAATAATTCTCTATATCCAAACTGACCCCTACACGCTCGTAAGCGGCTCTTACGACCCGCTAACGCGGAGATACGCCCCAACTGCGGCTTCGCCTTGTTGTGACCACTCCGACCGCGCACAAAAGCCTCTGAGCCGCTTTTAGCGGAATATGGCTTTGCAGGGTGAAGGGATGGATAGGCGATCCCTTTCGATCCCTCACTGGTATCGGCGGCTAACCCTCGGTGCTACCTGTCATTTCATCCTGCCGCCTTACATGCGCTAACGCGCATAAATCCCCGTTCCTCAGTGGAACGAAAACTCACGCTAACAGGGTAGTGACCGGGTAGCCACGATAACTGCCAACAAAATTAGCTTATAGGTTAATTCTACCTTGTCTGAAATTAGCCTATAGGTTAATATTAATAGAAATGGGAGGTCACATGTTTAGCGTTGTTTATCACCCGGAAGCCAGGGAAGAAGCCACAGCATTACCCGTAAAAATCAGGGTGAAGTTTGACCGTCTCATCGGCAAACTGGAGTATGACGCCCGATTACTGCGGGAGCCGGACACGAAGCCCCTGGGCGATGGACTTTTTGAGATCCGCACGATGGGGACGGACATAGCCAGGGGAATCTGGGTATACCACAAAGGCAATACCATCATCATGCTCCGTGTTTTCATCAAGAAGTCACAGAAAACGCCAGCGAAAGAAATCGATCTCGCCAAAAAGCGGTTAGCGGAGGTACTTAATGAAACTGGTAAGCCATAAAGAACTGCATAACGAGTGGATGCAGGACGATGAATATCGCGCTGCATGGCAGGAAGAAGAACGTAAGGAAAAGCTCAGGGAGCTGCTTGCTGAATGGCGCAAGCATGACAACCTGACAAAAGCGCAGGTTGCTGAACGCATGGGGGTTACACCTCCGGTTATTTCTCGCCTGGAAAACAACATCACCAAAGCCAGCATCGACACACTGACCCGCTACGCTCACGCCTGCGGCATCAAGAAACCTGTCATTGCCCTGTACTGAATAGCCAGCCCTCCGGGGCTGGCCTTTTTGTTTCGGTCAGTCCCAAAATTTTGTTAAAGCAAGTTTAAAATGTCACCTGTTTCTCCAAAGTTGAAATGTCACTTCTAAGCCAATCTATTTATACATAATCTTTACATCTTTCCCCGGTGACAAAGTGCTAATTGGTCTGTAATGTTCAATGTGTGGCAGGCAAGCCGCCGGTGACTTAGGGAAGGTGCGAACAAGTTCCTGATATGAGATCATCATATTCATCCGGAGCGCATCCCAGAGGGACATCATGAGCCATCAACTCACCTTCGCCGATAGTGAATTCAGCACTAAGCGCCGTCAGACCCGAAAAGAGATTTTCCTCTCCCGCATGGAGCAGATTCTGCCATGGCAGAATATGACCGCTGTCATCGAGCCGTTTTATCCCAAGGCGGGCAATGGCCGACGGCCCTATCCGCTGGAGACCATGCTGCGTATTCACTGCATGCAGCATTGGTACAACCTGAGCGACGGTGCCATGGAAGATGCCCTGTACGAAATCGCCTCCATGCGCCTGTTTGCCCGATTATCCCTGGATAGCGCCCTGCCGGATCGCACCACCATCATGAATTTCCGCCACCTGCTCGAGCAGCATCAACTGGCCCGTCAATTGTTCAAGACCATCAATCGCTGGCTGGCCGAAGCAGGCGTCATGATGACCCAAGGCACTTTGGTGGATGCCACCATCATTGAGGCACCCAGCTCGACCAAGAACAAAGAGCAGCAACGCGATCCGGAGATGCATCAGACCAAGAAAGGCAATCAGTGGCACTTTGGCATGAAGGCCCACATTGGTGTCGATGCCAAGAGTGGCCTGACCCACAGCCTGGTCACCACCGCGGCCAACGAGCATGACCTCAATCAGCTGGGTAATCTGCTTCATGGAGAGGAGCAATTTGTCTCAGCCGATGCCGGCTACCAAGGAGCGCCACAGCGCGAGGAGCTGGCCGAGGTGGATGTGGACTGGCTGATCGCCGAGCGTCCCGGCAAGGTAAAAACCTTGAAGCAGCATCCGCGCAAGAACAAAACGGCCATCAACATCGAATACATGAAAGCCAGCATCCGTGCCAGGGTGGAGCACCCGTTTCGCATCATCAAGCGGCAGTTCGGCTTCGTGAAAGCCAGATACAAGGGGCTGCTGAAAAACGATAACCAACTGGCGATGTTATTCACCCTGGCCAACCTGTTTCGGGTGGACCAAATGATACGTCAGTGGGAGAGATCTCAGTAAAAACCGGAAATAACGCCAGAAAT
>NZ_KQ089803.1:8615-10067 GCF_001034465.1 Citrobacter sp. MGH100
TCAGTGGGAGAGATCTCAGTAAAAACCGGAAATAACGCCAGAAATGGTGGAAAAAATAGCCTAAATAGGCTGATTCGATGTGTTTGCGGGAAAAAAATCGGCCCAGATCCGCGAAATTTTAATCAGCGAGTCAGCTTGGGAAGAAATGACCTGCTTATTCGCACCTTCCTTAATATAAAGACACAAGCAGAGACATTTTTGGCACGATATAAAAACGCTAAGTTAAAAAATCACTATGACGTGTTGGGTATCAAATGTTCACTGGCATAAACCTCTGTTTCTGATGTAAAACAGATTTTCTGAGGAGGCGTAAAACCTCCTCGTACTGCGAAATTGATTTAGTGATAGCGATCGATCACGCCAACCAGATAGTGGTCGGTTTGCTGCATGTTGATGCCCGCTTTTTTAGCGCTGCGGACTTCATCCAGAATGATTTGCAACAGCGTCCCGTCCACGATTTCCTCTTTTCTGTATCGCTTCAGGAAGTTAATCGCTGACTTATCGTTTGCTGCCTGGGCGTCTTCCGTCAAAGAGGTCAGCGCATTAATGCGCTTCTGGTAATCGCTTACCGTCTGCTCAAACAGATCTTCCAGCGTGGAAAATTCACCGCACCGGGCGTGTTGCTCCTGTAACACCGGCGTGGCGCCGCTCTGTTTGATGTATTCGTACATGCGCATCATTTGCGTCACCGTATTTTGCGCCTGATGACGCAAAAATAGTGCGGTGCCATTAAGGCTATTCTCGCTGCACCTCTGGCTGAGCTGAAGATACAAATTTGAGGTATAAAACTCCTGATTCATTTGCGCATTCAGTTTTTGAACTATTCCGCTAGCGATCATAGGACTTCCTTATTTCTTGTCATCTCAGAAAACGGTCACTCTTCGAAAAAACAACCAGAATAAAAGCGATTCTTTCGCTTTTTTTATTGCGCCTGGTTACGCAGTCATATTCATTTTAAGTCGGGATGCTCCTTATTTAAATATCCACCCCTACTATCGCATTTCTATCTGGCATTATTCTGTGATGGTGTTTCGATATTCACACTCCCTGTGCCAATCCTTTCTTATCGACAGTAGGAAACTTCCTCCGGCTATTCTGCTGAACACGATTAGGGGCACTGTTGCAAAGTTAGCGATGAGGCAGCGTTTTGTCTTATTCAAAGGCCTTACATTTCAAAAACTCTGCTTACCAGGCGCATTTCGCCCAGGGGATCACCATAATAAAATGCTGAGGCCTGGCCTTTGCGTAGTGCACGCATCACCTCAATACCTTTGATGGTGGCGTAAGCCGTCTTCATGGATTTAAATCCCAGCGTGGCGCCGATTATCCGTTTCAGTTTGCCATGATCGCATTCAATCACGTTGTTCCGGTACTTAATCTGTCGGTGTTCAACGTCAGACGGGCACCGGCCTTCGCGTTTGAGCAGAGCAAGCGCGCGACCATAGGCGGGCG
>NZ_KQ089803.1:10167-104464 GCF_001034465.1 Citrobacter sp. MGH100
GTTTGAGCAGAGCAAGCGCGCGACCATAGGCGGGCGCTTTATCCGTGTTGATGAATCGCGGGATCTGCCACTTCTTCACGTTGTTGAGGATTTTACCCAGAAACCGGTATGCAGCTTTGCTGTTACGACGGGAGGAGAGATAAAAATCGACAGTGCGGCCCCGGCTGTCGACGGCCCGGTACAGATACGCCCAGCGGCCATTGACCTTCACGTAGGTTTCATTCATGTGCCACGGGCAAAGATCGGAAGGGTTACGCCAGTACCAGCGCAGCCGTTTTTCCATTTCAGGCGCATAACGCTGAACCCAGCGGTAAATCGTGGAGTGATCGACATTCACTCCGCGTTCAGCCAGCATCTCCTGCAGCTCACGGTAACTGATGCCGTATTTGCAGTACCAGCGTACGGCCCACAGAATGATGTCACGCTGAAAATGCCGGCCTTTGAATGGGTTCATGTGCAGCTCCATCAGCAAAAGGGGATGATAAGTTTATCACCACCGACTATTTGCAACAGTGCCATAGTTTTTCCATAATTGGATGCTTTTGCAGGACAACTACGGTTTTTATCCTTTCGTGCCCGGTAAAAAAAATTGTTAAAAAGCGATTTCACCCTTTTAAAGGAAAAATTGTCCTCAGGCTCACAGTACTATAAAAGTATCAATAATCAGGAGCCTTACTATGACTATCATGAAAGTTCATTATTCACCAACTGACGGGATCCCTTTGCACTCCCTTTATCTGAAGGAAACTTCAACCACTGAACGATCAGGTTCAGTACTGGGGGGCGGCATTTCGGGAGACTCTGTTATTCTGGGAGGCGGAGGTTATGCCGGTTCGGAAATGCAGAAGACGACTCGTTCCACTGTCTTTGCACCACCTGATGAAGTTACTGCTGAGCCTGACAACACAAAAATGGTCCTCCGGATTTCCTGTGTTATCGGTGTAATGTTTTTACTTATAATTATTACCTTATTCAGTAATGCTGTTGTTGATATTTTTGACGTAAACGTATCTAAAACAATGTCTTCTTTCCTGGAACATGCTCCCTTCTTTATCATTGGACTATCTGTCATTTGTGCTTTCTTTGTTATAGGAATGACCGATCATGATTACACCCCGGTACTTGAAGAGCATAAAAGGAATGAAGCGCGTTTGTCTGTATACCACAGGCTACGCTATGTCGAAGCTGATAATATTGTTTTTGATCCGCAATCAATGAAAGGATGTTATGCAGAAAGAAAATTCATTGCTTCACTAGTTGAAAGCTGTATCACTAAGTAATATCCCTGATTTCCTTTACTAAGCCTTTCATGTAAGGCTTAGTAATTGCTTTAACCCTCCCTTTGCTCACTGTTTTTATATGCTTCCAGTTTATGGGTGTGCTAAAAGTTGCTTTCTCATGTTTGAAGTTGACTCCGAAAAATATTAAATGTTTTTGAAAATTATTCATAAGCACTATTATATAAATAGGTACTGGCAAGTGAAATAATTACTGATAATATGTCTTTATGTGCTTCCTATTCTCTAAGGATGGTAATTAATGAAATCTTCCACGCTTGTCCCGATTAACCCTTTCCAGCGATGTGCAATGGCTTCTATTTCTTCTGTGGAGAATCGCAGAGCTTTGGGACGGAAAACAGGAGAACTGGCCTACGTCAAAGCCTTTTTTAAAGAACTTACAGGTAAATCGCAAATTAGCTCGAATGACTTGAGAAAGGTCGATTCGAGTTACGATCCATTTGTTCGTGGCGAAGCAACTAAAGTTGAATACCTGCGTGCTATCGATATTCTGATTGAATCTCGTGGAGAGTGTTTTATTCTCCCTCTTTCCTGGTCTCTGGCAGTTTCCATGTTCCCGGAGTTACAGAACAGGGTTTTTCAGCGCCGCGAACACCGTGACCGGATTCATGATCAAAGGGTGGATCGCCTGACAAAGAAAGAATCTAACCTATTGAAATATCAACTTGAAATTAACGTTGCAAAATCCAGGCTTTACTTGTCTTTCTGTGTTCCAGGTCAACATAAACGCTGGTTAGAAGAGTGGCGAAACGATACCCATGGACAAGGACTTACAACTAATCATATTTACCTGCTGATTAAGGAATGGTGGTCATCATTCTGGATAACTTCATACAGAAAGGACTATATTTGGTGTTACACACTGGCTGAATTGCTGGACGAGATTGATTATGTTCTTAGCACTATTACAATTATGGAGTTTAACGTCTGTTTTTCGGCGCTACCATTATCTCTTATATATAAAACTGGATAGAATACAAAGCTTCAATCAGAAAAACTAAATTTTGCAAGCCCAATATTTCTCACCGTTTTCAAGGGTTTCTTGTACCATTTAAGGGGGTGGCTATTATTATCCAGAATTTATGAATCTGACCTTGATTATTATTGCTTCCGGTGGAAATACCCCCTTGATGAGCCGGTTTGGTTTAGTATGATGGTCTTACTCCTAATCGACCGTACTCATCTAAACAGATATGAGGTTTATCATGGCTGACTTTTATTCAGAATGTGCTTGTCTTATTGAAGCAAATCCTACTCAAGCTGATATATTACTTGAGGCAATGAATGAATTGTTTGAACCGGATGATAGTTTTATTCAAAAACTCATTTCATGTGATAACACAAACGGCCTGTCAGAAATGGAGATTATTGTACGTCACTGTGTCCTGAACCATCCATTCAGAAATGTTGCAGATATTCCTGAAGACCTGGACTGGCATTTTGATGGGGAAAAATGCCCTGAAGGTTTTCTTATTAACAGTGATCTCGGTGATTTCAATTCTGAACATGGTGCGCTGTTTGCTCAGGCGGCACTTATTGCATTTGACAGGAACGAATTGATAGAGTTCAAAATTGCTTTTACATGCAGTAACTTAAAAAGGCCTGACGGGTTTGGAGGCGCTGCCTGTGTCGTGAGTAAGGATTTCATCCGGTGGACAGGTCTACACAATTTTCTGGAGGCTGAACGAACCGCTTTCGCCGAGAAGATGAATTACTTCTTTTGTGAATTTACAGAGGTCGTCGGTGAGCTTGAATATCCAGTATCGTTTATATTGCGTTGCCCGAACAGCGTTAATGCAGCGCATAGGTATGATGAGATTCAGCTTAACTATCGCGATGGTGGGGAAAAAGATGCCGAAGGAGGGATACAATTTAGTTCTGGCTCTGCCATCAAAAAATCCAGTATGAAACCAATCACTCCTGATGAGTTCCGGGTGATGAAATCGTACCTGAACGTCATGTGACTCTCTTTGGTCCGGGCATTCTCCCTCCACTCTTCTGTACTGATCTGTCTATTTTGTGAGGCATTATGACAAAGCAAATATTACCCAATGAACTGGCTGAAATCGTAACCGGTCTTCTTATTAAACCTGAACTGCTGGGTGAACTTGACTCCCGTGAGGCGCACCAGGCCTTCATGCTGGATATAGGGCGGGTAATTGCTGATCACTGTGGTGGACGGGTCAACGGCATTACGGATGGCGATGTCGCAAAGCCCTATCTTTCAGACATAGAGTGTACCCCCACACTCCACATTGAACCCGATGACCGTCTGCCTTCGACTGAACGTAACGTATGGTCAAATTATCATGTTGAAGCCTGGGCAGATGATGGACAGGAAACTATCCTCGACAGGGCGATCCGAAACTCTGACAGAGCTGCCCTGCAATCTCTGCTTATTGTGGCCGCACAAAAATAATCTGTCGGTGCTCCTGTTATTAAACGAATGACGGACTGGCGTATCCCTGAAGGTGAACCGGTTTGCCATGAAGCGGATAGCAGAATTTATACGGCCACCTACCATCTGGATAACCAGACCTCAATCGAGGTGGCGGACGATACAGGTCAGCTTTGCTTAGGTGTTTTACTGGAAATCAATCATGGCGTGCCTGCACTACATCTGAATGTGTCGGGTGGGGATAAGCTTCTCCACGTACATGCTGCACAAGGTGGACTTGTCCTGACACCAGACAGTTCCGGGGTACGGTTTCAGGGTGCTGAATGTGACAGGTATGCTTACAGAGATCAGAACTCATTACTTGTGAAGGAACAGTAATATACTGCCCTCCGCCGATCCAGAGTATGGGGTTACCGCATCAGATTTTACTGAGCACACAATCACGAAAAAGTTACTTTTTTCTCAGGAGGTGCCTGGACCCCTGCCCTTCATTTTGACGCGAGAAGGATGTTAGCACCTCACGTGCAGTTACTGTTATTCGCGTCCTGGTGGTATAGTGCAGCGGCTGGCAGAAGTAACCTACTATCCAACGGAATAAGATCACGATGAACGTCATTCAGCCCCGCAGGCACTGTTGCAAATAGTCGGTGGTGATAAACTTATCATCCCCTTTTGCTGATGGAGCTGCACATGAACCCATTCAAAGGCCGGCATTTTCAGCGTGACATCATTCTGTGGGCCGTACGCTGGTACTGCAAATACGGCATCAGTTACCGTGAGCTGCAGGAGATGCTGGCTGAACGCGGAGTGAATGTCGATCACTCCACGATTTACCGCTGGGTTCAGCGTTATGCGCCTGAAATGGAAAAACGGCTGCGCTGGTACTGGCGTAACCCTTCCGATCTTTGCCCGTGGCACATGGATGAAACCTACGTGAAGGTCAATGGCCGCTGGGCGTATCTGTACCGGGCCGTCGACAGCCGGGGCCGCACTGTCGATTTTTATCTCTCCTCCCGTCGTAACAGCAAAGCTGCATACCGGTTTCTGGGTAAAATCCTCAACAACGTGAAGAAGTGGCAGATCCCGCGATTCATCAACACGGATAAAGCGCCCGCCTATGGTCGCGCGCTTGCTCTGCTCAAACGCGAAGGCCGGTGCCCGTCTGACGTTGAACACCGACAGATTAAGTACCGGAACAACGTGATTGAATGCGATCATGGCAAACTGAAACGGATAATCGACGCCACGCTGGGATTTAAATCCATGAAGACGGCTTACGCCACCATCAAAGGTATTGAGGTGATGCGTGCACTACGCAAAGGCCAGGCCTCAGCATTTTATTATGGTGATCCCCTGGGCGAAATGCGCCTGGTAAGCAGAGTTTTTGAAATGTAAGGCCTTTGAATAAGACAAAAGGCTGCCTCATCGCTAACTTTGCAACAGTGCCCTCTCAACCACTGGATACAGTATAATCAGGAAGTGGCTACATTCTTCCAATTCAAATGAAGAGAGCAGACTTACATGCAATTCATCCATAATGATCTTGGTCAAAGAAAAAGAGGGGAGATTGTTGAAATCACCCTTACCAGTGGTGCAAATGTTAGACTAATGGATAGTTCTAACTTCAGTAGTTATAAGAATGGCCGACGACATTCCTACATTGGTGGGTTAGCAAAGCGCTCCCCCATAAGGTTACAGATCCCTTCATCAGGCCATTGGCATATTGCTGTAGATATGCAGGGATTAAGGGGGAGTACCAGGGCTTCTGTTCGCGTTCTTCCAGGGGTTCTTCCTGAAATTCAGGATAGGCCGTTAAGCGAAGTTCCTAGTCTGGTAAGAGATAACAGACCACCGTCAACAGCACAGAGCAACGAGATACATGACGTATTTATTTCGCATGCCTCAGAGGATAAAGATGATTTTGTTCGCTCTCTGGCAAACTCATTAATCAGTCACGGCCTTAATGTATGGTATGACGAAATGACGTTAAGAATTGGTGACAGCCTGAGACAAAAAATAGACAAAGGTTTAGCAAACAGTCGTGTTGGGTTAGTAGTTTTGTCTCCGGCGTTTATAAGCAAAGGTTGGACAAATTATGAACTTGATGGAATCGTCACTCGTGCTATTTCTGGTGAGCAAATATTGCTTCCCATATGGCATAATATTACAAAACAAGAAGTTGTCGATTTTAGTCCATCATTAGCAGACAAAGTTGCTCGTAGTACTGCAACTCATACAATCGATGAAATTGCTCATGAGATAGCCGAGCTACTGCATTCTCGTGGTTAATGTTTATCGAAATTCAAATAGCAAAACAAAAGGATCAATCAGCGATCCTTTTTTTATTTTTATGAATATCAATAAATTACATTCTTAACGTACGTTTTCGTTCCATTGGCCTTCAAACCCCGTGACTGCCGGAAGATTACCGGCAGCAAGCAAAGCCTAACGGATGATGATTTTTTCCTTAAAGAGCTGCACAGCAGCGAAAAATGGCCCGCATTCCTGCAAACCGCCGTTGAGAAGAAACGCACTATCGTGATCTGCGGTGAAACCGGGTCGGGGAAAACGGTACTCACGCGCGCGCTGTTAAAATCGCTACATAAAGACGAGCGTGTAATTATTTTAGAGGACGTTCACGAAGTCACGGTCGATCACGTTGTAGAAGCCGTTTATATGATGTACGGCGATGCAGGAAAGATCGGCCGCGTCAGCGCCACTGATGCCCTGCGAGCCTGTATGCGTCTGACACCGGGCCGTATCATCATGACTGAGCTTAGGGATGATGCTGCGTGGGATTATCTTAAAGCACTTAATACCGGCCATCCAGGCGGTGTTATGTCAACGCACGCTAACTCTGCGCGCGATGCCTTTAACCGTATTGGGCTGCTTATCAAGGCGACCCCTATCGGCCGTATGCTCGATATGAGCGATATTATGCGAATGCTCTACTCCACCATTGACGTTGTGGTGCATATGGAAAAGCGGAAAATCAAAGAAATTTATTTTGACCCTGAATATAAAATGCAGTGTGTGAACGGGAGCCTGTAATGAAAAACTTAGCAACCTGGCTTCTGGCCGCAGCATTTACGACAGCCGCCCTGCCCGCCTTTGCGGTGGAACCATCCGTTCAGGTTGGCTACTCGCCTGAAGGAAGCGCCCGCGTTCTCGTCCTGAGCGCCATTGACTCCGCAAAAACCTCGATACGGATGATGGCTTATTCTTTTACCGCCCCGGATATTATGAAAGCACTGGTAGCAGCCAAAAAACGGGGAGTTGATGTGAAAATCGTAATTGATGAAAGGGGCAATACGGGGCGCGCCAGCATTGCGGCCATGAACTACATAGCGAACAGCGGCATCCCTTTGCGTACTGACAGTGATTTCCCTATCCAGCATGACAAGGTGATCATCGTGGATAATGTGACCGTTGAAACTGGCAGCTTTAATTTCACCAAAGCGGCCGAAACGAAAAACTCGGAGAATGCGGTGGTGATCTGGAACATGCCTAAGCTCGCTGAATCATTCCTCGAACACTGGCAAGACCGCTGGAATCGGGGGAGAGACTACCGTTCCAGCTACTGAATACTGACCGCCAAAAGGCGGTTTTTTTGTTCAAAGAAACTGATCTCAGTATCGCGCCCGGGGCAGCTGGCCAACGTCGCCGGCATCGCGCCGGCAAAAATCGAAAAACAGAAATATCAGGGGTCGCCTCAGAAAACGGAATCTATGGTCACTCCCGTTTTTGCAACACCGATTTTGACGACAAGTTGGCTTGCTTGAATCTATCCGGCGTCTGAATGGGATTTTATTCCCGCGCCTTGATGAGTTCCGCGCCTGATGAACCTCCAGAAAATATACGGCTTCAATGAGCCTTTCCGTTTTACAGGTTCCTCAACAGGCCGGTGGGCCGTTAGTATCATCAATATCAGTATTCGCAAAACCAGATCAGTAATTCTTTAAACCGGTGTATTTCTGCCGTTATGCTACATAAGTTTGCTGTCGTGCCGTTAGGGCCCAGGCTATTCTGGCCAGCTTGTTTGCCAGAGCACAAGTGACGACAAAGTTGCTTTTCCGGCACAGTAAATCCCTGACCCAATCGGCCAATTTGCCAGACTGGTGTTCCAGTTTTTGTATGAATACCCTGGCACACTGAACCAACAAAGTTCGGATCTTTTTATTACCTCGCTTACTAATTCCCAGCAATGTCGTCCTGCCTCCCGTGCTGTACTGCCGAGGTACAAGCCCTGTTGCCGCCGCAAAGTCACGGCTGCTGGCGTACTGCTTCCCGTCGCCAATCTCAGTTGAAATAGTACTCGCTGTCAGTGTTCCGACGCAGGGAATGCTCAGCAAGCGCTGTCCAACCTCATCTTCGTCCAACTTTCGTTTCAACTGGGATTCCAAATCTTTAATCTGCTCAACAAGATAGTGATAATGCTGTTGTAATTTCAGCAATAACTGGCTGAGGTAAAGAGGCAAACTATTATCCTCAAGAATGGTACTCAGTCGGCTAATAACGGCAGCTCCTCGGGGAACGCTAATGCCAAATTCCAGCAGAAAAGCATGCATTTGATTGGTTGTTTTTACCTTATCCTGAACCAGGGATTCACGGACACGATGCAGAGCCCGCATTGCCTGCTGAGATTCCGTTCTGGGCTGCACAAAACGCATAGACGGACGCGATGCAGCTTCACAAATAGCTTCGGCGTCGACAAAGTCGTTTTTATTGCTTTTAACGAACGGGCGGACAAATTGTGGTGATATCAGCTTTGGGGAATGCCCCAACTCTTCCAACTTGCGTGCCATAAAGTGAGAACCGCCACAGGCTTCCATTGCGATGGTTGTAGCGGGGCATGTCGCCAAAAATTCGATCAACTTTGGCCGGGTAAATTTTTTACGGTAAACAGCCTTCCCGCGACGATCCTGGCAATGAATATGGAAAGAGTTTTTACCCAGATCGATACCAATGAGCGCAATGTTTTCCATGATAGTTCTCCGAATGAAAGCCTGTCCTCAGCATAGTACCGGGAAGGAGGGAGTGACCATCTCATTAATTATCCCACGCTAAGACTATATTTTGTACAGCAGTGGAGAAGGATGAGAGACCAGCAGTTCATTAACAGGGACTCCTTTTTGCTTAAGCGGCTCAATGGTTCTTTCTATATAAACCGTATTCCAGAGTGTTATCGCCGCCGTATGTAGTGTCAGCGCCGGTGGCGTGGTAACGCTGATCCTCCCACCCCCAGATCCCTGATTTCATTCAGCCGGTGCATGAAGGATGCTCGCCCAAGGGCCTCACCCTTATTCAGCCCCGCCTGTATGCATCGGCCTAAGCCTTTATCGCAAAATCAGTCCAGCATAAACAGCGTCCGATCTCTGCAGAAAATCGCCCTCTGCGCTACGAGTTTGAACGCATTTACTCTGTTTATAGGTAACATTCGCTCCACGATATAATGATATCGGCAACGTATTCAGCATCCTGAGCATGAGTCAGAAGGTGATCCGCCTTACCCAACGAAATGAAACTCTTGGGATGCTTTGCTGCTTTGAATATTTTTTCGGCCTGCTCAATTAACACAGTATCATCTTCAGTCGCATGAAAAATAAGCAGAGGCTTGTTCATGGCGAACACCTTATGAGCGATTTTGTGTTCCTGAATATTGTCCAGCATCTGTTTCTTTAAGGTAAATACCCGCCCGGCCAGCTCAACGGGATAGGCTCCATGCTGGTTAATGTTTTCAACATCATCCTTAAAAAGACGTTTTACGTGTGTCAGTTCTCCGGGTGATCCTATGGTGACAACGGCCTTTGCCTCAGGAACTTCGCCGGCAATAGACAGAATGGCCGATCCCCCCAGGCTATGGCCGATGAGCAAAGAAGGCGCTTCGTACTGTCGGCGGAGATAATCTACCGCGCAAAGCAGGTCCGAAATATTGGATGAGAAGTTGGTGTTGGAAAAATCCCCTTCGCTGTTTCCCAGACCAGTAAAATCAAACCGGAGAACGGCGATAGCATTCTCTGTCAGTTTCCGCGCAATACGCGCCGCGCCTTTGAGGTCTTTGCCACACGTAAAACAATGAGCTAACAGCGCAAACGCTTTAGGATTTTCAGGAAGTTCAAGCAATCCGGCCAGTTCTTCACCAGCCGCATTTTTGAACGTAAATTTTAGTTTTTTCATAGGATATTCCAGGTCTTAAACTGATTTCATATGTTTGATCGCAGGGAAAAATAATCTTCTGCTCTGCATCTGGCATTACGCGTTTTCCTTCCTCTACTGGGGATGTGAAACAGAATTCATTCCGAATGCCTGTCCTCACCTTCCAGTTTGAAAGCTGATTATTGCTTCCTGTTCGGTGATCACTTACGCTATGCTACCAACTAGATGGTAGTTTACAAGAATTTTATGAGGTCTCACTGAATGGCCAATTGCGCGCTCATTCTTAAAATATCCCTGGCAATGCTGGCGTTTGCTGCAAACTCTATTCTGTGCCGTCTGGCCCTGCAGGGAGGCCACATTGATCCCCTTTCATTCAGCAGCCTCAGGCTGGCCAGTGGTGCACTCGTCCTGTCACCTTTCTTGTTTTATCACGCAAAAACTACATTATCGCTGTGGCGTCCGCTGAGCGGATTTTACCTCATGGTGTACGCAGTGCTCTTCTCTGTCGCCTATATCCATCTCGATACCGGGGCAGGTGCGCTGTTACTTTTTGGTGCCGTACAGTTTGCGATGGTGATCCACGGATTATTTAAAGGGGAATCACTCTCCGTTATGCGGGCTTGCGGTTTAGTTATTGCTCTGGCAGGAATTGCTGCCCTGCTGTTACCCGGGGCGAAGGCACCGCCGCTTTACAGTGCACTTATGATGATCGTTGCCGGATTAGCCTGGGCCGCCTATTCCGTCAGGGGGAGGGCGGGCCAGGCGGCCGGGGCTTCAACGGCGGCAAATTTTGTACTCGCCACGCCGATGGCTCTCGCTCTTTCGTTGCTGTTTATGAAGCAGGGTCACTATGATGCTGCGGGCATTGCTTTGTCATTGCTGTCCGGTGCCGCCGCCTCAGCCGGTGCATATGTATTGTGGTATACCCTTTTACCCTCTCTCGGCTCTATCACCGCCAGTACCCTTCAGCTCAGCGTTCCCTGTCTGGCAATGCTAGGGGGTGTGGTATTCCTGGATGAATCACTGACGGTCAGAACGATATTTTCTGCCCTGGCGGTGCTGACTGGCATTGTGATGGTGACACGCGAGAAATCCCCCCGTCAGTCGATGACAAAGGCGAGAGAACCTTAATAACGCAATTAATTCATGCAGTTGTGATGATTCTCTTATGTTAATCACACGAGCCAGTTTTCCCGCTCCGGCATCAGACTGACAGTAATACTGAGGTCGACGTTTCTGACTACACCTAAGGCAGGTTTATGAAATGAAATATGATTTTGATGAGTACGTAAGCAGAGAGAAAACAGACAGTCTCACCGTGGACGGCTGGCGGGAATACCTGTTTTCGGGACAGTCCGAATTTGCAATGCGGTATCCGGCAGAAGGGCTAATCAACCTCTGGGTTGCTGACATGGCTTTTGCCACACCAGAGCCGATTCTTCAGGCCATCAGAGACCGTCTGGATAGAAAAATACTCGGCTACACTAAAATCTACGACGAAGAATACTATGAGATCTTTGGCAGCTGGTGTGAGCGACAATATGGTCACCGTTTCAAAACGGAAGACATTGTGCTGTCTCCGGGCATTATTCCCGCGCTGAACCGTCTCGTCCCGCTTCTGACCGACATGGATGACAGTATTCTTATTATGACGCCTTCATATGGCCCGTTTAAAAAGGCGGGTGAATACAGTCAGCGTCGCGTGGTGTACTCGGCGTTAAAAAAATCAGCAGGCGGCTGGGAACCTGACTGGGAAGACTTTGCACGCAAAGCCAGTCAGGCCGATTTACGTGTGAAAATTCTTTTCCTGTGTAATCCGCATAACCCGACCGGACGAGTCTGGCGGCCTGATGAACTTAAGCGGATTATTGAAATTTGCCTGGCCAATGACATCTGGGTGATATCTGACGAAATTCACTGCGACCTGTCCCGAAGCGGTATCGGTCATACACCGGCCGCCTCTCTTTTCCCTGATTCTACACGCATTATTACCTGCATGTCCTCGAGTAAAACATTCAATCTGGCCGGGAATTTGTTGGCAAATATCATTATTCCGGATCCCGGTGTCAGAAGCGAGTGGCGTCTCAGACACGACGAGTTCATCTCTCCACTGAGCCTGGCAGCAAACAAAGCGGCGTGGAGTGAATGTGATGACTGGCTTGTCCATCTGAGGGAATATATTGACGGCAATTTCCAGTACCTGCACGACTATCTCAAAAGCTATTTACCCGAAACCAGGTTCTCGATCCCCGAAGGGACATATCTGGCCTGGATAGATATTAGCCGCTACCTGCCCGACACCGCAGGTGAGGATTTATCGCTGTATTTTGCCCGGGAGTCAGGGGTCCTTCTTGAAGGGGGCTTGCTGTTTGTCGACAATGGGGACGGATATATCCGGTTAAATCTGGCCTGCCCACGGAGTATGCTGACAGCAGGGATGAAAAGAATTTCACAGGTACTGCGGATACCGGCTCCTCATCGTGTATAACCCCTTTCTCTCTGGCCGTTTTGTCCTGTCAGGATGTCGTCAGAACCCGGCATAACACCCTGTGCCGGGAACACAAAAGGCACGGATGAACAGGTCGTGAATATTCTTAGTGAAGCCTGCTGATGACATGTCTGGCGACAAAAAAATGCCGCCCTTAAGGGGCGGCTTATGCCAGCGTCACGGGGTTATCGTCTGACCGCCATGATGCCCGCATCGACATCCCAGATAGCGCCCGTCACCCATGAGGTTTTGTCAGACAACAGGAAGAGAATAGTGTTTGCCACATCTTCGGCAGTTCCGACGCGTCCCAGCGGGTGGAAATCGTTCAGCGACTTCATAGCATCTGCGATATCCGCTTTGTCCATGAAGCCTTCGTATATCGGCGTATGAACAATCCCGGGAGACACCGCGTTGACACGAATACCCGCGCTGGCCAGCTCAATCGCCAGATTACGCGTCAGGGCATGCAGACCCGCTTTTGCCATTGAATAGGCCGAGGCCGGCGAGTCACCCAGTGCAGCCTGAGCACCAATCGAACCGACGTTGACGATAGACCCTTCGAGCTTCGCGGCGAGCATGTTCTTCACGACATCCTGTGTAATAAAGAACGTGGCTCGGTTCAGCGAAAGATACATGTCATAATCGGCAAAGCTGTGCTCGGTAAATCCTTTGGGCATGAAGATACCGGCGGCATTCACCATCAGGCTGATATCGCGATGGTGAGCATTAATTTCCTGACGGATAGTTTCCATACCTTCTTCGGTCATCAGGTTCGCCGCGATGACCGCAACCGGTCCCAGAGGGCTCAGTTCTTTTTGCACCGCTTCGGCTTTGTCTTTTTTATTCCCGGTCAGCACGACACTGCCGCCCGCTTCCAGTACCATGCGTGCCACGGCCAGGCCCATGCCGCTGGTACCGCCGACGACGAGCAGTTTTTTACCTTTGAAAAAAGTGTTCATTTTCTGACTCCATTACTGGTGGGTAAGACGTTGCCGGCAGCGTGAAACTGCCGGCGGTTGACGGATTAAATACTGCAGCCATCCGTTCCGCAGGTCTGACCCGCAGTGGCTGAAAATTCGGTTTGCTGTTCATCCCAGACCTGACGCAGGGCATTCAAAAAGTTATCTGCTGCCTGAGCCCCGCTGATGGCATATTTTTCGTTCATCACAAAAACCGGAACGCCGCTGAGGCCAATAGACTGTGCGTGGGCTTCATCGTCGGAAACGGTGGCGCGAAAATCGTCATTTTCCAGGGCGGCTTCAGCGTCAGCTTTCGGCATACCGGCTTCTACGGCCATGGCAACGAGCTGCTGACGGTCAAAGAGAGAGCGACCTTCGGTGATACTGCCATGATAAAAACGTTCTTCCACCGCGTCCGCAATTCCGGCCTTACGCGCGGCAACCAGCAGGGTGTGTGCATCTTCTGTATCACCAAACATCATGCCGTCGAAGTTGTAGATCAGACCTTCAGATTTACCGGCGGTGCCCACCTGATTCATCATCAGCTCCGCTGAATGCTGACTGCCCAGCTTTTTAACGATGGCATCCTTAAAAGGCATCGCGGGAGTACCACCGGCCAGACGGTAGCTGTGATGGCGGATCACCACCTGGTCGCGAAATTCAAAGCGATTCAGACCCTGTTCAAATCTTTTTTTAGCAATCCAGCACCACGGGCAGACCAAATCTGACCAGATATCGATGGTAAGGGTGGGTTTCAGCGTTTGCATAATGATTCCTCAAAGACGTTGGGCGGTCGGATCTCACTTATCAGAGAACCGCGACCGTATGGGATTTATTGCGCCTGCCAGACCGGGTAATCGGTATAGCCTTTTTCCGGGGAACCACTGACGCCGTAGTAGGTGGCGCGGTCACTTTCTGCCAGTGGCCAGCCGTTTTGCATTCTTTCAACCAGATCCGGGTTAGCGATGTAGGGCACACCAAATGCCACCAGATCCAGCTCATCATCTTCCAGAGCCTGCTCTGCGATATCACGGGTAAAACCGCCGGCAGCGATGATGGTGCCTTTAAACGTGTTGCGAAAACGGCGGCGGAAGCCTTCCGGAAGTGGCGCTTTGATGTACACCGGCTGATAGTAAAGGTGTACGTAGGCCAGTTCCCGCTGACCGAGCGCGTCGGTGATGGCTGACCAGGTTTGCTCTTCACCTTCATACGGCGCGAGGTCATAAATGCGGCCGAACGGTGACAGGCGCACGGCAACGTGGCTGTTACCCACGGCTTCCGCCACGGCGTCAATGGTCTCCAGCAGGAAACGCTGACGATTTTCCACCGAGCCGCCGTATTCGTCGGTGCGGGTGTTCAGTTCGCTACTGAGGAACTGGTCAAAGATGAATCCGTTTGCCGCCATGATTTCCACGCCGTCAAAGCCGGCTTCCATCGCCAGGCGTGCGGAGTGCACGAAGTCTGCAGTGATGCGTTTAACTTCATGCGTTTCCAGCGCGCGTGGCTGGCTTGGTACAACCGGGCCCGGTTCTCCGGATTCGGTCAGCGCAAAAACGGTGGTATTGACCGCCTGAACGGTGCCCGCTGAAACCGGCGCTATGTGGCCTGGCTGAAGAGAGACGTGAGACATACGGCCGACGTGCCAGAGCTGCGCGAAAATACGGCCACCTTTGGCGTGAACCGCTTGTGTCACCTTACGCCAGCCCTGGACGTGTTCGTCGTTGTAGATACCAGGGGTATAAAGGTAACCCCGGCCTTCTTCTGAAACCGGCATCCCTTCGGTGATGAGCAGGCCAGCAGAAGCACGCTGTGCATAGTACAAAGCCACGACCTCATCCGGCACGTCATTCATGGTGCGGGTGCGGGTCATCGGTGCCATGACTACACGGTTTTTTAACGCCAGGCCAGACAGATTGTAGGGGGTGAAAAGCTTACTCATCGTATACCTCACAAAAAACAAAAAGGAGTATCCCGGCAGGGATTTGCACAGCCCGGCAGTATCATCGACTGGACGTCGCGCACTGGAGTTGCATAAACATCTGATGGGTGGCAATATACCAACCATCTAGTAGGTAGGTCAATGGCTGTGTCGTATTTTTTTGTCATAACGCAGCCATTTCTGAATTGTCACTCATTTTGCGAGGTCATCACCATGCGTACATTAACAGCTTATAACGAAGATAATTTCCGCCAGATAGAGCAGTACAACGGAATATCGGTGGTACGTTTCTCTGCACCCTGGTGTCCGCCCTGTCAGGCCAGCGAAGAAATGTTCAGTCAGTTTGCAGACCGGCTCGATAGAGATATTCAGGTGGGGAAAGTCAATGTAGATCAGGCGCCGGTGCTGACAACCAAATACGAGATCTGGGGGCTGCCGTCTGTGCTGATATTTCATGAAGGGCAATTAGTTAAACGCATACCGGGTGTGAAACCTGCATCGGTATATGCTCAGGCTATTGCGGACATAAAAAAAGGGCAGTAATGCCCTTTTAACGTGGAATTTATTAATGCTTAACCGCGTGCCTGACCGACGGCATCCAGAGTGCGGGCTGAATAAATGACCGCCGCGCCAGCGTTGAGGTTAATCGCCACGCCCAGCGCTTCAGCAATTTCAGCGTCGGTTGCACCGGCTTTCACAGCGGCGTCGGCGTGAAAAGCAATACAGCCGTCGCAGTGGGTTGTGACTGCGCACGCCAGGGCAATGAGTTCACGCACTTTTGCGCCCAAAAGGTCAGTTTTGTTACCTGCGTTGCCCAGGGCAACCACGCCTTTCATGGTCTCGGGGGTCAGTTTGCCCAACTCGCCTAAACGTTGCATTAACTCTGAGCGATAGTTGTTCCAGTCCAGCATAGTGTCATTCTCCTGAATGAGGGGTATTAAGAAGCAGTTTTATATACTTAAGGCTGTTGGCGAAGACTTCGGGTCTGGCCGTTGCATGCGCCACTACGCTTGAGCCTTCACAGACATTAATGATCATCAAAGCAATATCTGATGGTTCGGCATGGGATGAAAACTCACCTGACTCCATGCCCGCCCTGACGACTTTTGTGAGCCACTCGATTTGCATATCGAAATAAAGTGATGTCTGTACAGTAATTGCCTGAGGCAGATTGGCGGTCTCTGCTGACAACGCACAACACAGTGGCAGTAGCGAAGCTTTATGGCTTTGCGCGAAGATATCGATGTAAGCCGCAATTCTTCTCTCCGCGCTTTTCTCAGTCGCCTCTATCTGCTCAAATACGCGTTGTGTATCAGAGAACGCCTGTATTACCACCTGCTCACCCAGAATATCTTTGGTCGGGAAATGGTGATGAATACTGGCCTTGGTGATACCCACTATTTTTGATAAATCAGCATAGCTGAATACTGAATACCCTTTTTCGCGCATCAGGTGTTCTGCTTCGCTGAGCAGCCGTTCCCGTGTCATGGTTGTCATAATTACTCCATATAATCTACTAGTTGATAGATTATATTGTTGCTATTTTTCCGTAGCAAGTTGTATCACTGACTCAGTATCGTGCAGAGCTGAACGTCACTGCCATCCTGCATTCTGAATGGCAGCATTACATCTCTGACATCACGCCAGGCGTGTAATCATTTCAACCGGATTAGCCAGAGTATCGTGGATTGGCGAATTCTTTTGCATTTCGCTGACCAGCGCTTCTAACTCCTCGCGACTGGCGGTCTTGCTCGTAAGGTGAACATCGACGCGAATAGATTTCGCACCTTTACGCACGTTGCTGTCCAGCCCAAGGAAGCCGTTGAGGTTGATATCGAAATTAAGATCCAGCTCGATACCGTCCAGGTCGATCCCTTTTTCAGCAGCCATCATGGTAAGGGTGGCGGTATAACAGCCAGCCAGCGCCTGCATGATGTATTCAGTCGGGCTCATGCCGGTATCGGTGCCGAGTAAACCTGCGGGTTCATCACCGATATTAGAAAATTTCCCCACACGGCTGGTATCGATAACGCCGTTCTGGATTGTGGCGCCGGTCTCTGTGCGAACGGTTAATCCGCCGCTGGAACGGGCTTTCATCTGGAAAGTCAGGTTACCCAGGCCAGGCTGGCTGCGAACTGCTTCACGGGTATTGTGGATCGCAGCTGCGTCTGCAGAAGGTTTAACGGTAGTAGACATAATGGCTCCTGTAATTTCTTGATAAAAGGTATAGCTGGTGTAACCAGCACCAATCATCTAGTTGGTAGATTAGTGTCGCGAACCTCTTTTGTCTACTCTTTTATAAAAAATAGGGGGAAAAGAACCCAGCAGGCTGTTTTATTTCATAATAACCATTTGATTTTTTTATAATCTTCCCAGCCGCTCACTCTTGCAGCAATCCAGCCTTTACCCGAAGGATAGTCTGGCGGGTGGTATTAAATTCCCGGGCAATAGCACTGATACTGATGCCAGCATTTAGGCGCTCTGTCACTGTTTGCTTTTGTTCCTCGCTCAGGATGGGGGGGCGACCGAAGCGTTTTCCAGCCGCTTTTGCCCTCGCAATACCTGAATACGTTCGCTCAAGCAGCAAATCCCGCTCAAACTCCGCTACAGCAGAAATTACCTGCATAGTCATTTTTCCGGCCGGACTGGTCAAGTCAACGCCTCCGAGTGCGAGACAATGAACGCGAATATCTAAAGCCGCCAGTTGCTCTACTGTTTTTCGGATATCCATCGCATTACGACCCAGACGGTCAAGTTTGGTGACAATCAGTACATCCCCATTTTCCATGCGATCTAGCAACCGGATAAATCCGGGGCGTTCGCTGGCAGCAACCGAGCCACTGATATGCTCCTCAATAAGTCGTTGGGATCTGATGGCAAAACCCGCCGCTTCAATTTCACGACGCTGGTTTTCTGTGGTCTGTTCCAGAGTTGAGACCCTGCAGTAGGCAAAAACACGTGACATGGGAAACTTTCCGTACGAAATGGATGTCCGAATTATAACGTGTGTCCGAAATTAATTTCACTAAGTTTCGGACATGTGCTGTAAGTGGTGTACGAAACCGACCGGTTTCGGTCACAGCGAACAAATAACAGATGAAAACTATACGCGAGGGAGGCATTTATGCCACGGCGACAGATACTGAGCAGCGAAGAGCAGGAACGCTTACTGGTTATACCAGATGATGAAATTATTCTGACCCGAATGTGTTTTCTGAACGAACCGGATATTGCGCTCATTAATAAGCACCGAAGGCCAGCGAATCGCCTGGGCTTTGCTGTATTACTCTGTTATCTGCGTGGACCTGGATTTATTCCGGACAAAAGCAGTGCTCCTCACAATGGCGTTGTATCCAGGGTTGCTTCCCGACTGAAACTTCAGCCTGATTTATGGCCGGAATATGCATCCAGAGAGCAAACCCGCTGGGAACATCTGACCGAACTTTATCGCTACCTGGAACTATCCCCGTTCAGCCGGTCAATGCAAAAAGACTGTATCCGTCATCTGCACCCCTATGCCATGCGAACTGACAAAGGATTTATGCTGGCGGAAGAAATGCTCAGCTGGCTACATAACAATAATGTTATTTTCCCTTCTGTTGAAGTGATCGAACGGACGCTTGCCGAAGTCGTCACGCTCGCTAACAGATCGGTATTTTCGACACTTACCGCGCAACTGGAAAAGCAGCATAAATCAGCACTCGACAGCCTGCTCATATCAGAGGGTGAACAACCTTCCCGTCTGGCATGGCTGCTACAGCCTCCGGGTAAAATAAACGGTAAAAATGTGCTGCAACATATCGACCGGCTTAATTCCATCGCTGCGCTGGGGTTGCCTGATGGTATTGCACTTTCCGTTCACCAGAACAGGTTGCTTAAACTGGCGCGTGAGGGCCGGAAAATGAGCAGCAGGGACCTGGCAAAATTCACCGATGTCAGACGTTACGCTACGCTGGTTTGTATAATAACAGAGGCCAGGGCCACCCTGACTGACGAAGTGATTGATCTGCACGAGCGTATCCTGGGTAGTCTGTTCAGCAGGGCAAAACGCACGCAGGCCGAACGGCTCCAGCAAACGGGAAAGCTTATTCAGAGCAAGCTGAAGCAGTACGTTACCGTCGGGCAGGCGTTACTTAACGCCAGAGAATCCGGGGAAGATCCCTGGACTGCAATAGAAGATGTCCTTCCCTGGCAGGAATTCATCAACAGCGTGGAAGAAACGCGGTTTCTTTCCCGTAAGGGCAATTTCGACGCGCTTCATCTGATCACCGAAAAATACAGTACGTTGCGTAAATATGCCCCGCGTATGCTGTCAGCATTGCAGTTCATGGCGACACCTGCGGCGCAGGCGCTCAGCGATGCGCTGGACACCATAACGGAAATGTACCGTAAACAACTTCGTAAAGTGCCGCCATCAGCGCCAACAGGGTTTATCCCTGAAAGCTGGCGAAAACTGGTGCTCACGCCTTCAGGCATCGACCGCAAGTACTACGAGTTTTGCGTACTGAATGAACTCAAGGGTGCATTACGTTCCGGTGATATCTGGGTAAAAGGATCGCGCCGCTACAAAAATTTTGATGATTATCTCATCCCGACTGCTGAGTTTGAGAAATCCCGACATAATGACCAGTTACAGTTGGCCGTTCAGACCGATAGCCAGGCATACCTTCAGGCCCGTATGACTCTTCTTGCATCTCGGCTGGAAGAAGTTAACGCGATGGCGCTTGCCGGTGATTTGCCCGATGTAGATATCTCAGATAAAGGCGTAAAAATCACTCCACTGGAGAACAGCGTTCCTTCAGGTGTTTCGCCCTTTGCAGATTTGGTCTATGGCATGCTTCCCCATCCGAAAATTACGGAGATACTGGAAGAAGTTGATAGCTGGACGGGATTTACGCGTCACTTCGCGCACCTCAAAAATAATAACGTCAGACCAAAAGACGGAAGACTGTTGCTGACCACCATTCTGGCTGACGGCATCAACCTTGGGCTGACAAAAATGGCGGAATCCTGCCCTGGGGCCACAAGATCGTCACTCGAAGGTATTCAGGCATGGTACATCAGGGATGAAACTTATTCAGCGGCACTGGCCGAGCTGGTCAACGCACAGAAAGAGCGGCCTCTGGCCGCATTCTGGGGCGACGGGACAACATCGTCGTCAGACGGGCAGAACTTTCGGGTAGGCAGTCACGGACGTTATGCCGGTCAGGTCAATCTTAAATATGGTCAGGAGCCGGGCGTGCAGATTTATACGCATATCTCAGACCAATACAGCCCGTTCTACGCCAAAGTGATCAGCCGGGTGCGCGACTCAACCCACGTGCTTGATGGCCTGCTGTACCATGAAAGCGATCTGGAAATTACCGAGCATTACACCGATACCGCAGGCTTCACTGAACATGTTTTCGCCCTGATGCACCTGCTGGGATTCGCTTTTGCGCCAAGGATCCGTGATCTTCATGACAAGCGGCTGTTTATTCATGGAAAGGCCGAGCGCTATCCGGGGCTTCAGTCTGTCATATCAACAACCTGCCTAAATATCAAAGACATTGAGTCGCACTGGGATGAGGTATTGCGCCTGGCAACCTCGATTAAGCAGGGGACAGTCACCGCATCACTGATGATGAAAAAGTTAGCCAGTTACCCAAAACAGAATGGACTTGCCAAAGCGCTGAGAGAGATTGGCCGCATCGAACGGACACTATTTATGCTGGACTGGTTCCGTGATCCCGGTCTGCGCCGACGCGTGCAGGCGGGGCTGAATAAGGGTGAGGCCCGTAATGCCCTTGCGCGAGCGGTCTTTTTGCACCGTCTGGGTGAAATAAGGGATCGTGGGCTGGAGAATCAGAGTTATCGCGCCAGCGGGCTGACATTACTGACAGCAGCGATCACGTTGTGGAACACGGTATATATAGAAAGAGCTATTGAGTCACTAAAACGAAAGGGTATCCCGATAAATGAGCAACTGGTCTCTCATCTTTCTCCCCTGGGCTGGGAACATATCAATCTGAGTGGAGATTACGTCTGGCGTAATAATCTTAAGCTGGGATCCGGAAAATACCGCTCATTACGTACAGTCGATACCGCTTTGTACAAAAAACAGTCTTAGCGTGGGATAATTAATGAGATGGTCACTCCCTCCTTCCCAGTACTATGCTGAGGACAGGCTTTCATTCGGAGAACCATCATGGAAAACATTGCGCTTATTGGTATCGATCTGGGTAAGAACTCTTTCCATATTCATTGTCAGGATCATCGTGGGAAGGCCGTTTACCGTAAAAAATTCACCCGACCAAAGCTAATCGAATTTCTGGCGACATGCCCAGCAACAACCATCGCGATGGAAGCCTGTGGCGGTTCTCACTTTATGGCACGCAAGCTGGCAGAGTTAGGGCATTTTCCAAAGCTGATATCACCGCAATTTGTCCGCCCATTCGTTAAAAGCAACAAAAATGACTTCGTTGATGCTGAAGCTATCTGTGAAGCAGCATCACGTCCATCTATGCGTTTCGTGCAGCCCAGAACCGAATCTCAGCAGGCAATGCGAGCTCTGCATCGTGTCCGTGAATCCCTGGTTCAGGATAAGGTGAAAACAACTAATCAGATGCATGCTTTTCTGCTGGAATTTGGTATCAGCGTTCCGCGAGGTGCTGCCGTTATTAGTCGACTGAGTACCCTTCTTGAGGACAGTAGTTTGCCTCTTTATCTCAGCCAGTTACTGCTGAAATTACAACAGCATTATCACTATCTTGTTGAGCAGATTAAAGATCTGGAATCTCAGTTGAAACGAAAGTTGGACGAAGATGAGGTTGGACAGCGCTTGCTGAGTATTCCCTGCGTTGGAACGCTGACTGCCAGTACTATTTCAACTGAGATTGGCGACGGGAAGCAGTACGCCAGCAGCCGTGACTTTGCGGCGGCAACAGGGCTGGTACCCCGACAGTACAGCACGGGAGGTCGGACGACATTGTTAGGGATTAGCAAGCGGGGCAACAAAAAGATCCGAACTTTGTTGGTTCAGTGTGCCAGGGTATTCATACAAAAACTGGAACACCAGTCTGGCAAGTTGGCCGACTGGATCAGGGAGTTGTTGTGTCGGAAAAGCAACTTTGTCGTCACCTGTGCTCTGGCAAACAAGCTGGCCAGAATAGCCTGGGCACTGACGGCGCGACAGCAAACTTACGAAGCATAAAGGCAGAAATACACCAGTTTAAACAATCATTCATCTGGTTTTGCGAATACTGATATTGATGATACAAACGGCCCACCGGCCTGTTGAGGAACCTGTAAAACGGAAAGGCTCGCTGAAGCCGTATATTTTCTGGAGGTTCATCAGGCGCGGAACTCATCGAGGCGCGGGAATAAAATCCCATTCAGACGCCGGATAGATTCAAGCAAGCCAACTTATCGTCAAAATCGGTGTTGCAAAAACGGGAGTGACCATAGATTCCGTTTTCCAAGCGGACCCCAATTAACACTTGCCAACCTATCTACTGGTTGGTAGATTTGATTTTAACAACACGACACACAAACAAAAACACACAACAGAACATCAGGAGCGTCATCATGAAAAACATCATCAAAACCACCCTTGCCATCATCGCCCTGTCCGCCAGCGCACTGAGCTATGCCGCCAGCCCGCAAATGGTTTCCCGCAGCGAAGCAGCATCGCTGCAAAAAATTGGGGTGGTCTCTTCCGGTGGCTTCACCACCCTGGATGACCTGGTGGCCTCACTGGATATGAAAGCCGCTGATGCCGGGGCCACACACTACCGCATCACCAGTGCCACCGGTATGAATAAACTTTCCGGTACCGCTGTCCTGTATCGTTGAATACCCGTTACCCTCGCAACTGCGCCCGGAACCCTTCTGGTTTCCGGGCGCAGTTGTGTCTGAATAACAGGCACCCGCAGGTGCCAGGAGAACATTATGTCCACCCATGACAGTCTGATTGAACTGACTGATACCCTTATCCAGCAGAACGGCTACCAGGGCTTCAGCTATGCTGATCTCGCTGACGGTCTGGGAATACGGAAGGCCAGTATCCATTACCATTTTCAGACCAAAACCGACCTCGGGCTTGCCTATTGTGAATACAAGGAGGCCAGCCTGCTGAAACTGGAAGCTGCCCTGTTACAGCTGCCACCGGGTAAAGCCCGTCTGCAGGGTTATATGGACGCATTTCTCAAATGCGCCGACAGCGGCCAGATGTGTGGCATTCACGCCATGCTGTCCGACAGCGCCCTGTTTGAAGAACCTCTTCAGAAAGCCACCTCACGACTGGCACAAACCGACCTGCGCATCCTGACCAGTGTGCTGGTTTCGGGTCGTGAAAGCGGTGAACTGGCTTTTACTGCTGAGCCGGCTGACGTGGCCATTATCATCGGCAGCGCCATTAAAGGGGCCCTGATGCTCAATCGGATCCCTCCTCATGATGCCTGTTCCCGCACCATGAGCGCGCTTATTCAGCTACTCTCCCGCCCGTAAAGCCACGCCTGTGGCTGCCCCGGTTTAACCGGGGCAGCCAGCACTCAAAAAAATCACCGCTGACAACGCCTGTATTCCGGGGGCCTCAGAAGACATTAAGACTTTCCTTGCGTTTAATTTCCAGTTACCCCTTGCCAATCTATCTACTGGTAGGTAGAATAAATATTAACAACACGACAACACAATAAAACAGACATGCAGGGGGCATCATCATGAAAGCACTTATCAACGACGTTATCGCTGTCTTCACCCGTAAAGCCCATGGACCGGTCATCATCAAATCCGATCTTACTGAGGAAGAAAAAGCAGCTCTGGTACCGGTCCGTACACTCTCTGTTGGCTGGGTGTCTTCCGTGGATGAGCTGGAGCGGGAGGTTATCCGCGAAGCCCTTGAACATGGCGCTGCCGCTTATCTGATTTCTGAGCTTGAGCAGGCCCGTTTCGTTCATGCCCGCGCCACGCTGTTTGCATAAACACAAAACGAAAATAAAAGGACACACACCATGAAAAATAACGTCGAGACACAACTGCGCCGGTTACTTCGTAAAACGTCAGGCCTGGACATTATGGTTCTGCGGCTGTCAGTGATTTTCATCTTCGCCCTGTTTGGCACCTACAAATGGTTTGCCTTCGAGGCCAATGCCCTTCACCACCTGCTGCCAGGCACCTGGCTCGGTGCGCTGTATCCGGCTCTCGGCGTTCAGGGGCTCAGCTACGCACTCGGCGTGGTGGAAAATATCACCCTTCTGGCCCTGATTGCCGGATTTTTCCGGCCGGCAGTGGGTGCAGCAGGCGCCCTGATGGTGGCAGGCACCGGCATCGTCACCCTGAGCCTTCTGCCGCAGCTGGGTCGCATTGACAGCTTCATTATCAAGGATGTTCTTCTGATTGGGGCTGGACTGGTGCTGTTGCGTCATGACCTGCGACGGACACTGATTAACCGGAGGGCGAAGCAACTCAGCGCCGTGCACAAACCCCGCTCGTCTGACGCATTGTCAGCCATGGGGTGACCCTGAATTACGCAGCAGCCTGATATTTCTGGCCAGCAAATATGACACCACTCCCGGGTTCATGGTGAGAGGCATGGAAGCCGCCTTTCGGGCGGGGATCACTCCCCGCTACTTTTTAGAGCGCTACCTGGAAAATAAGTCGCTCCCCGCCAACCCGGACTTTGAAAAACACTATCTGGATCTTATTCATGAGCAGGACCCGTCCCGGTGAGTGAGATTTGTCAGGAGAGCGATATGAACAAACCGTATAAAAAAGACCCACAGACCATTCAGGCACTGACGGAACTGCAGTTCAGCGTCACCCAGAAAAGCGCCACTGAGCGCCCGTTTACCGGAGAATATGACGACCACTTTGAGGACGGACTGTACGTGGATATCGTCTCCGGTGAGCCACTGTTCTCGTCGAAGGACAAATTTGATTCGGGCTGTGGCTGGCCGGCATTCAGCAAACCAGTGGAAAACAACGTCCACAACCTGAGCGACCTCAGTCATGGCATGGTGCGTACTGAAGTGCGTTCCCGTCACGGTGACAGCCATCTGGGACACGTCTTCCCTGACGGGCCACAGGATACCGGTGGATTACGTTACTGCATTAACTCGGCTTCACTGCGTTTTATCCCGAAAGGCGCTCTGGAAACAGAAGGATACGGTGAATTTCTTCCCCTGTTTGAGAAAGGAGATAAGCATGAAAACTGATGTGGCAATCCTTGCCGGTGGTTGTTTCTGGGGTGTCCAGGAGCTGATCCGCAAACTCAATGGCGTGGTCAGCACCGAAGTGGGCTATACCGGCGGACGTAATGATAACCCGACATACCAGCACCACCCAGGACATGCGGAGGCGGTGAAGGTGGTGTATTCCCCGGATAAACTGAGCTACCGAAAACTACTGGAATATTTCTTTAGTATTCACAACCCTACAACAATACTTCGTCAGGGTAATGACGTCGGCTCAAGCTACCGCTCAGCCATCTTTTTCACCACAGAGGAGCAAAAGCAGCAGGCAAACCAGCTTATCCGTGAAATAGATGATTCAGGAGTCTGGCCCGGAGTCGTGGTGACAGAAGTAGAGCAGGCCGGTGAGTTCTGGTCTGCAGAGCCAGAGCATCAGGATTACCTGCAGCATAATCCCGACGGCTATACCTGCCATTTTGAACGACCTGACTGGACGCTTCCGGGATAAGTCACCGTCGCAGACTCGCAGCATTCAGCCCCGCCCATGTGCGGGGCTTTTTTGTTCATATGCAGAAACGAGAATGGGATCACAAACAAATTTCTTTAGTCCATTTCTTGCATACAAAACAATCAACATCCTGATTTTAAGGGGCATATTAGAAAAAAGATGAGGATGATTAGGGTCAAAGGGACAAAGGGACAATGTTTAGAATTATGCTGACCGTTATCGCAGGATCGTTATTTTACGGACTCTCGGCCAGTCTGTGTTTTGCCGGGCTTTTTCGCATACACGCCCCCAGTGCCTGCACAGCCTTCTGTCTGACTTATAACCCAACAGCCGGCTATGTCATGCTGGTTACCGGTATGACACTGTTTATCGTATTTTTGCTCAGCCTTTTCCGGACAACAAAAGCCCCTATTTAACATAAAGGCTTCATTACGCGCACCGCCCAGACTGACTCAGCGCGTTTCTGACGGATAACCGGTAAAAGCGGCAACAAACCACCCGAAAACCCGCCAGAAACGCACCGGATAAATCATACCCGGATGCATGGCTATGCAGCCAGGTGCATGAGTCCGGGTTTGGCGGAAAACGGGCAACGTAAGCCGTATTTCTGGCAAATATCACTGACTCCGATTAAAGTAGTCACATGTATTACACATGACTACAAAGGTGATTTTATGTCAGCTGCGACATCCATCAGGCTTGATGATGAACTCAAAGACCGCCTGAAAACCCTTGCCGATGACCGCCATCGCTCCGCTCATGCCCTGATGCTGGAAGCGATCACCGAATACATCGACCGGGAAGAAAAGCGCAGCCAGTACCTGAGGGATGGACAGGCCGCATGGCAGCACTATCAGGAAACCGGTCTGCACCTGAGCGCCGAAGAGGTGGAAGCGTGGATAGATACCTGGGGAACTGAGAATGAGCAGGATGCTCCACCATGCCACAGGTAATTGTCTCCGCACTGGCGCAGCGGGATTTACAGCGCCTGCAGGACTTTCTCAAAACCAAAAACCGGCTGGCGGCCAGAAAAGCCGGTGAAGTGATCATCCGGGCTATCCAGCAGCTGAAAACGCAGCCTGACATGGGCCGCCCGGTTTCTCTTCTCCCACTGGAATACCAGGAACTGGTGATCGGATTTGGCGACAGTGGTTATGTGATGCTCTATCGCCACGACCGGGAAACGGACCGGATAGTGATCCTGACTGTCCGGCACCAGAAAGAAGCCGGCTATCACGGCCTGCAGGAATAATCCCCCTTGAGCACCGATCTGCTCTGCCGTTCACCGTCGGAGCAGACCGGACTCGATAGCCAGAATCAGCGCCTCCAGTACCAGTCCCACCACCTTCAGGGGTTTGAGAGCCAATGGAACGAAAACGTACGCTAAGAAGTTAATTCATTGTTTAAATTGAAATTTAGTTCTCTCAGTTCCCCCTTCAAAATATCCTCCGGTAGCGTAAACGTATAATGCCCCAGCATATTGATATGCCCGTGCATCAGTGGGGACAACCGGGCGATATCTTCAACCCCGATTTCTTCTCCATTACTGCGTATCCAGCTCAGGGCTTCCTGCATATAAAGTGTGTTCCACAGTACCACTGCGTTAGTGACCAGGCCCAGTGCCCCCAGCTGATCTTCCTGACCTTCACGATAGCGCTTTCTGATCTCACCGCGCTGCCCGTAGCAGATCGCCCTCGCCACAGCATGGCGGCCTTCCCCCCGGTTTAGCTGCGTCAGGATCCGCCGACGATAATCCTCATCATCAATATAATTAAGAAGGTACAGCGTCTTGTTGACGCGCCCCACTTCCATGATCGCCTGTGCCAGCCCTGATGGGCGCGAGCTTTTCAGCAAAGAGCGAATGAGTTCTGAAGCATGAATGGTGCCCAGTTTCAGCGAACCGGCGGTTCGCATCATCTCATCCCACTGATCCTCGGCTTTCGACAGATCGGCACAACCACGTGCCAGTTCGTCCAGTGCACCGTAATTTGCCGATTTATCCACTCGCCAGAATACCGCTTCACCGGCATCGGCAAGCCGGGGGGAAAACTGGTATCCCAGCAGCCAGAAGAGGCCAAAAATAATGTCGCTGGTACCGGCTGTGTCTGTCATGATCTCAACCGGATTCAGCCCTGTCTGCTGCTCCAGAAGGCCTTCCAGCACAAAAATGGAATCTCGTAATGTGCCGGGGACAACGATGCCGTGGAATCCAGAGTACTGATCAGAGACGAAGTTGTACCAGGTGATGCCACGTCCGGAACCAAAATATTTTCTGTTAGGTCCTGAATTGACGGTTTTCACCGGCGTGACAAAGCGCATGCCATCAGCTGAAGCCACTTCGCCACCACCCCAGCGGCCAGCAAGCTCCAGTGTGGACTGAAAATCAACCAGGCGGGCATTGGCGCTGACCAGCGTTTCTGCCCGGAGGTAATTCTGTTTTACCCAGCTAAGCCGGTGGCGCGTCAGCGCCGGTATATTGTGCTTTATCAGCGGTTCCAGCCCGATATTGCAGGCCTCTGCCATCAGGACCGCGCACAGGCTGATGTGCAGATCCTGTGCCCGGGCCCCGGATTCACTGACATGCGTAAACTCACGTGTAAATCCCGTTCTGGCATCTATTTCAAGCAACAGTTCCGTCAAATCTACTGGCGGGAGTAGCAGCCTTACCCGACTGTTGAGACGATGCAACGATGTTGGCTCCTCCAGTTTCTCCAGGCTGCTGATAGTCAGGGAAGGATGTTTACCGTCATGGCAAATATGAACCTCCGCATTTCCTTCAAAGCGGGATGCGACGGTTTTCCAGGTTTCATCTAGCTGGACCGCCAACTGTTGCACGCCTTTATGTCCATCAGTGGGATGTCCCAGCGCCCGGCAAACGGGGACCCGCTGAGCCTGCCATTCTTCCCCCTGCAACAGCTTCTCGCGGGGATTTCCCCAGCGATCGCTGTTTTCGAGCCAGATGTCCCTTCGACGTAGTGCATCCTGAAGGCGCTCCAGCAGACAAAGCGAGTAACCGGCACGCTGTATCCGGCCCTCCGCATCGTATACCAGGCGTTTCCAGGGGCCGGTAATAATATGTTCAGGCGCATTGTCCAGGATGCGCTTTTTCGAGCAGTTCAGTTCGGTCAGATAATGAATGGCGGACAACGTATGTTCTCCGGCTGGCGCTGCCTGGAAATGCAGGTCGCGCAATACCGCCGGAAGAAAGCGCTTTACCCGCCCGTACTGCTCCACCATTTCGTCATGGAAATTGTTGTTCTGAGGCCGGGCCAGCTCATTTACCTTGCAGACGGATTCTGCCAGCCTGCTTTTCGGTATGCTGTTGAATATGGTCTCCCTCAGTTCAGCATCGTCAGCCTGTTCATCCAGCAACAATGAACATGCCCGCGCCAATATTAGCGCAGCACGATCAAGATCTTTAAGCGTCCTGAGCCGTTTTTTCTGCCCCGTTTTCTTCGCCGCACGAGTGATATCCAGTATCAGCATATCGAGCACATCAACGGCCTCATCCAGCGCCGCAGTCTCCTGCGCTTTAACGAATGCTGTGAGTACGGCCAGTTTTCTCTGCTGTGGCATTCGCGCGATATATTTTACCGACGCCATGCCTGCGTAACGGGCCAAATTACGCAGTTGTATAGCAGGCAGACCGGTAAAATTCAGTCGGGAAAATTCCAGGTTTCGCAGCCGGATATACCGCTCCAGCGCTTCGGTAAATGCCGGGCCGCTGACGGTGACCGGTCCCTTTTTCAGTTGCTCCAGCGGTGAAGTACGCTGCCCCTCAGGAATGTCCAGAAGCTCCGTCACGCGGGCGGTCTGCCAGCTGTCCGGCAACGCGGCCAGTTTCTTCCACAGCCGCTGATTTGCCCGTTCGCGTATTTCACTGACGAGACGTACAAGTGTGGTTGCTCCGGGCAGCAGGACCTTATTCTGAAGCAGCCACGCGGTGGCAAAATCAAACATAAGGCCGGGTCGCTCATTACTGAGCCATGCGCGGGTGTACAGCAGGCGCTTCAGGCGGAAAGACCAGGGGAAATCGCCAAATTCATGGTAACCGTAATATTCCTTAATCAGCGCAGTATGCTCTCTGAGGGTGGTAACCCGTTCTGCGTAGCGGGTAAGGACTTCTGGACGGCGAATATTAAGCTGCACCGCGACAAATTGCTGAACACCTGGCAGAACCCGGGTTAAGTCTGTCAGAAAGGTGCCCAGAAAACGGGCGGTGGTGAGCTGAAGCGCAATTCCCAGCCGGTTATGCCTTCCCCGCCGCTGGTTAATGAAGGCAAGATCCCGCTCATCAAGATGAAAATAGCGCGCCAGCTGCACGTCATTGGGTTCTGCAACATAGCGACCATAATTCAGTTCCTGCTCAGTGGTCAGAAAATCGACGGGCATACCGGCCTCCCTGCCTGATGGTCATGAATTAACAATTTCGCAACCGTCCGAAATATTATAAATTCTCGGACACACTAAAATGGTGTTGTCTAGGTGTCTATTAAATCGATTTTTTGTTATAACAGACACCCACTGTCCGATATTTGATTTAGGATACATTTTTATGCGACTTTTTGGTTACGCACGGGTATCAACAAGCCAGCAGTCCCTCGATATTCAGATCAAGGGGCTTAAAGAGGCGGGGGTGAAAGCCAGTCGCATATTTACCGACAAAGCATCCGGCAGTTCTACCGACAGGAAAGGACTGGATCTGCTGCGAATGAAGGTGGAGGAAGGTGACGTCATCCTGGTGAAGAAACTCGACCGGCTTGGCCGCGACACTGCCGATATGATCCAACTGATAAAAGAATTCGACGCTCAGGGAGTCGCGGTCCGATTCATAGACGACGGGATCAGCACCGACGGTGAAATGGGGAAAATGGTTGTGACCATTCTTTCAGCTGTAGCCCAGGCCGAACGCAGGAGGATTCTGGAGCGTACGAACGAAGGACGGCAGGAGGCCAGGCTGAAAGGTATCCGGTTTGGCCGAAAGCGCATCATCGACAGAAATAGTGTACTGGCACTTCATCAGCAGGGAACTGGTGCAACAGATATTGCCCGCCGGCTCAGTATTGCCCGTTCCACTGTTTATAAAATTCTGGAAGATGAGAGCCGGGTTAATCTGAGCAAAATTTGAGGACGAACATGAGTGATGTAAAGGCATTCAACAATTGCATGAGTGTGTTCTGGCGACAGCATGAAGCCGAATTCTCTCGCTTTCTGACATCGAAGACAGGTGATAGCGAAAAAGCAGCAGACCCGGAGAAGACGAAGGTGATTATCGTGACGCTTGCCGAAACGACACCTGTACTGGAAGCCGCTAACCTGCAGCAGGATCTACGCCGAGCTGGCATCGAGCCGTGGGCATGGGTCGTTAATAACAGCCTGGCAGCTGCTCAACCGTCTTCGCCTTTCCTGAAGATCAGGGCGAACCGCGAGCTGCCTCTCATCTCTGATGTGGAAGAGCAGTATGCAAAGCGTATTGCATTAACAGCGCTACAGAGCGAAGAGCCGGTTGGTATTGACCTGCTGGAAGAAATGGCGAAGTAATAATGAAGGGGGCAAATGCCCCCTTCGTCTTTATTTCAGTCTTTTACCTGAATCATCAACGACTTTTTCACCGTCTTCCTTGGTGAAAGCCGCTTTCTGGGCATCTGGAAGGATATCGAGAACAACCTCTGAAGGACGGCAAAGTTTAGTTCCCAGTGGCGTCACTACGATCGGACGGTTGATCAGAATCGGATGCTGTAGCATAAAGTCGATGAGCTGGTCGTCAGTAAATTTATCTTCTGCAAGACCCAGTTCCTCATACGGCTCGACGTTCTTACGCAGCAAAGCCCGGACGGAAATGCCCATATCCGCAATGAGTTTGAGCAGCTCATCGCGTGAAGGTGGAGTCTCAAGGTAAAGAATAACGGTCGGCTCGATACCGCTGTTGCGGATCATCTCCAGCGTATTACGCGACGTGCCGCAGGCTGGGTTGTGATAAATGGTGATGTTGCTCATATCAGTATCTCATTACAAAGTGAAAGAGAGACGTAGCGCCAGCGCGGCCAGCGTTACAAACAGCACAGGCAGAGTCATGACGATCCCGGTGCGGAAATAGTATCCCCATGTGATGGTCATGTTCTTCTGTGAAAGGACATGCAGCCAGAGCAACGTTGCCAGGCTACCAATAGGTGTAATTTTCGGTCCAAGATCGCAGCCAATCACGTTGGCAAAAATCATCGCCTCTTTGATAACGCCTGTTGCAGTGCTGCCATCAATAGAGAGAGCACCAACCAGCACGGTAGGCATATTGTTCATGATGGAAGAGAGGAAAGCCGTCAGGAAGCCAGTACCAAACGTCGCGGCCCAAAGTCCTTTATCTGCCAGCACGTTCAACACACCGGAGAGGTATTCTGTTAGTCCGGCATTACGCAGACCATAGATCACCAGATACATTCCCAGAGAGAATATGACGATCTGCCATGGCGCACCGCGAAGCACTTTGCCAGTGTTAATGGCATGACCTCGCTTCGCCACCGCAAACAGAATGACAGCCCCTACAGCAGCAATCGCACTGACCGGGATACCCAACGGCTCAAGGACGAAAAAGCCAACCAGAAGAAGGATCAACACTATCCAGCCGGTTCTGAAGGTTGCCAGATCTTTAATCGCTTTTGCCGGTGCTTTCAGGAGAGCCAGGTCGTAAGTTGGCGGAATATCTTTGCGGAAGAACAGATGCAGCATCACCAGCGTGGCGATAATGGCTGCGATATCCACCGGCACCATTACCGACGCATACTCAGTGAAACCCAGCCCAAAGAAGTCTGCAGAAACGATGTTAACCAGGTTGGACACGATAAGCGGCAGACTGGCCGTATCGGCAATAAACCCGGCGGCCATGACAAATGCCAGCGTAGTGCCTTTGCTGAAACCTAATGCAAGCAGCATGGCGATAACAATTGGCGTCAGAATCAATGCCGCACCATCGTTGGCAAACAGTGCCGCCACCGCTGCGCCGAGCAAAACGATATAGGTAAACAGCAAACGCCCGCGACCGTTACCCCAACGTGAAACGTGCAGCGCCGCCCATTCGAAAAAGCCCGATTCATCGAGCAGAAGGCTGATAATAATCACGGCAATAAAGGTCGCCGTCGCATTCCAGACAATATTCCACACTACAGGGATATCACCAAAATGGACTACGCCAGAGATCAGCGCCAGTACCGCGCCCAGCGTCGCACTCCAGCCGATCCCTAATCCCTTCGGTTGCCAGATAACCAAAACGATGGTCAGGACAAAAATAGCGCCTGCCAGTAACATAAATCCTCCAGACAGGACGGCTTTGCCGCCCTGTATATACAAAAAAATTAAACAACCAGCTCTCTGAGTTTCTCGATGCCAGTGGGCTCTGCAGCCATTACCGGTACTAACGCTATGCGGCTTGCATGCTGGTTTTTCACAACCTCGATTTGAGGACGCTCTTGTAGGGCGCGCTGGCAAAGCAGCGGCGATTGCGTCTGTGCAATCGAAAGGCTGTTATTGATAATCCAGCCCCAGGGATGAATCCCCGCACGTTCAAGATCGGACTGCAGGTTTGCCGCTTCCAGTACAGGTGTGGTTTCAGGCAGAGTGACCAGCAAAACTTTGGTACGTTCCTGGTCCTGAAGCTGCATCATCGGAGTGGTAAAATGACCTTTATCCCCCATCTTCCTGGCAATCTCACGGTGATAAGCCCCGGTAGCATCAAGCAGTAATAGCGTATGCCCGGTAGGTGCCGTATCCATGACCACAAACCGTTTGCCAGCTTCACGAATTACGCGTGAAAACGCCTGGAACACCGCAATCTCTTCTGTGCAAGGAGAACGTAAATCCTCTTCGAGCAGCCGTTTCCCAGCCTCATCCAGATCCCTGCCTTTCGTCTCAAGAACATGCTGACGATAGCGTTCAGTTTCATCGTGAGGGTTGATTCGGCTGACCTGCAGATTTTTGAGGCTGCCATTGAGCGTTGTACTGAGATGTGCAGCAGGATCTGAGGTGGTGAGATGCACATCAAAACCCTTATCCGCCAGACTGACGGCGATAGCCGCAGCCATTGTGGTTTTGCCCACACCACCTTTGCCCATCAGCATAATCAAACCGTGTTCACTGCGGGCGATATCATCAACCAGGACAGACAACGACATATTCTCTGGCTTGTTCTGTGGGCTTTGTTCAGGAAGCGATGTTATCTCAGCGTGTTCGTTGAGCAGGCCTTTCAATGCGGATACACCAACCATGTTCAGCGGCTGCAGGTATAAGTTGTCTGTCGGCAAATCAGATAACCCGGCAGGAAGATTTGCCAGCGCCTCTTGCTCCCGTTGCCATATTGCAGCGGCCAGTGCATCACGTTCTGCTTCGCTCGCAGGCAGGACACCGTTAATGACTAAATACTGATTTTTAAGGCCAATAGCTGATAATTCGTCATGAGTACGAGCGACTTCCTGCAGTGTTGATTTTTGCAATCGCGCGACCAGCACAAGGCGAGTTCGTTCAGGATCGGATAATGCCTCAACCGCATGAGCATATTGCTCGCGTTGTTTTTCCAGCCCAGCCATTGGACCAAGACAGGAAGCACCATCCGGGTTACTTTCGATGAAGCTGCTCCAGGCTCCGGGAAGCTGAAGAAGGCGAATAGTGTGGCCAGTTGGGGCAGTATCAAAAATGATGTGATCAAAGCGGGTCAGCAGAGAAGCGTCAGTCAGTAAGCCAGTAAACTCGTCGAATGCAGCGATCTCTGTCGTACAAGCTCCTGAAAGCTGTTCACTGATGCTGTTAACAACGTCATCAGGCAAAAGACCTTTAATAGGGTCAACGATTCTGGCGCGGTATTGCTGGGCGGCGTCCTGCGGGTCAATCTCCAGAGCCGAAAGACCAGACACAGCAGTCACGGGCTGGATAGTGTTACCGATAGTCTGATCGAATACCTGACCGACATTGGAAGCCGGGTCGGTACTGACAAGCAGAACACGCTTTCCCAGTTCAGCCAGACGTATAGCCGTTGCGCAGGAAATCGAAGTTTTGCCTACACCTCCCTTACCGGTGAAAAACAGGTAAGACGGGATATTCTCTAAGAATTTCATATGTCCTCCTGACATACTCAACAACAGGAAGTTTTACCACCACAGCAACTGGTGGAAGCTAAACCCACCTTTTCCAGCGGTATACCAAACCAGCGAGCCAGTTCAGCGCGTTTTGGGTATCGCCCGGCCATCACCGTTTCACCATCAAGCAACAGCAGCGGAAGCCCTTCAGCTCCAGAAGCCTCAAGGAATGCTTTCGCTTTTTCGTTCTCAACGAAGCTCATAGGCTGCTGCGCCAGGTTATAACGTTCGATCTGAACCCCACGCCCTTTCAGCCATTGCACATCAGCAGAAAAATTGACCAAAACCTGATCGACATCTGAACCACAAACGCCGGTACTGCAGCACATCGCCGGATCAAACACCGTTAACATTTTCATCTTTAACACCTCATATTCGTAAAAACATATATGTACAGGCAAAATTTTTAGATACAAACAGCCTTACCGCTGCCAGAGCAGTTGGCCGATGCCAGCTTACGGGCGATGGCCTGTACGTCGTCCTGTTGACTTAACCAGGCCTGCTCAATCACCAGGGCAGCCCAGGAAGGAATATGCGGGGATAAGCGATAATGAACCCATTTCCCCTGCTTGCGATCCAGCAACAGGCCACTTTCCCGAAGCATCGCCAGATGGCGGGAGGTCTTGGGTTGTGATTGTTCCAGCGCTGTGCAGAGATCGCATACGCACAGCTCCCCCATCTCCCTGAGCAGTAGCACGATACCCAGGCGGGTTTCATCAGATAGTATTTTGAAAAGTTGTAGGGATGCAATTTCTGGCATTATGTACTCCTGCTATGAATGGGTATTGTCTCTCCACCAAAACAAGAAGTCAAAATCATATGTGTTTTCTCGCATGTGAGTGCAGGTGTCACTATGCGGTTGAAAAACGACCTGATGTGCGATCGTTACGTTAGTTGGGTAGGTAAAAAAGTCATTTGAGGCTAAAACATTGCTTAGTGCGGGCTTTCAGTTCATAGAGAAGAATGAATAATATCAATTATAACAATTGGTTATTTCCTTAGCGTACGTTTTCGTTCCATTGGCCCTCAGACCCCCTTGTTGCCACTATTACCGCCCGGCAGGGCGCACGCGAAAAGGTACTTCTGGCACTTAAAACTGTCGAACACGATGTGCAGGGGGAAACCCGGGTGTTTACAGTATCAGTTGTACATGAACCGTGAAAATGATCACCAGTTTATGATGATTGAACGCTGACAGTCAGCCCTGATGCTGGAAAAGCATACCCAGGCAGCACCGTTCAACACACTGGTCCACGCAATTGACGGTATGGCCGAGCTGCAGGTTACTTCGCTAATCTCTGCAGTCTAATTCTCAGCCTGTTGACCGTTAATCTTATCCACCTCGGTGGGCTCGTTGCCAGTGATCGTTGTGCTGTACCCACGTTTACGGTGCAGAGCAGGCGTTATGCCCCAGGTTTTTTTGAACGCTTTAGAAAAAGACGACAGCGACAAAAAACCACACTGTTCGGCTACTCTCTCCGTTGTCAGGTTTTTCTCTTCTGAAAGCAGTCTTGCCGCCAGCACCATACGTAACTGGTTGAGCCAGACCTGGGGCGTCTGATGATAGCTGTATGAAAAGTGGCGGGCGAAAGTGGCACGGGACAGAAAACAGCGTTTCGCCATCGATTCCATCGTCCATGGCGACGCAGGATCGGCGATGACGGCCAGTATGGCGGGAGCAAGACGTGTGTCGCTCAGCAGCCGTAACACACCCGCGGGAGGCTCGTGCAACGACAGCAAAATACGCAGGATTAGCGCGAGCAACGTATCTGCCAGCCCCTTCACGATACTCGTACTGCCCGGCAAACCGCCAAGACTTTCGCGTACCAGCATACCCAGCAGTGTTTCCAGTTCAGGGACATCGTGTTGCTCATCGGCATGGAGATGGATCAGCGTTGTTTCATCGGCGAACATCCAGCGATAACCCGGCCCGAAATGAAACTCGCCACACAATACCTCGACCGCAGGCCCCAGTCCTTCCGTCCACACTTCAGTGACGATGCCATTATTGTTGACCTGAGCAGGTACGACCTGCCCCCAGTCCACCAGACTTTGCAGTAAATGTGGCGATCCGTGCGGGAAAAGAATGATATCACCCGCACGCACGTCGAACGTCTTCCCCCCAACAATCAGCCGGGTTTCGCCACGAAGAATGACGTGCCAAGGCACAATACCGGCGGCTTGTTGCGGATGGTCGGCATCCCAGCGCCCGGTAAAACGACAGTGAAGATTGACGCTACATGTTGGTGCCAGTAAGGAAAGCAAGCGGCTGAGATTGTCCACTCTGACTCCTGAGACGATAAGACAAATAATCGAGACGATACGGCCTGCATGCCCGCCGGCTGCGCTCTATTATGTGCTCATCGCCGATACGGCGAAACCCTTAAACTGAAAGGAAAAAATGATGAGCCGTTTAACTTCCGTACAACCTGAAAATGCCACTGGCACGACAGCAGAACTCTTCAGCGCCATTAAACGGGCGATGGGTAAAGTCCCGAATGCCTACCAGACCATTGGCATCGCCCCCGACATTCTAGGTCATGCATTGCAACACAACGCCACGCTGGCTAAAAGTCAGTTGAGCAAACAGGAAATTGAAGCCGTTAACCTTGTGGTCAGTGAAGTCTCAGGGTGTGATTACTGTCTGGCGGCGCATACGTTGACCGGAAAAATGGCAGGTTACAGCGTTGAGCAAATTCAGGCATTACGCCGGGGAGAGTTCCCGGAAGATCCGCACATTGATGCACTGGTCAAATTTGTAAAAACGCTGGTGACGACCCGCAACACCTTACCAGAAGAATCCGTCAGTCGTTTTCTGGCAGCAGGCTTTAGCGATCGGCAGGTGGTGGAAGTCATCAGTGCAGTCAGTGCGATTCTGTTTACGAATATGATCAACCGTGTGAATGACACCCTGGTGGACTTTCCAAAAGTAAACTAACCCCACATGTGGCAGAAAGGCATCTCTTTCTGCCACAACAATTATGCAAATGGACCATTTAGCCTCAGTCGTCAGCGAGAATTGAATTTGAGTAACGATAAATTATCTCGTGAACCGACAACAGTTATGGTGATCTATCAAGGTCCGCTCCTCGCTCATAGCTGCCTGTCAACGTGGTCAAGCTCCCTTATCGCAGACCAGGGGTATAAAAAATCACCTTAACGAATGGAAGGGACTTCCCCTGGATATGCGCCTGATTAACTCTTGTGCAATCATGGGGTAAACATAGCCCCGGAGGGATTCGTTATGACCATCACGACTGTCGGTATCGATCTTGCTAAAAATGTGTTCGCTGTTCACTGCGTTGACCAACACGGTAAAACTGTTCTGGTTAAACCCAAAGTATCGCGTGCTGCCCTTCCTGAGCTGATTGCCAGTTTACCTCCCTGTGTTATCGGGATGGAGGCATGCTCCGGGGCTCACTACTGGGCAAGGTTGTTTCGGCAATATGGTCATGAACCACGGCTGATGGCTGCTAAATTTGTATCTCCTTACCGCATGGCCGGTAAATCAGGCAAAAATGATGCAGCTGATGCTCAGGCTATCTGTGAAGCAGTTCGTCGCCCGCATATGCGGTTTGTACCAGTGAAGGATGAGAACCAGCAGGCGATGCAATGCCTACACCGTATCAGACAGGGTTTTATCGAAGAGAAAACAGCAACATATAACCGATTGAGAGGTTTGATATCGGAATTCGGTGTCATCGCCCCACAAAGTACAGATGCCCTGCGTCACATGGTTTCTGAGCAGAAGAGTTCTTTGCCACTTCAGGTTCAACAATGTGTTAATGACCTGCTGGAACACATTGATCGTATTGAAGATAATATTACTGAATATGACCGGATTTTGTCCCGCATGGCAAAAACAGATCACCGCAGCCAGCGATTGATGGAACTGAAAGGGATTGGTCCCACAACGGCCTGTGCGCTGGTCGCCAGTATCGGTAATGCACACGATTTTAAAAATGGGCGACAACTGGCAGCCTGGCTGGGACTAACGCCATCGCAGTACAGCAGTGGTGGGAAATCAAAGCTTGGCAGGATAACTAAAGCTGGCGATTCGTATCTGCGAACGCTACTGGTTCAGGGGGCTCGTTCGGTTCTGATTGGTGCCGAGAAAAGGACTGATTTATTCAGTCGTTGGGTCTGTTCACTGGTCGATCGCAGAGGATACTGGCGTGCCGTTGTAGCCATCGCCGCCAAAAACGCAAGGCTGTGCTGGGCATCATTGCATTACGGTGATGATTTCAGGCTGTACTCAGCCAGCTAAAGCACGAAACAAAATAACCATCTGACCTGCAATTCGTTGATGATAAAGGGTTAGACCCCGTGAGGCCTATCTGGCTATTGTACAGGATATACGTATCCGCTTAACGAACAAGAACCTCACGCGCGTCTTTCATCAGGGTCCGAATCGATGACGATTCATCATGGCCGTTTATAGTACCGCAGTCTCTCCCCTTTATTTTTACTGAAGAGCAGACAGAAACCATAAACACCGGCGTTGACACGCCGGGGAAGCCCTTATAGTACAATAATTTTCGATATCCAAACTGACCCCTTATTTAATGAGATGGTCACTCCCTCCTTCCCGGTACTATGCTGAGGACAGGCTTTCATTCGGAGAACTATCATGGAAAACATTGCGCTCATTGGTATCGATCTGGGTAAAAACTCTTTCCATATTCATTGCCAGGATCGTCGCGGGAAGGCTGTTTACCGTAAAAAATTTACCCGGCCAAAGTTGATCGAATTTTTGGCGACATGCCCCGCTACAACCATCGCAATGGAAGCCTGTGGCGGTTCTCACTTTATGGCACGCAAGTTGGAAGAGTTGGGGCATTCCCCAAAGCTGATATCACCACAATTTGTCCGCCCGTTCGTTAAAAGCAATAAAAACGACTTTGTCGACGCCGAAGCTATTTGTGAAGCTGCATCGCGTCCGTCTATGCGTTTTGTGCAGCCCAGAACGGAATCTCAGCAGGCAATGCGGGCTCTGCATCGTGTCCGTGAATCCCTGGTTCAGGATAAGGTAAAAACAACCAATCAAATGCATGCTTTTCTGCTGGAATTTGGCATTAGCGTTCCCCGAGGAGCTGCCGTTATTAGCCGACTGAGTACCATTCTTGAGGATAATAGTTTGCCTCTTTACCTCAGCCAGTTATTGCTGAAATTACAACAGCATTATCACTATCTTGTTGAGCAGATTAAAGATTTGGAATCCCAGTTGAAACGAAAGTTGGACGAAGATGAGGTTGGACAGCGCTTGCTGAGCATTCCCTGCGTCGGAACACTGACAGCGAGTACTATTTCAACTGAGATTGGCGACGGGAAGCAGTACGCCAGCAGCCGTGACTTTGCGGCGGCAACAGGGCTTGTACCTCGGCAGTACAGCACGGGAGGCAGGACGACATTGCTGGGAATTAGTAAGCGAGGTAATAAAAAGATCCGAACTTTGTTGGTTCAATGTGCCAGGGTATTCATACAAAAACTGGAACACCAGTCTGGCAAATTGGCCGATTGGGTCAGGGATTTACTGTGCCGGAAAAGCAACTTTGTCGTCACTTGTGCTCTGGCAAACAAGCTGGCCAGAATAGCCTGGGCCCTAACGGCACGACAGCAAACTTATGTAGCATAACGGCAGAAATACACCGGTTTAAAGAATTACTGATCTGGTTTTGCGAATACTGATATTGATGATACTAACGGCCCACCGGCCTGTTGAGGAACCTGTAAAACGGAAAGGCTCATTGAAGCCGTATATTTTCTGGAGGTTCATCAGGCGCGGAACTCATCAAGGCGCGGGAATAAAATCCCATTCAGACGCCGGATAGATTCAAGCAAGCCAACTTGTCGTCAAAATCGGTGTTGCAAAAACGGGAGTGACCATAGATTCCGTTTTCTGAGACGATCCCTATCAGCAAGATAGCTTAAACAGGTGTCGGGAAATTTCGTTGAGATATTTTGAAGGAATCACAGTGTAAGCAGGCGCTTTTTCAGGGAGGCGCGTTCTTGCGGGTTGCGTCCCTTGTGATTGGCGATGCGATCCGCCGTGGCGGCCTGGCGCTTGACGGGCCAGTAGGAGCGGCCATCCTTGCCCATCGACCAGACGCTGCTGGCCTGGTTTTCCAGCAGGGGCAGATGGGCGCTCAGGGCTTCGGGCGACGCGCTGGTCAGCGCCGTGCGCTCACGGGTGCGCCAGCGCTGATGCCAGAGCTTCTTGTCCTCGCGCTCGCTGCCGCAGGTCGTGTGCCCGACGATGGGTGTTTTGCGGCGGCTGCGGCTCATAACGTAGTGGTCTCCAAGAACATTCAGGACTGATCCCAGGCGTCGATGGTCAAGACCTGATCGGCAGGACAGGCGGCTACGCGGTCGGGAACTGGATGGTGTTCAGTCTCATGCCGACCCCATTCGATTGATCGCGTCGCTTGCGGCACGCTGCGACGCAAGGAGGTTTGCGACCTGGTTTAGCAGCCGTGTCCGCTGCATGTCTGTTACCTATCTCCCCGACCGCTCATTGGACCAACTCCAGAGATTGGGCTCTATCGCTCAGCCAATACGAAACCGGCATTGGCTGATGCCACAACCGAGACTAACACAAATGGCTCGGTACCTGTATTTCGCGCCCCGTGCACTTGGCCCGGTCTTGCCACGGCTATCTCACCTTCCCTGAGGGCACGAACAATCCCATTGCCCTGAAAGTAATCAGCCATTCCCGACAAAACAGTCCACGTGTCTTGGCCGTGAGGATGAATGTGAGCCGCAATTTCCTGCCCGGGATGGACATGCCAAACCACGATAATTGAGTCTCGGGTTTCAAGCACAACGGAACGAATAGGCTCGCCTTCGGACGGCTGAACATACTCGGCTACAGAAAATATTCTCGATTCAACAGTCATCGGAGATCCCTCTTTCACAGTTGTCGTTACGGTCTTCATCGTCGGCATCCTGACGCACGGCGGGCAATTGCTGGAGCAACGCCGGCAGCCATTCCTGTACCGTCTCCCACACCACATCGAGGTTGATGTCGAAATAGCCGTGAGCCATGCGATTACGCATATTGCGCATGCTGCGCCACGGCACGTCGGCATGCGCCTGGGTGAACTCGACGTAGCCATCCATCACCTTTGTGGCCGCCTCGCCGATGACGATCAGGCTCATGATGACGGCCTGCTGGGTGCGCTTGTCGGCCAAGAAGTCGTCCTTGGCCATCCCTTCCACGAAGCTGCGCGCATCGGTTGCGGCCTGCTGAATGTGGTCGAGGTAATCGGGCAGGCGGTTCTCGCTCATATCGGTTGCGCCTCCGCGAGCACCTTGGCCCGGAACTTCGGCGGCAGGTCGCCGGGAGTCAGCAGATCGACGTCAACGCCGAGCAGCGATTTCAGTTCTTCTTCCAAATCGCCCAAGTCCAACAACGTGGCACCGGGCAGCGCATCGACCAACAGGTCGAGGTCGCTGCCATCCCGGTCGGTGCCATGCAGCACCGAGCCGAAGACGCGCGGGTTCGCGGCGCGAAAGCGGCCTACCGCTTCACGCACTGCGCTTCGCTTCATGTCAAGCACAACAGACGGTCGCATGCGCATCCTTTCTTATCGAAACTCGTTGAGATGATATGCAATCAAGAATAGAATTTCAAGAACTATTTTCGAGAATCGCAATGCCTTGATTCCCGTGCCGCGCCGGTTGCCTTGGCGGGCTTGTCACAAACCTACGTTTTCAAGAAGAAGGAAACCGCATGCCCCGCCGTTCGATCCTCTCCGCCGCCGAGCGCGAAAGCCTGCTGGCGTTGCCGGACACCAAGGATGAGTTGATCCGTCACTACACGTTCAGCGAAAGCGACCTCTCCATCATCCGGCAGCGGCGCGGCCCGGCCAATCGGCTGGGCTTCGCGGTGCAGCTCTGCTACCTGGGGTCGTCTCAGAATTCGGAAAATAAAGCACGCTAAGGCGTAGTCACCCCGTGACTCCCCCGCGCCGATGCAGCGAGCTTCGTTCCGTCTTGCAGTGACGCAATCAGCGGGCAGGAAACGTTCCCTTTCCGCGCGTGGCAGGCGCACACCAGTTCAGACAGCACGGCCTCCATGCGTGCCAAGTCGGCCATCTTCTCGCGCACATCCTTGAGCTTGTGCTCGGCCAGGCCGCTGGCTTCCTCGCAATGGGTGCCATCCTCCAGCCGCAGTAGCTCGGCGATTTCGTCCAGGCTAAAGCCCAGCCGCTGGGCCGATTTCACGAACCGCACTCGTGTTACATCCGCCTCGCCATAGCGGCGAATGCTGCCATAGGGCTTGTCTGGCTCCGGCAGCAGGCCCTTGCGCTGGTAGAACCGGATGGTCTCCACATTGACCCCGGCCGCCTTGGCAAAAACGCCAATGGTCAGATTCTCAAAATTAATTTGCATATCGCTTGACTCCGTACATAACTACGGAAGTAAGCTTAAGCTATCCAAACCAAATTTGAAAGGACAAGCGTATGTCTGAACCACAAAACGGGCGCGGCGCGCTCTTCGCCGGTGGGCTGGCCGCCATTCTTGCGTCGGCCTGCTGCCTGGGGCCGCTGGTTTTGATCGCCTTGGGGTTCAGCGGGGCATGGATCGGCAACCTGACGGTGCTGGAACCCTATCGCCCGATCTTCATCGGCGCAGCGCTGGTCGCGCTGTTTTTCGCCTGGCGGCGCATCTACCGCCCGGCGCAAGCCTGCAAACCGGGTGAGGTCTGCGCGATTCCCCAAGTGCGAGCTACTTACAAGCTCATTTTCTGGATCGTGGCCGCGCTGGTCCTGGTCGCGCTCGGATTTCCCTACGTCATGCCATTTTTCTATTAATCACAGGAGTTCATCATGAAAAAACTGTTTGCCGCCCTCGCCCTCGCTGCCGTTGTTGCCCCCGTGTGGGCCGCCACCCAGACCGTCACGCTGTCCGTACCGGGCATGACCTGCTCCACCTGCCCGATCACCGTCAAGAAGGCGATTTCCAAGGTCGAAGGCGTCAGCAAAATTGACGTGACCTTCGAGACACGCGAAGCGGTTGTCACGTTCGATGATGCCAAGACCAGCGTGCAGAAGCTGACCAAGGCAACCGGAGACGCGGGCTATCCGTCCAGCGTCAAGCAGTGAGCCACTGAACCCGAACCTGGGGCGATCATGGGACTGATTACACGCATTGCCGACAAGGCTGGCGCGCTTGGCAGCGTTGTTTCCGCGATGGGATGCGCTGCCTGTTTCCCGGCTATCGCCAGCCTGGGCGCGGCCATCGGCCTTGGCTTTCTACAGGAATACGAAGGGTTGTTTATCTCCAAGCTGCTGCCGCTGTTCGCAGTCGTGGCTTTGCTGGCGAATGCACTGGGCTGGCTGAGTCATCGGCAATGGTACCGCAGCCTGCTCGGGATGGTCGGCCCAGCCATCGTGCTGGCGGCCATGCTCTTGTTTTTTGGCAATTGGTGGACGGCGAACCTCCTCTATGTCGGTCTGGCCTTGATGATCGGGGTGTCGATCTGGGATCTGCTCTCACCGGCCAACCGCCGCTGCGAACTACCACCCAAACACGGCTAACTGCATTGGCAGTTGCCGAAACGAAAAGGAACGATGCAATGTATTTGAATATCACCGGAATGACCTGCGACTCGTGCGCGACACATGTCAAGGACGCCCTGGAGAAAGTGCCGGGCGTGCTGTCGGCGCTCGTGTCCTACCCGAAAGGCTCCGCGCAACTCGCCACCGATCCCGGCACCTCGCCAGAGGCGCTGACCGCCGCTGTGGCCGGCCTCGGCTACAAGGCCACACCCGCCGATGCCCCATCCACTTCAGCGCGGGGCAGACTGCTTGGCAAGGCGCTGGGATGGCTGGGCGGTGGCGACAAGGCTGGTGGTGATGGGGACGGACTGCACGTCGCCGTTATTGGCAGCGGCGGAGCCGCGATGGCGGCGGCGCTGAAGGCCGTCGAGCAAGGTGCGAACGTCACGCTGATCGAGCGCGGCACCATCGGCGGTACTTGCGTCAATGTCGGCTGCGTGCCGTCCAAGATCATGATCCGCGCTGCCCATATCGCCCATTTGCGCCGTGAAAGCCCATTCGACAGTGGCATCGCGGCGACTGTGCCTGCGATTGATCGCAGCAAACTACTGGCCCAGCAGCAGGCGCGCGTCGATGAGCTGCGCCACGCCAAGTACGAAGGCATCCTGGACAGCAACCCGGCCATCACCGTGCTGCATGGTGAAGCGCGTTTCAAGGACGACCAGAGCCTTGCCGTCCGTTTAAACGATGGCGGCGAGCGTGTGGTGGCGTTCGACCGCTGCCTGGTCGCCACGGGTGCCAGCCCGGCCGTGCCGCCGATTCCGGGCCTGAAAGAGTCACCCTACTGGACTTCCACCGAGGCCCTGGTCAGCGACACCATTCCCGAGCGCCTGGCCGTGATCGGCTCGTCTGTGGTGGCGCTGGAACTGGCGCAAGCCTTTGCCCGGCTGGGCAGCAAAGTGACGATCCTGGCACGCAGCACGCTGTTCTTCCGCGAAGACCCGGCCATCGGCGAGGCCGTTACAGCCGCGTTCCGTGCCGAAGGGATCAAGGTATTGGAATACACGCAAGCCAGCCAGGTCGCGCATGTGGACGGCGAATTCGTGCTGACCACCGGGTACGGTGAAATACGCGCCGACCAGCTGCTGGTCGCCACTGGCAGGGCACCGAACACGCGCAGCCTGGCATTGGAAGCGGCGGGAGTCGCTGCCAATGCGCAGGGGGCCATCGTCATCGACAAGGGCATGCGCACCAGTACGCCACACATTTATGCGGCTGGCGACTGCACCGACCAGCCTCAGTTCGTCTATGTGGCGGCAGCGGCCGGCACCCGTGCTGCGATCAACATGACTGGCGGCGATGCGGCCCTGGACCTGACCGCAATGCCGGCCGTGGTGTTCACCGACCCGCAGGTCGCCACCGTGGGCTACAGCGAGGCGGAAGCACATCACGACGGGATCGAGACCGACAGTCGCACCTTGACCTTGGACAACGTGCCGCGTGCGCTTGCCAACTTCGACACACGCGGCTTCATCAAGCTGGTCATCGAGGAAGGTAGCGGACGGCTCATCGGCGTGCAAGCGGTGGCCCCGGAAGCGGGTGAACTGATCCAGACGGCGGTGCTCGCCATTCGCAACCGTATGACCGTGCAGGAACTGGCCGACCAATTGTTCCCCTACCTGACCATGGTCGAAGGGCTGAAGCTCGCGGCGCAGACCTTCAGCAAGGACGTGAAGCAGCTTTCGTGCTGCGCCGGATGAGGAAAAGGAGGTGTTCAATGAGCGCCTACACAGTGTCCCGGCTGGCCCTTGATGCCGGGGTGAGCGTGCATATCGTGCGCGACTACCTGCTGCGCGGATTGCTACGGCCGGTCGCGTGCACCACGGGCGGCTACGGCTTGTTCGATGACACCGCGTTGCAACGGCTGCGCTTTGTACGGGCTGCCTTCGAAGCGGGTATCGGCCTGGACGCACTGGCGCGGCTGTGCCGGGCGCTGGATGCTGCGGACGGTGACGGTGCGTCTGCGCAGCTTGCCGTGTTGCGGCAACTCGTCGAGCGTCGGCGCGAGGCCCTGGCCAGCCTCGAAATGCAACTGGCCGCCATGCCAACCGAACCGGCACAGCACGCGGAGAGTCTGCCATGAACAGCCCAGAGCACTTGCCGTCTGAGACGCACAAACCGATCACCGGCTACTTGTGGGGCGCGCTGGCCGTGCTCACCTGTCCCTGCCATTTGCCGATTCTCGCCATTGTGCTAGCCGGCACGACGGCCGGCGCGTTCATCGGGGAGCACTGGGGTATTGCAGCCCTCACGCTGACCGGCTTGTTTGTCCTGTCTGTGACGCGGCTGCTGCGGGCCTTCAAGGGAAGATCATGACCGCTTCCCAGCCAGCCGAGAGTGGGCAGCTTTGAGCTTCGCTACCAATCTGGAGGAGTACCACCATGAACGCAAACGCCCCGAACACTGCCAGTTGCACCACCTGCTGCGTATGCTGCAAAGAAATTCCGCTCGATGCCGCCTTCACCCCGGAAGGCGCGGAATACGTCGAACATTTCTGCGGGCTGGATTGCTATGAACGCTTCCAGGCACGCGCCAAGGCCGCGACAGAATCTGACATTGCGCCTGTCCCTGGCGGTTCGCAGCCGTCAGATTGAGGCATACCCTAACCTGATGTCAGATGTTGAGCACAAACAACGTCAGAGTAGGGTATTAATTTATATTTATTGACACATTCAGCCAAGGGTAATAGATTTCATCCTGACATTTTTACCTTTGGAGGCATCTTGCAAGGTCAACGTATCGGCTACGTTCGCGTCAGCAGCTTCGACCAGAATCCTGATCGACAACTGGAACAAATAGAAGTCGGCAAGGTATTCACCGATAAGGCTTCAGGCAAGGACACACAACGTCCCGAACTTGAAAGGCTGCTGGCCTTCGTCCGCGAGGGCGACACCGTGGTGGTGCATAGCATGGACAGGTTGGCACGCAACCTTGATGACCTGCGCCGCATCGTCCAAGGGCTGACACAACGGGGCGTGCGCATGGAGTTCGTCAAAGAAGGGCTAACGTTCACCGGCGAGGACTCACCGATGGCCAATCTGATGCTGTCGGTCATGGGAGCCTTTGCTGAGTTCGAGCGCGCTCTGATCCGCGAACGTCAGCGCGAGGGAATCGTGCTGGCTAAGCAGCGCGGGGCCTACCGGGGACGAAAGAAATCGCTGAACAGCGAACAAATTGCCGAGTTGAAACGGCGAGTTGCGGCAGGCGACCAGAAAACCTTGGTGGCCCGTGACTTCGGCATCAGCCGCGAAACTTTGTACCAGTACCTGCGGGAAGACTGACCATGCCACGCCGCTCAATCCGGCACTGTTGCAAATAGTCGGTGGTGATAAACTTATCATCCCCTTTTGCTGATGGAGCTGCACATGAACCCATTCAAAGGCCGGCATTTTCAGCGTGACATCATTCTGTGGGCCGTACGCTGGTACTGCAAATACGGCATCAGTTACCGTGAGCTGCAGGAGATGCTGGCTGAACGCGGAGTGAATGTCGATCACTCCACGATTTACCGCTGGGTTCAGCGTTATGCGCCTGAAATGGAAAAACGGCTGCGCTGGTACTGGCGTAACCCTTCCGATCTTTGCCCGTGGCACATGGATGAAACCTACGTGAAGGTCAATGGCCGCTGGGCGTATCTGTACCGGGCCGTCGACAGCCGGGGCCGCACTGTCGATTTTTATCTCTCCTCCCGTCGTAACAGCAAAGCTGCATACCGGTTTCTGGGTAAAATCCTCAACAACGTGAAGAAGTGGCAGATCCCGCGATTCATCAACACGGATAAAGCGCCCGCCTATGGTCGCGCGCTTGCTCTGCTCAAACGCGAAGGCCGGTGCCCGTCTGACGTTGAACACCGACAGATTAAGTACCGGAACAACGTGATTGAATGCGATCATGGCAAACTGAAACGGATAATCGGCGCCACGCTGGGATTTAAATCCATGAAGACGGTTTACGCCACCATCAAAGGTATTGAGGTGATGCGTGCACTACGCAAAGGCCAGGCCTCAGCATTTTATTATGGTGATCCCCTGGGCGAAATGCGCCTGGTAAGCAGAGTTTTTGAAATGTAAGGCCTTTGAATAAGACAAAAGGCTGCCTCATCGCTAACTTTGCAACAGTGCCATAGAAAGGTTACATTTCTAAAAATTATAACGCTGACCTGGGGACCGGGAATATGTATTCATTTATCGCACGCCAGCCTATTTTTGACACAAAAATGCAGACCGTCGCTTATGAGCTGCTTTTCAGAGACGGAATGAACAATGCCTTTCCCGATGTTTCACCAGAATACGCCACGTCCAGAATGATTTCTGACCAGTTTTTATGCATCCCTGTTCCCCGTATAGCCAACAATCACAGTTCTTTTATTAATGTGCCGCACCAGATGATCATTAACGGACTGGGCGATACGCTGCCGAATGAAAAAGTGGTCATCGAAATTCTGGAAAATGCAGTCCCGGATGATGCGCTTTTCTGTGCCGTAAAGGATATGCACGACAGGGGTTACCAGCTTGCGCTCGATGATTTCACGATGGATGATGAATGGGACCGCTTTATGCAGTATATTTCTGTCATCAAATTTGATGTCAGAGACAATGACTATGAAGATATCCGGCAATATATCCACAGAAAAAGTCAGCTTCTGCAGGGCATAAAATTCCTTGCTGAAAAAGTGGAAACAAGGGACGAGTTTGAGCTTTACAGCCGGGCGGGTTTCGCGCTTTTCCAGGGATTTTTCTTCAGTCGCCCGGAAATCCTCAGAAATAAATGCCTTTCCCAGAACCCCCTGCCACTCTCCAGGCTGATGATGGAGGTGAACAGGGAAAACCCGGACTTTGCCGCGGTCGAACGTCTGCTTAAAACCGATCTGACGCTGTCATATAAAATCATGCGCTACGTCAGAAACATGCTGTTTAAATCACATGGCATAATTCAGGCGGACAATCTTACCCTGAAAGAAATGCTGATGTATATGGGGGGCAAAGAACTCCGGCGGTTTGTTGCGGTGGCCGCCCTTTCAAATATGGGGCGTTCCGGCATCAGTGAACTTTATCATCTGAGCATGGTTCGCGGAAAATTCTGCGAATTAATTGCCGAAAAAATAAATAATGTTTCATTATCCTATAACGCATTTATATGCGGTCTGTTTTCATTGCTGGATGTCATTCTTGAACTCCCCATGGACGATTTAATTAAACAGATTTCAATCCCGCAAAACGTAACTGCCGCGCTTTGTGAACATAAAGGTGAACTTTTTGACATACTGACCCTGTCGTTATGTTATGAGAAACTTAACTGGGAGGAAACCGCGAAAATATGTAATACCCTCAATATCAGCGAGTTCACTGTTATAGAAACCATGCAGGCCGCAACAAAATGGGCGGACGAGCTCGCCGTCTGTTAAGGATATTTATCACAAGACAAATCAGTCATACACATCATTTTTTTAATTAAAGAAATACCGGTGAACGCCGTTATATCCGCTTATCCAGACACAACGAGACACTATTATCATGGTAATAACTCCAACTTATTGATAGTGTTTTATGTTCAGATAATGCCCGATGACTTTGTCATGCAGCTCCACCGATTTTGAGAACGACAGCGACTTCCGTCCCAGCCGTGCCAGGTGCTGCCTCAGATTCAGGTTATGCCGCTCAATTCGCTGCGTATATCGCTTGCTGATTACGTGCAGCTTTCCCTTCAGGCGGGATTCATACAGCGGCCAGCCATCCGTCATCCATATCACCACGTCAAAGGGTGACAGCAGGCTCATAAGACGCCCCAGCGTCGCCATAGTGCGTTCACCGAATACGTGCGCCACAACCGTCTTCCGGAGCCTGTCATACGCGTAAAACAGCCAGCGCTGGCGCGATTTAGCCCCGACGTATCCCCACTGTTCGTCCATTTCCGCGCAGACGATGACGTCACTGCCCGGCTGTATGCGCGAGGTTACCGACTGCGGCCTGAGTTTTTTAAATGGCGGAAAATCGTGTTGAGGCCAACGCCCATAATGCGGGCGGTTGCCCGGCATCCAACGCCATTCATGGCCATATCAATGATTTTCTGGTGCGTACCGGGTTGAGAAGCGGTGTAAGTGAACTGCAGTTGCCATGTTTTACGGCAGTGAGAGCAGAGATAGCGCTGATGTCCGGCAGTGATTTTGCCGTTACGCACCACCCCGTCAGTAGCTGAACAGGAGGGACAGCTGATAGAAACAGAAGCCACTGGAGCACCTCAAAAACACCATCATACACTAAATCAGTAAGTTGGCAGCATCACCCTTCTGCCGGGCTAATAACCTGGTCCCGAGCATGAGCCGGCGTGGCAACTGCTGGGATAATGCGGTGGCCGAATCGTTCTTCAGTTCACTGAAAAAAGAGCGCATCAGGAAGAGAATATACAAAACCCGGGATCTAGCCCGGGCGGATATCTTCGATTACATTGAAGTGTTCTACAACCGGGCCCGGCGCCACAGTCACCTCGGCGGCGTCAGTCCGGAGGCCTTCGAACAGGCCTCGTCGTGAGGACAGAATTTGTCTACGGGCGTGGGGTCAGTCCAATCAACGGCTCGGAAGTGTCTAGATTATCCGTGGCGATTCAATTATTCTAAAGTTTTCGACCGCTATACACTCTTATCATTCTTTGTTAATCGTTTATTAAGATAATAAATATAAGGACGAAACCATGAACGATGTCATTCGTGACTTTTTCAAAATGGAATCAGCTGGTGGTATTCTTCTCGTGATTGCCGCGGCAATTGCGATGACCATTGCTAACTCACCGCTGGGCGAAACTTATCAATCTGTACTGCATACTTATGTATTTGGTATGTCAGTTTCTCACTGGATTAATGACGGCCTAATGGCTGTTTTCTTCTTACTCATTGGCCTTGAAGTTAAGCGAGAGCTGCTTGAAGGTGCGTTAAAATCAAAAGAAACCGCAATTTTCCCTGCGATTGCAGCGGTTGGCGGTATATTAACTCCTGCTCTTATTTACGTAGCCTTTAATGCCAACGATCCTGAGGCGATTTCTGGTTGGGCAATTCCAGCGGCGACAGATATCGCTTTTGCTTTAGGTATCATGGCGTTATTAGGTAAGCGTGTACCAGTAAGCCTAAAAGTGTTCTTGCTGGCGGTTGCTATCATCGATGATTTAGGTGTAGTTGTTATTATCGCGCTATTTTACACCGGTGACCTGTCGACCATGGCGTTGCTTGTTGGCTTCATCATGACTGGTGTCCTATTCATGTTGAATGCGAAGGAAGTAACAAAACTTACGCCATACATGATCGTCGGTGCGATCTTATGGTTCGCGGTGCTTAAATCTGGTGTTCACGCAACATTGGCAGGTGTAGTGATTGGTTTTGCTATCCCACTAAAGGGAAAGCAGGGCGAACATTCTCCACTTAAACATATGGAGCACGCGCTTCACCCATACGTGGCATTTGGTATTCTGCCTCTATTCGCATTTGCCAATGCGGGGATTTCGTTAGAAGGCGTATCGATGTCAGGTCTAACTTCAATGCTGCCACTCGGTATTGCTTTGGGTCTACTGGTTGGTAAGCCTCTAGGTATCTTTACCTTTAGCTGGGCAGCGGTAAAAATGGGCGTTGCTAAGTTACCTGAAGGCGTTAACTTCAAGCATATCTTTGCGGTATCTGTGTTGTGTGGTATTGGCTTTACAATGTCTATCTTCATTTCCTCTTTAGCGTTCGGAAATGTAAGTCCTGAATTTGATACCTATGCTCGACTCGGTATCTTAATGGGTTCTACGACAGCAGCATTACTTGGCTATGCCTTACTGCACTTTTCTTTGCCTAAGAAAGCGCAAGCGTAAGATAAAAATGAGCTATTTTGTAAAGCCTCCCAATCGGGATAACACCGATCAGTTAAGGCATTGATCAGTTGAACGATCCTACGGATGGTTAACAATACCCTCAGTACACTAATTGCTGAGGGTATTTTTGGCACTGTTGCAAATAGTCGGTGGTGATAAACTTATCATCCCCTTTTGCTGATGGAGCTGCACATGAACCCATTCAAAGGCCGGCATTTTCAGCGTGACATCATTCTGTGGGCCGTACGCTGGTACTGCAAATACGGCATCAGTTACCGTGAGCTGCAGGAGATGCTGGCTGAACGCGGAGTGAATGTCGATCACTCCACGATTTACCGCTGGGTTCAGCGTTATGCGCCTGAAATGGAAAAACGGCTGCGCTGGTACTGGCGTAACCCTTCCGATCTTTGCCCGTGGCACATGGATGAAACCTACGTGAAGGTCAATGGCCGCTGGGCGTATCTGTACCGGGCCGTCGACAGCCGGGGCCGCACTGTCGATTTTTATCTCTCCTCCCGTCGTAACAGCAAAGCTGCATACCGGTTTCTGGGTAAAATCCTCAACAACGTGAAGAAGTGGTAGATCCCGCGATTCATCAACACGGATAAAGCGCCCGCCTATGGTCGCGCGCTTGCTCTGCTCAAACGCGAAGGCCGGTGCCCGTCTGACGTTGAACACCGACAGATTAAGTACCGGAACAACGTGATTGAATGCGATCATGGCAAACTGAAACGGATAATCGGCGCCACGCTGGGATTTAAATCCATGAAGACGGCTTACGCCACCATCAAAGGTATTGAGGTGATGCGTGCACTACGCAAAGGCCAGGCCTCAGCATTTTATTATGGTGATCCCCTGGGCGAAATGCGCCTGGTAAGCAGAGTTTTTGAAATGTAAGGCCTTTGAATAAGACAAAAGGCTGCCTCATCGCTAACTTTGCAACAGTGCCAGCTGAACGACCTGAACCCATTCCTCCTGCGAAATCGCACCGGTAATAGCCTGCATGTTGCGCCCGAGTTCCTGCATGATCTTGCGTAGCGCCAGTGGCTCAACCTGGGTAGCGTCACCAGCCCAAGCTGGCAACTGAAAACCCCATAAAAGCAGGCAGGCCGTAACGGTCAGGGTGATAGTTCCAAATGCGTGGCTGTGTTTGCGGTGGGTCATGAAATTCTCCTGTAATTCAATCGTTCTCTCATTCGAACTCCCGCCCTTCGCCAGCTTCCTCATGGGTCACGCCGTCGCGGATGTGGTAGATGCGCTTGAATGTGGGGATGATCTTTTCGTCATGGGTGACGACGATGATGGCGGTCTCGAACTTCCGGGCCATGTCGTTGAGGATGCGGATTACAGCCATGGCGCGCTCGGAATCCAGCGGCGCAGTGGGTTCATCGGCCAGGATCACCGGCGGACGATTGACCAGTCCGCGCGCGATGGCGACCCGTTGCTGCTCGCCACCGGAGAGTTGCGAGGGCATTGCGCGAGCTCGGTGTTGCACATCAAGCGCTGTGAGCAATTCCAGTGCCTTCGCGCGCGACTCTCCATTCGCGACGCCTGCAAGCATCGGCAGCAGCGCCACGTTGTCGGTGACATCGAGAAACGGAATCAGGTACGGCGCCTGGAAAACGAAACCAATCTTGTCACGCCGTAAGGCGCGCAGGTCGCGGACTTTCCAGCCATCGGCGTAGATCACTTCATCGCCCAGCGTCATGCGACCGGCGGTCGGTTCGATCACCGCACCCAGACACTTGAGCAGCGTGCTCTTGCCGGACCCGGAAGGGCCGATCAGTCCCACCACTTCACCAGGCGCAACATGCATATTCACGTCTCTCAAGGCAAAGACAGCGGTGTCACCATCGCCATACCGCTTGCTTAAACTTTCGATGTGTATCCCTTTGCCACTCATCTCAACCTCCAATGGCTTCGGCCGGATCGACCTTGAGTGCTATGCGAATGGCGACGAGGCTAGCTAGAACGCAGATCACGAGCACGGCAAAAAAACCGGCGACAGAATCCATTGGCGTGAGCAGGACATATTTTGGAAAAGCCGGTGCTGAAAAGGTGGCTGTGATCTTGCCGACCACGAAGCCAATCACGCCCAGGGCGAGCGCCTGCTGCATGATCATCGCGGCGATGGTTCGGTTGCGTGTGCCGATGAGCTTCAACACCGCGATCTCACGGATTTTGTCCATCGTCAGCGAATAGATGATGAAGGCAACGATGGCCGCGCTAACGATGGCCAGAATCACAAGGAACATGCCGATCTGCTTGGCCGAGGTGGCGATCAGCTTGCCGACAAGGATGTCTTCCATCTGTGCCCGGGTGTAGACCGTCAAACGCTTCCAGCGCTGGATGGATTCGGCAACCTCGTCCGGCGCATGACCAGGTTTCAGAGTGACCAGCACGGCATTGACGAACGCGTTGCTGCTCTGTGAAGCAATCACGGCATCCAGCAAACCTGGATCACCGGGTCGATTGAAGACCGGGTTGGCTTCGGTGCGACGCCGGCTTTGCCAGATGGCATCGTTGTCCTTGAGGAACTGGGCCTCCTGGGCATCTTTGAGCGGAATGAATACCATCGGGTCGCCGCTGGACGACACCATGCGCCGTGTCAGCCCCACGACGGTGTAATGATTGCGGCGAATGGCAAGACGATCTCCCAGTTTGAAGCCGGTGGCGATGTCGGCCACAGCCTCGTAGTGACCGCGCGTGATCTGGCGTCCAGCGACGAGATAAGGAGGCCATCCGGGTGTAGCCCCCAACGCACCGGGCGCGATGCCGACCACCATGGTGCGTACATCACTCTCGCCCTTGCGTACCTGCATGGTCAGGTAGGTCGCGTTCGCTGCCTGTGAGACTCCCGGCATGGCGAGAATGGCGCGATACACGTCATCGTTGAGGCTGGACGACTCCGCATAAGGACCCAGAGTATCCTTTTGCACCACCCAAAGGTCAGCGCCACTGTTGTCGAGCAACGCCTTGCCGTCGTCCACCATGCCTCGGTACACCCCAGCCATGACCAGGGTGACGCCGATCAGCAGACCCAGACCGATGCCGGTGAAGACGAATTTCCCCCAGGCATGGAGAATGTCGCGGCCGGCCAGGCTGATCATCGTGAAACTCCCGGGATATGCTCGACCACATGGATGCGGCTGCGCGCCGTCAGTGCCTTTTCGCTATAGGTCACAACCTGGTCCCCATTCTTGAGCCCTTCGCGCACCTGCACGTAACCATTGAGGTCGGAAGTGCCGAGCTTGACCGGGGAGAAATGCAGATCACCATCCACGATTTGCCAGACACCGACTTTGTCGCCCTCACGCTGGACGGCAGCGTTGGGGATCAGTGGAGCGGCCGGGAGCGCCGGCAAGTCAACCGTGACTTCGGCCAGTTCACCCACTGGTGGCAAAGGTTCTGGTTTGTTATCGAATGTCACCTTGGCAAGCGTTTCCTCGGTTACCGCGTCGGCCTTGGGTTCCACCCGCAGCACGCGACCTTTCAAGGTCTGGCCACCACGCGAACGCAGGACGATATGAGCCGGCAGCCCCCCAGCCAGCCCCGATGCGCTGATCTGGTCGAAGCGCACATTGATCCACAAACTCTTGGGGTCGATCACTTCCACCACGGCCTGGCCCGCGACGATGGTCGTGCCGGGATCGGCATCGCGCACGGCGACTACACCGTCGACCGGCGCGATCAGGCGCAGATTGCTCCGCTGCGCGACGAGTGCTTCGCGGTCGGAGCGTGCCCGGGCAATATCTTCCCGAGCGGCGGATAGGGCGGCATCGGCGATCTGCAGTTCCTGCCGCTTGGTGGTGACGATTTCCTCGCTGGTCGAGCGCACCGCAAACAATTGCTCATAGCGGCGCGCCTGGGTTTGCGCGTAGGCTTGCCGGGCTTCTGCCTCGCGCAAAGCCGCTTCCGCCCGCTTGAATACAGACTCCTGTGAGCGCACCCGATCATCAAGGTCGACCGGCTCCATCTCGCCGAGCACCTGTCCGGCCTTGACCTGGTCGCCTACATGCACCTCCAGGCGTTTGACGCGCCCGGCAAACGTCGGCCCGATCTTGTAGGTGTAGCGCGCCTCCACCGTGCCGATGCCGAACAGCGCCGGTGTGATAGCCCTTGATTCCACGCTTGCCACCGTCACAGCGACCGGGGCGAGCGGCCCTGATCGCAGACCGACATAAATAAAAAGCACCAGCAAAGGAATGATGACGGCAAGCAGTGCCAGGGTGCGGCCTTGCAAGGGTAACTTTTTCATTGCGCACTCCTTATGCCACGCCGATAAATTGCAAAGACGCGCGGCGCATCGCGGTGCATACGTCCCACATCACCCGCCAACAGCGATTGCATGACCAAGCCCTGGATCGTGCCAATGAACAGCGTTGCCGCCGCCTCGTTGTCAAGCGAGGGAGACAACTCGCCGCTGGCCTTGCCTTTCTCGATGAGACGATGCAAACGTTCGCCGTAGCGCTGAATCAAGGTTTGCACCATGCGCTTGGCCGGTGTCGATTCGGCACGCTGAAGCTCACCAAACATCATTCTTGGCACGCCTGGGTGCTCAGCTACGAATTCGATATGACTCATGAACATCGCCTCCATGGCTGCCAAGGGCGACTCGATTCCTTGTGCGGATCGATCGATTCTGGCTAATAGGCGCTCTGCTACCCACTCCATGACCGCCTGCCAAATGGCTTCCTTGTTCGGGAAGTGCCGAAACAGCGCACCCTGGGTCAAGTTCATGTGTTTAGCGATAGCTGCAGTGGTTATCTCGCTTGGGTTTTGTGAACCGGCAAGCGCCACGACGGACTCGACAGTTACGGCACGACGTTCATCGGCCGGCAGATGCTTTGGATGGGTGTCCACGAGCACTCCTTGTAAGATAGTAATTGATTACTATCTTACCACAAGAGGCAACTCAAACAAGAGAAAACCCGACGTACTCGTCAATATCTAGCGTCTGCAATGGGCTTAACGTGCTTTATTTAATGAGATGGTCACTCCCTCCTTCCCAGTACTATGCTGAGGACAGGCTTTCATTCGGAGAACCATCATGGAAAACATTGCGCTTATTGGTATCGATCTGGGTAAGAACTCTTTCCATATTCATTGTCAGGATCATCGTGGGAAGGCCGTTTACCGTAAAAAATTCACCCGACCAAAGCTAATCGAATTTCTGGCGACATGCCCGGCAACAACCATCGCGATGGAAGCCTGTGGCGGTTCTCACTTTATGGCACGCAAGCTGGCAGAGTTAGGGCATTTTCCAAAGCTGATATCACCGCAATTTGTCCGCCCATTCGTTAAAAGCAACAAAAATGACTTCGTTGATGCTGAAGCTATCTGTGAAGCAGCATCACGTCCATCTATGCGTTTCGTGCAGCCCAGAACCGAATCTCAGCAGGCAATGCGAGCTCTGCATCGTGTCCGTGAATCCCTGGTTCAGGATAAGGTGAAAACAACTAATCAGATGCATGCTTTTCTGCTGGAATTTGGTATCAGCGTTCCGCGAGGTGCTGCCGTTATTAGTCGACTGAGTACCCTTCTTGAGGACAGTAGTTTGCCTCTTTATCTCAGCCAGTTACTGCTGAAATTACAACAGCATTATCACTATCTTGTTGAGCAGATTAAAGATCTGGAATCTCAGTTGAAACGAAAGTTGGACGAAGATGAGGTTGGACAGCGCTTGCTGAGTATTCCCTGCGTTGGAACGCTGACTGCCAGTACTATTTCAACTGAGATTGGCGACGGGAAGCAGTACGCCAGCAGCCGTGACTTTGCGGCGGCAACAGGGCTGGTACCCCGACAGTACAGCACGGGAGGTCGGACGACATTGTTAGGGATTAGCAAGCGGGGCAACAAAAAGATCCGAACTTTGTTGGTTCAGTGTGCCAGGGTATTCATACAAAAACTGGAACACCAGTCTGGCAAGTTGGCCGACTGGGTCAGGGAGTTGTTGTGTCGGAAAAGCAACTTTGTCGTCACCTGTGCTCTGGCAAACAAGCTGGCCAGAATAGCCTGGGCACTGACGGCGCGACAGCAAACTTACGAAGCATAAAGGCAGAAATACACCAGTTTAAACAATCATTCATCTGGTTTTGCGAATACTGATATTGATGATACTAACGGCCCACCGGCCTGTTGAGGAACCTGTAAAACGGAAAGGCTCATTGAAGCCGTATATTTTCTGGAGGTTCATCAGGCGCGGAACTCATCGAGGCGCGGGAATAAAATCCCATTCAGACGCCGGATAGATTCAAGCAAGCCAACTTGTCGTCAAAATCGGTGTTGCAAAAACGGGAGTGACCATAGATTCCGTTTTCTGAGACGTCCCCATTCACAGAAGCGTTCCTGCGCCAGCATGAAGAAATGTGCCAGGTCGTGGGCAGCATCGTTTTTTCACTTGTGGAGGCAGGACACGATTCCACCAGTGGAAATATCGTCACTGTGCTGCGAAATGAGATTGCCGAAACCGGCAAATGGGCGCCGGACCAGGTGCTTTATCTGCAACTGGCCATTGATTTGCTGGAGCAGGGACGCAGAATTCCGGGGCCACGCTGACGCCCCGTAAACGGTGGCTCTCTCACCAGAGTTGCATCAGGATGAGCAGAACCAGCAGATGGCCGGCATAGGCGATGTAGAAAAAATGCCGGGGCATAAAGCGCGGGCAGCCCTCCGGGCACAACTGAATGCTCAGGTAAATGGCCATAATGGGGAAAACCAGTGTGGGGAGGGTGGCGAACAGCAGCGTGTCTGCCGGCAGACTCAGCAGGTGTGATACCCCGTTCAGACAGCACAGTGACAGCCCGGACACGATAACCCCCGTGCGCTGCACGGCAGACGTCTGCCCGCCCGTGGCTATGACCATGCCGGTGGCCAGAACCATACCCGCCAGGCCATAACTGGCCGGGCTCAGCGGCCAGACCAGGACGACCAGCAGCAATACGCCAGCCATCAGCCCTTTTTTTCCGAACCGGTACTGAAGGGCAAGCAGTTGCGTGACACCTGCGAACACGAAAAGAATGTTCAGTGCCCACCACGGATGGTGATGCGCAAAAGCCAGGCTGAATACAGGCTGGGTTATGACGGCCCATCTCCACAGACGGTTTGCCCTCACCTGGAGCCGTTCCGGTGTGCGCTGCACGTTCATCGCCCAGATAAGCGTGAACAGGGGGAAGGCCATCCGGCCAGCCGCATACAAAAGCAGGTTGCCGGGCGTCAGGAACAGGGTGTTGATGTGGTCGGCCAGCATGGCGATCAGTGCCAGCACTTTGACCATATCCAGGGCAGCAGGACTGATCTGCCCTGGTGTCTGAAGGGGTCGAAGAAGGCCGGGAACCGCGTGACTCATTCGGTGTATTCTCCTGACGGCACGCCATCAGCAGCCAGTCCTGAACATGATGCCAGAAAGCCCTGCCTGTCTGTGACGTCACGCGAACCTTTAATTTTTCCAGAATTTTGCGTGCCGCAAACTCTGATTTATCCCGCAGCACACGCATGGCGCCTGCCACATCCTTATTCTGAACACAAAGACTTAAAATATGAAAATCGTTCATAACCCTTCCCTCCTGACCCTTTAATTATCGGCACAGGAAGGAATAAATTTAGCGTAAATTTATATTATTCAGTATGTTACAAGGAATGTCAGTGATCGGTTACCGTATCAATATTATGCGCCTGGCAACTCCCCGCTACCGTTACTGAGGGCATATTCTTCCTGACTCATCAGCGGCCAGCGGATAAGGCGGATGAGGCGGGAAGCCTGGTCCGGCGTGAACCCGAATCCGTCCAGCAACTCTGTCAGCAGCGGGCCGGCATCCTCTTCATACCGATCCGATCGAAGGGCACCAGGGGTCCCTTCCACCGTTTTCGCCAGTGCCAGAAAACGTTCCTGCAGCGGTTGTTCCTTATTACGCCAGCCGGGCTTCACTGCTTTAAGGTGCTCCGGATTTGTGGCGGAGAGCCCTTCCACATCGTGTTGTCGCAGTACCCTGAGCAGCTGCTGGTACCAGGTTACTGTCGTGGATAAAGCCTGTCCGCCGGGAAACTCTGCATTTTTCAGGACAGGCGTACCCTGTTCAGGCGAGGTGCTTTCGTTGATCTGCAGGCGGATATCAATGCCGGCATCGTGACAGGCCTGCAACCACTCAGCTACCTGCAGGGGGTCGCCTTCCTGTCGCATCACTTGCCCGGCCGTGTTCCACAGCTGCAGGCAGGTGGTGCCGTCGAGACGGATAACGTAGTCGCCCCGGCACGCCAGGTGCCAGCGACCATCCAGCTCCACCGGCCGGTCGTCACCGAACCTGTCAGACTCGTATACCGGCTTCATCCGGACCAGGGGCAGAACCCGGATCGCCGTCGCGCGCTGCTCTGCCAGGACGCGCGCCTGTTCGTCAGCGAGAAGCGGGGCGGCCAGCGCCCGGCCGGCGTCCGTAAGCTCGACGGCCAGCTGCAGGTTCGGCGCGCGCAGGGTGCGCAGCCAGCCCGCGTTTTCCATGCGCCGGCAGGAGGCGCGGAGGTTCGGCCCGTACACCGGGGCGTCCCCGCCCTGCTCCAGCAGATGTTCCAGGTCCCGGGTACGGACCCGGGTAATGTCGTTGTGCTTAAGACCTGCCAGCACAATCAGCACCCGCCGCTGCAGCGGCGACGGACGGCGTGTGTTGGCCCCGGTCATGCTGCGCTGCTCCCGTTCCGGATAAGCGCGTCCAGACGCTCCCAGTCGGCTTCGATACGCTCGTATATACTCGCGTCTGCTGGTCCTCTCTTCCCTTTCAGCGCCAGCCTGTGCCAGAAAGACAGGATGTCGCGGGCCATAATATAATTGTGGGCATAATGTTCACCGGTCTTGTTCAAATCGTATTTTTTAATCAGCTCTTCCGTTTCCTGCAAAAGCTGCTCATAGCTGAGTGAAAACGTCACTTCTCTCTCATCCATCCTGCACGCTCCATCTGATAATGTCCTTTTAATGGAAAAATCATATCATGAATGATTTTATACTGAATTGGTAAATATCATATTAGATATGATTATATTAAAAGTGATAAATGTCACACCCTATATTATTTTATATGTATTTATTTATTATCATATCACTTACGGTTTTCCTGCCGCGCAGATCCGATTTCTGGCTAAATCGGAATTGCTGGCCTGAAGCACCTGACTGACCTGACGGTATTGTGAGTTTCTGGACCGGAGCGGAAGGATTGAATGGGAAATTATTCAGATTCGAAGACTGAATATGTTCAGTGAACGCTGGCGCTTATCGACCTGCATAAGGGGGCTCAGTCGCCCGAAAACTCACGTTGCGCAAAGTGGCATAAATTAAGGGCGCTGAAGCGCCCTTCTGTTTTTAACTGAGTGTGGCTTCAACCAGGTAGGTCATAATTTCTTTTTCTGGATTCCCGTAAACAGGATAGTTGTGACCCATAGAGGTTCTGCTGGTAACAGTTATCGTTGCCCCGGCCGCAAACAGCACCTCAAGCTCATTTCCCTTTTCTGGCTCATCCATGTCGAACACGAAGGCTTTGACCTGGGGATCGATAACCGTAATGACCATCAGATCAATGTAGCCTTCCTTATATGCTTTCCCTGAGTGCTCAGCTTCACGCATGGCAACTTGTGGACAGAAGGTCGTGGCAAAGGGGTCACTAAGTTTAGTCACAGTTTTCTTTCCCATCCATTGGCCACCGTGGAAGAGAATCTGACCATGTGGGATCATCATTCCATGGGTATTTACCTCGTTGTCCGCCTGAGCCATCCGCGCCGGCGAAAGGGGGTACAGCTGCTGATAGTCCAGTAAAATTTGCGGTGTAACTGGCGGCATATGTGCTCTCCAGCTCGCGTATTCACCGCCATTCGCCAGTTCATTTTCAATATGCCACGCAATATCACTATTAGCCCCTGCAAAAGCCAGAACATGCGCCGCATCAAGCCAGGATGTTATGGGAGAGCGCGGCACATGGTCGGGGTAAATATCGGGGATTCTGGCACTGCACTGTGTGTGGAAAGGGTTGATAATATTCATAGTCGGAGCAATCATCCTTTAAAAATTATTGTCATTATTTCATCACCTTTCTAATCCGATACTTAAAAGAACACCATCATTTTCGTTAAAGAATGCACACAGCCTTCAGTAACAAGTTACACATTGCTGATTTTTTGAGCGCAGCCTTTCCGCAGTTCTGTAAAGATGCTTAAACGGATCGCTTGCACCTACTTATATGAAGGTTTTACAGTCGCATAAACAATATCGTTTCGCCTGCGCCTGCCTGATAAAGGAACCCTGCATGCATTTTTATGTGGATGAAACCGGTCATACCGGTCCCAATCTTTTTGATCCTACCCAGCCCGTGCTTTCCTACGGCGTGCTTTCTTCACCGGATGACCTGGACAAGGTTGCCGAAGCCGATCTTGCTGCCTTGCGTAAGAAACTGGGAGTACAGCGTCTGCACGCCGCAGAGCTTGGCATGCACCGCCTTGATGAGGTGGTTGATACGCTGCTTGTCCTGCAGAAGAAGCACCGGATACGGTTTGATGTCTGGCAGGTCGTTAAACGGGATCACGCCATTATTTCGTTCTTCGATCAGGTGTTTGATCAGGGGATGAATCCTGCAGTGCCCAGGGTTGCCTACTGGACCCCCTTTCGTTACCCGCTGCTACTGAATCTGGCAAGCCTGTTCGATAATGAACTGGCTGAAAAAGCGTGGCGTGCCCGCCTCGAAGCCCATGATGGAAGGTCCTCATCTCTGTTCAGTGAGGTCTGCAGTGAGCTGCTTGCGCGCGTTCATACCCTGGGGGACCGCCGTTACATTGAATTGATTACCGATGCGTTGTCCTGGGCGATGACCCACTTTGACGAACTGGGATATAACTGCAAAACCGGTAAACAAAAGCTGCAGATCATGCCCAATATGGTTGGATTTCAGTTCGTATTGCGCGGTATCTGTTCCCGCCTGGGAGCACCAAATCGCAAAGCCGACATCGTTGTGGACCAGCAGTCACAGTTCAACACCACCCAGCGGGAGCTGAGGGAGTTCTATTACCAGATACGTGAGATGCCGTGGGTACACGGTCCCGGTTTACCGGTCATGGATGTGACGAACATGCCGGCTGAACCGCTGGTTTTCCAGTCGGGTACAAAAAGTGCAGGGCTGGAGCTGGTTGATATATATCTCTGGATCTTCAAACGCTTTATGGAAGGGAAGGAGTTAACCAGACCCCTTACCCGCCTGGTTTACACCAATCGCAATACCGGCAGGACGGACAGTGTCTCCCTTCAGTCGGTGGCTAAACGATCTAAGGAGTTTCTGGACAAACTGCAGGAGCCAACGGCAGAAATGATGAAAAAGGCGAGGGAATACCGGGATCAGGAAGAGGCAAGGCGGCTGGAACATCGGGTGCAAATCCTGCCGCCATCCTGATCCGGCAGGTTGAGTACACACAAAAGTGGAAGCGGCCGCGACGGGATGATGCGTCTGTCCGGCATCTTCCGGAGGGCCAGAACTCGAAATTCTGGCCGTACTTCACTTCTTCGTTGAAGCTCTATCTGTTCGTTGTGAGTCTCATATTTTTATTAAAACTAAAGCAACTCATCAACATAAGTCATGATGGAACGAACCAGATTTATGGCAAAACGGGCATCGGCTTCATTCAGCAAAGTTTCAGTAGGATGGGCCATACTGTAATTGTTGCGCAGGTTATTGATTCCATGAAGTATTGCGGCAGAAGACTTCAACATTTTAAACACATCTTCATTTCTTCCATCATCCGGCAGGGCCTTGAGATGTGCAGTTATCAGGGAAAGCAATCCTGGAACATTATTATTGGTACTATTGGTCGCAATTCCATGGTTTGTACACATTTGTCTTAATGAAGCATGAAGAGCTGTATGGACACGATCATAAGCCCGGTGTGGTCCATTTTTCTGAAGCAACACTTCCGCATCTTCTAAAGCCTGGTAAATGTTTTCGTTCACATTTTTCACTGGCGCTGCGGAAACATTTCTTTGCCCATTCTGATTAACAATGTCCTTTATTTCATTGAATAACTCAGTATTTGCATTGTTGATAAAGCGTTGGACATTATCCAGCGCCCATATTTTAGAAAGGTTATCAGCGTCCCTGGCCAGAGTGCTTTCTATGGCAGAGATGGCCACTCCTTTCAGCTCCGGGTTGTCCCAGTGAACATGCTGGTAGAATTTATACAGCCCTTCCGGAACATCTTCACAAGATGTAACAGCAAACAGCTCCTGCCAGTCGCCTTCGTTAAACTTATCTGCCAGGATTTTGGCCAAATTAATTTGTGAAACTTTGTTCAACATACTGATCCCTTGAAGTTTGTACTTCTTAATTGAGTTTACCGGAACGGCGTCTCAGTAAACGAAATCCGTGTACTGGTGTACCCCCTGCTCTGCAACAGGAATGAAATCCCATCCATCATCATTGCTCTGTTACTGCGGGGCCCAATTCTGATGTTTGTCAGTGGCAGCTTGTCTTTTGCTTTAATGATCAGATATGGCACCAGACCGTTATCATTGACACGAAAATTGACACCCTCATAAGGGCTGTCCGGGAGGATTACCATCCGGAACTCCTGCTCCTCTTTGAAACCGTCATTCTTGAAAAAAGGCGGCAGGCTGTGTGCCAGTCTGGTTGCCTGAATCATCTCATGCATTACATCTGCATTTATTGCCGCCTGAACCTGTGGCTGACGAAAGAAGGCGAGGATTTCGTTCCGGGCTTCAACCGTGGAATCCTCTTTGGTATAGAGTACCCGGTTTTTAAACACCTGATATTGAGTTAATTCCAGGGAGGCAAGCAGCTCTTCATCATCAAATTCCAGGCACACGCCCTGAGAGCTGCCATAACCCCGCCACTGGCTTAACAGGTCGGGTTCGAGACAGAACGACAGGTTATAGACATGAGCAGCCCGGTGCATTCTGAAGTGTGTCAGTGCCTGTTCGATGAACTTCAGGGTTTTCGGGTTAAAGTCGTCCCTCAGGTACTGCAGGGCATTCTCAAGGCAGTTCATTCCGTGAGTCAGCTCATTGCTGTCATTGAGGAAGGAAAAGTGCGTCGCCCACAGTGAGCCTGATTCGATGATGCCCTTCAGTCCGTTCAGGTCAGTGTAATGATAAATCTTCATCTGGCAGCCTCCTGACTGTCCGGGCCCTGTTCGCACTCAGTTTTCTGCATGTCAGACAGAAACGGGAACGCCTTAAAAGCGGCTTCCCTTGCTTCTTCTATGGACTGTTCCCAGGCCTGCCATTCCGGGTCCGCAGCCAGCACTTCGTCGGCGGTATCGCGTAACCAGGCATACAACTTTTCGCCACCATTGAGATCAACCCGACGGGTTTTTACCGGGTCTTCATGCTTCATGATATTGCGCAGAAGTTTTCCCAGTGGGCCACCTGACTCGACAGCTTCAGCCGGGATATACTCCGGATATTCTGGAAACTGATCCAGCGTCAGATCTATATATTCCCCGTCCAGCAATACGATGACATGCCCGTGAACCGTTGAGTTTTCCGCTTCCTGAAAGCCTGCGTTCCCTTCCATAAAAATGATGCACGGATGGCATCCCTCAGTATCTGTCAGGTACTTCGCCAGTGTGTTGCTGGCTAAATCGCAGCTGCCGTGCGGGAAATTCCTCAGTTCCTCTTTCCATCGAGGAAAATGACGGCACCCGTCAGCCCGTTCACCGGCGCCAAGCTCCAGCGCCCGCCGAAACGCCTTTATACGTAATGTTCTTTCCTGTCTCATTTCTTCACCTTCCCGTCATGGCGGGCCAGGGCCAGCAGTTCGGCCTGAAGCTGACGACCGTCCTCCCGGGACTCCTTCAGCTCCGCTTTCGTGTCCTGCAGCTGCGCCGCCAGGTGTTCGCCGGTGGCGGTCAGGCGGGCCACCTGCTCACGCAGCGGCAGCGCCTCCGCGCGCAGCTCGCGCACCTCCTGCAGCAGGCGGTCACGTTCGGCTACCACCTCGCGCAGCACCGCCAGCTCGCTCTCCAGGGCAGCCACCTTCGCCAGGGCCTCATCCCGCTCCTGGTCGGCACGGGCTATGTCGTCGTCAGCCTGCTCACGCGCCGCCAGGACCCCGGCTTCAGCCTGTTTCACGGCCGCCTGCCACAGCAGCCCCAGCTGGCCGGTCAGCAACTGCGCCAGCTCCGGCGGCAGGGGCGCGGTCTGCTCAGCGGCCTGCTCGCGCTGGCGGGCGCGGAACGCGCGCATCACCGGGGAGATGTGGGACAGGGAGCCGCCGCCGAGGTACTGACGGACCTGCTCGTTGGTCGGGTTCAGGGTGCCGGCGGCGATCAGGGCGGCAGCGGCGTCTTCAATGCGGCGGACGGTGTCCGGGGAGAGGGTGGTCATGGTCTGGCTCCGGTTTTACAGGGAATGACATCATGGTACGTCCGGTGCAAAAAAATAAACAATACATAAAATACAAATAATACATACAATACATTTGATACATATCGTACATACCGTACAGAACCTACATACAGTTTCTCTCCTGTCTCGTTGAGATCCGAAAACCCCTGAAGTCGGATCTTTATTAGCTGCCGGTTCGGAGGGATGTATGAGACAGTAGCTGGTAAGAACCTTCGTGCGAAGGGTTATCTTTCACAACTGGCAGAAGGTTCGCTTTGAGCGAATAGTGCACATTATGAATATGCAGTCGTTTTGAGATTATACAGGATGATAAAATGAGGGTGTCTGCCCCGTAACGCGGCGGAACATCGTCGCGAACGATGAGGCATTGTCGTATCCAAGAGAGAGCGCCACGTCAAACACCGGCCTGCCTGTTATCAACAACGCCAGCGCGCGGACCACACAAGCTCGCTGGCGCCAGGCCGAAAATGACATGCCGATTTCCGGTAATGCTGCCAACTTACTGATTTAGTGTATGATGGTGATTTTAAGGTGCTTGCGTGGCTTCCATTTCCATCAGATGTCCTTCCTGCTCCGCTACTGAAGGCGTGGTGCGTAACGGCAAAAGCACTGCCGGACATCAGCGCTATCTCTGCTCTCATTGCCGTAAAACATGGCAACTACAGTTCACTTACACCGCCTCTCAGCCCGGTACGCACCAGAAAATCATTGATATGGCCATGAATGGCGTCGGATGTCGCGCCAGTGCACGCATTATGGGCGTTGGCCTCAACACGGTTTTACGTCACTTAAAAAACTCAGGCCGCAGTCGGTAACCTCGCGCATACAACCGGGCAGTGATGTGATTGTCTGCGCTGAAATGGACGAACAGTGGGGCTACGTCGGTGCTAAATCACGTCAGCGCTGGCTGTTTTACGCGTATGACAGGATACGGAGGACGGTTGTGGCGCACGTCTTCGGTGAACGCACTCTGGCCACACTGGAGCGTCTTCTGAGCCTGCTGTCGGCCTTTGAGGTCGTGGTATGGATGACGGATGGCTGGCCGCTGTATGAACCCCGCCTGAAGGGAAAGCTGCACGTTATCAGCAAGCGTTACACTCAGCGCATTGAGTGACATAACCTGAATCTGAGACAACATCTGGCAAGGCTGGGACGGAAGTCACTGTCGTTCTCAAAATCGGTGGAGCTGCATGACAAGGTCATCGGGCATTATCTGAACATAAAACACTATCAGTAAGTTAGAGTCATTACCAATAATACCTTCAAATAAAAAAAGCGGTCCGGCGACATCCCCCGGACCGCTTCAATAAACTGTCTGATGTTATGTGTTCATCAGTGTGCAAATATCATACCAGCTTATGGTTCAGATAGCCACGTTGCTTAATTGTTGTGCAATGTAACAAATGTGAGGTATGTGTAGGTAATCGTTATTTTTAGGACTTAATGCACCGGTATTCTGGGCTTCAAATTCATCGGGGTAATGGCAAGTTAATGAAAAAAAGACCATTCCTCACGGGGGAAAAATGGTCGAATAATAGTATCCTGGTTCTGTGTACGTCAGGGTTCCAGTAGGATAGCGTCTATTGTCATGAACGAAACGACAAATAAGGGGGTAAATATGCCTCATTTTTGTTAAGGAATTGTCTATATGAACTGTTACTCAGTTTCTGTCCGTGAAATGGTCAGTATCAGGTATCAGACAATCATATCCTTTTATCTCACTGAGATTCCGGGCTGGACTTGATATCATCTAAACCTTTTCGGATTTCCACGTTTGGAAAATACAAGCCTTTCAAGAATTATACTGGTCTGTTAAGCGACCGATTGGAATCCGATATAAGAATATCCAGCAAGGAATTGACGCCCTCGACACTGCTGATGTCTTTGAGGCGGTTTCTTGGATGAATCTGTCCTGAAGTGTCTGATTTTATCGCTCTATGTGATTGTTCGACTGTAGTGGCACAGTAAATTTGGCCACCTGATTAAAGGTGTGGAGTGCCCCCGAGCCCGTAGACAAATCTGCCCTATAGTTGGACTGACCCCACCCCGGTAGACGATCCTGCCCTATAGTTTGAGCATAGGGGGAGCATATGGGCACACCACGATTTACACCTGAATTTAAGGAAGAAGCCGTCCGACAGATAACGGAACGCGGTTATTCCGTTGCCGAAGTATCTGACCGTCTGGGCGTTTCTGCCCACAGCCTCTACAAGTGGCTACGGGCTATCAAACCGGATAACAGCGAGCAGCATGCCCGGGATTTACTGGAAGCCAAAAGCGAGATCCTGAAACTACGGGCACAGCTAAAACGTACCGAAGAAGAACGGGATATCCTGAAAAAGGCCGCGCGGTACTTTGCAAGGGAGCCCGACTGAAGTACCGCTTTATCAATGAGCACCGCACTGTATGGGGTGTGATGACAATGTGTCGGGTACTGGATGTCGCCCGGGCCGAGTTCTACGCGTGGCTGCATAACCCGGTCTCGGCACGTGATAAAGATAATCAGCGTCTGCTGACGCTTATCCGTGACTCCTATTCACTGAGCGGAGGCGTATACGGTTACCGGCGGGTTCATGGCGACCTGAACGAAATCGGGGAAACCTGCGGTAAAAACCGGGTGGGCCGTATTATGCAACTGAACCGGATTAAAGCCGTGCGCGGCTATAAAGCGCCGCGTCGTATCGCTGGCAGACCTTCAGTGGTTGCCCCTAATCGCGTGCAGCGGCAGTTTACTGTTGTCCGGGCCAATCAGGTCTGGGTCACCGACATTACTTATAGTGTGCCCGGAGTTCAGGGCGGGCATGGATGCTTAAATGAACCGCGAGTCTGTCTGGAATATTGAACCGGTAACTCACGATGAGAACCCCAACAATCCCACCGGGTGTGACGGTGGAGAACCTGAGCGGCAGTGACCTGCGGCATGCCCGCAGGGTGATGTAACCCGCTGACAACGGGGATTGAGGCGAGATCACTAAGCCGAGATGATCCTCAAGGTTAAGTACTGAAAGGCTGAAGAACATGAACCCGTTAATCCGCCTCTGTGGGTTGAAAACGTCACCACGGCCTACGTGATCTGACAGGCCGTGCAGGAGGAACTGGCAGTGATACGTAAGCACTGCCGGTCGAAGGTGTTTTGACATGTATGCGAAACACCGGGGCAGCAGCGTCTATCACGCTTGCGTTGCTGACTTCTGCCAACTTGCGGCAAGCAAGGATAAAGAGTGCGACGGGCAGCCTCCTCAGTATGCCTGACTCCAGGCAGGTAAACCGGGGAAGGTCAGCGACGGATGTTAAGGGGGCATGGCTCCGATGACGCGCTGGCTGGCGGAGCTTCCGTAGTAGTCCGCGATGGGGAAAGCCCATTACATGGCGAAGGGAAGCAGTTTGAATGTGTTTGCGACGTGAATTAACTGACCTAACGAGGTGAAGACCTTTGATAATCAGCGAAATGCAACGCAAGCTTGCCACATGGGCAGCCACCGATCCGTCCCTACGGATTCAACGGCTGCTGCGTCTGATAACACAACCAGAATGGCTGGCTGAAGCGGCGCGGATCACGCTTTCATCAAAGGGGGCGCATACCCCCGGCGTTGATGGCGTGAACAAAACAATGCTACAGGCCAGACTGGCTGTTGAGCTGCAAATCCTCAGGGATGAATTACTCTCAGGCCACTACCAGCCCTTGCCCGCCAGACGGGTTTACATCCCTAAAAGCAACGGCAAACTGCGACCACTGGGTATCCCCGCGTTGCGGGATCGTATTGTTCAGCGGGCCATGCTGATGGCGATGGAGCCGATATGGGAGAGTGATTTTCATACGCTCTCATATGGCTTCCGGCCTGAGCGCAGTGTCCACCACGCGATCCGCACGGTGAAATTACAGCTCACAGACTGCGGTGAAACCCGGGGACGCTGGGTGATTGAAGGCGACCTGTCCAGTTACTTCGACACCGTACATCATCGACTGCTGATGAAGGCTGTACGCCGCAGGATCAGTGACGCACGTTTCATGACTCTGCTGTGGAAAACCATCAAGGCGGGACATATCGATGTCGGTCTCTTTCGGGCGGCCAGTGAAGGTGTGCCACAGGGCGGTGTTATATCGCCGCTATTATCGAACATCATGCTGAATGAGTTCGATCAATACCTGCATGAGCGCTACCTGAGCGGGAAAGCCAGAAAAGATCGGTGGTACTGGAATAACAGTATCCAACGGGGCCGAAGTACGGCGGTCAGAGAAAACTGGCAGTGGAAACCCGCGGTGGCGTACTGCCGCTATGCCGATGATTTTGTCCTCATCGTCAAAGGCACCAAAGCACAGGCGGAAGCCATCAGGGAGGAGTGTCGGGGTGTGCTCGAAGGCAGTCTGAAACTCAGGCTGAACATGGATAAGACTAAAATCACCCATGTTAATGACGGCTTTATCTTTCTGGGGCACAGGATCATTCGCAAACGCAGTCGTTATGGCGAGATGCGAGTGGTCTCAACGGAGAAAGCCAGAAACTTCGCCGCATCGCTGACAGCACTGTTATCAGGCAACTACAGTGAAAGCAAAGTCGATATGGCTGAACAACTCAACCGAAAACTGAAAGGCTGGGCCATGTTCTATAAGTTCGTTGATTTTAAGGCCAAAGTCTTCAGTTATATCGACCGTGTCGTGTTCTGGAAGCTGGCTCACTGGCTGGCCCGCAAATACCGTACAGGTATCGCTTCCCTGATGAGGTGGTGGTGTAAATCACCGAAACCGGGTCAGAGCAAAACGTGGGTTTTATTTGGTAAAACCAATCACGGCAAGCTCAGCGGCGAAATACTGTACCGGTTGGTGGGGCAAGGCAAGAAGCTGTTCCGCTGGCGGCTACCCGAAGGTAATCCCTATCTGAGGACGGAGACCAGAAACACGTATACATCGCGCTTTACAGAAGTGGCAATGGCGTTCGCCAGCATTTAAATGGAGAGCCGGATGCGCTGAAAGGTGCACGTCCGGTTCGGGGAGGAGAGGCAGGGAAATAGTCCGACTACGCCCTGCCTCTTACTCTACTCCGCACCTGGCAGGGCTGGCTGTATCTGGCGGTGGTTATCGAGCTCTTCGCCCGTAACGTGGTGGGCTGGTCGATGAAGCCCACTCTCTCACGCGAACTGGCGCTGGATGCACTGATGATGGCGGTCTGGCGGCGAAAACTGGACGGCGAGGTCATCGTAAATAGCGATCAAGGTAGCCAGTATGGCAGTGACGACTGGCAGCGCTTCTGCCGGGCCAATAACCTGGCTCCGAGTATGAGCCGGCGTGGCAATTGCTGGGATAATGCGGTGGCCGAATCGTTCTTCAGTTCACTGAAAAAAGAACGTATCAGGAAGAGAATATACAAAACCCGGGATCTGGCCCGGGCGGATATCTTCGATTACATTGAAGTGTTCTACAACCGGGCCCGGCGCCACAGTCATCTCGGTGGCGTCAGTCCGGAGGCCTTCGAACAGGCCTCCGTCGTGAGGACAGAATTTGTCCACTGTTGTGGGGGTAGTCCATAAATGATTCTGAGGTGTCTGTTAAACCCATGGCGATTCATTTCTCTGTACCTTTACGTGCTGTGCCTAGATCCATAGCTAACTTGTGGTTGAAACCTGCATACCATAACACTATTATATTTGTACGGCATACCTCCGTACATGCTATCGTCTTAAGTCCCGAACTTAACAAAACAGTCCGCTCTTTCAGATTAAAGAGTGGCCTGGGAGAAAAACCATGTCAGCACTGAAAAAGCAGCGCATTGACCTGAGATTAAATGAAGACGACAAACACATGATCGAAGAAGCTGCAGCAATGACTAACCAGTCAATTTCGCAGTTCATGGTCAGTACCGCCTCAGAACGCGCTGCAGAAGTTATTGACCAGCACCGTCGTCTGCTCCTCAATGAGGAGTCCTGGAACCTGGTTATGGATGCAATCACTAATCCGCCAGTACCGAATGACCGGCTGAAACGCGCCGCTAACCGTCTCCGGGAACTGGAGTAATAAATGGACGGTTTAAGGATTGAGATTTTTTCAGAGGAAGTTGAATATGAATTAAGCAACTTCGATTGTGGAGAAGAGTATCTGAATACTTTTCTTACTGACCATCTGAAACGCCAGCACAACAGTAAGATTTTGCGTGGCTATCTGCTCGTGACGAGAGAGGATAAACCACGTGTTATGGGGTACTACACGCTGTCTGGCAGCTGCTTTGAGAAAACACTTCTACCCAGCAAAACGCAACAAAAGCGCGTCCCCTACAAAAATGTGCCGAGCGTGACTTTAGGCCGTCTGGCAATTGATAAAAGCATTCATCACCAGGGATATGGAGAAACACTTGTTACCCATGCTATGAAAGTCGTGTATCAGGCCTCGCAGGCTGTGGGTATACACGGAATGTTCGTGGAAGCGCTGAACGACAACGCCAAAAAATTCTACCTTCGCCTGGGTTTTATACAGTTAAAAGAAGAAAACAGTAATTCGCTCTTCTACCCGACAAAATCTGTTGAAGAATTGTTCGAAGTAAAAGATGAATAAAACTGGTTTAGACTGATCCAGTAAAGCCGTACCGCTTACATAAAGCAGCCTGGTCCTATTACGGTATTTTTGCCGAAATCAGGCCTAGATATCGTCCAGCAGGCTGTTCAGTTCGCGCCGGTCAAATTCTTCCTGACTCATCAGCGGCCAGCGGATAAGGCGGGTGAGGCGGGAAGCCTGATCCGGCGTAAACCCGAATCCGGCCAGCATCGGTGTCATCAAATGGCCGGTATCTTCTTCATACCGATCCGAGCGAAGGGCATCAGGAGTCCCCTCCACGGCTTTTGCCAGCGCCAGGAAACGCTCCTGTAACGGTTGTTCCTTATTACGCCAGCCTGGCTTCACTGCTTTAAGGTGCTCCGGGTTTGTTGCGGATAACCCCTTCACATCGTATTGTCGCAGTGCCCTGAGCAGGTGCTGGTACCAGGTTACTGTCGTGGATGAAGCCTGTCCGCCGGGAAACTCAGCCCCTTTCAGTGAAGGTGTACCCTGTTCCAACGCGGTGCTTTCGTTGATCTGCAGGCGGATATCAATGCCGGCATCGTGACAGGCCTGTAACCACTCCGCCACCTGCAGGGGGTCGCTTTCGAGGCGCGTCACCTGCCCGGCAGAGGTCCACAGCTGCAGGCAGGTGGTGCCGTCAAGACGGATAACGTAGTCTCCCCGGCACGCCAGATGCCAGCGATCACTCAGCTCCACCGGGCGGTCGTCACCGAATGTGTCGGACGCATACACCGGCTTTAGCCGGACCAGGGGCAGGACCCGGACCACCGTCGCGCGCTGCTCAGTCTGCACTCGTTCGCGTTCGGCGGCCAGCAGGGGGACGGCGATTGCCCGTCCACTGTCCGTCAGCTCGACAGCCAGCTGCAGATTCGGCGCACGTAGCGTGCGCAGCCAGCCCGAGGCTTCCATGCGCCGGCAGGAGGCACGCAGGTTCGGTCCGTACACCGGGGCGTCCCCACCCTGCTCCAGCAGATGTTCCAGGTCCCGGGTACGGACACAGGTAATGTCATTGTGCTCAAGACCTGCCAGCACAATCAGCACGCGCCGCTGCAGCGGTGACGGACGGCGGACGTTCACCGTTGTCACGATGTCAGTCCTCTATCCTAAAGACGAGGGTGTGCAGGCGCTGCCAGTCGGCCTCAATGCGTTCATAATCTCCCACGCCTGAATAGCCACGATTCACCAGCCTGTGCCAGAAATGCAGGAAGTCCGTTGCTTTACTCAGCTCCTGAGGATAGTAAGGGCCTTCCTTGTTGAGATCACATTTCTGTATCGACTCCTCGGCTTCCTGCAACAGCTGCTCATAGCTGAGTGAAAACGTCACTTCCTGATCCATCCTGCACGCTCCGTTTGATGATGTGTGGTTATATAATAAATCATACTAAGAATTTTTATTGCTATTTTAGTTCAAATCATATCAGATATGATTGATAGTAAAGTGATAAATATCATACCTAGTATGATTTTGTTTGTATTGTTATAAAATCATATCAATTACGCGTTTCCCACCGTGTAGATCCGAAAAGCGGTAAAGTCGGATCTTTACTGAGGAGCTGATTTAGATTGAGTAGGTTTACAATTGAATGAGGTTTGCTGAGTGGGTTTAGGACAAATGAGCAAAGTCAGTTATAGCAGCTAATCGCCGCATACGGTCCGGATTGCCGCAATTCGAAAAATCACGCGGAAGGTAGCTCCAGCGGAAAAGTTAAGCCTTGCCAGAGACAAGCGAGCATGTCCTCAACGTACAACTCCATCGCGCAACGTTCAAAATTCGGAGATACGAACGTCGTTTATGAAATGTGCGGACGCGGATACAAATCTAGGTCGAAAAGTGCAGCCATGATATAGCCGAGGTTACTGAGCAGTTGCAGCAGCTGACCGGAGCAACGAGAGCCGAATATTTCGAAACAGGGGGATTTCGAGTAGACTATAACTTCAAGGCCAAACCTTAAGTGATAAGTTAATAAGGTCTGTTTTGAAATGCGCTAAGCGTACAATAATTTCAGATATCAAAACTGACCATTATAACAATATGTCAGTTTTGATTTTCCCTGCAGCGCAATACACTCTTTATCAGTGCGTTTCAATAATTATTCAACTTATGAAAATGCTGAATATTGTGCTATCGACCTCTCTGTCATGGCTGTCATAAATTTTAATTTCCATATGATGTAAACCATGATAACTGGTACTTTCGGAAATGTCAGCATGCCACTGGCCTGAGTAGTAACTCATCATTCTGTCTTTTTTAACTTCCTTCAATGCAGAATTTTTTTCAGCTTCAGGGCCAGTATTCCTCTTTACCGCCTTGACAGTATACGGTTGTCCTGCTGGAGCACTAAATATTACATGGAAGTTAAGCGACATTCCTTTATCAAGACTTTCTGAGCATGGACAATAAAATTTTTTTTCAACATTATTTGCGGTTGCAGTCAGTACAACGGATGTATTTCTACTTTCTATTCCATATGGCAAAAATTTAAAATATGCTTCGTTGTCAAAAACATACTGCAAATAATTTATTTGTGATCCTTTGACTCTATAGTTAGGTTTTACATGCCGATAATAACGCTTGAATTCTGTACCATCTTCATTTTTCGCCCATTTCCATTTGGTGGACAGATACTCCGCCCCTAAACCAAGCAGTGACTTGAGGTTTTCACCAATCATGATCTTATCTGTATCAGCCGCTTGCTGAAGTTTAGCCGCAACATCAACGTGATATGAAGTTGCCGTTACTTCAAATGCACCTGAAACACCGTAGTTTCCCCATACGATTTCATCATCTTTAGCGTAATCGATGCCCAGCCTGACGCCTATACGATCTTCCGAACCCTGATCGCCCAGTTCTGGCCGGATAACCTGCTCCATAAATTCAAGTATGTATACACCGGCGTTTATGGCATCAATCGCGCTGTCAATTTTTTTGCCTTCTATGGCCTTATTTTCACTGCGGAAAAATGCCATTACAGCATCGCCCATAATACGATGAACATGACCATCAAAAGCCTGAATTATTTCAATGACATATCTGATAATTGTGTTCTTTATATTAAACACCATCTCAGGTGGATACGTTTTTCCCAGCTTGGTAGACCCTGCGATATCAAAAAACATCGTCACAGCATAGCCGTTACGGAGCTCATCGTTTACCCGGAGATCGTCAAAATCAGGATGGCAGCCGATAGCCTCATTAACTTCAGTGTTTTTACAAAAAACTTTACGTAACTCAGCTTTTACATCCCGGAATATGGTTGGCATAGCATCTTCAGCATAGCCTTCAAGGCTTGCTTTCGAAAAAACATCAGCACTATCATTACGTATCCCTTCTTTCACATTTTCAAAAATCGCTTTCTGCTTTGAATCTGCGTACACATTCGATTTTCTTAAGTTGCCCAATTTCATATCACTGCTGACATCCATTCGGGCTTTACCAAAAAGTTCTTTAAATTGCGTGCTCATTATATTTCCTTATACAAAGAAAATGATTAAAGTGTTAATCATTAAAGGTATTGCGGCAAAAAGAATTAAAAAGATTGCAAGACGATGAAGCCGGTATTTTTCGACCAACCCTTGAGAAAGGGTATACTGCAACGAAATCATTGTGCTGGTTATTTCATTAACATGCATTGTCTTTATTACTTCTTCAAATTCTTTTTCCGAATCAAATTGTTTCACGGTGTCTATAAATGAGTAAAAATTTCTCTTTGAAGTCGTTTTAATGTAGGGAATAACAGTTTTACCAACGAAAAAGTATCCGGATAAAAGTAATACTACGGAAACGAGCATTAATGACTTGAAAATAATAGCCAGATCATGACAACCTTTTACTTCCAAGTAAGCTACTGCACTTCCGGCGTTAGTGCCTATAGCTGCCAGTATGGCTGTAATAAAGGTAATAATTATAGTGGATTTGGTATTGGCATAGTTATGAAATCCGTCAGTGCGGGTAATCATCTTCTGAACCAGGTCGATATCAAACTTATCTTTTTCATCTAGAGGCATGCTCTTATTCCTTTTTGCATCAAAACATCTATCCCGGTTGTTTGATACAAGCCTGCTCAAATACTGGGTAGTATGTCTTGATGACTGGACCGACGTATACTACGATTTTTTAACGATGTTTATTGTTGATATCCTACTTAAAACTGAATTTTGTTTCCACTTATTAAATAACGAAAAATTACCTTTCTTGTTTATGTCGTTTTAACTTGAGGTCCTGAAACCTTGCAAACCGGAACTATCACGCTCGGTTGTCAGCGAGGAAAGTGGGTGGCGGGACGGCCGTTTACAGAGAGCAAGTTGGCTTCTCTGAGGCCCTGTGATAGAAGGCTGGTGAGTATCTACGTCAAATCACGGACAGAAGTGGGTTTGTGCTTCTCCCTTTTTCATGTGTGTAAACAGTTTACCTCTAACCAGAACGGTGTTTATAATCACTTGTCGTCACCTCGGGTGTTCCCCTCTGCGCTTTTTACCGCCTGTAAATGGTTACAGGGACTTCCGGCAGTAGCCGGACTGTAAAAGGAAACCCGCCATGAAACCGAAAATTGTACCCGTTGTACGGTATACACGTTTTCGTTTCGGGCGCGTAGAGCATGTGCGTAATCACATGCGCTCGCTCCCGACGCGTTAAGTGAACGGTACCCGCAGGTGGCGATACATCCTGTTTAATCCCCTGTTTCCGGCAGTTCTTTTGATTCCCCCATCATTGTCAGATAGTGATCATCGTCATCAGTCTGAATAAACACTCTTCTGAACATTTTCAGATAACGTTCCTTATCGATAACGCCGGTCGAAAAGATATTTCGGCCATCCGAATGAGAGTGCCGGTTGATAGCCCGGTAAAAGGAATCATATTCTCCGGCATCACTGTGTTCGCTTGCCAGAGACTCCAGGGCCTCTTTAAGTTTTTCATTCTTGCAGGCAAAGCTGAAATAATACTCAAGAATATTCCTCATTGTGTTAAACAGCACAACGGGCTGGGTTTTCTCATCCCTGACATCTTTCAGGGTCTGCCATAATGCCTGATATTCATTGAGCATTTCGTGCATGGAAAGCTTTTCACAGGAGCTGTAGTCAGACTTAATGATTCGGAGCAGAGACCAGTTTACGGGTGCTTCTCTGTTATCCTGCAGGCGACCACTGTTTAACAGTATTTCTTGGAAGAAAAACATATTGTGAGTCAGTATCACAACATGTCTCGCGGCAGCTGCCTTAATAATCTTCCGTTTAATGAGTGCTGCGACTTCATAGATATAGTTATGTGACAGGCTGGAAATTGGATCGTCAATAACTATGAGTTTATTTTCAGGATTAACGGTTTCGGGAGTAAGACTTCCCGAGCACGATTCAATAAAGTAGAGGAAGGAAACGATGGTTTTTTCACCCTCACTGAGGGATTTGAATACTTCCGCCTTTTCAGGTTCGTTGCCCCGGCGAAGGCGATAAAGCTTCATTTCGTCATCATGACAGATAATCTCAAACCCGGTTATTCCCAGTAGTCTTAGGTTTGCATTGATAATATTGATGGTTGGCTGGATGTCGGAGAGTTGTCCGGTCAGCGTATTCGTCTCATCATCCAGTGTTTTCTTACCGGCAGCTAGGATCCCAACTTCACGCAATCTGGTGTCGACTTCGTTCTGCAGCTCGCCAAGCTGCCTGTCACGTTCAGTAAAGAACTCATCGCAAATCCTTCTCAGATGCGCCATCACATCCGCGCTCAAGGTTCTCTTTTCCTGGCCAAAGTTCTCCGCCAGCCGGTTGTTTTCTCGTACCCGGGTATTAAATGCGTCCACTTCATTCTGAAGCGATGAAAGAGCGGACTGTATATTTTCAGGCGTTATCGCCTGAGACGGTTCTTTTAATTTATTGAGGAACTGCTGCAGTAAGATCTGAACCCCTTTATTAACGGTTTTCACCAGAGAAAGTATCGGACTCCCCTCATCAACGAAAGCATGGGTCGCAACACGGCGTTCAAATTCGGCCAGGTTATCACAGTCCTGAGCAAGTCGTTCTGCGGCCTGGCTCAGTGTTCCAAGAGAAGTCTGATATGACTCATCAAACATCTGAATAAGTTCGCGCGAAAAGGCCATGACATTAAAGGACTGCTGGCAGAACGGGCAGACATCGTCGTGTATATAATGCTGCCCCTGGCGCACCCAGTCTGCATTACCGATTTTTTGAATGAGTGCAGAGAATTGCGTGCTGCTTGCAGGCATAACGGGTTCCTGCATCAGTTTTATTGCTTCTTCCGTTAAGACAGTTGTTGGGGGAATATGAATTTCGCCGACAAGCGTTCCTTCACTTTGACTTAACATCCGCCATTTATCAGTCAGTGCCTCAGTTGTGGTACGCACGTCTGAAAGTGGTGTTGCAACCATACGTTCGTAAAACGATCTTTTAATTTTAGCGCCATCAAGAAAATCACTGAGACTTTTTCTGTCATTTACTGTCCTGTTAAAAATGTCTCTGGCACAGTGGTCGACGATCGTTTCTTTCATCCCTTCTTTTTCTGCAATCTCCTCATTAAGTTTCTCCAGGCGGGCACTCAGTTTTGCTCTTTCTTTATTATTACTGTTTATTTTATCCTGGCTTTCCTGATTGGCCTCACTGAGAGTGAAGATCCCGGGCTGATAGTCCGCACGGGCAAATTTGCTGTCAATATACTCTTGATTAAAGACCTGATAGTGGCTGATGTGAGGGCTCTCAAATGCGCAGTGCCGGTATTTATCTGCCTGACTGTCATAAAAATAGCCAGAGATCGTGGATTTTCCCGAACCGTTCTGGCCATAGATGAGCGTCACTTTGCTGCTGAGATCAAAGCAGATATCCCTGTCGGGCGCGTAGCTTCTTACGCCCCGGATCCTGAGTTGAGCCATTCATTTTCTCCTTATCCCTGAATTTTTTTGAGCCTTTCCATCGTAGCCCATTTTGCATTCGGGTTGTGCCATGCCGATCAGATTTATCTGAACCATTCTTGCGTGACAAACCTGACATGACAGGAAGTGATGACCCACGTAATTTTTTCGGAGAATTATTGCGATAAGGGAAATAATAAACTTTATTTGTGCCTGCTGGTTATTAATAACTTTTAAGCAATAATAAAGCTGCATTACTGTTTAATGTGCATTAGTATCATTCCTCCTCCATACAGATCCGATTTCTGTGAGTTCCGGATCTTCTTCAGACACACCGGCGCGCAGCTGCCATGAAACACAAGATGTAGCGGTGTTTTCAGCTGTAAATGACGCTATATGTTGTGTCCCTCCCCTTCCCCGTGACCGCCCGCTCACCACCATAAAATGGCGCTTTGCTTATTCCCTGACCGTGTTACACTTCCGGAAAATCTGGAATACGCCAGAAATCGGATCACCAGAAAACCGCCATCCGGTAATTTAGTTACGGATTTATATGTCTGCGTATTATCTGGTGGGTGATGATTGCGGCAGGAAAAGTTAATCAGGTGGCAATCAATGATGTCACTAAGTGTGATTACTCTGAGTGACTATTTATCAGCAAACCAGAAAGGAGTTTAGGATGGCACGTTCAATACCGGTGAAGATTGGTCAGAAGGAATTTAAATCCAAAAAAGCCGCTGTGGACTATTTCATGGATCAGCGTGAAGCAGTCAAAGCAGTGAGCCCGCTGAAAGAGGGAGAGTTGTTTGATGAATTGCGCGACCTTTATCTGCGTTACTGCGAAATCACAGACTATCCACTGGGCAACCGGGAGATTTACGCATTCAGCGTAAATTATGAAACTCGTCATACCGACCAGAACTACGGTACGTATTTGTGCTACTGGGTACATTTTTCACCGAAAGATACGGATGGATTGTCCTTTTCGGTTAAACAAGCAGTGGATGCGATCGCCAACGCTGCGGCTGAACAACCCTGACGGTGGGCGGGATTTCTCAGTATGTACTCAGCGCTACGATCGGTCTGATCAGGGAACAGTTAATGAACACGATAGTAATACGCGGCCTGCTGGTAATGCTTCTGATCGGTATGATCCAGGGCCGGCCCGGAGCAGCAACCCTCAGTGAAATGCGGGCGCTCAACGCCACTCAGAAACCAGGAATGACCATTGTCTGTCAGAGCAGGACGGTCATTCCTGTTAACGGCAAAAAAGAACCGGTGACCATTGATGAGAGACTCAGCGGATATGTGGTCAGTAATACCGGCGACATGATGGTTCTGGATGTGACGTATGAACAGAGAGATGACGGAAAAGACGAACCATTCCATACGGAAAAGTACCTTCTGACCACAACCCTTGAAAACGAGCGCCAGAAGATGGAGGTTGATATGCGCACTCTTAAAATCATGGTGCCAAAAGCCCGCCATCTTGAAAGCGGATTACGGGAAGTCATGGAGGCCGAACCAGTGACTTACACCGATTACGGTACATACCGCATCACAGCACTTCCGGCTTATGAGATCCTGCCGGGCAGGGATAACCCCGGTGCGCCATCCATGCATTGCGCACCCGCCATGAACGCGTCAGTACCGGGAGACACACGATGATGCCGTCTGTTCCCGGGCAGGGCGTCATGGTTTCTGCCACGCAGTTGCCGGTGGCCATCGACTACCCGGCGGCGCTGGCGCTGCGCCAAATGGCCCTGGTACATGATGAGCTGCCGAAGTACCTGCTGGCGCCGGAGGTGAGCGCCCTGCTCCACTACGTTCCCGATCTGCACCGCAAAATGCTGCTGGCGACACTGTGGAACACCGGCGCACGGATCAACGAGGCGCTGGCCCTGACCCGGGGCGATTTTTCGCTGGCGTCGCCCTGGCCATTCGTCCAGCTGGCCACGCTCAAACAACGTGCGGAAAAAGCGGCCAGAACGGCAGGACGGGCCCCGGCTGGCAGTCAGGCTCACCGTCTGGTTCCACTCTCCGATCACCAGTATGTCAGCCAGCTGGAGATGATGGTGGCCACACTGAAAATTCCGCTGGAGCGCCGTAATAAACGCACCGGCAGAACGGAGAAGGCGCGCATCTGGGAGGTCACCGACCGAACGGTACGGACCTGGCTGAATGAGGCCATCACCGCCGCGGCCGCTGACGGGGTGACCTTCTCCGTGCCGGTGACGCCGCACACGTTCCGTCACTCCTACGCCATGCACATGCTGTATGCCGGTATTCCGCTGAAGGTGCTGCAGAGCCTGATGGGCCACAAGTCGGTGAGCTCGACGGAAGTGTACACCAGGGTGTTTGCGCTGGACGTGGCCGCAAGGCACCGGGTGCAGTTTGCGATGGACGGCGCTGAGGCGGTGGCCATGCTGAAAGGGAACATTTAAGTGCATGCATTCAGGTATACCCCAATGTGACAGGCTGACGCGCCCGCCGGGCTTGTCCAACCCTTCGCCTGCTCAGATACAAGCTCTGAACAGACTCACGGTTTGCGATGTGGGTCAACAAAAATAAATACGTTCACCAGAAATATTTTCTGGACACTTTTTCCGATAGCGCCGGAACGTCTAGGGCGAAAAGCATTTTTTGTACATTACTGGTGCATCTTTAAAGGTGCCAGGACGAGGTATTGATTTAACTGGACATAAAGTGCTGTCTGTCCAATCCGCCGGGGATTTATACTGATAGCCATGATCATCACAGAAATAAAAGGGATAGCAGATGGCGGTTGAGTGGGTGGATGTGGCTGACAGTGCCGTTAAAATCGGGCTGGGCGCGTTAATCACCATTATTGGCGGCTGGGTTACACTGAAATTAACACATCGTCATGAAATAAGGAAAGAAGCATTAGCTCAACGACTGCGGGATATAGATAAAAAAACAGACCGCTATATCGATTTCCTTTCTTCATCGCAAACGCTAATGCAGAAATATCTTTATGAATCATGTGAACCGGGTAGCGAGGATTACACCGATTATATGCGGTTGCATAATATTGTGAGTCTTACCTCTTCGTCAGAGTTACGAGTTTATGCGTTTGATACTCAGGCAAAAGTATCGCAATTTATTTTGCTCAGTAAGCCCAGTGATCTTATTGATTCCTGCCGTAATGCCGCGAGAGACTCCGTTTCACTGCTTCAGGGGGCAGTGAGTGCTGAATTGCTTCAGGAAAAAGCAGCACTTCAGGGTAAACCCCATGCGTGGTGGTCATTCTGGCGGAGGCAGGGCAAAAACGTAGACAGAATCACCTGAATGTCTAACCGCGCGGGGAATTAAACCGGAAGCTCCTGAAAGACCGCTAAAGCGATCATTTAGGAGCCTGATATATCAGTTTATCTTTCGTCACCGCTTTGCGATCTTACAAACATGTTTAGTTCATTTTGTGGTTCTAAGAATTTGTTGACCACTAAAAATTCTATACTTGATGGCGGTAATGACTCCAACTTATTGATAGTGTTTTATGTTCAGATAATGCCCGATGACTTTGTCATGCAGCTCCACCGATTTTGAGAACGACAGCGACTTCCGTCCCAGCCGTGCCAGGTGCTGCCTCAGATTCAGGTTATGCCGCTCAATTCGCTGCGTATATCGCTTGCTGATTACGTGCAGCTTTCCCTTCAGGCGGGATTCATACAGCGGCCAGCCATCCGTCATCCATATCACCACGTCAAAGGGTGACAGCAGGCTCATAAGACGCCCCAGCGTCGCCATAGTGCGTTCACCGAATACGTGCGCAACAACCGTCTTCCGGAGCCTGTCATACGCGTAAAACAGCCAGCGCTGACGTGATTTAGCACCGACGTAGCCCCACTGTTCGTCCATTTCAGCGCAGACAATCACATCACTGCCCGGTTGTATGCGCGAGGTTACCGACTGCGGCCTGAGTTTTTTAAGTGACGTAAAACCGTGTTGAGGCCAACGCCCATAATGCGGGCGGTTGCCCGGCATCCAACGCCATTCATGGCCATATCAATGATTTTCTGGTGCGTACCGGGTTGAGAAGCGGTGTAAGTGAACTGCAGTTGCCATGTTTTACGGCAGTGAGAGCAGAGATAGCGCTGATGTCCGGCAGTGCTTTTGCCGTTACGCACCACCCCGTCAGTAGCTGAACAGGAGGGACAGCTGATAGAAACAGAAGCCACTGGAGCACCTCAAAAACACCATCATACACTAAATCAGTAAGTTGGCAGCATCACCGTTTTTTGATGAGTTTTTCAAGTCGAACAGCGACAAGGGATCGATTACATATTTTCACGACGAATTACGACAGGATAATTGAAGCAGGAGCTGAAATAGCAGGTATTCGACTAATTGACAGATTTGTTGGTACTATAGCGCCTATTTTCAGATCTTCGCGACTAGAAGTCGACTATCATTATAATCCACCGGGTATTCGTGGTGAACCAAGATATTTGGAAGGTGTGGCGCGCTTTACTAAATTACATGGCTCATTGGACTGGTATACTACCGAAGGAGCCATAAGGCGATTTGGATTACCTTTTGGTGCGAGTTCGGTGGAACCCTTTTTACAAGTGGAGGCTGCTGGAGCAGCGAACTATCATCAATTAATGATTTATCCAAACTCGGTTAAAGACCGAGAAACATCAGAATACCCTTATGTTGAACTATTCAGAGACTTAGCATCTGCAACATGTCGTCCTAATAGTACTTTGGTAACATATGGTTATAGTTTTGGAGATGAACATATAAACCGTGTTATTATTGACATGCTGACAATACCCTCAACGCATATAGTAATAATTGCCTACGGCGATCCACTCGGTAGAATTATGCGCTTTGTAAACGAAAGTGGAAGAAAAGCTCAAATATCTTTATTACTTGGTGACCACTTTGGAGATATCAAGAATTTAGTGGATTTTTATCTTCCTAAAGCAGCGATAGACAGATCATCAATTCGTATGGCAGAACTATTGAAATCAAGGGGTTTATATCGTACAACAATTTCAAATAATAGCGAGGATGCTGAATGAACTCATTTCCGATTGAACAAGGTGAGCAACTCAGGGTCGGCACTGTAGATTTTGTTTCACCTAATGAAATTAGAGCAATATTAGAGATTGACTCACCTGATACTGTTGCTTTGAATGCAGGAACGCCTAGAAACTTTCCAAGAGTAAACAGTTATGTATTAATATCATGTGATAATGGTTACTTAGTTGGGCAAATAGAGTGGCTTGCTGTAGAACATTCGCCTTATCCAAAACAAAGAGATGTTCAAGAATTTGGTTTAGTAAATCTACCATTCCCCCGAAAAAAAATAAGTTTGAATCCGGTGGGAATGCTTAAACGTTTGTCCAAAGATGGTACTGATTATTTCAGATTTCAACGAGGTTCTGAATCGTTTCCTTCTATTGGGGCTGCTATTTTACTACCGACAGATTTACAACTTAGATCAATAGTCGAATCTGGAAATAATAGGCGAGTGATCATTGGACAAAGTCCACTTGCGAACAATGCAAATGTAGCTGTAGATCCTGATAGATTATTTGGTCGTCATATAGCAGTGCTCGGAAATACTGGTAGCGGTAAGTCTTGCTCTGTATCTGGATTAATCCAGTGGTCACTCGAATCTGCATTGGAATCACAAATAAAACCAAATGCCAGATTTATCATCCTAGACCCCAACGGCGAGTATGCACGTGCTTTGGGGCCAACGACGAAATTTAAAGGTAGAGTATTTAAGGTTGAGGCTGAAGGCAGTGAAAACCAATTACAAGTACCCTCATGGTTTTGGAATAGTTCGGAGTGGGCATCATTCACGCAAGCAAGTCCTAAAGCACAACTTCCATTACTAAAACGCTCCTTGAGAGCAATGAGAAATGAAGAATTTGATTTACAAAAGAATATAGATATAGAAGTTAAAAAATACCTAGGTACAATTTTGGTTTCTTTAAAAGCGGATAAATCTAAAGGAGCAGCGGCACTTAATGATTTCCCTGGAGCCAAAAATCTTTTGGCTAAAATTAATATTTGGCGTCAGAGTCTGGAAGAATACAAAGCGAGATTAACTACACCATGCCCTGAGCTAGATAAATTAATCATCTCTATTCAAGATTTTTGTGGGCAAAGAGAAGGCAGATATCCAGATTACAATGCTAAAGTTAGCGCAGTTGATAACATCATAAATGGAGTGTTATCTTCATTTCAGAGCCTTGGAGGCGATGAGTGTGAACTCCTTCCTAAAAACGAGGATATCCCCGTCCCTTTTGACGGAAATAATTTAGTCTCCTATTTAGAGGCGTTAGCACAAGAAAATGGTAGCGAGCAATATGTTGAATATCTAGTAGCTAGAATACGCACAATGCTTGCGGATACAAGAATGAAACCCATAACCAATGACTCAGAGCATAGAGTTGACTTGGCTAATTGGTTAGAAACATATATTGGGAAAGATGGTGATGGTGATAGCTGCGTTTCAATTATTGATCTTTCTTTAGTACCAACTGAAATTACTCATCTTGTGACAGCTGTCATTTCAAGAATTATTTTTGAATCATTGCAACGTTATAGACGACTATATAACAAATCTTTACCTACGGTACTTGTTGCTGAAGAAGCACATACATTTATTAAACGGTATCGTGAGGACAGTGAAAATCAGGATGTCGCAGCTGTTTGCTGTCAAGTATTTGAGAAAATTGCACGAGAAGGCAGGAAATTTGGTCTCGGTATGGTTATTTCTTCGCAACGACCATCAGAATTATCACCTACAGTTTTATCTCAATGTAATACTTTTCTTCTGCATCGAATTAGCAATGACAAAGATCAGGAGCAAGTTCATAAAATGGTACCCGACAATTTGCGAGGATTACTCCGTGAATTGCCTTCATTGCCATCTCAACATGCAATACTGATGGGCTGGGCATCTGAACTTCCTGTCTTAGTTAAAATGAAAAATTTGACGAAAGAGCAGCAACCCCATTCTGATGACCCTGATTTCTGGGATGTTTGGACAAGAAAGGATGCTGATGGGAAATTGGTCGAGAGAACGGCCAATTGGGAAGCTGTTGTAAAGGAATGGCAACAAAATTGAACTGAAGTAGGATGTGAAAACGGGAGGGCAGATCGGAATTGAAGGAACTTTATGCAATCAATCTACTTGGTATTGCGTTCCATCGACCATCAGCCCCATGATCATTGGAGTAGCTGTAAATGCAGCACCTAATAATTAAAATAAAACAATAGGTTAACCTATTAACGTGGTTTTTTACATCGTTGGCCCTCAAACCCCTAAAATCAGAAAAGTATCTTTCCAGACCTGTCAAATGGAAGCATTAACAAATCAGTTAACAAAACGGACAATATAGTAAAAAGTGGCTGGTAAGCATACTAACCACCTGATAGGCAGGTAGCAGCATAAAAGGGGAACCGAGTAATGAAAGGCTGTATCACCCGAAAAAGGTGTTTTCAGAGATGCACTATATGATGGAATAACAAGTTTTTGCAGATACTACCGGCGTAGAGGATGTCCCGAACACCTATAGCTGGAGTATCGATATTCACGGCATAATACGAATAAACCGAATGGGATATAAATATGGCAATTATTTTGGGTGTTTTATTTGTGATAACATTAACACTTAGCATCTATCAGTTGCGGAAGATAAGAAGACTATCATCCCGAATTAACACATTGGAATCCGTTATCCTGGGTGAACGGACGGGAAAGACAATTCCTTATGAATCGTTGCACCTTCTCAATATTTTGAGATTACAGGCACGACAATGGACTAGTTCGGAGGAAAATCCCGCTTTATTAACTATCCGGCCAGTTTGTATTGAACTGCTGGATGATTATATGTCTAAACTTTTAGCTTCTATTCCAGAATTGAATTTGATGATAGAACCTCGTCCTTCATATGCATCGCTATACAGTATCAATTCTGTAATGTTCTACATCGATAGTGAGAAACATGAAAAGTTGCCTATTCGCTTTCATTGCGCCAATCAAGACCTCGCAGAGCGCATTGCAAACTTGTTGCTATCGAAGGGCATTGAAGCTCGCGCAGCGATTGAAATGTCACACGTAGATTAGCCTGATATAAATAGATGGGCATTCTGTCCGGGTTGTTTATGCAGCCCTGTTTACAATGCACTGAATAAAACGGACAGCAATAACATAAGCCGTTAGCAAAAATCCCTCAATCAGAACCGTGGAAACAGCGACAGTCGTAAAATCCGTTGTTAGCTTGATCGCTGCTACTATCACCAGTCCGCCAAAAAGAATGCAGCGGGTAGCGATAGTTTCACGTTGAAACCAGCTAAAGAAAGCGCCCGCGATAATGACCAGGGAACAGTAAATCGAAAAAAGAAGTGTCATCATATTCTGTTATCCTATCTAACACAGAAAAAACTGGCCCGAAGCTTTTGAAACATATATGGAAATCAATCAGAGCACGTCTAACGAGCACGGTCTTATATATTCAATAACTATACATGTTGCTTATCATCATAAATGGATTTGGTATAGAGTGGCCAAAGAAAAAGGTAACAACAGTGGCAAGGACAACACAGGCTAACAATATCCACTCAAACTTTTCTGGAATGAATAATACCCGGATGGAACCTGCTGCGATAGTGCCACCAACTAAACCACCAATCAACGCTTCAGAAATTGTTGATAGTTCCATAAATTAAGTCTCCTGGTGTTTGGAGGGCTTCGGGAAGTTGCACCAGCTTATTCGCCAGACGCGTCCACTCACGTTAATAATAAAATCTGTCAGAAAACAACTCTACCAGAACCGTTGAAACTTCGATAAAAAAAGGACGCTGTTTTGAGGGCGTTTTCTATGCAAGTTATTTACAATGTTTCAGGCAATTACTTCACTACCGTAAGTTTTCGTTCGACAAACATTCAGATCCCATAGTTTGCGCTGGAACTGACCTATGTGGACGAGATCTGCTGTAGGTCTGTAGGGATTGGGGGCCATAGAGTAAATCTGGCATTTTTAGCTATAAAGTAATGATTGGGCTACACGTATGTAGGTTTTAAGGTTATGTTATCTCTGCCTCGTAATTCTGCGAGCACCTCATTAGGGAATAATATGAGTAACTTAAACCACATGGATAGAACCGTAACACAATACGTAAACACTAAAGTATTAGTGGCGCGTTTAGTACATCTTAGCGCCACTATCAGAAAGCTTGAATCCTACCAATCGTCATCTTGGGCAGATAGAGCTCTCCATGATTTATATGCAGAACTTCAGCGAATTTGGCCACAGGTGGAAGAGTATTATACTCAGATGCCAACATACCAAATGGAACGTGAGTTTTACGCTGAACTCGTGCAAATAAAGATAAAGGCTGAAGAGTACCTACGTAGAACTAAGCAGGAACAATAAAACAATTCGTTTTTGGGGAGCCCGGTGGGCTCCTTTTTTGTGATGGTTCAATCCGGTGACGTGGGGTTACCGAGCTGGCGCATTCCCACGATTCGCACCTGATGGATTACCGGTTTTACTTGGTCAGTTCTAACCGGCGCTGATAACGCTCCCAGCGCATGACGAGATTCGCCGGGTCTATCGGACGGCAAAGCCCGGTAATCACATGGCCATCGTATTGCTGCAAATCGGGATCTTCGGCCTGCGCGACAGGGTCAACGTGGACGGTCAACGTCTCCGGGCAAATGGCAAGGACGTTGTCGTCAAACAGCCGGTGCAGATCGATACGAAGCAGCAAGCCATTACTCCAGTGATCCAGACCACCAGCACTATGCTCTACCAGGTGTGCGGCCTCTGTCCTGCGGCGTAAGCTTGCTCCTGTAATCACGCAGCGGTCGTTACAGTTTCGACGGACGGTAGCAGCGAAATCAGCCTGATCCGGCCTGGTCACCACGCAGGTTGTAGAGCCTTCACGTTTAGGGTGCGCCAGGGGCGCAACAGACGGTTCCTGCATGGAGACGCGGGATTCAACTTCGACGGAGATCAGGGCTGGCTGGGGTGCTGGCTGCGATTCTCGCACTACATCGTGCGTAATGCCGTTGGTTTCCGCTTCTTTAAGCTTTCCGACCTGGCTTGCTGCGGCCAGCGCACGGTCACGCGCTTCCTGCTTTTCTTCCTTCGTCCATTTACGTTTGGCAGGTTCGTGTGTGGGAGCCGGGAGATTATCTGGTTCATTGACCGGCACAGGGTCAACCATCTTTTTGCCTTGCATTGACTCAGCCATAAACCGGCGAGCCAGCACATCAGCGCGTAGTCCCGTATCGCGATGCTCATAAAGATAGGTGCGAAATTCCGTCACACGTCCGCCCACCAGCTTAATGGCCTCACTCATTCCGGCCTTGTTGATGGAAGCGCTACTGGTTTTCAGGTTGGGCAAACCGTACTGACGTGGGTTTTCTTTCTGGGTGCTTTCAGCGCCGGTCAGACGGCTCTCTCTGATTTTTCCATTATGCCGGGTCGGTGAATCGCCATTCGGATGTTCAGGAGATCGCCAGGTGTCTGCGGGAGGCGTATACGTTGTACCGTTCTTCTGGGCCATGTAGGCGAGCACTTCCCGCATATCAACACGGGTCTTTTTGCGCTCGGCAATACCTTCATCAATCTGACGTTCAAGATCCGCTCGCTTCTCTTTGTGCAGGCGGCGCGATTCCAGTACGGTTTCGTTATCATTCAGGCGTTCTACTATCTCACCGGTATTTAAATTCTGGTTTGCCAGTTCGCGCACCATGCTCAGCACTAAATCGCCCATTGGATGCCGGGTTGTGATACCCAGGCGCTCAAACGCCCGGTTGGTGATCTCGTTTCTGCGGGTTTGATTGGCCAGTTCCGTGATCTTCTTCAGGCGCTCGATTTCGGCAAGCTGTGCCCGCTTCATCAATTCGCTGCCGGTTAGCATGGCAACAATCTGAACCTGACTCTCACCCTTCAGTAAGTGCTCGGTGATGAATGTAGAAAGAGCTGCCCGCCCACCGTGATTTTTAGGGATACCCAGCGTGGCCAGAATGTCTCTCTTTAGAATATTACGCAGGTTAGCGGCCTTTTTTTCCGCTTCATGTTTGGCCTGCATGTCCCGGCTATGCTGCTTACGTTCGGCCCGGGTTTTCTTCACCTTCACTTTCGTCGTCACTACTCTTTACCTGGCAGGGCATCATCATCATTGATACCGGTCGCGGAGGCCTGCGGTCGTTACCTATCCCCCGCCGCTGGCCGCACATTTGATGGCGAGAGTATACCTGCTCTGTCGGCAGCGCGTCTTTTCTTGTCTTCATATATGCAAAATTAGTCCAACATACAAATGCGATCAGGGTCAACACCCCCGCGTCCACCCTGCAAAGCGCCCTTGACCTTTATACCCACTGAAACCCTCGCGCCCCCGGCCCCTCTTTTTTTTCTCTTTTTTTCTCTCTTTTTCTCATATTTTCTCGCATGGCTCATCCAGCGACCGGAGTCCCTATGTGGGGTTTGCAGGAACCGGACGGAAAGACCGGCACGGCCCGGTTGCCGCAGGCGGGGGAAATGGCCAGACCGGGCACGGCGGTTTCTTTTTAAAATGGTGGGCCCGGGCAGAATGGTTACCCCGGGCACGGGCCCGATCCTGAAAACGACACGGAGGTTTCAGGTACGGCTCCCCTTTCTGCCCCAAGCGAAGCGCAGGGGCAGAAAGGGGAAGTTTATTTGTATGTTGGACTAATAGAGGGTGATGTACGTGAATTCTGCCCGGGTTTTCCCGGCGATTATCCCGGAATCCATCACCGATATTCTTCCCTTTATCCTAATACCGGTGATGGCCACCGGCACAAAATGCAGGGTGTTCCGGCCCGGCGAAGATGCGGCCGCAAACCAGCACGAAAGTGTCGGTCGGAAAAAGGTGAAGCCAATGCTGGTGGCCGCACGGAATTCAGGCGGGCACTCGACGTTACTCACCCACGACTCCGGGTTAACGGTTCGACTCCGGGTAGCCTGGCCCGGGTGAAGCCCGGGGCAGGCTACCCTGTTTTTGTATGTTGGACTATTTTGACGGGTACTGGAGCAAACCACTCTGCCACACGATATGGCATTTAGTTACCGCTCTTGCGGTTCATGGATGAAATAGTCGGTTCTGTCAGGAGGGAGTCAGGGAAATGTGAAGAACCGAAATGGCCACGCTGAAAGATCATGTAGCCAGTTCAGATAAGCAAATTGAGTTAACGCCCTCGCTCATACCGCACCAGCTCTTCAGGTTTAGACAACCACTCTGTAATCTGGTGATCATGCATTGACGTATCGTATTCAAAGTCTGGCGGATAATACATATCGCCAACAAACCACTCTTCCTGCTTTAATTCATCCTCATCTATATCACAACCGCTATCAAGCCAGTCCCATCGGCCTCTTTTGTTAAAAATCACTCTCCCATTCGGCATAAAAGCTCCTTATTCAGTCAGATGGTTACGGTCTCGATATCTCGATGCCAGGTTAACATCGTTCACCAGTTTTACCACGGCTGGACGTTCGGCTTCAGTCCAGGAATCAGGCTGATAGTACACCCGCAGCGATTATCATCAAACTACTTCGCCTCTCAATCCCGCGCTCTCAAATTTCTGTTATGCATCATGCCAGAGTACAATATGAGGACACTATCGCCGGAATATTACCGACCGCCCCGACGATTAACGTTACCGGCCTAAGCTGAGGAAAATGGTTCTATGAAGTCATTTCTGATCAAAATGTCAAACGCGCATAACGAACACATCCGGGAAGTCGCTTCCGTGGATGAAGCTATTCGTATCGCATCCGAAAGAGCAAATGAAGGTTTCTGGCTTCCACCCAGCCGGGTCTGCGAAATGAGCAAGGAACATGAAGGCCGGTATACAGTCGGTGATGATGGCTGGTTCCGCCCCATCGAGCTGGCGGTTCCAGTCGAAATAGAAGAAGTGAAGTCGTCCTACGGGAACGGTGGTTACGACATGATTGAGCCTGTACACCATTCTGTGTAAATGCCTTTTCTCAGAAGTGACCGCTCAGGCGGTCACCGAACTCGATGATAAAACGGCTCATTGCCATGCGCCAGTCCCTCAGCGGCATCGTCCATTTTTGTGAGGCGGCCTGGATTGCCAGCCACACGACCTTTTTCACTGACTCATCCGTCGGGAACACCTTGCGCTTTTTGATCGCATGCCTGATCACGCTGTTCAGTGACTCAATGGCGTTGGTCGTGTAGATGACTTTGCGGATATCTGCCGGGTAGGCGAAGAACGTCGCAAGGTTCACCCAGTTTGCCGTCCAGCTCCGGCTTATCTGCGGATAGCGGCTGTCCCAGGCGCTGGCGAACGCTTCCAGCGCCTGCAGACCTGCTTCTTCCGTCGGCGCCTGGTAAATCGCCTTCAAATCGCGGGTAACGGCCTTGTAATCTTTCCAGGAGACGAACCGCAGGCTGTTGCGCACCATATGTACGATGCACAGCTGGATGCGGGCCTCCGGATATACCGCGTTTATGGCGTCCGGGAAGCCTTTCAGTCCGTCGACACAGGCGATGAGGATGTCGTTCAGGCCGCGATTCTTCAGTTCTGTCAGCACATTCAGCCAGAACTTCGCGCCTTCATTTTCGGCCAGCCACATACCCAGCAGTTCCTTCTGGCCTTCGATGTTGATGCCCAACGCCAGGAACACGGATTTATTGATGACGCGACTGTCCTGCCGGACCTTAAGGACAATACAGTCAAGGTAAACAATAGGATAGATTGCATCCAGTGGCCGGTTTTGCCACTCAACAACCTGCTCCATGACGGCGTCAGTGACTTTTGAGACCAGCGCTGGCGAGACATCCGCGTCGTACATCTCTTTGAATGCAGTCGCTATCTCGCGGGTGGTCATCCCTTTGGCGTACAGGGATAAAATCTGATTATCCATCCCGGTGATGCGGGTCTGGTTTTTCTTCAGCAACTGAGGCTCAAAGGTGGCTTCGCGATCCCGGGGAGTACGCAGTTCAAGTGGACCATCCGCAGTCGCTACGGTCTTTGTTGAGTAGCCGTTGCGGGTATTGGAGCCCGGTTTAGGCTGATTTTTATCGT
>NZ_KQ089803.1:104564-127599 GCF_001034465.1 Citrobacter sp. MGH100
GTAACCTGCCTTTGATGTTGAATTGAACATATCAAAATCAGGCAATTACACAAATTTATGTACAGGCTCGAGCCTGCAACTGTTTTTCGTCCATAAAGTAACCTGCCTTTGATGTTGAATTGAACATATCAAAATCAGGCAATTACACAAATTTATGTACAGGCTCACATGATTTCCGTAGGCAAATGGATCCAGACTCAATCAGGCTGGCAACCGTCACCGGCTGTCTGACTCTCCTTTTGTTTCGGTGGGGCTAGAGTGCCCCACTATTCTTCCGCTTTACGCTCGCGTTTTTCTTTGTCGCACTTCACTTTTTCATAAGCCTTGCCAAACCACTTAGGCTCTTTTCCCATCCCCGAATAAGATAGTCCTTCCGGCAGACTCTTCCAGAACACCGTTATCGCCTCGGCAAATTCTCTAAACTGTTCCTCGGAAACTTCAAGTTCTTCGTGGCGAGCTGGTCTCTCTTGCGGATAACCTTCGCATTGCCATACTGAGTAGTACTCCGGGTGAGCATTAACCAGTTTCTGGTGGGCATCACCATCTCCATGTTTATAAACGTTGACAACCTGATGACATGCACTGATTAACGGGAAACATGGCATGTTTCGTACTTCAATACCCAGCCATTCCATCAAATCCATAAGCCTCGGAAAACTGAGGTTCCAGATCAAATCTGATATCACAACCATGTCGAGCCACCGCCAGCTTCTGGCCTCCCGGATAAGCAGATCTCGTAATGCCTTGTCAAACTGGTGGTACATCCCAGCGGTCAGGGAAAGCGTGACCGTGACCTTCATTTCCCGCAACGCAACCCAGTGGCAAGCTTCAATCTGTTCAATATTCTCGTATACGTCACTTTCGTCGTGGTAATCAGGATTGAACCAGTCTCCAGCTGACTCTATAAATGACTCGCCTTTCTTTGTCGCTTCACTCCTGATCTCCACATCACTGAACTGCGACAGCAAACGTTCCTGCGCTTGTTCAGCGTAAAAAAGATGCGGGTTAAGCACCCACGGTCGGTCAATTGCCGCAAAGAAAAAGATGTTCCATCTCGGGTCGATAATTTCTTTTTCAGCATCAACAGCTGGCGCTGATACACTGCGGTTTGATTGTTTTTTTCTACCCATACCACTATCCAAATTAAAAACAGACGAAAAAAAACCGTCCAGCTGGACGGTTAATATCAAAATATCCTTCAGAAGTCTGACACGGGTCAGGCGCTAACCCGGGCAGTCGCTACTCACTAATTAAACCCCGCATAGGGGAAAACAATATTTTGATACTCCGACAACGCACCCCGCGATGGGGGAAGGTATGTCAGGCCAGTCTAACAAACCCAAAGCTCGTTGCAACCGCCAATCAGTGACTTAATCCTGGCAATCCTGATCATCAGTTTCAGTTCCGCAACTTAAGTAATCCATATTTAAAAACATTTTGTTCCCCGAGCCTGCCAATGCAGACAGACCTGAGATTTTACAGATCACGACAATCGACGGTACGCGTTTATAAATCTCGATTTCGCTTTCCCAACTTGACGCAAGATACCTTTCAAGCTGAAGTTCAGGGGTTACATCAACAGGTTGAATTCTGACCACAAAACCGTCTTTTCGCCCCTCATTGCGAAGAGATGTTAGCTGTTTTATCTCTGCATCGTTGAGTGTGGAAAATTTACGGCCATTAAGAATATGAGAGCAAAAATTGAAGCCAGTGATATGAGATGAGCCACCAGTTATCGATTCCAAAATGCTTGCATATTAGCTATCTGGGGGTTAGGCTCGCCTGTTTGCGGAGTGGATTCACATAATTCAAGGAGTCTTTCCAATTCCGATTTGGAATCACCCATACCCAATTCATTGCAAGGAAAAACATTGTGATTATTATTCATGAAAACTTGTCAACGCCAAGATTTATGGCCGTTTTTCGCCATTTTTAATGTCCGCTATTTGATCACTTCTGTTGTCCGCTTTCCGCCATTTCATCATCACTGATTGGCGTTGCGTTTTTAGCCAGCACTCCGGCTTTGCGTTTTTCCTTCAACCGGTAACTTTCTCCTTTTATATTCACTGTGGTTGAGTGGTGCAGCAGCCGATCCAGGATCGCCGTTGCCAGCACGTTATCGCCGAACATCTCTCCCCAGTCTGCGAAGCCTTTGTTTGATGTCAGGATTATGCTCGCTTTTTCATACCGGCGATTCAGCAGGCGGAAGAACAGACTGGCTTCCTCTCTGTTCATCGGCAGGTAGCCTATTTCGTCCAGGATTAGCACACGCGCATAGCTCAGCTGTTGTAGCTGACGCTCCAGCCGGTTTTCCAGCTTCGCTTTCATCAGCGTTGCTACCAGTCTGTCGAGTGGCATGAACAACACCCTGTGACCTGCATCCGCCGCTTTCACGCCGAGGGCTACAGCCAGGTGGGTTTTCCCCACTCCGGGAGGACCCAGCAGGATCACGTTCTCACTGCGTTCCACGAACGCCAGACCGGCCAGCTCCCTGACGACCTTACGATCGATGCCTGGCTGGAAGCTGAAGTCGAACTGCTCCAGCGTTTTGACCCACGGCAGACGAGCCTGCTTCAGCCGGGACTCCATACCGCGCTGATGCCTGCCGTTCCATTCCTGCTGCAGCGCCATGTACAGGAACTCCCGATAGTTCAGCTCTTTTTTAGCTGCCTGCTCCAGCAGACTTTCCACGTGATAACTCAGGTGCTCCATTTTCAGGCGACTCAGCAGCGCTTCAAGTTCATGCATCACAGCAGCTCCTCATACGCACTCAGTGGACGATGCTCCACCATGCTGACCTGCTGCCAGAGCGGGGCATGATGTTCCGGCACCGTTTGCCAGCCAGATGATGCTGAACAGAGCCGGTGTGATGCCACCTGCTGCTCATTACTGTAGATCCGCAACTCATCATCCAGCGATATGCGTATCGAGACCGGCTGGCCACACAGCGTTTCGGGAACGCTGTAGCGATTGCCGCCAACCTCGATATAGCTGTCCCAGGAGACATGGCGGATGTCGAAGTAGCTGGTATCGAAGTCCGTATCAGGCAACGGCTGCAGATGTTCCTGCTCGAGCGCGAAGCGCTGTTCCGGGGTCTGTCTGAACTGGCGAAGCTCCCGTTTGTCAGCCACATCAGCCATCCATTGCTCCAGTTGCTGGTTAACATGAGCGAAGCTGTCGAACCTGCGATAGCGGACGAAGAAGTTCTCCTTGAGATATTTCACCATCCGCTCCACCTTACCTTTGGTTCTGGCCCTGCGCGGACGACAGGCACGCGGCAGGAAGTCATAGTGGTCGGCCAGCAACAGGAACCCGGAGTTGAACACCACTTTCCCGTTGTTATTTTTCAGCACCGCCGCTTTCTGGTTATCAACCAGCACGGTTTTCACACTGCCACCAAAGTAGCGGAAGGTGCGAACCAGCGACTCATAGGTGTGTTCCGCATCCTGCTTTGGCGCGGCGAAGACATGGAAGCGACGGGAGAACCCCAGCGTATTAACCGCGAAGTTAACTTTGCATCGCTGCCCGGCGACCTCCACCTCAACTTCGCCCCAGTCGTGCTGCAACTGGTAAGCGGGCTGGGTTTCGAAGCGGACCGTTTTCTTCGACGGACGCATTTTGCGTTTGGGCTGGATGTAATAGCGCAGCATGGAGCGACCACCGGTGTAACCCATCGCTTTGATTTCTGCGAGGATGACCTCGCCATTCCAGACATTTTCGGCCAGACGTGTATCGATATAATCCATAAACGGCTTCAGTTTGGCCATTTTGTGGCGCGTCTTTCTGGCCGGTGGCTCAGGGTATTTAAGATACCGTCTGACGGTGCGTTCAGAGCAACCCACCTGAGTTGCAATATCGATAATGTACGCACCCTGCTTGCGCATTTGTTTTATCATGTAAAAGTCCTCTCTGCTCAGCATGTCGATGTCCTTTCTGGTGTGAGAACCTCAAGGAAACAACATGTTGGGTGGAGCGGACAATTCAAATGGTGAATTACCGTCTTATATCATTGGCGCTAACAAACTCCGTAGCATTAGATTTGAAGGCTAGTTTTCAACACTATGGGATCCCGAAATAAGTTCTCCCCCCCGCTCCCGGTAAGCTTTCGTTAATACCGCATAACTTTCTGAATTAACATGCTCATCAACCCCCGAACAAATCAGCCGGTTCGTCGGTGCTTCAAAAGCGTGGCGTTCGTATTTTTCGACCACGCGACAATCTTCCGACCATCTCTTGCCGAGCAACAAATCATTTGTGGTAATTGATGGAAACATCATCAATGCAAAAATTCCCCCAAGACAGCCTATTGGCACGAGCCACATGCAAACGATCTTGTTTTCGGAGCGTACAAATTTCAACCCGATGGTAGCGCCTATGATAGTCACGACAAATACCACCAGCAGAATTTTTAAGGGTAAAATCAGATCTGCGGCATAAATTAGCATTAATCATATCTCCTTAACTTTTCAATATTTGGTTCCTTCAAAAAGCCATCCATACTTTCCTTCATCTGGATGATCTGTCTTGTAGTTTATCTGGCAAGTGGTGAACTGACGCATCCATTCTCGTGACCTAAAAAATTTCCCACGAGGAAGTTTATCGCCAGGTAAGCATTGTTCAGCCCATTCGACAAAAGCAGGACAAACCCCCTTAAAGTGAGGAATAACAACTTGCGTGGCTTCTTTACGCATTACTGCTGACTGAATGGTTTTGGGATCAATCGTCATGGCTTCACAGGCTAACCCGACTTCACAAACATTTCTATTCTGCTGATGTTCTGTCATAGCGCCTTCCAGTTGAAGTTAAGTAGGGTCAGTTTGGATTTGAAAATTGTTGTACGGTAAGCCTGTTCTTGAACCTGCTTCGTGATCTTATGCCCGTTTGATGGCCACGGACTGACGCAAAAGTGCAAGAACGTCACTGACACTCATATCCCACGCATCCGCCTGCCGTTTCAGAATAAATGCCCCTACTTCCATTCTTTGGGCATGGTTCAACATATGCGTCAGCATATCCCCACCATGAGAAAAGTTTATCCCGCAGCCGGATGCACCATTGTTGATGAGCGTAAAACCTTTGTTTTTATCGGTTCCGTGAAAGTTTGCCCTCATCTCCTTTTCCAGCCCGAACAATACCGCGCAACATTGAGTTAATTCATAGCGATTCAGCTGGATGACGCGCTTAAGCTCCCATTGGGCTTCTTTTGCGCCATCAGCAATCGGAGCCATAGTGATGTTCACCGTGGGAAACGCATCCTTACCAGGCGAAACCACATATTGAAAATCAAGAGCAGTACGTTTTGCGCCCGTTTGCCGGTCTGCATAAAGCTTCAGCTGCTTACCAAATGTCGAAGTCATAACTATCCTCCAGAACTTAATTTACCCTGGTCATTCCAGCCGACAAAAGATTGTCGGGTTGTTTTCTACAGGCCTTCCCTCTCAATCCCACCGGGTATATTTTCCCCTTCCCTCTCGTTCCCACCGGCGATAAAAACTGTGCAGATTAAAAAAGTATCTTTTTGGGATTAGGCGAACAGCAGTAATTATAAAGAGGAGTGTTATTTTCTTTATTTTTCATGGTAATACAAGTTGTATTCAATAGAGGCCTGACGCGCCCCATCAGCTTTTCAGATGTAAATGGGACTATTTATCCTTTAGCGACTACAAAATCACGGGTGGGTTTGAGAGGGAAACGTCAACTTAGTGTTTTTGACCGGTGGGAATGAGACAGCACATTCCCGGAACCGGGCAAAAAGACGTTTCAAACATCAGGAACCTGTTAGTTTGGGATTCCGATCCGTGATCTGAATGGTGGGTACGCTGGTGTCCACCAGGTAGTAAAATTTCAGGTAACCGATGCTGGCAAGCACATCGAGAGCAGTTCGCATTTTCCGGTTCTGTTCGGCAATGCGCCCATTGAGCAGTAAACGCTGTCGAAGTCTGTCAAAGGTGATCGGGGCTGGATGTTGAGGTAGCGCTTCAAAAAATGTATAGAGCGCCTGAGCCGTTTCATTCCTGGTAAGTAGCTCCAGGGGTTTCTTCCGCAACAGAGTAAGATGATCTGAACGGTACAAATCCCAGAGTCGTTCGTCGGCTTCCAGGATGATGTAATCACTTTCACCATCAAATTCCGCCTCTTTCAGCAACCCGGCTACTTTGAACTTGGTGATCCCCGGGTTCTTCTCAAACCGAATGCTTTTTGAGCGAATCTTCGTCAACGAATCGGCTATCTCATTGCGCAGTTTCGTGCTGTAGCGTTTTGATGGGTAGCCGCAGAGTTTGGCAAATTCACTAAAGGGCATTTTAATCCGGTTACCTTTCAGCGCATCAGGCGATACGCTGAAGGAATGGACGATTGCTGTCCAGCACCGGAAGTCCTGGAAATAATTCAGCATCGGGCCGGTGATCTTTATGTCCGTGTACCCTTCCTGTTTTGCAATTTCCAGACTGGATAGCGCTTCCGTCACGTTTAGCGTGACCGTTGCCTCTGTTCGGCAACTGGGAGTAAAAACGCCCAGGCGGAGCAGTGATACAGGTTGTACTGATGAATTTTTTGTCACCGTCAGCTTTCCAGTCGACGGCTGATTGAAGTCGGGAATAGCGTCCTTGAAAAGAAGAACTTCATTCGAGTTCATCGTGTGGATCCCCCAGTTTTATTGTTATTTTCCGGGTATCTTGGAATGCCCAGTCCGGGCGAATGTATCACGGTGATTTTTATTGATCATGAGAAATAGGGGTCATTTAGTCCCCATTTATCGGGTATTGGTTTTTATTTGTACTAAATCAATACGTTATTTCAGAGATGAATCGGATAAATGTCGTTGACATCAAATTTTTGATCTGCTGCCAGTGTGGACAAAAAATGAATACCGATCACCTATTTTTGAGATTTGTTACGTATGATTATGTTTTTATTTGATGTTTTCATTAGCACAGCAGATGTTGATAATTAAGTTCCTTTCCCCTTCCAATCCCACCGTTATTCCCTTTGAACACCACCAGCTACCAGGCTAACCCCACCGACAGCCCTTCAGAGCTCACTTTTTTCCCTCTCAACCCCACCGGGGCAGGTCTTCAGAGCTTACCAGCTGCGGGTTTGCGGGAGCGGGGATCTTTTTGGTTCTATTTGGTCTTAATCTGGATCGATCTGTTGATCTACCCGGTGGATATGTGGATTAGTTGAGTCACGTCCTTGTTACTCGGTTGCTTAAATTTGGCCACTACGAACTGTCTCAATACCACTCTGAACAACATCCCAGTTGATACCGATATCACCATCGTGAGTTCGGTCTATCAACGCTAAGGTCGACTCAGCTTCGCTAGCTGAAACCTGCGGCATGTTTCGGTCTATTGCTAACTCCTGAACATCAGACTTGTACCAGACACGGACTAGCACCTTTTCGTCAGGGTTCATTTTTTGCAGCTTTGCGATAATTTCTTTTGCAGTTGCGTACATGTGAGTGCCTCTTATCGTTTTGTTTACACAATCAGTAAAGCACCGAGTCAGTAGCTGACGAAGGCAAAAAAGATACTTTTCCACAGGACAGTTCCAATAAAGAGATCCCAAAGGTGCAACGGAGTACAAAAGAGATCCCTGTACGCTGCAAGCCGCATGGTTACTGGGCTCAAGGGCATTTTATGACAATGGTAATGACTTTTTTGACATTGGTAATGATTAAAATGACATTGGTAGTGACTATTTCGACGTTAGTAGTGAGTATTTGTGACAATGGTAGTGAGTTTTATTGTGTGATCTGAAGGTATAACTCTTAAAGAGTTTTGAGTATATTTCTATTATAATTCATATAGATACCATCTATCACCTGTATGATGAAACAAAATTATTAAAATCTTATCCACTGTTTTCTATACGCATTTTCCTTTCATGCCCGTACATATTTTCGACAATTTAGCTATTCGATGTTGATTTAACTCGAAGAGAGAATTTATCCCCATTTTCCACAAGGTAGTTCCAATAATTAGTACCTTACGAGTTCCCATAGATCACAAGAGATCCCCGCAGCTCGGAAGCCAGACGGCACAAGGCCTGGAAGCCAATCGGTGACAACGGTAGTGATTATTTTGACATTGGTAGTGAGTTTTTTAACGGTAGTAGTGAGTTTTTTGACAACGGTAGTGATTGCGGCGACAATGGTAGTGATTTTTTAAAGGATCTTTTTCACCGGAATTGCTCCTTTGTTGATAAACTACGTATGTATTTGTTTTTATGTGAATTTCAGAGTTTTATATTTAGTCGTGGCGTTTTTTTAGCCTGGACTTATGCACAATCTGAGATCGTCGCAGAGATCCCTTAAGTGACACTGAGGGCTTTGGGCGATAGTATTCAATAATCTGTTGATTAATACAGTCGATAAACCACTATGACCAATGAGAAAGATTCTGAGCAGCAAGGCCAGATGGTTACCAGGGCTTTCTCTGTAACAGAGAGAGAGACAGGTAAAGAAATTATTTTACGTCCTAATAGCAGCAGGACGGTTCAGTCTATCGCGCTCATGCGCCTTGGGTTGTTTGTGCCATCACCAAAAAGCGTTGGCCGTCAGAGTCGTGAATACAAAACTGTTGGCTTTGATGCCACGAAAGAACTACAGACACTTTCTTTGATGGAGAGCGAGGGTTTCACCAATATCTCGATCGTGGGTCAGCGCCTCGATATGTCTGTTGACTTCAAAACGTGGATGGGAATCATCCGAACGCTAGCTAACCATCCGATTGATAACGATAAGATCAGCCTCAAATTTACTGAGTTTCTGAAGCTCTGTAACCCTGAAAATTATCGTTCCTCTACCGCATCCCGTAAGCGTATCGACGCGTCGTTACGCAGGCTGGCATCCGTGATGTTGTCCTTCACCAGCACCCACTCGTCAAAGGTGTATACGACGCACCTGGTGCAGTCTGCCTTGCTTGACCCGGACTCTGATCAGGTAGAGCTACAGATAGACCCTAAGATATTCGAGTTGTATCAGTACGACCACAAGGTTTTGATGCAGCTGAAGGCTATCAAGGAACTGGCGAAAAAAGAGAGCGCACAGGCGCTTTACACGTTCATTGAGTCACTTCCACCAAATCCAATCCCGATCTCCTTAACGAGACTTAAGAACCGATTAAATCTTAAGACCCGTGCCAACAGCCAGAACGCCACAGTACGTAAGGCATTGGAGGAGCTGGCATCCATTGGTTACCTTCAGTACACCGAAGTAAAAAAAGATGGGAAGGTTTATTTCCAGATCCACAAACGCGATCCTGATTTGAATCTGAACAATATCCAACCACCACCTGATGGTGATGGCGAGGGTGATGCTGATGAGGAGAACAATGGCACGTCGGGTAAAAATAATGGTGAGCCACTGGAAGGTGAATTGTGCCCACCAGATGAGCCCATTGATGGGGATGAAACGTTAACCATCCATGACTTAACAGCTGAAGAACTTCACTACATTCGCAGCCTTAGAAGCCAGAAAAAGAACAATCCCGCCAGCTAGCATTCCCTCCGGGCTGTCAGATGACGGCCTGGAACCCTCCCTCCCTGCACATCGTCAGAGAATCCTGTTTAGCTTAATGACAACGGTATTGAGTGACGCGGTCACTACTGTTGTCATTGCGGGGTGACCACTCATGACAATGGTAATGAGACTAGATAGCTCACTACTGTTGTCATCATCGACATCTCTCCAGACCAGCTTCTCAGGGAAGGTCTTACACCGCTCACTACCATTGTCGGAATCGCCGGTACAGACAAATCGCTGATACCCATGACACCATGACATCGGCAATGAGTCTTGGCAGCTCACTGCTGTTGTCATCATCGACAACTCTCCAGAGCAGCTTCTCGGAGAAGACCTCATACCGCTCACTACCATTGTCGGCATCGTCAGTACGGATTTATCGCTGATTCCCATGACACAATGACAACGGTAATGAGTGATTTGACTCACTACCGCTGTCATTTGCTCCCGGCGCATTTGAATGACCACTGTATTGACTAAGAATACTCACTACCGTTGTCATTCATGATTCAGACCAAGTTCTTACTGCTCCACCAGCACAATGACAACGGAAATGAGTTCTGTTGGTCATTACCGTTGTCATATGCATTCCAGGTTAATCAGGCCTTTCAGGTAGCTATGGTAAGGATTCACTCGCCGTACTGTCTGCTCGTACTTGAGGGGCGGGATGAATGACCGTGGTAGTGACCGCGTCACTCCCTGCCGTTGTCGTTGTATGAATACATGGCCTGTCGGTGACAATGGAAATGAGTCCAACCGCTGTCGTAGCTAACCTGATTGGTCAATGACAATGGATGTGATTTTTTCAAGTCTCTACCATTGTCATCGTTTCCAAGTACATTTCAGTGGGGTCGTTCCGGCGATGACGAATCAAGTGAGTGCGGGATCACAACCATTGTCGAGGCACAACTTGCCGGTTGTAGCCATACCGAACGCTGCGACAACGATAGTGATCTCGATCACTCATTACCGTTGTCACCAGGCGGATGGTGAAGCACCAGAATCACTACTGTTGTCATCTAACATTCTGCTACCCATGCAACCAATGACGATGGTAGTGAGCAACGCCGTCTACTTGCTGTATATAGGGATAGTATGATGAGCCATAACAATGGTAATGACTCACTACCATTGTCATAGTTCCTGTACTTGATTGCCGGTAACCAGACAAGGGTTAACCATTAAGTCACTACCGTTGTCATTACAGAAAGGTACTTTCCTTAATTGTCATTACCGTTGTCGACCATGCACCCTCTTACCAGTAGTAACGGTTCGTTAATTATGTGAAGGTGATCATTACCATTGTCACTGGTTACACTCCCGGCAGATTCAAAAATCGAGTGACAATGGATGTGAGTTCGATGCGCAGGACGGCATCTCAGTGCCGATGGCAATAGTTATGAGCTGACCAGACTGGTGACAACGATAATGAGCCAAGCATTGAAGCCCGTTTGCTACGACAACGGTAATGATTAGGCCTCACTACCGTTGTCAGACACGATGCTTACTTCGGCCAGGTAAGTTCATCCCACCGGGATTTTAACCAGGCAGGGTTTACAGGTTTTCTTGTCGGTAATATTGGCCGAGCTTCATACGCGATGAGATCGTCATCCTTAGCCAGGATAGTGGGGTGGAAATGGATTGTCAGGGTGCTGGGATTAATCACACACAGGCCGTTGTCGTATAACCGATGTATGTCTGCCCGAAGCCACAGGCCATTACTCCAGTGGTCAGAGCCCGCTTTATGATGCTCAATCAGATGTGCTGCTTCTCCCCTGCATTTTGTCTTCACACCGGTGACGACACACCGCTCCATGCAGTTGAAGTATACCCTGTCGCTGAATTTCTTCTGATCAGGACGGGACATCGCACCGTACCGGCGATATCCAAAGCGTTTTGGTGAGACTTTCTCATCCAGGTCATCGTCAAATGAATCCTGACTCTCAGGCCGGAAGGTCTTCAGACGAACTTCCCAGCGAATGCCGTCACGTGCAAATTGCTGCCCTACGCGTGGGTCATCATCAGGCCAGATAGCTATTCCCTTAGCTTTAACAGCCAGCCGGAACTGGCGGGCATCAGCAGGGGTTCCCGTGCGGGTTAGTGTCATAAATTCATGGACACTCCGGTACTCCACTGGTTCTCCTGATGAGCCAGCAGGCCTGGCGAGAACCTTGTCTTTAATATCGCGGGCGAGTTTATCGGTTTGATTTTTATCTGAAGCCATGTGAGCTATGCCATACCGGAAGAGGGAGGCATGAATAATGGGCTGTTTTCCGAGGATAAGCCATAGATACTCACTACTGTTGTCATTCTTGTCGATGACAACAGTAGTGAGTCTGGTTGGTATGCATCATGTCGAAATCGGAGCACCGGTGACTTATCGAATAGTCTGAACTGACTTGTAATGCGCTTGTGCAGGGTGGCCATAAGCCGTATTCGAGCGTGGAACTTCGAGGTGACCCGGCATCCATCCGGTCGTTTTTGCAACCCAGAAACAGCGTTCCTCACCGTCATCGGTAGTGACTCTAACACGACAACCTTCAAGCCCAATTAGTTGGGGGGAAAGATTACCGGGGCAGCATTTCCGGGAAGCGTTAGCATATACCTGCCCGCGCCGCATGAGTTCTGCACATTGGGCTTTGTTGAATAAATCGAACTTTTGCTGAGTTGAAGGATCAGATCACGTATCTTCCCGACAACGCAGACCGTTCCGTGGCAAAGCAAAAGTTCAAAATCACCAACTGGCCCACCTACAATAAAGCCCTCATCAACCGTGGCTCCATAACTTTCTGGCTGGATGATGAAGCTATTCAGGCCTGGTATGAGTCAGCAACACCTTCTTCACGAGGCAGACCTCAGCGCTATTCTGACCTTGCCATCACGACTGTGCTGGTCATTAAACGCGTATTCAGGCTGACCCTGCGGGCTGCGCAGGGCTTTATTGATTCCATTTTTTCTCTGATGAACGTTCCGCTACGCTGCCCGGATTACAGCTGTGTCAGCAGGCGGGCAAAGTCGGTTAATGTCAGTTTCAAAACGCCCACCCGGGGTGAAATCGCACACCTGGTAATTGATTCCACCGGGCTGAAGGTCTTCGGTGAAGGCGAGTGGAAAGTCAAAAAGCATGGCCAGGAACGCCGCCGTATCTGGCGTAAGCTGCATCTCGCCGTTGACAGTAAAACACATGAAATCATCTGCGCTGACCTGTCGCTGAACAACGTTACGGACTCAGAGGCCTTCCCCGGGTTAATCCGGCAAACCCACCGGAAAATCAGGTCAGCCGCCGCCGATGGCGCTTACGATACCCGGCTATGTCACGATGAACTGCGGCGTAAGAAAATCAGCGCGCTTATCCCTCCCCGAAAAGGTGCGGGTTACTGGCCCGGTGAATATGCAGACCGTAACCGTGCAGTGGCTAATCAGCGAATGACCGGGAGTAATGCGCGGTGGAAATGGACAACAGATTACAATCGTCGCTCGATAGCGGAAACGGCGATGTACCGGGTAAAACAGCTGTTCGGGGGTTCACTGACGCTGCGTGACTACGATGGTCAGGTTGCGGAGGCTATGGCCCTGGTACGAGCGCTGAACAAAATGACGAAAGCAGGTATGCCTGAAAGCGTGCGTATTGCCTGAAAACACAACCCGCTACGGGGGAGACTTACCCGAAATCTGATTTATTCAACAAAGCCAAAAAAGTCTATAACCCTGATATTTTAATGCGCTCCTGTCTATCATCGAAAAATTTAAGGCAGCAAAATGCGGCCATTTATATGTGCAAAAATATGAGCCGGTTTATCCGGCCCATCAGAATGAAAAGGAATTTTATGCAGGTCTGTTAAAGACCTGCTGGGAGGTTAGTACACCGGGTGCAGCTGAGTCTCTTCAGTTTCACCATTCTGCTGGTTAGCGCCATCGGTATCGGCATCAGTCGCATCGTCAGCACCGCCGTTGTTTTCAGCACTATCACCGTCGTTGTCACCATTAGCTTCAGCATCTTCTGCCTGTTTTGCTGATTCCAGTTCAGCCAGGGTAGCCATCAGGGTACGGGCCATTTCAGGAGTCAGGCGTAAGACGACTTCTTCCGGCACGGTTTCCGTAATTTCGATCTGATTTTCATGCTCACCTTCCGGCTGCGGCGGGATCTGGTCGCGCAGCTGGCTCAGGGTTGGCAACAGGCTGTCGAAGGTTTTACGGATAACTTTCGGTTTCAGGCCAGTCTTTTTCTTGGAACTCACGAATTTGGCAGTGACGCGGGTTTTCCCAGCTCCTTCTGCCTTTTTCAGGGATTCCATCAGGACTTCATACGGGTCGCGGTCAGTACCCTGACATTCGTTAATAACGTCAACGGCAACGTCACCAGATACCTTATCTTCTTTCACCAGCATCTTGATGCTGAAGTCAGCGTTTGCCAGCACGATACTGCGGCGAACGGTGACCAGAGAGACACCCAGACGCTGAGCAATCGACTCAATGGTGTGACCCCAGCCAATCAGGCGCTTGAAGCCTTCAGCGCGTTCCACCATCTTCAACTGAAGGGAGTTGGCGCTCTCGATCATGTTGTAGACTTCTTCGTCCTTGCCGCCTTCAAATTCCTCGACGGTGATTTTCTGGAAGCTCGCGCCCTCAGCAATCGCCATCATCAGGCCAGCAAAACGGTGGTGGCCATCAATGATTTTCAGGCGGGTTACGCCTTCCACTACTACTGGTTTAACGCGGATGACAGGCACTGACTGAGGACGTTCCAGATAAGCGTGTTTGAACATTACCGCACGGTCATAATTTACGTCGCGGAGGTTCAGTCCCTCTTCCACAAACAACCAGTACGGGCTCACCGCAAAGACGTTGTTACGCCCGATATCGGCTTCTTCGAACTGTTCCGTATTGCCGCTTTTACGCGCTTTGGTTACGAAATCGCTCAGTGCTCGGAGTGATGATGGCGCTTTGTCTAAGCTGCGCATCAGTACCGCAGCGCCTTCCAGATTTTCCAGGGTACGGCTTTGTTCGAAGATAGCTTTAACGTCGGTGTTCATGGTGTTTCTCCGCTTTAGTTATTGTGTCGCGAGGTTCGTTGCTTGCTGTAAATCCAGTTAAACACACACCAAACAGGTGACGAAGCGTATTTGGGGACAAAATGTCTCTTTTTTTTCGGGTACATAAAAAAGCCCTGTAATCCAGTGATTACAAGGCCTTAGCTCGTAATGATGACATCAAGATGGCGACGTTTTTCGATTTTGACCGCATTTTTCATCAAAATTGTCATCACTTCATTTAGTTTTGAACTCTCCCCTTCCTCATATGAACCCCAAGGTAGGAATGGAGTAGGACTATTGATATTGAATGCAACGCCCGTAGGGCATCGCCATGCAGTTGGCTTCTTTGAGTCAGGTTCCCATTTCACCAGGAGTATTGGCGCGTTACAGTCGATGTCATCGATGGCTGGTATAGCCTCATATAAAAACACTCCCGCATCATCCCCACTGAAGAAAGCTAGATGCTTATACGCGCTGGCAAAAGAGACTACGCCCGCGAAAAGGCCCACAACGATGAGGTTAAGGTTCGATGTTTTGTGACGGATACGTTTTTGCTTCAGGCGAACCATTGTCAGGGCTGACAAGAAGATAGCCACCAGCCCCCCGGCTCCTGCGAACCAAACGGAATTGATTTGCAGGAAGGAAATCAAATCACGATGCTCTCTCTGGTTTTCTTCAAGCATCAACGACACAAAAGTTGTTGTTACTGGCATTGATATCAGGAATATCGTGATCATCACTATTGCAAAAGTCTGTATGGAATAGCGGTCTCTATTTTCCTCTATAACAGAATTAAAGGATAACAGATAAACAAATGTAAATAATAAAATGGAAAGAAGGTACATTGGTTATGCCTTTTTTTGGGTTATCGCTGAATTCTTTTATTTAATTCTGTTCTGAAAAATGCATACAAGAACTGCCACCCATCACCATGAGCCGTTCTGAAATTTTTTTCAGGGAGTACCGGAAAACCAAATTTAAAATTATCTTTTCCAGTGTGGCGCTGGCAAAAGTGCGCAAGCTCATGTGCCACTACGCCTTTGATATGATCCAGTTGATTGATTGAATAAAATGCTCCGATGTCCTTACGCTGCTCTATATGTGCGTACTCATGGTAGCGATAGCGCGGTGTATCACTGTCAGGATAAATGGACGATGGTGAAATAGTGATTGAGCTCCTGCCGCCCCATGAATGTTTGGCACTCCAGTTGACCCGAACTTCAGGCGCAGGGCCGGTGAAACCATATGCCTGTCTATAGAGGTGCAGAAGATACCCTGAATACAGAAAAACAACTTTCTCCGCCGTCATAACGCGAGAAACGCCATAGCGAGCAACTGCCCTATCTCTGGCTGTCAGAACGGGGGTTTTTACCCGTGGGGAGAATAATTTTGTTGGGCTGAATAGCCAGACTTCTGAATCGTCATCAGGCATATCCAGTATCACCTGAATTTCTTCAGGCGACCCAACTCGTTGATGCCACCTTTCAAGATTATCGCCCACTTCATTCAGGCTGATTAAATCATCGGCATTCTCGTAGAATAACCAGATCAGCGTTCCTCGTGGGAGTGCTTTCTCAGCTGTAATATGTGAGAGGATAATTTGACGTGGTGTCATCTTATTCGCCACAGTTCCCGGATGCTTCTATCAGTTTTATTTTTGTTGCTTCTGCCGCCTGCATTTTTTGTTTCATCTTCTCAATGCTAGCGGTCACACGGCGGGCGCACCATTGATACGCTGCCTGACGTGATTCGAAAAACTCATAATCCGCGTGCAGGTAAACTGATGTGCCGTAGGAGACGGACATACGGTAACCCTTCGGCGTTTCATTGATGACTTCCCGTTCTTCTACACAGTTTTCAAACTCAGGGAGGCTTTGTTGAATAAATCAGATTTCGGGTAAGTCTCCCCCGTAGCGGGTTGTGTTTTCAGGCAATACGCACGCTTTCAGGCATACCTGCTTTCGTCATTTTGTTCAGCGCTCGTACCAGGGCCATAGCCTCCGCAACCTGACCATCGTAGTCACGCAGCGTCAGTGAACCCCCGAACAGCTGTTTTACCCGGTACATCGCCGTTTCCGCTATCGAGCGACGATTGTAATCTGTTGTCCATTTCCACCGCGCATTACTCCCGGTCATTCGCTGATTAGCCACTGCACGGTTACGGTCTGCATATTCACCGGGCCAGTAACCCGCACCTTTTCGGGGAGGGATAAGCGCGCTGATTTTCTTACGCCGCAGTTCATCGTGACATAGCCGGGTATCGTAAGCGCCATCGGCGGCGGCTGACCTGATTTTCCGGTGGGTTTGCCGGATTAACCCGGGGAAGGCCTCTGAGTCCGTAACGTTGTTCAGCGACAGGTCAGCGCAGATGATTTCATGTGTTTTACTGTCAACGGCGAGATGCAGCTTACGCCAGATACGGCGGCGTTCCTGGCCATGCTTTTTGACTTTCCACTCGCCTTCACCGAAGACCTTCAGCCCGGTGGAATCAATTACCAGGTGTGCGATTTCACCCCGGGTGGGCGTTTTGAAACTGACATTAACCGACTTTGCCCGCCTGCTGACACAGCTGTAATCCGGGCAGCGTAGCGGAACGTTCATCAGAGAAAAAATGGAATCAATAAAGCCCTGCGCAGCCCGCAGGGTCAGCCTGAATACGCGTTTAATGACCAGCACAGTCGTGATGGCAAGGTCAGAATAGCGCTGAGGTCTGCCTCGTGAAGAAGGTGTTGCTGACTCATACCAGGCCTGAATAGCTTCATCATCCAGCCAGAAAGTTATGGAGCCACGGTTGATGAGGGCTTTATTGTAGGTGGGCCAGTTGGTGATTTTGAACTTTTGCTTTGCCACGGAACGGTCTGCGTTGTCGGGAAGATACGTGATCTGATCCTTCAACTCAGCAAAAGTTCGATTTATTCAACAAAGCCACTCAGGGACATAATCCACGAATCGACGACGCAGAATGCAAAACAGCACCTTTATTTGGTTTTCATCAGTCATTTGTTATCCTCGTTATTCTTCTTATTTATCATCAACCTTTCTTAATTGTCGATGCTGAATACGGCGGAGCGGATTTCACGCTTGGCCTGCTGACGGGCGCGGTGTTTGCTTACACGAAGAGATCTATCGTATGCATTGTTTTTACGATAGCCACGCGAGCGGCACAGTGAACAAGTGCAGCCTTCTACTGAATAGAAAATCCCAAACGGTTTCATAAGTATCACCTTTAAGCTTGATAATAATGTTTATCATAGCTGGAGTTATTCAGGTGACGAATAGTTAAGGGGCGCGTTTTGCTTGGGTTTTTACACTATCGTTTATTGAGTCGATGAGGTCGGAAATAGAAAGGAGTTTTCTGCCAAAGAATAGTTTTCGTCTGGCTTCTATTTCGTAGCGGAAGGGTTCAATAATTTCATCTTCATGCATGATTACGAAACGATAGCCGTTATTAAGGAGTTTATGCAGCTTGTTTGTTTTTTTTCTTATGGGACTTAGCTTAAACATTGTTATCAACTTCTCATCATGATCACCTGAATTGTTATAACACAGTTATTTCCGACACGCTGCTGCTTTTGCTGAAGAACTCGGATTGCTTTGGGCTGGGCCAGCAGGTTGTATGCCGGGCGAACCCGGCATCGTTATCACAGGGCTTTTTCTTTTCCCTTTCGTTCTATCCCACGAAACATCGCGCATTTCCGCACAATATCCAGTGTCGGGATGCTACCACTCCCCTGCTCTTTCACGCTCATTCGCAACGTGAGCCGTAGCAACATCTTGATGTCACGTGGTGGAAGTTCTGGGTAAGTGTTTACAAGTGATCTGACCAGTTCATCAGGAATGTTCACGCCAAAGTTCTCACCCATAATCTTCCAGATCTTTTGGGCATCTGATTTCTCCGGCACATCATAGTGAATGATTGCAGCGCATCTTGGTATGATAGCCTCATCGATGTCACTACCCCGGTTGCTTGTCATGAACATCAACCCATCGAAATACTCCAGTGTACGGAGGAACTCCGCAACGATGGCATTTTGAGTCAGTGATGCTCCACGCTGCATGACAAACACATCGGCTTCGTCCAGAAGCAGGACACAGTTCCAGCGTTTAGCCCGGGTCAGAATCGTCCGCAGATTTTTCTCAATGTCATCGGCGTTGGTTCCCAGTGCGCCAGCATGAATTGAGTACAGGGGCCGTTCAATGACCTCTGCATACACTTCAGCAGTTAATGTCTTCCCAAGTCCGGGTGAGCCCACGCACATGATGATGTTACCCGCGCTTTTCCCTTCAACAATATCGCTGGTGAAAGCGCTGATATCCGTGGTCAGTATATCGAGTAAATCACGGTGGTCTTCCGGCAAAACCATCTTTTTTGGCAGTTCTTTATCATACTTGTATGGTTCTACGTTATTGGCATGTATCCAGATAAAGTCTTGCAGCGAGAGATCAAAATAACGCTGCACAGGAATTTCGGGTAAAAGGCCAAACTGGTCATCTTCAAAAAGAGGCGACTCCACTTCTGCACCGTAGGCATCGCACTCACTATCAGGCAAATCGTGTATCAGTTTATGCCCTGCTATTTCCAGATTCCGGTCGCTGTAGCTATACGATTCCATTCTGACAGCCCTGCCGGTTGCTTTAAACTGATTGCCAAATTGCCCGTCGACCACTTCCTTAAACCGCGTTAGTTGTTCCAGGTACTCTTGTTTCAGCTCATGCGTTTCATGGTAGATATCACGGTCGGCCAGTGTCTTAGCGACACTGCGCCGCGCCACCTCATTAGGCTCGAAATTCAGGGCGGTAAGCTGGGTTCCGTAAACCTTTTTGGAGTGCGAATATTCGCCGAACCCATACCAGCTGATTTGTAACAATAGTGATGGGGGACGGTCAGAGTTTTTTTCTGATTTTACTTCTTTTATTGCTGTAACAAGACCGGGGTACAGGTTGCCGTCATGACCGCGTCGGTATATCCAGCCATCAATTCGATTTGACTTCAGATACTGTAGTAACACACGACCGAATGCCGGAAAACTGCTCACAGGCTTATCGAAATCACCTTCCAGTGCAGTGATGATCGATTCAAGAGCTCGTCGATTTTTTGACTCTCCATCACCACGACATGCCTGTAAAAGTTCATTCAGATCATCCCGAGATAAACATAGCGGATCGACGGCAATCTCATCGTCAGAACTACGGTGGCTATAACGATTACGTAAAGCCTCAAATGTTGGGCTTGTGGTAGCTTTTAGTGTTTCTGTTTTTATCGTGAGTGCCATAGCCGTCCTCGTCAGTAATTTACTTTGATATGCCTTAAGTTCACATGGAAGGGGCAACTTCGAACGCATTAGGAACTCTGATCCGCGAGCCTATTTCCAGTTTAATGGTTGCCTTTACGTATTCACCCTCCTTCAGATAGGTGATGTCTTGGTTATGAAATGTTGACTTTTCATGTGTAGCCCACCATTCCATAGAGCTTGGGATTTTTAACGTTAGCCCAAGATGTTCAGTGAGATAGCATACTCCCATGTTTGAGTAGGTCTTAACGGGGTTCGGGTAGAATTGAAAGTTACCCTCTACGAGACAATCAGTACGAGGATCGATGAACGAAAGGAAAACGCTAAAAGTACCCTGACGTTTTAGCTCGGCGTAAGCCTCAAGAATCGTGAAACGCTTTAATGCGTCATTTGAAAACAGGGTTACAATTTTTTCCGAAAGCATAGCCACCTCATGAGCTGTTTTTTTCCTATTATCAACCGGTGTCTCCTCCTGACGAATAGGTTTGCGGCCAAAAAAAAACTGCACCAGGAGGTGCAGTTTCGATAATCAAGCAATGGCGAATTGTTATTTTTCGCTACTCAGTTTATCCGTAATAAATGCTTCAATTTCTGCCATGAGCTCGGTACTCATTCGGTTAAATTCAAAGCGAACTTTACGGCCCGATGCATTTTTGCTGATACGGGCGTATTTGTCCTTATTAGCAAAATTAGCCAGATCACGGGTTTCCCAACTTTTTGCAGGTGGCTTTTGATCGAGTAATTCAACCGCCTTTGTGATCTGCGCCATGACAATTTTCTGCGCTTCCGGGATGTCACTGATGTCCAGATTAGCAATTTCTTCTTTCACCCTATCAACTACATCTGCAAGAATGAAAAGGTTGCTCTCTACGTATTTCTGAAGTTTGGACAACCGGCTGTAGAAGGAGTTTGGTATACCTTCATAATCCGGGAACAGAGCTATCAACGAACCGTCAATACGCGCCGCCTGAATACGTTTAAAGACTGACACATGGCTTATGCCAAGAAAGAGGGCAAGCTCTTCATTTTTGGTGAATCCTTTTTCCTGCATTAGTTCCAGATACTGAAGCCCAACCTCTCGGTATGAGAATCGGCGTGATGTTTGTGCAGCGGTAATAATCGCCTTGATGTCCTCAGCTGATAGATCATCTGGTAGCACCCATAAAGGCAGATCTTTTTGAGCCGCAATACAGCAAAAACGTCTGCGGCTACCTTCAATAAGCAGGTACACGCCATCACGTTTAACGGCAACACCTTCAGTATCAACACCCCTTGACTCAATTTGTTGCAGGATATCTCGTACTGCGTTTGTGGTAAGCGCTTCCTGATTTCGCGGGTTCATTGGGTGAACGGCGGTCTCAGTAGCGACATTTTCAGCTGCTACAGTGACGTGCTCAGCTTCAAGTTTTCGCCCGTTATGAAGGGTAAAGAGTTTCTTAATGCGAGGGGGACTCTTAAGGTTAGCTAACCCGGAACGGTGGCCTACATCGGTTCGCTTTGGCGTATTTAGATAACGCGATTTATCGTTTCCGATATGCTGTTCATCACTCATGCGTTAACTCCTTCCTTCGCTGAAAAACTCTTTATCTCATTAATAAACTGTTGATATACGGACATTACGGATTCTTCGGCAATATCCAGCTGCTTTGGTGAACATAACTCTTCAGATTTCTTAATATCGAGAACCGACCTACCCCGTGACGCAGCTGCTTTGAATGCTTCAGAGTTTTTGATATTGGTTGCCATAAACAGGTCTTGAACGGTTCGAATTAACTTATCGAGGACTATTTTTTCGTATGGGCTTTTATCATCGACGTTAACGGCCAGTACTTTAAACCATTTAATATTTTCACCTTTATTGGGAGACTGACGGAATCGCTCACTGATCGTCAGCATAAAATCAGTTGTGGATGCATAGTCGTATTCTCGCGGAGAAACTGCGACAAGAATACCGTCAGCGGCCTCATCAGCGGCCCAGATAATTGGCGAGTCTTCTGGAGGGGTATCGAAGATAATAAGGTCATACTTAGCTTTCAGGACTGGCATTATCACTTCTTTGAATCGTAGCAACAACTGAGTGCGCTCTTCTTTACTGCACTGCCAGTATTTATCTTTGAATCTCGCATCGGTTGGGAACGCAGTAATTACATCAAGATTTGGCAGATGGGTTGAGAACGGCATATTCTCAATGATTTCAGCCTCAGAGTAACCCATGTCGAGGTATTTTTTATATTCAGAACCTTCTTCATACACGCCCAGGATTGCGTCGATTGCAGTCAGGAATACGTCGTCTTCAGATACGCTTTGAATCATACCGCTACCAATAGAGCCTTGCGGATCCCATTCAATTACTAAAACTCTGGCATTCAACTGGAGATCAAGTGCTGCTGCTACAGCCAGAGCCACTGAGGTCGTGCTTTTTCCTGTCCCACCTTTATGATTCTGAACAATGATTGTTCGGCTCTGGTAGTAATCTCTATAGCGCGGATAACCCAGGGCATCCATAATATTCTGGACATCCCAGCGGGTATAAAGGTGGTTTTTGTTCTGATAAATAGGTTGACCCACCAGCCTTTTTTCTTCGAGATCAGCGAGAATTTTATTGAAGGTAACTCGAGATTTTCCAAAGAAGTCGGAGAGATTTTTTTTATTCAGGCAGTGGTTATAGATAAGGCGATCTACCCCCTCCACACTGTCATCTGATACAGATACCCGGGAAGAAGCCAGTAACGATTCTTTCAATGAAATTTGTTCGGACTTCATGCGTTGCCCGACAAGGGCAATTTTATCTATTAGATTCATTCTCGTCATACCCTCAAACCTGAATTATGAATTTAAACGCATATGCGTATACTTTACGTATAATTCGTAAAATGACGCTCTATGCGTATAATTGTAACGGCAATCAGATTGAGACGCTAACATTCTATTTTGTTTTTTCTTCATTTTGCGATCTCGAAATGCAGTTCAATGACACATCATCTTTCTCTTCTGGCGATTAAGGGGGTTAAGTAATCCACGGGGCGGGCAGAACCCGGAGAGACTGACTGGCGATTAAGGGGGTTAAGTAACCCACGGGTCGGGCAGAACCCGGAGATGCTGGCTGGCGATTAAGGGGGTTAAGTGACCCACGGTACGGGCAGAAACCGGAGAGGCTGGCTGGCGATTAAGGGGGTTAAGTGACCCAC
>NZ_KQ089803.1:127699-288443 GCF_001034465.1 Citrobacter sp. MGH100
GCGATTAAGGGGGTTAAGTGACCCACTGTACGGGCAGAAACCGGAGAGGCTGGCTGGCGATTAAGGGGGTTAAGTGACCCACGGTACGGGCAGAACCCGGAGAGGCTGACTGGCGATTAAGGGTGTTAAGTAATCCACGGGTCGGGCAGAACCCGGAGATGCTGGCTGGCGATTAAGGGGGTTAAGTGACTTAGCGCTGGAGGATACGCCCTGCAACTATTGGTAAATGAATGACAAGGTTTCCCGTAAGACCCATCAAATAAAAAAGCCTCTGAAGTAGAGGCTCTTGGGTATTCGATATAGTTAGGCTAATTCGTCCGGGTCGTTGATGGCACTAACGAAGAACTCCGTGCGGTAATCATTCCCCCATCCCAACCAGACAGAAGGTGAACCCTCCTTTGCCAACGAACGGTCACCCGTCATGCTGTCCGCTTGGACAGGAACTGTCACGCATTCTTTAATAGTATCGGCCTCGGCAACCAGTCCAGTACTCTGGGTTTCAAATCCGGCAATTACGACAACAGCATCAGGGTCGTGTAGCTGAAGCTGGGCGATAAGCTCTTTAACTTTCATAGTGATCCTCTGCGCTAGAATTATCCAATTCTACCACGCTTGATGGTCAGGCGTATAAGTGCTTACTGTACAGCTCGAAAGCTTCATCATGTTCCAAATCGTCCAGGATAACGATATCAGGGCCATGTTCTTTTTTGATTTGTGCGATGTATGAAGCGTATTGAGCCTGGCTTTTGTAGCCCACTGTCCAAAGTCTACCTTCGCGTAAGACGCAGATTTTCTTGCGGTAAACCTTCTTGAAACTTGATTTAGTTTTCCGGTTACGCTCCTCGTCACTGACAAGCTGGTCGATTACTTCAATCAGGTTTGAGTCTATGAGAAATGGCTTGCCATTGTGTTCGCCAAGGCAGATTGGCAGAAGACCCTTCGCATATGATTCGGCCTGGCGGAACAGCTCTTTTTTTCCTGGTTCGAACAGTACGCGAGTTTCGCCACCATGCCCATCATTATCAGCTGTACCTATGCTCAGCCCGTCGAAGAGGACAGTAGCGTTAAAGCAGACTGTTTCCTGGCTCATGCCAGTATAGATTTTGAGGCCTTTCAATTTGATTCTTGTCTGAGTGTTCATTGTGTGTTCCCCGCTTTCTAATTGTGATTCTATTTTCAATCACCTTGAGCAGGTGACGAAGTGATACGGAGAAATAATTGTTGGGTCGCCTGATAGCCGGGCTGGTGGCAGCCGCAACCCTTAGTCAGTACTTCGGGATCGTAGTTCCGAAAAGCCACAACAGTCTCCACAGCGTTTTGGGGGTGTTAACCCCCATACGCTTTGAGACTTTGCCCTAGCGGGCCGCGAATTCGCCTAATCGCCCCGTGAGGGCTCTATTCGAATTTACATGCCGTGCCTGCTTCGCTTGAGAGCGAAGCTTTTGGACGGCGATTGCCCGCGTGGCGGGCAGACATTTTTACGTGCGCATTGCGCACGATTTTCTTCGGTTACATTACAGGGCTGGCTGGGGATTGGCTTATTGCAATATTCTACAACGAAGCTGGGAACGGCTGGCTGGAACGCGAAGATTTAAATCATACTCTATATCGACTGATATCAACGACGGTATCAGCGGGGTCTGTTGCCAGCTTACAGGTCACTTGACCTTCCTGATCCAGCATCAGTGTCGCGGTTAACGGTTCATTTTGAGCATCGATTACAGTGACATTCACGCGTAACCGTGTTGGAAGCATCATCAGAATTCGCGTAGGGCTCTCTGATAATGACACGTTTCTGGCTTGCAGAACCGCTAAAACACTCTTCATTAACTCTGCTTGGTCGATCATATAGTCACATGCCACTGGATGTATTGGGATGAAATCGTGCCTACCGCAGGGCTACACGAAAGATATAAATCAGTATGACATGCGGGCCGGACTCAAACCATCAATTACTGGAACCAGTCCGAAGATAGCGCTCTGGTTTTTATGCTGTTGAATTTACATAGTTGTTATTTAGTGAATTATTCGTACCTTATCATTCACTGATATCACTTAAATTCAAAGTGAACAGGAGAGGATTGGATTAAAAGTCCATAAAATGTGAATTAAAAGTGCGCTAGGAAATGCGATAAACTGATTGATTTGTTTTGATATGGTTTTTATGTGAATTATCGGTGAGTTACTTGTGTGCTACTTATCTCCATGCTGCTATGCCTTTCCAATAAATAGATTGGATAGGGCAGGGAGATGGAAGAGGGGAGAGGGCTTACTCCGCAGGTGATTTCACTTTAAATTCAAGCCATCTTGCCCCGAGCCTGTTTTTATCCAGATTGTAGAACAACGGTTTTATACAGACCCCTTCATACTCAGGGAACTCTATACCGCTGGCGAAGTGAATCTGTAGTGTATCAGGATCAATACCCATCATGTTTGTGTCAAACAGCCTGTGGAATGTTGGTGATAGCAAAATGCCGTTACTGGCGTTATAGCAGCCTGCTACGGATGTTGGTTCAATATGTGCTGCCTCCAGCACACCGTTGAGGTGTTTGCCCGATACCGCGCACAGGCTTCCGAAATTCTTATCCACCAACTCACGGAACTGAGACTGGACATGCACATCGCGAACGCTAACCTCTCGGCGGAAGCTCGGGGAGCGCATACGGATATCTGCATGGGGGAGGTGACCGCGTGGTAATGGCAATACAGCCGGTTGCTCATCCATTACTGGATTCTGCTCCTCGCAGTAGGTGTCCACGGACTCAATCAAACGGGATGTGTCATTACCAAATCGGCGAGTGAACCAGAGCCTGAAGTGAGCCAACCGTGATGCCGGAATTTTGTTACGTGCGTACTCCTGAGCATTCTCCTTTTCGATTTCAGTATTTAGTAAAGCCAGACGGGCCTGAGAAGCACGAATTTCTTCCTGGACTCTGAGATATCCTGCCAGTAGACAAACTTTGGATTCCTGATGTTCAGGCCGTCGCGGATAACCAGATCCTGTTTCAACCACGCCAAAGGCTTTGTACCGGAACATTCGGGGAAAAAGCGTTAATGCCACCCGGTTGTTACGACGAACGAGGGAACGAATCAGATTGGTTATCTTCCTCATGTTCTGAATAGTGCGGGGAGAAAAGAACGCGGCGTATTACCTCTGCTCTATCTATTCCCGACATTATCCCTCTGCGAATGACACCACGGAGGTGAGCATTATGTCTTGCCCCGCTTACTAGGCCGAACTCACGGGACAAACTGACATACTCTTTCAGGAGGTGATGCTTAGGGTCGGTAAACGCCTCTGGAGGAATCACCTGATATGCAACTGACGAAAGTATACGGAAAGTCAGTTCAGATGCTGTCCAGCCCTCACGCCGAAGCCGAATAATTGTTATAACGAGATCATCGATACCAGGCATATCCGGTTCGATATATAGGGACATCAGAGTGTCGTTCATTCCGGGAGGAAGGCTAGCAGAGTGTGACGGGTTGCTCATAGGGTAAGGTACTGATCGGACGTAGAAGAAGCGCTTATGTTACGGAATTCGCTCTGGTGGGTTTTAGCTCCAGTGGCGAACGCTGGAACTACGGGTAAAAAAATCCCCGGTTTACCGGGGAAGTTAACAACTACCTCCAGAAGGGTTGGAGGCAAAGCCGGTTGGGCGACCGGCCACAGGGAATGCTACGGCTTAATGCCGAGTACTACACCGCCATAGACCAGGTACATCACGATGGCGAACAGCATGAAGAAATGGGTTACCGGGTGCGCCAGCGCGGCTGCTGCCGCATTGCTTGCGCTGAGCTTCAGTGAGCCAAAAGAGTGATTACGAACAGCTTGTGCTTTCATGGGTCGCTCCTGATAACGGGTTACATGTTGTGGCTTCTGTATCCAGTATCTGGTGAGTGACTCAGGTGACGAAGAAAACCAGGGCATAAAAAGCCCTGTATTTTCAGAAAGATAATATCGGTTTCGTTTTGTGTTGTGCTTGCTATTCCGGGCATAAAAAAACCGCCTGGTGAACCAGACGGCTTTGGGATAAACAGGCTTTACACAGACAGGTCAGTGGATCATTTAAGTCACTTAACCCCCTTAATCGCCAGTGTATTGCCACCAGCAGTACGTGGTCTAACGCTTAAATATCGTAGCGACCTTCTTTGATTTGCTGGAGCTGTTCAGCCAGCACCTTCGCCAGTGGTTCGGCTTCTTCTTCATCATCAAGATTGTCGATGAGCGTCAGATTCGACTCACCCGCACGGCGGGCATAAACCCCATACGCTCGCTGGCCGAAGATATCGGTGACCGAAGTCTGAGAGTGATCGCAGATGATATTGCCGTGACGGTCTACCGGCCCGAAGCTGATGGCTTCATAATCCGCATCGTGGCCCAATGGTAAGTCGCGCAAAACAAACAGGCGTAATGGGAGAACGTCGTACTCAGCACCACATTTTGCTGCCACATCCAGATCGTTAATTTCACGGAGAAAATCTTTCGCTACCACCGAGTCAGAATGCATCCGGTAAATGGTCGATGCGGCCCAGATTGCACCAGCATAAAATTGTGATTCTTCTTTTGTCATTTAGCACCTGCTCTTATTGTCATGGGTATGCCGGTCGAACGGTATCCCCGTGCAGACCGTCAGTAAACGGTTATTTCCTTTGCGCAGCAGTCGCATTGGTATTCGTTGATACCACCAGTTGCGACCCAGTTTATTGCGCCGCAGCGGCAACTCAACAGCTGGCGCATACCAGGAGCAAGTGCCCGCTCTGAAAACGACTCAACCGGGACTTCGCCCGGGTAGTAGTAACCTTTTATCAGCTTGCTGCGTGAATGCCCGTCAGTGTCGGTGTAATGCAGATACACCTTCCGGGTATAAATCATACCCGAGTCAGTGCCGAACTGCGTTTTCAGAAGCATACATATCCTCCAGACGCTGAATACATTGTTGTGCGGCCTTATCAAGTAGTTCAGCCGTGGGTTCATCATAGATGCCACGTACCAGCAGACCAAATATTTCCGGGTCTACAGACAAATCGTACATGCATACGCGAACGCCAAGCGCTGTACGTAGCGCATAGACATGGCGGTTAGGCTTTCCGCCGATACCGGTGACTGACGCGACATTTTCAAAATTACCAGGGTTAACCAGGTTAATCACGGGGCACGATATACACTCAGGGATCCGCTTCAGAGCCACAGCATCCAGATACAGGCTGTGGCCCACTTTCAGGTTTTTTGGCAACGCTTGCAACGGCATGGCTTCGAGGGCCAGATTTTCTTCAAGATGCAGGTTATCCGGCAAAGTGGTAATACGGGTGTTTGACAGCATCATACTGCCAGCTACTTTCAGCGTATCCGGCAGATAGGCGATATCAGTACACATGATGTCCAGAACGCGGCCCACCGTCAGATTTTCCGGCAGATACTTAAGACGTGAAGAATTCGCCATGAGCGTACCGGTAATGGTCAGGTTGTCAGGGAGAGATTCCAGCTCAGAGTAGCTGATAAACAGATTGCGGGCCACCAGCCCGGCAGGGATGCTATGAATGCCCGACAGAATGGTCAGGGTGTTCGTCACGGTCAGATTCGCGGGAATATAGTCGCAGGGAATTGCCGGATCTTCTGGCTCAAGCGTAAACCCGACACGAAGATCGCCTTCAACGATGATTCGTCCGTCCTGAAGGGTAAAGGCCACACCATTCGCTGCCAGTTTATCAATGAAGTCTGTCATATCGGTTTCCTTTTAATGGCCCGACGAGCCGGGCCGGAGGTTCAGAGTTTGCTGACAAAGTTCTGCTGCGTGAACAGGTACATATCGTCCTGCTCATTGAACATGCACAGATTTTCGAGGATGCGCTTTTCAATCCAGACGACCGGCTTTTCACGCATATCCTTCGCGAGCGAAAAGGTGTTTCGCAGCCGGGTAATGCGGTGCTGATCATTGATTGCCTGGTGAATTGCGGCCTTTGACGCTGCCGCCTGCTTTTTTACGTTGTTGCGGGCACACCATAATTCGCCACTAGCGGCTGATGCCCGCGCTGCTGGCTGACGTGAGGAGTCCAGTTGGTCATAACGTAAGAGATTCGGCATGATGCCCCCTGTCATAGTTTTGTCGTTATTGACCTATTATCTGGCAGGTGGGGCTGGTGACGAAGGGCGCTGAGGTTGTCTGATGGTTAAAAGATTGCCGTTAGTGTTCCATATGGTATAATTGAATTACCAAATGGGAGGGCTAGTTATGACGATGAAAGTTTTTTCTCCAGACGTTACCAAAACGAATCAGCACTGCTTATGGCAGGTTGCTGGGCTGGATAATGACGGTATCGCGCTGATGGATAAAATCAATCACGGTCTCGATGGCACAGTAGCTAAGCACATTTCTGAATGGGCTAACATCACGCCGTCTGAGCTGCGCAAAATGTCGGGTATACCTAATACGACGTTTAATCGTAGCATCAAAGACCGTTTCACTGCCGATCAGAGCGAACGTCTGGTGCGCATTATCCGCGTAATTGAACGCGCTGTAGAGCTGTTTGAAGGTGACAAAGAAGCGGCGCACAAATGGCTGAACGAAGCGAACCGTGGTCTGAGCTGGAAATCACCGGCAGAGCTTGTTTCTTCTGAGACAGGTGCGCTTGAAGTGATGCGCCTGATTACGCGTATTGAGCACGGGGTATACTCGTGATCCTTTACCGACTGACCAAGACCCGTTATCTGATGACTGCGTGGTCTGGTCTGGGTGCGAAAGAAACGGGGGGCCGCTGGAACAGCGTAGGCACTGCAATGGTCTACCTGTCTGAAACGGCCAGCCTTACCATGCTTGAAACGCTGGTACACATTCACGCGCCGCAGTTACTGGACGACTTTACACTGCTGAGTCTTGATGTACCGGATGATCAGATCCAGACCTTCGACATGAGCCGTCTCCCTGATAACTGGGCGAGTGAGGATGCTCCTGCTGAGCTGGCGCTCTACGGTGATAACTGGGCTGAAAGCGGTTCTTCTATCGCGCTGCGTATTCCAAGTGCGTTGTCTCCGGTTGAATTTAACTACTTGCTGAATCCGGCACACCCTGAACTCTTTGACCTGATGGCTACGGTTAAGAAAATTCCGTTCCGGTTTGATTCCCGCCTGAAATAACACACAGGCAACTCCCCGGCATTGACGAACTGAGGTGTCTCTGATGATTCAGAAAGCGAAAGTCGCTAAAGCGTTTATCTCTGTAATTGCCTTGTTCGCCTTTGTCTACTGGGGACTTGATCCCGATTCAATTTGTCAGGCAGTTGGTGACGCATCTCAAACCTGCGGTTACTCCGGCAAGAATGGCGATGCGAGTCTGGTTGGTTCCGTGTTTGCTCTGATGCTGACGGTGTTGGCGGGTGCGATGCTTTGGGCGTGGGTCAGGAAAGGCTAATCAGAACTCTTGCAACTCCCTCCGTGATGCCGGGTGACGCTCCTCACTGAGCGCCACCAGTCAGTCATTACAAACGGGTTGATGATTCAATCGCGGGCGGAAGGCTACTATTCAGCGCGTCGAACCCGCCAAATGCCCGGCCCTCTTTTGTCAGCACCAGATGCATCGGCGTTTCGTTGATATTACGGGCGATGTAATCGTTGATGAATGCCCGCGCCTGATCGGCATTTTTAACCTCTGCTGTTTCCGGCATGGAGTTATGGGAACGATTAAAGACGACAGAGACATAATTCCCTTCAATTCTTACCGGGCGAGTCGATACGGTGAGTTTCATGGTCATTTTCCTGTAGTGAGTGTTGTGTGTATTGGTGTTCTGCCACTATCTACTGCAACGTTGCGGCCACAGGGCGAAGAATTGCTATCGCCTTTGATAACGCCTGCCGCTCACCACCATCAAGGATTCTGACTGCTTCTACGCAAGCCGCTTCTGCTGTATCAGCACGTTCTACCAACGTCCTGACGGTATTTTCATATGATCCGCAATCAGGCTCCTGATTGCTGTCTTCGCTCAGCGTGTTCCATGACTCAGTGAGGTTAACTGCAACAGCGACCAATTGGTCAGTGCTGATATCACCTTTTACGCAACGGCAGGCCACTTCAGCGCCCAGACGTTCAGCAATGTCGTAGTACCAGACTCCCGGTTCTTCAGATGCCTGATACGCAGGTTCGCAGGCTTTACAGATCTGCTCTGCGGCATCCAACATCCAGTGAGCACATTCAATTTCGCCACCAGCCAGCGTTTCACAGATCATTGTCTGTACGCTGTCACAGTTGAAGGTGAGGGGGATAGGATTAGCCACTGATAATGCGGTCAGACGGGAGACTTCATGCTGGAAGCCCTGAAACATGAACATGGCGCAGATAGCTGGATTTAACATGGTAGACCCCTGTAGTTATGTGTGTTGTTCGTTTTGTTTACATAACCAGTTAACCACGCTCCCCGCAGGTGACGAAGGCTTTCGGGGCAGAAAATTCACAAAAAAAACCGACCATTAAGGCCGGTTATGATCTGGAGTATATGGGGCTGAAAACCGCGTTATGCCTTCACTTTCGCCATAAACAGCTGCATGGTTTCTTCAGCAAGCGGAGTGCCAACCTGCTCAAGAACATACTCCGCGACATGCGGGGTGAGAATGAAGTCGATAAACTCCGGCAAGGACATGCTGTTCAGGCTCGGTAGCTGTCTGGACAGTGCATTCTGGTAATTTTCCACTTCACCCAGTTTGCGCTCGGGCCAGCCCACCAGCTCAGGGTGCTTTTCCTTAAGTGCGAGGCCGCGCTCCGGGAAACTGTTACTGATGGGGTGTCTGGCGAGGGTGGGGATCAGGAGATTCGCCAGAAAATCCACTTTCTCGTAATCAAGACAGACAGAATTCATATAGGTTTACCTCTTGCCACTGGCTATGATGTTCGCTTGCTATCTGGAAAACTCTACCAAAGCGGCTGGCGATATCTCATTGAAAACGCCAGCAGAATGCGGTCATTTCCAGCAGGAGTTACCCCATCTGATAACTGTCATAAGATGCCCCGCAGGCTTCCACCAGCGCATCCAGATCACCGGTAAACTCTCTGGCCCGCTTCATCAATGCACGGTGTAATTCCGCTGGTGGAATGTCATCGCTACTCTTCGCCGGGTATTCAACACTGAACGCGATGGTAAACGCATGGCTATACCACGGCCCGGCATTCTGGTTTTCAAAGCGGGCCATCAGCTGGCTTTCGGTTGTATCGGTAGCAAATGTATCGAGGTGGACGACATCGACCGGCACGTTGAGTGCCCCGGCAGTGGTTGATGCCAGCTGCCGGGCTTCGTCTCCTCGCTCTGGTGGTGCGCAGTAGAGACATTTCCCGTTCAGTACCACCAGCGTCTGACCGTAGGTCGTACTGACGATACTCACGGTGTTAGCCGGTTGCGGGTGTGTGGTTGCAGTGTGCTGCATGGTGTTCTCCATTAGGTCACTCACATGGCAACCAGCTTACCCGGCACAATTCAGCTGACGAAATCAGGACGGACTGGTGTATATCGTTCGCAAAATAAAGATATTTTTTATCATCAGCACCGGTAGTTACGGGGCAAATTGCAGGTATCCGGTACAATGGTGATATGAAGGGCATTACATGCAGAATCGTGTGGCCCGGCAGACGGATACCGAATATCAGCAGAAGGAACCAGGACAATGCAGGAACTCGACTTTGACCATATCCAGATAAACCTGAACCCGCGAGCGTGTGCTGTCACACCTATCCCGGAAGACCTGAAAAGGGAGCTGGCTTATCTGGGCGCTATCGCAGAGAGAAAGAAATTCGCGGCAAGCCTGATTGTTAATCTCTACAACCCGGACGTTTGCGGGGCGAATATGTACAAACTCACGGCCTATTGCCGTAACGAGTCATGCGATACCCTTCGCGATGGCATGATGACCCTGATACAGCTTTGTGCATACATGGAGTCACATGAGATCTATGGCGAGACGTTTGTCAAAAAGCTGATTAAACAATGGGAGTTTCGTAAGTAGTCTGCTGCTTCAAAATACCTTTCTGACAGGGCGCTATGTGCGCCCTTTTATTTTAAAAAAACGGGAAGGTCTTGCCCGGGTATTACCTGCTATTTTCAACTACCAAACCACAACGGCAGAAGAAAATTGACCAGTCGAAGCAATTCGACCAGGAGTTCGACATACAGGAAATGGAAATCTTTCATAACAGTCTCTTCATATAATTGGCTCGACAAAATCGTTGCATCACGACGATCGCAGGTGTGAGGTTTGTTTTCTTCGTGGGGGTTGTCAGCTATCACGACATTGAGGCAGGCAAGCGCAGGTGTCACAGTTTCGGGTATATTTTATGCTGGTGGGGTGACCACCAGCTGCGGGTATAGTTACTTAATGGTTTTCAGGAGGGTGAACTTGGTTTTGCACCGGGTGCATTGCGCTTTCAGAGACCCGGAGCGCACCTGTTTCAGTTTCCCGGCGCACTGGGTACAGGCTACGTCCTTCACACGTTGTGCCATTCGCTCATCCACAGCGAGTGTTTTGGTCGGGTTATGCTTACGCTTGGGAGCCTTCAAAAGCCCCAGCGCCCGCAACGTGGCTTTGTACTCCCGGGTGATCCATTGACCGTCGCGCTCATAGTGCAGGCCATCCCCCATCATATCGCCAAGCTGTATCAGCCGCTGATGCAGCACTTTTTCTTCTTCAGGACTCATATACCGTGCTCTCTTTAAATTATTGAGACGGAACCGAGCCGATTGATACCTCATATGAGGCCACCAGCGTCTTTACTGGCGTTTCAACGAAGCTGACGCTCTGCTGAGTAGAGTCGAATGAGAATCGCGTCCAGCGCCCCACAGAGCGCGATCCTGAAGCTTTCGCTATGACCGTCCCGTTCGCGCATCTCCAGAAGGGCATCCAGCTCGTTATCGTCAATCGGCAGTGGCCCGGAACAGAAGGTTTTCACCATGTCAGAGGTGTCAGGGTTTATACCTGCAATGCGCAGGATATCGGGAACCTCAGACCGGTAGATCACCGGTCGGCCTGATGGCGGTGTCCACGTTATCGGCTCTATCTTCAGTTGCGGTAAGCCAGCACCGGCGAGGGCGTTATTCAGATCGTCTATAAGCACGACATCCGCTCCTGAAGGAGGATGTACGCCGAGGGCCGCAGGGATTTCGACAGAGATATTGTGCATGGCGTTTACCTCAGTGAAGGACGTGATTAACCAGCGACGGGGGGATATCGAGTGACCCGACACTCCAGCCATTGGCAGTTGTCGCAATAAGATCTGGCCGGAACCCACCCCAACCCGTCACACGGCCCGAATCGTTGACCACCACCACCAGCGGCGCACCGGTATTTTGTGTCAGGCGAACGAGATCTGCGTTGTCCACCAGCGGGATCTCATTCACGTCCACCCCAGCCAGAGAAAAGCGGGTAAGCGTCATGCGACATTTCGGACAATCAGGGGCAGTAAACACAGTAATTTTCATTGGGATAGCCTGGTGTATACGGGATATATTCATTATCCCAGCTTTCCGCTTCTGACGAAGCGTTGCGCGGGTAATCAGAGCGTAAGCAGGTAAGATATTGTTGGGGCCATCCTGCAACATCAGTTGCGCCAGTTGCCTGGCTATTCGTCGCTCTCTCCATTAGAGAAAATAAACCAAATAAGCAGAACGCCTCCGACCCACATTCCAACAAAGAGGCAAATACCGATCAGGTCATAGACGTATTGTGGGATTTCATTCATAACGCATCCTCATTAATAATTTGTATTCAGCCTTAAACCGGTCATTTCATTAACCGAATCCGGTCTATCAAAGCGCTACCCTGCGTTGCATTCAGCCCCTCGTGCCGGTGAGTCAGGAACAGGGCAGGGCAGTCAGTTGGAAAGAGTCGAGCGGTATCGTCCACGAAGGTGTAATGCTGTAGGCCGAACCGTTTAACGACCGCCATGCATTCGTGATAACGCACGTGGTTATTCACCAGCCCATCCAGATCGGGATTGAGTCCAGCAATCCGATCGCGTATACCCGCAGGGAAATGACTCAGCACCATCTCCCGGGGTACGCCGGTACGCCAGTTTGTGGAAAGGATAATTCCCGTCTGCGGGCATTGCGTCAGCACGTGATCCAGCACAGGCATAAACTCCAGTGACCCGTTTTCCGCCCGGTGGAGTACACCGTCGATGTCCAGGAAAATCCAGTGACGACGGGCATCTATTTCCAGCCAGAACTCGCCCGCAGAGCGCCGGGTCGACATACAATCTATATCGTCCTGACAGGTAAACCTGACTAACCACTTCTGTAATAATCGGAACATAGAGGCCTCTCGCGGTAGTTGACTATATGCAGAACCGGCAACCATCAAAATCATACGGATTCTGTTGCCATGAAATACGGCCACACCCGGGGCAATTCCAGCGAGTCAGCCCCTTTGACTGTCGGCGATTTTGGCGTTTCAGCCAGGCAGGCATCAGCAGACCGGCCCCCTGCGTCATTTTACGGCGGTCTATCCGCTCAACACTGAAGGTAGGGCGTTTTGCAGCGTCAGGGATGTGATGGGGTAACCAGACGACATCAGGTCTATCTGCCTGTGGTGAGTCAAAAACTCTGGCAAGGGAAAAATCCGTGGTAGTACCCGCATCAGCCAGCCAGAACAGATCGTTTCCGTCCCATTGGCCATTAACGAAGCCGACATATTTGGTGGCGCTTTCGGAGAGAATGGTTTTTCCCGGTACAAACTGATGATCAACATGAAACACGAGATGGCGGTCGACTGCATCGGCATCAACCGGCAGGTCAAACTCCCGTCCCGTATTCCATGCGCGTTGTGCTTCCTCGCGGGTGTAAACCCGGGCATTACGCTGATCGGTGCTGTAACCTCTGCCGTGATGGCTATGAAAAGCGGTATTGCTACCAACGGTGTCACGCAAGCTGACCAGATAAAAACGGTCTTTCATGAAACACTCCAGAGGATGATGGCAGGAAAATAGCCCGGCGCGGCGGATACCGACACCGGGGAGGAGGGGTTAGCTTTCGATTTTGCTGACGTTTACGGTGTCATCGTCGTTACGCTTTACACCCAGCATGGTATCGCCATCGACTTCGATAATGCCGTCAAAGTAGTCGGTCATTTCGTCATAGCTGACTTCATCAAGGTCATCCAGCCGGTAGGAAGAGCCATCCGGCAGAACAAACTGACCATCCAGCGTGGCAAGGTCATACGCCAGCGGGGTAACCGTGAAGTAATACTCATCGGTGAACCAGACCGCGCCAACCACCAGTGGGTGAGAAATGTGGAATTCGACGGTGTTATAGCCCTGCGCTGCGATTGCATCCAGCAAATCAATGAAGCCGGGCATCGTATCGCCATCCCAGCCATCAGCCGATAAGGAAGGCTTGAGGTTATCCCAGTCGCTCAGACTGAAAAACACTGTGCCCTCACCGTCATCGCTGATATGGGATGAAATGTACGTCGCGCTTGCTTTTGAAGCCATTGCAAACAGGAAGTCCTCATCGAGCACGTGTTTGAGGGAGGTTTTAAAAACCTTGTCAGTGCCTGCTGCCGGGATAATCGCTAACATGAAACACCTCAGTGGTTGTGTTGGTCTGTTTTTATTATCGAACGACTGAGTCTGCTGACGAAGGAAAAAAGGGGACAAAAAGAGGCTGTTTTCTCAATAAAATCAGAAAGATTGTGACGGCCCGAATTCAGATGAAACGGGCGCAGACGGGGGGTTATTTGCTGGCGGATTCGGCTTCGTAAATGACTTCGTCGGCCCAGTCTCGATCAAATCCCGGCATCACCGGTAATGCTGCAACGACATCGGTAGGGAGGGCATCAATATAATCGCGCATGGCTTTTGCCACTTCCAGCAGTTCATTTTGCTTCATCATTTTCTCGCTCATTATCTCTGTCAGAAACCATCCAGCAGGAAGTCCACCGCACTTTTGATAGTGTGCCGGAACGGAGATGCGTCCATGACCGCCTGACCGAGCTGCTTCACGCGGACTGAAGCCATTTCATGCGTCATCAGGATAACGTCATTCCCTTCCACCTGTATGACCGGAGTTAATCGCGCAACCGGGGCCGAGGCTCCTTTTTTAAGCCGATGAAGGGGGATCACCAGGCGGGTATTTAACTCGCCAATGATGTCGCTCTGTATATCCAGCAGGTAAGGGTATGCCTGGCTGTTGCCGGGATTGCGGTAAACGGTATATTGCATTATCAGAACGTCCTGTATTCGTCAGACAGTAACCCATGCTCTTCAGTGATGCGGTTCAACTCCTGAATACCAGCACGATTCTGTCGTTTCCATTCTTCCGCTGCACTGGCCTTCAGTTTGCTCTGAAGCGCTTCTGCCAGCGTGGCGGACAAGTTAATCCCAGCGTCTTTTGCCTGCTGTACGAGCATTGGCTCAAGGGTGACACTGACGGTTTTTTTCTGGCGAGCAGCTGTAGCCTGCATGTGTCCTCCAATAAAAAAGCACGTGTCGATTACACGTGCTTTAAGTATGCGCCCATTTTATCCCACCAGCAAATTTGTTTGCCTCCGAGAGAGTCTACTGCGTCAGTTCAGCAGGTCAGATGGCCTAGACCGCAGAGGCTACGTTTTTCCAATCATGATAAGCAACACACGCCTGTTTGGCAGGTTGGCTGCAACTTTAGCTGCTTTATCAATGCTTTGTGCTGTATACACTACCCCTCTTTCTTTCAGGTTCTCCGCGTTCTGACGCAGCGTTTCCTCTGAAAAGCTGGACGACTCATCAATGCCAACTGGGCCGGGCTTTGCACCGCGCAAACTGAATGGCACAGGGCCATGCCAATCATTCTTTACCAGTAACAGTCGGGCATCAATGATCCGTCCTGGTAGCGTTCTTTCGATGAGGTAACTTTTTCCGGTTCCAGTGCTGCCAATCAGGCAAACGGTGTAACCGAAACGCAATGCCCATCGAATGATTAGAGCCCAATACCGCGCCCGGAACGCGGAAATGACAGGCATTTCACCTGGTCTAAATACCGCTGCGAAAAGACATGAATAGCTATATTTCTCAGCGTTACAATCTTTCATAAAACTTTATCCAGTGATGTGTTTTTGGGGAATTTTCTGCCCGCCCAGCAGGTAGCTGGTGTATCTGAAGTACATAACATCTTGTAGTTGCCTCTGACTATCTCTCTGGATATAGACTTATCAAATTCATTTCTATCCATATCAAATAGCCAGTAGAACCCATCAGCATAGATAATTGTGGTTCGATTGGGATCCGAAGCTACGACGCGAGCATCCGTAATCAAATTCTCCTCATAGCGCAAAGGCGAAGCGGAGAAAAAGAATATTATTAATACGAACCAACTCCCTATGAAACACGGTAAAACATGTTTTTTGCAATCCTTTAAACCATCTTTGTTGCCTTTCATTTTGTAGTCATAAAGACCAAGCAAAAAAAGTAAGAAAGAAAAAGCAAACCCCAGAAAAACGTGAGTATAAAACTGATGGATGCCGTCACTCCATGTAATACTGATACTTCCAGCATTTGTTCTTTTTGTTGTTATTTCTAATACGGAAATGAAAATGGCTGTTAACTGACTAAAACAAAATATTTTTATGCTTAATTCAGACTTAAACGCTTTGTTATATACTAATACAATCACAAAAAGTATTACGATTACAAAAGCTGTAATCATAAACTCACTCATCATCATGAGCACACTGTTATTAATACTGTAATTTATGTTCATCATCACTCCTTAATTTCACAACTTTTCATCATTTTATTTGAGAATTGACAGGCTTATCGAGTAGGGGGTTTAGCGTCCTTGAATATGTTCGCTCGTGTGGCGCTCACTAGACACCAGATAACAGAAGAAAGCAGAGCAAGCATTGCGTAAACCATTCGGAAGTTTGAATCCCACTTCGCGGTTACTATTGATTCATCGACCGCCTCGCGAACGCAGGGAGATTCGATAAGTGTCGGGGGAGTCGTGGATTGTGGCTCTTCGGTACATACCATTAGTTTGCCGACCGGAGCACCATCAATGACAGCCCTGGCTGCACTAACCAGATGCGCTGAAGGTGAACCTGAATAGTTCATGCAGATGAACGTGATAAATAAAGCAATCGCCGGGCCGGAGACCAGAGTGAAGAATGCGAAGCTGCGGCAGGCCGTAGTATGGCGATGCAAATTAGCGAGAAATGTCATCATGATTTGTCACTCTGGGTTTTAGTCGTATCCGACTCGGTGTCACATCGCTGGAAAGCTACTTGAGGAGGAATTTGATCAACCCCGGTAAAGCAATATTTCAGGGATAGTTGCTTTTTTCCCTCATCCAGTCCAACAAAAAAGATATCGACCGGATCTTCATGAAGTAGCTCTTTTGAGAGCCGGTTGTAGGCCATCCAGCTCCCAACCATATCGACCATTGGCTTAAATTTATCAGTTGCGTTATCTGTAGGTTTAAATGGAATTACACGGAAAACATTCCATCGTGAGCAACGAACCAGCAATTGAGCATCACTCTGAAAGACGTCCAGATCAGTGTTATTTGTCAGGACTTTACACAGCGACTTGAGATCGTTACCCCTGACCTCCAGTTGGCTGAAGCTTCTATAATACTTTTCACATCCAGTTAAGTGCTGAGCGTAGCACTGCTTCAACAGTGTTGTGTCGTTACTGGCCTGCAATTGAGTATCTTTCGCCACATAGGCATCACTGATAAGAAAATCGGGATAGAGGTGTCCCTCCCATAGCAGTTTCTCGGCGATAGCGCCCCCCAGCACCACCACCAATAAGATAAAAAAAATTGGGAACGTCTTACCCAGAGGTATTTTCATAAATCTCACCAGTCGTTAATTTGAGGTAAATTTGCTTTCCAGATTCAGAATGCATTTTTCATGTGCATACATGACGGCGGAATCATGGCCGTAATAGAGTTCGCCATTTTCACGCTGCCACTCACGCGCTTTTCGGGTACGGAATGCTTCTGACATATGTTTTCCACACAACTCACATGGCCCGAAAAAGTCGCTGCTGCGGCCTGTTGATTTTGTGAGTCTGACGATATTGCCTGTAGGTCTACCCATACTGCCCCCTGTGCTGCTGGCATTGACCGGCTGTCTGCCGTGCTAAATGAGTGGTTATTTATCCGCGTCATCATCGGATTCTTTCGGCACGAGTTTTGTATAGCTAAATGTCATATCAGAGGGACGGATCCCATAGCGCCACGGCTTTCTGCGGTAGTTAACTGCCTCGCTTACCATCCAGCAGATAAGAGCGATACCCGCCACTATCAGGTAGCCTTTGAGCAACAGCGAGTCCCATTGTTTAATGGCATCATCGGCATTCACCACGTGTCGCTGGCATTCTGAGGAGCGGAACGCGGCAAACACTGCTTTCTCTTCAGGGCAAACCATGACCGAGGTGCTGGTGGCATTTCCAACCAGACTACGGGCCTGATCGAGGAAGACCTTGGATGGTGAACTGGTAAGAACTGTGCAGAACAGAATGAGCAGTAACGCAACTGCCGGAGCAGTGACAAACGAGAAAATGAATGCCTGCCCGGATTTCCATAAAACGTCGCTGATGTAAAATTTCATGTCGGTGTTTCCTCTTATCGGTATTCAGGCCCAGAGCAGCCCGGGGCTTAATTTATGCTGACTGGAGTCCGCCAGATTGTTTCTCTTCAGCGCGGGTATTCCAGCGCGTCACAGCGGCTTGTTCGGAGTCCTGAAACGCCACCGTGGCCTCACAGGAATTGCAGCAGGCGCGAAAATTATTCGAAATCTCCCGAACCCGGATAGATGAACAACCGCAGAAAGGGCAGGGCTTGACGTTATCGTGTCTCATCGTATTTCCTCGCTGGTGGGCTTTATCCACCGAAGCTATTGAGCCGAATTTCAGGTTCATCACCGAGCTCGTACATGTGTCCCATTTCGTTCATGATGGTGCTACTGCCATTGAACCAGGTAACCATGCATCGCCAGTGCTGACTGCCGTTTTCACCCCAGCGGCTCACGCCCGCAGCATCCATTTCGTCTTCAGTGATAAAGAAATCCGCGCCCGGCAGTTTCTCGGCATCAAGGCAGATCTCAGGCTCAACGACGAAGCAGATACCGTTGCTGTTCATGACGTACATACGCCGCTCAAGGGTTTCAGTACTGACAATGACCTGCTTATCAGAAGTAAGGTGTGATTTAGTGACTTCCATGCGAATCAGGTTCTTTGCATTAGCCTGTCCACTCGCAAAAACCATTGACGCATTGCGAACCATTAACTCAGCAGCTTCTTCACCGAAGCTACGAAGGCCCATCAGTGCAAGCAACTCACTACATTCGGCTTTACCGAGGTTGCCAGTAGTCAGATTAACCACGCCTTGTAGAGTGCTCAGTTCAACCGGTTGTGACCGGAGGATGTCGCGAAGCAGTGTATTACCCGCCGTGCCCGGGTCGCTCCAACTGGAGGATTCGGGACGCTGATTTTCAAGAAATAGGGCGCTTTGCAGTAAAGCCGCTGGTGGCTTTCCGGCAAAACTCAGTTTTACTCTGACCGAATCGAATGGGTGCATGACGGCGGTTTCTCCATAATATCGTGAAGCTAAAAACTGTTTTAATCCTATTATCCCACCGGTCGACAATTGACGAAGTAATCGGGTATGAAATGGACACCCCTTCGATAATTCACATATAGCGAAGCCTTTACGCCTTTGTCTTATCCGCAGGCTGGGGAATGCAATAACTTAAGATGGTGATAGTTTCCCCACGCTTTGCTTTAGGCGCGGCACTCTGGCATTCATCATAGGTTTTGTAGTCAGGTATTTTCTGAGAGGTGACACCACTTGGATTAAGACCACTTGAATAAAGCCCAATCACGAGAACTAAAGTAAACATGTTATTACTCCAGAATGTATTGATGGAAAGTAAGTGAGAATGCCATTATCCATTTCTCCTAAAATCCCGAAAAAACTTTTCAAGAAAGGTACTTTTCGGTTACTTCAGCGTAAGCATACTTAGATCGCAAAATGAGTGAATAAATAACTTTGCTCTGCAATTGTTTTTGCTGAACTTCAAATTAATCAGTCATCGATTTCATCAGGCAAGTGAAAAGCTGAGACGTAAAGCTTGCCATCATGAAAATCCAAACCATCTTGGCAGTGATAATCGGAAATTCGAGAGTGCCAATATAATAAATAATAATTATCAATCCCCCCAAGGCCAGACATCCAAGGAGACCTGCTGCTGCCTTTAGGAAATCACTGCCTTCAGGATTCTGGAATGTGAATCCAGTTATAATCAGCGAGGAAAAACAAGCGAACAAACAAGTTCTATACAAAGGCCAGTCCCCGGATATAACATTTTCTCGAATAAGCACTGCCCATATCAAAAATTCAATGCTGAAAATAATCAGCGGAACTGCGAGCACACGAAATGAAAGTTTTTCATATAAAGTGGTAATAATTGATGTCATAGCAAACCCCGCTTGCAATATTCAAATTAATTTTCGTGGTTTTTACCTGCTTTTAACAAACGCGTTATTTCATCAGTAAGGCAGAAACTTTTCCCAGATGATGGTTTCCCGATAACCACAACGTGACCAGTACTTGGAGTTCCCTCTACTTTAAAAAATGCAAGTTTTGCATCGATAATTTTATTTTTCATTGCATCGGTAACCTTGTATGACGTGGGGGTAAATTTTGTGCGTTAATGTTCAATGATAATATTAATCGCGAAATACTGTATCTATAGGGTCTGTTGATTAAGACTATCCCTCTTGAAGTAAAATACAATCATCATTCCTATCTGTATGGAATAGGAAGCCAATTCAGCATATGTTACATAATTGCTTGTGATGAAGGAAAAACCTCGCGCGATTACAAGTAGGAGTATTGATGCAATAAACACTAAAACCCAAACGGTAAGCATTCCCAGCACTGAAAGAAAGTACTCATATTCATTTGGGTCGTAAAATACAAATGCTGTTGAGAATATTGCAATAATACATAACGGAAGTGATGTAGCGAGTTCCGACCATTGAAGGTCAATTTTTCCAACCACCAGCAATGTAGAAATGACAGCGTACTGTATAGCCGATAGAACTGTTACCGGAATCGCAGCTCGAATGAACTTAAAAACAGAATGTTGTGTTTTAGCCTGGTTTTTCATGTGTTACCACCTGTCATTTGTTTCGAAACCAATCATAACCAGAGTGATAGATTTCAGAGTGAATAAACCACTACAAAACGCCCCCATTTATTGCTGGACATCATCCGCAGGAGTGGCATAAAACTCACGACCTGACGCGCCGAGTTTTTTCTGAAGCTTCTTTGTTGCTTCAGCCTGACTTCGGGCCTTGAAATAGAACGTCCTGATAAAATCCCCATTGTTGTAGTTAACGTCCTCTGGATTTGCCCATTTCTGCATAGCAACAAACCGGATAGAAGGCTTCGGGATGGTTTTCACCTCGACATACCCCCGGCCCTTGCAGCGAAAACACACACCGCCTTGAACGTGCCGGAACGCTCGGATCTCACCCTTACCACCCAGACAGCGTGGGCATTCAATTTTATGCATAGCAACCTCTCGACTGTTGATTAACGAATTTCGCGCCTGAAAGGGGGCAGGGATGCGAGGATGTATTTCCCGTAGGCTTTTGTCTTCAGGCGTTTATCCAGGATAGTCACCGCGCCGGTATCGCTCTCTGTGCGGATAAGCCGACCAACGGACTGGGTCAGTTTGAGGCAGGCCTCCGGTATCGAGATTTCCCGGAAAGCATCACGCCCGTTTTTCTCCAGCCACTCCGTCAGGGTCTGGCCCACCGGGTCGGTCGGAACGCTAAAAGGCAGCTTGGCAATGATGACGTTGTTGCAGTACACGCCAGGCAGATCCACCCCTTCACTGAAAGAAGCCATACCAAAGATAATGCTCGGCTCACCACGGTCGATTCTGAGCTTATGGCGCAGCAGTATTTCCCGTTTTGGAAGTGCCCCCTGTATCAGCAGAAGCGGTGAAATGTGTTGAGGCATCGCCTTGCTGACTTCTTCCATCTGCCTGCGGGAGGCGAACAGCACGAGGCAACCCTGAAGCCGAAGCACCAGTTTGGGAAGGAGTTCGATGATCTCCGCCGTATGTTCTTCATGATTGGTCGGAACCGAGCGCATACGGGGGATGAACAACACGCCGTTGTTCTGGTAATCAAACGGGCTGCGGGCCAGCAGGGTAGGTGTATCGACTGGAAGACCGGCCTGCTCCAGGAATGCGTCAAACTTGCTAAGGGAGCGGATTGTTGCCGAGGTCACAATGGTGGCATAAGCCTTCGACCAGAGCTCGGATTTCAGGTGTTCGCCCGCATAGACCGGACTGCAATTAATCACCACTTCGGTGCTGCGTTTAGTACGACGGACGTTAATCCACCGGGCCATAGGCATACCAGAGACGGTTTTATTCCCGCAGTATGAGGCCAGAGCCTGATGCATACCCGCCAGGCGATTTGCCAGCTCGCCGACAGCCATCTTTTGAAGGGCCAGTTCTTCCTCGCTGATATCCCGCCCGGCCTCATCTACAATCGCCGTCATTTTCACAACGATATTCTGCATCTCGTTTACTGTCTTTAACCCAGGCTTAAACAGGGCCGCAATATCTTCAGGAACGAAACCTTCCGGGAAGCGATAGATGTCCGATTCCGTGCCATTTGGCATTTCGTGATCGTTTCGCCAGTTCAGGGAGCGTAAAAGTGTCCCCCGCAGCTCACCGAGCTCATCACCGGCATGGCCCGCAAGCTCCACCAGCTGCTGCACGTGCTTTTCCATAGTCCCGCCGTAGGACTCTGGCATGGTCATTACCATGTCGAAGATTTCGCTCATGAAATGCCTGCTGGCATCGAGAGAGGCGGAGGTCGCAAAGTGGTTAATTGCTTTCTGCGGAACGTGGTGACCTTCGTCGAACACATAAATGGACTCTTCCTGCGGGGGAAGGATAATACCGCCTCCCAGTGACAGGTCAGACAATACGATGTCATGGTTGGCGATAACCACATCCACCGACTCCAGCAGGGCGCGGGCGAGGAAGAACGGACAACGGTGATAATGTGGGCAACGCTTTTTAGGGCACTGACTGCCAATAGCATTGACCCGACCCCATACCGCCTCATTGATCTCATCAGGATAGGAATCACGCTCTCCTGTCCAGTGACCACCAGCAAAGGCCTTGCTGATATCCTCCACATCATCGCGGATGTAGCCATAGGCATTCATCTCGCTTTCCATATGAACGTCACAGCGCATCTGGCAGAAGTAACGGCTACGGCCCTTCGCCATCGCATAGGAGAAGCTCAGGCCCGCTCTCGCCTGTATTTCTGGCAGATCCTTGGAGATGATTTGTTCCTGAAGCGCAACGGTTGCCGTGGAGATGATCAGCGTCTTATGCTTTTCCATCGCCAGGGGGATCAGCGGCAGACAATACCCGAGTGTTTTCCCTGTCCCCGTACCGGCCTCAATAACCCCGACGCGATACTGCTCCTCAGCGGGGGTAGCGTTAACGACTGCGCTGCAAAACGCCATCATGTCTACCTGCCCGGCACGAGGGGACAGACCCTTTGCGTCCAGGAAGAAGTGATAGGCTCGCTCAGTCATTTCAGCGGCAGTCATCCGGGGTTTATTGTCTGGCATATCCGTACCTTGTCCTCTGCTGCTCAGGAGGCACAGCCCGGCAGCGGCTATCGAAGTCAGGTACATCCTCATGCTGGTGGATGTACCGGGTTCATCAGTCTTCCAGTGAATGGCCTTTAAAGCGTCTCACATAGCGTTTAATTTCAGTTTCGGCCTGTTCCAGTACAGCTCGGTTGCAGTGCTCAAGAACACAGTAAGGCCCATGTGCTGGCCCGCCATCGCTGGTTTCGCAGGCATCAAGCTTGAGCCGAACGGAGGCATCGAAGATAAATTGGGTGATTTTCGCAATGGAGATCTGGTCTTTGTCTTCCTGCTCTTTGGTGTCGATGACATCGCCGTTATACACGTCGAAATCGAGCCGCAGGCGGTAAACTGTGTCGATTGCCATAATCGGATCCCTTCAGAGGATGTCGTAGATGACTGGGACGCGGCCACGTTCTACCTGTTGATTCAGGGTGCGGAAACCACCGTGATCAACGATGTAGAATTCACCCGCCACGGCGGAGCGATGGAAGTCGGCGAGCTCTTCAGTGCCAAAGACGAAAACCGGGGTTCCAGAGGGGACGGTCATGCAGGCAGTTTTTCCGCCATAGCCGCGAACCGTAAAGGTGATTACCCCATCCGCGCTGGTGGGCAGGAAATCGGCGAAAATCGAATGAAAGGCTTTATTCGCCTTATCGCTGAATACGTCGGTCAGTGTCTGCATGATGCGCCCCGTGATCTCGTTTTATGTTGTACTGATACCAGTACAACACGGGCCCGGCAGGTGACGAAGGCGATACGTCGGGTATTATCAGAATGAATATGTCGGTCTGAAATGGTTTATCAGTGAGCCATCAGCTCCGGCCCCGGGACGCGAATCAACGGTCGTTATGCTGTAGCACCTCCACGAACTGTCCGCAGCTGTCGCAGCAGTACTCATTGGCGAACCTGCCATCGTCTTTCCAGTTGTTTGCCCCGCAGCGGCAGAGCAGTACACGTACCTGAGAAGGGCGGATGCGAGCTTGACCGAATTTGGTTGTCCACTGAGGCTCGCCATCAAAGCGAAAAGAGTCAATGCGAAACCTGCTTTCGCGTTCGTAGGTGTTGAGGTATTTGAAGTACAGCTCTTCAGAGAGAATGGCATCGGTCATCGTGTATTCCCTGTCTGGCCCCGTGGAGGGTGATTTGCGGCAGAGTGTTGCGTTGCGAAAACTGCCAGGTTGTCGGAGCCATTACACCACGGGTCATACAGGTCACGAAGGGGGTTACTTACCAGCCAGCGCTTTCTCTTCCCTGGTAGCCAGGCGCATTTGCCCGAAACCTTCACGGATCAGCAACGGCTTTTCTTTCTTCCAGCCCTTAACGACGGACTCACCGAAACGACGCGGGGCGTTACCATTCCAGGTGGCTATGACGTGGTTATCATGGACTTCGACAATCACGACCGGGTGGACGACAACTGTTTTAAGTGTGGTGTTGCCCATATTTACCCGGCTAACCGACCAGACACTCATCCCGACTTCCAGCTGGCTTATTTTCATCTTCATTTCCTTCTAAACGAACGTAGTGCGCCACGGCGTAATGTCGTGACGCACATTACCATGCCCGGGGCTTATCAGAACATAAGCCAGGTGGCGTTACCGGCAGTATTTCTGGACTGGTAGGCTTTTGCCTGCGCGTGAAGCAGCTTCCACAGCTGACGAAGTGTAGCAGCATGATTTTCACCACCAGCATTAACCCGCAGTTCGCCGATCTCGCGGGTAACAGTGAAACAATTCCGGCTCTCATCCCAGCCTGAATGTTCACGCGCTTCCACCACCAGATCATTAGACGTATCAGGGCCGGTCTTTGCTGCATTCAGCACGAACTCCGTTTTAACAGTAATACGGCTGGCGTTATCCGGCGCATCCAGAAAGACGGTGAACCCCTCAGTTCGGCGGTCAGTTATACGACGGCTCCCCCAGGAGGTGATCCCCCTCTGGACACGCATCATTGAAAGAGCGTGGGACTCGGTTGCCTGCACTGTGCGATACAGGTCGGTCAGGGAAGAAAGGCTGAAGCTTTCAGGGGCAGTCTGGATAGCGTCGGTCATGGTAGATCCTCGGTTATATGGTGTGTTTTCTGGCTTCAGTAGCTGTCGTTTGCCACGTAATAGGACGTGCCTGGATAGAAGTAGCGGTAATCCGGCTGCATGTCATTGGTGATGACGGATGCTTCTTCCCAGACCCCGCTGGTGGACATAAACTCATCTGTCGTTTCATTCTCCAGCCGCATATAGCGTTCAGGAGCGCATTCCGCCCAGGCGCGTTTCACCGTATCCCAGTTAGCGTACTGGCTGATTTCAATATTCAGGGGCGCATTCTTCTCAGGCTGGTTACGGCGGGAACTCAGCACGAAATTCAGCTTCAGGACGATACGACTGTCGTTGTCAGGAGTATCCATCCAGATCTGGTATTCAGCCGTAGGCCGGGATGACTGGTTTTTGCGGCCCCACGAGGTGACACCGGTTTTAACCTGGACTATCGAGACTTTATGCGCATCAGTCTTGCCAACGCTGGTCATCAATTCAGACAGACTTTTAAACATGGTGCATCCCCAGTGATTATTGGTATGTTCGTTTTGTTTACTTATTAAATCACTGGTTACCCGGGTGACGAAGTCAGAGCCGGGTAAAAAAAGGACAAAATTTGCGGATTAGTGGCTGGTGGTGGTATTGGCCTGCGGGACAGGGCCATCGAACAATTTGTCAAAAAATTCCACGCCACGCTGGTACACATCGCGCAGCTCCATATCTTCACGCTCGGTCAGGCCCATCTTATTGAGCACGGCAAGGCCGGTACGAAGGCGAGGAATCAATACGGTTTCCAGATAGATCCTGCGGCCCGCAATAATTTCCGGGGATGCTTCATTGATGTAAAAATCAACGGTTTTCGTGATGCTGAAGTGCTTTACTTCGCTCATCGTCTGGTACTCCTCAGAATGATGTCATGATACTCGGTTTGATTCAGGGGAGGGGAGCAACCCGGGCAAACAAGCCCGGGCGCAGGCAGCAGTTATTCGAGACCCAGTGCAACGTGATCGCCATCATCAGAAAGGCGAATGAATAGCATCTGCGTACCGCCGCTCAAGCCGAACTGGAGATCCCAGCCTGGGACAGAAGATGTCTCGCATTCACGCACATCGATGACCTGGTCACGGTAGAGCAAGAAGCGTGTATCAGACTTGTCATCTTCAGCGACGTGGGCCATCTGATCAGCAAATTTGTCTTCGAGGTCGAACCAGCTTTCCAGCCAGACCTTATCAGAGACCAGGCTGATACCGCAGGCGGATTCCGCCGTGCCGGTCACAGCCTCAGCGACTGGTTCTACAGAAGTCATATTAAATACCGCATCAACTACCAGTGCCTGCTCTGAGGTCGCCGGGTAGATACCTTGCAGATAAACGCTATTGCCGTTCACTTCGAAGCCGTCTTCAAGACTGATGTCGTCATGATCAACGTCATAAACATCCGCGAGGTTGCGAAGACAGATCAGGTTGGCTTCATCTTCGTTCTCCGCTTCAATGCGCATCAGTGGCAGTTCGCCACCACTGGAGTCGGATTCATAGTAGTGAACGTAGAATACATTTTTCTCTTTGCTGGTGGTCATGGCGTTGCCCCGTGTTGTTCGTTTTGTTTACTTATAGTCTCACGGGGTATTCAGGTGACGAAGGAAATCGGGCATAAAAAAGCGGGGATTTAACCCATAAGCGCTAACTTAAGGGTTGTGGTATTACGCCTGATATGATTTAACGTGCCGATGAATTACTCTCACGATAACTGGTCAGCAATTCTGGCCCATATTGGTAAGCCCGAAGAACTGGATACTTCGGCACGTAATGCCGGGGCTCTAACCCGCCGCCGCGAAATTCGTGATGCTGCAACTCTGCTACGTCTGGGGCTGGCTTACGGCCCCGGGGGGATGTCATTACGTGAAGTCACTGCATGGGCTCAGCTCCATGACGTTGCAACATTATCTGACGTGGCTCTCCTGAAGCGGCTGCGGAATGCCGCCGACTGGTTTGGCATACTTGCCGCACAAACACTTGCTGTACGCGCCGCAGTTACGGGTTGTACAAGCGGAAAGAGATTGCGTCTTGTCGATGGAACAGCAATCAGTGCGCCCGGGGGCGGCAGCGCTGAATGGCGACTACATATGGGATATGATCCTCATACCTGTCAGTTCACTGATTTTGAGCTAACCGACAGCAGAGACGCTGAACGGCTGGACCGATTTGCGCAAACGGCAGACGAGATACGCATTGCTGACCGGGGATTCGGTTCGCGTCCCGAATGTATCCGCTCACTTGCTTTTGGAGAAGCTGATTATATCGTCCGGGTTCACTGGCGAGGATTGCGCTGGTTAACTGCAGAAGGAATGCGCTTTGACATGATGGGTTTTCTGCGCGGGCTGGATTGCGGTAAGAACGGTGAAACCACTGTAATGATAGGCAATTCAGGTAATAAAAAAGCCGGAGCTCCCTTTCCGGCACGTCTCATTGCCGTATCACTTCCTCCCGAAAAAGCATTAATCAGTAAAACCCGACTGCTCAGCGAGAATCGTCGAAAAGGACGAGTAGTTCAGGCGGAAACGCTGGAAGCAGCGGGCCATGTGCTATTGCTAACATCATTACCGGAAGATGAATATTCAGCAGAGCAAGTGGCTGATTGTTACCGTCTGCGATGGCAAATTGAACTGGCTTTTAAGCGGCTCAAAAGTTTGCTGCACCTGGATGCTTTGCGTGCAAAGGAACCTGAACTCGCGAAAGCGTGGATATTTGCTAATCTACTCGCCGCATTTTTAATTGACGACATAATCCAGCCATCGCTGGATTTCCCCCCCAGAAGTGCCGGATCCGAAAAGAAGAACTAACTCGTTGTGGAGAATAACAAAAATGGTCATCTGGAGCTTACAGGTGGCCATTCGTGGGACAGTATCCCTGACAGCCTACAAAACGCAATTGAAGAACGCGAGGCATCGTCTTAACGAGGCACCGAGGCGTCGCATTCTTCAGATGGTTCAACCCTTAAGTTAGCGCTTATGGGATTTAACCCCGCCAGTTTTGATATTTATAATTATGCCAACATGTAGTTCCAGCGCAGTTATTACTTAGGCCTTGGGCCTTTTCGTGTATTACTTTTTTCTGGCTCTTCCACCGACTCTTCTGCTGGTTTTTCCACCGACTCTTGTGTTGGCGTTGTAGTGGCTGCGGCTGCGGCTGCTGCTGCGGCAGTAGCGGTTGAATCGTCATAATCAGTGGTAGCAGTAACATCACCCGATTCAGTCATATGGAGAGTGACAGTGACAGGTTTGCCATCAACAGCAAAATTGAGACTAACTGAACCTTTCATCTTCAGTAAGAGTGCGGCCCGGGTATATCCATCGGAAAGTTTTAAACCAACAGAAGCTAAAGCATCAGCAATTTTGTTATGAATATCGTTGCTCATTTTCATTCCTTAATGTGTGTGTATTAGCGGAATATCAAATCATAAGACTTCAACTGAAAAAGGGTCAGAAGTGAAAAGTTATTTTCTATACGTATGATGGCACAGGAAGGTGGGGTGACGAAGAAGAATAAGCAAAAAAAAAGCGGGGTATTATCCCCGCAAAACTACACACAGCAATTCAATAAAACAACTTCCAGGGGGGCGATGCACACATCACAACTTCGGTCTGTCAGACGGGAACCGGCCTTGGGCGCTTGTATCCCATTTGACGAAAATTTGGTTTTAAAACCGGTAAATCGTTACTCTTTCTTCCTGCTACCCCGGTCTATCACCGGGGTAGCGGAGTCCGCCATTCTCGGCAGCGCCAGCTGATCAGATTACATAGACTCAGATTTAAAGTTACGCGTTCGCATATAACCTCCTTAGTGTGGGCCGGTTCACTGGATTGTGAATTGTCAGTAACGCTAAATTTGTAGACTTCAGGTCTACAGCCTGGCTTATATAGGCAGGCGCGGCAGTTTTTTAAGAGTTTGAACGTAACGAGAGCATTTACATAAATCCTCCTTTCTGTAGCTGACCAGATTTAACGTCTTTGTCTATTCAGTGAACCATACCCTATTCATGTGACGAAGGTTTCTGAGTGTAAAAATACGTAATAAGCAACGCTATTATCGCTAATTCTAAAAATAGGGCGAATTAAAATACCGGCAAAACGCGGACGTTTATACCGGTATTATTTCTGAGCTGCTGGTGCAATATCGCGAGGTAAGCTGTAGTCAGCGCGGCAGGTACTTAACGGCTAGGCTTGCTGGTGGTTAAGGCCTCATCCTGCGCCAGCAACGTGATCACATCCCCGGCAATCTCCGGGCGGATACCAGGCGATTTATGCGCGGCATGGGCCGCGACAGCCAGCGGTCTCCAGTTGAGTGATGCTGCAATACGTCTGATCTCTTCAATAACCCGGAATGTATCGCTCTCCAGCGCCAGACCCGCACGGGCGGTATCGAAAGATACGCGCTGCGCCGAAGTGAGCGGCGAGTGCTTCTTCAGTTCTGCGGTGATGATACGCTGCGCTTCAGCACCGATTGACGCGCCACCTTCGACGACCCCGGTTAAACCGACGAGCTTACCTCCATCACTGCGGCTATTATCGTCTTTAACCCTGGGTGGCGGGGCCAGGGCGGTCAGATCCACGTCCTGCTGTAAGAGCTCCAGCAGGTCAGCCAGCATATCGGGTTTAATCACACCTTTTAAACCCGCTGCGCGTTTCGCTAGGCTGACAGGAGAACGGCCCAGGCGGGCGGACATCGCAATAAGGCAATTAGCCAGAACAAAGAGGTCATCAACCCCAATCAGTGGCGCACACTCTTGCCTGAACGTCTGATCATCCCGGAATGCAGGAGCTGGTGGGGCCGGTTTAGGCGTTTTGGCCTTTGCCTGCGGCTTGTCATAACCACGTAGGGCTTTTTCTGCACTGTCTGAAACCTTACGGATGCTTTGCGTCAGATCATCACCACCTGCCAGGCCTGCGGTCAACTGAAGCATATAATCGAGCCTGCCGAGCATGTCAGGGGAAGCAAGCCCGGTCGCTATCTTCTGGCTGATGTCGTTAAGGTTGCTGAGTATACCACCGGCGATTTTAGACGGAGGAGTAACAACCGCCTGGACATTATGGCTGGTATGAATTTCCCGCGACACCAGGGTGAGGACTTTGCGCCAGTCAGGTTGTACACCAGCATCAAGCGTCTCAAGGTGGCTTATTGCATTTCTCAGGCTATCCCATCTGGATAGCTGTAGAGGGTCACCGTTCTGCTTTCCTGATTTCAGCCACTGAACGAGGTAGACGAAGTCAGATGTAGCTGAGGCCACCAGCCCGGCAATAACGCGCTCTCTTGCTTGAGGCGTTGTAGGGTTAGATCTTCGCACCGGCAGACGGTCATTTTTATGTGCCGTTGGTCTTTTCATTTCGAATATCTCAACTTGGTTCCATCAACGATAACTCCGCGCCCGGGAGCCAGACAGCATGAAACAATGTATTTACCATGTTTGATAAAAGCGCAACCGGCAGCGCCGTCAAAAAAATGCTATATGACAGCGCTGGTTAGAGCAGAAAGATTCAGGGAGGTTTTACATCTACTCTCGATCATCTGTGAGGAAGAGATGCAGTTGAGTCACAAAGGCATCGAGATAAGGGGTATTTCTGGCATTGTCTGCAAAGTTCATTTTGGCATTGGTGTCGTCGTATACATGCATCCAGCCGCTGTTTCTGGCAATACGACGTACATCAGTATTTGCCGGGTAGAGTTTCCCAATAGCTTCACGCAGACCTTCAATTTCTGAGATCAACTGCCGGGCATTCGCAGCAGGCTCAGGAGCCGATGGGACGAGAACCCGGAATTCAGCGGTTTCCGGCTGCATCTTAATCACTTCAATGACTTTGTCCCGGGCAACGGAATTCCATTCAGTAGTCATGCCGTTGTACTGGTTTCGGATGCGGAACTGGTAAACCGGCTGCTGTTCGTTAACAAGCAACCAGGCATCGGCAAGTGCAAGATAGAACGAGACAGGCCGGTTTATCATCTGGTGTTCCTGAAGGGCTTTTTTATAGCTATGGACATCTTCAGGAAGGACATCAGTGATACTGGAGGTGAATTTTAGCGGATCCAGTGGACAGACCGGGCCGATAACCCTAAGCACAGCAACAGGATTATTACCATCATCAGTAAACCAGAAGTCATTTTCTGGGCCGATATTGAGCCTTACATCTGCGGTCTGATTCTCTGCGAGAACGGCCTGCACCCGACGACCGTTCTGCCACCAGCGTGGTGTACCTTGCATACATACCTCGTACAGGAAATTAGCCCGAAGCCCACCTGCTGGTGGGCGGTCGGAACACAAGTCTACTGAAGGTACTGCTCTGCCTGAGCAATACGAGAAAGAGTACCGGCATTCGGTTCAATCATCTGGATACGTCGGCTGTCCTCCAGTAAACCGGCAATAAGGTGCTTGTCGGTATATGGGGCATCGTCATCCCCGAGCATACGGCGGATAGCAGATAAATCGCCGGATGGAACCGGGTATACCGACTCAATAAAGAGCTGGTCACCGTGAGGATTCTCCCACTCATATGGGGTTTGGGCGGAAGCAGCAAAACCCGAATCATTCAGACGTGCGAAATCTTCAAGCGCCTGGAGGCGGGCCGCAGATTCATCGGTAGCGTAGATTAGGATCATTCGCGCCGTCTCAGGCGATGAGCAGAACAGCAAAATGAGAAATGGCAGCATGTTATAGACTCCTTCAGTTTGCGACTTGTTGAGCTGGCGGTGTGGCTACGCTAGTGAGTTGCTTAAGGCGAATGTTCAGCTCATGAATTACATCATCGCGTTTGCGCCAGCTGGTGGATGGTAGAGCCAGGAGCGCTTCAGCTTCGGACACGGAGAGACCGGCCAGGTGAGCTTTCGATGAAATCTCTGCGTTATATAATTGCTTCAGCACAATCAATGAGTGCTGGGAGGATGCAGCCATCATCATGAAATGGCGAAGCACCGCACAATAGATTTGAGTAGACATATTAAGCCGCCTCGTTCAATGCGTGAGGTAATGATTAATGGCATGTTCAACATAGCCAACAGATTTACCCACCAGGTGTGCAAGCTGCTGCACATGATGATGGTGAACTTCACGGCACGGGCCAAATGAAGTGGTGTAGCGATACCAGAGGCTGCGGCCTACAGAAAAAAGTTCTTTCTCTGTCTGCGGGCGAACTGGATAACAAACAGGACGTGCAGATGTAGTGCGACGAACGTTATTTCGTACTTGATGAATTGCAGTATTCATAAATCACCCCGCGTATGTTTTTCGTTTTGTTTACTAACTTCAGTTAAACACACGCTGGGTGGCTGACGAATAGAAAATCCATAAATAAATGAGCTAAAGATTTAAGCTCTTTATGAAAGAATTATTCTGGGGTTGGAAACCAGATAATGTCCGAAATAGGCTTATTGCCCGTCAGTAAAGCGAGGCTGGAATGCAGTTCTTTAACGACCTGCTTATTATCCTGCGTTTGCTCAAGTGCGGTTATAGCCTTTAGCAGGGTATTTGCCACAGATGCTTTAGCATATGCCTGCGGTGAGCCGATTAGCACCTGACGCATTAGCTCCGCATTGTTAGAAGCCAAATAGCCTTGCTCCTCGGAAATTCTTTCTGCATCGGGTGCTGAAATAACCAATGCGGCAAGTTCGTGATCGTTTGCATAGTTGATAACATCAGATAGCATTTCGAGAGCTGTGGTATCTGTCATGATAAAGCCGTCAGCTACCCACTGAGGAGCAACATCGAAGCGAACTACCCAGGAATAAGGTTTAACGTTTGACATACAGAGACCTCATTAAAGAGAGATATAAGCGTCGGGATTTTCTTCAACAGAAAGAAACTCAATATCTTCGAGATGCATTCCTGCATTACGAATGCCTACCTCGGATAACCACGACAGTATTGTTTCATGATCCGGTTCACCAGAAAAATCAACAAAGGCTGGAAGAGCCCAGTCGGGTGTATAGCCAGCGCTATACATTACAGTGGCAGTAAAGCGCCCAATGTGGGGAATTTTGAAAAGGATGGATGCCTGCTCAGGGGTATTAATTACCATGCCGTGATGATAGACGACATCCCAGTTTACCCCATGCTCCCCTGTATTTCCTCGATAGAGATGGTGGCGGTCAACGGCCCAAAGGACACCTTCGCTATCCAACCAGCAGAAATAATTATTATCTGGGGATAACGTGATCCCAAGGTTCATTAACTCCGCCACCAGCAAGCAAGGGTTAATATCAGTTACAGTTTTAATAATCGTCAGCCCCATCTCGGTTCCGGTAGTAACTGTCAGTACCTTGGAGGCACTGATCCAGAATTGATAACCTGCTTCTTTAGCCTTCGCGATTAAATTAAACATTGTTGCTTCCCATTGAATGGCAGTTAGGTCAATAACAACATGAGGCTGGTGGGTGACAAACAGGGAATCTGACGATATTTCAAGAAAGAATTTAGCGATGAGAAATGCAGGGGGAACAATATGGTCTGTACTTGCCAGCGCTTCGCTCGGCCAACCCCTCGACAGCCCGAAAACAAGTTTCGGTCTGCCTCACGGTTATCTACTGACAAAGGCGGGGATTATTCGGGGTACTGTATGAACTACACAATTTCAATCGGAACAAAAGAAAGCAGCAACCCCTAAACAAATGATTGAGAGTAACCAGAAAAAGGCGAGTACTACTACAGCGCTTAAAGATAGTGGAACGGTTTTTGATAGCATAACGCCCATACCTACACCAAATGAACATAGTGCGATAGATCCTAATTTCAATTTGCTCTTATACGAAATTAACATTGGCTTCTCCTCAAAATAGGTGTGGTGCTTGCCAGCGCTTCGCTCGGCCAACCCCGAGACAACCCGAAAGCAAGTTTCGGTCTGTCCCGGGGTTCCGGGTAACGGCCAGACTTACCGCAGATCTTCTTTAGCGTTAATCATATGACATATGAATAAGAATTAATCACGATACAACTGGATAAAACTCTCCACACGGGTTCCATCACAATAGCTCGGCCAGGCGTTCATCACAGGTAGTTCTTCTGTTGTGAATCTTCCCAGTGCGAGAGCTACAGAATACCAGACCGGGAAAATCGTATTGGCTGATGTCATATTCCCATTGTTGATTAACTCATAGAGTCCGCGTCCATTAGCCCATGCACTTTCTGGTGTATCACCGGCAAGGTAGTTATCCACCCAGATGGATGGTGACAGAGCCTGACCTTTCGCCAGTCTCGCTAACAACTCGTACCACTTCAGATATTCCGTGGTTCGCAGTGAGAGAATCGGGATTCCGCCACGTCTTAACAGTGCTGCCGCAGAACGTGAGTCTACCGGTGCGGCAATTCTATCCAGGTGGTTACGGGCTTGCTTTATCCGTGCTGATATTCCCGCAGGGCTCACTCGGGAGATGTATTTCTCCACCGTCTCAGTAGCTTCAGCGATATCCGGGGCCAACGAACCATCAACATGGAGGGGACATAAAACAAGGCCGGTATCATCGTGAGTCACCCAGGCAGAATTGTCAGTCGGGTTCCTGACGATAGACAACGACTCACTTTGACCCAAGATCGTTAACCTGAATGACTTAAGCCTTTCGGCTATCCAGCTGCCTCCATCACCAAAAACCTCAATGCGCTCGTGACTCATACCGCATCACCTCTACAAGTGCTTTACATTCAGACCTAATCATAACGGCTTCCCCGTTCGGAACAAAATCAGGGCATAGCCAAACCATACTCAGGAAATTTACAGATATGTCGATCTACAAAACGCGCTCAAAACGCTCAGGCGCGTTTTAATCAATCCGATCGTGAAAATACCAGGGGGATAAGCTCAGAATCGTTCTGAGGCGATTCTGGCGTGGTTTTATCCCAATAACGGATCCTTTTGCGAATACAGATCGGTTTACAAGGGAATTTGGCTGGTATGAGACGGAGATGATCCACTTTGATAATCTGAGCGATAATTTGTTAATGGTTTCGTTTTGTTTACGCGTGTATCGGGAGGGAAGTTATTCCGAACGAGGGTATCGACTTCATATTGTCCGTTTCGATAGCCGATCACAATTTCTAAGCGGTACTCGCCGCGACAAAAACCCCCGGAGGAAAACCATGTTGGTTATTCACTTTTGGTTTTCCCCGGCGATTAAAACCAGGGCAACCTCCGGTTGCCCATAAAAACCCCCGGAGGAAATTCATCTTTCCTCCGACATCGTGCGGTTTGATTATTACCATGCTCAACCTCCCGATGTAAAAATAGAGAAAACCGACGCTATCGCTTCCGCTTTGTTTACCTTCCATATTCGCGCCCGCGAAATAGTCCGCTGCATTCCCACCCGATCATACCCGGGCGAAAACACTCGCGATCATATTGCGATCATCCTGATTCATTTCCGCCGCGATAAGTCCGCTATCGCCTGAAGGCTCACTAACAGATCGCCTGAAGGCTCACTAACAAAAATACCAGGTCATCGCCTGGTATTCATGTATATCCGTTATGTTTACTCCAGAGCGGTTTGTATTTCTAAAGCTGTTTTCTTAGGTGAGTTATTCGAAGTGAAAGTGCCTGCCGAATTGCACGGTTTTTTCGTAACTCATCACGCAACCAAATAAGCTGACCTTCATACAGTTCGATAAGCGCAAGTTCTCGCTGGCTTGCATCCTTAAATTTCGCTGGTGGATATGATTCGCCTTTGTTGAGAGGTAGGTATTTGGGAACGACACGATCAATGCCTCCACCAGCTTTGCGCAAAGGTGTCAATCTGGCCCAGCGGATCCTGATAGTTGTTCCTTGCCTGGTTACGTTAAAGCTGTACCGTGCCTTCTCGTCATCAGCAATAGCTTTGTCCCAGTATTCCTCCCGAAGACTATTGGCCTCGTTAAACAGAAGTTCTGCGGCTGAATCAACCGCATCACGAGCCTTTTCCAGATCATTGATGTACCCGACGAGTTGCATAAAACCACCTCGATGTTTTTTGATTAGGACTTAACCCCAAAAAAGAGAATCTCTATTATTACGCCAGAACTCTATGTTTCTGGAGAAAGAGAAAACTCCTTTTCAGGTTCGATTTTTAGTTTTCAGTTCCAAAACAGGAAAGATTGATTCTCCAGTTAAGTATCTTTCTGGGTGTTCTCATTTTTTGCATGTTTCTGGAGAATACAATGGCAATCTGGTGATTGAGCTATTAATATCTATCTGTACGGGTACTTTTATCAAGCCATTTTATTTTAATCAAGCAGTTTGCCAATCTCTATATGATATGGCAGAAAACTACGTTTCTGGGCATTTCTGATTTTTAATAGGTTTCTGGGGAATATAATGGAAACTTACTTCCCCTAATGTAGAGGCGATTAACGGGATGACGCCCACCGCTGCACAAACCTCTTAGTAAACGATTATGTAGAGTCGCTATATGATATGGCAGAAACTTATGTTTCTGGCTTTTCCACTTTTTGTTACCTTTCTGGAGAATACAATGGCAAACGCAGCTGAAACTTCCATCACCTCCCTCCGTCTTCAGGATCAATCCTAAATCACAGTAACTTCATAGTGATTTATGTCACATTTTGTAGGTATATATACTAGTTTGAGAGAGTTTTTTTGGGGGGGAAGTGAAGGGGAGATATGCATATTTAAGTGAAATTATAACTTGTGCTTAAGTAAAATTTTCACGAAGTGTACCCTTGAGTAATCGCCACAACATACCTTAATTCACCTCACCGAAGCATGTGTTTTTAGTATATATACTCCGCGAAATCCCCAGGCGGAAAGCCAATCTAAATGTGTTGCCCTCATACATTACCACCTAATTTCCTCAGTCTGATTTAGGTTAGGGGTTAAGGTTTTTAGGGCCGGATTTAGCCATATATGACGTCCAGTTTCATGCAGCATTTATGTACATATCTGACATTTTAAACGTCCGTATCTAGCCATTATTAATGTCAAAAATGGGGACGTTTTGCCGATAAAAAAAATGGTAATCGATGATCGTTTGAATACCATGTTACAACTTGTTAACGGTTAATTCCCGACGTTGACAGAGGGAGGCCACCTTTCTTTACGTTAGTGCGAACCCCTTTTTGGCGCTCAAATGTTATCGGAGTGGCAGTAATTCATTTTTAACTTGCAGGGTTAACGAATGAGCAATGACAAATTGGTTGTCTGCGGAATTGATATTGGATACAGCAATGTAAAAATTGCTGTAGGGGATTCAGCGGATGACAAACCCACAGTCAGTATTTATCCGGCCTACGCTACGAATGAGCCAGTAGATGATGTGCGGCTGGTAAAGCGTAGCTGCGAACATGAAGTGTTGGTGTACCCAGGAGGTAAAGAATGGCGGGCTTTTACCGAACGCCCCGATGCGCGTGAGCTGCATGACCGTTACCACATGACAGAAATGTACCTGGCACTATATCTGGCCTCACTGGATAAAATCACTGCTAAAGCAGGCAATGAAATCGACCTGGTAGTAACTGGTTTACCTGTCCGTCTTGCTAATGAAAGTGAACGCGCGAAACTGACTGCGAGGCTCACCGGTACGTTTACTATTGCGCCAGGAAAAACAGTGACTGTTAAAAAATGCCTCGTTCTTCAGCAGGGCGTTGGTGTCATCAATGACATCGTTAACAGACCGGGCCTTATCAGTCAGGAAGAATTAGAGAAGTCGACCATTCTCGTGGTTGACCCTGGCTTCTTCTCGATGGACTACATCGCCTTTAAGAGCGGAAGCAGGGTATCAGGCTCTTCAGGTTCATCATTAAAAGCAACCAGTGCAATTATCGAAAGCATTGTGAACCGCCTTAATGCCGATAACCCGGAAGAGCGAATTGATGATCTACCAGAAATTATTGAAATCGCTCTCCGTAACAATGAGCAGTCTTTCTTTAATGGGTTCCGCCACATTTCCCTACGTCCTCTGCTTGAAGAAGCTATTCCCTCCATCGCCAGTGATGTAGTCAAAGAGTTGCGAAAATCGACAAGGGTTCTCGGGCCAGTCCATATCATTGCAGCTGCCGGTGGTGGGACAAGGTTCTACGAACAGACCATACGAGAAGAATTCCCCCGAGCCAGGATCGTATCGAGCCCGTTGCCTGTTGCCAGTAATGCCATTGGTTTCTGGAACTATGGCGTTGACTTGATGCTTTACGGCGATGATTGAGCAAAGGGGGTTTCATGCAAGTTCGAGTGACGATTAATCCAATACTGTTTCCAGAGCTGATTAATTATCTGGAATCAAAACAGTCTGGCCAGCGCAGCAGTTCACTATTGGCGCTGGCAAACCGAGCATTGCTAGCAGGTGACAGTTTTATACCCGGTATCGTCCGTGAGACTTCAAAAAAACGTAAATCAGAACAGAAGAAATCAGTCCGTGGGCCGAATACAGAAAATGAGACTGGTCTGATGACTAGTCAGAGAGACGGCCACTTACCCAAAGTAAATGAGGACACTGAACCAAAATTTCGTCACGTGGTTAGCAACGATATAGTCAATACAGGCCCGCCATTTTGTGTGGGCAGTGATATTCAAGAGTTCGAAGTTAAAGATGACCAGTTATCGACGGCGAACCTTACCAGTAAGCCTGAGATTGCTGGAAAAATACCGGATCCCAATCCTGGAGATAAATCGGGCGTTGGGGAGACAGGCGACAATCAAGATAGCGGCGTTAATGAAAAGGTTACACCAAGGCGTGTTCGCATAAGTTGATGCCGTTGTAGGGTTTGTGGGGAGGGGAAATGCAGATAGCAACGAAGAGTTTGGTGCTCGCTTTACTATGTGCTGCTTACTGCACGAGTACGAACGCCAGGCTTGTAGATCTTCGTGGCACTTCTTGGGAAAAGCATTCCCAGAAAGAGTGTGGCCTCGATCCGTACCTTCTCTACGCGGTGGCACTCACCGAGAGTAAAAATAATGCAGGAACCAAGGGGTATGTTGTTCCCAGCCCCTGGGCATTGAACAACTATGTTTATGGGTCGTATTACCCGACAAGTTATGAAGATGCAAAGAGAGCGCTAGCCCGCTATCTCTCAGCCACTCCGGTAACAGATATTGGAATCGTTCAAATTAATTTTCGTTGGAACGGACAGTATGTTAACCATCCTGAAGAACTCCTGGATGTCGATACAAACATCCGAATCGGGGCAAAGACTTTGTGTGCAGCCATCAAAGCTAACCCTGGCGATATAGAACTGGCGATAGGTGGATACAACACTCAAAACCCTAAGTTGGAAGGCAAGGCTCGTGAATATGGTCAGCGCGTATTACGCGTATGGAAGAGGCTTATCGAAAATGATTAATCAAAATTTGTATTTTCTACAGACTGCCATCTCAATTATTACCCGTGCGCAATCGTTGTATAAAAGCCCTTTTGAGTTAGCAGAAGGAGACCGGGAATTTTTGATAGAGAAATCTAATCAGGCCAAGCTCGCTTTATCGATGGAGAAGTATGACTTGCCCATCTTTAATATCTGTCATGATCCCGAGCGCAAGATATCTACTGAGGTAGAAAAATTCGTTCGTCATGACTCATACATCCTACGGCTTGCCCTGCTGGTATTCAGTGTTCGTGTTTTCATTAATACGGGGACTGTTGCCCAAACGTTCTACTGGTTTGATAATGAAAAAACCGTACAGCTTGTCGAACGTATGGATGATGCACAAACAATCGATGCAATCATAACCGGCAAAATATATTTTAAACCTATTCGTCCATTTGCCGATTTAGTAGATTGTGACTTCAGTACAGTTATTGGAGCCCCCAACCCAACCTTAGAATTAACAGGTTACTTACAGTCGCGCTATTCTCATTGGAGTAATTGATTATGAAGGCTGCTCTTGTCCGGGATGAAGATAAATTTGCTTTAACACAGAAAATGGTAAAATTAGGATTTCGTAGAAAGATCATTGTGCATTCGCTTAATGCAAGTGACCGTGTTATTGATTTTTTGCGAAAAGAGTTCCATCTGAGTGATGTATCAATCGGACGACTTAAACATTCAGAGACGCTGCTCAATACGACACATAAAAAGGTTGAGGCAACCAATTTTATGAGCATCTATCTGCGTCGTTCGAAAGACCCAAACAACAGTGACAACATCGTTGATGTGGTGAGTGCGTTCGAAATCTACCGGGAACTAAACCTTAAATTCCGCCCGGAAGAAGCCTCGAAAATGATGATTGATGCCAACGAGGCCTGGACTCTTGCTCGTGATTTTCGAGCTGAAGAAATACGTATGGTAAGGTGTTACCGTTGCGATCTTTCATTTATTTCACCGCAGAGTTGTGACCGTCCACGGAAAAAACATATTTGTCCGTTCTGCTCTGATACAGAAGCTGAAAATGAAAGCTCGTAAGTGACTAAGTTAAATTTCATAAAAAAGCCCGTTTTAACGGGCTTTTTTATTGCCTGGATACTTCGTCACGTGAATGAGTCGGGTTAGTATTGAATAACAAACCTACTGGTGTCCCAAGGAAAATAAAATGAAGAAAATCTCTGGTCTTGCTTTGGTATCGCTGATGTTAGTTGGTTGCGCGGCTTCTCAACCACCAGCTATGCCGGTTGACAGCAATCCATCTGATGCTTTGAAATTTGCCCGAGCGATGGATTTACGTCAGATCACCGATGCTGGCGATCAATACCTTATCTATAACGGTTTCGCGTCCAATGGGCAGCTTGTCCCTCTCAAAACCCCGGTTAAGGCTGGTGAAAAAGGTGTAACCAACCTGGGAGGTAATGGAGTGGCCGATGTGGCTGCGGGCTTCGCGACACACACATCTTTCATCCCTGTGCTGTCTGTTTTAACGGCCCAACAGCCTACTGCTATTGTTGATGGCGTGGTGCGTGTCGCGTCATGGAACGGTAAATCTCAGGAAGATAATGAGCGTGAGGTCAATGCGATTTTCTGGAAAACACTAACCCGGATGGATGGATACAAAGTTGGTGGGATGTGTGAGGGGAAAGGCGGTGCTGTTGAAAATGCAGTTCGTCGGAAAGCGACGAACGGTGATTGGGTATCGTATGCTGATATAGCTCCAACGTTGCCGAAACCACCTATCAGCACCAGCGGTCAGGTGACATTCATTATCGGTAATGACTGCTTCAACCTCTATGCAACACGAGCCTCTAACGTAGGTCTGGTTAAAGAAATGAGTAAAGAACTGGGTGCTCAGCGGGCTCTGTTCTTACCAGGCTCTCCTGAACATGAACCAATGGTATTCAGTGACGGTAAGCAATACCTGTTCAGAAAGTAAAAAAAAAGCCCCGACATAAAGTCGGGGCTTCTTATCCTGCAAAGCTATTGAGTTTTCAAAACAGCCTCTGTGCTAGATTTCGCCGCATCAACATCGATACTGTCAACACCGCTCTGGAATCGCTCCAGGGAGTTCTGGCGAGATCCATCTATATTCAATACGTTTCCTTTACCGGTTATCTTATCCAGATTTATTTCCGACGCTTTAGGTAAAAGTTTCGCCTCGTAAAGTGAACCAATCCACTCTGACAAATCGAGTTTGTTAAAATCAATCCGTCCAAATTCTTCTAACGTCAGTGGTCGACAATCCGGGTTCTTTTTATCCCCCCAGCCGATACCTAACATTGGTCTCCCTTGTTCCTGAATGATGCGACCAATCTGAGAATCAAACGTGCAATAACTTGACCGTTTCTCGATACAGACACCCAGAAACTTTGTTTCACACCAGCTGGATATATGCACGGCCAATTTTGTTTCTTTCTTAACGGCAAGCTTAAATTCATCAGGAGTACAAGCCCAGATGATGTTGACCAGTATATTAGCAATCTGGTACGCCATGTAAGCATATCCAACCACGGATATTGCCGAAACAATAGTTGACGACAATTGAACAGATGTAGCCAGGCCAGACGATGTTACGGCTGCGCCACCGCCAGAGGCCGCACTTTCAAATATCAGATTCGTCGCAGCAGGGCCGAAGGTATCAAGAGTCCATTGAGCAACTTGTTTCGTCAGCGCTCCTATAGCCTGATTCATCAAACCGGACAAACCTGCTTCTGTAGCTTGCTGAGCCGCTTCAGTACCTGCCGACCCAACCAGACTGTTGAAAGCGGAAATAGCTGGTCGAGTTATTGTATCGATGGCATTAGTCATAAGTTCGGAACCCATGTCAAAAATACCTTTTCCCTGTTCGAACATACCGGCTTTTACAGAGACAGCATCAGCAATTTTTAGAGTGTAGTAGGACAACTGCAAATACTGAATCCAGCTGACATCTACGGGCTGATCACAACAATCCACCCATCCCCCCATCGCCGATTTACATTGTGCAGACTCACCTTTAAAAAGAGTGCAGGAACGGTTGGTTTCGTCAGTATCATCGCCACACTTCATTTCATTCAATGCGTAAGTTGCGGCCTGAAGAGTTGCAACTGCTTTGTTGAAATCGCCGCTTGGTTCAGCAGAAGGCTGTAGGCAAGACCCATTAAGGCATTGCACAGCGCCAGGACAAGTATAGGTATCGGTGGAGGAGGTATTGGGTACAACGACATCCGTTCCGCAATCCCATACCTCGGTTGCCTGCCAGCACCCATTTTTGTCACCCTCCGCACCTGTTATGCAAGTGGACTTAATGAATTTACATGCAGTGTTTGCATCGTACTGCTTGCAAGTATTGTTAACGCCACCGTCGGTTCCGCAGTTGGAAACTACCGTTGCAGACTTACAGAAAGGTGAGAGACCTCCGATCGGCGGCTTAGCAAGCTGGTTTTCGCAGATACGTGCGCCATTTATGGTTGCGCACCCATTTGCATCAGGAATGACTGTCTCGCGGCAGGTTACCGTGTAATTCTGGCAATACCCGGCGTTGATGGCCTTCAGCAACGTATCGAATTGTTCAGGTTTATCAACAGTCCAGGCGTTATCCGAGATAATTTTGTTTGGGTCAAAGTAAATATAAATGAGAGCATAACCTTCGCCGCTGCCAGTCACTGACACACGGTTTTTGAAATTAAGAACGCCATTTTGGGGGGTATTTCGGATTTGTGCTGTTACATCTACATTAATCGACTGATCCCAGCTTGTTTTTAATTCACAGGCTCCTGATGTCTCTGGCGGGAAGACGTTTAAACCTTTTGGCCCTGCCCAAACCAAACTACCCCTATCTGTACCACCGACATAAATCTGCATGTAATCATCCCATTTAGCCCTGATGATCTTGGCGCTGGTAACTGCCTGGGGATTGTAGACAGTGACGGCCATTGCCTGTTCAAATATTGTGCAGTTGCCGTCCCAGTAGTTATCACCGACAGTCCCGAGCCAGAGTTCGATGCAGTTAGTGCCGCAAGAACCGATGTTCGCCGCGCCACTATAATGCGAGAGCATACCGGCAACGTAAGGATGGTAGAGGGTGAATGTGCCGCTGACACTTGTGGTACGGGTACATTCGCGATAATCAGGGATATGGTTGACGGTGTCCTTATTCGTCATGGTCTTGGTCATAGAACAATCACCAAGATCTTGCATGTACTTATCCTGATTCTCCAGGAAGTCTTTATGGCCATCAAAGATGGAATCATCAGGTTTAATGTTTGCTGTAGTTTTCGTTGAGCCCACCAGCGTTCGGTAAGCTTCGCCGCGCAGTGAATTTTCGGTTTTCAGATTGGCGTTGGTTGTATTGCCCAGTTTTAGCGTGTTGCTGTCATCTCCGTAGGTTCCTTTCAGGCTATCCAGTGAAGTTGATGAACCTTGATTTGGATAAGCAGAGTTCAAATCAACGGCCTGGCCTTTTCCATACTGAACCGTACCATTTGACGTAGCTGAAACTTGCGGCAGTGTTTTATAGAAATTAGTGGCAGATGTAACGTTTTCCTGGGTCGTTGCTGAAAAGGCATACGGCACGTAGGATACAACACCAAGGTGACATAACATCGTTATTGTGCAGAGTGGTCTGTAAAACCATTTTTTGCGGAAAAGGTTTTTCATTCTATGATCACCTTTGTCGTGGTTACTGATTATGAAATCAGAGATCTCGGTAACTAAATTTCGTCAGCCAGCATTTCTATGCGAAGCTACTAAAATGAAGGATTAAGCAGGCAGCGTATTAAACAGACTGGTTTCAGACAATAAAGAAGGACGGCAAAACGAGGGTGTTTTCAGCGTCTTGAATATTACCGACTGGAGGTACTTATGGACATGTTTGGTATTACTGGCCTTATCCCATTATCGGGGCCAAGCGATTCAGATTATGGTGGTGGAAATGGTAAGAGGGGACGTGGAAAAAATGGCAGAACGTTCAAGAGCAAATGTGAGCGTATGTGGGAGTTTTATATTCTGCTCTATTCTTTACTGAGCCTTCCTGTCGTATACATGTTCGTGACCACATAAGAGCCCTGCAAGATTGCAGGGCTTTATTGCGAATCACTTACTCGATGAAATTATCATGTCGTCATTTCCACCACTATGACCTCCATTGTTCTCTTTATTACGTGGATGCACAGGTACATACTCCTGATGCGACTGGGTTGCACGTGCAGGTGGCGGATCACTGAACATTGTACCTCCGTTATTTGAATCACTATGACCACCAGCGCCTTGGGTATTAATGTTTGTTGTCTCAGACCCACCATAGTTTGAGTTCTGGTTTAAACCATTATGACCTTCAGCACCTTGGGCATTAACGGTCATTGTCTCAGCCTCGCCGTATCCCTGGTTGTGGGTTCCCATCGCGTAAGGGACGCCATCACCCACAGCAGAACCTCCATTTGATGCCTGATGCATCCCTCCAAGGTTGTTGGCCATGCCACCGGTGTTGTATTCGTGGGTTTGGCGATCGGTATTCAGTGCAGTAGTAGCCTGTTGAATAATGGAGCCATCATTGGCTGAACGGTCTAAACCGGCATTATCAATACGGGCTGCAATACCACGGGCAAGAGCAGTATTTCCGCCCATAACCGTTCCATTGTCATTTTGACCACCCGTCGCGAGTTGAATACGTGCCATCATGTCACTGCGGGCCTGGGAAAGTTGTTGCTCAGACGCTCCAGCTTTAGTCATGGCGTAGTAGTTCACAATAGAATCTCGCGCCGCTTCGCGGTTTGCATCTCCACCAAGCGGAATTTCCCCAGCGATGGTTCTGGCCTGATCATGTACCTGTTCATATACCGGGCTTTCTTTGAACGCATTACTGACATGAGAAACGAGTTTATTAAAATCGCCAGTAATACCGCCAAGATTATAGTGGTTGTTTTCGAAATCATTTGCGGCGGTGTTACCCGCTTTCGTCATGACTTCACCCTCATTTCCCTTGTGAATTTGCTCAACTGCACCGCTATTCTGTCCCCCGACAGTATTAACCTGGCCTTGCCCATAACCATCAGACGATGACGCATGTGCTTCACCAAGCGCTCCGTAAGATCGGCCTGTTACTGCATTAACGGAGTTGCCAACGTCCGCTGCACCAGCAACTGCGCGGCCACCAGCGCTTTCAGCTCCACCACTCACGCCACGGTATTGCTCAGATGCAGTTGTCGTCAGTACTGGGCTGGAATCAGCGTTAATGAACCCGGCTTTGGCAGCTACTGCACCGGCAACACCAAGTTCACTGGCTGCTTTGAATTGAGCAAAGGTATGCGCGTCTTCGTGAGTCATACCTAAAGAGGTCAGGCTCGCTGCATCACCGGCGATTTTGCTGGACAGTTCCGGGTGCGCCGCGAGGGTTTGAGTCAATGTTGCTTGTGCATCATGATTACGACCAATGGCTGTAGCAAGTTGCGCAGCATTCATTGTCTGGCCCATTGAGGTACTTGAAACGAAGGAGTTTGCTTCCTGGAAGTTCTTTTGTGCGGACTGCATTCTTTGATTTGCCTCAGCAAAAGAACGAGTCGATTGAGAACTCTCACCTTCTTGCGATAAGGACTGGTACATCGCACTTGCTGCGGTATTGACGATGCGTGACTGGGTCGCACTGTCTATTTTGTGCGACGAGGCGCTGTCTGTAGAACCGTACTTAGCACTGTTGTCATTACTCAGGCCACTGCTTTCTGCCTCTGAACGTGACATTCCACCTTTAACACCAACACCAGCACTTGAACTTCCCGCACCGCCACCGACACTCACATCACCTTTGGCGATAGAGACAAGCGCCTGCATATCAGAAATACCTTGTTCTTTAGCCACAGAACTGACAAGGGCACGATCTGAGCTGCTCAGGCTGGCAAATGCTGCATTGGAAGCGTCACTATAAACTTGCGAATGTCCACCAGAATTCATGTTACTGGCCACCTGGCTAATCATTGCTCCAGATTGGGCAGTCAAGGAACTGGATGCTGAATCTAGTTCTTGCTTAGCGCTGGACAGGTTGTGAGTAGCGACCTTTTTCATGTCAATGGCAGGGAGAGTGCCAGAAGACCCACCCATGATAGTTCCTTGTGTTGGGTTAAATTCAACATCGGAACCACGACTGTTTATCGCAGGAGCGTTGGTGACATCAGGTGCGAGAGTTTTAGTATCGGCAGCTGAAGGTGCTGCTGCTGAGCTTGCAAGAGAGTTAAAGGCAACAGAACTGCCCCAGACAATGAATCCACCCAGGGCCGGGATCATCGCGTATAAATTACCAGCAAGACCTATACTTTTTTGAGTCTCAAACAGGAGCTGATAAAGCTGAGCAAAGCTAAGTCCGCCAGAACCCGAACTGACAAGAATTTGGCTTGACGTATCACGGATACTGTTTAACACATACATGTTGACGACCGCTGCGAGGGGAAGCCAAGTCCATGTCCAGATGATAACGAGGAAGTACTTCATCACCAGTCGCAAACCCATAATACCCAGACCGAAAAGGAAGGCCATAAATGGTGCGAGTGCGTATATTATTCCCTGGAAAATCGGCATAAATGAACCCATCCAGCTCAAGAATGATGAACCAGAAGAAGACCATTGGAATGCCTGTTGAGTCATGGTTTGGGCGCGAGTTACAGCAGCAGTACCACGAAATGAGCTTTCGAGTCCGTACATTGGCAGTTCCCTGAAATGAGGGTACATGACCAACATCAATTGGAAATCACGAATATCAGTGCCACTTATGTTGAAGAAATTCAGTACTTCCTGGGCTTTTCCTGAACCTGAGCATGGCGCACCACCGCAAGTGCGCCCGGATGCGGTATAAGAGCTGGCAAAAGCTGAGTCCAGGCTAGAAGCGTTCTGGGTAGCGAGTCCTTTAAGTTTCGTGTACGCGTCAGAACAGGTATAAAGTGAGCCCCCATTTGAAGATTCTTCAGTACTGGTAGACCAGCCGCTACGTACATTGTCGTAAATAACAACCCGCTGGAAGGAATCGTTCGAGGCTAGCCCTGATACACCTTGATTAGAGCGATACATTGAAGCAAAGGTTTTAGACCCACGAATAATATCGTTGCCTACGCAGTTCTTCACATAGTTTGAAACGCTTGCGTCCAGATCACCGTAAGCACCAGTTTGACCCGTCCAGCGCATTGGCGTTTTCAATGTGTCGTATAAAGTGGCCAGAGTGAAAAGGGGATCCAGAGACCCATACTCAGTCATGCTTGGGACAGAAAATGCCTGCTCCATCTTCTCGGTAGTTGCATACCCAACAGTAGACAGTACAGATGCGGCAACGGCTAATCCCGCTGGTACATTATCAACAGCACGAAACTTACCCGTTGTAACATCTTCAATGTTGGTGCGCATCGATACACTGAAAAACAGGTAATACATCACGACGGCCACACACATATGAGAAAGGGATAATGATTTCCCGGCTGATATAGCAGCAGCAAGCACGACACAAATTACACCAATGAGTGCTGAAATCCTAAACAAGGATCCGTAAGTGCCATCATTCAATAACATGGCAACGGAATTGAATATATTATAAATAAATTCAATGTTGCCAACAGTATATACGTTCCATTCACTCATATTAAGTTACCTTGTTAGAGCGAGCCATCAAGAGAACCTTCAGATTCATAATGAACCTGCGGAAGCGTTGTCATATAGTTGCTGAATGATTCAGGTATACGGGCCTCGCCACCATAACGGGATATCATGGCGTTATAGGAGACATACAGATTTTGCCTTGCCTTTTCGATTAGCTCTCCAGCATCCTTATAATAAACTGACGCCGATTTATCATTTTCCTGCTGGAGCCGTGCGCCGGTCGCAGCAGCCGTAAGCATTTCGCTGAGGTAGTTATAAGCAGCTGAATAGGCTATGACAGGAGATAGTTCACGTATATAGGAATAAGATGCGGCTAAATCATGACGTGCAATTTGAGTCGCTTTACTGGTAGCACCAGCTACGTTGTAGTAGTTTGCTTGCCGTAATTTAGCATCCCCAGGGTTTGAACCAGTTCTGGCCGAGCTCAAATATCCGTTATCGATAAAGAAGAGTGTGATATTGGCAGCGAGACCTTTAATTATTTTGGTCTGTTTTTTGGGATTCTCACAAGTACTAGTCTGACCTGAACAAGACCAGAAATCGAAACTATCATCACCATTTATAAAAGAATCCAGGACATTTGAAGTTGCGAGTGGAGCAATCCTAACCACACTCTTTTTAGCTGACCCATCTTTATCTGTACCCAACTGGCTACCGACGATGATGGTGCCGGTCATAGACATAATAAGTTCTTTTTGCTCATCTTCGGAGCCGATGAATTGATTACTAAAGCTACCATTCTGGAGCAAACACCACACAATGTTACCGTAATCGTCACATGCCTTTCTTTTCCCTGCCTCTTGTTTTTGTACGTCGGGTGCTTTACCACCACCCATATTGCCCCACATGGCTTTAAATTGGTCTGAGAGGCCATCAGAGGACAGCTGAGAAGATACAGCAGCCTTTGCACTGTCACCAAATGCAGAGGCAGTGTCGACTAACAACCCCTTCGCTAACTGACACGAATTTGCGGTCAGATCGTTCATCTGCTGGATGATTGCCTGCATTTTCGAAATAGCATTATCCAGAACGGCATCCATAGCGTTCAGGGCCAACTGGAAAGCTAGACCGGCAGCATTAGAAGCAATATTACGTAGCATCTGGACGAACTGATCAGCGTTGATGAACGAGAATGACCCGCCGAAAAGGTCTATCCCTCCACATCCTCCCGACGCAGAAGGGAGACTAATACTAATAGGTGTCAATGTACGGAGCTTATTACGTAGAACAAATCCGCCACCGGTATATCCATCACGTGTAACGCTCTGATAATCACCGGGAGCTGTAACATTCGACATAGAGCCGAACATACTGTCTAGCTGAGTACTAATGCTGGTGGCCTCGCATTGAAAAGCTGTCAACCCGGAGAGGCAGATAGAAATTGCAAGAATGTTTCTACGGAATACATTCTTTATATTATAGTTGCGCGAAATCTTCATTTTTCCCCCGGGTTATTAGCATTTGGGTTAGGTGTCGAACCGTAGCCAGCTTTAGCTTGTATATATTTGATAAACTCATCAGGTTGTTGAGTTAGGTCTTTAGGCATGTCATTCAGAATGTTTGAGTCGATATAGCCGGTATCGTTATATGGCAAGGTGCTCTTATATTGCTGGTCAGAAATGATCCCTGCATCGTGGGCAATAAGGACTGTTCTTGAAATTAACTGGTCTGCACTGATAGGCCCAAATGAGACAATGCGTGTTGTAGATGGCGGGATTGCCAGAGCTATCGCAGGTGCGTTTGATATTTGGAGCTTTGATGCCTGGCCAGAATCAGGCCTCCAGTCCGGGTAAATATTCCCTGGAAGAGGTTTACCATCAAGTGAAATTGGGATGACCTTCATGTCTGTCATGAAACTAAACGTATTCATAACAGAAGCTTGCTTTACGCATATGGAGCAGTTTTCCCCACGGAAGAAGAAAAACAATCCTGCTTTTGTCGCTACGTCTTTTATGACCGTTCTCGAATTGTTTTCAGCTTCATTCGATTGATCCATTGCCCCAAATGTTGAGGTTGAGCGGCGGCTATTCTCATCTATGAGGGGGTCGGTAGAAGTAACCAACCTAGCCATATCAGTAAAGCGGCTGGCTTTATCCAGCATAATGCGTTGGGCCAGAAAATATGCCCTAACGTTTTCTTGGGTAGGATTGTCGATGGCCTGGTTGCGTAGTTTCTGAATGTTTTCATTAAACCAGGCTACGGTGAACGGAGCCGGGCCGGGCTTTTCAGTTGCGGCAGGTTCTGGAGTCGACTCCATAGGTGTTTGAGCAACCTGTTTAGGCGTTTCTTGAGGCGGTAAAGTCGGCGGAGGAGGTAACTTCACTGGCTTTTTCTTCACTGGCTCAGGTGGCGATTTACGCCAGAACCAACCTTCCTCTTTTCCATTCAGAAATGCCTGACCACCAGCGAGGTCGTCACTGGTGGTCTGAGGGGATTGAGACGTTGGGGTGTTACCCTCATCCGCAAGAACTGAGGTAGAAAAAGCAAATCCCACTAGCAGGGGAATAATGATTTTAGTTAAAAATTGATATTTCATCGGAATTACCCTCGGAAATTATTCTTGCGATAGACTCCGTCCAGAAAAAGCTATTTTTTCCACTAAAGACCCTTGCACTTTCAAGTTGGCGAGTTAATGCATAATGCCTATATCTGACCTGTCCTATACGTTTGGCTACACTATCCGACTTAACACCAATTTCGGAGCAAGCCTCATCGAGAGTCATGCGTGTTCCATATTTACGCAACAGCTCATCAGTAACTATGTTCTTAGGGTCGTCGTTAACTAATACCGCAGGGATTTTGTGTGCTGGCATAAGCATTGCCCTGTTATGAGAACATTTAAGTGTCTTCATAAAACTCCCTTATCAGAAATACGGACGGCATTACGATTAGTTTGCCATATGGGTTAAAATAACAAGTTCAAAAATGGCAACGTTTTGACTGTAAAAATCAAAAGTAATTTTCATGTGCATCCGTTTTGTTTACATGATTTGAAATCAGCAAATACAAAAAAACCCAGTCCGAAGACTGGGTTTTTCTGTGTTAGCTAATTAAAAGAATTAGATGCTTTAAAGACCAAAGTTATCTTTAAAATGGCCTTGGTTCTTCCAGGATGAATTCTCCATCACACAGCATTCAAATACTGTATTCAGGCCGTCATCTGGAAATTTAAGGGCATCGTTGCCTATACGAATGATGTTACCGATGAGTTCACGGGCTAACTGAGAATTACGCAAGAAACGCGTAAAGAACTCATTGCTGATATGTTTGCCCAGGTTATAAGCAAATTCAAGCAACGTTGCATCGTTAGCAGTCAGCACCGCACCAGATTCAGATGCGTAATAAAAAACATTCTCTTGGCAACCGAGGTTTTTCATTGCGCGGAGAAACAACATTTCTCCTTCCATATCCATAAGGCGAAAAATTATATCAATATCAGATTCATCGTTTACGACAGCACCGACAGCATCATAAAGTACGGCAGCGGGAGCTTGTTCAAACTCATCACGTTCGTAATTCATCAACATACGGTTTTGTGCGTTATTAAAGCTATCAATATGATCTGATTTAGCAGTAGTTGAAGTATACATGAGTGACTCCTTAGAAATTTTCTACCAGACAGTTTGTTCTTTCATGAAGTCAGCCTCATTCGCTATAAAGCGTTTTGCTTCATTCATCGCCGCATCGAAATGTTTATTACCCAACTTACGTCCTAGATCAGTTATCTGTTCAACAAGAAGAGCACATTCAGGGTGAGTAAATCGTCCACCACCTTGGCAGTAAGTTAAACGAGTAACCAGCATTAATGCCTTCGACTCATTTTGTGTTACATGAAAGATGGTTTTCTGAGTTCCTATCCCTCGTTCGTTCAGAATATTAATGGTATCCATATCGGCGAGTAGTAACCTTAAGTCCTGCAAATCTCTATCGATTGAATGAGGTCGCAATGACATATCGCCAGACACAAAACCATAGATATCCTCGGTTTCAGAATGAAACATATATACCTCGATAAATTAAATGAATTAGAAGATACCCGGCTTACACCGCAATAGAGCATTAAATATCTGCTCACGAGCCTCAGAAGGATTTACTTGTTTTGCAATTCCTTCAATCCACTCATCAACCGGCAATCGGGTAAAATGATGGTCTGTATTGCGAATCCTGATTGCAATGACAGCCCAGTGAGCGAGAGCATACTGAATATAATGCTTATCGCCTTGTGCAACTTCACCGCGTATTCTGGCGGTGCGGTTGTTATACTCTATCAACGCGCAGCCACTCATACAGACTCCAGTTATTAATCTATATAGTTAAAAGACAATTCCATCATCAATCGCCGTCAGGCTTTCGATCTTTGAAATGTCGATGAAGTTAAATCGTCGTACATTGTTTGCAGTAATAATCCGACCGTCATTAAGCTGAATGATCTCACTTTCTTTATCAGAACGTGATGGCCATGAAGCGATAACAGAGTCTTCAGTAATTACATAATGCCGACTATTTGATATAAACAAAATGCATGGGATATCCATTAAATGAGACTCCAGACATTCAGTCTTTAAAGATTAAAATTCTGTAGTACCAATCCATACATCATTAATATATGCATCGGCCCCAAACTCAACACCACAAGGCTGTACTTTATCCAGGGTTTCGAACGTCCATCCTTCTTCAGGAGGCCATTGGAAAAGCAATGGCGCTCCATCCAAATATTTTATGGCGAGAACCCCATGACGAAGAGGTGCGAGGATATCTGTTTCACCGGGTCTCACTTTAACCCAATAATGAATCATGATGTCACCTTTATTGATTTACCCGAGGAATGAATTGGGTTTGGGTGGTTATATCAGACATGAGTTCATAAATCTTGTATGGCCACCAATTTGAATCCATATCACGGAAGAAATGAACCTCAGTGATATCGGGACACATCGGATGCCATAGGTTAAAAACCATAAGTTCAGATGCCTCAACCTCAATGAACTGATTGATTGAGGTTTTCCTGAACTCATTCGTGGAAATAAACCCTATTAGATCCTCCAATTGATTAAGCAATAAACCCGCTTGTAGCAGTTCAGAGGAACTATCGAAGTCATGTTTTAAAATATTCATGTTAGTCTCCAGCGTGGCACGAAAAAAACGCTGACCGAAGTCAGCGTTTGTATTATTACAGAGGTTTATTCTTAAGCGGCTTCGCAGCCTCTTTAGGATAAGTGTGATAAAACGCTTTTCTGTATTTTTCGTATCCAATACGTTGGGATGCAACATGTTCCATATTAGTGGGAGCAGTAAAGTGATGACACGCAATCAGTCTTGCTTGTTTTGCCAATTCACTTGACCACTCGTGCAGGATTTCCATCCGGGTTTCGAATGGATCAAGACCCGCTATTTTGCAGCAACTCGTAAATGAACATAAGTCTTCCTGATTTTCTTCCGAACAAATCCAGAGGATTTCATCCACACGCTGCTCACCAGTACTACGGTATGCAGTCATGATATATATACTATCCCGAATTATTTCGTAAGCCATCTTTGATGAAAAACGAAGTTCATAATTATGTTCTGAATCGGCTGATATCAGATCATATTCACTTTCAGTGGCATCGAAAATACTCATGAATGAGAGTTGATTTTCGTGAACCACTTTAGATTTTGCGGTTGCAGACATAATGATCACCTTTAAAATAAATTAAATTAATTTAGAAAGCTAAAACGGAAATTAAAATACAGATTAAGACATGAGAGCTTTACGGGTTACTTCAAAGAGTTTGCTACGTAAGGCAGAAACAGAACCGACAGAAACACCGGTATCACCAAAAAGACTTTTCATCATGCGGTCACTGGCATCACCGAAACCGATGCCAATAACGATGATGTCATCATCTTTAGCGCTTTGTATCATCGCTCGCGCAGAAGCCATATCATCAGGCTGGCCATCAGTTGCTATAACCAATACATGGCGATCCGCTTTAGCTGACGTCAGGTCTGCAAGTGCAGGCCATAACGATTCGCAAAGAGGAGTACAGCCTTGCGTACCAATACCAAACTGATGAGTTCCTATAGCTGTCCGTAAAGTTTGCTCCCGTCCTTTTAACAGACCTACGCTATTATGTGCGGCGTGTGGGAAATGGTATGCCGAGGTAGTTACCCCCTGAATACCATCGAGCGCATACAACATTGATACAACAGCGGCTTCAGCCTCTTTAACCGACCGGCTCATTGACCCGCTAGAGTCCAGCAGGATAGTAAAAGCAGAACTGACATCTACTGCCTTGGACTTATGTTTAAAAAGACGCGTATTGCCCAGCATGGCACTGGTAACCAGTCGAGAATCAAGCTTACGACCAGTTTCACGATGTGTTCTTCTCACCGCTCTTACACCCTGTAACAACCCATGAAGTGATTGGCGTAACCCGGTAGCCATCTGCACCCCTAAACTTACGGATGCATTACCGGTATCGTGCCGCTTCGCAGGTGCTACTGAATATGGAGTAGGTGAAACGATACGTTGATGCGGGGGTACTTTGTCTTTGATTAACTGATTGAGCTTATCTGAAGTGTTCTGTCCAGTACGGCCAAGGTCATTCGATGTGGTTCCTTCGAAAGGGTCTTTACCGCCCTGGGACATGTTAACGACAGAAGCTTCACCCGAAGCATTTGAGCCCGGTTGGGAAGCTCCGGCTTTGTTGTCACCAGAGTCGGAAGCAGGAGTATTACGATTAGCTGACGTTGACGATGAGTTATCGTTTTCATCATCGCTATCGTTTTGCCCATGTTCTTTATCTGGTGCGCCACCGGTATTACCATCAGGATCTGAAGAAGGCCCATTCTGACCGGCTGACGATGACGGCGAGCCGCCATTACCGCCTGAACTTACAGTCTGGCCATCCCCATTTTTGTCAGAACTGTCGGATGACTGGCCCGGCTCTGACGAACTGTCATCGCCTTTGCTGTCACCATAATCAGCGCCCTGATTATCATCCTGCGGAGGTTCTTCTTGCTCATTAGTTTCGTTAAATGCATCTACTGCGAGGTCATATAACCGACATGCAACTTCAAACACCTTTTTAATCGAGGTTGCTTGTACTGCTTCAGCCATAACCGTCATAGCTTTGTCGTACAGCTCCAGCCCGAAGATGCGTTCAAAGTCTTCACGCACTTGCTTTGTTGGGATAGTTAAACCGTTGAAGCGGTTCAAACCACAAGTAAGCAGGGTATCCAGAAATACCGATGAAGCTTTATCACAGGATTCCGCTTCTTCACTGAACAAAAAATGATTCAGTGAATTGAGATACTTCAATGTACCTGGATAGCGACAACTCATCGCACGTTCAATGCGCAAATCTTCGCAAAGATTGACCAGGTGTCTAAGTACCTCAACGTTGTATTTATCCGACTCCATATGCTCTTGAATGAATATCTTAAGATCACCAAAATCAGTGAAACGGATATGTGCTGCTTCATGTACGGCATACCCTAATAACGGATTTGCCAACATTTCAGCGTCCTTGAAGAATGGAAGGTTAATAAGAAAACCAGCACCAGTCTCCGTAGCATATGCTTCATTGCCGCCAACAGAAACATTAAGACCAATCTGAGAGCTTAATGCACGTGCGACAATAGGAAGGGAATTATAAATACCCATATATACCTCACAATAAATTTAAATAGATTAATTAGAAAAAAGGCCCGGAGTGGGCCTTTTATTTTTAAAACACCATTATTGTTTCGTCATCATCGAGTGAAGACGAAATTACAATTTCAGGCTCTTTTCCATCAATGACTTTTTCAGAATCCAAACCCGAAATAAGAGCTGAGTCTGGCAGAGAGCGGGGTACAATCGAATCACCGCCCAAAAATGAATCATCATCGACTATAACCGCACTAAACGCCGGTATTACAGCGTCATTAACAATTCCATGCTCCTGGGTATCGGACAAGTCGTTAACGTCAGTATCAGCCGACGTATTAACCGGTTCGATTGCCAAAGACGTATCAGCTGAACCATTGATTTCTACCAGAACAGATGGGGCTTCAGCGAGTGAATCAACGCTTTGCAATCCGATCGGATCTTCTACTACCACAGCAGATGCAAACGCATCTGTATGCGGAGGAGGAAGCGTTTCTACCTGAACCTGAGTTGCCGAAATGGCCGCTAAAGTCATGGCATCATCATCTCCAATAAGGTTCATTGAAAGTGATGGGTCAATCGCATCGTTACCATCTGTAGTACTGGCTGATGACAGCAGTTCTACAAACTGTTTTGCATGAATTGGGTCGCGTAGGTTATTGAGGAGAGAGAGAATGTCGTTATAAGGTTTGCCCGTCACTTTGCCGGTTAGCGGAATGTCTTTCATTACCTGATTAACATAGTCGCTAAGAGACTGGACGCTTGGTGCGATGAAAGCTAGGGAAGCGAGTTTATCGCCGCAGCGGCGTAAAGGATTTAGTGTGTGCTGAGAAAACGCATCGGGGTTCCTGTTTTTAAGGAAACCTTCAACAACATCAGCCACATCCTCATAAACTTCATCCGCTAAACTTTTAACTTGCCCAGTTAAACCATCCTGAATGACACTGTTACCATAAGGTGTGATATGAATCGCAGTAAAGCCAAATTGTATCTGGCTATCCATATAAGACAAATCGATCGCAGCATCACGCAAAAGTATAGAGCGATACTTTTCTTCAAAAGAATTAATCCAGCTATTAAAATCAGCTTTCATAAATTCCTTTTTGTAATCGTAAAACTCGCCCTTAAGTACATTCAGTTTACCAATTAAATCATTAACCTTGTCGGCTGGAATTGCATAGCCTCCCATAAATTTAATACCCGCTTCAAGACATAAAGCGTGAGCTGAATTCTTCTTGCGGGTAAATGGATTGATGAGTTGTGGGTCAATGATTTTCTTGCTACCTAATGAAACAAGTACATCAGGTGGCAAATCAGCACTGTTACCAAGATCTTCTCTTTTCAGCTTACGACGACCACTAATACTGGTGATATCAGAAAGAGAAACGAGAATAAGTTGTTCCAGAACCTGAGTGGCATTGGATTTGATAGTCATGACATACCTCATTAATTTAAAATTGATTTAAAAAGAATTAAAAAACCCCAAGCGGGGTTTTATTTAAGTACTTCAGAACCGAATACAGCTTCAACGATGAGATGCAAAGATTTTTTATCATCTGCTGATGCACGATTACCAATCTGATAATCGAAAGCTGTTAATAATGCACGTGGCATCTTTGCAGCTTTCATCATTGAGTAGCGGTCAAGCCAGGCCACCAGCGAACGAGTTGAACACGTTACTGATAAACGAGTGTCGGGAAGAACACCGTCCGGGAGTTTTGCACTGTTAGTATTGACACTAGTGTCAATTTCACCGGTGATATTCTTGCCTACAAAAAGACCGCGAATCATATTCGCAACGTCAACAAATTTCTCCGCGACTTTGGTGTCGGGGATATATTTGGTAATCAATTTAGTCTCGGTTTCTTTTGGCATATAGTCAGCAGTGATAAACATATAGCGGTCAAGGTTGGCCACATTTAATGTTTTCACACCGCCATAAACGCCAGTAAAATCGCCCTGACCAATTGAGTTAGCCGTTGCAACAAATCTGAAGTTCGGGTGCTGTTTAATTACCTCGTTGGTTTCAGGAATAACTAAATTCCCTCCTTCGAGGATGGCGTTAAAGGCATTGGCACAGGATGGGTCTAATTGATCGTACTCATCGAGTAGGAAAATCAGTCCATACTTGTACGCCAGCGTCAGTGGGCCATGAACAAAAACAGTCTTGGTATCACCGGTCAGTTCATTACACTGAAGCCGGAGACCGCCAATGAGATTGTTAATATCCAGGTCTTGTGAAGCTGTAGTTTTCATGACAGGCCAGTTAAGTCTTGCTGCTACTTGTTCGACAACACTGGTTTTGCCACAACCTGTTGGGCCAGAGATCCACAGAGACTGATTTTGTGGATAGTTAATCCACATCAGTACAGATGAACGCAAATACGCTTCAAAAACATAGTCGTCATTCTGTTTAGGCACGAATGCACTAAATGGATTGGCTGAGTCAAATCCCTGGAACGGTTTAACTTTATCCATCTGATGATCTGGAACAACAATACCAAATACAGAAGGGTGGACAGGTGTAGAGCGCGCCATGATTTCAACAGACAGGTTTGCGAAATTAGTAGTCATGATATACCTCATTAAATTAGATAGATTTAAAAATTAAAAATTAATTAAGAAGAATGATGTTATGCAGCAATATCAGCACGTACTAAATCGACATGCTTATAATTGCGGCTAACACTGCCACTGTTATCAACACTGGTAACCTTTGGTGCATACGTTACATAAGAAACGATGCCTCTGGCTCTCAATGCAGAGACCAGAACAGGCATAAAATAGGTTTTGGCATAAACAAGTACACCATCAGCCTTATATTTATTACAGAGTGATGTAGCGATTTCAGCAAATTCTTTAGCTTTATCGGTCATAACATCTTCTGAAGGACAGGTATTAAAGGTCAACAGTTCACGTAATGCGTGTGATACTTGCTGATCGACATCAATAACGCCCATTTCCCGTTGTTCTGGGGATGCAAGATATGCAGTCATATTTACAAGAAACATGATCAGACTCCTCATTTAAAAAGATTAGTGAATTAGATGAATTAGGCCTTGCATGAAGGCTGAAGTTAGGTACTAGTTTCAGTTTGGGAGTGACTGAGGCACTTGTTGTTGTCTACGTGACAACAAAACACCTTTTTCGACGGACAAAAAAGCCTGCCGCTTATGAGAGCCGCAGGCTATCGAATTTGTTTAGGCGAAAGAAATCCTTGTGAATACCAGGAGGTATTCAGGAGTGGCTTGAGCGCCGAATTTAGAAGGTGTTTAAAGGCAGTTGCCTGAAGTTAAGCGGACTAAGCCGCTATTTAAAGATAATAAAGGATGTGTAATTGGTCAAGCAAAAAAAAGCCCAGTTTTAAACTGGGCTCAATAATTAAAAAACAACGTATTGTTGGGCTGAGTCTGTCTCTTCTGCACCAGGAGATACCAGTACGGAAGTGTCATCCAAAGGAATGTAGACAGTATCAGTCAGAGTTGATTTATATTCATAGGTACTTAACGAATTTCGTACCGATGACTGACCGTAACATTCTGGATGATGTTTGGGGTCAATAGATAATTTATCGCAGATTCGTTTGTAGCTCGGTTTTTCCGGTACGCGAGACTGAAGAAAACGAAAGCCAAAGCCATCGATTCTAACCAGCTCGTTATAGGAAAAGCCAATAGAAGCACCTAGACCCTGGATCAATAAATTGACCGCGTTCTGGTATTCTTCGAACTGCTTTTTCTTTAAAGCCAACTCTTTCTCCATCTGCTGCAATGTTCCAACTTGTCTGGCTATGTCTACCACACGAGCTTCGAGGTCGTCTGGAAGCTTAAAGCCTTGTGTCTGAGACATGATTTCAGGGTCAGAGATAAGCAAAATATCTTTTTCCTTATCAAACGGTAGAGCTGTTTTTGTCTGAACCTTATTCCAGAAGTATTCGCAGGCAACCTGGACTCGATAAAACGCTTTCTTCGAAGGCATAATTTTAAAGACCTTGGTCTGGTCAGTGGCCGACCAAAACACAAGATACGCCTGGGGTGCGCCTGTTGTCAGCAGCTGGTGCTGAACTTGCCAGTAGTAATAACGGAATTCTGGCGATTTGGTTTCAAGCTGAAGAATAGAAAGATGTTTGCTCTCGCAAAGATTCTTTATCTCAAGGATTGAACCATCGTCGAACTGCCCATCCAGCGAAGCAATCATGTAAGGATACTTTTTGTTCCTTACACAGAAAGGCAGGGCGATTTGTCCAATCTCTTTTTCGCAGTAACTTCTGGCAAGTGCTTCAAGCTTTTTACCAGCATCAACCTGTTTAATGACAGAAAGGTCTTCTGCCTTAATCAGGCCAGCGTATTGCAAATAGAGTTCGTAGGGCGTTTTAGTTGCACCAGCCTCCTCTAACAGAATAGGGGAGCATGTTGCTGTCACACCAGTTTTACGCCATTCGAGCCATTCCTTTGAGCCCTGCACAACATCAACGACTTCATAAATGTCAGACATAATGATCACCTTAAGATAAATTTAGAAAGTTAAACCGGCAGTTTCCTGCCGGATAAGTTAAGCGGCCAGAAGATCTTCAATAAGACCTTCTACCATTTCTTTTAGAGGGGGAAATGTCACATTGTTGAGAGCGGCATTGAGCCTCACAAAATCAGATGTATTAACAGCCTCAAGATATAACTTGTGTATTTCCATTGATTCGGCTTGGACTTCACCGACCCATTTGGCCGCGTCGGTTTTAAACTCACCCTTACCCATTTTTTCGATGAAGTTAAGTACTTGAGTAAAATCGAAGCTACCTACTGCGTTAGTTAAATGATTTTTGAGAAGTGACCGACGGGATTTTTCTAAAGATAAGCGAGCGAATGCCAGCTCACTTTCATTCAGATCGAAACTGCTTTTTGCATCGTTTAAAATAGTTTCGTATCCAAGCGTCTTTTCTGCCCGGCTTACTAACTTTTTAATTCTGCGTTCAGCCCATTTTCTGACCCCGGGATGCTCAGACATTTCTTCATTGGACTGCCCATTGGTTTCTCCGGGTGGAGGGAGAATATCATCAGCCGAACCATTTACGTCAGCTGGAGGTGTATTTCCATCAGCCGTATCGTAAACATCGGTTGGTGTATTGCTCTTGATGTCCTGCTGCTCGGTTGAATCAGGTTCTTCAGGGAGCTTATTAAACTCACCTTCAATAACTTTATCATCAGACTTTGCAGTTCGGATTGTAGTATCCGTATTACCAGCCGTCCTGGCTTCTTGTCTAACCTCCATTTCAGCTTCAGCAGCTGCGACGGGTATTGTTGCTGTACGGAAACCTTCACCACCAGCAGTGTTCAGATATTCAATCATTGAACTCAGGCGAGTACGGTTACCAGGAATTAAGTGTATGGTCTGCTTAATAGCTGACTTGAGCACCATCTTCCAAGGGAACTGAGTCCACGGTGAATACTGCCGTTTCTCCACTTTTGCCCAAGATTCGGATTTCGCCCGAGATTGAGCTAAATCCTGAAGGTCAATGAAAAATACCAGATGACGTCCATCCTTCATTAAATAGTCGACATAAGCCCCCCTGAACATGCCTCGATCTCCTAAAGCACCCTGATCGGTGTTTGTGAGAACGAGTCCCCCTTTATAAGCAAAGGGGTCAAATTCGTGGTCTGGGCTGGAACGACGACCATTGGTTTTAAATGAGTCCTTTTCAAAAACTAATTCAGCCACAATGTCTTCGCATAAACCTTCATCGGTGGCCATCCTGCTGAGCCCAATATAGGACACGTCAAGAATGACACGACCATCGCGTGGAACCAGGTAAGCCTGCTTCTGCGCCGGGTCAAGAGTAAGGCCGCTACTTGCAAGCTGAAGGAATGCTGTTTCGAAGGACTTTGGATTATTAACTGCTATGTCAGCCAAGTAGTTATTATTGTTGACAATATGTTTTGCAAAAACGCATTCACGTTCGAATGAGATGTGAGGTGAACTGGAACCTGCGGATGCAAACATCTTTTCGAGCGACAACATATGTCGAGCAATGCTGTCTATCTTAACGACAATATCGGTGTTCCCTTTATTGTTGTTTGAGAATGAACCAGAACTACGTGATTTATTTGAGTACATATATACCTCATTAAATTAAATAAATTATAAGATTAAAAAAGAAGAAGGTTGCTGAGGAATCAGCAACCAGTCATATCAACCGCGAACTGATGAATATGCGTTAGTTAAAGTTACTTGCCCGGAGGAGCTTAATTTTTCATTAAGTTTCATACGAGCTACAATAACGGCTGCTGTCGAATTATCGGCTGGCAGATTTGTCCAGGCTTGCATGTTGACAGGGTGCTTAGAGGTTGCGGCTTGCGGACGTGATGTCTGCACGGCTCTATTCTTAGCATCCAGCTTCGGCGAAGCTTCTGGTATCTTCTCTACTGAATTTTTATTGTTGTCTGGTGATACAGACTCTTTTCCAGGGTGCAGCTGCTTTTGCTCGGCATATACTGTTCTCCATTTTTCAGAAGCAGTTCTTACCTCTTCATCAGACATTTTCTGCCACTTCATATCGTCCTTAAGTTTTTGCGCTACTTGAGGGGATAGCGAAGTGACGGTTGATGTAGATGGTGGCTTTACAGTTTCATTTGCACGGGTATCTATTGATTGACCAGTCTGAATGATTCGAGCCATGAAAACATGAAACTCAGTCCTCATTTGGTCAATACCATGTTTTGTATAACGGAATGATCGAGCTAATGCTTCGATATACAGTTCGGTATTCATTTGAATATTATCGCGTAGAAAATCCGCGACTTTACCAAATGCTTTTATCGAATAGAACTCGGTCTGAGACTTGCCGCTAATGGACATGTCACAGCGCAAACGGAAATAAATATATGAATCTGCATTGTTAGATGCAGGCACATATTTAGGTTCTATCGCAACAATACCCTTTGCTCTGGATTGCATAGTTTATACCTCATAAATTTTTAAATTAAAAAAGTTAAAATGATTTAGTGCTATAGGCACAAAAATTAGAAAGATTTGTGAAGCATCCAGTTAGAGTGCTGGACTCACTGTATCCTCAACAAGAGGAAAAACACCTTTTTCGACGGCGCAGAAAACACGATGCATGATGCACCGTGTGTCGAATTCTATGGGCGTAGGGAAGCCGTGCGAATGAACTTATTCATTCAGGGATGGCGCGTTGCCGAAATAAAGAGTGTTAAAAGAAGTTAAGCGGGATGCCCGCGATATAAGATTATGATACGACGTTTGGTTGGTCAATCCAGAAAAGAAAAAAACCCAGCTTTCGCTGGGTTTTTATAGGGAGGTTTAGCATAACAAGCGTTCCAGACGCTTCCATGTTTGGATTGCCATGTCGGTTGAAGCATCTGATGAGCCTGTACATAAATTTGTGTAATTGCCTGATTTTGATATGTTCAATTCAACATCAAAGGCAGGTTACTTTATGGACGAAAAACAGTTGCAGGCTCTGGCTAATGAACTGGCCAAAAATCTCAAAACTCCCGACGATCTTAGCCAGTTCGATCGTCTGCTGAAGAAAATCAGCGTTGAGGCGGCTCTCAATGCTGAGATGTCTCACCATCTGGGGTACGATAAAAATCAGCCTAAACCGGGCTCCAATACCCGCAACGGCTACTCAACAAAGACCGTAGCGACTGCGGATGGTCCACTTGAACTGCGTACTCCCCGGGATCGCGAAGCCACCTTTGAGCCTCAGTTGCTGAAGAAAAACCAGACCCGCATCACCGGGATGGATAATCAGATTTTATCCCTGTACGCCAAAGGGATGACCACCCGCGAGATAGCGACTGCATTCAAAGAGATGTACGACGCGGATGTCTCGCCAGCGCTGGTCTCAAAAGTCACTGACGCCGTCATGGAGCAGGTTGTTGAGTGGCAAAACCGGCCACTGGATGCAATCTATCCTATTGTTTACCTTGACTGTATTGTCCTTAAGGTCCGGCAGGACAGTCGCGTCATCAATAAATCCGTGTTCCTGGCGTTGGGCATCAACATCGAAGGCCAGAAGGAACTGCTGGGTATGTGGCTGGCCGAAAATGAAGGCGCGAAGTTCTGGCTGAATGTGCTGACAGAACTGAAGAATCGCGGCCTGAACGACATCCTCATCGCCTGTGTCGACGGACTGAAAGGCTTCCCGGACGCCATAAACGCGGTATATCCGGAGGCCCGCATCCAGCTGTGCATCGTACATATGGTGCGCAACAGCCTGCGGTTCGTCTCCTGGAAAGATTACAAGGCCGTTACCCGCGATTTGAAGGCGATTTACCAGGCGCCGACGGAAGAAGCAGGTCTGCAGGCGCTGGAAGCGTTCGCCAGCGCCTGGGACAGCCGCTATCCGCAGATAAGCCGGAGCTGGACGGCAAACTGGGTGAACCTTGCGACGTTCTTCGCCTACCCGGCAGATATCCGCAAAGTCATCTACACGACCAACGCCATTGAGTCACTGAACAGCGTGATCAGGCATGCGATCAAAAAGCGCAAGGTGTTCCCGACGGATGAGTCAGTGAAAAAGGTCGTGTGGCTGGCAATCCAGGCCGCCTCACAAAAATGGACGATGCCGCTGAGGGACTGGCGCATGGCAATGAGCCGTTTTATCATCGAGTTCGGTGACCGCCTGAGCGGTCACTTCTGAGAAAAGGCATTTACACAGAATGGTGTACAGGCTCCATCTGATATCTCTTTATAGAGATCAGTATTTCGCCGTTCATAGTAACCTGGAAAGGTGAGCCTATGCAGGCAATCATCTAACTTTGAAAGATCTCCAAAGTCGTGAGCGCCTACATTGATTTTTGCTCTGATTGCCAGTATATCTCCCTCTATTTTCATGAGCTCAATGAGCTCATGCATTTCGAAGAAAATATTAGACTGATAACGACCAGCATGTTCTTCGCATTCGATGCTATCGCATACGTCACATACTTCAGCGTTACAGGAATGATAACCGCAGTGATTACACGTATAAGAGAATCTCTGGTTTATTGCCCCTGCAACACAGTCTTCATAAATCCGATGTCGGCAGTCTTTCCCACAATTTTCACACTCTGCAATCATTGTGTAATCATCCAGTTCCATACCACCCGGCTCAATGCTACTACCATAGACAATTGTCATAATATACCTCATATATTTAAAAGATTAAAAAGTTAAGGCTTATAGCCTGAATTAAGAATATTTTAGCTTTCGGCGAGTACTTGCATAACCCAAATGCCGCGACGTTTTTCGTTAAGGAGAGTACGATACCCTGTAACCTTACCGCTTTCGTCAAACACTTGTGCTTTGTCGGTTCTTACTTCAGACTCTTTCCAGACTGAAACAATATCACCAACTTGTGCTCCACAAGTCTCAACAGCATTTTTGAGCCCAACAGCCCAAATTTCATGGTCTTTCCCACCACTACGTATTGTGACTAAATACGATTTATCGTTATTAGGATCGTGTTTCCAGTTTTCGAGACCGTGGTAAACAAGCTTTCCTTCAAAACGATGGTTTGCATATTTGGCTTTGTCATTATTTGACCCAGCCCGAGAAACACCTTCAACCATGTTTCCATTAGTTGCTTCATTAGATTTTTTCCCAGACTTGGTAAAGAATGAATTATAAATAACGAGTAAAGCAACAACTACACATACAGTCGCGGTAACAAAACCGAGACCAGTGAACAGTAAACCGCGTTCCGTTATAAAAATTGCCAGCCAGATTGGGCCAAGGAATCTGATATATTCGGCACGGTAATACACAGCACCAAAAAATACGATACCTGCCATTAATGAGATTGGGTCAGACATAGATCACCTATAAATTTAGAATGCGAAAATTTAGCTACCTAAAAGGTAAACTAAACGGATGTACACAAAACTGCACATCTGTTGATTCGCTGGAGTTAAAAGGATTAACAATTTTTTTTGTTTGGGATTGAGAACCAAAATACCCGTTTGGGTAAGCAAAGAGACATGTCAGGTTTAACCTAAACACATCAGAGATGCTCGGGCCTGTAGAAGGCGTAGTTAACCCGGGAGGAGGTCATCCGGTGGGCGCTGGTTGAGCGCGAAATTAACTAGGAAGTTGTGCTGATGTCCGTCAGCTCGGTTCTTATTCATTTAAGCATATTGGTTTAATTTTTCAAGTCGGTTTTTCATGGTCATATTGCAGCCATTTTTCAATGACAACTATCCTGAGTTTTGGCCTAATCAATTGGCATACAAATTAACTCCGAGGTTCTGTTATGGCTAAAGCACCGGTACAAACCGTAAAACAAGCTAAAAAGAGTGGGGCTCAGGATAACCGAACCCCTAACTCTCGTGTCGAATATTCCAATCCTGAAGCTGTCGTGAAATTTACTCTTCACACCCAGGAAGGTATTCGGGTACAGTCCCGTAATTTTAACATTATCTCCCAGGCTCTCTTCAATCTGACCAATAACAGCCGAGCCCTTGAACGGCTTGGCACTAAATACAGTGGTGCGATTGAACGTACACTGAAGGCGGTTAACGAAGTAATCGACATGCCTGAGAAAGAACTGGAAAATAACATTGCTATTCTGAACCGTGCGGTAAAAGAAGAAGAAGAACGCAGCAGCCTCAATGAAGTCGGGTATACCCATCCAAAAGAACATGAGGTTCGCATCAGAACGCCGCAAGCGCTGCGGGTTATCCGCATTATTCAGAACTTTGATAAATTGCACCAGATCATCGATACCCTCTGGTTAAATAACTGTTTTAATCAGGATGAGGTCGAGGAGTTTAAGTCTCGTCTTCATAATCTCATTCGTGATCTGGCAGCATCACTCAAACGTCACGCGCAGGCATCTGCTGATGAGCTTAATCAGGCCAATGGCCGGGCCGCTGAAAAAGAATTGGCTGGAAGCACTGAGACAGAACCTACCCAGGTAGACCAGGAAACAAAGGTGTTGCAGGATGCCAGTAATGAAGCGAATGATGATCAGAATGAGGCCATTAAACGGCAGGCTTAATTCAACGAAAAACAGAAATTAAAAACCCTGCATTGCAGGGTTTTTTTATTACATTGTGCGGCAACAATCTACCCACTGGAAAATCATGTAGGTGCTGTCCTGGCCTTTACCGGTTGGATAACGGAAAGGCCCACCTTGCCATTGGTATGGGGACTCACCGACCTCATGACTGTTTTTTGTCTCCGGGGTAGGGTAGAACATATTCAATTTGTACTGTTGCTTTGGCAACGTTGGGTAAATCTTGGAGCGACAAACAGTATCGTTTCCCATCGAACGGTAGGCCAGTCCACGACGATGTTCTGCGGCCAGCATACGGATCCCGACCAGGCTGGTTGTTCTGGGGGCATCCATACTCCGTACCGATCCAGTTAAAGGATACTGCCCACCCCAGGAACCGGCACACCACCAAAGTGAGTCTATTGGCTGTTTACCTGCAAATTGTGCCGCTGCTTCACCGGCGCAAGCCTGCATTGCTATCACGTTAGCCACAGCTGCTGATTCCGGGTTCTGGAAGAATGCCAGCATCGTATTATTCCAGGTCGGGTCAATCTCCGTGAAATTAATGATATCAAAATCGCTGTATGGGTCGGCATTACATTGACCGGGTAGATACATATCCAACATTCTTAATAACGGCATAGCATACATATGTGCGTTGTAGAAACTTATTGAGAAACGCTCCCGCTGTTCCTCGGCTGCTCCATCGGTCTGCGGGCCAAACTGCAAATCATTACCAAGGTCGAGTGTTACCCCTCCTAGGGATGACATGCACCCGGGTGTTCTCGTTAACTCGATGAGCTTTCTCGGTTCCCACATCGCGGTCAATACACCCGGGTGATAGACGTTCAATCCATCCTTACAGGCACATACTGTCCCTGATGCTGCATTGTCAGGTGCAGTACCTGTCATCGACAGATTAATACCGGCAAGCTTTATCGGGAAAATACAGTTCCAGCAAACATCCGTAATGAGTTTCGCTGATAAGACTTGGTTATCATGACAGACCTTGTTCTGTACGGGTGATGAAACGTCAGCCGCAAAAACCGGCATAGTAAAAGCCAGACATGCGAGCACCAGGGTCTTGGGTGATTTCAGAACTGAGAGAATTTTTTTCATTTCAGCTCCTCAAAATCTTTGCGTGAATATTCATCATTAATGAATCGCTTACTGTCGGCTGTCACAACGCTGGGCACGTTTATCAAACCATAATGTTCGGCCATGCCTGGCTGAATCATGTATAGCCTTGCGAAGTCACCGTATTCTTTCTTGGTGTCACGGAAGGTCTGCCAGCCATCACCATACACGTTTGTCGTGACCAGTATTGGCGTGAGGGAGGCTGGTGTATGTTCAAACTGATACCTGGCGAACTGGCGTTGCCATTCTTCACGTGCATCGAAAAAGATTAGCTTGATGGTAAATGGCATCACAGTTAGCGGGTTAAATCGCCCCCGTTTTGCAACGATATCGCCGTTAGGTGAAGTAATGTTTTGAGGGATAATGACCGTCGGATCGATGGTTCTGGTAGCTCGCTTTGTCGCTTCCGGGAATTCCTGGAAAACCTGGCGGGGCCAGTAGTTATCAATGGCCTTTTTCTTCATGCCATCAAAATCGAGTTTAGCGACACTCTCCTGTAGTTCATCAATAAGGTTCTTCTCTACGACCCCAACAGCGGGCCCGGCCACACCAAGGTCGCCGGTCTTGTCTTTCAGGTACGCGATGTCATAGATGCCTGTCACCCTGGCCACCAGCTCACCATCTTTTTCATGGATAATGGTCGGTACAGAACTAACGTTGTAGTTTTTGAATACAGTTGGATCGAGGTTTACGGCCAGAGAAGACTTGGAGTCGAAGGAAAGTTTCTGCCAGTGGGTAAGTTCATCAAGCAGGTTCTTTTTATCTTTTGCCCCCTGGACAACCAGAGCGATATCCGTGCGTCCATCGTATAACTTGAGAATGTCGGTGATTTCAGCATCGCTGAGAGACGCGGAGACGAGAATATAAATAAAATCACCGGCTGGCTTATTTTGTTTCTCGTTAGTCATATCAGACTTTGCTAACGCTCCTCTTACCGCATCATCGACTAGTTCATCTGTATTTTTATACTCGGGCATTTCACCCATCATTTTTCGATTATCTTTAACCGTGTCAGTAGCGCGGTCGGCAGTGGCATTTTGATTATCACGAGCCGCTTTTATGAGACTGTCAATATCTTTCATTTCAGTTGCAGATAATTGACGCTTAGCTTTTTGAATGTCAGTGACTGAGTAGTTATTAGCCGGTCTTGTCGGAATATTATCTAAGTTGGATACCGGTCTTGACGGCAGATCACTTAAATAGATACCAGTGTTTTCGGCCCAGACTGGAGTGAAAACAACAGCGGTTACAAATGCCAATATCGAAAGTCGAAAAGGTGTTTTTTTTACCATAATGGATACGCTCGGCCTATAATTTGTGACTCGTCTAATGATCCCCAGTACCTGGAATCAAAACTGTATCTGGTGCGCCCCATCATCCACAGGCGACCATTCGGTACGACACCACTACGCGTTAGCTCCTGTTCGGTATGGCCAGATTCTGCTGCTAATGCCAGTCCCTCACCGACCATAGAGCCGTTAATTGCAGTCTCTTCGGGATCAACGGAGACTGTGTCTCCCGCAATGCCATCAACAATTTTCAGCCCTTTGCCATATGGTTGCATTAGCTCAGAATGAAAGGCGTAAATTTTCCCTTTGACGATTGATTTGTCCATTTTATCGACGAGATATATTCGGTACGGAGGAAGACATTGGTTATTTTGTGGATCGATACCAATCTCATACCGGTTAAGCACGTATAGCGTCAGCGGTGCGGTTAAGAAAATAACAACGATGCTGAAAACAATATGTTGCCTCCAGCTTCGCTTTTTACGAAATATTAAGCTCCATACTGATTTGGGTGTATTCATTCGCCCACCGCTATTGCTGAGTGTTGATGGTCTGGGGGATCTTGAGCCCCGTAGGGTAGCTATAAAGGGCTGAGGCATTGAGCACAAGATACCCCGCCTCTGACAGTTTCTCAGCGCGGGCTAATACCAGCCTTGACTGGGCTTCACCTAACGGTTGACCTTTATCGTCCATAAAGTTGATGACTGCAACATAGTCATAGGGCGAGGCTGGTGGGAATAACCGCCCAAAAAGGGCGGCTCCGATGAAACCAAAAAGCAGCGCAATTGCAGCGGTTTTAATCATGCGGCTAACCCCCGCTCAACCAGAATTTCGTTGATAGCCTCTTCGGTATTGATCCCCCGGGACTTTCTGTCTTTGATCGCGGCAACGTCTTTCGGGTCAGTCGAATAGAGAAGTAAGCTGAATGGGTCAACCACAAGTCTGCAAATACCCTGGCCCGCTTTAGAAATGACAAAGATTTCTGAGTAGACACCTTTCGTGGAACGAACGGTTTTAAGGAACCGGTAACCAGCCTCGTCCAGCGCCAGACGTTTATTTGCTTCAGCTTCGTTCACTGCGGATTCACTTTGCCCCAGCAAGAGCATAAAGGCTGAGTTATCTGCGATCGATTTCCCGATACTATCTTTGTAAATATCGTTGATAGACTGGGTGATGGTAATTGCAGCTCCGTTATATTTACGGAACCGGCGATAACCTTTCTCGATGAACGCCCCGATATTTCCTGATAACAATGCCCAGGCCTCATCGATAATGACCAGCTTCATCTGGCTACGGTCGCCCATGAACATGTCCTGCTGGATTTGATAAATCAGCTGAAGGAGGACAACCTGTTTAAGGTGTTCTGAACTTTCCAGTCGGGAAAGTTCAAGTACAGTGAACGGATTTTTGAAGTCGATATTGTTCTTACCAACAAAGTACTTCCCGTACTGGCCCGCACTCGTGAACGGATAGAGCTGATGGCCAATACGTTTAATGTCTTTATCTTCATCTTTCAGCAGTGAATCAGCAACCATATCAACGGTGGTCAGCTTCTTGTGTACACGGACAAGATCAGCTACATGTTGTTTAAGTCGAGACTCTTCGAATGAATTCAGACCTTCTTTAGGAGCTGCCATCACCGATAACAATCCGATGATCAGATCTTCTTCACCGCCACTGGAGTCATCATCTTCAGACTCACCGAAATAGTCTTCGATCAGTTCGAAGAAGTTAAGACATGGCCTGGTTTTGGGATTGAAGTCGAGATAATCGCCCTGGTAGGTCTCACAGATATTTTTGTACGAGTCACCTACATCAATACACCAGACTTTAGCCCCGAGGCTTCTGTAGGCGGTGATAATGTAGTTTGTCAGGAATGACTTACCCGACCCCGACTCAGCTGCGATACAGGCGTTATAGTTAGTATCAGAATCAAACAAGTCCAGTGATTGGATCTGGCCAGAGCGCGATGTCAGCATTAAGGCGGGTTTGTCTGTACCTTGCCAATCTGCATAGAGAGGTGAAAGTACCATCGCTTCACTGAGTGCCATTGTTCGATATCGGCCAATGGACTTTTCTGCTGATGCTTCGTTAAACATTGGCAGAGCTGACAGGAAAATTGGCGCAACATAGTAGGTATCTGGGATCATCTTAAACTGATAGGTGTTCAGATAACTTGCAGCTTCCTGAGCAGCGCGTAACACGCCATCTTTTGAGTTAGAGAAGATTGATACCGTAAATTTGGCTTTGCAAATTGGGTCGTTGTTATCAACTTTTTCGCTAAGAAGATCGAAGCCCTCACGCAAGTTTATGAGTGATGGAACCCACTTAATTAATGGGCCACTGGTTTGCTGAACAACCCAGTTACGTTTCGAGGTGAATTTAGTTTTTTCACTTTGCTGATCAAAGAAAATCAGGCTCATTGAGATGATGCAGGATGATTTAATTCCAGTAACACCACTCATCATATCGCCGAGAAAGTATTGCGCTTGCCCGGGAAAGAATCTTTTCGGGAATTTTCGCGCACTCAATGTTTTCACAAACGTTGTCGGTGTAGGTGCTTCTCCACGAAGCTCGGAATCTGTCGGATCACCAAAACCGCAATAGTCTTTCTTAATGAAAAACATGCGATCGTGGTCGACTAACTGTTCTGAAATGTACTTGTCTTCTTGTGGCTGTACCGGCGTCCGGTCTCTCCAGGAGGCGCTTTCACCCTGGTTGCAAATGGAGCTCAGAACATCGATGTAACTTTCACGCGTCAATGCACCGGGACACAAACCAGTGATGCTCAGCGTCGTTTCGAACACATTCCGCAGCTCGTTAACGTGATTGAATTCTTCTTCACGCATTTCATAGTTATATTTGATCGGAATTTTTACTGTAATGAGAAGCACACAATTTCGGACGCGAGTCCCGGTTCGCTTCATCGGCGTTTCGGTGCTTTTCAAAAGGAATTTAGAGCGGTTATAAATTGCGTTACGCAGGATTGCGTCCCGGCAATCCATACGCAATACGTCCATCCGGTTAATTTTCTGTACGATGTTTGGGCTTGCAACCAGGTCAAACTGAACGATAGTTTTGGCGGGGAAGTTGGAAGACAGCAACGTTTGAAGGTTAGTCATCTCCTTGCCGGTTGTCCCGCTTAAGGGACGACAAACAAATCCGAAACCAACATATTTGTTGTCGCACATAAACAAATGATTGGATTCGTCATATGCACGTACAGGACACAAGTCAGAAAAACGCTTCAGGTTTTTGAGTCGCTGAAAAATTAAAGATTCACTCATAATGCCTCCAGGATTCCCAAGAAAGTGTTACTTGTTCTCGATAAAGTTTTTGAGGCCTTGTTTTGGTGAGCCGAGTACGTAGGAGCCGTCATCACGCACAATGAAAGGGATCATGCTGACACCTAGTATCTGAGCCGTAACTTCACGTCGAGCCAGAGCCTGCATATCGCAGTTCTTTACCTGGTCGAATTTCTGAGTGGAATTTCCGCTGATAATTGCGCGGTCTGCGCGGTAGCGGTCGGATGCACAATACAATTCAATATTTCGCTGCTGGCTTGCCGGGCCCAGAGCTCCGAGCGACAGAACGCTAACGGTGAATTCTTTCGGGTCGAGGTCAGCAAGTGCTGAAAGTGGGGCTGCACAGGCTTCACAACCAGGTGCGGTAAATATCATGACCTTTTTAGGCCCATCGCCCCATACGGCTGGGCGCAAGTCCGCGATATTTAGGTTCAGCTCTTTCATCGGAATGATGCTGGCGTTCTTGGTTATTTCGCTCATGGTGGTCAGAGGCTTTTTAGCCCATGTGTCATAGAGCGTTCCCTGTATAACGAAGCGGCCATTAGAAGACAGCAAATTAACTTTCCCATCAATCTCTAGTGCGATGATGCCGTTAGTAGGGACGACAAAACGTTTTACTTCCTGCGAATTCTGAGGAATGTTCTTGAACGCTTTTTCATTGAAAATCGTATCGATATTCCCGGTGTTTGTTTTTACTGTATCGGCGAATACAGAAGCTGATGCAGAAAGTGCCACCAAAAGTGCCGCAGTCGCGACATGTTTGATAAAGTTCATAGTAACCGCTCCAAATGAGAGAGGTTTCATTTTCACATATTGATTTATTTTGCCGCAGGGAAAAGGGCTGCAAACTGTCCCCAAAAAAAGGAAGTGATGAAATGTTAATATCGGTTTTAATTACTCAATTAGTCCAAATAAAAAGCCACAAAAAAGTGGCTTTTTATTTATGCTTTATTATTACTGGAAGCCAACCGCAAATCCTGCACCAGCTCCAACACCACCGGCTGTATCAGCCGACATGCTAAAGCGGACGTTTACTTTTTCATTGATAGCGTAATTCGCTCCTCCCGAAATTGCCCCCTGGTCTCGGTACGCGCCCATCGCCATGCCAAAACCCGACACGTTATTGAGGAAGGGAATTGAAGCGATAGCAATTGCGCTTGCTGAGCCTGCTTTTGCTCTTTTATCATTACGGTCAACCGTCTTTTTAAGGTCAGAGAACTTCTGGTTTGTGTAGCTATTAGCTGAAGCCAAGGTCTGTCGGTCACCATCAATCCGTGACTGGCGCTCAGTATCGACAAGGAAATCAGTCCTTGAGTTGATGACAGATTCACGGGCATCCGTATGACTGTTTGCACTTACAAGAGTTTGAGCATCGCCAGCAACTCGGGATGCGCTTTCAGTTGCAATTAGACTGTCGGTACGAGCGTTGATCGACACTTCACGCTCGTCGGTATAAGTATTAGTATCCGTGGCAGTCTGGCTATTGTCGTTACTGCTACCAGACCCTGTACCACTTCCTGTCCCGCTGCCGTCCGTACCGTTATTGTTATTTCCGCCTGTAGTAGGTGGCGTTGTGTTAGAGCCAGAGCCAATGGATGAAAGGTACGAACTGATGGCACTATCAGTGTACGCCTGAAGTGAACTAACGGAATTCATGAGCTGACCATAGTTCACCGCATCATACCGGCTGGAACCATCAGCAACATTAGTCAGTGTTCTTTGTACCGTAGCTGAACCAAACGATACGGTATCAGCACTATTGGAGAATGAACCGTTCCCAATGGAAATACCTCCATTTGAAGCAGAAGCATAATTACCAATAACAATTGCGTTATCATCGGATACAGTATTGTAGTTGCCAAGCACGATCGATTCGTCGGAATCAATGGTATTAATTGTGCCGATTGTGATGTTGCCAAATTTAAAAACAGCAGAGGGGTCATTAATCGGTGCAGCTGTAATATTGTTTAAGGAACCGATAGTCAAAGCGTAGGAACCACCACTCACCGTATTGAATGTACCCATTATAGAACCAGCGTAATTAGTAGCAGTGTTTCTGGAACCAAGAATTGCTCCCATACCTACCATATCCAGTTCGTTATAAGAGCCTATTACTTGCAATGCACTTCCTGAAACGTTATTGCTATAACCCATAACGGCAAGGTTTTGTCCTAGAACTTTATTGTCACTCCCAACCAGATTCAAATCAAAAAGACCAGTGCCAGTATTATTATTCCCGTAAACATTGAAACTATTGGCGTAGTCATTCCAGAATTGGCTTGGGTCGTAACTAAATGATAAGTCATTATTGCTTCCGGTAATAATATAGTTTGTTAACGAAGTAATTGTGTTGTTATTCCCTGAAACACTTGAGTTGCCGAGTGGTGATTTACAGTTTGATGGGGTTGCACAGGGTGTTAGCCCTGAAATGTTATTGCCATCACCATTTACAGTAACTTCGTCAATTTGGGTGCTATCGATTGAGTTATCTGCCACGGCTACAGCACAATGAAGTGCCAGAACAATAGCAATATATAATGACTTTTGTTTCATGTGCTTACCTTTTCAGTGATGGGTATTAAAAAGACGACCAAGGAATACAGCACATGAAAAAAGTAGTACCGGTATACCGGTACTACTGGACAATTATTTAATGTAACTCCCTTTCTGAGGAGGTTGTGATGTCTCACCCTGGGATTGTGCTGGAGCAGCGGCAACCGGTGCAGACATTGGTCTGATAACAGCAGTTGATGTGGCACTATTTCTTGCACCGACTTCCCAACGACGCGGCTCAATCTCGGTATAGACGTAGCCAGGGACGTTAAGGTCTCCATCTGCGGTCTCATAGGGGTCAACCAGCACCCGCATGACGATAGATTGCGTTCGGATGGGTTGAGGATCAGCAGCAGTAGCAGGCACAGGGACGTATCGACCACCATCGGCAGTATTCCGTCCACCGTTCCCGGCTGTAGTGCGCAGCCGCTTAACCTCCACAGGCTTTCCCGAAAGTTGGTTTTCAGATGCGGTGTCAATCTGCTCCTGGTAATCATCTCCATCGGTCAGGGCATACACATCTCGGACATTCATACATGTGACCGAATTGGGCATTCCCTTGCATCCATATTCATCGTTCTGGCCCAGTAGTGAGCAACCCGACATCGCAAAACCGGCACTAACTAAAAACAATGCCGATACAATTTTCTTCGTCATCATTTCTTGCCCCCAACGGTTTGAGTTTTTGAAGTAACACGTGTGAATTTCAGCATGACCCCTTTTTGCACAATAAAATCAACACTACGGCCTGGATCAATTTCAATTACAGGGAAAAGGTCACCGGCCATTTGCATATAGAAATCGGCAAGACGATTCAATGCGCCACCTACGCCAGAAACTGCTGCGCCCTGGAGTGCGTCAGAGCTCATAACCTGCTGGTAAGGAGTAGCGTCACTACTATCTCCATCGCGTTTAATACTGATTGTCGGAATACTCTGTACGTTAAAGAGCTGAGATGCAGCCTGTAGGAAGCCAGCGGTCAGGGCTCGTGCCAGGTATTGCCCTTGTTTGGTAACCAGTCGACCACGAACACCTGATTTACCATCTTCACCAACAGCGTAGGCTACGAGTGGGGCTTCAAAAACTGCACCGTCATCCCGAATGCACGTTATGACTTCCGATCTGAAATAAGCTCTTTCGGAGGACAAATCACCGAACCCAGCTGCAAGCATTCCGCATTCACGTATATCTGCACGGAAACGGTTTGGGAGAATTGCATCCTTTTTCACCCTGGCCAGCGCCGGATAAGGGTCTTTTCGTGCATCACGAGATGTTGGTGCATCCATCCCCGCAATCAAAACAGTACTTATGATCGACGTTGCAGGAAGGTAGGTCTGGTTCTCGGGGTTATCATCTTCGTCAGCAACGGGTGCGGCTTCAATATCTTCCTGTACAGTGATGATTTCAGGAGTTGCCTGGCTTGGTACTGCTTTGCCATCCTTCCCTTTCTGCTGACGCTGGTTTGCTGCGGGTTCCGGTACGACAGGGGGGGCCGCATCTTCGTATACGCGCTGTAATGTTTTCCCGTTATTGAAACTTCCTGAGTTTCTTGGCGCAACTGAAGGGGCAGATATCTCTTCAGGTTTATACAGAGTAGGGACGTTACGTTGGCCGTTTCCAGCCAGTGGTGTCGCTCCGCGAGACTGTTGTGAGTAAGGCACAGGGTTAGAGACGGTATCAACGCGTTTCTTAATAGCTGCAACCTCAGCGCCTGATTTTTTCTGGTTGTTCTCCAGATTGCTAAGACGCTGAGCTGTCTGATCAGCACCATATTTCTCGGTTAACGTTTTAATCAGTTGACCTTGCTCTTTAATGGTCTTGTCGAGTGCGCGAATTCGCGCCGCAATAGCATTCTGGCTAACTCCATTGGTATCACCATCGGTAAGGACGCTGGCAATCACTTTTTCTTGTGGCGCTCGATTTCGGGGGCCAGCTGAGTCGGGTATAACCAAGAGCAAAAAAAGAACGGCGAAAGTAAATACGCCAGCCCATAAAACCCATTTTTTATGCTTTGCTGAAATTGAGGCCCATTTCTCTTTTAAGGGGATAAGCATGATTTTACTCCGCGAGTTTAGGGCGCATGGAATCGTTAGCTTGTTCGTTTGGCTGGATGTTGCGGATAACGAAGTAAGCTTCAGTTCGCTGGCCAGGCTGGAGAGTGTTGCGACTCCATAGTGCTCTTGCTGCAAGCTGAGGATGGGTGCAGAGTGATTCATCAACCATTACTGTTGATGAACCAGTGTTTTGTGCAACGCCGATGATGACACTGAATTGACTACCCTGAAGATACTGGCCATTTGCAAAGGAGTAGCGAATCTGATCCTGGTCAGTACCCGTGCGGAAATTACAGTTCGGGATACCAACTCCTGAAGAGAGATTTCCCAGAGAGTATCCGGGTGGAATGTCCCCAAGCGCGATGGTTCGCATTATGTTGCGAATCGTCTCGATGTAATTATCTTTCTGTTCCCATCGCCTGGCTTTGACTTCGCTTCCACCATAGTTGTTATATGCCGCAGGCATAACACCAGAAGTACTCGTGTTGTTCAGCTTTCGTGAAAGCATGAGAGTGGCTTGCACCGGTGCAATTTTCTGAGGTACTAACGACACGGAGATCGCTACACTTTCGTCACCTTTCTCACTGATATAGAGACTTGCCGGGTTACTGTCTGAGGTGGAAACGTAGAGAGCGTTATCTTTTACATTTACAGTTACACCCTCCTGTTTAACTTTCTGCACTACAGGGTGTTCAAACGGTGTAACAAGCCGGTTGATCTGGTTAATCGAAATCGGTACGAGGGTGTTCACGCCAGGCGCAACGATATATTCCAGCCGAGAAGGAATGACTTCTTTTGTGAGTGGAACGGGACTGGCAATTGCAGCAGGTACTGGTTGAATATTACGGCCATCAATAGCTGGTTCACTCCCGCCATTGATAGAGTTACTTGCTGGTGGTGTATAGTTGTCAGGATATGGGCGTGTTTCTGTGCTGAGCATTGCCTGAGTTGAGGATGCTGGTCGAGAGGCGAGTTTTGCAGTGACTTTGGGTTGCGACTGCGCATCAGGCTGCTCAAATACCATGCCTTGATCAACAGACATTTCGCCCGCCGTTACGCTATGGGTCGCTAATGTGGACGACGCGGTAAGCAACAGGATAATTATGCGTTTACTATTCAACATTTAGCCCCCCGATAAGTGGCAACACTACGTTCATTTTTAAATTGGCTATTACCAATCAGAAAATTCATTTCGGCACATCCGTTTTGTTTACTGATTGCTGATTTATTAATCTCTCGCTTAAAGATTTATATCTCGGTTAAATCAACTAACGAAATTCTGTCAGGAAGTTCGAGCTGCCGAAGATTTCTGCCTTTGACCTTTGTGTTTATCTTCTTCACTTGGCAGCAACGGTTTGCCACTCTTTATCTCAATGAACGTAATAATGGGCCGGTAGCCTTTTACGTTAACAGTAATCTCGTAATAGACTGGCGTGGTCGATGGTTTGCCGGTGATACCTTCGAGAGTTTGGTTACCGGTGACATAAAAAGTACCAACTGCTAACGGGTCGGTGATAACCCCGACCGGATTAAAAGAAAGCGAGATTCGGTCGCGCTTAATTTGGTCAATCTGGTCGTCCATTGCTTTCATAACTTTTGTGTAAATTGAAGCGTCAAGAAACGGGCCGATAGAATTCTTGAGTAGATCTAAAGTGGCTGGGTTAGCATTTCCAAAACTGTCGGCTATATATAACGCCCATGCCTTCATATAAGAGCTGCTGGCGGCTTTTTCATCCAGCCAGGCTGTTTCTGTAAGGTTTGGCGGAATAATAGTGATGGGTTGTGTTTTGGCTAACAGAGCATAACCAAGTACAAGGTTTGCCAGAATCATTGAGGCAGAGATTAACTTGAAACTTTTGTTTTCTAACTGAAGTCCAACTAACCCTTTTTTGAAATTATGGATATTCATACAATAAACTCCCGGTCGAAGGATTCAGGTACAAAAGTGCCACCACCGAATGTGACTCCGAATTTCCAGTAACAGAGGTGCATAAAATATTTCTCAGAAGCTCGCGCCAGAAAACCGCCATAAACACGTGAAACTACAACACCCAGAATTATCATCGGTAATAATCGTCCAGTGATAATCCCAACCGCGAGAGCAACGAAAAATGGCATGGCTTCATCAATCGACCAAAAAAATAACTTTGGTGGTTCGTCAATCGAGTGAGAAATATAAACAGGTTCCATGATGACCTCTCATATGAATTTTTTCAGATTTATTGACGACAAAATGCGCCTATTTCTGACCAGAGCCTGCAAGCTGAGCCATCATTTGCATAAGGCCTGCTCCATCTACTGCGCCCTGAACAATGGCTGACTTATCACCGTAGACAACAATGTTTGTAGGGGTCTTTTGGATACCAAGCTGACCTGCTTCACGAACGTCGTCGGCTATCTTGCTGGACGGCCTGGCCGCATTGATACATTCAAGTAAGCGGTTCGGGTCTAAACCAGTTTCGCGGGCGATTTGGTCTAGCGGTGCGCTAAGACCGTGCCCGTCAGATTGGCTGTAGCGGAATAACGCTTTAGATAACTGGAAGAAAGATGGATTTCCTCCCTGCTCAACAGCACACTCCGCTGCTAAAGCTTCAGTACGGGAAGCCTGCCCGTGAACAGGAACATGTTTGAAAACCATCGCAATATTCCCTTGTGATGAATCCACGAGATCCATAACGATTGGGAAATGTTGTTTGCAGTACTGACATTCAAAATCGGAATACTCAATGATATAGAACTGAGCATCCGGGTTCCCATAAATACGTTCGTTGTCCGTAGAAGGCGCATAGGCGGTATCGGGTTTGTTTCCAGTCCGGTAACCGACATTGGATTGTTTCTGCGATTCAGGTTTTAGGCCCGCTGCATTAATGTATTTTGCAAATGCGTCCAGTAGTTCGCTTTTGTTGTTTACTACGGGCTTGTGAGTCTCAGCAACGATCGCTAGGTCATTAAGAAGTTGGGACTGTCTATCGATTTGGTAAGTAAAAAATGCAGCCGTGCTTACCATAACCATGAGCGGAATTCCAAATATAAGAGAGTTCAAAATGTTCTTTTTCATTTGTAGCCTCTTGATTGCTGCAATTGTTCCGGCGTATAGATTTCGTTTGGCTTTTGGACTTTGACCTGAGACGCCTCAGCAGCTTTTTGCTTTTTAAGATAGGGCAGTATGATTTCAGCCATGTCTTTGTTCAGGACATCCCGTGACTGAGGGTAAGTTGATGCCGTGATCTTCTGATTGAGGATACGGATTTTTTCTGGGACATCAGAAATTAGCAAATAGCTAATCATCCCTACGGTAAACGTCAGGCAGAGCAGGGCAGAAAGAATAAATGGTTTCGAATTAGTCATGCATCACCTCGCACAGCTAATTTAACAAACATGAAATATTGAGGAAAAAGAAAAGCACCGCAAATTGAGGTGCTTTTCTTAAGGTTAAATACGTTTTGGTAGGTTTGAAATAAGTAGAGATGAACCAATAGGAATCATTACTATCATTATGAGTGCCCCGATCATTGGAGGCACAGGTAACGGTATAAAAAGCGACAGGAGAACGCTATATACACCCCAGCCAATCAATACCATGCTACGACGGTTAAGAAACGGACTGGCATATCCAAAGTTATATCTTTTTGCCATCCACCGCATTACCCCTGCAAACAGAGACGGGATGATGACCACGGCCATGTACGGTAACCAATACATATCAAGTGTTAAACGATACATAATCATGTAGAGCCAATAATTCAGGTTCTCGGCAATGTTCTGGAAAAGCCCAACAAAGTATTTCAGTGGCCCGCCGTGGTTGGCCATGTCGCTGGGAGGAAGCTGGTAAAAATCCTTTAACGCCTTATCAATCCCCGTATTTACAAATGCTTCAGTATAATTGTCGCGAGCCTTTTGCAATACCATGACGAAATCTTTTTCGCCTATCATTTTATGACCCCATGCGATTTCTTTCAGAGCATTAGACTTAAAATACTCAACCGGAAAGAAGACAGAGATAAAAAGGAGAATCGTCGAACTCCAGATGATCAGTGTCTTTATCGTCTTAGGCCACTTTTCCTCATTCAACTTATCAGACATTCGATATCCCCAATCTTCGCCTTCCTCCCAGCCTGGATAATCAGTTCGTTGGTTAGCTTTCTCGGGAGATTTATCCGTGAAGTAATTTCACAGAAATTCAACGTGTGTTGAAGTTCCCGGCAAACGAACAAGCCAAGCTCAATGATATAGATCGCAAGCCGCTCCCAGTCATTCAGCTCCTGCTCGTTGTCCTGATGATAAGCTTTGATAGCGGAGCTCACTGCTGCACCAACGCGTTCATCAGGAGTAAGGGTTTTCAGTAGAGCTAACATTTGCCCAGTGATGCCATCAACACATGGCCAGATCATGGTCAAACCGTCATATGAGGCTTGATCATCTTTACGCTTTAATAGAGTTTTGGTTTTAATCATATTTACCCCTCGGCGCTGATACGTGATTTTTCACCACGAACCTTTTGTTGACGTTCGTAGATTGAAAGGTACTTTTTAGCGATAGTTCGGACATCGCTTAACTCGGACTCATTCCTCGGCATTAATATGACGGGGACTTTACCTTTTACTATTTTATTAGCCTGATTTATGGCCATGCATTCGAGGTTGGGTAACCAACCTAGCAGTTGAGATTGAAATAACTCGCCTTCTTCCTCCATCAATCGTTCCCCGACACTGCCGGTGATTTGTTCAGGATCTGCACCTGCGCTGGAGCCATGACCACGCATAATATATTTGAACTTTGTCGGTGGTACTCGTTTCATGACTGCTTCCTGGGCATCAGGATCTGGTGTGCGTAGCGCCGTAAAGTGGTTCGTATTGGTTATAACCTGCTTCATTTTGGCTTCTGAACCGAGACGGGCTTCGAAGTCGGAAGTCGATTGCGACGAAATAAATAAGCGGAACCCAGCACCACGGGTTTTATTCAACATTTTAATAACTTGGTCATTAATAACTTCAGCTGCTTCATCGATTAACACCATTACAGAAGCCAAGTCCTGACCACCAGGTTTTAAAAAATTGTACACAGTCGAGCTAACAGATGTTATATCAGACAGGAAAATAGAACCGACCGCAGATCCAGTCTCAGCATCTGCAAGGGAATTTAACCCCAAATACAACATTCCCCCGGTAGTGATGATATCCTGAATATTCGAAATTGGACGAGTATCATTCAGTTCATCTTCATCAGCACTGTCAGGGGATAACAACTCTGACATAAACCCTTGAGTTAGTTGACTAAGAATTGGCATCACGTTCAGAATCATTTTCTGGAAGTGTTCGCGCTGATGACCGAACATATCAATACCGGCTTCAATTGAAGTATCGCCTTTCCCTTTATTACCTTTAATGTCATTTCGGTAAATGTCTGCACATATTTCTGCTATTTCTTTTGGGCCTTTAATTTTAGACGAGTAACGGTCAATTTTCGCCTGTAAAATAATGTCGAAATCGGACTCTCCTAAAGTCTTGTGGCCGAATTTAGTGATGGCCATAATCAATAGAGATGCTAATGAAGAGATGTCAGCACTCAGTTGTGATTTAATATTGCGTAAAGTCGGTTTGATTTCACAGATTTTCATCAGCTCAACAACCGTAGTTAATGACATAATACCAAATGAAACAAACGGATCGCTCGTACTATCAGCACGTTGAATAACCGATGTAATTCTGTTAGCTACCTCGCCAGCCTGAGTGTAGTTAGTAATTGGAGATATTCGAGCTGATTTTTCAGGATGCGCCAATGAAACGTAATTATATTTCGTTGAGCGATCCACCAATTCCAGACAGAACTTCATCCATTCAGCCAGTTCTTCATCATTTTTGGGGTCAATGAGGATTAGTGGTTGTTTTTTTAGTGCGGCTTGAAGAATAAGTAGTTTAAAATATGTTGTTTTGCCTGAGCCGGTTGTGCCAGTTATAAGCGTATGCAACGATAAAAGTTCTTCAGAAATTCCGATCCATTCGTTTTTTTTACCTAGCGCATGAATCCAGCCGAGGCCCATAAAATTTTTGGATGGTTTGGCTACAAATTTCTTTATGTCACGCTTTATCAACTCAGATGCCAGTTGACCCTCATTCTGGCCCCACTCAAAGCCTCTGCAAATAAGATAGCTGTCAGGCTCACGAATCATCTGTTCGATAAATGATTTCATGTCCATTACGAGTGGTTTTGGTTTTCGCTTCAGGCGGCGTTTGTGCGTATAAATATCCCATGCTGCCGGGAGACTACGAATACCATAAGCAGCCTGGACTGCAACTGAGAGGTAACAGGGTAGAGATGGCATGTTAAACAGTGTATTAACCCCGATAGTTGCGGCTATACCTGCTGTCCAACCAAGAGTCTCAAGGCCTTCAAAATTTGTGCGCCAACGTAAGTTATATTTCCACTCACTCATCTTTATCCACCATTTGATTATGCATTCGTTCACTATTAGGAAGAATGTAGTCAACACCGGTCTTTGAATAGAAATCAAAGTGCATCAGCATAATCTTCTGCAATTGAGTAATATCAATGCCGAGTTCATCCGCAATACGTCGCTTTAAGGCAACGCTTACGGCAATGACAGGCTCTCCAGAATAGGTTCGCTTCAGCATACCTTTTGAAATCATTTCATTGCATAAATCTGTAATGTTGTAATCTTTATCAGAAACATCAGTTAAAGCAGAGTAAAGCAGATCGTTAAACTTCCCATCCATCAGCAAGTCGATATCATTATTAAGTTCTTTTCTGAGATATAAGCACTTCTGAGTACGATGGAAATAATACTGGGCTGGGGCTTCCATAAACCTTTGCCATAACCAGTTGGAGTCCTGAAGCAGAGCATAATTACGCTCATCAAAATCTTTATCAATAGCAATGATTAAGTGGCCTGATTCAATGAAAAGATCGTCTGAGTGGTCGGTAACATATTTAACGAGAAATTCTTTGGCCGCTTCAAGACCAGATACGTATAGCTGACTAAATTTATCGTAAAATTTTACGTTAGCCGGTATGTTGGCCGAAGTATCCGCATGAGCCGAGTAACCAAAATCGTTATCAGCTTTCATGTCATCCTGCCACATGGAATCATAATCTTCGTAAATTGAATAATCATCAATTACCTCACCAGACTGAATGCCGGTATCGACAGCATCCTGGTGCAGCTGAATTTCCTTTAATGCCTGACGGGTAGGTGAGGGCTGGGTCTGATCCAATGCATCGCTTGAAGTTGGTTCGTTGCTATTATACGAGTTGATGATTGAATGAAACTCAAGGGTTTCGTTCAGAGTTTTATGGTTTGGTTCTTTTATAAGTGAACTGGGTACAGAGAACTCAATCTCTGTTTGTGCCGATGCCAGGGTTTCTTTGAGGGAAAGACGGCGCTTGGGTTCATTATTCTCCGACACTGGCTTTGGTTGATTATCTTTGAGCCCTTTTGATTCCCCGCTGCCCGCCAGCTCAGTTGTTGGTGAATTAGTGTCATCCAGACAATCTTTTTGATTTTTGGTACTGGTATTTCTTTCCTTTACACGATTGTAGTCCTCATCAGAAAGCAGATTGAGCTTATGCAGCAGTTCGTGGGCGTTTTCCGGCGTAACCTGTCGGTTTCCAAAAATACTCTCCAGTGGAGATTCCTGTTCATCAGCAATGATTGTTCCGCCCTGTAAAACTGAGCGGTCGACCTCATTCGGTATTCCGGTTGACGGAACCGGCTTCTGACCAATGTAGGGTTCGCTTTCGACGAGTTTTGGCTGGTTTGGCCTCCCGGTCAGGTATTCCACCCATTTACCTTCAATACGGATGCGGCTGCTGCATGGTAGAGGGTCAACAGTATCGACAAATAGTACTTCTGGAGATATCAGAAGGATGCAGCTCAACGCAACTTTAGGGTCTTTGCTTTCTCTTGAACTTTTATCATTCAAGATATGAGGGGCAATACGCCAGTATGCAGTGTCATCGTCCTGGTGAACGTTTGGTCGACAGAGATGATAACTTAGCATCAGGTCAGCCAGACTATTCTGGGTTTGTGGAATAACAGCGCCGGAGTTCCTAACGGTCTCAATAATATCCTTGACCGCAACACCCCAGACGATGAATACGCCATAGGTAGTCACCCATACAGGGCTTCCTGGCTTGTTGGGAATCCAATCTCCTTTTTTCAATCTATGGCGCATGGCATCAACTACACGCTGAACCGCAGGTACACCTGACTGGCTTGCACGAATCGCATCACCGGCGTATTGCCGCATATCATAGTTAACGGATGCTGAGTCGGCGGCCTTAATGGTAGTGAGGATCTTGTTTTTGACGTCCTGACCACTGATTTTTTCTGCATTGAGCTGCGCACTGGCATTCAGTGCCCGGGTCAATTCATTGAAAATATCATTCCCGCCGTTAAGAAGGTAAACATGCATTTCTTTTGGCATGATCATCAACAACATATTGCTCGTGCTGGAGGTATGCTGGCGGTGACGGCCTGGTTTCCATACAAGATAGTATCTTTTTACATTGTTCTCTTTTGCCCAGACATGGATTGGTTCATGGCCTGGAGGCCAGTGAATTTTCCCGTCTTCGTTCCATACTTCAAAATCGGTAAATGGTTTCCCGAGGTCATGAAGTAGCCCACCAGCTGCGACTGCAAGTCGCCATGCTAATGCACGATTTGATTTATGTACGGGAACCGCCATTGAATCAAACTCGATGTTTTTAGAACGCCGGATACACTGGAAACACACTTCCAATGAATGACGCAACAATCCGGTTGCAGCACGGTGATGATGGTTTTCGGATGCCGGGAAGAGGTGAACAAAGTTAGCGAAATTTATCAGCATAGGAAGAATAAGCTGATTAAACTCAGAGTCCCTAATATCCAGTTCTCGTTTAATCGCCATCACAAGTGGTTTCTGGTAATGACGTAATACGTACTCACCCGGTACTTGAGCCGGGAATCCGATTTCGCTTGCCGGATAGCGCATATTATCTCGTGATGAAATGAGTTTCCCGATTTCTTCATCTACTGACATATCGATTTCGTCACCGAATAGATCAGTGGTAGCCTTTTTGTTATCAGGCAAAAAAGTATTCAGAATATTTTTAATGTGTCTCAGCATTAAAAGATTTCTCCGGTTAAGTACCTTGTAAGTTAACCGATTGAGAAAAAAATCGTGCTGGAAAATGACGACGTTTTGTCTTCATAAAACATAACGTCAAGGGTGAGAAATTAAGATAATGACGTTGCTATCCAATTGGAGACTAAGCAATGAAATTGGCGAATAAAATTGTTTTGCCCCTGCTGGTGGTTATTACCGGCGTAATCACCAGCGGTTGCAGTGGGACAGGTAAGCCACAACGTACTTACCTCGACGAAACGCGCAATCTCCCCGCCAGGGCCGAGTACCCCTACCAGTATCAGTACTCCGAATCCTGGCGTGGTACAGAACGCGGTGGCGCGGCTATACGTTACCCTGGGTATGAGCATACGCTCGTGAGTCCGTATGCCATCAATGATCCATCCGGGAAGCGATATGTGGCACATGACAATTACACCCAGGTCTTGCTCACTTCAGTGGCAAACACAAAGTATGCCAATGGGCCGCGTGGCACGTTCACACAGACCCCAGCATTTTGCGGGGAAAATACCTTTCTCCTTCCTAATAACACACAGAACGCCAGTAGGGCTGAATACCTCCGTATCAAAGATAAATACTGCTCAACACCTGGCTATCGGTTAAGTGCCCACGAATTAAATGTGCTTTCCAGTGGTGAACCGGAAGAGCTGCGGAAATATCGAATTCAGATGCAGATCGATAACCAACAACCTAAGTCCTAATCCATCAAAATGCGAGGGTACAATGGATAAGCAAAGAAATGAAAAGTGCAGTTCTGGAAATAAAACAATTTTTGCCTGGGCCGGGGGAATCGTTGTTGTAATCGGAATGGTTTGGTTGATGGTAATTAGTTTTATCTCGTACAAAACCCAGGTGATGACCAATCAACTGCTGGATAAAATTAGTACATCGCTGGCCAAGAACCCCGCAGTTCAACAGGGAGTGAACGGAAATATTCAGGACGAAGTAAAGGGTGCTCTTAAGTCTATCGCCGACCAAAAGCTCGCGGAAGAACGAAAGGCACTCTATAAAGGCTGGGACAAAGCAAATAAAAATACTGATGGCCGTTATATCTATGGCGAGCCTGGCGCTCGGTTTTCGTTGATCAACTATGAAGATCTGGAGTGTCCATTCTGCAAACGCTTCAAAGAAACGCCGAAGTATATCGTTGATACCGCGACAGCCGGGGCTGTTAACTGGGAATGGCGTCATTACCCTATGTCATTCCATGAGCCGGTCGCATCGAAGGGCGCAGCTGTTGCTGAGTGTATTGCGGAGCAGAAAGGGCCGAGTGCTTTCTGGGCCGTTACTGATTATTGGTTTAACCATACTGAAACAAACGGTAAAGGTTTTAAGGATGCGGACAGCATCCCAGCACTGTTTGAGGTAGACCAGGCGAAATTTGATACCTGTATGGGCAGTACTGAAGTGATTAAGCGCATTAAGCAGGATATGGAGGCCGGTTCAGCTGCCGGTGTTGATGGTACACCAACCACGATTGTGCGTGATAATGTCACCGGTAAAGAAGTCTCTGTTGTAGGCGCACAGCCCTTCTCAAAATTCGTTGAAGTGATCCAGTCTATGGTTGTCGATTCTCAGAGAGACACATCAGGCGAAGCCTCACCAGCTCAACAAGATAAATAGAAATAAAAAAGAGCCCTGAATTAACCAGGGCTTTTTTTGTCAGATTATCACTACTGAAACATTTCGCTCAATACGACTTCGGTATTCTTCTAATAGCTCCATTAACGAAGTATTGATGTTTACAGATTTCTTGGTTCTGGTAATAGTTACGTACAGCAGATTAAGTTCGTCAATAATTACTTCCCGTGGCTTCTTCATCACAACGGCTTCTATAATGGATGGGAAGTCGTCATTGATGATGACATGGTCAAATTCCTTTCCCTTCGAGGTATGGGCTGTGGTAACAATTAAATCAGCTTCCTTTTCTGTTCTGGCTTCATTCATCCTCATGGTCTCAACCATCCCGGGGATATCAGCATAGACTTCCATTAACTTAATCGCCCGCACCATGTCCACGTCCTTGGTGGTTTCTGCGATCTCTAAAAAATTTGCCCAGTTCCCGTATTCCGTAGTGATACGGTTATTTTTAATAGCAGCAATGTTACCTGTTTTTAGCGCATGTAAATCAAGGAGCTCGTCGAGACGGTATTTTGAAATACCTCCATTCCACATCACCCGTTTGCCCCACATAATCGACTCGTAGGCAGATTGTATGACTCCCATGTAGGTGCGGCTGATGATGGCGTAAAAGTTTTGATCCTGTATCGCCGATGGCTCAACGATAGCATCAAGACTACCCAGGCCTACCAAGGGGAACGTTTCACCCTTCATTGACAGCACAACGTTGGCCAGTGCTGCAACAAGAGGCCCAAACCGGAATGACTTAGTCAGGCGCATAACCTGAGCCCCGTGGTCTTCAACAATCTCAAGGGCGTTTTCCGCACCGCGCCAGCGGTTTATCACTTGGTGCTGGTCGCCGACAAAAACTTTGCAGCAGTTGTTTCTAAGAACGATATCGATCGTTACCGGATTTGCGTCCTGCGATTCGTCGAAGAGAATGACATTGTAGAACTGGTCTAGGGCTGGGTTCGATAACTGGAACAACTTGAGGATGGTATTCGGTGAGCAATAGGCATCGTTGAGTGGGTCAGATTGCATTTGCCATGTACGTTTTGCTGCACGTAGCGCTTGATCCAACCTGCTTTGAGATATTTTATCGGTTTTACTTAAGTCTTTAAGTACGTGTTCAGTAGTAATTTCGTGTTCATCTGAATTCATGAAATGGGTAAGCCCATTTATTGCAAGCTTAACCACTCTCCAGTCATCTTCACCCATCATTGCGCGGTATTCGCTCACGGATATAAACTGTCTGTATTTATGAGCAAAGTGTTTGTACCGGGTCACGGCCAAACCATGAGATGTTTTACACTCGACGTTTTTTGGGAATTTCTTTTTTGCATCATCTTTAATAGCTTTATTAAAAACGATATAGAGAATTTTGAGTGAGGGGTTTGCATCCGCGAATTCTTTTAGTGTAAAGGTCTTACCAGACCCCGCGTATGCCTGTACTGAAACAATACTGCCAGGTGTAGGTTTGAAACCTATGATCACGTTCTGTTCATCAGTTACCGGCATCAGAATTACCTTTATGTTAGATATCGTTTCATAGTACCTTTTGACACGGCGCGAATGATTTAAAAATGGGGGCAAATTGTACCCATTTTTAAGAATACAAATTTATCTGTTCATGAGTAATACAATAAGATAGTACCATCAAACTATTACTGCGGCCCTCAACAGGAGGTAATCTATGTTTTATTTATCGTCCTTTGTCTGGATGTCAATCTGGAGTCTGATTTCGATTTACATCTATTACAAAGATAAAAAGGCCGCGACTGCTGGCGAGTACCGTGTGGATGAACTGACGCTGGATGCGCTCATTGTGCTGGGCGGGTGGCCAGGTTGTTTCATTGCTCAACGAATGTTTAAACACAAAACACGCAGTGCTTACCAACGTCGGTTCCGGGTTATCGTTGCGGTCTGGATAGTTCTTTACATCGGATTATGGAATTTTCTATGGGCGGGAAATAAAATATGAAGATGTAAAAAAACCGGCCAGAGCCGGTTTTTTTTACATCCATGATGGTTACATGAATGCCGGTAAAGTGGTTTGCACTGCGTGGGATGCGGCCATCATGCCATTGATAATGTCCGGTGAGTAGTACAGGGAGATCGCACCACCAACAGCAACCGCCAGTGACATCAGACTCTGACGTACAACAGCAGCTGCGAGACCAACCAGAACGATAAGACCGATCAGCACCTTACCCAGAGAACCCTGCATGTAATCAGAGATTTTGAGCCATACATCGTCAAAACCTGCCTGGGTTGAACCAGAAGCGTGAGCGGTAACAATGGCAAGAATCAGAATGCCGGTGATCACCAGCGGGGTTTTAAACTTCTCAAATTTGATAGCGTTCATTTAAACATCCTTAATAACGAGTTTTAATAATTTCGATCTTTGGATGTTCTCCAGCTATTTAACGAGTTTGAGCCGGGAACTTTATTAATATAAAATTTGTTTTGTTTGATTTCATTGTTAAAGCAGGGCGTTATACAATAGCAATGTGTGATATAAGGTGACATTTATCCGTGTCTATTAACATATATGAAAATCTGGATGAAAACTTCTTTTTGAGTATGAAAGCCAACTTTACTAGTGTCACATTTAAACGAGGTGGATATGTTGAAATCAGAGGTGTTGGTCAGTACGTTGACATCGTTGGGATTATTATTTTTTTCTACTTTTGCACAGGCTGATAATCCAACAGAAGTAATGCTACCGGCTGGTGGCGTTAGAGTCGTTGTCGGATTTTCACCTGAAGGGTCTGCACAGAAAGCAATACTGGATCTGATCAATTCAGCTCAGCAGGAAATCCGTATGGCGGCATACTCTTTTACGTCACCCGTAATTGCGAAAGCATTAATTAATGCTCACCGAAGGGGAGTAGATGTCAGGATCGTAGTTGACAAAGGGCAAAATAATAACCGATATGCAGTCTCGACTATGAATACAGTAGTTAACGCGGGCATTCCGTTACGGACGAATGATCAATTTCTTCTGCACCATGATAAGTATTTGTGTGTTGATAGGATATCTGTTGAAACCGGTAGTTATAATTACTCAAGTTCGGCTTTCAATAAAAATAGTGAAAATAGCCTTGTACTTTATAACGCACCAGATGTTACAGCGCTGTATCTGGCCCACTGGGAATCTCGTTGGACTGGTGGTGTGGATTACATACCTAATTATTGAATTTTAATCAGGGTTCGGGATGAACCCTGATTTTATCATTTAAGAAACGCTTCAAGTTCGTCCATATCCAGGTCGTTATAAAATGAACGCCAACCTTTACGGGCTAAATTCGGATGCAGCATTTTGATGTTGCTTAATGGCATAATGCTGCTTAGTCCCATTTTAATAAAGTATTCATATACCAGGCGGCTGTACCGGTCAAAATCGGTAAGCGGTCTCGACAGAAGGTATGCTGCCTCTGACATAGTCAATCCCTGTATATGCAACCTGTAACCCAGCAGACGGCTGCATGTATCGCGCATAACACCGCGTGTTAGCGGGAATAACTCATCACTTACAAGATGTTCAGGTAAGTGAGTTCTCGGGCACTGAACAGGATTTATACCCCTGATATAGCACTCATCATTCTCAAGGATACAAAACTGGGGTTCCGGGCCGGAAAAAGAGTTACCAAGAAAGCCGCAGGGATCGATCACGCCACCACCCTTAAGTGCTATCCATCCGTACTGAGTTTCAGTGACTTGGTATAACCCACGATCTCCTGGATTGATGCGTTCTTTGACCTTTTTTCGACGTGTTCCTATAGTAGCAGTTCCGGCAATTACGCCCTGATCTACCAGTGCTCGGCATACGATGTAGGATCTCGCCTCTGACCATTCAATCCAGGGTAAACCAATGTGGTAACTGGTCGAAACCAGCCTTAAGCCGTCGATGCATGAATCTGTCATGTAACTTCTCCCGAAAAAAAAGCGCACCAAAGATGCGCTCGTATTTTCAATTCAACAGTCAGGCTTTGGATTTTTTGGCCAACTTGTCCGTTTGCTTAGAAAGTTCCTTTTTTGTGAATTTGAGGGAATCGGTTCGTTTATCAGGATCGCCAACAGCCTGAAGAATCAACGAGTAGGAGTTTTCGCCATTGAGTACAAAGAGGTCGGTTGCCTGCGACCATGCCCCCTTGTTTTCAGAACGCTGTACCCGCAGGATATTTCCTGGGAGGAGTGAGACTGACCAACCTTTTTCATCAGAAAGGTATACGTTGACCTTACCTTTCGATGGTAACAAGAATACTTTTGATGAAAAGGTTGAATAAACGAATACCGTATTTTGTCCCTGCGAATTGTATTCAACAGTTTTAAAGTGCCCACTATAGTCCAGGTCAGCGCCAGTAAGCGCATTCTTCTCCTGAACAACAAACTGTTGGGCTGTATAGCCTTCTGATGCTGCTTTATAGTCTGACGTAGCAGTAGTTTTAGTGGGTTCCGTATAACCGAACTCAGCTGGGTCAATTTGATGGCCAGAGGTATCTTTAGTGATATTTTCAACACCTGCAATATCACGTGTGGTAGGTGATGGCGGTGTTTGAACCGGGTTGGTCTGCGCCGCAGCGTGTTGATTTGGTTCTGCTGTAACTGGAGCTGAAGCCGGGGCTTCACTAGTGGCCCCAGATAGTGCTTTTTTAGCGATTTCCTGTGCAGGAGTTATCTCAACCGTTCCAGGTTGCTCTGCGTTTTGTGAAACCTCGCTACCGTCAGTAAACCCAGGTTCAGCCTTAATTGAGTCAACCAATGACTGCGTAGCAGGATCTGACTTAGATACAACTGGTGAATTTGCATCCGGGTTAGCTGGTGGCGTGGTTGTGGCCATTTTTAGCATCTGATCGCCAAGATTATCAGACGATGCAGGGGAAACACCGGCGCTATCTTGCTTTGTGACAGTAGGTTCACTTTTATCATCATCAGGGGGCGCTGATGCGGGTTCCTGTTCATTATTTGTGATAGGAAGTGTCAGTGTTGGCTGAGGCCCAGCCTCATCGGTATCAAGGTCATCGTCATCCACATCGATACCATGTTGTTTTGCAATATCCGGGTTAACGCTGATCCCACTCTTTGCAACTTCGACGATAGATAGGTTCGGTTCTTTGTCTGGTTTACCATTCATTAAAATAAATGCGCCTAATGTGCTTACCGCAAAGATACCGGCAACCAGGATACTCAAGGTTTTTTTAGAAAATCGCGCCTTAACACTGGGGGTTTCATCTCCAGCATTCTGCGCTGCGCGTTCGCGTAATTTCTCCTGGCCGTATTCAGCACTTGTGCCACGTTTTTCACTCGTCATTGAAAACCTCGTTGATCACTATTCGTTCTGGCCGAAGCCCCAACTCACGGTGTATATGAAAGTGAGCATGATATGGAAAGCCCCATAATCGCGTGAGATGGTTGCCCCGGAATTGATTAGGAAAATATGCTCTCGCGATAATAAACGGATTATATCTTGAGGGAGGTAGCTCTCGAAATTTTGCGGCCTGAAAACGACCGCAAAATGAGATGGTTTTCTTGAAAATAGATTTCTAGAGGTTACGGGTTCCTTTACAAATTGGGTAAGCCGAGCAACCATAGAAATAATTTCCATTCGACATTCTTCTAACCATTTTGCTATGGCAACGGGGACAGCTAGGTATGACATTAAGATCGTATATTTGATTCTCACCTGGACCAACATTTATTATCTCAGTGGCAGGCGGGGGGATTTCTTTATCCTTGATTATTTTCAGAAGTCTGGAACCATCGATAAGCGATAATGTTCCTTTAACATTTGCGCTAAGAGCGAATTCCCATGCATCCTGAGTAAAGAACCCAGAGGTGATGATATAACCCCGCTCATATGCATTGGCTTGCACTACACCGTAAATTTCGCGGACCACCGAGACTCCTACTTTGCTGGTTTTCCATAATTTGCACTGTACCATTTCGCGGCGACCATCTTTTTGCAGCAGAATGTCGACTCCGCCGTCAGCTCCTGTATTAGTCAGAGTTGCTTTGTAGCCATTGAGTTCGAAATGCAGTCTTATAATCTTTTCGAATTGCTCCCATGTCATATTCGAGAGAATTTTCTGGGAATCATTTCCATCCTGAATGGAGGAGTAAATTCGACGTACTTCAGCAAGTTGTACATTTTTTAGCAATGTTGCGACAAACATCATCATCGAAAGGGTTAGAGATGCGCCTCGAAGGATTTCAGGGAGTATGTTACTCACGCCTACAGCAAAACGATTCATTACGAGTGCTAGGTCATCAGTACTGCTTGCAATAAACTGATAATACAAATCGCCTGGAACGTACACATAATTAGTAAGAGAAAGAATATATAGCAAGCAGGAAATCGGGAAGCCGATATACCACCGGAAAAAATAGGTTTGCTGGCTAGCACCACTGTTTCTCCATGACTGGATATTAAAAATAACGCCGAAGACTTCCTTTCCTGTACGGGTCATCGACATCTGGAGAGACAATTGTGTAATAAAGAGGCCCGCAATGACCAACGGGCCATCATGTAGAAAGAATAAAGCTAATGACGCTAGCAGGAAAAAGCACCACTGGAATTTGGCGCATCGGGACATTCCTTTTGCTGCCAATTTTCTAAAAACCATATGGTCACCATTCATTCAGAATTAATTCTAAGAAAGGTGCGCCTCAGTATCCCATTACAGTTATCAATGAATACATCGTAAAACATGACTGATAAACAAATCAGGGCAAATGTATAAACGATGATTTCTTCAACATATGGAAAATCAGGGTAAATCGCACCTAAATAAATTGCTGACAGTACAAGATACCCACCCCACAATTGGAACAACCGTGGTCTTACTAACAACCATGTGAGTAACGCCAGTACCACTAAGTTTGCAATGCCTATGGCGTTGATCGTCTTTATGGAAGTGAGCGGCACAAAGTACAGAACGCAATAAACGCTACATATCAGAATCACAATGGCGTAAATCACAACACGCTGGAGTAGAGAGTTCATGGTTTCCTCATACACTTTACAGGCCTGTATAACAGAATACCACCGTGTAGCGATTGACGAAGCATATCAGTGTATCTAGTTAATCATTCTCATCTCCCTCACAAGCAATTTGGCTCGGCATCCAATAAGGATGATTTGAAGTCTTGACGTAACTGAACACCATTCTGCATGGAACGCTCGTTAAGTTCGCAACTATCATACTTCTGTCACTGTTTTCAAGGAATTCAGCGCCAGAAAGTTCATTTTCATTCCAGAGACCAGCATTAGAAAGGGTTGCCATCGCATCTGGAAGCGCGTTTATTGCCTTGGTTGCGGGAATTGGTAATTTATCCCGACTTCCACAACCCAGGATAAGGAAGCATAAAAGAACAGTCGTGATAGATTTCATTCTCTCTTCCTCATTTTGGTGTTGTGGGTATTAAAGAGGTCGATGGCTTCAGTTCCCGTGATGGGTATCCAGTAAGGAGGGATGGCTGGAGCCTCATAAAATGGAATTCTCCCGCAGCCTGCTACGGGTAGAGAACAAACAAACAGGATTTCGTCGAACTGGTTTTCAAGTGCCCACAACTGGCTGTACCCAACTAATCCATTTAATTTTGCTTCATGGTGAATTTTCAGAATCGAAAATACAGCCTTCGCAAAACCAAATGGTGGGTTACCAAAGCGTATTGGATCGATACCCAGCGATGTCAGTGCAGACTTCGATATATCATTAAACCTATTGAATAGCGCAGAGCCATGTTCATGGTCTGTTCTTAGGGCAAAAGGAATAGTATTGTCGGGGCTAATTAAGCATTGCTCTTTGAATTGACGGAAACCAGACACACGTTGGATATGGCATTCGACTGATCGCAGAAACAAATCAGGCACACAAAAATCATGAGCAGTAAAACCTTCGAATCCTTCATCGTTACAGAGCTGGTTTGTTAACCTGAACCACAATTGGTAGGCAGATAGTACCTCCTCGTAAGTGCTTCTGACCTCCACATTATTGGTTTTGTAAAAGGTTTCGATCATCATGACTGATTACCTTTGATGCGGCTGCTGTCGTTGTTTAATGGAACGGTCACCTGAATCCCCACGCGCCAGAAAGCCTAAATTGACGATCCTGAAATTTACTCGCCCTACGAGACTATCATGGGGAATGAGACCTCTGAGGTTCCTAGGTGTGCCAGGGGGATTGTCCCAGTAACGGGAATCAAGCGAATGGTCTCGGTTATCACCGGCCATAAAGTAGTATCCTTCGGGAATGATCCATTTCTTACCCGTTTTCACGTAGCCGATACGGTTATCTGTCTGGAAGATATAACTTTGACCGGCAGTGTCGGTATCTGCCTGGTATTGAGTAGTAAAACCATCTTTTTTAATCTGGTTTCCGTTTTGTTTACCGTTTATCGAGAAGATTTTCTCTTCGTTGTATGTGACGGTATCGCCAGGAATACCTAATACGCGTTTGACATAGTAAACGCCGGGAACAGAAGGGGCGTTAAAAACGAGTACGTCCCCACGCCTAATAGCGCGATGATCGAATAAACCACCTACACGCTGAGCGATAACCAAGTCTCCAGGTTTTATAGTTGGGTACATGGATTCTGTCGGGATCAGGAATACACCGCCGAGAAACTGAAAGGACACAATAACCGCAAGCGACAATGAGGAGGAAACTATCAACCAATGTTTTGGACGACGAGACCTTATCAGCTGATAAGAGAGGTAAAGTGCAGAGATGATAAAAACAATAATTAACGGTTTCATGGAGTTATATACCACGCTTAATATTTTTTGCGTAATTAGAGAGCGATTTACCCAAAAACAGGTATACGAGACAGGTGAAAAGGTAAACAAAATGGATGCTGGTGGTTTTTTGGGCTAAAGTGAAAAATTGGTTCGCCTGCCCACCAGCTAATGTGTAATTGAGTTGAACTGTTGGTTTTTCAGCATCGACATAAAAACTTCTAGTTTTCATGAAGGTTAACGGCTTGAAAAATACTTTATAACCAACTCGTGCATAAATTGTGCATGTTGTAATGGTTATTACCAACGGCACATAGAATGGAATAATTGTATTGAGCCAGCACAATAATGACCACACCAGCACTGAATCCAGTAGAAACCTGGCAATAGAGTTGGCCTGCGTTCTGCCCGCTACCACCATAATGGGTATAAATTTAACCATGAAATCCACCATAGTTATACTTGTTTACACCATCTTATAGACAGACAAATTTTCTCCGACTTTTTTTGAACGCAAAACGACCCCGAAAAACGGACATTATATGGTCAGGAATTTCGATAGTTTAAGAGAACATGGTAAATTTTTTCTATCGAAATTTGTGGAGAATTGAAATGAGCAGTGATGCCACTAAGATGGTTGAAGCCTTTGTTAAAGACCCATTAAGTTACGATAGATTTGGGCCAGAGCTTATTTCAAATCAAAAATGTGTCCTCAACATCAATGGGCATGAAATGTCAATTGATGAAGCAGTTAAGATGAGTGATATTGAAAAGTCGCTCTTAGATGAAATTTACCATCTCATAGACGCAATGACAAAAGCGGAAGTCAATTTCTCAAAGGGAAAAAAGAATCTTTTTCGTCGGATGTTCGATCATTTAACAGGTTCCGAAATCTTACGGAAAGCCCAGCTAGATATTTATAACAAAGTAGTTATGAAACTATGCGAACGGATACCTGATCATTTCAAAATGCTAACCGCTCATGCTGAAATCACGAAGGGTTTGGAGGCAATCTATGCGCAAGATATTCATCAGCTAGAGGTTTTCATAGATGTTGTTGAGTCATATCTGAAAAATAAGAACGAGTGTGACTATAGTGTCACAAGCAATGAATATATGGCAATTAACAGGCTACGGATAAGAGTTAATAACTTTCAGGGAGTTCTTGTTGGTTTAAAACTAAGTCAGGTTCAAGCACAAATGAGCTATGAAACAGCTGTCGATGTAAAAGATAGCCTTCGAGATATTAAAGATAATTTATTACCTATGTGGGAAGGGCAGGCTAAGAACATCAACGCCAGTGGTGTTTGTAGTGGTATTGATGAAGTGGCTCATGAAAAATTCAAGAAGCTGGTCAATAAATTAAATAAGAACATAAGGTGAGATAACATGAAGTGAATCGCCACGGGTTTAACAGACACCTCAGAGTCATTTAAGATGGCTTAAAGAGAGGTGCCCATGAGCGGTAAGCGTTATCCCGAAGAGTTTAAAACTGAAGCAGTCAAACAGGTTGTTGATCGCGGTTATTCTGTTGCCAGCGTTGCAACACGTCTCGATATCACCACCCACAGCCTTTACGCCTGGATAAAGAAGTACGGTCCGGATCCTTCCACTAATAAAGAACAGTCAGATGCTCAGGCCGAGATCCGCCGTCTCCAGAAAGAGCTGAAGCGGGTTACCGACGAACGGGACATATTAAAAAAAGCCGCTGTAGATTCAATTGGTCAACGCAACAGTTATGTGAAAACATGGGGTTGCGGAGGTTTTTTGAATGAGACGAACATTTACAGCAGAGGAAAAAGCCTCTGTTTTTGAACTATGGAAGAACGGAACAGGCTTCAGTGAAATAGCGAATATCCTGGGTTCAAAACCCGGAACGATCTTCACTATGTTAAGGGATACTGGCGGCATAAAACCCCATGAGCGTAAGCGGGCTGTAGCTCACCTGACACTGTCTGAGCGCGAGGAGATACGAGCTGGTTTGTCAGCCAAAATGAGCATTCGTGCGATAGCTACTGCGCTGAATCGCAGTCCTTCGACGATCTCACGTGAAGTTCAGCGTAATCGGGGCAGACGCTATTACAAAGCTGTTGATGCTAATAACCGAGCCAACAGAATGGCGAAAAGGCCAAAACCGTGCTTACTGGATCAAAATTTACCATTGCGAAAGCTTGTTCTGGAAAAGCTGGAGATGAAATGGTCTCCAGAGCAAATATCAGGATGGTTAAGGCGAACAAAACCACGTCAAAAAACGCTGCGAATATCACCTGAGACAATTTATAAAACGCTGTACTTTCGTAGCCGTGAAGCGCTACACCACCTGAATATACAGCATCTGCGACGGTCGCATAGCCTTCGCCATGGCAGGCGTCATACCCGCAAAGGCGAAAGAGGTACGATTAACATAGTGAACGGAACACCAATTCACGAACGTTCCCGAAATATCGATAACAGACGCTCTCTGGGGCATTGGGAGGGCGATTTAGTCTCAGGTACAAAAAACTCTCATATAGCCACACTTGTAGACCGAAAATCACGTTATACGATCATCCTTAGACTCAGGGGCAAAGATTCTGTCTCAGTAAATCAGGCTCTTACCGACAAATTCCTGAGTTTACCGTCAGAACTCAGAAAATCACTGACATGGGACAGAGGAATGGAACTGGCCAGACATCTAGAATTTACTGTCAGCACCGGCGTTAAAGTTTACTTCTGCGATCCTCAGAGTCCTTGGCAGCGGGGAACAAATGAGAACACAAATGGGCTAATTCGGCAGTACTTTCCTAAAAAGACATGTCTTGCCCAATATACTCAACATGAACTAGATCTGGTTGCTGCTCAGCTAAACAACAGACCGAGAAAGACACTGAAGTTCAAAACACCGAAAGAGATAATTGAAAGGGGTGTTGCATTGACAGATTGAATCTACAATTCGGTGAACGCACGTTGGTCACGCTGGAGCGTCTTCTGGGCCTGCTGTCGGCCTTTGAGGTCGTGGTATGGATGACGGATGGCTGGCCGCTTTATGAATCACGCCTGAAGGGAGAACTGCACGTTATCAGCAAGCGATATACGCAGCGCATTGAGCGGCATAACCTGAATCTGAGGCAGCATCTGGCAAGGCTGGGCAGGAAGTCACTGTCGTTCTCAAAATCGGTGGAGCTGCATGACAAAGTCATCGGGCATTATCTGAACATAAAACACTATCAGTAAGTTGGAGTCATTACCGGTGCTCTGATATATTTATTATACTATAGTGGGGTATGTGTTGATCTTAATGTAATACTCCCCTATAGTATAAGAAATACAGAGCAGTGAGGTAAGCAATGCCCAGTACTCCTGAAGAGAAAAAAAAGGTCCTAACCCGGGTTCGCCGTATCCGGGGTCAGATTGATGCTCTGGAAAGAGCACTTGAAAGTGGCGCTGAATGCCGTTCCGTTCTCCAGCAAATCGCCGCCGTCCGGGGCGCCGCTAACGGACTGATGGCAGAGGTGCTGGAGAGCCACATACGGGAAACCTTTGACCAGAATGACAGCTACAGTCATGAAGTCAGTAAATCAGTTGACGATACGATTGAGCTGGTTCGTGCCTATCTTAAATAGGTGAGGCCATTATTACATTGAGGATATATTACGTATGAAATCACGTGCCGCTGTTGCATTTGCACCAGGGAAGCCCCTGGAGATTGTTGAAATTGATGTTGCTCCGCCTAAAAAAGGCGAGGTGCTGATTAAAAACACCCACACAGGTGTCTGCCATACCGATGCCTTTACCCTCTCAGGGAATGACCCTGAGGGCGTTTTCCCGGTGGTTCTCGGCCACGAGGGAGCCGGTATCGTCGTTGAAGTTGGTGAAGGCGTCACCAGTGTGAAGCCGGGTGACCATGTTATTCCGCTCTACACCGCTGAATGCGGGGAGTGTGAATTCTGCCAGTCCGGTAAAACGAACCTCTGTGTATCGGTTCGCGAGACTCAGGGCAAAGGACTGATGCCTGACGGGACCACTCGCTTTTCATACAACGGTCAGCCTCTTTACCACTACATGGGATGTTCCACATTCAGTGAATACACCGTTGTGGCCGAGGTTTCTCTGGCAAAAATTAACCCGGAGGCGAACCATGAACACGTCTGCCTGTTGGGTTGTGGCGTGACTACCGGTATTGGCGCCGTCCATAACACGGCTAAAGTGCAGCCGGGCGATTCAGTTGCCATTTTTGGTCTGGGGGCAATTGGTCTGGCTGCGGTACAGGGGGCCCGTCAGGCAAAAGCGGGACGTATTATCGCTATCGATACTAATCCGACAAAATTTGACCTGGCCCGTCAGTTCGGGGCCACTGACTGCATTAACCCGAATGATTATGACAAACCGATTAAAGATGTTCTGCTGGATATCAACAAGTGGGGTATTGACCATACCTTTGAATGTATCGGTAACGTTAACGTCATGCGTGCAGCGCTGGAAAGTGCTCACCGTGGGTGGGGGCAGTCCGTTGTCATTGGTGTCGCAGGGGCCGGACAGGAGATTTCCACCCGTCCTTTCCAGCTGGTCACCGGGCGCGTATGGAAAGGTTCCGCGTTTGGCGGAGTAAAAGGCCGCACTCAGCTCCCCGGTATGGTCGAGGATGCCATGAAGGGGGATATTGACCTTGAGCCATTTGTAACCCATACGATGACACTGGATGAAATCAATGACGCCTTCGAGCTTATGCATGAAGGCAAATCTATCCGGACAGTGATTCATTACTGATCCCATCAGAATTTTAATCAACTCAAACTGAAGGAAGTGGAAAATGACAACTCCGGTAATTTCTGGTGACGGCATCTTTTCTCATGTGTTCATTGGCGCAGCCGATGTCGAGAAATCCTCCGCATTTTACGATGTCGTCCTGGGCACGCTTGGTATCAATAACCTCGGCCCGTTTGGCAACGGCTGGGTACTCTATGGCCGCGAAAAGCCGGCATTTATCATTGCCCGTCCGGGCAACGGTGAAGCACCTTCCGCTAACGGGGTGACTGTCGGCTTCGCTGCTGCCACCCCGGAAGAGGTTGATGCTTTCCATGCTGCCGGCCTTGCCGCCGGTGGAGCTGATGAAGGTCAACCTGGCCCGCGTGGTCACCTTCCCGGGGCCTATGCTGCCTACCTGCGGGATCCGGCGGGTAACAAAATCACGGCGTATACGTTTATCTGACGTCCGGATTTAAAGATACTTCCCCTGGCTTCGGTCAGGGGAAATAACCATGAGATAACGGCTGATGGAACTCATTGAGCAGCATGCCAGCTCTGGCGGCTGGCAAAACGTGTACCGGCATTATTCACAATCCCTTAATTGTGAAATGAATTTCGGTGTGTATCTTCCTCCCAAAGCAGTAACAGAAAAACTGCCGGTACTATACTGGTTGTCGGGCCTGACCTGTACTGAGCAGAATTTCATCACCAAATCAGGTATGCAGCATTATGCAGCCCGGCATAACGTCATCGTTGTTGTCCCGGATACCAGTCCCCGGGGTAATAATGTCCCGGATGCCGACAGTTACGATCTTGGCCAGGGGGCCGGTTTTTATCTGAACGCGACGGAACAGCCGTGGAATGTTCATTACAGGATGTATGACTATATTCTCAGAGAGCTTCCGGATGTCGTCATGAATCATTTTCCTGCAACGGCAAGAAAATCTATATCCGGTCATTCTATGGGAGGGCTGGGTGCTCTGGTGCTGGCTCTGCGAAATCCTGGTGAATATGTGAGCGTATCAGCATTTTCCCCGATAGTATCGCCTTCTCAGGTGCCATGGGGGCAACAGGCATTTAGCGCTTACCTGGGTGAAAACAGAAAAACGTGGGAAGCCTACGATCCAGTCAGCCTCATTTTACAGGGTGAAAAATTACCAGAAATCTTCATTGATCAGGGGCTGAGTGACGCCTTTTATGAAGAGCAACTGCGCACCAAAATCCTTGAGAGAGTATGCAATGAGATGAACCTCAATGCGTCGTTCCGATATCATACTGGATACGACCACAGCTATTATTTCATTTCCAGCTTTATTGGTGAGCACATTGCTTACCATGCCAACAGGCTCAGGCTGTCAGCATGAGTTGATTTCCAGCCTCAGAAAATGTGCTTAATTTTCAGGCCTGAACAGGGCCTGAACCCTGCAGACCTGAGATGTACTGTAACTGGTGGCTTCAGCAGTTTCTCTTATGCTCAGTTTCTTGACCTGTCGGTAATACAGAACTTTCTTATGTCGTTCCTGATCGGCCTGTTTGCCCCGGTGAATAGCCACGGATAATCTAGACACTTCCGAGCCGTTGATGGACTGACCCCGCCCCGGTAGACGATCCTGCCCTATAGTTTGGACTGACCCCACGCCTGTAGACAAATCCTGTCCTCACGACGAGGCCTGTTCGAAGGCCTCCGGACTGACGTCGCCGAGGTGGCTGTGGCGCCGGGACCGGTTATAGAAGACTTCAATGTAATCGAAGATCCGCCCGGGCCAGATCCCTGGTTTTATATATGCGTTTTCTGATCCGTTCTTTTTTCAGCGAACTGAAGAACGATTCGGCCACCGCATTATCCCAGCAGTTGCCACGCCGGCTCATGCTCGGCGCCAGGTTATTGGCCCGGTAGAAGCGCTGCCAGTCGTCACTGCCGTACTGGCTGCCCTGGACGCCCTTCTAAGAGTCAAGCTGTTATCGGGATACTGTTGATCCGCCTGTTTTGATTGCGCAGTAACGTGTAAACTTCGCGGGAGATATATCGCTTTAGACAGCGTATCGCTTCCATTTTTGTATGTCCTTCGGCTACACGCCTGGCGACATATTCCTTTGTTTTTGCGTCAGTTCGTAAGCGTCCGATGGCGATGATGTGAAGTGCACTATTTGCAGCACGATCTCCACCACGATTAAGTCGGTAACGGTTCGTTTTTCCAGAAGAAACGGGGACCGGGCTGACACCACACAGTGCCGCAAATCCTGATTCTGATCTTAACCGTTGAGGATTGTCTCCGGCAGTGATCAGCAACTGTGAAGCGCTTTCGTATCCGATAGCATTACGTTTAATCAGCTCAGGTGCCAACTCGTCGACAATTGCCGCAATCATGACATCCAGATCAGCGATTTCGTCATGTAACTCGAGATAGCGTCGGGCAAGGGACTTTAATGAAATGCGATAAACGTTGGTTACATTGCGGTATTCACTGGCATCAGGTCTCCAGGAACCCAGGGTCCTGATGAGCTGCATGCGCGTCATATTTCTGAGCTGTTCACGTAATTCATCCGGGGCAGAGATAATATTTGAATGGATAATCTGGAGAGCGACTCTGCGGGCTGATATTGCTGTTTTTCGGCAAGTTTTTAATACCCGCAGGGACTCAATCATGCCATCACGCGTTTTGGGAGTAACTGTCCTGATGCCTGAGAATGCTGCATGAGCGGCACATTCAGCATCAATTGTGTCACTTTTACCCCGTTTGCGTCGCTCCATCCGGTCTGGAGCAGTCACCTCAAGAACTTCTAACCCGGCGTTCTGAAAATAACGAAGCAAACCGGAACCATAGGTACCTGTGCACTCAACACCAATTCGCTTTAATGTCCCAAACGAGGTCATCCATGCCAGCATCTGCCGGTAACCTTGTCGTGTTGTGGAGAAATACTGAGTCCCAAGGACTTTATTGTTCTGATCTACGACAGCGGCAACGTGCAAATCTTTATGTGTATCCACGCCACCCACGTAAGCGTGCAGCGAGAACCGTATTGACGGGGATGTGTTATTCATTTGGCAATGCTACGCGCCAGGGGAGCAGTTCGCTGACCCGGTTTATCGGCCAGTCAGCTATAACATCAAGCACATGGCGAAGGTAGCTTTCTGGCTCCACTCCGTTCAGTTTGCATGTCCCGATCAGGCTGTACAGCAGCGCTCCCCGCTCTCCTCCATGATCCGAACCGAAGAACAGGTAGTTTTTGCGGCCCAGGCTGACCATCCGTAGCGCATTCTCAGCTATGTTGTTATCTGCCTCGGCCCAGCCGTCGTCAGTATAGTAAGCCAGCGCCGGCCACTGGTTCAGTACGTACGTGAACGCTTTCGCCAGTTCTGAGTGTCGCGACAGCGTTTTCACCTTTTCACGCAGCCAGCTTTCCAGGGATTTCAGCCGCGGTTTAGCTTTTTGCTGACGTTCTGCAAGGCGTCGCTTCGCCGGCATCCCCCTTATTTCCGCCTCGATGGCATATAACTCACCGATCCGTTTCAGGGCTTCCTCCGTCAGCGCTGACGGGGTGCGAACGTGCACATCGTGGATCTTGCGGCGGGCATGAGCCCAGCAGGCAGCTTCCGTTATCTGTCCATTGCGGTACAGTTCGTTGAACCCGGCGTACGCATCCGCCTGCAGAACACCGCTGAAGCCAGCGAGATGGCTCTGCGGGTGGATACCTTTTCTGTCCGGGCTGTAAGCGAACCACACTGCCGGCGCCAGCTCTGACCCGGCGTTACGGTCGTCACGAACGTACGTCCACAACCGCCCGGTCTTCGTTTTCTTATTACCTGGCAACAGCACCGGGACAGGCGTGTCATCAGCATGGAGCTTACCGTCAGTCAGCACATAGTCCTGAAGCGCCCCTTCCAGCGGTGACAGTAGCCGGCAACACGCATCCACCCAGCCCGACAGCAGTGAGCGGCTCAGCTCCACACCCTGGCGGCCGTATATTTCAGACTGGCGGTACAGCGGGGTGTGCTCTGCATACTTTGAACTCAGCACGCGGGCCAGCAGCCCCGGTCCTGCGATACCCCGCTCGATGGGCCGTGAAGGCGCGGGGGCCTGCACGATGGCATCGCACTGAGTACAGGCATGCTTTTCACGTACTGTCCGGATAACCCGGAAGGCGCTGCGCATCAGCTCCAGCTGTTCGGCGGCATCTTCACCCAGGTAACTCAGCGCACCACCACATTCCGGGCAGCATGACGCTGCCGGCAGCAGCCGTTTTTCGTCACGGGGAAGTGATTCAGGGAACGGTTTGCGGGTACGGGTCTGCCGCAGCGGGCGCTGCACGGCCGGGTCATCCACCCGGCCGGTAAGGGTATCGCTTTCTTTCTGCAACTGCTTAAGGTCGGCTTCCATCTTCGCGATACGGCGGGAGACTTTTTCGGAGCGGCTGCCGAAGTTCATCCGGCGCAGCTTATCCAGTTGCGCCTGCAGGTGATCTATTTCGCGTTCACGCTCGTTCAGCTTTTCCAGAAGGGCACGGTTCAGCGCCTCCTGTTCGGCAAGGAGACGTTTCAGTTCATCGATATCGTCAGGAAGTAAGCTGTTCATACCGGGTATATTACCAGGCTCATTCAGCGTCGACCAGGATAAAGAGGCCTACAACATAGTCAGTGACGTAAGCAGTCTTTTAGGCTGCCGCCAGTCGATACCTTCAAGGAGCATCGCCAGCTGTGCCGGTGTGAGGAACACTTTGCCATCCCGGGCTGACGGCCAGGCGAAGCGGCCGCGCTCCAGCCGTTTGGTCAGCAGACACAGTCCATCGCCGGTAGACCAGAGGAGCTTTACCTGACTGCCATTACGCCCACGGAAGATAAAAACGTGACCTGACATCGGATCGTCTTTCAGCGTCGTCTGCACCTTTGCCGCCAGGCCGTTGAAGCCGTTTCTCATATCGGTGATGCCAGCGACCAGCCAGATCTTTGTCCCTGATGGTAATGGGATCAACGTTTGAGCTCCCGTATCAGCAGGTTCAGGATATTTTCGCTGATGGCGCCATTCAGACGGAGTGATCCGTGCCGGAACGTCACTTCACAGCTGATATTGAGTGATTCAGGTGCCGCAGCAGCTACAGGTTGTGACCGGGGGGAGGTTGCAGGGACAACATCTTCGGCATCAAGTGTTATCGGGAGCAGCTCAGGCACGTTGTTTTCTGTTGTTGAAGGAGGACGTAGTTTTCCTTCGCGCCAGTACTGGCGCCACTTAAACAGCAAATTATCGTTGATCCCATGCTCACGAGCGAGTTGCGCTACGGAGATCTCTGGTCGATGCGAGAGTTCAACCATTTTGATTTTGAACTCAACGGGATAATTAGGGCTTTTTTTACGCACTGCGGTTAATGATTTCATGGATAGCGTCCACCATATTTGGTGTCCATTATCCTCTCAGGAATTTCAGGATCTGCCAGACGGTGCTGAGACGACGCTTACCCACCCACAACGGCAGCTTCGGTAACTTTATCAACCATGACAGAGCTCCTGTGAGGAAACAGAGTTGAATCTCCAGACAGATAACCCGGACAGGACAGTAACGAGACAAGCCGTCAGGCCCTTCTTGAGTCACGCGCATCGGTGAGGAGATGCCTCGCATGAAGGCGCTTCCGGCAACCGACGGGTCCAGGGCAGGACACAAAAGGTCGATCGCTGTGTGAGTCAGGATGCGGGAAGGTCTTCACTGCATCAGTAATCACACCAATCTGGTTAAACGGCAAACTAAGTGGTGGTAAAGACTGACATCGGCATTATTACTATCGCTATGTACGATAACCTCGCTGTCTGGTTTTCGGCGCCAGACCGCCATCATCAGCGCGTCGAGCGCCAGTTCGCGTGAGAGAGTGGGTTTCATCGACCAGCCGACCACATTACGGGCGAAGAGATCGATAACCACCGCCAGATACAGCCAGCCCTGCCAGGTGCGGAGTAGAGTAAGAGGCAGGGCGTAGTCGGACTATTTCCCTGCGGAAGGTGCGAATAAGCGGGGAAATTCTTCTCGGCTGACTCAGTCATTTCATTTCTTCATGTTTGAGCCGATTTTTTCTCCCGTAAATGCCTTGAATCAGCCTATTTAGACCGTTTCTTCGCCATTTAAGGCGTTATCCCCAGTTTTTAGTGAGATCTCTCCCACTGACGTATCATTTGGTCCGCCCGAAACAGGTTGGCCAGCGTGAATAACATCGCCAGTTGGTTATCGTTTTTCAGCAACCCCTTGTATCTGGCTTTCACGAAGCCGAACTGTCGCTTGATGATGCGAAATGGGTGCTCCACCTTGGCCCGGATGCTGGCTTTCATGTATTCGATGTTGATGGCCGTTTTGTTCTTGCGTGGATGCTGTTTCAAGGTTCTTACCTTGCCGGGGCGCTCGGCGATCAGCCAGTCCACATCCACCTCGGCCAGCTCCTCGCGCTGTGGCGCCCCTTGGTAGCCGGCATCGGCTGAGACAAATTGCTCCTCTCCATGCAGCAGATTACCCAGCTGATTGAGGTCATGCTCGTTGGCCGCGGTGGTGACTAGGCTGTGGGTCAGGCCACTCTTGGCATCGACACCAATGTGGGCCTTCATGCCAAAGTGCCACTGATTGCCTTTCTTGGTCTGATGCATCTCCGGATCGCGTTGCTGCTCTTTGTTCTTGGTCGAGCTGGGTGCCTCAATGATGGTGGCATCGACCAAGGTGCCTTGAGTCATCATGACGCCTGCTTCGGCCAGCCAGCGATTGATGGTCTTGAACAATTGGCGGGCCAGTTGATGCTGCTCCAGCAGGTGGCGGAAATTCATGATGGTGGTGCGGTCCGGCAAGGCGCTATCCAGGGATAACCGGGCAAACAGACGCATGGAGGCGATTTCGTACAGAGCATCTTCCATCGCGCCATCGCTCAGGTTGTACCAATGCTGCATGCAGTGAATGCGTAGCATGGTTTCCAGCGGATAAGGTCGCCGGCCATTACCAGCCTTGGGGTAAAACGGCTCGATGACTTCCACCATGTTTTGCCATGGCAGAATCTGCTCCATGCGGGACAAGAAAATCTCTTTTCTGGTCTGACGGCGCTTACTGCTGAATTCACTGTCGGCGAAGGTGAGTTGATGACTCATGATGAACCCTGTTCCATGGCTCCAGATGACAAACATGATCTCATATCAGGGACTTGTTCGCACCTTCCTTAGTAAAAGAGAGCAGTATTCGTGTAGCCAAAACAGCTAATCGTACTGTATATGATGTTGAGACAATTGATTACATATCAAACCAGATCAATGAGGCCGGTCGAGAAATTAAAAAAATCCACGACCGAGCCAAGACGCAACATACCCAGCTTGAAGCTCGCGCAGCGCAATGGAAGGAGAAGCGTTTTATGGTAGCAAAAGAACTGTCTTCCAAATAATAGTTAAATTTAGAGGATGTGCTATGGCTAGAATCAGAAAAAGTAATCCATATGATGATGTTGAGAATGCTATTAGACGGAAGCGTGATAGAGCTATATATTTTACCTTAGCTATATCTCTAATCTTCGCTATTATATTTCTAATATTATGGTTTTGTATTCCATCAGACATGCCAGTAGATGAGCAAGTCAAACAGGTTTCTGACGATATATTCAACATTCTACGCTCCAATGAGTTAGTTCCTGAAAATGCTTTTGATACGATTGGATCATTTATTTCCATATATGGAAGAGTTGGTGTGGGTGTATGTATATTGATTGTAATACTAGGGGCAATTATTAATGGGAATGGTTTACAACTTGAGATAATGACAAGTTGCATAGTATTGTTTGTAGGGTTTAATTTATTTATTGCTGCATTTGGTGATGAGCCTCATAATTATAAATACAATACCGACAAAATAAGTACTGCTATGAAAACTGGAGACTTGGACTCTTTGTATGAAATCTATGGAGACAGAGGGAGTTTACTAAGAAAGTCAGTTGAAAAAGCACTTGCAGATCCTAAACCAGCTACTGCAAAAAAACTGGGAGATATCGATGGCCTGTTACTCAGAGGTGTAATAATTACTGCTGAAAAAGTATCTGATAGCAATTATAAAAATCATCTTGGAAACTTGGTTTTGTTAATGCCTGAATATAAAGAGGATAGTGTCAAAGACAAAAACACACTGTTTGATTCACAACTTTATAAAGCTATTGATTACCATATTTATGACATTGGTTACAAGTCTGGTGCGCTTGCTTCAAATCCTCTTTCTGCTTGGAAGTCGGGAAATGATCTTAAATCCAATTATATTAAATATATTATAAAAAGTACTGCTCTAATATTTTTTATACTTGCCGTAATTTTTGTGGTGATTATACTGCTGACGGTTAGAAATGGCCGTAGGCTTACTTATTTGATAGAGTCTAATATTAAATATCTGTCGAAATAAAATAAAACGCCCTTAAGGGCGTTTTATTTTTGTGTGCTTATTTACCATCCGTTTCATCATCTACTTTCTGAGTCATGATTGGAGGCGGCGCTTCATTATCAATTTTCCTACGGCCTTCATCGCTGAAGAAGATTTTCCAGATAAAGTGCCCGACAAAAAGGATTCCGCATCCTATAATCAGCGCCCAGTCGAAAGTGTCAAATGGTCTGTTAAAATAATCAAACATATAGTTCTCCAGGGTAGAGTTCGTGACTAAGCCCGTTAAACGTTGTGTGGATAATTGCTCCACCAGACCGGGCAATGCAATTCATTGTTTTTTTCAGACCATCCGGCATCTATGAGTAATCTCTTCACAAAAAATGGCTGGTTTCTGAAGATATCTGTAGAAATTGATGTAGCTTTAATGACACTTCCTTTTTCACCAGGTTTTGTTGGTTTCTCGTAACGCGTTATACCGATATGCTGTAGACGTGACCTAATCGCGCCATCTGTCCTATTCATTTTCTTGGCAATCACTTCTATTGAACGATGCTCAGATAGAAGTGTAATTAAAAACTTATAGTTTCCACATACCCATTTGGCTGGTTTTTGTGGTTCTCTTTGGTTCCGTTCAGGCACTGATCTTTCCTTAATTTGTTGTGGTTTTTCACTATCACAATCAATGTCAGTTCTGGCCGGGTAATTTGAAATGGTTTTATCTGGTACGGTTTCATAGATAATTTCATTAAGCACTATATGCTTGCTCCACCAATCTGGGGCGGTAAGGTCGAATCCATCAATGTGCCAGCCGAATTCGATTAGTGGCAGGACATCAAGAAAACGTTTTTTTGATAATTTCGCAGAACTTATTTTTTTATTTAACCATATAACCGTACTAGATGAATCGTCTTCAGCGCCCACGGTAATCATTCCAAGCTCTATAAGTTGCTGAAGAGTGGATTGATGGCTTCTTAAGGTAAGCTCGGCAAGTGCCGTTTTACTGATACCATGTTGTATCGCCTTAAGTAAGGCCCGAGTATCGTCAGGAGTCCACGGTTTACCGGTAATGAGGTGTGAAGATGTTTTCTTATGTAGCTGATCAGTATCCTCATCTTCGGGTACTAACAGGCTTGTGTTTCTTGTTCGCCACCATTCTGGAGAGTACAGAACATTTTCACCATTTATGCAGTGTGCTACCCATCCATTATCTAGCAGGGTTTTAAGAGTTATACCTGAAGCTGGTTCAGCCGGTGGCACTCTGATTGAAGAGTTAGGCTTGAGGGTAATTTCGTTAGGCTCGGAGAGATTTTCTCTTATGAGAAGGTATAAATCCAACTCGATACATCTTAACTGGATTATCCTTTCATTGTATCCAAGAATGGACGTAAGCGCTGCAAATGAGTAACCATCCTTAAGCCCTTTTATAAGCTTCAGATCTTCAGCTGGTGACCATGACGGTAATTTCTTCTTCATTCACTTGCCTTAGAGTGAACTAAATATTTCTGATATTACTTGTAAATCAATAATTCTTGAATCGAGAATGGGGGCGTTTTGAGGTGTATAAATCGCACTTAGACTCGACCATTTAGTATCCGTGGTTGAAGAGCTCCTCAACTCCAGCATTTACGACATCCTGGTTTCCAGGGATGTAACGTGGCCAGCCTTCTACCTCTTTGATGTTCTTAACGATAACTCCTTCGAAGCCAAATTGATCTGCCGATATATCAACAATATGGAATTCATCGTTGTTGGAGATCTCACACCAGTAATGACCGAACCCGCCATACATAGTGAATAACCCGCCGTCAGATTTCCCATCGCCACCTCTAATCACAGCTGATAACCCTTTGCTATGTGCCAGACGAGCTAATAGCAGACTGGCAAATAGGCATGTGCCCGTTGTGTCATCGGTATCACAGTCAGCGAGGATACCGTTCAGTAATGCCCGTGCTTCAGTCGCAACATCATTAATGAGGTTTTTCATCAGGGTTACTTATCGCAAATCGGTTTCAGGGGATTCTGCCAGACAGGCCGTAGCGTGACAATTTTTTATGACCCCAATAGGGGGCGAAATTAACGGGTCTTAGAATTTCGTCACCGATGAATGTTGCGTTAATCTTTTTTTATATAAAGAGGAGCTAACCATGAATAAAATGAAGTACAGTGCAGTATTGAATGAATGGAATTTTAAGTATGATTCTGCTGAAAGATTCGGTGACTCACACTTTCTTTATATCCATAATTTCATGAACGATCAGAGCCAGTTACTTGGTATTATCATAGCTGATTTTTTGAAGGTTCCTCAGATAGAACTTCTTCCTATTCAGACCGCCATAGATAACCTTGTAAGGTTATTAAAGGTTCAGACATCCAGGTCGTTAACGTCTGATGAGGGTGTTGATCTTGCTCAATTCCTCACTCAGTACCTCAGACAGACACAATCTTATGCTGCGGTTTCAAGTATGTGTCCGGTTGGTCAAAAGTTGAATTTTTTTCTGAACATCTACCCAAGAAAAGGTAATAAAGAGTTTTCTTTTCGATTATTCGCAATCACCACACTCAATGAAATTACAAGCGTGTCTGAATTTGTTGAAATGGCACATAGTACTCAACAAAGTGATCTGATTAATAATCCTGGTTATTTTGTTTGATTACTAAATAATTCCATATTGAAATCATTAACCATCACTTAACAGTGATGGTTTTTTGTTTTATTTCAATTATCTTTTTGTTCGATATGACTATCTGCTTTTTATAATCTGATTTCACTTACTATCATGCTGATACTACTAGGTAAAATGGTCGTGATGACTTTAATTCATGCTATTCCATTGAGATTTGTGTTTACAATCAATAAAAATATTGTTAATAAAATGTAATCCTTAACATAAATCAACATGGATATGGAACCTACACTACAATGGCAAAGAAAAACATACATCAGGAAGAGATTGTATTCGCGAAGAAACAGCTTGTTCTCCTTGCAACATTAAAAGGGAAGGTAAGTGAATTGATTCTAAAGTGGGAAGGGAACATTGGAGCTGAGACTCCTGACTATCATCTTTTAATGAACCAACTTGAGTCAGTAGAAAAGCAAATATTTTCTAAGATTGGTGCTTGGAAAAAGACATCTTTGCTTTGAGTGTCAGTGAAGAAAAACTTTATGAACAAACTTAATCCTCCTGCTTTATGTAATTCTTTTTTTACCAGGGATTTCTAGGAGAATCTTAGTCCATAACCCATCTGTCATAAAATCAATTATCGAGTCTGATATCATGGCTTTATTTGCAATTCTTTGAGCAGTGTAAATTGCCTGACTTTTATCTTCGATAAAGATGCCATGAGGCACTAGACTAACATTATCTTCGGTTTTCCTTGCCCACATGCGGAGGCGGTAATCTATTATGTATTCGTCATACTCTATCCACAGATGAGGTCGAATTATCTGGCCAGTTCCAGCCAACGTTACTTCTCCAACGATGCGCTGGTGCGGTATACAGAATCTATCTAGCAGGCAACTTACAACCATAGTATGACCATCACATTCGAGTGGAAGTACATCATATTTATGTAACAGCTCGCAGACATAAGCAACTTCAGGGGTTATGAACATTTACGGCCTCATATTAGACGGGGAGGGTGCTTAATTGGTCATTAAGCCTAAGTGATGATGGAGCCCAGTAGCCGGAACCGCACATCCACCGTTCACCAGGAAATGAAAAACCCTCTCTGATAAGAAACTCCCTAAGTTCGGTGCTGATGACATTCTCAACCTTTAAGATGTAGTTATTTGTCTCAGCTGCTTCTTTTAATTTCGAGAGTAACTGTCTGAAAAATCCTTTGCCTGGGGTCTTCACTGAAATGGTTGCGACTACCAGTACCGACGAACCGAGGTATGACATTTTTCCCGTCCGGGCACGGATGTATAACTCATCTACTAACTGAAGACCTTGAACCTTCATTGATTTTGAATGAAAGATGCTTTTTTTTGCTTCAACCATTAAGTGAGTGAATGATTGAAGGATCTTATTGATGTCTCTGTCATGACAACTCATATAATCACCAAATTAAATCAGCATAATAAATTGCACAGTGTATAGCGTAACTTTTCAATAAAGTTGATGCTTTGAAATAAAAGCAACAATACATAATCTTTGTGTCTTATTGGCTAAGGTTGTTATGTAATTATCAGAGGTTTTTAATCCTTTCTAAAGATGCTAGATATGCTTCATAGTTATCTCCAAATTTTTTCTTTGCCCGTCTTACTCTCATCTTTTCTGCCAGTTCACTCTTATGCTCGGTCTGGTATTTTTTATTGTTTTGGAGTTTTACACCTGCACCGGAACCGGCAGCATAATTTCTGTTTTTATCGCTAATGCACAACTTGCATTTACTTTTAAGGCCAAACTTACCCTTAAGTTCCTTACCGAATTCTTCGAAGGGTTTAACCTGATTGCATCCTTTACAGCGTTTGCACCCAGAGGGGAGATCTTCATTAGCCATGTCTAGTTCCAGTGGTTAAAGGTAATGAACTGCATTTTACTGCAAACAGGCACTTCCAACCATAAAATCGACTACTTAACCATAATTCAACATAAGGTTCATTATGCGCACTTAGATTGTTAGAACCATTTAGTAATGTCACTTTTTATCCAGATAGAAACGTCACCTTAGAGTAAGCTAAACTGAATGCAATTCTAAGGGGCTCAACGCATGTTGGTGACCATGTCAGATAAAGAGATCCACCGCCTACCGGTGATACAGGCAGTTTGTGAAAAGCGTCTACGCCGTCGTGATGCAGCATCACAGCTTGGCATTTCAGAACGTCAGGCGCAACGACTTATCAATCGTTACCGAGTTTCTGGTGCTGAAGGACTTGTCAGCCGCAAACGCGGCCAGCCCAGCAACCGCCGGTTGACCGAATCTCTCAAACTACGAGTACTCACGCTGATACGTGAAAACTACAGTGACTTTGGGCCCACACTGGCCGCAGAAAAACTCAGAGAGCGCCATAATATCCGGCTTTCAATCGAGACCGTCCGCAACTGGATGACGTCTGACGGACTCTGGGTCCCGCATGCTCGCCGTAAGTCACGGGTTTATCAACCCCGACATCGGCGTGATTGTCTGGGTGAACTTATCCAGATCGACGGCTCCCACCATGACTGGTTTGAAGGCCGTGCGCCAAAATGCTGCCTGCTGGTCTTTATCGATGATGCCACCGGGCGTCTGATGCATTTGCGGTTCAGCGAGTCAGAAACAGCCTTTGACTACATGCTGGCAACCCGGGAATACATCGAGCAGCATGGGAAGCCGGTATCGCTGTACAGTGACAAACACGCAATATTTCGCGTCAGTGGTCCGGAGAAACGCAATACCACCGTTACCCAGTTCGGACGTGTGCTTTATGACCTGGCAATCGAGCTTATTTGTGCCAACAGCTCTGAAGCTAAAGGCCGCGTGGAACGTGCGAATCAGACACTTCAGGATCGGCTGATCAAAGAAATGCGTCTGGAAGGTATAACCGGCATTGAGGCCGCAAATGCCTGGCTTGCCACTTTCATCGCTGACTTTAACAGCCGGTTTTCACGACCGGCTAAGTTCCCCAAAGATTTGCATCGTCCGGTGCAGGAAAGCCCCGATGAATTAAGAGACATCTTTGCCTGGCATGATGTTCGTACCGTGTCGAAATCACTGACCTTCCAGTACGATAAGATCCTTTATCTCATGGACACCACAGAAGAAAATAGCCGTCTTGCCGGTGAAAAAATTAAAGTACTGGATTATCCCGATGGCACCCTCGCCTTCCTCTATGGGCACCGGAGCCTTAAGTGCCAGGCATTTGATAAGCTGGCCTGTGTCGACCAGGGGCAGATTGTTGATAACAAACGTCTCGGGACTGTACTCCGACTGGCTCAGGTAAAACAGGATGAGCGGGAAAGCGAAGGCAAACGGGAACGAAGCAAAAAATCGCCCAGCCGTAAGGCTCAGGTGCGCATCCAGGAACAGCTCCGGGCTATCAATCCCGTTCTGGCAGACCCGAGCTTGTTTGTGGCAAGTTCAAAGCGATAGAATCGACCATCAGTGCTGCAAAGTACCGGAACAGTGAGTCCCCAAAAGGATACTTGAGATGATTAAATTCCCGACTACAAAGCGCGTTGATTTGTATAAAACTGCTGTCAGCTCTGAGCAATTACATCTAGATCTGGTTGCGGCTCAGGAGTTCATGTTCGATGCCTGGGAAAATGATGACCTGGAAGTTGTGCTGAAACTCATCAGAAAAGCTATCAAGAAATCCCCGCTCTGTGCTGACGCATACTCATTCTACTGCGAGATATCTCAAGAACCTCCTGAGTCAAAAATCGGGAAGCTGGAGACTGCTTTGTACGCAGCCAGCATTGCACTTGGCGAGGATTTTCAGGAGTTCGCAGGACGTTTCTGGGGATTTGTCGAAACACGTCCATATATGAGAGCAAAAGCAGCTTTGGCTGAGGCCTTATGGGAGTCTGGTAATTTTTATCCGGCTATGGCTCATAGCCGCGAAATGCTGAAGCTCAACCCGAACGATAACCAGGGGATTCGTCATTTATTAGCGAACTATTACCTTGAGCTTGAAATGGTGGATGATCTGGCCTTGCTACTGGACGATTATCCTGGGGATATGCGTTCGTTTTTTCAGTATACACGCGCCCTACTCGCCTACCGACAGTCATCCCCGGATGCCGATGATATCGCTAAAGCTGCGATTGATTCTAATAGACACATCCCCGGCTTGTTATCGAAGTGCAGATTACAGATCAAGTCTAACAGTGGATATATCACGTTAGGTGGAATGGATGAAGCCATTTATTATGTGAATCATAATATAAAGCCTTGGATTCGCACCTCTGGCGCAATTGATTGGATTGTAAATAATTCATTAAGTAAAATATAAGGATTTAGTTTTAATGTTTAATCTAATTATGGGCGGAGAACCTGACTATTTTGAACATTGGCCCATGTATGAACGGGTTAGTGGGAGTTGTGATTTTCCTATATCACGTATGTTAGAAGGCACCTCTGATGACATCCGGTTGAAGTTAACGCCTTTGAATGATAAAGCATTATCTTATATTGAGAAATTACCTACGCTTTTTATGTCAGAACTTTATTCCCGAGACAATGTTGAATACATTACTTTGCGACTTGGTGTAATTTCAAATCTACGAACAGTTAACAAAAATGTTGAGTTTGATTTCAGAATCACTCACTCACAAGATGATGTCGTAGTGATAAACAAAGAGTTATATCAAACAGCTTTAGAATTAGGTGCATATGGGCTGAAACGGACTCACTGGGGAATAAAAGCACGTGATTTAAATCAAACATTAGCACTTCTAAATATAACGACAAGAAGTACACCACTTCCTCCTACTGAAGCACTTCCTGATGAAGTTGATAACTACCCAATAATAGATAATGTTCAAAGTTTCATGGCGCGTGTTTTAGAACAAGATCATGAAGAAGATGCAGAAATATTTTATCGTGGACATTCTGATGTATCTTACGAGTTGGCTCCATCAGTTTTCAGGAAAAACAAAAAAGGTAACTTCAAGCATTTGCACAGTGAATCAAATTTAGTCCGTGAAGCCCTAACAGCAAGGCCAACTGAGTTTGTTGATGATAAAACAATGCTAGACAAGTTAGTAAGGATGCAACACTACGGACTACCAACTCGTTTGTTGGATATAACATCAAATCCACTAATCGCTCTGTATTTCGCTTGTTGCGACATTAGTAATAATGAAAATACAAATGAGGTTGATGGACATGTTATTATTTTCAAAACAAAAAGGGATCGTATAAAATTCTTTGACTCTGATACAGTAAGTTGCATATCAAATATATCAATGCTAAGTCAAACACTGAAAGATCAGCTGGATTGTAAAATGGACAAGGAGGCTTTCAATAAAACTGAAGCTTGTCAAAAACTCATACATTACATTAAAGATGAAAAACCTTATTTTAAAGATGTAATTATACCATCAGATTTGGAAAGGTTAATTTTCGTTAAAGGAAGAAATAATAATGAAAGGATGTCATCACAGTCAGGTGCATTCTTATTATTTGGGAATAATGCTGTTTATCCCGATTTAGTTTCAAACCCTGATGATGCTATGCAAGAGTTTAAAGTAGAAAAAATAGTGATCAGAAACAAAGCTAGAATACTTAAGGAACTCGCAAGGTTAAACATTACAGATGCGACAGTTTATCAAGGCATGGAAAGGACAATGAAACTAATTGCGGCCAAATTTTCCGCAGGAGATTGATCTTCATGTGGTTTTTTGACACACTAGCCTGTCGCTACTGGCATTGGTCCCTTGTATGCTAAGCATATGAACTCTGGTGTGTGTTGGACAGGAGCAATTAACCAGTCGTATAGTAAAATTTGAATGTAAAAATATAAAACAAGGAGTTGAGAATGAACCCCATTACTTTGAGTGAAATGAGTGATGAAGATGAAGAGGTAAAAATCATTTCTTCATATGAACCTCAAGATGATGAGATTGCGATCGTTTTTGATAGTTCAAAAATTACTGGAGGTAATGCACTGGATTTTTTCCAGTTCACCAAGCAATCACATTCTAATGTTAAAGTGTACGGAGATTCTAATGGTGTTTCGTACCTGCAATTAAACAGTATAACGTTAGCGTTAGGCACTTTCTTTGCCACATCAGTAATGATACCTTTTTTAGTAAATCTTGTTTCAAATTATATTCAGAAAAAAATTGATAACTTTGGAACTAGAGATATAGACGTTAAAGTCTCTATAATTAAAAAAAATAAATCAGGAAAACATGTGAAATACACTGTTTCTGGAAAAGTAGACGATGTTTTAAAAGTAATTAACAAAATCAAATAAAAATCTATATAGATATTATGAATATTCACGAAAAGTTAAAGCGTTGGATGTGTATTACTCAAGAAGATAGTGCTATTCTTGATTATCTTAATGCTGAGTTAAAAAAAGCTCAATCCTTGAGCTTGAATAATGAATCAAACAGATTGTTTTTATACAAAACAATTTTACTAGCCCATTTAAAATATATTCAAGTCATTAATTTACTTACAAGAGGTGATTTTTATGAAGCATGGGTAGAACTTGAAAGGATAGAAATAGATTTAATACATATTAAAGAAAATAATGAGTTTCTGCCTGAGGTTAATTTCTATGGTGTTAACTTCTTAGCGAGAATGGTATGTAATTGGCAGGCGTTATTCCCATATAAAATCTTCGGTAGTTCTCGTGAAATAATAAAAGAAGTGAAATGTTCAGTATGTAATACAACCCGTAGTTTTATTAATGATTGTGGTCATGTTAAAAATAAACTTTATAATGGAGTTCTTTGCTTTGATGAAGTGATCGATTTTGAATTAATTACTTATGACATAGTTAGTAATCCCGTTAACAAATGTAGTGTTTTTTTCTCCAATGATGGTGATCATTATAACTATTCAACTTTAATTAGTGTTGTCAAATACATACAATCCCCACATCAAATTTTCAATATTACGACCTGGAGATTTAAGGCGAAAGAACATGATGGAGTATTATCGCCAGAAAATATTTGTCCATGTGGAGATTCTTTAAAAAAATATGCAGATTGTTGTTTGCCACGTAATGGTATTTATAAAAAACATATAGATATTTGGTTTCCCTTCCCGTTGAATGTAGAACCTATTTAGAACCAGATATTCAATAACTAAAGATCCCGTTGACACAGATATTTCCATATTAAGATGTTTTCGTTATATTTTTATTCCAGTCTTTCATATTTAACTTTTGCTTTATTAATTGGTTGAGTGGGATAACGCAGCAGTCACATTAATATGATTACATAGGCTGAAAGTGCCCTTTCTATCTTGCACAAAGAGGTGACATTTTAAACTTGCTTTGACAAACGTAGATAAAGGCTGAATCTGATGTTTTATGGTCATCCTTGTGCTGGCTGTGTTGCCCGTACTCTCTGTTGCGCATAACGATTGAAATGTCTTGCGGCCTTCACTGAGATTACCGGGCGTCCTGATAATTTTCTTAGGACCTGATTCGAATGAAACGATTGATACCAATCCTTACCTTTGCCGCCAGTATGACCATTCCGGTTACTGCAATGGCAGACAATATTGTTTGTCATGATGGCTGGAGCATTGAGCGACACGTTACCGGTAGTGCCAGTAGTGGATTCATGAGCTACATGAAAGACGCTGGCGTCATAAAGTTACTGCATCACGGCAAGCTCATCTCACAAAAACGTATTCAGGATATTCAGCAATCGGTGTATCAGACCAGTGGCGCTCCACTTGTTAACTACGAGTTTGATGTTGATGAAAACAGTTTCTATATCCTTGCTCTGGATATGAGCACTCAGGGTGCATCAGGTGGTGAACCGGATATCAAGCTTTGGGGTACTGATGCAATGGGAATTGATTGTATTTTACAGGGAGGTGCTGAATGAAAAATTCAACCACCCTTCCCTTATTGATATCAATCGCCGGTTTGTTATTTGCAAATCAGTCACTGGCGATTACGCAATCACAGATGCAGATGAGAGTGACTGCTACATGTGATTCTTACGCAAATTTTTCCAGAATTGCCAACCCGGATGTTATTTATGGCGCATGTATAACCGGAGCCAGGGACGCAATACAGCATCGCAATTCCGTCTGTGAGAAGAAAATAAAGAAATTTAATAAACAGACGGAAAACTTACGAGGAATGGAACGAGCCGAGCATATTGAAGTTACTCAGGCATATCGCGCCGGATGCAACACTGGAAAACAAAACTAAAAAGGAATACAAAAAAATGAACAGTTCATTTTTGACAAAACATCTTTCAAAATTAACGCTCGCTATCAATCTTACAATAACCATACTGATTTGGCTCTATTTTATTGGAACTGACAACCCGTCATGGTATTCGATACTTCAGGGGTATGCTTTCATCAGCTTTGATACGGCAAAAATCATTATCACCGTTGTCTGTGCTGCATGGATAATCAAAAGCATTACATCCTATGAGCTAAAAACAGTTCTGTTTACTCAGGCGGACATTCAGAAGGAAATACTCAAAGAGCTTCAGTTATTAAGAAATGGAAAGCAAATGAATAATGCCGATGCCATGAAAGATGATTTCAGGATAGACTTTGATAAAGTAGATTGCTGATATTTCTCTGATGCTGACATGTAAGGGTCTTCATTTTGGTGGAGATTCTTATTTTTTTATTCTGATTCTTTGTTAACTCAAGCCGTATGGCTCTCCTGCGGAGGGCTTAATATTGGGATAATATTGAGAGGTTCAGAGTAAGTACAGAAAACCGATTAAGAATAAATATATCATAATAAGGGTTTAACCCCGGTTGGCGATTTGGCGATGGTAGCATGGATATTTGAATCTGTAAATTGATTATATTTATTTTTATTTTACCACCCTATCGGGTGATTCCGGCACAGCACATCAGCATAACCAGAAGCATATAACGCGCTACAGGCCATCAGGGGAATGCAGTCGGTGCAAAGCCATACTTCAGCCCTGAAACAGCCCACAATCACGCCAGTGCAACCTCCGGTCACAATCTGCACTAATTTCATTTAACTGTATAAATGAACAGTGGTGCATATGCCGGAATCCTGCCATCAGACAGACTCTGCACACCCTGCCCTGACCCGTATTTACAGTGCCTGTAGCGCATTCTGAGCGCACCAGTGCATGATAAGGCAGGGTGCTGAGCCTGCTTTGTGACAACCTCAGATTACTGCTGACAGAACGACACGATACCTGTCACATTGCATTGTCTGTATTATTTTAAATTTTATTTTTTTGAATGGATTCTTAAATTTAATTCCTGACCTCCACCCGGAGTGCTGGCCTGACAGAAGTTAAAGGGGAAAAACAGGACCCGACCCGATTCTTTTTCTCCCTCCAATTCTTTACTCAGGAAATATTAAATGACGCTTTTTCGAAACAAGAGATACCACCAGAACTACAACCATAACACGTTATTTCCCGGTGCTGTATTTACCACGAAGCATAATGGTGAATGCTCTGTTCTTGGTCGCTCCGAAGATAAATCAAGACGCGGATATTATGTTGTGCAATTTAAAGACAGCGGCATAATCAAAGAGGCCTACGGTACGCATATTAAATCAGGTGCAGTCTCAGGTGACGCGTTCCCGTCCTCAGAAGATGAACGAATAACACTGTTGATGAAGCCCCGTTATTATGATGTGGGATATATTGGAAATGGAAAGCATTCCACAATTGAAAACACCCGAAGCCATCAGAGAACAAGAGCGTTCATTCTCTGGCATAATATGTTGGCAAGGTGCTACATGACAGTTAAAGGGAAACAATATTTTAAAGGATATAAGGGAGTGACGGTTTGCGAAAGATGGCATAACTTCCAGCATTTCTGCGATGACCTTCCAAAACTTAATGGCTATGCCCGCTGGAAAAATAACCCCGGAGAATATGAGTTGGATAAAGATTTTTCACATCGTCGTTTCTATTCCCCGGACACAGTTTCTTTCATCAGTACAATGGAGAATGCAAAGGAAGCAGCATTACGACGCTCAGCAATGAAGATACTGAGCCAGCATTATCACGAAGTGAATAAAATACGAAATGAAATAGTTATGGATACGGAGGATGAACTTAAGAAAAACAATATTGTTTATGAAATTGCATATAACGGGAATACTAAAATCATTATCTCAGAAACACCCTATGGTACGGTGGCATTCTATCCCCTGACCAGAAAGATTCAGCGAAACAGTTACATGACGGAGGGTGATACACAGATTTATGTATCCTACCTGAACTGGCTCAGGCTTCAGTGGGAAATCAGGAATCCCTTCATTAACTGCATTGCTGTAAAATGATGATAATGCTATAAATAGCTGCACTATATACTTAACAAATAAACATCAGGGCAATCTGTAAAATCTGAGTTTCAGTGATGTTGCTGCATCAGAGACGATATTAACTGTCTGAAAGTTCATCGCTGAAGGCTAAATGTCTGCACTTCATGCAGCCATTTAACATGTTCAATACATTAAGCGCACCAAGGTAAGGTGTTGATTGTTAAGGGTTTATCAGGGGGTTCTCTTGACTTGTTGGTATCCTCGGACTCAGGCTGTTACGTATCCTGTGACTAACTGAGCCCCGTCCGTGGTGACCAGTTAACAGATTCTCCAAGGAACCTTGTTAACGCTGCTTTAGCATACTGAGGCTTTGAGTAGTATCTGGGAAACCAGCCATCATAAGTTTGTGTGCCATTGCGCCGGTATTCTGGCCTGACTGACAGCTTACATCCATTACCATCAGTAGAAATACAAAAAGTGTACCCATCAACAGAATCAGAAGTAAGCAGAATGGATGTCATTGGGGATACCTCATTATTGAACTAACCAGAAACTACAATGGTGATCCGACATGGTTTCCTCGATTTTACCGACTGAGCTGTCATATAGCGATACCTTTTATTCTTAGGTTCTCTTGCAGTATTGGCTATCGATTGTCACAATTTAGTCTGGTGGCACTGGTTCATTTTTCGGGTGGTTTGTTACTTTTTCCGTTGGTGTTCCAGGGCTACCGACCTCTGCATGTACGTATACATCCCTCTTTCTCGTTTACCCCGCCAGATTTCAATCCGATAGAATCGTTCCTGTTTTACTCACTCGTAATTCACTTTTCATAGTCATTTTGTGGACATTAAACGTGCGCTACAGGTGCGCATTCCTTGCTTCAGGATGGCTTACTATCTAAAATGGCAGAGATTTTTGATACTTTTGAACATTTTAATGAGGTATATACCATGATGAACATCGCTTGTGATGACGGCTCAACGAACGTAAAACTTGCCTGGATTGAGAATGGTGAAATCAAAACTCATGTTTCGCAGAACGCCTTCCGCGAAGGCTGGGCTACTCCACTCGCATTTGGTGGTAAAACTATCTACAACTATCTCATTGATGGGCGGAAATTTACTCACGACATTGGTTCAACATCTGCAATTACAACAACGCATACCTCTTTCCAGTTCGACGCTGTAAGTCGCGTAGCAATTCATCATGCCCTTTTGACTTCCGGTCTTGAGCCACAGGATGTTGAACTTACAGTGACACTGCCGGTGGCCATGTTCTTCACGAGCGATGCGCAGTTGAACGAAGCTAATATTGAAAAGAAAAAGGCCAACGTTATGGGCCCAATAACCCTGAATAATGGCGAAACTTTTCATGTTGTAAAAGTTAACGTAATGCCTGAATCAGTACCTGCGGCTGAATATCTGATTGATCCTAAAACAACCACGCAGCTTACACGAACCCTGGTTGTCGATCTGGGGGGAACAACCCTAGACCTGGCCATCATTCAGGGGGCAATGGAGGGCATATCTGATATCTTTGGCAACAGCGATGTTGGCGTTTCACGAGTGACAAAAGCTGTTATGGCTGCGCTCCAGGATGCCCAGTCTCCAAGTAGTTATGCCATTGCGGATATCATCATTAAAAACCGTCATGATAGAGCGTTGATTGCTTCTGCGGTCAATGATCACTCTAAAATTGATGCCATCATTGACGTTATCGATTCTGAGTCGAAAAATCTGGCCGAAGCTGTTGCAGCTGATATACGTCGTCAGAACAGCGTCCACAAAATCATACTGGCCGGGGGCGGTGCTGAGCTCATCCATTCTCATATTGTCGAACTATTCCCTAAGCTGGATGTCATCAAAGCGCCTGACGCGCAGCTCGCGCTCGTCAAAGCAATGGCAAGCGTCTAAACGAGGTTATGTGATGGAAGAAGATAAACGTTTACTCGTCTGGCTCCGCCCCGGCAATAATCCAGAAGACGGTAAAGCTCTTGATATTATGGAGCGCTTACCCCGCCGATCCCGGGGGGAATTTTACCGTAAGGCACTGGTAATTGCGTCTGCCTTGCATGAGCTCGACCCTCGGTTAATAAATTTGCTGGCCGCACAAACCACGACATCGTTTAATGCCGAAACGCTGAGCAACATTCTGTCGCAAACGCTGGGCATTGCCGTTGAACGGAATTCTTCACCAGTGGAAACCCAGGCCACAGGTATCCGAGCAACAACCATCATTGATTCGGATAAGCCTGCTGAGCAGAAAGAACCAATTCCTAAACCCTCCCTGATGATGCAAACCCTCAAACGTTGAATCCGAACCGGCTACTAGTAGCCGGTTTACTCACCTTGCTCGGTTAACAAGCTGAGATAGATCCGCAACCCCTTATCCAGTGACTCTCTAATGGCATCTGCTGCTGCCCCTGCATCCCTGTTTGAAAGAGCGAGTTCAAGCGACGAGAAAAATATTGGCCATTTATCCTCCGAGTCAGATTCGAACGTGTAACTCAGAGTTGGCCACAGGTTAATCCACAGTTGGGTTACAATTTTGAAAAACTCAGGCAGACCGGCGTATATGTAAAGCTTCAGCCGCAGAGTGAGGTTTAGCTGGTGCGCCAGATAAACATCCCTACGTTCATATGCGGAACGCAGCTTTTGGCACAAAGACAGGCATTCTTCAAAGCCATTGGCATCCATTTTCAGTACGGCCTTTTCTGCCAGTTCTGGCTCAATCAATCGCCTCATTCTCATGTACTCGTTGAACTGCTCACTGGTGATGATGGGAACAAAAAAGGCATGTGATGGAGTCAAAGCAAGAGCACTACTGGCAGACAGACGTATCAGGCTTTCACGGACGGGCGTGACGCTCATTTTCATAGCATCGGCGATGTTTTTTGTTACCAACTTATCACCGGGCTTGAGGTAGCCGAGGATAAGGGCGCATTTAAGGCGATCTTCAACTCGTCTCGTTAAGCTAGGTCTGCCTGACGGAGAGTAACTAATTAGTTCCGGTAAATTCCCGGGGTTTTTGAGGAAGCTTTTGTAATCATCAATCATATATCACTCATACTGAACTTTTTGACCACATAGAAAACAGAATATTTTTAATCACACTACATAGTAAGTAGATCCCTCTACCTACATATTTCAAATAGTTCCAGTATGCACATCCATAAACTGGCATCCGCCAGAACAGAGAAGGTAAACGGTTATCATTCGTTTTACTCTACCAGCATGTCTTACATTTTCAATAACGGATCTATTACTACCCATATTTTATGCTTAACAGAATCCATTATAGATGCATGGTTAATTCTTTCTAATGTGTTTGTTTGCTATTTGTGCAAGGTCGAAATATATTCAGCTTGTGCGTCAATGACATTAATCTTTGTGGATGTATAGGTCAGGTTGTCCGGTGTGTGTATACGAAATGTCTGAAATCAACCTTCCCTCAAAATCGTGCCAATCCCATTCCTTTTGAATTTTTTCTCCCATTAAAACACGATCCATCCTTTGAAGTTGCCAATCCATATAAATCAGTAAAAGAGCCATTTCTTCTTTTTCATTATTAGTCATGCCCTGCCCTAATTTATAAGCTTCTTTTGTGAGCTGATAGATCTGAACAGAGTTTTCAACAATGTATTTAAATATTTTTTCTACGCAGCCGGAAATGGCAATTGAATTTTGGCAATTAATGTCATTAACGAGTTCGCGTGTATCTATTTCCCAGTTCCTATATAAATCAATCTCTGCGGTATAATGTTGATTTGTGTTTAAAGGAATACCACCAAAGATTCGACAATAGAGTTCTACTGCATCGGCCTGTTCCAGGCAATTAGCCATGTAGGGAAAATCAGGCAACGTGGAATGAATCAATTGGAGATAAGCTAACCTCTGAACAACCTTTTCATATGGCTGGTTAGTTTCTACGCCATAGAACATGTCTTTATTGATGTCATAACGATGAGTGATCCTGATCTTCGCCATTGCTAGCCTCTTAATTCAGATAATTGATATCAGCATCGTCCGCACGTGCGGCATTACCAGCTACTAGCTGAGCGCATTTTGCAACGCGGACTGAGTGGTCAAGGTTGACCTTGTCGAATTCAGCCTTCAGTTGCTCATCTGGCTTAGCTTCGTTAACAGTTACCAGAATCCGACTAGCATACTCGCTACCCTTGGCTTGATTGCCTACCATCTTACCCAGTACACGGCCAGCTTTTGATTTCGCTTCAGTCAAACGTTCCTCGCCATTTTCGAGGTAGTCTTTACATGCGATAACAGCAGCAATCTCGGAAGCATGAACTTTCATCACGTCATTCAGTTCGTCACGAGATGGAGAGCTTTCCGCTGATATTGCGAAACTTGATGCATTAATTGCAAATAAACAAACAACCGCATTTAATATTATTTTTCTCATCACAGGTTTCCTTTTTATTGGTTACGAGGCAATGCTGCTTCAGACAGCTGGTAATTCAATATTGATAAGTAGGCCAGAGGTATAGTTGCTGCCGGGATTAACCATTCATACCTGAGCGAAAAGTATGACCACGAAAGTAAAACAACACCAGAGATAGCTGAAAATGCGAACAACGGCCCAATATTCATAAAAGTACTTTTACAAATGACTGGTATACTTTTCAGCAGAGAACCTTTACACCGCGTAACTGTTGGTATGAATAAAACGAGCATTGGCGTAGCGATAAATACGCTCAAAGTGGCAAGGGCGTACATATTGAAATACACTATTAGGTTGGAGTAAGCCAGACTAATGCTTGTTAATGTTGGTTGTTTATATTCAACATGGTTGGTTTCACCCGCAACCGCTGAAGCAATCATAAATTTGACTAACCACAATATTACGATCATTAGTACGGTCAGGAATAATGCATAAACTAACACAACGATAAAGTTGCGTAGTTCTTCCCAGATATTCAATCTTAGCTCTGAGCTTTGATATCGGCATAAGATAGCCGTAAGGTAGAGGGTGAGTACAACTGGCTGTAAGATAAAAAATGCAAGCCCCTCCATTGTCACATTTTTCATGATGAGTGTCAGGAGTCCACCACCAGCAATTATCGGCAAGAATATTGCCAAAATACCATGAAGAGATGCCATTGTTTTCATGGAGGACAACATTATTTGTTTGGTATCTTCGAAAGATAATTTATTGATGAGAAATGCTGACATTGTGTTTCCTCTTCATGTAGTTGGCTCAATTGTCGCATGTTGAAAAATTTGAATAGCATTTAACATCGACAAACTGACGGCTTTTTCTCTATCTCATTTTTTCTGTTCAGTTACGGGTGACGAAATTAACTCGACCAGCTCTTCCTTTCCCCACTATTCATGGGCATCAACGGAGAAAAGTTTTATGGATTCTGCGGTTCCTTCAAAGGCGTTGTCATAGCAACCCAGAATATTGATGTCGTAACCGGGCCCAGCTTCTCGGGTTAAAAGATGCTCCTTTGCGCTCCCTGGCAGTATTGCTATCAAGCGTCCTCCCGGTTTCAGGAATCTCATCGCATGTTGAAAATGTGCAATCCAGCGTGAGTCACTAAATGGAGGATTCATCAGAATTCTTTCAAACAAGCCGGTATTTTCAGGCTTGACCAATAGAAAATCATTAAGGGTGACGTTCCAGCGCAGGCCAGTAATTGCAACAGCTGCGGGGTGTATATCAAAACCAGTAACATCCACCCCCTCTGGTAACCCTTTCAGTAGCGCACCAAGACCGATATTCGGTTCCAGCAAACGCATACCTGAAGCCACCATACATTCATCAATTGCTCGTTTCTGGAGTTCTCCGACCGTTGCATAGAACTGGTGCGTATAGCGGTCAGGTATAGAACCATGTAATGCCAGAAGTTTGAATGCTTCAACGGTAAGCGTCGTCTGAGTACCGTCTGGTCCCGAATCCAGGATCCTGTAACTTAAGCACCCACTTATTTTGCAGGTGGACACCTCATGCGCGCTAAAGAAAGACTTCCCCGGAAACACTATTCCCCTGAATTCAAAATGGAACTGGTCAGGCTGGCTCTTGAAGAAGAAGGCAGTATTGCCGCACTGGCCCGGAAACATGACGTCAATGATAACCTGCTCTTTAAATGGATAAGGCTCTGGCAGCGTGAAGGGCGGGTCTGTCGGCCCCGAAAAAACTCATCGTCGCTTCCTGCCCTGATACCCGTGCAGCTTCAGGCGGGCTCTTCTCTCCCAACCTTCGAACTACCATCCTGCTCTCCTCCCGCTACCTGCCACATAAAATGTCGGGGAGGAGAAATAACACTGACTCATCCCTCTGCTGAACTCATGAGCACTGTCCTGCGCGAACTGATGCGGGGGCCGGTATGATAAATCTTCCCGCAGGCACAAAAATCTGGCTGGTTGCCGGTATCACCGATATGCGCAACGGCTTCAATGGCCTCGCCGCAAAGGTGCAGACCGCGCTGAAAGATGACCCGATGTCCGGCCACGTCTTCATCTTCCGGGGACGCAGCGGCAGTCAGGTAAAACTGCTCTGGTCCACCGGCGATGGTCTGTGCCTGCTGACAAAGCGACTGGAACGTGGTCGCTTCGCCTGGCCCTCAGCCCGCGATGGCAAAGTGTTCCTGACGCCGGCGCAACTGGCGATGCTGATGGAAGGTATCGACTGGCGACAGCCAAAGCGGTTACTGACATCCCTGACCATGTTGTAGCGCTCTTTATCCTGGTTGTCGCAGAATAAGCCTGGTAAAATACAGGATTATGAACGATACCTCTTCTGACGACATCCTTCTGCTGAAACAGCGCCTGGCCGAACAGGAAGCGTTGATCCACGCCCTGCAGGAAAAGCTGAGCAACCGGGAACGCGAAATAGACCATCTGCAGGCGCAACTGGATAAGCTGCGCCGGATGAACTTCGGCAGTCGTTCCGAAAAGGTATCCCGCCGTATCGCGCAAATGGAAGCTGACCTGAACCTGCTGCAGCAGGAAAGCGATACGCTGACCGGCCGGGTGGATGACCCGGCAGTGCAGCGCCCGCTGCGTCAGACCCGCACCCGCAAACCGTTCCCTGAGTCACTCCCACGGGATGAGAAGCGGCTGCTGCCGACTGAGCCGTGTTGCCCGGAGTGCGGTGGTTCGCTGAGTTACCTGGGTGAGGATGCCGCCGAACAGCTGGAGCTGATGCGCAGCGCCTTCCGGGTTATCCGGACAGTCCGTGAAAAGCATGCCTGCCGTCGGTGCGATCGCATCGTTCAGGCCCCGGCTCCTTCGCGCCCCATCGAACGGGGGATCGCCGGACCGGGGCTGCTGGCCCGAGTGCTGACCTCAAAGTATGCAGAGCACACACCGCTGTATCGCCAGTCGGAGATCTATGCCCGCCAGGGTGTAGTGTTGAGTCGTTCTGTACTGTCGGGCTGGGTGGATGCGTGTTGTCGTCTGCTGGCACCGCTGGATGAAGCCCTTCAGCACTATGTCCTGACCGACGGCAAACTCCATGCTGACGATACGCCTGTCCCGGTGCTGTTGCCGGGCAATAAGAAGACGAAGACCGGGCGCTTATGGACGTACGTTCGAGACGACCGCAACGCCGGATCAGCGCTGGCCCCCGCAGTGTGGTTCGCTTACAGCCCGGACAGAAAAGGTATCCACCCTCAGACCCATCTTGCAGGCTTCAGTGGCGTACTGCAGGCTGATGCCTACGCCGGGTTCAACGAGCTCTACCGCGACGGCCATATAAAGGAAGCCGCGTGCTGGGCCCATGCCCGCCGAAAAATCCACGATGTTCACGTCCGTACCCCGTCAGCCCTGACGGAGGAGGCGCTGAAACGGATCGGCGAGCTGTATGCCATCGAGTCGGAGCTCAGAGGTAAAAGAGCAGAGGAACGGCAGGCAGTCCGGCACCAAAAAGTGCTGCCGCTGCTGGCGTCACTGGAGGGGTGGCTGCGGGAGAAACAGAAAACCCTCTCAAGGCACTCAGAACTGGCGAAGGCGTTCGGGTATGCGCTGAACCAGTGGCCGGCGCTGACCCGCTATGCAGAAGATGGCTGGGTGGAGGTGGATAATAACATTGCCGAAAACGCCCTACGACTGGTCAGTCTGGGGAGAAAAAACTGGCTGTTCTTCGGCTCGGATCATGGTGGTGAGCGCGGTGCGTCACTGTACAGTCTTATCGGGACGTGCAAATTAAACGGCGTGGATCCGGAACGCTATCTGCATCATGTACTTGATGTCATCGCCGACTGGCCTGTGAACCGGGTGGGTGCTCTGCTCCCGTGGCGGGTTACTCTGCCTGCCTGACCAGCTTCACTTCGTCAATACGGTTCTCACTGCACGCTTACCTTCAACGGGGCTAAAGTCAAAGTCATATACTTCTCTATATCTTCTGACAGCACCCAATGACTCCCATATGTTCACCAGTTCTTTTTTCTCACTAACAGACTGGTTGTCCCGCAGGATAAAAGTGTGCGGCCCCGGTGACAGGTGTTTGCCCGCGTTCAAATGGTCAGTGGCATATGATATTAAGGAGTTAACAGCAGAGAATGATATCAACTGCGACCGATATTCATTGGTTTTTACAGTTCTTGCGGAGTTATGGCCGGTGGTGTATCGGCGATCGAGAGGAATGCAGCCTGGCATTAAATGGGATAGTACCAGATTGAGATTGTCACAAGTTTCCTCCTCAATCAGGATATGCACATTGCCGTTAATAAACCCCTTCACTTTAAGACTATCGTTATCAATACTTACCCATTCGCCAGGGTTACTCATCATGTACTCTTTGACCGCAGCCGAATTCACATCCTCAGCACCGCTTCGTCCATACATCAGTCCAATAACCTTACGAAGGTCATTAAAATAGTTGAGATAGTCATAGGATCTGCGGTTATCTCTACTTGGTAAGCAGCTGGCTATGATGAGTTTGTTGCTGAAGCCCTGGGCACGGTTAGTCTTATGCAGAGCGGAGAGCTTTTCAAACACACCATGAACCATCTGGGCGAAGTAGTCTTTTTTCTCTTCATTCAATGCGAATGCGGTAGAAAAGATACTTTCTTCGTTGAAGGGTACAGGCTTAAGCTTCTCAAAATTTGATTCTGATGATTTTCGCCATGCCCTCAATCCTTCGTTCCAGTCATCGTATCTTTCGGTGGGCATAAATGGTTTTACGCCGGTCAGATCGAGCAGCTTTTGCCAGTACTTTTCATCGAGAGCACAGCGGGCCCGTTCTATACAGAACAAATTTTCTACAGCCAGCGTATATTTGATGGAATTGTCACAAGAATCACAGAACATGCGCCATGCTTCATCATGCCGGTTCCGCATCACTGCATCATACATGGCCTGCATGTGCTTCAGTGTTGTGTTGTATTCCACCAGCAGATCGCGCATGGCATTTAGTTTTTGAAAGCCGTCATGTTCAATGAGGCCACTTTGACTGTCTACGGGATTAGCATAAAGGCTGAGGACGTCTGATTCATTTTCATCGTTATTCGCTAATACAGCTGTCGGTAGGTTCATCAGATTTCTCCAAATAGAGAAATTATGAGACAGGTATGGCAGGTGACGAAGCAAATCGACGAACTACATAAGCCGGGATATTTGGGGATACCGTGAAGTACATAGCACGGCGGAAGTCCAAAAAAAGAGACCCCAGTAAGGGGTCTTAAATGAGGTATATATAACTATCAGATCACAGAGCCCGAAGCAGACTACTCAACGTCCTGAATTTCAGGAAGCTTCAACCCTTTCGGATAGAAGATTGTATGAACAGTCAGGTCAGCCAGGAACGTAGATTTGATAATTAATTTTATTATAGGGTTAATACTATCCCAAGAATCGGGCGAATTCCAGATAGTGGCATCACAGCTTTCAGGATACTGGTTAACTCCAGGAGCATGGCCAGCCGTGCAGCGCATTGGGTCGGTTGATTCATGCTCGCATTTAGGGCAAATATAGCGCCGCAGCTGGTGTTCACCTAGGTCTTGGTCAAAATCGTGAGGAGTTTCCCAGCAATGAACATCTTCAAGCTCAGGTAGCCTGGACGGAGTGTAAAAAGCCCACGGCACTTCCGTACCTCGCAGTACCTCAAGTGCGTGTATCACCCGCTCAGGCTCGATTTTAAGCACGTCACTGTATGCTTCTATTCGATCACGTAACAGGCTGGCCATTACAGAGATTGTATGGATATCGATACCGGCTGCTTGAGCGTCCCTTTCCAGCTGCTCAATAACGACATCAATACTTGCTGGTGGTGCAGACATAAATAACTGCGTTGCGGCTTCTTGTCGTGACATATACGAAGGTTCCTTCGGTTACCGGTGACAGTAACCGATATTTTCCCCTCGCTACAGCTGGTCACGAATTTTTTCAGCTTGTACATCGGATACCAGAACACAATCACCTGTTGCAGAATTACAAACGTAATATTTTCCGTCCTGATGCTGCTGTAATTTCAGTTTTGTACCCGTAAGTGACACTGTAACGCCACTTGCTTCAAACTGCCCTTTGTTGGTGATGAAAAAGTTGTTTTTTGCGAGGGTTCCGGCTTTCAAATCAACGCCTCTGATCACTTCACCCAGGTCCCATTCGTTCATTACTGAGCGTTGTTTATGGATCAAGGAGCCAAGACAGACAAACACCACGACACTGATTGCAGCAAGACCCATAAGGTTTTTAAACGAATGGTGGGCTTTCAGGTCAAGCGTCTTCGCTTCTACCAGCTGCTCGGACGTTAACTGGACAGCTCGATTGTTACGCGAAGGACGTTTACGTTGGTTAGCAGTCATGGTTCACCTCTGTTTGAAGGAGAGATAATTTTAAACCTGCCAGTATATAAGCGATCTGAATTGGGTGAAGCGAATCATCAATGCTCATGGCCAGTCTACCCTTCTGATTGGTATCTACGGCTTTGCTGCCTCGGTACTGGTATCCATATCTCTTCCTGGCAAGTTCCAGGCCAGCCAGCATGTACTGGACTTGCTGTAACGATAATGAATCAATTTGCAGAGACTTGAGCCTGTTTTTTTGCTGGCACAGACCAAATAACTCCCTCGACTCGAAATCGTCGGGGTAAGAGTGTAGTAACCCATCAACTGAGCAGGCATTCAACTTATCGAATTCACGTTCAATACCCTCGACCGAGAAATGTCGGTCTCGAACGGACTCGACTCTACATTTGCTGAGCTGGCCATCTGGTGTGGCTACAAATATAGTTGCGCCTTCGGTCAGGTCTCCAGTCCAGTTTGTATGATTAGTCATATACGCTCCGTAATGGGCCTACTAAACAATATTATCACGGCTGAATATTTGACGAAGCAGTGCGCGATACGCGCCATGATAATGTTAAATTAGTCGTTTATTTGATAGCACCATTTTTCTCTGAATACTGTTCAAACCAGAAAACAATGGGTTTCTCTACAATGCTTATCTGGCCGAATCTTTCTGCCGTTCTGAAATTCATACTACTCTTCCGTGCCCTTTCAACCTGTAAACTTATTTGTTTGCGGAACATTTCCAGTGAATATGTTGTTTTGAGCAGATTGCAGGGCGCACAGGCTGGGAAAAGATTTTCTAAGCAGTTGGCACTTTCATTAAACACTTCACCGGTAGCCTTAAGCTTAAATTTCCCTCTGGCCGCAGCTTGCATATCCTGGACGGATTTCCTTAGCACAGGTTCTACGTGATCAGCGTGCCAACCTTTTTCTTTCAGTACCTCGCCACAATATGCACATCGACCACCAAATTTAGCCCTCAGTACTATTCTTTGTTTTTTTGACAGAGACATAATAAATTCCTTGTGGAACTAAGAGAATCGGCCATCGTCTATTGATTCAGCGATGTTGACTGCCAGGGCGTTATCGTCCAAGCCTGACAACGTTTCATAGCGAAAGACAGGAATGTGAGTTCTTTTAAAAAGGGCAATAATGAACTCTCCTTCAGGCTGAGCGCTGATAGCATCTTCATTGATCATTGCTAGCACTAGTTCCCCGGTATGCGCATCGGAGAGAACAAAATCGAACACGAATTCATCTGCGTACTGTTGCGCCTGAAGTACGTCAACCGGGGCAACCGGTTCATCTTCGAGCTCCAGCTCTACTAAGTCCCGGGCAAGCACCTGGGGTGCGATAATGTACTGACCATTGAACACCGCACTCAAGCGCACATAAAGATCCATCAGGACTTTTGGCAATATCGAATTTTTTTTGATGAAGTACTCGCTCAACCCATCAAGTGCGGCGTTCTCGTCGGCATCGGCATTAATATCTGCCTGCTGATCATGCTCGTCCAAAGGTTGCTGAGTTTGTTGTTGTTCTCGTTTTGTTCGACTCGCGTAGATAAGTATGAAAGCTGCAAAGCACACAAATGTCAGAAATATTGCGAGAGCGATTATATATTTTAGAGTCATGGGTTCATTCCTATAGTCTGGAGATACTCAGGCTCCTTGAACTTCATATTTTCGGGTATATGCCGCATCACCTTTTTGATGTATGGTTGTTCAATTCTCTTAAGCGTATCTAATTGAGATTGATAATCCTTAGTTCTCAAATCATGCTCAGCACCCAGTTGTCCTAATAACGTCTGAAGTTTCTTTAAGGCTTTGCTGCACTGCACTTCGGCATTATCCAGCTTTTCAATATTTAACCAGGAGAGAATATCGATAACAGGATTTATAGTCAGATCGACAAACAGATCAAGCGTGTCATCTGGTAAATTTGAATCAATAGGTGATTGCCGGGCAGGCATTTCATCTGCTAATCGCTTAAGCGCACCCATAGCTCTCTTTAACGAACTACTCGCAGAGGATGTGTCTATTGCTGAAAGTATGGATATTGCTTTACTGGTAGTAACCATATCCAGAAATTCAGTTGTGGAAGCACTATTACATTCATCCTTTGCTGTTTTTAATAGTTCACGGGCATTTTCTGCAAGTTTGAGTCGTCTGCCTGACTCGTTATATTTTATCTGAGCTTCTTTCCAGCAGTTGACTAGATGCTGATAAATCTCACAATCTGGTGATTTCGAAATTTCTTCCAACGAGGACATAACTACGTATTGAAGAAAGATGCTCCTGCATTTTGGCAGCAGCAGGTTAAGATGCAATTCACATTCGTTCAGCTTTTTTCGCGCCGGTGTCTCTCTGAAGAGACCAATAAATAGCGCCCACAATGAAAACTGACGATCTCTTGTCTCTTTAACCAACTCTTTAACTGCCAGGGCTCGGGCAATGTTAGCATTTTCAACCTGGCGTGATAACTCTTGGAGTTCTGTAGCTGTAATCATCTCTCAGCCCTTTAATGGAAGGTTTTTTCTGGTTGTTTGGCTTCTGCCGCGACACCTTGTTGTTCGTCTGACGGCGTTGTGATGAGTCCTGGGCTTTCACCCCCGAGGGCTTTTATCATTGTGTCCAGAACCTCCATAACAACAGAGGTAAACAAAACGAAATCGGCATCAAATCTTTGGGCGTGATCTTCTGGCGAAATGTCATCGTTCTGTTCAATAAGTTCTTCCGTAAAGGTCAGTCGTGAAAAGATGAAATTGTCATTCAGGATGAAAAACATCTGGTTCATCCAGCCCAGTGCAACCTTTGTCACAAGCTTTCCGGCCTCGATGTGATGAGCGATCTCATCACATATCAAATCCTGGCGTTTTGTTGTAACGACCCCCCCGTTTTCGAGCACATCTTTGAGCGTGGCTTCGTCGCATAAAGCTAGGCCAGGCGGCAGACTTCCTGTTTTGACCCACTCTGTTAACGTCAGTTCTACCGGCGTTTCCAGCGTGAATGGGATAATTGGAAGTGAGCCAATAGTTTTACGTAGCAAAGCTGTTACATCATCTGCTTTTTTATGGCTGGTGGTCTCAACAAGCAGTAGACGTGATTTAGTATCCACCCAAATGTTTGTAGTGCTGTATTTGCTGAAAGCCTTTGGTATGAGCTCAGCGAGCACGGCATCGTTGACGGCCTGGATCTCCATTTTCTTTAGCCTGCGGTTTTGCTCTTTCTCCAGTTTCTGAACCCGGGTTCGCACAATTTCTTTGATGGTCGCGGGAGGAAGTATTTTCGATTCGTGCTTAACAGTCAGAAGAATGAGATTATTCGACTCATGCTTTAACAGCTCGACATCTTCACCCAATGGCGGGATCCATCCTGACCGTGCCATATCATTAGGCCCGCAGGGAGTGTATTTCAACTCACTTAACTGTTCATCCAGCTTGTCTAATTCCAGAGCTTTTTGGATGCGGTAGACTACAAGGCTTTTGGGTTTAAATTGGCTCATCGTGGCCCTCAGCTGTTGCTTGATTAATTTTAATAAGGTCAGAGACACGCTCGCGGATCACGACACACTCCCAGTAAGTTAGAGGCTTAGAGCTCAGCACTTGTTTAAACTGCGCCACGGCAATATCAGGTGCTGTCCGATATTGTTCGGCGATATCCTGACAAAATTTCTCAGTCTCTGGGTTATGCAGCTTTTCAGAACAATGGAAGCGTTTCATGCCGCAGCTCCCTTTTTCGAGTTATCCGCTAATTTGACCGCGAAGATTTCTGAAGCTTTTTTCCCATCCCCGCTGCCTTTAAATATGCTTCTCCGGGCAGTCACACCATGAATAGCGAAGGCTTGATAAAGCTCACGAATATCAGGCGCATCGTGGCATGATGCGATGACATGAACCCCGCGTTCAGGCAGCAACTGGAGCAGTTTGGTAAGCTCAATCTGCATAGCGGGTGTAAAACCGCTGGCATGGTAAGCCGTGAATCTGCCGGGATTAACATATGGTGGGTCGCAATACACCACATCACCCGGGCGGGCCATTGATAGCGTGGTCTGGAAGCTGGCGCAAAGTAAAGTTGCTGAGGACATTTTCTCAGCCATTGCGTATAACTCTGTCTCTGGGAGATAGGGGTTGGCGTAATAACCCCAGGGGACGTTAAAGATGCCTTTCCGGTTGTATCGGCATAGTCCGCGATGGCCAAACCTATTCAGATAGATAAACAGAGCAGCTTGAGTGTCACTTGCACTATCATGATTATTGAACTGGCTTCGCAGCTCATAATAGGCGTCCTCAGAACGCCCGAGACAGTAAAGGCGTTTAAGCTCAGAAAGTACCTTTTCAGGCGACTTAAAAATACTCTGGTATGTATCGATCAGGTCGCTATTAATATCGGCCAAAATGTATTCTGGGTAATTCGTATTCATCATTACAGCGCCTGAACCGCCAAAGGGCTCAATAAGCCGACCACCTTTCGGTAGTACATGCTTAAGACTTGCCATAATGTTGTGTTTGGCTCCTACCCACTTCAGAACGCTTTTCATTTCATTCTGGCTCCAGAATATTAGGACGCAGTGATCGCGACCAATGGGAGCGAGATGGCATATAGCCATCCCGTCAGGAAGCTTGTTTTAACGTTATCACGCCCATGAAATTGGCTATTTCGAAAAGGCCGACAAAACGAGAGCGTTTTGTCAGACACGGACAGGCATGATGATGTCGTAATTGTTTTTGTTTACTGAAATCAATATGCCGGTCGTTGTATCACGCAAAGCAATCTGTGCGGCTTCTCCTTCTTCCGAACACGCCCCCAGGCTTGCCAGTGATTCCAGGAGGTAATCGGCATTCATACCGATATCAACAATTGTTTCGGGCTCGCCTGCCTCTTTCGCAATGTCCATCACCTCTTTGCAACTGATTGCATTTGAGCCGGGCGACTTAAGCTGTAGGGCGTTGTCTTTGAATGACATCACACAAACACTGGTGTTGTTTGGCGAGCCCTCTTTAAGCAATGGGGTTGCGCGTTTTAGTGCGGTGGTGAGTTCAGAAGGATCAACCTTAAACAGTTCAGTATTTTTGGCTACCGTGCTGGCCACGCGCTTCCAGTCCGGGTAACGGCCATCGACAAGATTTGAAATGACTGTATGGCTTCCGAGCGTAAATGTCAGGTTACGGTTGCTGTAGTCAATTTTGAATTGACCCTGGCTACCGCTCAGGATTTTATGGAGCACGGGGAAAACCCCGTTGGGTAAAATCACACCTGCATTCGTGTTACTGATAGAGGTAGGAGCTGTCGGAGATTGAATCTCATCGCCCACGTCATCGCTGAAGTCGATATCATGAGAACTGACGGCCATACGATGTCCATCAGTGGCTACAGCAATAAATTGGCCATTATCGATACCGAGGTAGACCCCATTCATATAAAAGCGGACATCGTTCTGAGCCGCAGCGTGGCTGACACGCTTGATAATCTGACTCAGCATCTGCGTTGGAAAGTAAACGCTGTAATTATGTTCCAGCGTCTCAGCCTGAATTTCGGGTATATGGTCTAAGCAAACCGGGATGTTATAGGAGTTTTTGTCGGTGCGAATGACAAGATGGTTTTTTGCCGCATGGAAGCGGACGTTAATTTCATCTTCGCCGCGCATGTTGCGGATTAAAGAAAAGAGTTGTGTTGCAGGTACTGATACGTCCATATCACCATTGCCCCCCGATACCGTCCCTTTACTGGTAATTTGGGCAGAGTTTAAGTCAATGCCAAGGGCAGAAAGACAATCCCCACGTAACCGCAGCGTGATCATCTCCAGTACTTTCATTGCAGGAGACCGGCGAATAACCATACACGGCATTTCGATAATTTTGAGAAGTGCTTCAGCAGAAATATCAAACCCTGGAAGCTCTTTAAATGATAAGCGTCTTGCCTTTGGTTGAACTGCGTCTATTGTAGATGCGTCTGTCATTTTACTGTCTCCCATAATTATCCGTGTTAAATTAATCGTACCCCCGGTCAATCAAGTGACGAATAGCAAATTATGAAAAAATGAAGTTTATTTGTGGTGACGGCGATAACCTAATTCAAACGCGAACTGCCATTGGTATTCATTTAAAGCACATCCAAGAGATGTGATGGCCTCAACAATTTCCTTTATAATGAGGTTGCCTGAATTCAATCTGTACTCGTAGTACCAACCTATATCAAATGCGATAAGCTGGAGGCGGAAAAGATGGATCTGAGGAACGTAACCAGTAACGCCGCTAAGCGCTTTTATATAAATGAGTTCCCCTTCCATTTCTGATAGAAAAACCATGTCAAGAATATTGGACGCGAAATTCGTCATGGTGAACATAAATTGAGCCTCTTTATTGAGCCTCGCGTAACACATCGGATGCCTTAAAGTAGCCGAGTCGGTGCATCATTTTATTGATCTGACCTACTTTGCCATCAGACCCTTCATACTTACTCAACCGGTGAAGTAAGATACGCATGGACATCAACACACTGTCTGATGCGTTATCACCACGGGTAAGTAGTTTATCAGTACTATCTGAGTATGACCCCGTAAGTGCCGCGCTCACCAAATCACCGGCAATAGCATCCGGGTGGCACAATGCCATCAAACCGATAATCAATGCCTGCCGATTAAGTTCCGTTTCTGTCAGGCCTGTTTTTGAAGTGAGTTCTGCTAGTAAATTATCAGTGCTCATTATCATGCTCCTTTTGCTTATGTTCTCCCGGTTGAATGGCGGAAGAGTCTTTACTACTGCGTGAAAATACATCCGCGACCAGAAATTTAGCTTTCTCTGAAGGACTCATAAATTTCCAGAGTTCATCAGGATATTCATCGTCATGCTTTTCAGATTTTTTCAATCGGGAGATTCCTTTTAATTTTGCAGCCATGCGGCTCCGTCCATACGGACGGATTGGCATTGTAAAATTTTGCTGCGAACTATCAATCAGACCAGTAAAGTGACGACCCATATAAATACCTCTAAGTGCAGTAGTTATTTTTTCCCGATTCAAAGCTCCGCCTTTAACGTCATACTACGGGATAGCATTACTGCAACGAAATATTCAGGGATTGTTTACGGCGTTTTGAAGGTGTTATCCATTACCGTTTTACTTCTCGCTACCCAGTCGTTTGCATCACTGCAATTGATGTTTGACGCTACGACCTGACGGGCGGATGTATAGATTGGACTTGCATAACCACCATTCCCGGCAACTACCAGACGGATACTGTTGAGATATGCGTAAACAGGATCCTGTAGGATTGTAGAATCGATGGATGCCTGCTGTTTACAGCTATCGCTACGCATCTTTACTACATCAGTTGCGACCATGACGCATTCAGGACATTCATTTTTAAGCTGAATGAACTGAGTTGGTGTCTGCCCCGCTGCTGGACTTCCATCTGCTCTAAGAGGAATATTGGCTTCAGCAATATTGATGCAGAAAGTCGATCCCGCAATTAGCGCCAGCAATAATTTCGTTTTCATATAACCTCGCCTTATTTAATTCAGATTTATCGAACTGAGCTTACTGCTTTAAGTGGTGAGTAAGAAAAAAAAAGGGTGACAAAACGGGGGGTGTTTTTTAACCTTAATCATATCCCATATGATTAGGTTGATTATGAACAATGCCAATATGCAGGGAGATGGTACTGAACATCGCCTGGAGCGCTTTTCCCGTATTCAGAAGGATGCGTTGGTACTTCTTCTTTTGTGCAAAGAAAAAGGCACTGCGATAGTGCCATTCACCAGGTTGCTGGGGTTTATTAACTCTGTTCCAGACAGCCAGGATGTAGCTGAGCCCAACCTACGTAAGTCACTCAAAACATTGCAGCAAAATGGCTATGTATGGAAGTACCGGAACAAAAACGATCTTACAGTTTCATTTGAGTTAACTTCATCAGGAGAACTCCAGGCAACTTCATTTCGGGTGCGAAGATTAGAGGCATGGGGCCAGGCAGACGAGTAAAACTCGTCTGCTGGTGGTTACACAGAAAGATACTTTTTACTGATAGTTAAAGCGCTGCGTCGTTTTAATGCAAATGGACGATTATCAGAAAGTCTGGAAGCATTACCGGCGCGAATGAATATGCGTTTCATCCTGCGGTCAAAATGTTCTTCTGACCAGCCGAAGGGATACGTACCCTTAATACCATCTATTGGCCCGGCAAGAATGCGAGCGGTTTCGCTACGAAGAGTACTTCCCCTTAAACCAAATGAGCTAAGTTTATTTCTTATCAGACTTACAGAAAATTTCCTGGGTTTTAAAACACCCTTAATACAGTACAGATGTTTACTCATAGCATTACCCTTTTATTATGGGAACGATTAGCTGCGCTGCATAAAGTCGATGGATTGGCGTTTGTTTTCTTCGATTATCTTCATTGCCTCTTCAAGCCATCCAGCATCTTCACCCCGGCTGGTTAGCTCTTTGTGCTTTAGTTTGAGTGCAAATACTGCGTCATCAGCACCGGCAGTAAACAATTCTTGTCTGACTTGTTGTGTGCTGGTTGTACCATTTATAACACCAACCATATAATTCACGATATCAATAACTTGGGGGAGTAAATCTGGATCCTCATGATTAATCTCCTCGATACTGACAAACGGCAGTAACCGGTCAATCAGCATATGGGCTAGGTTGGTGATATTCAGCAGGAATAGGTTATCGTTCTCGGTGTCGCTTTTGCTTTTTACTTCTGATGCGGTAAACGACTGAACCCGGCGATTGTATTCGCACTGCCACTCCTTACAGGCACTGATCATCCAGTTCTGTATCTCTTCATCAGAAGCGTTGGATGATGGAATGTCCATCGCAGCAGGGAGAACTTGATCCCACGGGTAAACATGAGAATCAATCATCACGCCTTCCGCGTTACGCATTAACTCAGATAAAGCCACTATGATGCGGCGCATCAGATGGTTTTCAGTGAGGAGAGTAAACTCTTGTTTCGATGCACCAACGAGCTCGACGTTGAGTCCTGTCAGCGAGTCGTTAGTGTTTGGCATAGTAACAGGCCTCCTGCCCTAAAAGATGATTATGAACCAGTCCGTGGTCGCAGGGTTTAGTAGTGCCAGTCAGCGTATCCGATTTTACGCTTTCGTCTTGATCACCAGTGTTCACTGAGGGTAGTAAAGTTTTGACGACGTTTTTCATAAAGACCTTATACTGTCATGACAGTCGTATGTAATTTTAGATAAGTTCTATAAGACATCTCAAAAAATAATGGTAATCCGCGAGCAGATTACCATTCAGGCATTCATCAATCATAATATGCTACGGTTATTATTTTATAATACCGCACTGCTTTGCTATCTCGATAACATCGCCATTTTTTATGATGATACCCAGAGTTTGCGCATCCTCAATGTGTCTAGTGGCGCATCCACCGACAGCTTTAACCTGCTCGATGAGACGGTCTGAGGCAGCAGCAGTATACGCCAGTGTACTGTCTGGAGTGTTGAGACTGAACAGATAAAAGCCTGAGACAATTCCCAAAATTACCAGTAGTCCACTTCTGAGTATCGCCGAAAAAAGGGCCGCAACGCAAATTGCACCACCGGCATAAATAGCAGCCTGGCCATATGACATAGACCCATTTTCCAGTATCGTCTGGAGTGCGTTATTGAATTCATTCACGGCAATAATTCCCCATTAGTTATGATACAAATTAAAACAGATATGCTGCTAATCATTAAAAGGCTATCTCAGTTCCATAAGCACCAGTGCTTCCTGGAACTTCATCCTGATTTCCCAAATAATAATTTTCCATTGTTGGGGGCGAGTTGCGTGGTGTTGCTGGCCTCGCGTTCGTGTTTTGTGGCCTGCGGCTATAACTGGTATTCTGCCGGTGATCCTGCCCACGGTTCTGCTGGAGGTGACGACTCACCAGTTTATTACCGCCTACATTGACTTTGCGAAGAACATGCCCCTTCACGGGGTTGACAAGTACGTCCATAAAGAAGCGTTCTTTACCATCCTCCTTGATTAGGCGGGTACGCAATTGGGCCTCCAGGTACACTCCTGTCCCGACATGAAGATGATTGCGGGCCACATCAGCAAATTGACCAAGCAAAATGATCTGATAGTGTTCTTCCGTAATTTTCTCCAGACCAGATTTATCCTCCATTGAGGACTCAGATGTTGTTACATAAATCTTTGCGTAGATGCCGTGGGTAGGGTGTTGTCGGATTTCAGGCTCACGGCCTACAGTACCTTCGATAATTACTTTGCTATAGCCACGATTAGTCATACACCCTCCCCAGCTCTGTATCGGATGACATTATTATCAGCCTGTCCGGTCTGGTGACGAATGGTAATTCGTTAAATAATTGCACTGCACATCCATAAAAATAGTCAGGATATTAAGTTTGTGGTGAGAAGGACGGCACATCAGACAAAAAAAATCCCGGCCAGGCCGGGAAAGGTGATCTTTATGCCAGCGTACTCGCCAGCGTTCTCTTTGTTATGTCCCCATACTAAACATGTATGGCCCAGAGTGAAACAATTTTTGAAACCTGCAATGAAAATACATTGTGTTTCCATTTTGTTTACCTGAAAAGAGACGAAATGTATTATTGCTTGAGATGCCTTTTTGCCATACGTTTTAGGGTTTGGAGTATTGTTTGGTAAGCAGCGAGTTCATTTTTGTACTCAGCAATCTCCGTCTCATTCTTAACATAGTCGTTTTCAAGCTTAGCTATAGTATCAGTGTATTCTTGCATACTCTGTTCAACTTTTTTTGTTGCTGTACGAAACGCAGCGCTTTTAGTCGTTCTGATACCAACGGGGAATGTTTTCCCGATTTCCACGTCATGTTTATAGAAACTGCTGATGCTTGTATTCCAGACGCTTGGCTTTTTGTCGCTAGGCCGAATTTTGATAAATGTGATTCCAGGGATTTTATCCACAAGAAAAACAGTTTTTTCACTGCCTTCTGCCGCATTCTTTTTCATTCGAATTGTTTTTACGCCAACTTCTATTAATTCGACGCTGGTTTTTATTTTCGACGGGTTGTCTACGTCCATATCAATAAATACCCGCCAGCATGACTGGCCCTCTTTTATCGATGAAGGACACGCTTGTGGAAAATGGTCTTTGTACATGGTAAACCCCAACAACCTGAAATATGTAGGATAAAGATTAAGGGCATTTATGCTGCTTACGAAATTCGGGGCGACTCACTAATCACAGGGTGCGCTGGATTGACTCTGCGGCCTGTTGCCTTAGTGCGTTGCTGATACCAATTGCTTCAGCGAGATAAGCAAGATTATCCACCAGCACACATCGTGTCCCGGAACTGAGATCTCCAGTTACTCCCCAGCGGAGCATTTCACCAGGAGCCGGTTCATAATTATCCAGTTCACACTCAGGAAGGTCTACTGGCTCTCCCAGATAATCAATTAAGACCGGCCTGATATCGCTATATTCGGCATCAATACCAAGTGGCAGATCTTTCCTGACATATTGCCTCAGAACAAATAAATCCCTTTCGCTACATTGAGGGAAAATTCCAACCGGCAAGTTTGTGATAAGAATAGCTGCACCTTTTGAATCGCCAATTTCCTGAACGAGTTTTGCGGCGCACCAGACCGCCCCCTTCAGGAACTCCAGATTTTCATGCGATTGCTGTAATGACATATAACCTCTTTCTTATTGTCTGGCCCGCTTAAATCCATCGTTGCCATATGATTTAAAATACTCAGTAAACCCCTTATCGCTTTCACGAGTGTCGGCTGCGGCTTTCGAATTTGCCTCTTGCATGTCTCTTTCGCCTTTTTCCTGGCTGAGTTTCATGAAAGTCTTAATGTTATCGTCATTAGGGTCAGCCAGTACTTTCTGATAAGCCTTCTGGTAGCGCTCATCCAGGCTTAACCCTATTCCGAGACTCTGGCATCCGCTAATGCCGGTTATGAAAGCAATGATCAGAAACTTTCGTAGGTACGCACATTTCATCATTACTCCTACCGGGATGACCCGAGCATTTTGTTCCAGGCCGTAATCAGTGACTGAATCCCAGAAGTGGGCACAGGAGCAACCCATTTACAGCAGCTGAACCACAGGCGGTTAAACCGGTGAGGCATTTTCGTGATGTAGTTTTCCTTATACTCAAAGTTGTATTTATCACCAACGATGCGCGGAACTTCTTTGCAGAACGGACAGCGTTGAGCACCCGCGCTCATTTCAGGAACGATGATGAACTCGGTTTCCCCCAGCGTATCTGGATCCCACGGTTCGCGTTCACGCCAGCATGTGCCTTCTGGGAGCACGATATTCTCGTCGCATACGATGTATTCAAAGGTGGGAAATAACAGTTGATGAACACCGTGTTTACGCCAGCGCACTAACGCCAGAAACTCAATATGTTCTGAGCTATCGGCTTCCCGGGGAACAATAAAACGGTATACACCTGCTTTAGTCGGTAACCCTTCGCCCCGGATGCCAACTGGAGTCCAGCTTGGTTCTGTTGAGATACGGCGTAGTGCAGTCATAGTTACTCCCATTAAATTTTCTTCGTTCAATTTCCAGAATGAATCGATCTTTAAATCACTCTAACGGTAACTATTCCGATTACGAAATTCCGTTACCTTTAGGAATGATCGTGTTAACAGCCAGCATTGCATTTTTGAAGAAGTGTGCATTGCTACTTCTTAACTTAACAGAAGCATTAGAACTGACCGGGCTCAATGCCAGTAATGCGGTGCTGCGTCCCAGCCAGCGATAATATGAGAATAAACCCCACGAATTCAGGAATTCTCGTTTCATAATTGACATCAATTCAGATCTATCAGTCTGGTTAACTTTTGGGAACGTAATGAAAACTGCGCTATCCGGGTTCCGGGACAACCAACTGAAAACCTCTTCATTGGTGTAATAATACTTACCTTGCGTAAACACTCGCCCATTAAATCCTAATCGCACGACTGAGGACGGTATAATGTTATGGCAATAATCGAGCATGGGATATCCCATTTTCATCTGAGCGATATCAATGCGATTATCGCTCGGAATGCTTGCAGGTGCATTTGCATTTTTGAAACCGCGAGTACTGATCGAGTAATGACCGTCATCTGCATTCTGATAAACCCAGAATGGCTTGCAATACTCTTCTGAGTCTATAGCGGCTGTAAGATACGCTTCATCATAACTTTCAAATAACTTTTTTACTTTAGTCTGGTGGTCTGCAATATTTCTGGATTGAAGGTCTGGCCTGATTTTTAAAGGAATAGAATACACCGGTTCAAATGCCTTGACCGTATGGCCAGAACTCGTATGGTTTAGCAAATACCCAACCCACTCACGTTGAATTCCTTTTCCTATATACTCGCCGCTGTTCGCCCCTGCGTTGGTATCAAAACGCACGATAGATGTTCCACGCGCAGAAAGCATATTTTCAAATTCAGCACGGATAATGTTGGTATTTTTGCTAGTTAACGAATTCTGGAGATCATGCATATGTAGCCACCATTCATGTTTCAGCTTCGACTCTCACTATAATCACATGTTGAAATTTATTGTTACAGTGAGAATGAGGACGTTTTGCACCCAAAAATAAATAGCTTTTTCAACCGCAATTTGTGGGCATAAATGGTTTTTCTTAGCGTAAAAAAATAGCCGACTATGTCGGCTATTGTGACGATTCAACAGCTGGTGGTCAGAAAATGCACATCGAGGCGTATGCCGTCTTCTGGGAAACTTCAGTAGGGTTACGACCAATGAAAATACTACGGTTATTTTCTTTCTCGCTACGCATGAAGCGGTAGAGGTGGATGGCTACTCCATGAGCTTTCTGCACATCACGTCGGTGCAGCACAAGGTGCATTCTTTTTGGTGGTATGTGTGGGAAACGTTTCGCCAGAATTTGTCCAAGCACGTTAAGTGATTCACTGTTCTCGCGTAGCTGGTAAAGGTCTTCCACGATGAAAAAGATGTTATTCCCCCTGTCGAGTTCGTCAGGTACGGGGCACACTTTTAATCGGCACTCGATGACTTCACAACTCCAGTCACGATGAGGCAGAGACATGATGATGTTTTCTTTCTGCAAGACATTCGACATAAATCCCACCTCACGGTAAAAGCTGTATCAGTTTAACTCCCAAAACCCTTCGGCTGTGGGTTCTGCATTACGCACCGGCTCTCAGATTCCTTAAGGCTTTGATCCAGTATTATTCTTGAGAAATTTGAGTTCAGAACTACCCGGCTTCCCTTTTTGGGCCGTCTTGATAAATTCCCGCTCTTTGAAATACCACCGTTCAACAATTTGTGAAGATAGCGTATTGGATTCCAAGGCATAAGCCTGCAACTCCCTCCATGCAGCTATGTTATGCGGTTTGTATTTTGCCAGCTTAATATCCAGTTCTTCTTGCCAAGATCTGGCGCGTTTTGTAAAAACCTTTCGACCCAGCATTGGGAAAACCAAGAGCCCTGCTATATTGCCGACGAACTGTACAGACCAGTCAGAGGTTATGTAAAACCATATCCCGGCATTAACCGAAACCAGAACCAATAACCATGTTCCATACGCTCGCTGAAATGGAGGGAAGCAGTTATCTCGCCACATTCGAATACTTTTTCCAATGCTGTTCAGCAGGTTTTCGTTTGTTTTCATCAGTTATCTCTGTTCCTCTTCAGCATAGGCCGTTTGTATCAATTCAAACCTGTTCACCCTGACTACTTGAAGAACTATCTGATCGGTAATGCACCTAACCGGCGTAGTGCATCAGTAACCTCGTCTATGCCGAATAAAGACATTGGCGGGACTTTATCTCCAGAGATTGAGCAGGCTGTACACAATGCATTGTATGAGCTTACTCGTTCACGATGTAGAGACTGAAGGCTTACGATCAACAGATCTCGCTCTGGGCCCGTGGTAGCTCCTATAAGGTCAAATAAACTTTGTTTAACCACTTACGTAATCCTCCGTCAAAATCAGTCAAGAGTGCGCTCATTCTCCTCAGTTTCATTTTTTAATGAACGGAAAAGGTCGACAAATCAGGCGGTATTAAAGACACCATCGTCTTTTAGTCCCATCCGTGTGTATACATCATTAATATGCTTGTGAATATATTGAAGATCACTTGCCTGCTCATGCTGTCTGATACGGTCTTCATGGCGAGAATTGGATAACCGAATGCAACGTTCCCGTTGTTCAACAATGTACTCAGTACACTGGGTATGTTCAAACATGACCTCTCCCCATTGCCTGGCAGCGCGGAGATACAACCCTCTTTCTTCCAGGTCCCGGGCAAGTATCACCGATTTGGTCGCTGGTATCTGGTACATTTCTTCAGCGAGCAGGAACGCTGCTGCACATTTTCTTTGTCCCATATCTACCTCTACCCTTTGTATAGAGTCGACATCTGGGCAGAAGTGAATGAGATTAACTCTTCAACCTGCCATTCGCTGATACTCTCCTGGTGGATAACCGAGTCCAGAAGTGAGCAGAAGACCCGACCTTCACAGAAGGCATCGAATAAGGTTTGCCAGGCACCGGCGAATCGCCCGGCCAGTTTACTTCGCTGACGTTTACTGCGGCAGCGATGCAATTCTTGCTGAAACAAGGATTCGTTTTCCGCACTGCTTTTTTCATGCAGAGCATCCCATAACTGGTTGAACCGTGTTTCAGTACAATTTCTGGCCGTTACCATCGTCATAATATTTCCTTCAGAGGCGGTTAAGCCTGTATCAATGTTGCTATTTGATATCTATTTTCCACGTAATATTCAGGTGACGAAATCTCAGCTATAAATCGCTGATGGCTAATTAGTCTGACCCGCATTTCTCCCGGTTGTACGCCCCACCAGGTAGCACCCATTCTTTTGACATGTTAATGACGGGCAATGTATAGACCGGATTTACCGCTTGCAGCAGCGCTTCCTCATCCGTGATATTAATAGGAGAAATATTCTGGCTTAGATCCAGAACATTTATTCGTTTACGACTGATAGTGACCCCAAAGCGGTTTTCATAGTTGGCCATTGCGTGAATACGCTCGGGGAAATAATGTTTGATGGTTGCCCATATGCGAGCACTGTTGTATATACACGTTAAGCATGAACTGCGACCCCATCCAAGACGATACGGTACTGGGGCTGTAACACGATGTTTTGCTAAAATCTCCCAGACTTGTTCTTCAGACCATTCAAGTACTGGCCTCCAGGCATCAACTTGTCTTTTTTTGCAACTGCTGGTATGTGGCTCCAGTTGTAAGTAATTGAATCTATTAGAGCTTTCCGCTCTCCTTTCCCCCGTAATAAAAAGCACCTTTTTTCCGTCAAAGCGTCTCTGATTTGTGAGTGCTCGCCGACCAACATCAATTTTTAGTGCTGATGAGCACCAACGTGTTTTAAGGCTTGGTGATTGCTGAGGGAACCGAAGTCGCGTGGCGGGAGTGCTTCGCTGGATATCACGTTCCGCGATTATTAATCCATCTGGGGTTTCGATACATTGCGGGCGACTGTAGCCATTCTCTTTCAGCATCTCACCTTCCATTCCTCCCTGAAGCCAGGAGAACATCAACGGTATCTGAAATGTTGAAGCTATTTTGCGGTTGTAGTCGGCCATAAATGGCCAGTCCATTAAAGTACTTCCCTCGCGGCCATCAACATCGTGATGCCAGAGTTCCACCCTGGACAGATCGACCCCGATGTCAATTAAGTGGAGAAGGCAGGCTATGGAGTCTTTTCCGCCGCTAAGGCAAATGATTATCACGTCATAGCAAGATATGTCGATATCTGGAGCGTTCCTGTACGTTTGTCCTGATAGTGGCGTGGTGATGCCTGCTATGCTACTCAGTGCAGGAATAATAAAGTTATCGTCGATTAAATCACTCACTTGCCGCGCTCCTGCTCTGAAGTGAATTTGTCAGAATCGCAGCAAGTCTAGTCTCGCCTAATGATGAGGCCAGATCTGATAGCGCTAGTTTACCTGCTGCTTCCATACCAAGTGCCTTTACTCGACTGGTATCAAGAACTGCAATTCTTTGGCCTGTTGCCTTACAGACAAGCGCATATCGACATACGCTTAATGTGCGATGGATGATGAATGAGAACATTTGATTGTCGATTTGTGCGCTGAATTTGCAGATCACATTTACTTTATGCGTCAACCCATTCTGGATTATGATTGTTGCAACATCGTCTTTAGGCATATCTACCTCCGGCTTTTTACTAAGCCTAATACGACGCTAACAGCTGACGAAATTTGCTTACAGATATAACTTTCACTGCAAATATCGTGTTATGAGTGACTGATTACTGCTTTGGAGACAGAATGGATTTTTCTAAAACTACTGTAGTGAAACCCGGTTTAATTGGTGATAACAACGCGTATTGGGCGATGCACTTTTGCTCAATTATTGAAACCCTTTATGATAATAACCGGATGAAGGTACGTTTTAATTCCCCTCTCATGGGGAAACATACACCAACAATGAGAAACCTAGTTTCATTAGCTGGTGAAGGATATTTTTCTTTAATTAAAGATCAGTTCAGAAACTTCGGTCTACAAAATTTGCTCTGCCACTATCTGATGAGTTATGAAGGTAGAGAAGTCTTAAATACTATACTTATTAATTTGTCTGATTATCGCAATGTCGATATCCTCGCTAATATGAGCCAGTTTGGTGTATTCATTAGCTGCCGTGACTTTAGAAGTGGCACTAATTTTGCGGTAGAGCATAATCCTTATCTACTTGGCCATGAGAATGTCTTTTATAATTCAGTTTATAATAGCTTAAAGTTTGCAGATCTATGCATTCTTTTCCGTATGAGAACGAATCCTAACCAAGAATCAGCTACTTTGTTTGGCATTCTTGGAGAGGTCGAAGGAAACAATGGTCAGGACTTGAAGAGACCGGCCTTCTGGGGAAGGAAAGGTTTGTATTTGTCTTTTGGTATTGGAGTCAATCCTAAACCCAAGGGGGAAAAACGTTCTAATCAATTTCAGCTTAATGACTGTACTTGCCAGTGGGTAAACGCTGCTGATGGTTATAAATTTGTCGCTATTTTTGAGTCAGAACACCATCTTGTTACAGATTATCTCGATGCAATAGGTACTATTGAACACCTTAATAAATTTGGCCCCAACCATCCTTTTCTAACACATTATCCAGCTCGGCACATTCTAAACATTGTGAGAGATGGCTGGGATAAATCAGTTGATATATTGATTACTGAACTGCGACGTTATCTTGCGCCTAACGAATTAGCTTCGCTAGGAACAAATCCAGTAATACCCTTTATACCCTCATTCAAACATTAAAATAAATGGGGCTACGGCCCCATTTTTTACTCACGATATAAGATGTAATAACATTTTCTGACCTGCATACTGTTGTTCAGGTAACCACAAAGTGCTTCACGACCATCCTGACTACGACCTATCCATAGGCCAGCCAAGCGTTTATCTGGTTGCTCAGACAGTATGAAAATTTTGCTGTTAATAAGACCAATGAATGGGCGTTCTACTCCCTGGGGGACTACAAAATTCCCCAGCGGTTTGTAACTTTCCAGGTTCAATACGATCGCAGCTGTCTGGTCACTGGAATTGTCAGCATCGTCCTGTTGCTCGCTGGCAGCAGGTTGTTGGTAGTTTTGAGAAGGCTGCTGAGCATAGAAATCGTTCGGATCGATCGATTCTGCGCTGGTTATGAAGGGCAATAGTGCTAAAAGGCCAAAAACAGCTTTTTTCATATGTCCACCATAGGGTTATGCGTTTAAATATGATTAGGCTATCAGTACCAATGCTGTCAGGCTAAAAACAATGGGGACAAATTGAGGGCTTTTATGTTGTGTTTATTGCTATTTTTGTCCTGCAATAGCATCTATTTCACACAATACACAGTGACATTTAGCTGGTGGCTCAAGTCGTTCGAATTGCGTCAGATTATGCAGACGTAATCGAGGTATACGTCTGACAGCATGATGGCCACACGAAAGTTCAAGAAACCAGATTCGTCCGTTACGGCTCCCGTCCTGAACCTTTACGTTTACAACTTCTCTCCATATGCGAATCATGGCTAACCTTCTGCCGGGCTCGGTGGTTCATCGTTGTCCTGGGTAATTTTAACGTAATCACCCTGATTGATAACGATTACTTCATTAAGATGAGGGCTGTAACGTACCCTCTCTACTTCGTCGAGATAGTCCACATGTCTACGCGCCTTGTTATTCGAGAAGCCGAGCGCTTTCCCTATTGCGTGAACTGATGGCCCACGGCCACCATTTCTGTTCATGTATTTTTTGACATACGTGATGATTGCTTTCCTGTCACTGGTCATGTCCGGGAGTTCGGCAATGTCATCATGACCTTGTCCTTTCGCTACGCGCAGCGTCATAGACTTTCTTTCACCATCGATAATGATTCGTCCCTGGTCATGCAACTGCCGGATACGCCGGGAAACGAGCCCTTTTGAATACCCCAGAGAAGAACAGATCTGCTCGTAAGACGGTGCTGCACCCTGCTCTTTGATTTCTGTCACAATGAAATCAAAGAGCCTGTCCAGGTGGGCATTTGCTTTTGGGGCGTTCTGTGCTTTTCCAGAAACACTACCGGCGTTGTCTTCAGTCATATCCCTTCCGTCCAGTTGGTGGTTGTTAATTAATGCGGGCTATCGACGTTCTTCGTCGAACTGAGACTAAAAGGCACGACGTCCGCTTTTACATCAGTTAAGGAGTGATTACCGCAGAGTTGCCCTTTAACTTTAGTCAGGCCCACCAGCGCATCCTCAAGCAGTTCTGATTCCTGAGATGTCACATTACTACCCAGTTCCATACCGATTTTTTCGCCCGCGTCCTTGAGGATACTGATAGCACGATCGATAGATTCACTGTACATAATCGCCACCTTGTTCGTTTTGTTAACATAGCCAATTAGTGCGTGTTCAGCTATAGCTGAGTTGTTTTATCACCTGTTTATGCGGCCCTTTTTCTTGCCAGGCAGCGAGCTAAAACCCGTTCCCTGGCTTCATGCTGCTCATCGATACAAAGCTGAATTCCCAACCCCAGGATGTAACGCTCCTGAAGTTCTGCCGGATGGAGGAAATTGAGCGCGGTGAAACCAGCTGGCACGGAACCATATTTGGCCAGGCTGTCTTCGTAACGTCGCTGGGCTATTTCACAAATTAAGTTATATTGAGCAATAGCTGCCTCACGTCCAACTTGATTGAATATTTCAACCGCCAGGACTTCCGAACATGTCTGCATTTTTGCATCCGTTTTGTTTACCTGACATCAGTATCACCCCGATGTGCTGGCTAACGAAATTTACGGATAGATGAATGTAATGAGGGGAATAGAACGTAATGGAATGTTTATACTGAACCCAAATTATGGGGAGCTTGATAATCAAATGTGGAAGTTTGTTGAGAAGCAGACTTCCAGACTTGGTATTAACTGGTTTTCTGACTATTAAGCCAGCTGATTAGCTCATCTTGCGTGTCAAAAGACGCGACAAAGGTCTGCTCCTGATCAGGACGTTGTGCATCCCTTATCGCTCTGAATGGAGCTTCACCGCTATAGTAGAATATTGGCTCCGCACGGCGTTTGACCCATGCTGATTGCTCGCGCTCTGCGAGCTCGCAGGCTTCTTCGTAATTGTCCGCTACTCCCAGCACTGTCGAACGATCCCAAGCTCCTCCATTCAGGCATCGAACAGTGATTTTCCCGTCCGGGCAAGTAATGCCATATGGATGATCCCACCAGGCATCAAGCTGAGACTTTGAGCGCTTTTCATTAGGTGTATCGTCGAAGTTTTTAGGTAATACCGGATTAAGGGGTATGCAGTTTGGCACTTGGATTCTCCCTGTAGCCTGAATCTACAAATAGGCAGTAAGCAATGTTCGTCAGGTTAACATGTACCTCCTGTTAGGTAATTAAGTACTTCGTTCCATTTTCGATATTCGCGTTATCTGACTCATTTTCTCCGACTTCAGGAGATCTCCATGCTGCTACGTAAGCCATGTGAATCAGGCTTGTTTTTCGCCCCGCTTTGACCCCATTTCCATGATGTTCTCAAACCTCGCGCTGTTACAGTAGGACAACTGCTACTGACGAGGTGAATATGACCAGATACCTTGGATACTGCGCCCTTGCGCTCCTTACCGTCCTGCCGACCGCTTCGGTATATTCTGCTGTACAGAATGATACAATGGGCCTATACGCTCCCGATCCCAGCTACACACCTGACATCCAAAATTCAGCACCTGTAACGCCTTCTCCGGGGGATGACAGTCTGTACAGTGATGACGTACCCGATTCATCTACCGCTCCAGAAAGCACCATTACCCCCCTGAATAGCTTTGATGTTATGTCTTTTTCTATAGGGCCGGTAAGCCTGCGGATGACAGCTTCTGAAGCGATCACTGCTATCACTGACAAACTTGGCCAGTCTGCTGGTGAAGAAATTCAAAAGCGCTACAGTAACAACTCATTGAATAGTATTTTCTGGGGAGATGCTCACCAGGAGACGGTGGTCTATTTTATCCCCGATACGGCAGTTGACCCCATTGAGCCGGTGGCTTACAAAATCCGCTTTTCATTCAGCAACCCTGATCTCTTACTGAAGTCGGCGATCGAGAAATATGGAGAGCCTTCAGTCTCTGATGCCCAGAGAGGTCGTTATATCTGGTGCAAGGCACTGGCGGAGAAAACGAATAAGTGTGATGACAGTAAATCTGAGCTTACGCTGACAACGCGAGAAGTTGAAGACACTGGCATCCTGACTCTCAGCGACCCAACGGTCTCATTTGATGCCTCGCGGACTGCAACGGCCACCCCGGATAAAGACCAGGCTGCGACTGAAGATAACCAGGGGCCATTGCCACAGCTCTGAAGTCGTCCGTCGCTGTCCAGCATCCTTTTGCAGGATTACTAAACCGACTGAATTCGTCAGCCGGTTTTTTTATCTGAATTTTACATTAGCGTCTGAAAGTACGCTTTCCAAACGGGCTTATCTCTTTGACGTGAAAACCCGCATTAGTCAGCATCCTGGCCATGACAACTGATGCAGGAAGACAGGATGCCTCCACTTTATGGCCGGGAGTAGCATCCAGAATACTTTGCAACATGGAGCGCCCAAATCCTTTTTGTCTTTGACTCCTGGTAACACCAAACATCCTGATTTCCAGATGTGAAGCAAGTCCATTTGCACCATTTTTGCCCGTCAGTAGGGCAAAACCTATCGCTGCGCCATTATGTTGAGCATCAAAGACAAACAAGAAATCGGCGCAATTCTCTCCCCGTTCCCGCCTGGCAATGGCTTCTGAGATCTGACTTTCGAACTGAGACAGTCCGTCATCATCATCAAAGTTAAAATACCCATCCCGCATACCGTCGCGAATCACCGCTATGATAAAGGGAACATCCTGTTTGGTTCCAAAGCGCATTTCAGGGGCAGATAACACCGTCATCAGTTTGTCTCTCGTAACCGTTATTATTCCATCAATTTGATTACATGGAGGTAAAGAGGTCAATAGAAATGAACGGGGTATTTCGCTGATGACCATTTGATCGGTGTTAGTGGTTTCAGTAGCAGAGCCAGGAGGTATATAAGGCCAGCAAAAATGCCAGCCTTTTTCATTTAAACCGGTTTTCTTATGATTCTCTTGATCGGCATTCCTGCCTTATCAAAATATCGGGTTGGCCATATTTCTTGAGGTTCTTCACCAATTGCATTAGCGATGATGATCTCGCCTCTAGGCCAGTCACGTGTCAGTGCATTTGCCAGAGTGCTGCTTGAAAGACCGTTAGCCCTACTCAGTGAGGCAAGTGACAAACCTTTCTTATGTAGCGCAGCTATGATGTCTGCCTTATGCCAGTCCTGTTTTTCCATCTCCATTTCCTTTGGTGGTGAATCGGAACATGGTTTGCAGTACCAGCTAATGACGACTGGCGAGCCGTAAGGCTCCCACGCCCCGACCCACCATTGACAAAAAACAGGCGAGCGAGTGCGAACCGTTCAAGTACATGAACGGCGTGTCATTAGTCGGGGCTGCAAATCCCCACTCTTACGATTTAGTAAGGGCTACAACAGTTTACAGCATTTAAAGGGTGTATCAGAAGTGTTAATGCCGTAAGTTTGCGAGTCGGTTTGAAATTCAGATAATAACTATGCTTAATGGCCTGTTCAGGAAAGCACTTCGATGCTGTTCATATAGCCAAAGCCGAATATCCGCTTTCTGCCGATCCCGAAAGCGTATGCCTGTTCAAGTGCGCCGACATCTTCAATCACGCATTCAGCATCGTACTGGCTCATCGGTACAATGATCTTGTGGGATGTACGGCCAACGCTCCCGGGCTTAATAATATGGAACTTGGTGCTTCGAACGATACGTAACCGTCCACAGATCACTCCGGCCCGTTCCAGGTGATAGTGGATATAATCCGGGAGTTCATGGGCAGGTGGACAAATCTCTCTTTTCCGGCCTCCAGCTTCCTCGCGTCGAATAGTGGCCAGCGAGCCGCAGATTCGAATTTTCTGGCCAGACACAAACATGATTTCCTTCATGACTTCGCCAGGGAGCCCGAGTGCAACAGCCGTTCTCAGAACAACCTGGGTGTCGGAGGCACTTTGTTTGCGAGAGTAGAAGGTGTATGGGAGTCGCGACCCAGAACGTTCCTGGACTACCTTATCCAGTTGCTGGTGGATCCCATACACGTCACCTGGGGCGATTCTGAACCTGAGCGCACATTCAAAGTATTTCACGCCACATTCCTTGCTGAACATAATGAATTTTCAATATTAGTTTCAGGGTATGGCATGGACGGCGAGTGACGAAATTATGAGGGGGGAATACGGCCAGTCCTTTGGCCGGTGTGGTCAGAGAATCATTTCGATACTTTCGCCGTGGAATATACCGATCACATCTGTCTTGAGGCGGTTACTCCTCGGCTTTACTTCATTGGCCACGAACTCTGGCAATGGCCGAATTTTCACGTGCTCATCCTGAATGATAATGAACGGCATAGATGAAGCGGCAGAAAGACGCAGTATCTGGTCGGGGTGTTCAGGATCAGCCATCGCGATGTTTGCAGCTGGATGCACTTTAACCGGACGGCGTAAGCGAAGCTTTTCTTCCGGTACACGCGCAATAGCCTTAATCAACGAGTTGAGTCTGACTGATTTATCTTCATCTTCCTCGATGTCCTTGCCCATCTTCTGGAGCAACTCGATTTTGTTAACCCTGCTAAAAAGCGTCTTTTGCCTCCAGCCGAAACTGACCAGATTGACGTTAGCATTATCAAACATACGCAGCTGCCGATAGAGATGCAGGGTCATGACACCAGGGCAGGCGCTATGCAGCGCGTTGAAGCGCATGTATTCCGGTCGGCGATCACCACCGTAGTTTTCGATGATGTGGCGTTGAATGCTCTCTTTATGCTGGTTGATGGATGTCACCAAACGGGTAACCAGCTGAGAGAATTCCGCATCTGTATTGTCGTACCATAATACGCCGGTAGTGCGCCGAGCGGACTTCTGCGAATAGCCATCCCTGATATGCAGGTCAGCGTATGCCGCGCAGGCAGCATGGACAGCATCGTGTCCCTGTTTCAGCTCAGGCATGATGTGTTCGATGGCCATATCTTCTTCGCCATCAGCAACGGCTGGCAGGACGCAGACACTCGCCTTGAGCGGAAGCCGGGAACCCAGCACTCCACGAAGTTGTGTGATCTCGCTCTCCAGCGTCTGGAAAGTTGTTGAGATATTCATTTCTATCCCCGAAAAAGGGCTCTAAACTCCCTCCGCTGCACGGAGGACTGTATGTACATACATACTCATAACAAGCGAAACCGAGTATATCAAGTTCGTTTTGTTTACAGACGAATTTTATCGATGACGAATGAAGTTTTCACTGCTGATTAGCCAATCCTGACGCGAGGGATTTCATTAATGTTAGTGAGATAGGATGGTGACAATAACTCCCGCCGCATCGTCCAGTCTTTGTCGATGCCCTGGCCCGCAAACCATAATTTCCCCCGACCTGACCGGTTAATTCTATCCATCACGCCCATCAACGCTTCACCATTGGCAAAGAGTCGGTTCTCACCAAACAAATCGAGCTGGCTGGTGGCGCTATCATAAAAGTCAGATAGCATCACTCCGGCTTTATGGTATCGGTATCCCTCCTGCCAGATATGCCGGAGCCCTGCGACCGCAGCCGCAATGATTTCCCGGGTATCGGCGGTGGGGTTTTCCAGCTTGACTGTCTGCTGGCCACTGTAAGGGGCCGTTTTCGAATAGTAACTTGTGCCAATAAAAACCGTTATGCAGCGACAGTATTGCTTCTCTTCGCGCAGCTTCTCGCCTGCACGTTCGGCATACTCACACACCGCCTGGTGCATTGCTTCGTAGTGCTCTATTTTCTGGCCGAATGAACGCGAGCTGATGATCTGCTGCTTAACCTTCCTCACCTCTTCCAGGGCTATGCAGGACTCGCCATTCAATTCGCGCTGCGTTCGCTCCAGTACGACTCCAAATGTGTTACGGATAAGCGATGTTGGCGCATTGGCCAGATCGAGAGCAGTCCTGATGCCCATGCTGTTCAGTCTGGTGGCATATCTCCGGCCCACCCCCCAGACATCGCTTACGTCAATATATGGCAATAATTTACGTTGTCTTTCTGGACTGCTGAGATCAACCACTCCGCCTGTTTTAGTCCATGTTTTTGCAGCTTTATTTGCTAGTTTTGCCAAAGTTTTAGTTGTCGATATGCCCACCCCCACGGGTATATGGGTGCTCTTTAATACGGTTTTCTTTATTTCTCTTCCATAGTCATCAAAATTATAATTTTTCTGCATTCCTTCAAACGAAAGGAAAACTTCATCAATACTGTAGACCTCAGTATTACTGGAGAATTTAAATAATGTCTCACACACCCTACGGGAGATCTCCGCGTACAAGGCATAGTTAGAACTGAAAACATGTACACCGTTAGCTTCAAAGAATGCTTTCTTCTGGAAGTACACGTCACCATTCTGGATACCTAATTTTTTAGCTTCCGCTGAACGTGCCACGACCATGCCATCATTGTTCGAAAGGCATACAATTGGCTTGTTCACCAGATCGGGCCGAAAGACTCTCTCGCAGGAGGCGTAAAATGAGTTGCAATCCACCAGGCAGAACATCACAAGGCCTTGTACACGATGAAGGTCACCACGCCAAAAATGGCCAGTTCTTCGCCTTCTTTCAGATAGATCGGTGACATCCGGCTATTCATTGGCAGTAGCGCGGGAGCCGGGCTTAGCTGCAACCGCTTAATGGTGAAATCACCATCAACGGTCGCAATCACAATATCCCCCTCTTTCGCCTCAAGTGAGCTATCCACGATGACCAGATCGCCTTCGTGAATACGTGCCTCTACCATCGATGAACCTGTTACTCGTAAGAAGTAGGTTGCAGATGGATGTTTGATGAGGTGAGTATTTAGATCAATAAATTCATCAACATAATCGGAAGCGACTGAAGGGAAACCTGCGCTGACAGGCTCAACGAACAACGGGAATTGGCCTGGTGATTGTTGTGTCACTGGGATAAGTTTCATAATGCTCTGCTCTTCGTGGTGCTGTATATTCATACAGTATTATAGACAGGAGCCAGGAATTTTCGCACCTCCTTTTCCGAAAGTTATTTTCCGCTATCACTCTTCAGGTTTTTCTTATCACTTGTCCAGAAGTGGGTAACTGCACATAACAAATTGCAACCATATGATTCCTCAGTTCATTTTCAGAATTTACTCGTGCTTACTTCGTATACAATTCGGAATTTATCCGTACATTTTATAAGGAGTAATAACGATGAAGCAGTTTACAAATGAAGCAACTCAACAAATGCTGGCCGACTTTGACAAATCCCCTTTCTCTGACGCTGATCTGGCCGCAATGGATGTGGATGCTCGACAAATTATTGAGCAGAACGCTGAAAGGGATCGCCAACACCCGGTAACAGCAATCTGGCGTGTTGCGGTCGAGGGAAGCCTGACTGCGCGAGGTGGTGTCGTAACCGCTGTTGATAGCGCCAGGGTTATGGATCTAGGCAACGGTCAAATGGTCAAAATCGCAGTGGAGGGTGATGCAGTCACTTATACCGATGGTTCATCTGCACGGATTGTTTCAAGCGCTGGCCAGAAAGCTACACACTTCGAGAAAGGGCTCGCGCTGGTGGGCAGCGTACTGGATAACGGGGATGAAATTGTCTCGACCCCGCAGGACAGATTAGTGCTGTTATCGCGCAAAGGTATGGCTGAAGCCCCCGACTTTCTGGCAATACCCGGAGGCGTGACTCATGGGGTATCGAACTAACAATTATGGCCGGGGCCAGGCGCTCCACGGAGATAAAACCACCACAGGCGCGACCGTCCTTACTTGGGGTCAGTTTGGATATCGAAAATTATTGTACTATAAGGACTTCCCCGGCATGTCAAAGCCGGTATTTATGGTTTCTGTCTGCTCTTCAGTAAAAATAAAGGGGAGAGACTGCGGTACTATAAACGGCCATGATGAATCGTCATCGATTCGGGCCCTGATGAAAGACGCGCGTGAGGTTCTTGTTCGTTAAGCGGATACGTATATCCTGTACAATAGCCAGATAGGCCTCACGGGGTCTAACCCTTTATCATCAACGAATTGCAGGTCAGATGGTTATACAGCTTCGAGCTTTAGTTGACTGAGTACAGCCGGAAATCATCACCGTAATGTAGTGATGCCCAACACAGCCGCGCATTTTTGGCGGCGATGGCCACAACAGCCCGCCAGTACCCTCTGCGCTCAACCAACATACAAACCCAACGGCTGAATGAGTCAGTCCTTTTCCCGGCGCCAATAAGCACTGAACGAGCCCCCTGAACCAGAAGCGTTCGCAGATACGAATCACCGGCTTTTGTGATCCTGCCGAGTTTCGACTTTCCCCCGCTGCTGTATTG
>NZ_KQ089803.1:290212-312952 GCF_001034465.1 Citrobacter sp. MGH100
TGCCGAGTTTCGACTTTCCCCCGCTGCTGTATTGGGCACTGTTGCAAATAGTCGGTGGTGATAAACTTATCATCCCCTTTTGCTGATGGAGCTGCACATGAACCCATTCAAAGGCCGGCATTTTCAGCGTGACATCATTCTGTGGGCCGTACGCTGGTACTGCAAATACGGCATCAGTTACCGTGAGCTGCAGGAGATGCTGGCTGAACGCGGAGTGAATGTCGATCACTCCACGATTTACCGCTGGGTTCAGCGTTATGCGCCTGAAATGGAAAAACGGCTGCGCTGGTACTGGCGTAACCCTTCCGATCTTTGCCCGTGGCACATGGATGAAACCTACGTGAAGGTCAATGGCCGCTGGGCGTATCTGTACCGGGCCGTCGACAGCCGGGGCCGCACTGTCGATTTTTATCTCTCCTCCCGTCGTAACAGCAAAGCTGCATACCGGTTTCTGGGTAAAATCCTCAACAACGTGAAGAAGTGGCAGATCCCGCGATTCATCAACACGGATAAAGCGCCCGCCTATGGTCGCGCGCTTGCTCTACTCAAACGCGAAGGCCGGTGCCCGTCTGACGTTGAACACCGACAGATTAAGTACCGGAACAACGTGATTGAATGCGATCATGGCAAACTGAAACGGATAATCGGCGCCACGCTGGGATTTAAATCCATGAAGACGGCTTACGCCACCATCAAAGGTATTGAGGTGATGCGTGCACTACGCAAAGGCCAGGCCTCAGCATTTTATTATGGTGATCCCCTGGGCGAAATGCGCCTGGTAAGCAGAGTTTTTGAAATGTAAGGCCTTTGAATAAGACAAAAGGCTGCCTCATCGCTAACTTTGCAACAGTGCCCTATAAACGGTCACGCTGAATCGCTATTGATTCGGACCCTGATGAAAGACGCTCGTGAGATCCTCCTTCGTTAATCGGATAGTGATATCCAGTAGGATATGCAGATACTTCTCACGGGGGTCTAACCCTTTACCATCAACGAGTTACAGTTCAGTTACTACTCAGTTTAATTTTTCACGTTGTTGAATACAGTCTGAAGTCATCGCCGTAATGTAATGATGCCCAGCACAACCTCGCATTCTTGGCGGCGATTGCAACGACAGCACGCCAGTATCCCCGCCTACCAATCAACGAGCAGACCCAACGGCTAAACGAGTCCGTTCTATTCTCTGCCCCTACCATAACAGAACGGGCTCCCTGGACCAGCAGGGTTCGCAGGTAGGCATCACCCGCTTTTGTTATCCTGCCAAGCTTTGATTTTCCGCCACTACTGTATTGTGATGGCGTTAGCCCCAACCAGGCTGCCAGTTGGCGCCCGTTCTTAAAATCATGGGCATTGCCAATACTGGCGACCAGCGCACTCGCCGTTGTGGGCCCAATACCTTTCAGTTCCATTAACTGCTGGCTGCGATGATCTGTTTTGGCAACACGAGATAACACCCTGTCATATTCGGCGATTTTCTCTTCAATATTAGTGACATGTGCTAATAGATCATCAATGCACAGCCTGACCTGTACTGGCAGAGTTTCCTTCTGGTCAGAAACAGCATGACGCAGAGCATCAGTGCTTTGTGGGGCAATAACCCCGAATTCAGATACCAACCCCCGAAGACGGTTATACGTCGCTGTTCTTTCCTGAATAAATCCCTGTCTTGTCCTATGTAAGCATTGCATTGCCTGCTGGCTTTCGTCTTTGACGGGTACAAAGCGCATGTGCGGCCGCTGCACAGCCTCACAAATAGCTATTGCATCAGCTGCATCATTTTTCCCGGTCTTACCCGCCATGCGATAGGGTGAGACAAATTTCGGTGCCATCAACCGGACATCATGGCCATACTGCCTGAATAATCTTGCCCAATAGTGGGCACCCGAGCAGGCTTCCATTCCAATGACACAGGGAGGTAAACCAGCGATGAGTTCAGAAAGTGCTGCACGCGACACCTTGGGTTTAACCAGAACTGCTTTACCATTTTGGTCAACGCAGTGAACAGCAAACACATTTTTAGCAAGATCGATACCGACAGTGGTGATGGTCATAACGAATCCCTCTGGGTCAATGTTTATCCCATGATTGCATGAAAGTTAACCAGGCGCATATCCAGGGGAAGTCCTTTCCATTCGCTAAGCCAGTGACTAAAGCAGGTATGACGGTCCGCTTTGAATCGCCACGGGTTTAACAGACACCTCAGAGTCATGTCATGCAGCTCCACCGATTTTGAGAACGACAGTGACTTCCGTCCCAGCCTTGCCAGATGTTGTCTCAGATTCAGGTTATGTCGCTCAATGCGCTGAGTGTAACGCTTGCTGATAACGTGCAGCTTTCCCTTCAGGCGGGATTCATACAGCGGCCAGCCATCCGTCATCCATACCACGACCTCAAAGGCCGACAGCAGGCCCAGAAGACGCTCCAGCGTGGCCAACGTGCGTTACCTAACAATAAACCTGTTTAAATATCCAGATAAAAACATTCAATCTGGGTCAAATGAGTGATACAGTTTCACCCATAAGACCCAATGGAGGCAATATGTCTGAATTTGAATTACTGGCGCAGGATCTGCTTGAGAAAGCAGAAGCGGAAGAACAACTGCGACAGGAAAATGATAAAAAGCTGCTCGGGCAGGTGCTGGAAATCTATGACCAGAAGTACGTGGCTGAACTGCTTAGAAAAGTTGGTAAAAATGAGTGGAGTCGCGAGACTCTTAATCGCTGGATTAATGGTAAGTGCTCACCTAAGGCGCTGACGTTAGCCGAAGAGGAACTTCTACGAAAAATGCTTCCGGAAGCGCCTGCACATCACCCTGACTATGCCTTCCGGTTTATTGACCTGTTTGCTGGGATTGGAGGTATACGGAAGGGCTTCGAAACCATCGGTGGCCAGTGCGTTTTTACCAGTGAATGGAATAAAGAGGCTGTGCGCACATATAAAGCTAACTGGTTTAACGATGCTCAGGAACACACTTTCAATCTCGATATTCGGGAAGTCACGCTCAGTGATAAACCTGAAGTACCTGAAAACGATGCCTATGCTTACATTAATGAGCATGTGCCGGATCATGATGTACTTCTAGCAGGTTTCCCCTGTCAACCGTTCAGCCTTGCGGGCGTAAGCAAGAAAAACTCGCTCGGGCGCGCGCATGGTTTCGAATGTGAGGCTCAGGGAACGCTTTTCTTCGATGTGGCGCGTATTATCCGCGCAAAAAAACCTGCCATCTTTGTTCTTGAAAACGTTAAAAACCTGAAGAGCCATGACAAGGGTAAAACCTTTAAAGTCATCATGGATACCCTCGACGAACTGGGCTATGAAGTTGCGGATGCAGCTGAGATGGGCAAAAACGATCCTAAAGTTATCGACGGAAAGCACTTTTTACCTCAGCACCGAGAACGTATCGTTTTGGTCGGTTTCCGTCGTGATCTGAACATTCACCAGGGCTTTACCCTGCGCGATATTAGTCGTTTTTATCCGGAACAGCGTCCGTCATTTGGCGAACTGCTGGAACCCGTGGTTGACAGCAAATATATACTGACGTCGAAACTCTGGGAGTATCTCTATAACTACGCCAAAAAGCACGCAGCTAAGGGTAACGGATTCGGTTTTGGCCTCGTTAATCCTGAAAATAAAGAAAGCATTGCCCGTACGCTTTCTGCTCGCTATCACAAAGACGGGTCTGAAATTCTGATAGACCGTGGCTGGGATATGGCCACAGGTGAAACAGACTTCGCGAACGAAGAAAATCAGGCGCATCGGCCCCGCAGGCTGACTCCACGAGAGTGCGCGCGCCTTATGGGTTTTGAAAAAGTAGATGGCAGGCCTTTTCGCATTCCTGTGTCAGACACTCAGTCGTACAGGCAGTTCGGTAACTCCGTAGTGGTGCCCGTGTTTGAAGCCGTAGCCAAACTGCTTGAACCTTATATCCTGAAAGCGGTTAATGCCGATTCGTGCAAGGTTGAACGAATCTGATCGCTCCTCCCGGTATTTATGCCGGGAGATAATCTATGGAATATCTGCGTAAAGCCCTGTCAGCTCAGCAATAAACGCACCTAGCGTCATTAGCTCAGCTCTCACCGCCTCCGGGTATTTTTTGTGCAGAGATGATGGCACGACCAATCTGACACCCGACTCCCGCATCTCCCGATATTGAGCCAGAGAAACTCCCTCCTGGAGTGTAAACAGATGCACCTGATGAATTTTATCAGCCTCATTCAGTATCTGACGCCAGCGATCCTTACAGGTAGTCTTGACTGCCAGCATGCGCAGATTTTCTACGGGAAACTCAGTATCGTGGTAAGCCCCTGCGGAAGGGAAAAGGAAATCGGGTTTTTTATTACCTTCTGTGATGGCCTGCGTCGCAAAGTGTCGCAGGCCGTGCTCAATGAATAGATGCTCCAGGTGCAGTTCCAGCGACTTCCCGGCTCTGGATTTACGGCGATTGCTGACAGAATTGGCCAGCGCAATAAATTCATCCACAGAGCCAAATCCTTTCCGGATGATATCCAGAACATGCAGTTCCTCAACCAATAGAAATATGTCGTACTCCACGCGCCGGCGGTCAAGAAGTTGCTCATCCGGATCAAGGGAATTTTTCACATAATGGCTGGCTGCATACTGAATAATTTCACTTCCCGACGGAAAGCGCAGGTGCCAGTCTTCAGGTAGAATATATTTATGATTTACTGGCGCTTGCTGTAGAGATAGTCCGCCTAGAATCTGTCCTGCGGGGCCGGATATAAGCGCTCCGGGTATAACTTCACCAATAGCGGTCTCAATGACGTCCTCTTCATCAGTGCTGGCGCATACCCAAATATTTACTTCCTTACAGTCCCCCCCTTGCTCATCAAGCTTGAAAGCCAGGAGCGTCAGAGCCCCTGTATTTTCAGGATTCTGAAGTGGGCTGCCTCTACCCCAGCGGGTAATCCTTTTTTCATTCCGGGTTTTACCAAAATGACGGCTGTTATAATAAATTGCCCGGGCTTCGCTGTCAGGGCAATCATGCGATGACACATGTGCGGTGAGAAAAACCGAAGGGTTCAGTTCACGGGTATGGTTGATAGACGGAAAGAGTTTTTCAACGATACCTGAAGGGATATAAAGCCCTACCTGGTGACCACCTGTTGCGCCGGTATCGTTGGCGGAAAGGCGTTTGATGTAGACGAAGTAATTCTCACATGCGATCTCAAGTAGCCAGTTGTGGAAAACCGACATAAGCATCCCCTGTTACCCTGAAACTCTACTCACCATTTTTTCATAATTATATACAAACAGCCAGAAAGGCTGTTACAGGGGTCAGTTTGGATATAGAGAATTATTGTACGGTAAGCCTGTTTTTTGAACAGGCTTACCTGTAGCAATAGGGTACACCCTGACGCCATAATAAAAACGTGACGGTACACGATGAATGACATAACCTATATGCGATAGAATAAATGCAATAACCTAAAAGCGATAATGCGGTGAAAAAATGTTCATCAGAGCTTATTTGAGAGCGTCGACGAAAGATCAGTTTGCCGATCGAGCAAAAGATATGCTGGAGCAGTTCGTTCAGGAACGAGGGTATAAAATAGCCAGTTACTACCGGGAGAATATCAGCGGAACAAAACTCGACCGCCCGGAGCTGGGACGCCTGCTAATGGACAGTCACCACAATGATATTTTACTTGTCGAGCAGATAGACCGTCTGACCCGTCTGAGCAACAGCGACTGGATGACGCTGAAAAAGCAGATTGAGCAACATGAACTGCGGATCGTCAGTCTTGACGTCCCAACTTCATGGCAGGCTCTGTCAGATAAAGATCCTTCACAGGCTGACCCGATAACCCGCGCAGTTATCACGGCGATCAACAATATGTTGATCGATCTGATGGCCGCAATGTCGCATAAGGACTGGCTGAGTCGTCGCCAGCGACAGCAACAGGGAATTGAGCGTGCTCATTCCCTGGGTAAATACCGGGGCAAGCAGGCAGACAGTGAACGACACCAGAAGGTGTTGTACTACCGACAGGTTAAGAAACTCAGTATACGGGAGACAGCAGAAGCAACCGGCTACAGTTCTTCTCAGGTTTGTCGGATACAGGCGCTTAATAAAATCACCGGTACTGATTGAATCAGCTTTAAGCTGGATCAATTCCCGCCTATACAACGTACTATCAAACTTATCATCTGAAATGCTATGCTCATCGTTATGTCAAGAATGACATAACGAATCAGAGAGGAATGCATGTCATCAGTTTCAAAAAGGAATGGAAAAGGTTTTTTCTCAGGCGCGGTAATTGGGGCTTTAGGAGGGCTGATTGGGCTCGGTGGGGCTGAGTTTCGCCTTCCCGTCCTGATCGGTAGTTTCAAAATACCCACCCTGGAAGCCGTCATCTTTAACAAAGCAATGAGCCTCGCTGTTGTCGCTATCGCTCTAATTTTCCGCACAAAATCGATAGCCACCGATCAGTTGGTAGAGCATCTTGATATTGTCATGAATTTACTGGCAGGAAGTCTTATTGGGGCATGGTGGGCCGCAGGCCGCGCCATTAAGATGTCCAGAATCTGGCTGGACAGAATCATTCTGCTCCTCCTTGTTTTACTGTCGTTCGTCATGTTCTCAGAAGCATGGCTACCACTGCACAGTATTTCCGGCGGGTTATTTCAACCCGGTATTGCCACAATTATTGCAGGTGTGATTTCAGGGTTCTTTATCGGGATAGTCGCAGCATTGCTCGGTGTGGCAGGCGGTGAGCTTCTGATCCCCACAATCGTTATCCTGTTCGGGGTTGATATCAAACTGGCCGGAAGCCTGTCATTGATGATTAGCCTGCCCACAATGATTGTTGGTTTTTCCCGTTATACAAATGCAGATGCTTTCCAGATTCTGAAAAAAGAAAGGCCGCTGTTTGTATGGATGGTCATCGGATCTGTGATTGGTGCGGCAATTGGCGGACTTCTGGTCGGCCTGTTCCCGGTTAAAGTACTTATGACTTTACTTGGGGTGATCCTTCTTATCTCCGCCATCAAAACGTTCAAACACACCCGGCAAAAATAATTTCGAGAAAGGTATCAGGATGAATAAAAAAGCGCTTATATCTGATTTTATTTTGGTCAGACCCCGAATTTACATTAATGACAACATCTCGCTGGGGCCGGGTAAAATCGATCTATTGCGCGCTATAGATGGGTTTCATTCCCTGTCAGCCGCCGCAAAAGATTTGGGTATACCCTATAAAAGGGCGTGGCTCCTGATTGATACGTTAAACAAAGGGATAGGTAAGCCCGTGGTCATCACGTCAACAGGCGGCAGCAAAGGTGGAGGCTCGGTTTTGACACCACTTGGCCAGAAGTTACTTAGCTGGTACGACAAAACAGAGGCCAACCTTAACGAGCAATCACAGCAGGACTTGCAGGATCTCGAGAAAATTATCTTCGGTGAGAGTTAACCCATTCGGCTCGGTCTTTGATCGGGCCATAACCGTACAAAAAATCATCTTAACGAATGGAAGGGACTTTCCCTGATTATGCGCCTGATTAACTCTTGTGCAATCATGGGGTACACATCGTCCCGGAGTAATTCGTTATGACTATCACGACTGTCGGTATCGATCTTGCTAAAAATGTGTTTGCTGTTCACGGTGTTGATCAGAATGGCAGAACTGTTCTGGTTAAACCTAAAGTTTCGCGTGCTGCTCTTCCTGAGTCCATTGCAGGTTTGCCTCCCTGTGTTATCGGGATGGAAGCATGCTCTGGGGCTCACTACTTGGCAAGGTTATTTCGGCAGTATGGTCATGAGCCACGTCTGATGGCCGCTAAATTTGTGTCTACTTACCGCATGGCCGGCAAATCAGGGAAGAATGATGCAGCTGATGCTCAGGCTATCTGTGAAGCGGTTCGTCGCCCACATATGCGATTTGTACCCGTGAAGGACGAAAGCCAGCAGGCGATGCAATGCAATGCTTACACCGCACCCGTCAGGGTTTCATAGAAGAGAAAACAGCAACGTATAATCGTCTGCGAGGATTGATATCTGAATTCGGTGTCATCGCGCCACAAAATACTGATGCCCTGCGCCACATAGTTTCTGTGCAGAAGAGCTCTTTACCGCTTCAGGTTCAGCAATGTGTTGATGATTTGCTGGAACACATTGAAGCTAACATCACTGAATATGACCGAATTTTGTCCCGCATGGCCAAAACAGATCATCGCAGTCAGCGGCTGATGGAGCTAAAGGGCGTTGGCCCCACAACTGCCTGTGCGCTGGTCGCCAGTATCGGTAATGCACATGATTTTAAAAATGGACGTCAACTGACCGCCTGGCTGGGACTGACGCAATCACAATACAGCAGCGGCGGAAAGCCGAAGCTCGGCAGGATCACAAAAGCCGGTTATTCGTATCTGCGAACGCTCTTGGTACAGGGGGATCTTTCAGTGCTTATTGGCGCTGAGAAAAGGAATGACTCATTCAGCCGTTGGGTTTGTATGTTGGTTGAGCGCAGAAGGTACTGGCAGGCTGTTGTGGCCAACGTCTATTGACCATTCCCTGTGTGGGAACGCTCACGGTCAGTACTATTTCCACTGAGCTTGGCGATGGGAAACACTACGCCAGTAGTCGTGACTTCGCAGCGGCAACGGGGCTGCTTCCACGTGAGTACAGCACCGGTGGTCGAACAACTCTGTTGGGGATCAGCAAACGAGGCAACAAAAAGATCCGAATATTACTGGTCCAGTGCCCCAGAGTGTTCATACAAAAAACAAAAACTAGAACACCAGAAAGGCAAACTGGGCCAGGGAATTAATGTGCAGAAAAAGCAACTTTGTTGTGACCTGCGCACTCGCAAACAAGCTGGCCAGGATAGCCTGGGTGCTTACGACGCGACAACAGACGTTCGCGTCGTAAGTCTCTAACAATAAATTTTTAAACAATCACCTATCTGGTTTGCGAATGCTGATCATTGATGATACAAACGGCCGACCGGCCTGTTGAAGAACCTGTATATCGGAATGGCTCATCTGAAGCCGTATGATTTTTCTGAGGTTCATCAGGCGCAGAACTCATCGTGGCGCGATTCTGACGCTGGATAGATTTAAGCAAGCCAATGATATCGTCGAAAATCAGTGTTGCAAAAACGGGAGTGACCATAGATTCGATATCCAAACTGCCCCCAGCACAGCATTTGTAAGCAAGAATTTGCCGATACTCATGAGTTAAGTCTTTCCGTCGTGAAGTCTAGGTTACGGAGAATTCGTCAGCGGTTGCGCGAGGTGTTGATACGTAATTGCCAAGTGCACTTTGACTACAGTGGTCGGGCTTGTTACCACGCACCTCGGCGTGAGGATTACTGAAATCAATCTCGAAGAAAATTTCTGCATCCTTTTGCGAGTTCATTCGTCTTCAAGATAGTGGCTTCATCAGGAAGCTACGCGACTCACGAAGGAGATAGAGTAATGACACACGATGAATTCGAAGCGGCGATGGTCTTTCACGGCCATAAGTGTCCAGCAATGCCTTTAGGCTACCGTGCTGCGCAAGCAGCGATGAGAGCGCTCGGTGTGGAACGGGCAGAAGACAAGGAGCTGCATGTCATAGCAGAAACAGGGAAAGGCCATGCTGCGGGATGCTTTCTGGATGGCGTAATGTCGGCTACGGGATGCACCTACGGCAAGTCGAACATCGAGAAGCGCTATTACAACAAGATGGCTTTCACTCTGATAGACGTGAAGACCGGGCGCTCAGTACGTGTACGGCTAAAGGACGAGTTTTTCGGCAACATGCTCAACTCGCCTTTTGTTGCCCAACGCAAACAAGGCATAGCGCCACAGGATATTCCCGCCGAAGTCACTGACCCCCTGGTTAACAAGGTCATATCGATGCCGGAAGAAATGTTTCTCGATATCGGGCTAAAGAAGCCGTTTGAACTTCCACGCGGTAAAAGCTGCTTTGACACGGAACTATGCGCCAAATGTGGGGAACGTGTCTTTGTCGATAAACTGATCGACACGGAAGCGGGACGGCTTTGCATTCCTTGCCAGGAAAAACTGGCTGGACATACTGTATCCTCATTTTGCTAAGGAATTGAAATGCTTGCCATCGCTGCCGTTGCAACGTTTTTTCTAACCGCTATCATGGCCATGGCCGGAGTCGGAGCCGCTTTTATTCTGGTTCCGATCTTCTTGGCACTAGGGGTCGAAATTCATGCAGCGATGGCCACCGCCTTGCTTCTGAATGCCATATCGACGAGCGTGTCGACAACGACATTCATTCGCAAGCGTTTGGTCGAATGGCGGTTGGCACTCCCCATTTTGATTGTGGCCGTGGTTTTGTCGCCAATCGGGGTTCATGTCAGCCAAAGGTTAGACCGCCATTTTCTACTGTGGCTGTTCTCCGGTTTTCTTATTTTTGCCAGCCTCATGATGTTGTTGTACGCGCCAAAATCTTCTGGAATTCAGCGTAGTGCGCGAAGCCAGATGTTGAGTAGTTTGTCCCTTGGCGGTGTTGCGGGTTTTGTCGGTGGCCTGTTAGGGGTTGGAGGTGGCAGCATCATCGTCCCGGCACTCGTGGGGGCCGGGCTGGAACCCAAACGGGCGTCAGCAACCGCTTCTTTCGTGGTCGTGTTTGCTTCTCTGACCGGTTTCTTTGCCCACGCAACGCTTTCGGGAATGGATTATTCGCTGGTCGGTGCCACCGGTATCGCATCGGCGGGAGGGGCTGCATTTGGCGCGTGGTTAATGAGCGAAAAACTCAAAGGGCAACAGCTTAAATACATCATTGGATTCGTCCTGTTAGGGACCGCCGTCAAGATCATCTGGGGGCTTTTGTAAAATAAACGGAATCAAAATCATGTAAGCACACGATGGCCATATTCATGGCAACTCAACCGGAGCGAAGCTGTATTGGCCGCTCGTTGTTACGCTCGGATTTTCTGCCGTAGAGGTCTTCGCCGATTGGCAATCCAGCTCGTTGGGTTCTGTCGCATTAGCGTAGACAAGTCAGTAATTATTGCGCTGTCTATATTTTAGGCAACCAACAGGTAAAATTGTTCCGCCGGTGATAAAGGCTCTTCAGCGGGATGCTGATATTGCCCTTTACGTATCATATGCACTAACTCAATGCCCTCCATTATCGTCTGCGCTCGCCGAAATGATTTGAACCCCAGTATCTGTCGTATTCGGCGTTTGATATTCCGATGGTCCTGCTCAATCAGGTTGTTCAGGTATTTACTCTGCCTGATGGTGATGGTTTCTTCTTCAGGTTTACTGGCGTTGAGTGTGGCCAGCGCCGCCATGTTGGCACCGCTTTTATCGATGGTTACAACCTCAGTAGATTAGTCCCTATATTTCCAGACACTTTTTATCGCTTAACCCATTACTGGTTCGCCGCCGTAGATATTCCCGTGGCTAACGATACCCCAGTGCACTATGCGGATGCCATTCGTTGTAATGTTCGAAGGCCTCTGCAAAGTTCTTTACCGCTGTTAACCCGTCCGGCTTCGGTATGATGCTGATGTAATCCCGCTTCATCGTTTTCACGAAGCTCTCTGCCATCCCGTTGCTTTCCGGGCTACGTACCGCCGTATGTTTAGGCTCCAGTCCTACCTTCCCTGTATGCGCCGGCTTCAAGGGCGGTATTGCCGGTTTACGCTCAAGCAAACAGCGCATTCTTACGCATGATTCAGTATACGCGTTTGGCATTGATCACCGCCATGTCGTCCGTTTCTGATTGTCTGCGCAGCAGTGCCCACACCCGACGATAACCATACGTAGGCAGATCGCCGATAACGGTATGGATACGATCCAGAGCTTCAATATCATCAGGCTTGCGCTTGCGTCGACGCTCCTGCCAGTTCTTCGACCGACGAGCCATAGCATGCAGTTGCGCACGTGAGACCCGTAGCCAACAGCTGACAAGGCTTATTCGCCATCCTCCGGCAGCAAGGGCACGTGCGCTATCCACTTTTTTGTCGGCCATATTCAACGGCTTCTTTCAGCAGCTCGTTTTCCATGGTTTTCTTGCCCAGCAGGCGCTGTAGCTCTTTAATTTGCTTCATCGCAGATGCCTGTTCCGACGCGGGTATAACCTGTTCACCCACAGCAACGGCGGTGAGACTACCTTCCTGGTACTGCTTACGCCACAGGAACAGCTGACTGGCAGCAACACTATGCTGACGGGCAACCAGCAACACGGTCATACCGGGTTCAAAGCTCTGCTGAACAATGGCGATTTTTTCCTGAAGGCTGCGCCGTCTGCGCTTCTCCGGACCTAAAACATCAATCATCCGGACTCCAACGACTAGTCTAAAAACTAGTATTAAGACTATCACTAATTTAAGTGATACCAACTGTCTGGAGATTCATGGAGCCAGTCTACTCAGGCTCACCGTGGTGGCGAATGGCCTTGCGAAAGAAGCGTAAGGCAGCCGCAGCGTCGCGTCTGGCGGTCAACAGGAAGTCGACGGTCTGCCCCGCGGTATCAACCTCCCGGTACAGATATTTCCACTGGCCTTTGATTTTAATGTAAGTTTCGTCCATCCGCCACCGCCGACCTACATTACGCTTATACTGGCGGAACGACGGTGCCAGGCGCATAACCCAGCGATGAAGAGTGGAATGGTCAACGATAACGACGTGCTCCGTCATCATATCTTCGAGATTGCGCAGGCTGAGGGCGTAAGTCAGATACCAGCGAACACATTGAGCAATAACATCAATGGGATAGTGCAGGCGCTTAAAAGCTTTTCGTATCAGAAGCATGGGCAGGTAACATTATAAAAAAACAGTATGTTACCCGGCGACGTCTTAATGCGTCAGAACCAGATGAGGTGCCATGTGTATGGCACCTCATCTCTTATTGATTCATCGACTCCATAACCGCCTGCCAGGTTATAAAGCCACCACTCAGATTATATGTCCGGAAGCCGTGAGCCTGCAGAATACGGTATGCCACATGCCCGCGCAGACCACTCTGACAACCGATAAAAATCTCTTTATCTACAGGCAATTTTTCAAGATTCTCCCGCAGAGAATCCAGAGGGATGGATAGCGCATCAGGATATTCGCCAAATTGTTTCAGTTCTTCAGGAGAACGAATATCAACTAAACAATAACTGCCCGGTTCCCGTTGCAAAACATCGCTGACATGACATATGGCCGTATCTCCCCTGATGACATTTGCCGCCACCATACCGGCCTGGTTAACAACGTCCCTTGCACTGTTAAAAGGCGGGGCATAAGTCAGCTCAAGATGCTCGAGATCGTTGACGGTAAGTCCCGCGCGCTGCGCGACAGACAGAACATCGATGCGTTTATCAACCCCTTTTTTCCCTGACGCCTGGGCCCCCAGAATTTTACCGGTATCGGGGCTGAACAGCAGTTTCAGACTGATCATCGTAGCCCCAGGGTAGTAACCGGCATGATCAGCAGCATGGACGTAAACCTTCTCGTATCGGGTACCATGGGCTTTCAGTTGCTTTTCATTCGCACCGACGCTGCCAATACTCAGCGAAAATACCTTACAAATGGATGTCCCCTGACTGCCATGGTAAAGGCTGTGGTGATCAAGCATGTTATCAGCAGCAATGCGTCCCTGGCGGTTGGCGGGCCCAGCCAGAGGAATATTAGCGGGTTCCTGAAAGACAAGGTCAGGTGTTTCAACTGCATCCCCCACGGCGTAGATGTCAGGAATACTGGTCTGCATACAGGCATTGACGCTTATACCTCCCCGTTTACCCACTTCGAGCCCGGCTACTGTGGCAAGGCTGTTCTCAGGTTTTACCCCGATGGCGAGAATAACCATGTCGGTCTGCACAAAGCCACCGTCAGACAGTGCAACGCGGAATCCCGTTTCTGTCCGCAGCACCTCGGTGAGTGCCGTTCTGAGACGCAGATCCACGCCATGATTCCGGATTTCCTGATGCAGGGCTGATGCCATTTCAGGATCAACCGGAGCCATAACCTGTTCCTCCATCTCCAGCAGGGTAACACGGATCCCCCGTTCGCTCAGAGCCTCCATCACTTCAAGTCCGATGAATCCCCCCCCGACAAGCGTGGTGTGAGCGACGTTATGTTGCTCAATCCACGCCAGGATAGCATCCATGTCAGTAAGATTTCGGAGCGTAAAGACGCCCTCTTGCTGTAGCCCGGGCAAAGGAGGGACAACCGGCGCGGCTCCGGTACTGAGGAGTAGACGATCCCATACTTCGGTATGGATCTCACCTGAGGTCAAATTTTTAACTGTCACTGTTTTATTAACCGGATCCACTGACGTCACTTCATGGCAGGTACGGACGTCTATGTTAAAGCGGGATTTAAAATCCTCCGGAGTCTTAAGAATAAGTGACTGCCGTAACGGAATTTTTCCGCCTATATGATAAGGCAATCCACAGTTGGCGAAAGAGACATCGCTTCCCCGTTCAAACACAACAATACTGACATCTTCTGACAACCGGCGAGCTCTGGCTGCAGCGGACGCACCGCCGGCAACACCACCAACAATCACTATTTTCATTACATCCTCTCTGTTCACTCGGGGCAAAATGTCTGCCAGATATAATTAGTTACCCAGGCCAGCTGGACGCTGCAGACCTGGCGAACACGGTGGCAAAATTATGGCACCATCAGTATACTAAATAACATTATATAAAAATACAGAATGTGAGAAACCAGCAATGCCCATGAATGAAGACACAAAACGTCAGACCGATATGAAAAATGCAGCCCTGGGGGCAGCAGATGTCTTACGGGGACTGGCTAACAGCGACCGGTTGCTGTTGATGTGCCAGTTAAGCCATGGGGAAGCGAATGTGGCCGAGCTGGAAGCTGCAGTCGGTATCACTCAGCCGACCCTGTCTCAGCAACTGGGTGTAATGCGCCGCCTGAAGCTTGTCGAGACCCGACGGGCAGGTAAAATGGTATATTACCGTATTGAGGATAACCGTATCATGACGTTGTTAAATACCTTGTATGATCTCTACTGCCCGCAGGCAGGCACAGGTAAAGGAAGCCATAACAACGAATAATGTGATCCTGCTTTCCACGCAAACCGTTTTATCATTGCAGCATTAACCCTGTCAGGTTGTGAAGAGCCTGGCCGGTATCTGCGATATTATAACGGGAAAGCGACAGTGGTCCGGATATACCCATCGGTAATGCCTGTCCGGACTGTATTTATCGCTCACGCGTTCACTGTTTAACTTATTGATTTATCGGTTTTTATACTATTACGGTCAGAAAAAACAGCCACGGCAGCACGGATGGTACTGCACTGACAGCAATGGCCTGTGGCTGACAAACCGTTTTTTCTGCTGCCACCGGTTTACATTATTCAAGCAGGCTGCGCAACATCCAGGCAGTTTTCTCATGTAACTGGATACGTTGTGTAAGCAGATCTGCTGTGGCTTCATCATTCGCATTATTAACAACAGGGAACAGGGAGCGCGCAGTTTTAACCACAGTCTCCTGGCCCTGGACAAGATTCTCAATCATGTTTTTTGCTGCCGGAATATCCTTGTCTTCATTAACCGCTGTTAAACGTGAAAATTCATGATATGTGCCGGGCGCGAAGCATCCGAGCGAGCGTATACGTTCAGCGATATCATCAACAGCAGTGGCCAGCTCATTGTATTGATTTTCAAACATTAAATGTAAGCTGTTAAACATGGGGCCAGTTACATTCCAGTGATAGTAATGTGTTTTTATATACAGGGTATAGGTGTCAGCAAGAAGCCGGGACAGACCGTCTGCAATCTCCACCCGGGATGATTCAGGAATACCAATATCAATTATTTGTTTACTCATAACTACCTCTTACACTGTTTAAGTGGGATATACGATATGCCATTATTCTTTCCGGTCTGAGCAAAACACGCTTCATATTTTTATAATAACCAGTTACACCTGGCGTCTGCCACACTAGCCATGCGCCAGAGCAATATCCTGCGACGGGACAATGAATTTCGCCGTGGCACGAGCCACTTTCTGCTGTCCCTTTGCCAGCCATGCTTCGAGCTGGTAAACCCCCCTGCGTTGCCCAAGCAGTCTGGCACAGACCATCAGCTTGTCACCGGTACAAACGGGTGAAATGAATCTGACAGTCAGTTCAGCCGTCAGGGCCTGCACTCCCTGCATAAACAAGCAGTGAGTCATTGCGGCATCCAGCAAGGTACTCGTCATTCCGCCATGTAAAAGACCCGTATACCCCTGATGTCTGTGATCGGCCGTGTAGTCAGCACATACAGATCCATCCGGGTATTCTGAAAACATTAAGTTCACCGTATCAGGGTTGTTGTCGAGGGAACCACAAACCATACAACAGTTATGGGCATTTCTGGCATCAAGATAACAATTCATCTGTTTCTGTTCAGCGTCCGGTTGTACTGACGGGAGGCATCAGGAATTCAGTCAGCTGAGTGTCTTTCCCGGCATCATTCATTCCGGCTCCTGGTTTATACACAGTACGGGTCTGATAAAAATCACCGCCCGTGATGAAATAAACTCATGAATGGCAACAGCGCCCGTTTCCGTGATGATGCTGACGCCCACCCTGGCACGCATTTTCTGCTGTGTTCCCGTCAGAGTTACAGCATTTTTTCCCTTTCGCCTCATGATTAAAGGACTGGCGCCCCTGCTCCGGCTTATTCAGTTCAGTCAGAACACGGGTATCCGGATCACACAGTTCAGTGAACAAACGACGGCCACAGTCAGTCTGGTACACCGCGATCTGATGCCCCAATAATTTACCCAGCATCCGTTCCCCGATGTTACGGACCACAACGCGGCTGACCTGCTGTTGAACCAGAAGGTCAACCAGCTTCCGTTTACCTGAACAATCTGCGCCCAGCGCGGGATTTTCTGTCCGGCTGAGCTCCACACCGCGCTCATCCACTAGGACAAGGTGACTCGCTTTGGTAAAATGATTTGCTACCCGGTCGTCATTCACTGGAATGGCTGTGATCATCTTGTGTAACTCCTTCCCTTTCAGAGTGCATTATTAAGGCCTTGCCCTGAGTGAGACAGTCCACAACCTTAAAACGGGCCGCTTTCAGGACATTGGCCAGTGTCTGTCTTGAAACCCTCATTGCAACAGCCGCTTCCTGCTGTTGCATGCCCAGTAAATCGACCAGTCGTAACGCTTCAAACTCATCTTCTTTTAAATGAACATGTTCAAGCTGGCTCATCGGTCGCGCATTGGGCTTAAAACAGGTATCCGCAGGGCGGCCACAGATGTTACGGGGAATTCTGGGTCTTGGCATGAAGGCTCCTTATTGGTATATGCTATATATACACTCGTAAACTGGCATATGCAATATACTCTGCTCACCGGTGGAGAATTTTTTGCTTTGCCTCTTGAGTCTGGGAGTGTGCAGCATACCAAAGGGAACTATGGAATGACTCTGAACCGGTAGGCGATTCTGCCTTATACCTTTATAGTTGGCTCGGAAGTGTCAAGATTGTCCGTGACGATTCATTCTGCTATTAATTAATAAAACCTATCTCGATGAGGTTTGAACTTGCAATGTAGTTGCCAGATTGCATATCGATATTGAAGAGGAACAGCTTCGAAAACGTTTCGGGTTGGAATGGAAACGCTATACGCAACGGGTTCGTCGCTGGTTATAGCAATCCCGTGGTATTGCAGGCGACAGATAAGTTCGAAACAATAAAGCAAGGAATTCATTATCCTTGAGCTTTTATATCTCTGTCGGCAATCATATTGATCTTAGCCACTAAACTTCATCATAACGGCATTAAATACCATCCCCAGGGCAACGACGATCAGTAGTCCGGAAAACCCCTTCTGCACAATATGTTCAGGTAAATGCTGGCTTAGCCTTCGGCCAATCGACATCCCTGTCGCAGCACTAAGCACAAACCAGAGAGTAAAAGGCAAGGGCAGAGTGGCACCCTGTATCACTGCCACTGCAATCCCGCCTATACTTACCAATGCGACAATCATCAGCGAGGTTGCGATGCAACTGTGAATAGGAAGGGGGGTAAATTGCCGCAATAACGGGACGATAATAAATCCTCCACCCACGGCTAATAGCCCGGTCATAAAACCGGTAACAGCTCCGAACATGAGAAACAGCAACCATGTGTTTACAGCCCAGATAAATCGTCGGCACTGTTGCAAATAGTCGGTGGTGATAAACTTATCATCCCCTTTTGCTGATGGAGCTGCACATGAACCCATTCAAAGGCCGGCATTTTCAGCGTGACATCATTCTGTGGGCCGTACGCTGGTACTGCAAATACGGCATCAGTTACCGTGAGCTGCAGGAGATGCTGGCTGAACGCGGAGTGAATGTCGATCACTCCACGATTTACCGCTGGGTTCAGCGTTATGCGCCTGAAATGGAAAAACGGCTGCGCTGGTACTGGCGTAACCCTTCCGATCTTTGCCCGTGGCACATGGATGAAACCTACGTGAAGGTCAATGGCCGCTGGGCGTATCTGTACCGGGCCGTCGACAGCCGGGGCCGCACTGTCGATTTTTATCTCTCCTCCCGTCGTAACAGCAAAGCTGCATACCGGTTTCTGGGTAAAATCCTCAACAACGTGAAGAAGTGGCAGATCCCGCGATTCATCAACACGGATAAAGCGCCCGCCTATGGTCGCGCGCTTGCTCTGCTCAAACGCGAAGGCCGGTGCCCGTCTGACGTTGAACACCGACAGATTAAGTACCGGAACAACGTGATTGAATGCGATCATGGCAAACTGAAACGGATAATCGGCGCCACGCTGGGATTTAAATCCATGAAGACGGCTTACGCCACCATCAAAGGTATTGAGGTGATGCGTGCACTACGCAAAGGCCAGGCCTCAGCATTTTATTATGGTGATCCCCTGGGCGAAATGCGCCTGGTAAGCAGAGTTTTTGAAATGTAAGGCCTTTGAATAAGACAAAAGGCTGCCTCATCGCTAACTTTGCAACAGTGCCATCGAAAGGCTGTTATTGATAATCCAGCCCCAGGGATGAATCCCCGCACGTTCAAGATCGGACTGCAGGTTTGCCGCTTCCAGTACAGGTGTGGTTTCAGGCAGAGTGACCAGCAAGACTTTGGTACGTTCCGGGTCCTGAAGCTGCATCATCGGAGTGGTAAAATGACCTTTATCCTCCATCTTCCTGGCAATCTCACGGTGATAAGCCCCGGTCGCATCAAGCAGTAATAGCGTATGCCCGGTCGGTGCCGTATCCATGACCACAAACCGTTTGCCTGCTTCACGGATGACGCGTGAGAACGCCTGGAACACCGCAATCTCTTCTGTGCAAGGAGAACGTAAATCCTCTTCGAGCAGCCGCTTCCCGGCCTCATCCAGATCCCTGCCTTTCGTCTCAAGAACATGCTGACGATAGCGTTCAGTTTCATCGTGAGGGTTGATTCGGCCGACCTGCAGATTTTTAAGGCTGCCATTGAGCGTTGTACTGAGATGTGCAGCAGGATCTGAGGTGGTGAGATGCACATCAAAACCCTTATCCGCCAGACTGACGGCGATAGCCGCAGCCATTGTGGTTTTACCCACACCACCTTTGCCCATCAGCATAATCAAACCGTGTTCACTGCGGGCGATATCATCAACCAGGACAGACAACGACATATTCTCTGGCTTGTTCTGTGTGCTTTGTTCAGGAAGCGATGTTATCTCAGCGTGTTCGTTGAGCAGGCCTTTCAATGCGGACACACCAACCATGTTCAGCGGCTGAAGGTATAAGTTGTCTGTCGGCAAATCAGATAATCTGGCAGGAAGATTTGCCAGCGCCTCTTGCTCCCGTTGCCATATTGCAGCGGCCAGTGCATCACGTTCTGTTTCGCTCGCAGGCAGGACACCGTTAATGACTAAATACTGATTTTTAAGGCCAATAGCTGATAATTCGCCATGAGTACGAGCGACTTCCTGCAGTGTTGATTTTTGCAATCGCGCGACCAGCACAAGGCGAGTTCGTTCAGGATCGGATAATGCCTCAACCGCATGAGCATATTGCTCACGCTGCTTTTCCAGCCCCGCCATCGGCCCAAGACAGGAAGCACCATCTGGGTTACTTTCGATGAAGCTGCTCCAGGCTCCGGGAAGCTGAAGAAGGCGAATAGTGTGGCCCGTTGGGGCAGTATCAAAAATGATGTGATCGAAGCGGGTCAGCAGAGAAGCGTCGGTCAGTAAGCCAGTAAACTCGTCGAACGCAGCAATCTCTGTCGTACAAGCTCCTGAAAGCTGTTCACTGATGCTGTTAACAACGTCATCAGGCAAAAGACCTTTAATAGGGTCAACGATTCTGGCGCGGTATTGCTGGGCGGCATCCTGCGGGTCAATCTCCAGAGCCGAAAGACCAGACACAGCAGTCACGGGCTGGATAGTTTTCCCGATAGTCTGATCGAATACCTGACCAACGTTAGAAGCCGGATCGGTACTGACAAGCAGGACGCGCTTGCCCTGTTCTGCCAGGCGTATAGCTGTAGCGCAGGAAATTGAGGTTTTACCTACTCCTCCTTTGCCAGTGAAAAACAGGTAAGGCGGGATATTCTGTAAAAAATGCATATGTTCTCCTGACATACTCAACAACAGGAAGTGTTACCACCACAGCAGCTTGTCGGAGCCACGCCCACTTTCTCCAGCGGAATACCTAACCAGCGAGCCAGTTCAGCACGTTTGGGATAACGCCCTGCCATCACCGTTTCGCCATCCAGCAACAGCAGCGGAAGCCCTTCGGCTCCAGAAGCTTCAAGGAATGCTTTCGCTTTAGCGTTCTCAACGAAGCTCATCGGCTGTTGCGCCAGGTTGTAACGTTCGATCTGAACCCCACGCCCTTTCAGCCATTGCACATCAGCAGAAAAATCGACCAGAACCTGATCAACATCTGAACCACAAACGCCGGTACTGCAGCACATCGCCGGATCAAACACGGTTAACGTTTTCATCTTTGATACCTCACATTCGTAAAATCATATATGTTCAGGCAAATTTTTTAGATACAAACAGCCTTACCGCTTCCAGAGCAGTTGGCTGATGCCAGCTTACGGGCGATGGTCTGCACGTCGTCCTGTTGGCTTAACCAGGCCTGCTCAATCACCTGAGCGGCCCAGGAAGGAATATGTGGGGATAAGCGGTAGTGAACCCACTTGCCCTGTTTGCGATCCAGCAACAGTCCACATTCCCGAAGCATCGCCAGATGGCGGGAGATCTTGGGTTGTGACTGTTCCAGTGCCGTGCAGAGATCGCACACGCATAGCTCTCCCATCTCTCTGAGCAGCAGTACGATACCCAGACGGGTCTCATCAGATAGGATTTTGAAAAGTTGTAGGGATGAAATTTGTGTCATTATACTCTCCTGCTTTGAATGGCGAGTTTCGCGCTTCTGAGGCTAAAAGTCAAAAAACACATATGTTTTTTCGTATCTATATGGGAGGGCTATTTCATGTAAGGATAGAAAACATGCTCTGTGGAGTGGGGGACAAATAGTCGTTGTTGGCTTCACGGCTACATTGTAGTGAAGCATAAAAAAAACGCTCCCGGGCAGGAGCGTAAGCCAGTGAATTTGGCGTCAAATGAGGGTCTTACAAGTGGAGCTGCGGGTTAATTCTGGGTGATCTGACTGCGATGCTTTTCAGCCTGCTGCTGGTGAACAACGGAAGACTGACCATTATTCGCCTTCTCATGCACTACTGCGGCCTTCTCATGCTCGCTCATTTCAGAAAATGACTTTGCTGTTTCGTTGGTAGCCCCTGGTTTAGCATTCATCATTTTTTTATGCATTTCAGCCATGTCCTGGTGAGCGGCAGAATTACTGTTTTGCATCATTTCATGGGACATTGCTGCCTTATCGTGGTCATTCATATCCATCATTTTCATGCTCTCTCCCTCAACTGTGCTTTTAACAGTTGAAGACTGCATCTGATGGGCCGGTGCCTGGGCATTATTTACCTGGTCATGCATGTTCATTGTCTCTGAAGCCATGGCAGATGAAGCGACAGCCATCATGGCAATAAAGGATACAAGAATCTTTTTCATGGTTGGGTCTCCGGTGTTTTCATACCCGAACAATCAATGCTAAAGCATTTGATTACAGGGCTGGTTAATCATCACTCCAGGAACCGGGCGATTGGGTTATCACGCTGGTCCTGATTTATGACTGATTATAAAAAACCGCCTCTGTTTATCGCGTGACTGAATGATGACAATTTTGTCACCTTTCAGGTTTCTCCTGAATAACGGGATTAATCCATTAACAGGCGCACTTTGAACACAATTTCCCGCCCCTGCTGTTCTGCTGACAGCTCGCCGCCGTGAGCATGAATGATCGACCTTGTAATTGATAATCCCAGCCCCGCGCCTTCCGTGTTGTGGACCCTTGATGAGTCTGCGCGATAGAACCGGTCAAACAAACGTTCAAGATTAGCGGGAACCGGGCCAGACATCGTATTGGTAATCATCACGTTCACACAGTCACTGTCACGCTCAAGGCGTATCGCTGTACAGGTGTTATCGGGAGAATACTTGATAGCATTGGAGAGCAGGTTACTGAAAGCACGTCGCAGCATATCGCTGTCTCCGGCAACAACGCCCTCTCCTTCAACCGTGATTGTCTTTCCTGTTTCGTCTGCCAGGGGCTCGAATAACTCACGTAATTCATTCAGTTCGGCGGCCAGATCCACATCATGTTTCTCCAGCTGCAGCAGACCATGCTCTGAACGTGCCAGAAAAAGCATGTCACTGGTCATTCGTGACAACCTTTTCAGTTCTTCCAGGTTAGCGAATAAAATTTCG
>NZ_KQ089804.1:0-154057 GCF_001034465.1 Citrobacter sp. MGH100
ATCCGCCGTGTCGATGGAGGCGCATTATAGGGAGTTTCCCTCAACCCGCAACCCTTAAATGACAGAAAAATGACTGACTGCTGCAATCCCCAGCAGACCCCCGCCTTATACCCATTTACACACAGAGTTATCCACAAAGCCGTCAATATTTCCTGCATCACATCCCGGAAAAAGAAGAAACCAACATTGAATCCTCTTTTCTATATAGAAAGAAAATAACGGATGCCCGTTTTCTACTACATATATAAGAAGGGATGGCGGCGGGAGTGCCCGGATCCCCTACTACCTTTGAATTACGTACCTCATCAGGCGATAATACCCGCACAAACAGTGATTCCAGGACTGCGATGAGACACCCTCTGCAACGAACGGCTATACGCAAACGCCCGATGAAACTCGGCACAACCGTGATCCTCATGGTCAGCGCGGTCCTCTTCTCTGTGCTACTCGTCGTTCATTTGATTTACTTCTCGCAAATCAGCAACACGACACGTGATGCCTTAGCAGACAAAGCGCTTGCGGTCGCGCGAACGTTGGCAAACTCTCCTGAAATCCGCGAGGGGCTCAAGAAAAAGCCTGAGGACAGCGGCATCCAGGCAATTGCTCAAGCGGTAAATAAGCGCAACGATTTTTTATTCATCGTTGTCACGGATATGAAAAGCATTCGTTATTCGCACCCTGAAGCACAACGTATCGGCCAACCGTTTAAAGGCGACGATATCCTGTTGGCGTTACAGGGCAAAGAGAACGTTGCCATTAATCGCGGCTTTCTGGCTAAAGCGCTACGCGTTTTCACCCCTATTTATGACGATCATCACCAGCAGATTGGGGTTGTGTCGATCGGTCTCGAGTTAAGCAGGGTCACCGAACAGATCAATAACAGCCGCGGCAGTATCTTTTGGTCTATCTTATTTGGCGTTCTGGTTGGGTTACTAGGTACCTGGGTATTGGTGAAGGTTCTCAAACGCATTCTGTTTGGTCTGGAGCCTTATGAAATATCCAACCTGTTCGAACAGCGCCAGGCGATGCTGCACTCTATAAAGGAGGGGGTCATTGCCGTTGATGATAGTGGTGAGGTCACGCTAATAAACCAGGCCGCCCAGGAGCTATTGGATTACCGAAAGTCGCAGGATGATGCCCAACTCTCCACACTCAGCCATGCATGGTCTCAGGTAGTTGATCTTTCGCAGGTGCTACGTGATGGAACGCCACGCCGTGATGAGGAGATCACGGTGAAGGACCGGCTGCTTTTAATCAACACCGTTCCAGTACTCAGCAATGGCAGAATCATCGGGGCAATTTCAACGTTCAGAGACAAAACGGAAGTCCGAAAACTCATGCAACGTCTGGACGGTATGGTTAACTATGCCGATGCACTTCGTGAACGATCCCACGAATTCATGAACAAGTTACACGTGATTCTGGGATTATTGCACCTGAAAAGTTATAAGCAGTTGGAAAATTATATCATTAAGACGGCCAACAATTATCAGGAAGAGATTGGCTCACTGTTAGGCAAAATAAAATCACCGGTGATCGCGGGCTTTTTACTCAGTAAGATTAATCGCACATCTGATTTAGGTCATAGTCTGATCATTAGTAATGAAAGCCAGTTGCCGGAAAATAGTAATGAAGATCAGGTGGCAGTGTTGATCACCGTGCTGGGTAATTTGATTGAAAACGCCCTGGAGGCGCTAGGTCAAGAACCGGGGGGTGAGATCAGCGTATCCTTACATTATCGACACGGCTGGTTGCATTGCGAAGTGAATGACGATGGTCCGGGGATCGCCCCCGAACGCATTGACCACATCTTTGAGAAGGGCGTCTCGTCAAAAGGAACCGAACGAGGCGTCGGTTTAGCACTTGTGAAACAGCAGGTTGAAAACGTTGGCGGCAATATTTCCGTCGAATCCGAACCTGGGGTCTTCACCCAATTTTTTGTACAGTTACCGTGGAATGGTGAGAGGGCCAGCAGATGATCAATGTCTTAATTGTCGATGACGATGCAATGGTAGCGGAGTTAAACCGCCGTTATGTCGCGCAGCTGTCTGGTTTTCATTGCTGCGGAACGGCCTCTACTCTCGAAAAAGCCAAAGAGATCATCTTTCATGGCGAACATCGTATTGACCTGATTCTACTGGATATTTATATGCAGAAAGAAAACGGTCTGGACCTGTTACCCATTCTGCACAGCGAAGGCTGTAAATGTGATGTCATCGTCATCTCCTCCGCCGCCGATGCGACAACCATTAAAGACTCACTCCACTACGGTGTCGTTGATTATCTGATCAAACCATTTCAGGCCTCACGCTTTGAAGAAGCCTTAACCAACTGGCTGCAGAAGAAAACGGATATGGAGAAGCATCAGTACTATGAACAGTCAGAGCTTGACCAACTGATTCATGGTAGCTCTTCCAGCGAGCAGGAAACGCGGCGCTTACCCAAGGGGCTGACACCACAAACGTTACGTACGCTGTGTCAGTGGATTGATGAGCACCAGGACCAGGAATTCTCCACGGATGAACTGGCGAACGAGGTCAATATCTCCCGGGTCTCATGCCGTAAATACCTTATCTGGCTCGTCAATTGTCATATCTTATTTACCAGTATCCATTATGGTGTTACTGGCCGACCGGTTTACCGCTACCGCGTTCAGGCTGAGCATTACTCATTACTTAAACAATACTGCCAATAAAACGCTCCCCCAGGGATTATTCGTTATATAAAAGTAACAATTATTAAAATAATGAAAAATCCCTTTTTGTCCCGCTAAAACAGATAAATAGTGAATTTGCGTTAGATCAAATATATTTGTATCAAACATGTTAAATTCATTATTTTGTTATTGATAAACATCACACTGTTTTTAATTTCAAAATCGCTAACAAAAGTTAATTAAGTATTAACTAACCCACAGAGTGTGTATTTTTACTCCTAAAGGATTAGTCTGAATTTCATCAGACATAAAAATCTAGACTGGTAGCAATGGAGACCATGCTACGTACTATGGACACCGTACATTTTTGTGAGCAAATAAACGTATCCGTACGCCAGACTCATTACCACATGACATGGCGTGACCGCGATCACATAAAGAATACACTCACCTGGTATACCGGTGTTTTACGTAATAGCGGACAATGTAGAACCAACGGTCAGCCCCCGGAAAACCGGTGTAAGCCAGCCCAACTACAGCGTCAGCCGCAGCGCTTCATAACCAGCCCTACTTCCCATCGCCTGAGGATTCTCTCCTCTGATCAATGCCATAGAAAAAAGCTAAATATTTCCAGAAAGTTATAAATACATTCTAGCCAGACATTTAAACATTAATCGCAAATACGGACATATCGAATACTGACCATTTTTTGATGCTTATTCCGGCAAAAAAGAATGTGCCACAGATCCATTTTTCAAAAAATTGACTGGGTTTTTCGCGAGGGTAAATAAAATGTTATTTAGTATACAACTTCTCATAATATTAATATGTTTGTTTTATGGTGCCAGAAAGGGCGGTATCGCGCTGGGTTTGTTAGGCGGTATCGGCCTGGTTATTCTGGTTTTCGTGTTCCATCTCCAGCCGGGTAAACCCCCTGTTGATGTAATGCTGGTTATTATTGCCGTGGTGGCCGCTTCTGCAACCTTGCAAGCCTCCGGCGGTCTTGACGTTATGCTGCAAATTGCTGAAAAGCTGCTGCGTCGTAACCCAAAATACGTTTCTATCGTAGCACCATTTGTTACCTGTACCCTGACTATCCTGTGCGGTACCGGCCACGTGGTGTACACCATTCTGCCGATCATTTATGACGTCGCCATTAAGAACAATATTCGCCCGGAACGCCCAATGGCGGCGAGTTCTATCGGTGCACAGATGGGGATTATCGCCAGTCCGGTTTCTGTAGCCGTTGTCTCGCTGGTTGCGATGCTGGGTAACGTGACATTTGAAGGCAAGCACCTCGAATTCCTCGACCTGCTTGGCATCACCATTCCGTCTACCCTGCTGGGTATCCTGGCTATCGGTATTTTCAGCTGGTTCCGTGGTAAAGATCTGGATAAAGATGAAGAGTTCCAGAAGTTTATTTCCGTACCTGAAAACCATCACTATGTGTATGGCGACACGGCAACACTGTTAGACAAAAAACTGCCGAAAAGTAACTGGCTGGCAATGTGGATCTTCCTCGCTGCCATCGCCGTTGTTGCCGTGCTCGGTGCAGTATCTGAACTGCGCCCTTCTTTTGGTGGCAAACCGCTGTCAATGGTCCTGGTTATCCAGATGTTCATGCTGCTGACTGGCGCATTGATTATCATCTTAACCAAAACGAATCCCGCATCTATCTCAAAAAATGAAGTCTTCCGTTCAGGTATGATCGCGATTGTTGCGGTGTACGGTATTGCCTGGATGGCCGAAACCATGTTCGGTGCGCATATGTCTGAAATTCAGGGCGTACTGGGCGAGATGGTGAAAGAACATCCGTGGGCCTATGCGATCGTCCTGCTGTTAGTCTCCAAGTTTGTAAACTCTCAGGCTGCAGCGCTGGCCGCTATCGTTCCAGTCGCACTGGCTATCGGGGTTGATCCAGCGTACATCGTTGCTTCTGCTCCGGCTTGTTACGGTTACTACATTCTGCCGACCTACCCGAGCGATCTGGCTGCTATTCAGTTTGACCGTTCAGGTACCACCCACATTGGCCGTTTCGTTATCAACCACAGCTTCATTCTGCCTGGTTTGATCGGCGTAAGCGTATCCTGTGTCTTTGGTTGGGTCTTCGCCGCAATGTACGGTTTCCTGTAATCACACTTCGCGTGCCGTCCGCTATGGTGCGGCACGCCACCGTTAAGACGCAGAGAATTTTTAAATTCCTGATAAAAATGAAAAGGCTGGAAGCAAATGTCAAAAGTTGAATTCACTTACCAGGCGGCTTTCCCACTGGGGGAAGACAAAACTGAGTACTACCTGCTGACATCCGATCACGTCAGCGTCGGCGAGTTTGAAGGCGAGTCAATCCTGAAAGTAGCGCCTGAAGCACTTACGCTACTGGCCCAGCAAGCCTTCCACGATGCCTCCTTCATGCTTCGCCCTGAACACCAACAGCAAGTCGCCTCCATACTCCATGATCCTGAAGCCAGCGAAAACGATAAGTATGTTGCGCTGCAATTCCTGAGAAACTCCGAGATTGCCGCCAAAGGCGTATTGCCAACCTGTCAGGATACCGGCACGGCCATTATCATGGGTAAAAAAGGTCAACGTGTCTGGACCGGCGGCGGTGACGAAGCGGCGCTCTCCAGAGGCGTATTTAATACCTATACTGAAGATAACCTGCGCTACTCGCAAAACGCGGCGCTGGATATGTACAAAGAAGTGAATACCGGCACTAACCTGCCTGCGCAAATCGACCTGTACAGCGTGGACGGCGACGAATATAAATTCCTGTGCGTGGCAAAAGGCGGCGGTTCTGCCAACAAAACCTATCTGTATCAGGAAACGAAAGCACTGCTGACTCCCGGCAAACTGAAAAACTTCCTGGTTGAGAAAATGCGTACGCTGGGGACTGCAGCTTGCCCGCCGTACCATATCGCATTTGTAATTGGTGGTACGTCAGCAGAAAGCACCCTCAAAACGGTGAAACTGGCCAGCACACACTACTATGATGCGCTGCCGACTGAAGGTAACGCTCACGGTCAGGCATTTCGCGATCTGCAACTGGAACAAGAACTGCTGATCGAGGCCCAGAAACTCGGCCTCGGCGCCCAGTTTGGCGGGAAATATTTCGCTCACGACATCCGCGTGATTCGACTGCCTCGCCACGGCGCATCCTGCCCGGTTGGTATGGGCGTTTCTTGCTCCGCAGACCGTAATATTAAAGCCAAGATTAACCGCGAAGGGATCTGGATTGAAAAACTGGAACATAACCCAGGTCAGTACATTCCGGAATCTCTACGCCAGGCGGGTGAAGGTGAAGTGGTTAAAGTTGACCTTAACCGCCCAATGAAAGAGATCCTCGCCCAGCTCTCTCAGTACCCGGTTTCTACTCGTCTGTCACTGAGCGGTACTATCATTGTCGGTCGTGACATTGCCCACGCGAAGTTAAAAGAACGTATTGAGTCCGGCGAAGGTTTACCGCAGTACGTGAAAGATCATCCGATCTACTACGCGGGTCCGGCCAAAACGCCTGCAGGTTACCCGTCCGGTTCTTTGGGTCCAACCACTGCGGGTCGTATGGACTCCTATGTTGACCTGCTGCAGTCCCATGGCGGCAGCATGATCATGCTGGCGAAAGGTAACCGCAGCCAACAAGTGACCGACGCCTGCCATAAACACGGCGGCTTCTACTTAGGTAGCATCGGTGGTCCGGCAGCTGTACTGGCGCAACAGAGCATTAAGCATCTGGAATGCGTGGAATACCCAGAGCTGGGAATGGAAGCTATCTGGAAAATCGAAGTTGAAGATTTCCCTGCTTTCATCCTGGTCGATGACAAAGGCAACGATTTCTTCCAGCAAATCGTGAGCAAACAATGCGCTAACTGCGCGAAGTAACCTATTCGGCCCGGCACTGGACTGACACCAAATTTTTGGGGCCAGCCCAGTGATCCCCCCGGGCCAACTTTATCCCCCCATTAACTGGCGTTGAATTTTTGCCGTTCACAGTGAATAGTAATATTTTCCATTACTTGTGAATTCGCCATGCTCCGCACACTGAATCCTGTAATACTGAACACTGGCGCTATAGTGCTGGCGCTGATCCTTATCTACACTGGCTTCTGTGCCACCGAAAAATTGACCTGGCTGATGGAAGTGACGCCGGTCATTATTGTTGTGCCATTGCTGCTCGCCACCATGAAGCGCTACCCGCTGACTCCCATGCTCTACACGCTTATCTTCTTTCATGCCATCATTTTGATGGTTGGCGGCATGTATACCTATGCCAAAGTCCCCATTGGTTTTGAAGTGCAGGCGTGGTTGGATCTCAGTCGCAACCCTTATGACAAACTGGGTCATTTTTTCCAGGGACTGGTGCCAGCGCTGACGGCAAGAGAGATTTTAGTCCGCGGCAATATTGTCCGCGGCCGCAAGATGTTAGCGTTTTTAGTCTGCTGCGTAGCACTGGCAATCAGCGCCACCTATGAGCTCATTGAATGGTGGGCGGCACTGGCGATGGGGCAAGGCGCGGATGACTTCCTGGGTACGCAGGGCGATCCATGGGATACCCAGTCGGATATGTTCTGCGCCCTGCTCGGCGCGCTAACGACAGTGCTTGTACTGGCGCGAGTTCACTGTGCACAGCTGCGTCGCTACGGACTGGTAATCGCCAACTAAATATACATACTGCCGGATGTCGATAACGTTCATCCGGCAGACGCAAGATGGACCTTATTGATGCAACCAGGCCGGCAACCACTCACCGTGCGCGTCAATGAGGTCTTCACGACCCGGTTTGATAAACCACGGCGTGTATTCAGCAAAGTGTTCCGACGACTCGGTGACGAAATACCCAATTTTTTGAACATTTCATAACGCACAATGTTCTGGCAGCGAGTATTGCCGTGGATATTCGGTTTCGGGACCTGGCCCGTTGCATAAGCTGCCAGCAGTTCCGGATAGAGATCGACATAGGTCCCATCAGCCGTTTTACGCTCCAGTTGCAGATAAAACGCCATATGGTTGATCCCGGCGCAACAATAACGCAACGAAGCAGGATCAATATCCAGATCCCGCGCCGATAAAAGTAATTTTGGGTGCAGACATCATGACTCTCCAGAACGTGGGGTGATGACGCAATGGTGTCATGAGGACGCAAGAAAAACGTCCGGCTTCTGCACCGAGTACTCCCAAAAACTCAGTTCGCCTTTTCGTTCGGGCGAAAACTGAGCCAGCAACATCGACAATCGATAGCCGGATAAGCGTCGGATGGCGCAAACACATGCCCACTGACAGCACACCCCATTCGGCAATATCAGTATCAGCCAAAAAAATAATTCCCCTGTCGATAAACAATGCTGAAAAACTGCCTTCGATGAATATTAACTGTTTGTTTATAAAGGAATAAAAATAAAATACGCTCATTTATCAGCCACTTTACAGCCCAATTTGTCAGGATAATACTTGCCTGCGTCACATTCATACGGTGTGTCTGCAATCCATAAATTGCAACCTCTCCACTACCGGGTAAAAGATGATGAAAGTATTAATTGTTGAAAGTGAGTTTCTGCATCAGGACACCTGGGTTGGTAGCGCTGTTGAGCGTCTGGCTGATGCCTTAAGTCGCCAAAATGTTACCGTCATTAAATCCACCTCATTCGACGATGGTTATGCCATCCTCGCGGCAAATGAAGCCATCGATTGCCTGATGTTCAGCTATCAAATGGAACAACAAGATGAACACCTGAATGTCAGGCAATTGATCGGCAAGCTCCACGAACGCCAGCAAAACGTCCCCGTTTTCCTGCTGGGCGATCGGGAAAAAGCCACCGCATCGCTGGATCGCGATCTGCTGGAGCTTGTCGATGAATTCGCCTGGATTCTTGAAGATACCGCTGACTTTATCGCCGGGCGCGCCGTTGCTGCGATGACCCGTTACCGCCAACAGCTGTTACCACCGCTGTTCAGCGCGCTGATGAAATACAGTGACATTCACGAATATTCCTGGGCAGCCCCTGGTCACCAGGGCGGCGTGGGATTTACTAAAACGCCGGCCGGTCGTTTCTATCATGACTACTACGGTGAAAACCTATTCCGTAGCGACATGGGTATTGAACGCGCATCACTGGGTTCACTGCTTGACCATACTGGCGCGTTTGGTGAAAGCGAAAAATATGCCGCACGTGTCTTCGGCGCTGACCACTCATGGTCCGTGGTGGTCGGTACTTCTGGCTCTAACCGCACCATCATGCAGGCATGCATGACTGATAACGATGTGGTAGTGCTGGACCGTAACTGCCATAAATCCATTGAACAAGGGCTCATTCTTACCGGGGCAAAACCGGTGTACATGGTACCAAGCCGCAACCGCTACGGCATTATCGGGCCTATCTACCCGCAGGAAATGCAGCCCGAAACATTGCAAAGAAAAATCAGCGAAAGCCCACTGACAAAAGACAAAACCGGACAGAAACCGTCATATAGCGTTGTAACCAACTGCACCTATGACGGCGTCTGCTACAACGCAAAAGAGGCGCAAGACCTGCTAGCCCAGACCAGCGATCGCATTCATTTCGATGAAGCCTGGTACGGCTATGCGCGTTTCAACCCGATTTATGCCGATCACTACGCTATGCGTGGTGCACCTGGCGACCATAACGGCCCCACCGTTTTTGCCACCCACTCGACCCATAAGTTGCTGAATGCGCTCTCTCAGGCATCTTACATTCACGTCCGTGAAGGCCGTGGCGCGGTTAATTTCTCCCGCTTTAACCAGGCGTACATGATGCACGCCACCACGTCTCCGCTGTATGCCATCTGTGCATCAAACGACGTGGCAGTTTCCATGATGGACGGTAACAGTGGCCTGTCGCTCACCCAGGAAGTGATCGATGAAGCCGTCGATTTCCGTCAGGCGATGGCACGGTTGTACAAAGAATTCACGGCTGAGGGCGACTGGTTCTTCAAACCGTGGAACAAAGAGGTGGTTACCGATCCGCAGACCGGAAAAACCTATGACTTTGCCGATGCGCCAACCCAACTCCTGACGACCGACCAGAACTGCTGGGTAATGCGCCCCGGTGAATCCTGGCATGGGTTTAAAGACCTGCCAGATAACTGGAGCATGCTGGACCCCATTAAAGTCAGTATGTAGTGGCACAGTAAATTTGGCCACCTGATTAAAGGTGATATTCTCACCACAACATAAAACAGGTGACTTAATGAACAAGAAAACTAAACGTACTTTCACCCCTGAGTTCAGGCTGGAATGTGCACAGCTGATTGTTGATAAAGGCTACTCATATCGACAAGCCAGTGAAGCAATGAATGTTGGTTCTACCACGCTTGAGTCCTGGGTACGCCAGCTCAGACGAGAGCGCCAGGGGATTACGCCCACTGCCACGCCCATTACTCCAGACCAGCAACGTATCCGCGAGCTGGAAAAGCAGGTTCGCCGTCTGGAGGAACAAAATACGATATTAAAAAAGGCTACTGCGCTCTTGATGTCCGACTCGCTGAACGGTTCACGATAGTTGCCAGACTGAGTGACAGCCACACGGTTGTCAGCCTGTGCTCCGCGCTGGAAATACACCGCAGCAGTTACCGGTACTGGCGAAAACGACGCGATATGGTTAATCCGGTACACGTCAGGTTGTGCAGCGAAATACGTCGGGCGTGGAACCAGAGTCGGGGCTCTGCGGGGGCACGCACTCTGGCTGACATGCTGACCCAAAACGGCGTCGCGATGAGCCGTTACCGTGCCGGACGTCTGATGAAATATCTGAACCTGAGCAGTTATCAGCCCGGAAAACATCAGTACAAAAATGCCCGTCAGGAGCATACCTGCCTGCCGAATCTGCTCGAGCGTCAGTTCGCTGTGCCCGAACCAGACCGGGTGTGGTGCGGAGACATTACGTATCTCTGGGCAGGAAATCGCTGGTGCTATCTGGCGGTCGTCATGGATCTTTTTGCCCGCAGGGTTGTCGGCTGGAGTCTGTCAGTACATGCCGATACCGCACTGATAAGCAGTGCCCTGCGGATGGCCTATGAAACGCGTGGTCAACCGCGTGATGTCATGTTCCATAGCGACCAGGGAAGCCAATATACAGGTCTGAAATATCAGCAACTTCTCTGGCGTTACAGAATAAAACAAAGCGTCAGTCGACGGGGAAACTGCTGGGATAACAGTCCAATGGAACGCTTCTTCCGCAGTCTGAAAACAGAATGGGTGCCAGCACATGGTTATGCAGGCAAGGACGAGGCCCGGCAGCAAATTAATGATTACATACTGAACTACTACAACAGCGTCAGACCTCACCATTATAACGGTGGACTGACGCCGGAAGAGTCTGAGAACAGATACCATTTTTACTGTAAAACTGTGGCCAGTATTACTTGACCACTACAGTATTCTGGCGCCAGGTATGGGTGATGATGGTGAACTGGAACAGACCGGTGTTCCGGCGGCGCTGGTTACCGCCTGGCTTAGCCGCCACGGCATCGTACCGACCCGTACCACCGATTTCCAGATTATGTTCTTGTTCTCAATGGGGATCACCCGTGGTAAATGGGGCACGCTGATAAACACACTGTGCTCTTTCAAACACCACTATGATGCCAATACTCCGCTCTCACAGGTGATGCCGGAACTGGTAGAGGAACATCCTGACACTTACGCAAACATGGGTATTCACGATCTGGGCGACACCATGTTCGCCTGGCTGAAAGAAAATAACCCAGGTAGCCGACTCAATGCGGCCTACTCTGGCCTGCCTGTTGCTGAAATGACCCCGCGTGAAGCCTATAACGCGATAGTCAGCGATAACGTTGAGATGGTGGCGATTGAAAATCTGCCGGGTCGTATCGCAGCCAACTCCGTCATTCCTTACCCACCGGGAATTCCAATGCTGCTGTCCGGGGAAAACTTTGGCGATGCCAACAGCCCGCAGATTAGTTATCTACGTTCGTTGTAATCCTGGGATCATCATTTTCCTGGCTTTGAACATGAAACCGAAGGAACGGAAATTATTGACGGTGTGTATCACGTCATGTGCGTGAAAGCCTAATGTCGTTTTTTAGATAGTCTATTTTTTATAAGGTTGACGTGTGATAGTTGAGTAATTCCTGAGTATTGCTGCAAAACAATAACATTGTCATACCTTTTGCGCGGGACCACCCCGCGCTTTTTTTATACGCAAATAGTACGTTGCCACTTGCGTAAAAAATTATGTACATGCCAAGAATCCCTACAGATATTGTAATTACTAAAAATCACGCTATTTTATCGCTTGTCTTGATTCATCATACAATTTTTTTTAGCCGCGATTACTCAGCAGGTGCTGAGTTACGGTATTTGATGTTCATATTCCGGGAGTTTGGGTATGAGGCTTTGCAGCAAAGAAGCTTGTGTTGTTGTATTAACGGAGAAAGATGTTTGGTTAAGGATTAACGGTAAAGAAGCCATCAGTTTAAAAGCTAACCACATGGCTCTGGTGGCGTGTGATAATAATATTATCGATTTTTCTTCACTTAATAACGCACTGGTCGTACATATCAGTCGCGATGTCATTAAAGACTATCTACGATTTTTAAATAAAGATCTTTCACAGTTCCCTCTCTGGCAACGTAGCGCCAATCCGGTGATGACCGCCGTATGCCTGACGCCGGATGTCTTTCGGGTTGCCGCTCAACACAGCGTGATGGAAACGCAAAACGAAGGCGAAAATGAGCGTACCCGTTCGCTACTGTTCACCGTATTATCGCGTTTTCTCGACAGCAAAAAGTTTATCTCCCTACTTATGCATATGTTACGCAATCGCATCAGCGACAGCGTTTACCACATCATTGAGAGCGATATTCATAAAGACTGGAATTTAAGCATGGTCGCTAGTTGCTTATGCCTGAGTCCCAGTTTGTTAAAGAAAAAGCTAAAAAATGAAAATACAAGTTACAGTCAAATAATAACCACGTGTCGTATGCGTTATGCCGTCAATCAATTAATGATGGACGGGAAAAACATTTCACAGGTATCTCAGCTGTGCGGATATAACAGTACTTCATACTTTATCTCCGTCTTCAAAGAGTTCTATGGAATGACGCCACTGCATTATGTCAGTCAACATCGGGAACCCTCCGCTGCCTGATTTTTGATCATTTAGCGATGAGCCATAATAATATCAGCATTGGCGATACCCCTGTTCCGCCATCATAAAATAGTCTTCTGAAGAGGTATGATGTGACGTCATTTATCCTTATCAGGAGTTAAAACATATGTCGACGGATGCTGATGCTCACAAAGTGGGCTTAATCCCCGTCACCCTTATGGTGTCGGGGAATATTATGGGTTCCGGTGTATTCCTGCTACCCGCAAACCTGGCGTCAACTGGCGGGATTGCAATCTACGGATGGTTGGTCACTATTATCGGTGCGCTGGCACTGTCGATGGTGTACGCCAAAATGTCGTCCTTAGACTCCAGTCCCGGTGGTTCTTACGCTTATGCGCGCCGCTGTTTCGGTCCTTTTTTAGGCTACCAGACCAACGTGCTGTACTGGCTGGCCTGCTGGATTGGTAACATCGCCATGGTCGTTATTGGCGTCGGTTACCTGAGCTACTTCTTCCCTATCTTAAAAGATCCGTTGGTTCTGACGCTCACCTGTGTCGTTGTACTGTGGGTTTTCGTCTTGCTGAATATTGTCGGTCCAAAAATGATCACTCGCGTGCAGGCCGTTGCGACAGTACTGGCGCTGGTGCCCATTGTCGGTATTGCCGTCTTCGGCTGGTTCTGGTTCCGCGGTGAAACCTATATGGCGGCCTGGAACGTCAGCGGCATGAATACCTTCGGCGCCATCCAAAGCACCTTAAACGTAACCTTATGGTCGTTCATTGGGGTTGAAAGCGCCTCCGTTGCCGCCGGTGTGGTTAAGAACCCGAAACGTAACGTCCCTATCGCCACCATTGGCGGGGTACTGATTGCCGCCGTCTGCTACGTGCTCTCCACCACCGCGATTATGGGTATGATCCCTAACGCTGCGCTGCGGGTGTCAGCCTCACCGTTTGGTGATGCTGCACGCATGGCACTGGGTGATACCGCTGGGGCCATTGTCTCCTTCTGTGCAGCGGCTGGGTGCCTTGGCTCACTGGGTGGTTGGACACTGTTGGCCGGCCAGACCGCAAAAGCGGCAGCCGATGACGGCCTGTTCCCACCGATTTTCGCTCGCGTCAACAAGGCGGGAACACCGGTTGCCGGGCTAATCATCGTCGGGATCCTGATGACCCTCTTCCAGTTCAGCAGCATGTCGCCAAACGCAGCAAAAGAATTTGGTCTGGTCTCTTCGGTCTCCGTTATCTTCACCCTGGTGCCATATCTGTACACCTGCGCGGCATTGCTGCTGCTGGGCCACGGTCACTTTGGTAAAGCGCGTCCGATGTACTTACTGGTGACCTTTGTGGCATTTGTCTACTGCATCTGGGCGGTGGTGGGTTCTGGCGCCAAAGAAGTGATGTGGTCGTTCGTGATGTTGATGGTAATCACCGCACTGTATGCGCTCAATTACAACCGGATCCATAAAAACCCGTATCCTCTGGATGCCCCGACCAACAATAATTAATGCCTGTAAGCGTCGTTGCCCGATGACATAAGCGTATCGGGCCTACGCATCACACACCCCACCAGTACCTGCTAACATTAAGAACTTAATGTTGGCTTAATTTTACTTTGAGAGGATCCGCTCCACTTAGTCGATGGAACCCCCTTAATGTTAAAGCTCCTGTTTAAAAGACCGACTCTCGGGCAAATCAGCTGGCTATTGCTGATCTCATTTTATCTTGCGACCTTCCTGAACATCGCGTTCTACAAACAGGTACTGCAAGACCTTCCGCTGGATTCCCTGCGCAATATCCTGGTGTTCTTATCGATGCCGGTTGTCGCGTTCAGCGTCATGAATATCGTGCTCACGCTGGCCTCTTTCCTGTGGCTTAACCGCCTGGTCGCGTGCATTTTCATTTTGGTCGGAGCATCCGCCCAGTATTTCATCATGACCTACGGCATCATCATCGACCGCTCGATGATCGCCAACATGATGGATACCACACCGGCTGAAACCTTCGCCCTCATGACGCCGCAAATGCTCCTGACGCTGGGGCTGAGCGGCATTCTGGCCGCCATCGTTGCCTGCTGGATAAGAATCAAACCCATTACGCCAGTGCTGCGCAGCGTGTTGTATCGCGCTGCGAATATCCTGATATCGGCACTGCTTATCGTGCTGGTCGCCGCCTTCTTCTATAAAGATTACGCATCGCTGTTTCGTAATAACAAAGAGCTGGTTAAGTCCCTCAGCCCGTCCAACAGCATCGTGGCAACGTCATCCTGGTATTCACACCAGAGACTGGCCAACCTGCCGCTGGTGCGTATTGGCGAAGATGCACACCGTAATCCAGAAATGGTGAAAGGAAAACGTAAGAACCTCACTATTGTGGTGCTCGGTGAAACGTCACGCGGCGACAACTTCTCTCTGTCAGGTTATTCACGTCAGACCAATCCGTTGCTGGAAAAAGATGATGTCGTTTATTTCCCGCATACAACGTCCTGCGGTACGGCGACAGCCGTTTCCGTTCCCTGCATGTTCTCCGACATGCCACGAGCGCATTACGATGAAGAGCTGGCTCACCACCAGGAAGGCGTACTCGATATCATCCAACGGGCGGGAATTAACGTTTTGTGGAATGATAACGACGGCGGCTGTAAAGGTGCCTGTGACCGCGTACCGCATCAGGATATGACTGCGCTGAACTTACCAGGACAGTGTATTAACGGTGAATGCTACGATGAAGTCCTGTTCCACGGGCTGGAAGAGTATATTAATAACCTGAAGGGCGACGGCGTGATCGTGCTGCACACCATCGGCAGCCATGGTCCAACCTATTACAACCGTTATCCGACACAGTTTAAGAAATTTACCCCAACCTGCGATACCAACGAAATTCAAACCTGTTCGCAGCAGCAACTGGTGAATACCTACGACAATACCATCCTGTACATTGACTATATTGTTGATAAAGCGATCAATATACTGAAAGCGCATCAGGACAATTTCACCACCAGCCTGGTTTATCTTTCCGATCACGGTGAATCCTTAGGAGAAAACGGCGTCTACTTGCACGGTCTGCCGTATTCGATTGCACCTGACACACAAAAACATGTACCGATGCTGTTGTGGCTCTCAGAAGATTATCAGCAACGCTATCAGGTCTCTCAGACATGTTTACAAAAACGGGCCAGCTCAGAAGATTTCTCACAGGATAATCTGTTCTCAACCCTGCTGGGATTAACGGGCGTGCAAACACAGAAATACCAAGCGGCAGATGATATTCTGCAACCCTGCCGGGGAGGCTAACCGAATGAAAATTCTGATTGTTGAAGACGATACGCTGTTACTACAGGGGCTGATACTTGCCGCACAAACGGAAGGCTACGCCTGCGATGGCGTATCCACGGCCCGTGCCGCCGAGCATTGCCTGGAAACGGGGCATTACAGCCTTGTCGTTCTGGATTTAGGTTTACCGGATGAGGATGGCCTGCATTTTCTGACCCGCATCAGGCAGAAAAAATACACCGTGCCGGTACTCATCCTGACCGCCCGCGACACCGTGAAAGACCGCATCACCGGACTGGATGTCGGCGCTGATGACTATCTGGTCAAACCGTTCGCGCTGGAAGAACTGCATGCCCGCATTCGGGCGCTGTTACGTCGGCATAACAATCAGGGTGAAAGTGAGATTATCATTGGCAACCTGACATTGAATATCGGCCGCCGCCAGGTGTGGATGGATGGACAAGAAATTGTCTTAACGCCAAAAGAGTACGCGCTATTGTCGCGGCTGATGCTCAAAGCGGGAAGCCCGGTACACCGGGAGATTTTGTATAACGACATCTACAGCTGGGACAACGAGCCATCAACCAATACGCTGGAAGTCCACATCCACAACCTGCGCGATAAAGTGGGAAAATCACGCATTCGCACGGTTCGAGGTTTTGGCTACATGCTGGCCGCTACTGAGGAAAGCTAAGTGAATTTGATGCGTTTTCTAAAACAACCGCTCCCGCTTCGCCAGCGTTTAATGCTGACGATCGGCCTGATTCTGCTGGTCTTCCAGCTGATTAGCACCTTCTGGTTGTGGCACGAAAGCACCGAGCAAATACAGCTGTTCGAACAGGCGTTACGCGAAAACCGTAACAACGATCGCCATATCATGCATGAGATCCGCGAGGCTATCGCCAGCCTGATCGTCCCCGGCATTTTTATGGTCAGCCTGACGCTCATTATTTGCTATCAGGCGGTACGGCGCATTACCCGTCCTCTTGCCGATCTCCAACAGGAGTTAGAAACTCGCACAGCGGATAATCTGGCTCCCATTAATATCCGTAGCTCCACCATTGAGATACAGGCGGTGGTGACGGCGCTCAATCAGTTGGTTACGCGGCTAACAACCACTATCGACAACGAGCGTCTGTTTACTGCCGACGTTGCCCATGAGCTACGAACGCCACTATCCGGCGTTCGTCTGCATCTGGAATTGCTGTCAAAAACCCACAATGTTGACGTTACGCCGCTCATCACCCGTCTCGACCAAATGATGGACAGCGTGTCGCAGCTGTTGCAACTCGCCCGTGTGGGTCAGTCGTTTTCGGCCGGAAGCTACCAGCACGTCAAACTACTGGAGGACGTGATTCTGCCCTCTTACGATGAACTCAGCACGATGCTGGACCAGCGCCAGCAAACGTTGCTCCTACCGGCGAGCGCAGAGGATGTCATCGTACGCGGCGACGCCACGCTATTGCGGATGCTGCTGAGAAATCTGGTGGAGAACGCCCATCGCTACAGCCCGGAAGGCACCCATATTACGATTAGCCTGAATACAGAGCATGATGCTGTCATGGCCGTCGAAGATGAAGGGCCAGGCATTGATGAAAGTAAATGTGGGGAACTGAGCAAAGCGTTTGTGCGTATGGATAGCCGTTTTGGCGGGATTGGGCTGGGGCTGAGCATTGTCAGTCGAATTACCCAGTTACATCACGGGCAGTTCTTTTTGCAAAACCGCCCAGGAGCCAGTGGCACTCGCGCCTGGGTGGTGCTGGAGAAAGATCAGTAAGAGCTCACCCACACGTACAAAAAACTGCTCACAATCAGTACGCTGCAAACGGTGGTCAAACTTTCATAAATACGGGTTTTCATGACACTCTCCTCCGATACTATGGAGGAGAGTTTGCCTGAAGGATATTAAGCCAACCTTAAGGCCACGCGCCGGATGGCGGCTGACGCCTTATCCGGCCTACAAAGTACAATGCTACCCGTAGGCCTAAAAGCTCGCGCCATCAGGCAATGACACGATTACTCATCAATACGCGGATGCTGCTGCACCAGGCGCGAACGCTTAAGCTGCAGCTCTGCAATTTCCTGATCGATGTCTTCGATTTTCTGCTCAATATTGTCGTAGTGCTCGCCGAGGATCTCTTTCGCTTCCTGAATATCCGAAGCGGCAGGTGTCGCCCCTTTCAGCGGCTGATTGGCGGTTTCTTTCATGGTCACGCCGGTAATTAAACCTATCACCGCAATCACCATCAGATAATAAGCTGGCATCATCAGGTTCTGCGAGCTTTCCACCAGCCAGGCGGCCAGCGTCGGGGTCAGACCAGCTACCAGGACCGAGATATTAAACGCGGCGGCCAGCGCACTGTAGCGAATATGTGTCGGGAACATCGCCGGTAACGTTGATGCCATCACCCCGGTGAAGCAGTTAAGGATCACCGCCAGCATCAGCAACCCGGCGAAAATCAGGCCAATAACGTTACTGTTAATCAGGATAAATGCCGGAATGGCCAGCACAAACAGCGCAATACTGCCCATAATCACAAACGGACGGCGTCCGAAGCGGTCACTCAGCAGCCCCATAATCGGCTGCACAAACAGCATACCAATCATAATGGCGATAATAATCAGCACACCGTGATCTTCAGAGTAGTGCAGGTTATGCGACAGGTAGCTCGGCATATAGGTGAGCAGCATATAGTAGGTGACGTTGGTCGCAATCACCAGACCGATGCACGCCAGCAGGCTACGCCAGTGTTTAGTCGCAATTTCTTTAAACGAAATCTTCGGTCCTTCCTGCAGACCCTGACGATCGCCCTGCTCCAGCTTGTCGACATGCTGCTGAAATGCAGGTGTTTCTTCCAGAGCATGACGCAGATACAGGCCAATCAGCCCTAACGGTAGCGCCAGGAAGAACGGAATACGCCAACCCCACTCAAGGAAGTTGTCTTCGCCGACGACAGTTGAGATCAGGACCACCACGCCCGCACCCAGCACAAACCCGGCAATCGAGCCGAAGTCCAGCCAACTGCCCATAAATCCACGCTTACGGTCCGGGGAATACTCTGCGACAAAAATCGACGCGCCGGTATACTCGCCGCCGACCGAAAAGCCCTGTGCCATCTTACACAGCAACAGCAGGATCGGTGCCCAGATACCAATAGACGCATACGAAGGGATCAACCCAATACAGAAGGTACTGATCGACATAATCACAATCGTGATAGCCAGGATCTTTTGGCGACCGTATTTATCGCCAAGCATACCGAAGAACAATCCGCCAAGCGGTCGAATCAGAAAGGGAACGGAGAAGGTAGCGAGTGCAGCAACCATCTGCACGCTGGGGTCAGCCCCCGGGAAGAACACTTTACCTAATGCGTAAGCAACAAACCCATAAACACCAAAATCAAACCACTCCATTGCATTACCGAGTGACGCGGCGGTAATAGCTTTTCGCAGTTTTCCGTCATCAATAATGGTGACGTCGCGAAGCGTAATTGGCTTTATTTTTTTCCTTTTTAGCATACCAGTCCTCATAGACTTAGCCCTGTCGCGCTACAGTTCGAGTCTCCCAACGCCGTATGCGCTAAGGTCATCGCCGAGCGGGGATTGCACAGGCGCAATCCCTGTAACAAGCGTAGCAGGTTTACTTACACTGACTGAAAATGAGCAGTACAACCGAACCTGTTGACGCCTGATTGGGCGGTTAATGACCTCTTTACCCTAACAGTGTTTAAATGTGTGATCAACTTCACACATAGTTTTCATTTCGTCAACCTGCGTAAATAAGGTCATTCTGAGTCAGCTTTTTTACATGGCACGCTTGCGATTTACTGACAATTAAATACAAGAATAAATCACCTGGCTCCATCAACAATCACAGCAGTCACTATTATTCTGCTAGCAAAAAAACCACCTAATCCCTTCACAAAAAGATCACAGGTTTTTTAATAATCGGAACCTGTAGTGATCTTTGCTCGGAATATGTGATGAAGATAACTAAAACATCGTTTTATTTTGATTGAATCAATGTTCCTGTGAATGCAAACTAATTCCAGACGCAATATCCCTGGGAGCAGAAACATGCTCAACGTATGCCGCGTTAGATTTTATAAAACAAAGAGATAGCCGTTTTCTTTGTTAAAAAACACAAGTAACATTTTGAATTTAAATGATTTTTTACTTTCTTGCGCGTTTATAACCTGCGACAAGACATGAGGACGTTTATGAAAATTAAAGCCACGATTGAACGCATCCCCGGCGGAATGATGTTGATTCCTCTGTTATTAGGCGCAGTGTTAAATACGTTAGCTCCCGATACGGGCGCGTATTTCGGTTCATTTACCAAAGGTATGATCAGCGGGACAGTTCCGATTCTGGCAGTATGGTTTTTTTGTATCGGTGCATCAATTGATTTACGAGCAACCGGTACGGTATTACGCAAGTCAGGTACATTGGTATTAACCAAAATAGCCGTAGCCTGGGCAGTGGCAATGATTGCCGCTTCATTTATTCCTGATACAGGCATTCAAACCGGGTTCTTTGCAGGTCTTTCCGTACTGGCAATTGTCTCAGCAATGGACATGACCAACGGGGGTTTGTACGCCAGCCTGATGAACCAGTACGGTACGAAAGAAGAGTCTGGCGCATTTGTGTTAATGTCTCTGGAATCCGGTCCGTTAATGACCATGGTCATTCTGGGCTCTGCCGGTCTGGCCTCTTTCGAGCCGCACCATTTCATCGGCGCGGTCCTGCCGTTCCTGATCGGCTTTACACTGGGCAACCTGGATCACGACCTGCGTGCCTTCTTTAGCAAAGCGACACCGGTACTGATTCCGTTCTTCGGCTTCGCACTGGGTAACACCATTAACCTGAGCGTCATCGTTGATACCGGTCTGCTGGGTATCCTGCTGGGTGTGGCCGTCATCGTTATCACCGGTATCCCGCTGATTATTGCTGACCGCGTCATTGGTGGCGGGAATGGTACGGCGGGCGTAGCAGCCTCTTCTGCAGCTGGTGCCGCGGTGGCTAACCCAGTCATCATCGCCCAGATTAACCCGGCATTTGAACCGGTTGCCGCTTCGGCAACTGCTCTGGTCGCTGCCAGCGTGATTGTCACCGCCATTCTGGTGCCGATTATCACCGCGTTGTATGCCAAACGTTTTAATAAAAATCAGGTCGCCAACGAGACGGTGGCGACCCCGGCAGACTCACTGCACCACTAAGCCTGCCTTTGCCTCACGCCCCCCAGCTCAACTGATAAGCTGGGGGGGTGCGAAAATCTCCTCAACCATCGCATCAACCAGTCGTTTTGCCGAACACAGTCTCGGCATCCCTAACGCCACATTCTGCCAACGCTGCGTCACCGACCAGCTCACCGGATGGCGCTGTGCATCGCACCAGTCACCCAGCCAACTCAGCAGATCGTTATGTTCGCTCGAACCCCCAACTGCAGGTGAGTTCAGCCATTGATGATAATAATGGCGCGTAGTTGGTGCCGCATTCACGCTATGCGCCAGCGTCTGGGCAGCCATCGTGCGTAAATTGTCTTTTAGCATCGACACTACATCGGCATTCGCCAGCCGACAGGCGTCACCAAAGGCGCCCCAGCGCAGTTCCTCCAGCGCAACAAAGCAGCGTCCGGGTAATGACCAGCCGTCATACGCGCCAGCCCGCCAGCGAGTAAAAATCTGTTCACTGTGTTCGCCTGCCTGCACGGTCAGCCCACGTTGCGTCAACGCTTTCTCTTTATATGCGCTACGTTGGGCAAACCCGTCAGCCAGTGAAATTAATTGCTGCATCACGCCGGGAGTTGATTGTCCGCGTGGCTGTTCAGTTTGTTGTAAGAACACCAGTCGCTCGGCAATACGTACCAGCGCCAGGTGACCAGGATCGATAGTACCCGCCAGTTTTTCCACCAGCTTAAGGCGCATCACCAGGTGTTCGCTGGAAACCCCCGCCATCACCCACGCCCGCAGTTGCGTCTGGGATAACACTTCCTGCGTCAGGCGCGCACGCAACCGCTGCTGCTGCTGCAGAAAACCGCCGGAACGTTTGGTTTCATCTCCCTGAACCAGATCGACCATAAACTTCGGGTAGACGCACTCCAGCGTCCGCCCAGGGCCTTCCAGTAACACGTTAGTCATGTATGCTCGGTTGCAAAAAGGGTGTGGATATCGTCACGCAGCAAGCGGGAATCTTCATAAATCCATGCCGCCGTCGTAATACGATGCTGCAATTGTTCATTCATTGCATTCACCGCCGATTCATTTTGCTGGCGCAGGGTCAGACTCTCGCGCAGGCTCGCCTGCAATTGCGTCAGACACAGTGAAAAATCAGCAAAAAACGTGGCCATGCCTGCCGTAACGGAAATATCGACCTGAGCAACTAAAGCTTTACGAATTTGTTGGCAAAACTGAGTGACATAATGGACAAGATTCTTGTGCAACGCGCCCATATCAATGAGGTAACGCGTTTTTGTTTCGACATAATCATTCCATCCCCAATTGGGCTGATTCAACCAACGTGAGAACGTGTCACGCACAACACCACCGGTGGACGGGGTATTATCAGCAGGGATATCCTGTTCAATAGCCTCGTTAAACAACTGGCGGGTATTGAAATTAAACATCGCCGCATGAAAGGCTGGAAAACGGATCCGCGCACGAAAACCGGCGTGGTTTAGTTCCTCTTTCACCCGCTGCTCAATAGGCCGCATAGCGTCATTCAGCGCCCGGGATAACGTCGATTCAAGCGCCTCAAAACGCAGCGCCAGGTCCCGGCTGATACTCTCCTGCGCCGCCAGCAGGACAACCTCACAGGAGGAGCGAATTTTATCTAACACAATTTTCGCTTGCCCCTCGTCATGCAACACCAGCATATCACCGGCCATTTCCGCCGTTGCAATGGCAGCTCCCATGCCATGTTGTGACATCATCAGCACGTTTTCTTTAACAAAGAACGTGTTGATGCCGCACAGAATCTCGGTCTGTTGCTCACTGAGATAGGCCGCAGCAGCCTCCAGCGCCAGCTCAACCTCGTGACTGACCTCGTCGCCCACCCGCGCCTGGCTTCTCTGCAACTGTTGCATATCATCTTCAATATGCGCGATATTCATCTGCAACTGCTCATAGGCTACGGTTAAGCCGTGGGCGCGAAACTCCAGATATTCGTGCGCGCTTTGCGAATAGTTCAATAACTTGTGTGATGCCGAGCGAAGCGCATACAGCGAAGCATTGGCGTGAGCGGCGTGAATGACTTTCTGGATCGGCTGCTCAAACAACGAATCCTCCCACAGCAGATCGGCGGCATGGCGAATATGTTCTTTATCCTCAAGATCGGTGGTACGCCAGCGCCTGCCGAGTGCCGCTTCGGCAAAGTCCTGGACCCAGCGCTGCTCCTGATGATCCGGCAAGCGCCCATTATTCACGAGTTCATGACGTGCCCTGTTGGCCAGATATCCCCACATTGAGGAGACCGGATAAATACGTTCAGGCGTAATACCACCTTTCATCAACGTGCCGGAAATTAACGCCCGCACCTGCTCTTCATCATCACTGTTGCGGTCTTTCTGATCGAATTTGTTAACCAGCGCATACAGCGGTACTGACTTTCCAACCGCCATAATGGCCTGACGGACTTCCTCATCCGAAATCGACTTCAGTTGGGTATAATCCATCACCGCCAGTACCGCTGAAGCCCGCGCCAGCTGTTCATTGAGCATTTGTTGTAAGTGTGGCTGCCCGGCTTCATTCGGCCCGGGCGTATCCAGCAGCGTCAATTGTCCCGGATAACTTGCCAGCCCGGCCAGATGCACGAACTCAACCTCAATAACCGGAATATGCTCAATTGCAGCATAGGCAGCAAACGGAAACTCCACCTCCAGCGCTTTAGACAAACGCACCAGATCGTTCAGGCTCTTGAGAAAATGGAAAATAGGCTGTGCGCCAAGGTAATAGCGTTCAAATGCCACGCCGTTTTCAATATGTTGAAGCAGGGCATTCATATCCTTATCTATTTCCAGCGTCTGAGCCAGACGCTGACGATCGCATTCCCGCACGCGCTGCTGTAATACTTTCATTAAGGCGTCAATTGGCGCGACATGCGAAAAATGCAGCACCGGCTCTTTCTGTCCCGGTGTATGGCGGATAAGGGTCGGTAACGCTGTCATCGGGCGATTACGATTAGGTAAAACCTCAGTTCCGACAATCGCGTTAATCGTCGTCGACTTTCCCGCCTTCATCGTACCGACGATCGCCAGAACCATTTCCAGACGGGTAATCTTTCGCAGTTCATTGTTGAGCGTTGCCTGCTGGACATCCATGCCACGCGCGCTGAAATGCAGGGGCTGAACAACCTGTCCACTATGCTCTCCTTTTTTCAGCATGACATCATTCGCCGAGGTCATTGGCAATTTCTGCAATTGCCTGAGATGTTCAAGAGAGAGCATCAGTAAGCGTTCAGCTTCCTGACTTAATTCATAAATTGTCTGTGTGTACATGGAAAATCTTTCCTTAACGCAAATAGCATTACTTTTATTTAGCCAAATCGTTTTATTTATAGATTTTCGGCTTTTATAATTACGTGTGGAAATAATTAAAATTAAAACAACCAGCTGATATTATTAAAATAAAATTTATCGTATGACTGCTGGCCTGATGCCTCTCACTTACTATATTAAGTAAGAAAGATAAACAGAGTAGTTCAGTTTTAAAAAATGCCAGCTTAATTCCCCTACCAAATTTAAGGGGGTCACAAAGTATTCACTCACAATGACTTAGCTAGTCTGTAAGCCATGCTACCTATGAATATCGGGTGTTTCGCCTCACCTTATCTTAAATAGCTAAACGTAGCAATTTCCCTTAAAAAATATTCCTTCTGGTTTTCATAGACGTGAAAGCAACCTGACGCCACAACAGATAGTTGGGCATAATTGGCCTGTAGCCCCGACAAAAGCAGGGATTTTATGTATAATTGCGGCCTTTTTCGGCAATCTGCCAATTTTGGGCGCTTTTGCCCCTGCTGACTTTTGAGGAAATCCACATGTCATTACCACACTGCCCACAATGCAACTCCGAATACACTTACGAAGATAACGGCATGTTCATCTGCCCGGAATGCGCTCACGAATGGAACGACGCTGAACCCGCTCAGGACAGCGACGAACTGATCGTTAAAGATGCTAATGGCAACCTGCTCGCCGATGGCGACAGCGTTACCGTAGTAAAAGATCTGAAGGTAAAAGGTAGCTCTTCCATGCTGAAGATCGGTACCAAAGTGAAGAATATCCGCCTGGTTGAAGGCGACCACAACATCGATTGCAAAATCGATGGCTTTGGCCCAATGAAGCTGAAATCTGAGTTTGTGAAAAAGAACTGATGCAAATTGCCTGACGGCGCTACGCTCATCAGGTCTACACCAGCTCATCTGCCAGGCGGGAAGCCCATACTTCCCGCCTGGTTTATTTATACAGACGATAACTACACTTAACTGGCTTCTCTTACTCTGAGGTAAAGATTATGCCGTTAAGTCCCTATATCTCCTTTGCAGGCAACTGCGCTGACGCTATCGCCTTCTACCAAAAAACGTTAGGCGCTGAGCTGCTCTACAAAATCAACTTCGGTGAAATGCCCAAATCGGCGCAGGACAGTGAAGAAGGTTGCCCTTCAGGCATGAAATTCCCCGATACCGCTATTGCCCACGCCAACCTGCGCGTTGCGGGCAGCGATATCATGATGAGCGATAGCGCCCCCGACGGAAACGCGCACTACTCTGGCTTTACGCTGGTGCTCGACACACAAAACGTCGATGAAGGCAAACGCTGGTTTGATAACCTGGCAGCAAACGGAAAAATCGAAATGGACTGGCAGGAAACCTTCTGGGCCCACGGTTTCGGTAAAGTGAGCGACCAGTATGGCGTGCCGTGGATGATCAACGTCGTCAAACAACAGCAACCCCCTACAGAGTAATCCAACGGGAGGCCAGCCCTCCCGTACTGTCATCAAATATCGCTCAACTCTTCATCGCCAAGTAACCTTCCTTTAACGAAAACGTCACATTGATCCGCCACGATGGGGCCACTTTTTTAGGGAGGCCGCATCATGCAAACGGTTATTCGCGTCGAGAAACTCTCCAAATCCTTCAATCAACATCAGGCGCTTAATGCGGTTGATCTGAATATCTGTGCCGGTGAGATGGTGGCTCTGCTTGGGCCGTCCGGCTCCGGCAAATCCACCCTTTTACGTCATTTAAGCGGTTTGATCGTCGGTGATAAATCACCTGGTAGCCACATCGAACTGCTGGGTCGCACCGTTCAACATGAAGGCCGCCTGGCGCGCGATATCCGCAAAAGCCGCGCCCACACCGGCTACATCTTCCAGCAGTTCAATCTGGTGAACCGCCTGACGGTGCTGGAGAACGTCCTGATTGGCGCGCTCGGCAGCACGCCGTTCTGGCGCACCTGTTTTAGCTGGTTTACCGCTGAGCAGAAACAACGCGCGTTACAGGCGCTGACCCGCGTCGGCATGGCGCACTTTGCATATCAACGTGTTTCCACGCTTTCGGGCGGACAACAGCAGCGTGTCGCAATCGCCCGCGCGCTGATGCAGCAGGCCAAAGTCATCCTTGCCGACGAGCCGATTGCCTCGCTGGATCCGGAATCCGCGCGCATCGTGATGGACACCCTGCGCGACATCAACCAGACCGACGGCATCACCGTGGTCGTCACGCTGCATCAGGTGGATTACGCCCTGCGCTACTGCGAACGCATTGTCGCGCTGCGCCAGGGCAACGTCTTCTTTGATGGCAGCAGCCAGCATTTTGACAACGACCGTTTTGACCATCTCTACCGCAGCATGAACCGCGTCGAACAGAACGCGCAGGCTGCATAGTTCTTAAAAACCAGGCGTTATTGGCGCAGCCAGGCTGGAGACGGCCAGCGCGGAAAAACCGGAGCGTACACGCAGTACGTAAGGATTTTGAGCACTGCCCGGATTCAGGCTGGCAAGTGAAATAGCCTGGAACAATGACTAATTAAGGAAACGACATGAGCTATAAGACAGTTGCCGCGCTGGCTTTCACCAGCATGTTTAGCGTCAGTACCTTGTTAAGCCCGGCCCATGCCGAGGAGCAAGAAAAAGCGCTGAACTTTGGCATTATTTCGACCGAATCACAGCAAAACCTGAAGCCACAGTGGGAACCGTTCCTGAAGGACATGGAAAAATCGCTGGGCGTGAAAGTAAACGCCTTCTTCGCTCCGGACTACGCCGGGATCATCCAGGGCATGCGCTTTAACAAAGTGGATATTGCCTGGTACGGCAACCTCTCAGCAATGGAAGCGGTGGATCGCGCTAACGGGCAAGTGTTTGCCCAGACCGTAGCCGCCGACGGATCCCCGGGTTACTGGAGCGTGTTGATCGTTAACAAAGACAGCCCGATCAACAACCTGAACGATCTGATCGCCAAACGTAAGGATCTGACCTTCGGCAACGGCGATCCCAACTCTACGTCAGGTTTCCTCGTCCCCGGTTATTACGTCTTCGCCAAAAACAACATCTCCGCCAGCGACTTCAAACGCACCGTTAACGCCGGGCACGAAACTAACGCCCTGGCCGTCGCCAACAAACAGGTGGATGTGGCTACCAACAACACAGAAAACCTCGACAAGCTGAAAACGTCCGCACCGGACAAGCTGAAAGAGTTGAAGGTTATCTGGAAGTCACCGCTGATCCCAGGCGATCCGATCGTCTGGCGTAAGAACCTCTCTGAAGCCACCAAGGACAAGGTGTACGACTTCTTCATGAACTACGGCAAAACGCCGGAGCAGAAAACCGTCCTGGAACGCCTGGGTTGGGCGCCGTTCCGTGCCTCCAGCGATCTGCAACTGGTGCCGATTCGCCAACTGGCGCTGTTTAAAGAGATGCAGGGCGTGAAGGACAACAAAGGGCTGAACGAGGAAGAGAAAACCAGCAAAACCTCGGCGCTGAAAGCACAGCTTGATGATCTCGACCGCCTGACCGCCGCCCTGGGCGCCATGACCAGCGTCACCAAAGCGGTGCAATAACCCTGATGCCCGGTGGCGCTTCGCTTACCGGGCCTACGATGTTTTGTAGGCCGGATAAGGCGCTTGCGCCGCCATCCGGCAATAACCGATGCACGGAGCCAAACATGCAAACCATCACCGTTGCCCCGCCCAAGCGTAGCTGGTTCTCGCTGCTGAGCTGGGCCATTCTTCTCGCCGTGCTGGTGGTCTCGTGGAAAGGCGCCGAAATGGCCCCGCTCACGCTGATCCAGGATTCCGGCAATATGGCAACCTTCGCTGCCGACTTCTTTCCACCTGACTTCAGTCAGTGGCAGGACTATCTCGGTGAAATGGCCGTCACGCTGCAAATCGCCGTCTGGGGTACCGCCCTCGCCGTGGTGTTGTCGATTCCCTTCGGTCTGATGTGCGCCGATAACCTCGTGCCGTGGTGGATTTACCAGCCGATGCGTCGCCTGATGGACGCCTGCCGCGCCATCAACGAAATGGTCTTCGCCATGCTGTTCGTGGTCGCCGTCGGGTTAGGGCCATTCGCCGGGGTGATGGCGCTGTTTATCCACACTACCGGGGTACTCTCCAAGCTGCTTTCCGAAGCGGTAGAAGCCATTGAGCCGGGTCCGGTAGAAGGTATTCGCGCCACCGGAGCCAACAAAATTGAAGAGATTCTGTACGGCGTTCTGCCACAGGTCATGCCGCTGCTTATCTCCTACTCGCTGTATCGCTTTGAATCCAATGTTCGCTCGGCCACGGTAGTCGGCATGGTGGGCGCAGGTGGTATTGGCGTGACCTTATGGGAAGCGATTCGCGGCTTTCAGTTCCAGCAAACCTGCGCCCTGATGGTGTTAATCATCGTCACCGTCAGCCTGCTGGATTTCCTTTCCCAGCGTTTGCGTAAGCACTTTATCTGATTAGCGAGGCATTGATTGCTATGCACTTGTCTACACATCCGACCAGTTATCCAACGCGTTATCAGGAAATTGCCGCGAGACTTGAGCAGGAGCTTCGTCAACATTATCGCTGCGGTGACTATCTGCCCGCCGAGCATCAGCTTGCCGCGCGCTTCGAGGTAAACCGCCACACCCTGCGCCGCGCCATTGACCAGTTGGTTGAACGCGGTTGGGTTCAGCGTCGCCAGGGAGTCGGCGTGCTGGTGCTGATGCGCCCGTTCGATTACCCGCTGAATGCCCAGGCACGCTTTAGTCAGAACCTGCTGGACCAGGGCAGCCACCCCACCAGCGAAAAACTGCTGGCGGTGCTGCGTCCGGCCTCCAGCCACATTGCCGATGCGCTCAGCATTAACGAGGGCGATAACGTGATTCACCTGCGCACCCTGCGCCGGGTAAACGGCATCGCACTGTGTCAGATCGACCACTATTTTTCCGACCTCACGCTGTGGCCGCTGCTGCAAGGCTTTAACAGCGGCTCACTGCACGATTACCTGCGCGAACAATCCGGTCTGACGCTCCTGCGTACGCAGACGCGCATCAGTGCCCGCCGTGCGCAGGCCAAAGAGAGCAAGGTGCTGGAAATCCCCAATATGGCGCCGCTGCTGTGCGTGCGCACCCTGAACCACCGTGAAGGCGAAGAACACGCGGCGGAATACTCCGTCAGCCTGACCCGCGCCGACATGATCGAATTCACCATGGAGCACTGAATGCATTTCGATACCGCCACTCGCCAGCGTTGGATGCGCGCGCTGGCTTACAGCAATGCCGATGCCCTGAATGCGCGTATCAAGGCGCTCAAACTAACGCCGGACTATGAGCTTATCCGCGCCCCGGAAAGCGGACTGATGCAGATCCAGGCCCGTATGGGCGGCACCGGTAATCGCTTCTTTGCTGGCGACACCACGCTCACCCGCGCGGTTATTCGCCTGAAAAGCGGGACGCTGGGCTACAGCTACCTGCTGGGTCGCAATAAACAACACGCCGAGCAGTGTGCGGTCATTGACGCATTGCTGCAGGAACAAACGCATTTCCAGAACCTCATGGAAACCTTAATTGCCCCGCTGGAAGCGGAACGCGAGGCGCTGATTAGCGCCCGCCGTGCCGAAGTCAACGCCAGCCGGGTCGACTTCTTCACGCTGGTACGCGGAGATAACGCATGACCTTACAGACCGCATTTAATTTACCCGTTCAGGATGCTCAGCAGAGCTTTCGTCGCCTGCTGAAAGCCATGAGCGAACCGGGCGTAATCGTCGCCCTGCATCAACTGAAACACGGCTGGCAGCCGCTGGGTCTGGCGACCACCAGCGTGCTGCTGACCCTGGTCGATGGCGACACGCCGGTCTGGCTGGCGCCGTCGATGGATAACGATATCGCCCGGCAGAACCTGCGTTTTCACACCAACGCGCCGCTGGTGGATCAGCCGCAGCTGGCGGCCTTTGCCGTCACCGACGAACGCATTAGCAGCGAACAGCTAAATGCCCTCTCAGCCGGTTCCGCCGTCGCGCCTGAAACCAGCGCCACGCTGATTGTGCAAGTTTCTGGCTTAAGCGGTGGACGCATGCTGCGTCTGACCGGCGCGGGCATCGCCGAAGAGCGCATGATCGCACCACAGCTGCCGGAATGCCTGATTCACGAACTTACCGAGCGCCCGCACCCGTTCCCGCTGGGAGTCGATCTGATCCTCACCTGCGGCGAACGGCTGCTGGCTATTCCGCGAACCACCCATGTGGAGGTGTGCTGATGTACGTCGCCGTCAAAGGGGGCGAAAAGGCGATAGCCAACGCCCACGCCCTGCAGGAAAACCGACGCCGGGGCGATGAGACCATTGCTGAACTGAGCGTGGCGCAAATCGAACAGCAGATGAACCTGGCCGTCGACCGGGTGATGACCGAAGGCGGCATCGCCGATCGCGAACTGGCTGCGCTGGCGCTCAAACAGGCCAGCGGCGATAACGTCGAGGCCATCTTTTTGCTCCGCGCTTACCGCACTACGCTGGCAAAGGTCGCTGTCAGCGAACCGGTTAACAGCGCAGAAATGCGCCTTGAGCGCAGAATCTCCGCGGTCTACAAGGATATTCCCGGCGGGCAGCTGTTGGGTCCAACCTATGACTATACCCATCGCCTGCTGGATTTTACCTTACTGGCCAATGGCGAAACCCCGCCGCTGCGCAGCGCAGACGGCGCGCAGGATGCCTCCCCGCACGTCTTTTCCCTGCTCGCGAACCAGGGCCTGGCAAAACGTGAAGAGGATGATGGCGCGACACCCGACGACATCACCCGCACGCCGCCGGTTTACCCCTGCTCACGCGCTTCACGTCTGCAACAGCTGATGCGTGGTGACGAGGGATATTTGCTGGCGCTGGCCTACTCCACCCAGCGCGGCTACGGGCGCAATCATCCGTTTGCCGCCGAAATCCGCAGCGGCTATGTGGCACTGGAAACCGTCCCGGAAGAGCTGGGATTTGCGGTGAACGTCGGCGAACTGCTGATGACGGAATGTGAAATGGTCAACGGTTTTGTCGCGCCAGAAAATGAATACCCCCATTTTACCCGCGGCTACGGGCTGGTGTTTGGTATGAGCGAACGTAAAGCGATGGCGATGGCGCTGGTGGACCGCGCCCTACAGGCAGCCGAATACGATGAAACGGTCACAGGACCGGCGCAGGACGAAGAGTTCGTGCTGGCGCATGCGGATAACGTCGAGGCGGCGGGTTTTGTTTCGCACCTCAAACTTCCCCATTACGTCGATTTCCAGGCCGAACTGGAACTGCTCAAACGCCTGCAACAGGAGGCCACCCGTGACCACTAACCTCTCCGGCTACAACTTTGCCTATCTTGATGAGCAGACCAAACGCATGATCCGCCGCGCAATTCTGAAAGCGGTAGCGATCCCCGGTTACCAGGTACCGTTTGGCGGACGAGAAATGCCGATGCCCTACGGATGGGGAACCGGCGGCATTCAACTTACCGCCAGCGTGATTGGCGAGCCGGACGTGCTGAAAGTGATTGACCAGGGCGCGGACGACACCACCAACGCCGTGTCGATTCGCAACTTTTTCAAGCGCGTTACTGGCGTTAACACCACCGAACGTACGGAAGACGCCACGCTAATTCAGACCCGCCACCGCATTCCGGAAACGCCGCTAACAGAAGATCAGATAATCATCTTCCAGGTGCCGATCCCCGAGCCGCTGCGCTTTATCGAACCGCGCGAAACGGAAACCCGCACCATGCACGCGCTGGAAGAGTACGGCATCATGCAGGTGAAACTGTATGAAGATATCGCCCGCTTCGGTCATATCGCCACCACTTACGCCTACCCGGTAAAGGTCAACGACCGCTACGTCATGGACCCGTCGCCAATCCCGAAATTCGACAACCCGAAGATGGACATGATGCCGGCCCTGCAACTGTTTGGCGCAGGCCGCGAAAAACGCATCTATGCCGTGCCACCTTACACCCGCGTGGAAAGCCTCGATTTCGACGATCACCCGTTTACCGTACAACGCTGGGATGAGCCTTGCGCCATTTGTGGCTCAACCCACAGCTATCTCGATGAAGTGGTGCTCGATGACACCGGCAAACGCATGTTTGTCTGCTCCGACACCGACTACTGCCGCCAACAGAGCGAGGCCCTCAGCCAATGACGCAACCGCTGCTTTCAGTCAACAACCTGACCCATCTCTACGCGCCGGGCAAAGGCTTCAGCGATGTCTCTTTTGACCTGTGGCCTGGCGAAGTGCTGGGTATCGTCGGCGAGTCCGGTTCTGGCAAAACCACGCTGCTGAAATCGATCTCTTCACGGCTGACGCCGCAGAGCGGTGAGATCTTATATCAGAACCGTTCGCTGTACGGCATGAACGAGGCCGACCGTCGCCGTCTGCTGCGCACCGAATGGGGCGTGGTGCATCAGCATCCGCTGGATGGCCTGCGCCGTCAGGTCTCCGCCGGCGGCAATATCGGCGAACGCCTGATGGCCACCGGCGCGCGTCATTACGGCGAGATCCGCGCCACCGCACAGCGCTGGCTGGAGGAGGTGGAGATCCCTGCCTCGCGTATCGACGACCTGCCAACCACCTTTTCCGGCGGTATGCAGCAGCGCCTGCAGATCGCCCGCAACCTCGTCACCCATCCCAAACTGGTGTTTATGGACGAACCCACCGGCGGGCTGGACGTTTCGGTACAGGCCAAACTGCTGGACCTGCTGCGCGGCCTGGTGGTGGAACTGGATCTGGCGGTGGTGATTGTCACCCACGATCTGGGTGTGGCGCGTCTGCTGGCAGACCGTTTGCTGGTGATGAAACAGGGTCAGGTGGTGGAAAGTGGGTTAACCGACCGCGTGCTCGACGACCCGCACCATCCGTACACCCAGTTGCTGGTGTCGTCCGTTTTGCAGAACTAAGAGGCTCAAATGATCCGCGTTGAAAACGTCAGTAAAACTTTTGTGCTGCATCAGCAAAACGGCGTGCGTCTGCCGGTGCTGCAAAACGCCACGCTGGAAGTGAAAAGCGGCGAATGCGTGGTGCTGCACGGTCACTCCGGCAGCGGAAAATCCACACTGCTGCGCTCGCTGTACGCCAACTACCTGCCGGATGAAGGACACATCCACATTCGTCACAGCGATGAGTGGGTCGATCTGGTGCAGGCCCCAGCGCGCAAAGTGCTGGAAGTTCGCCGTTCAACCATCGGTTGGGTAAGCCAGTTTCTGCGCGTGATCCCAAGGGTTTCCGCGCTGGATGTGGTGATGCAACCGCTGCTGGATCTGGGCGTCCCCCGTGAGGCGTGCGCCGCCAAAGCGGCCAATCTTCTTACCCGCCTGAACGTACCAGAACGACTGTGGCACCTGGCACCGTCGACCTTTTCCGGTGGCGAACAACAGCGCGTCAACATCGCCCGCGGGTTTATCGTCGATTACCCAATTTTGCTGCTCGATGAACCCACCGCCTCGCTGGACGCCAAAAATAGCGCCGCCGTCGTCGCATTGATTGAAGAAGCGAAAGCGCGCGGCGCGGCAATTGTCGGCATTTTTCACGATCAAACCGTGCGCGACCGCGTAGCGGATCGTCTGCATCTGATGGGAACAACAGCATGATTATCAATAATGTAAAGCTGGTACTGGAAGATGATGTGGTGCAAGGATCGCTGGAAATCGAGGGCGGGATTATCCGCGCCTTTGCTGAAAGTCCGAGCAGCCTACCTGAGGCGCTGGACGGCGAAGGCGGCTGGCTGCTGCCAGGGCTTATCGAGCTGCATACCGACAATCTCGACAAATTTTTTACCCCGCGCCCGAAGGTAGAATGGCCTGCCCACTCGGCAATGAGCAGCCACGACGCGCTAATGGTCGCCAGCGGCATTACCACCGTGCTGGACGCAGTGGCGATTGGCGATGTGCGCGACGGTGGTGACCGTCTGGAAAATCTGGAGAAGATGATCAACGCGGTGGAAGAGACGCAAAAGCGTGGGGTCAATCGCGCCGAGCACCGTCTGCATCTGCGCTGCGAGCTGCCGCATCACACCACCCTGCCGCTGTTTGAAAAGCTGGTTGGTCGTGAGCCGGTGACGCTGGTGTCGCTGATGGATCATTCCCCCGGCCAGCGTCAGTTCGCCAATCGTGAGAAGTACCGCGAGTATTATCAGGGCAAGTATTCGCTCACCGACGAGCAGATGGCCCGTTATGAAGAAGAACAGTTAGCGCTGGCTGCGCGTTGGTCGCAGCCCAACCGCTCGGCCATTGCCCAGATGTGCCGTGAACGGCAGATTGCACTGGCGAGCCACGATGACGCCACCCACGATCATGTCCTTGAATCACATCAACTTGGCAGCGTGATCGCCGAATTTCCCACAACTTTCGAAGCCGCCGAAGCCTCACGCCAGCATGGAATGAACGTGCTGATGGGCGCACCTAACATCGTGCGCGGCGGTTCTCACTCCGGCAACGTGGCGGCACATAGGCTGGCTGAGCTGGGGCTGCTGGATATTCTCTCCTCCGACTACTACCCCGCCAGCCTGCTCGATGCGGCATTTCGCGTAGCGGATGACGACGCTAACCGCTTTACGCTGCCGCAGGCTATTCGTCTGGTGACCCGCAATCCGGCGCGGGCCTTAAATCTCGACGATCGCGGTGTTATTGCCGAAAGTAAACGCGCGGATCTGGTGCTGGCGCATCGCAAAGGCGGCAACATCCATATCGACCACGTCTGGCGTCAGGGTAAAAGGGTATTCTGACTATGGGTAAACTGATCTGGCTGATGGGGCCGTCCGGCTCCGGTAAGGACAGTCTGCTGGCAGAATTGCGCCAGCAGGAACCGGCGCAACTGCTGGTGGCGCATCGCTACATCACCCGCGCCGCCAACGCCGGGAATGAAAATCATATTGCGCTGAGCGAACCAGAGTTTTTTACCCGCGCCGGGCAGAACCTGCTGGCACTGAGCTGGCATGCCAACGGTTTGTACTATGGCGTCGGCGTGGAGATTGACCTCTGGCTGCACGCCGGGTTTGATGTGGTGGTCAACGGTTCACGCGCCCATCTGCCGCAGGCGCAGAGTCGTTATGGCACTTCTCTACTCCCCATTTGCTTACAGGTTTCCCCGGAGATTTTACGCCAGCGCCTGCTGGCTCGTGGACGGGAGAGCGAAACGGAAATCGCCGCCCGTCTTGAACGCGCAGCCCGCTACGCCCCGTATGACTGCCACGTCCTGAATAACGATGGAAGTTTGCAACAGTCTATCGCTACACTGCTCGCACTGATGGGACGCAAGGAGAAGAAACATGTCTGTCTGTGAATTACGCCGCGCCACGCTGTACGATACCGATGCGGTTTACGCGCTCATCTGCGAGTTGAAGCAGGGTCAATTCGACCTGCAGGCTTTTAGCGCTGGCTACGCCGCAAATCTGCAGGATCCGAATATGCACTACCAGCTGGCGCTGCTCGAGGGACAGGTCATCGGATTGATCGGCCTGCATTTGCAGTTTCATCTGCACCACGCTAACTGGATTGGTGAGATTCAGGAACTGGTAGTGATGCCACAGGCACGAGGGCTAAGCGTTGGCAGCCAGCTGCTGGCCTGGGCCGAAGCCACTGCGCGCGAAGCGGGGGCGGAAATGACCGAGCTTTCCACCAGCACCCAACGCCTTGACGCACACCGTTTTTACCAGCGCGAAGGCTATACCATGAGCCATTTTCGCTTCACCAAACCGTTGTAGGGGGAGCCATGAGTCTGACCATTACGCTGACGGGAACGGGCGGCGCGCAGCTGGTTCCCGCATTTGGCTGTGACTGCGCGGCCTGCCAACGGGCGCGTTTACAGGCGCAATACCGCCGACGCCCCTGCAGTGGCGTGGTCAAATTCAACGACGCGGTGACGCTGCTGGACGCGGGGATCCCGCATCTGATGGACGACTGGCCAGCGGGCAGCTTCCAGCAGTTTCTGCTGACCCACTATCATATGGATCACGTGCAGGGACTGTTTCCGCTGCGCTGGGGGGTGGGAAAAACGCTCCCGGTGTACGGCCCACCGGATGAACAGGGCTGCGACGATCTGTTTAAGCATCCCGGCATTCTTGATTTTAGCCAGACCGTCGCGCCGTTTGTGGTGTTCGATTTACAGGGATTGCAGGTGACCCCTTTACCGCTCAACCACTCTAAGCTGACGTTTGGCTATCTGCTGGAGACCGCGCACAGCCGCGTGGCGTGGCTCTCTGATACCGCCGGACTGCCCGACAAAACGCTGAAATTTCTTCACAATAACCAACCGCAGGTGATTATCATCGACTGCAGCCACGCCCCGCGTAGCGAGCCACCGCGCAATCACTGTGATTTAAATACCGTTATCGCGTTGAACGACGTTATCCGCTGTCCACGGGTGATCCTGACGCATATCAGCCATCAGTTCGACCTGTGGATGATGGAAAACCAGCTTCCCGCAGGGTTTGAGGCAGGATATGACGGAATGGAGATTATGCTGGAGTAAGGAAATTTGCCGGATGCGATGAAAACATCTTATCCGGCCGACAAGACGATAGTCAGGCGACTTTTTTAGACTCGCTATTTCGCTGAGCGATAAAATCTTTAACCGAAACAATGCGGTTCAGTTCTTCTTGCGCCCGCATGTCATTTTCAACTTCCCACAGGTCAACCGCCGCCTGTAAGTTACGCCAGAAATCAACGGAAGTATCGAACGCTTTGGCCAAACGAAACGCCATATCCGTTGTTAATTTGCGATTATTGTTGACCAGTGCGCTCACCGTATTGCGATGAACATGCAGTATTTCAGCCAGATCGTTAATTTTCAGTTCGAGCGGCTCCAGGTATTCATATTGCAGGATATCACCCACAGTCGTTGGTTTTCTGGTTGCCTGTTTCATATCGTTACCTTAGATTTTCTCTAGTTCTAGTAGATGTGTGGATCTAAGTACACATCTTCGGCCTTACCGTTAACCCATTTAAATATTAATCGGAACTGCTTGTTTACTCTGATTGAAGAATATTCCTGTAATTTTCCGGTTAACTCTTCATATCTGTTACCGGGTGGCGAGCGCAAATCCCGATGCGAAACAGCCGCATTAATGATATCCAGCTTTCTGGCTAATGCAGTATGAATATCCGCTGGTATTTTTCTGTGCGATGTCGCCCGCTCAAAAAAATCTTCAAGCCATGTATCCCGAAAGCTCCTGATATTTAATGATTTAGACATTCCATTGCCGGCTCCTTTTCCATAAGCATAGAGAGATTATAATGCATACATGCACTGTGCTCAAGTGCATGTATTGACATAAAATGGCGAGATGTTGAGCTGACAGCTAAATCCCTTACAGGGGATAAAATATTCTTACATTTAGATAGTTACAGTTAACGATCGTAATCTTCTTCCATTCTGCGTTCTTCGTCTTCTAACTGACGCCGTTCTTGATCAAGCTGGCGCTGACGGTCATCCAGTTGGCGACGTCGATCTTCAAACTGGCGTCGCCTGTCATCATACTGCCTGCGCCGATCGTCACTCATCTGGCGTTCCCAGCCATTGTCGCGGGCGTCGTCGTAATCCCGCCCGTTATCGGGTTTGTATGCGTCGTTAATCGCCTGCTGAATATTGCCGATGGCTTCATCGATAATATCGGCCTGCGCCGAAACGGTGGTCACCATTAGCAGACTGAAAAGAAAGAATGTCAGGGAGCGTTGCATCAAACCCGCCTCATCAAGAAACACACCCCACGGTAATCAAAGCGTATTTGCGCGGGTAGCGGAGGAATCTCAATTACGTGCGAGTCGCAGCGCCTGCGCCAGTTCTCCTCGGGTAAACGGTTTACGCAATAGCGCCACATCCGGCAGCGCCGGGTTATGCGCCGGACGTAAATCCTGACCGCTAATCAGCAGAATGGTGAGCTGGGGGTAGTGCTTCAGCGCATGGTTGACGACATCCACCCCACTTAACCCTCCAGGCAGCATTAAGTCGCTGATAAAAATATCAATCTCGGAGGAAGCCGCCAGCATATGCAGCGCCTGCTCGCCGTTGGCGGCCTCCAGCGTCAGATAGCCCAGCAGATGCAACTGTTCACACAACGTCTGGCGCACGTCGGCCTCATCTTCGAGCACCAGTACCAGCTTTTCACCGCTGTTCGCCGCATGTTCCGCTATCGGTTCTGCCTGAATCTGTACCGGCACAACGGCGCGGGGAAGCTGTAACCGGACCGTGGTTCCCTGCCCGGGGGCGCTTTCAATCTCCACCCGACCACCGGACTGGCGCACAAAGCCGTACACCATCGATAATCCCAGACCGCTGCCGCTGCCGGTCTGTTTGGTGGTGAAAAATGGCTCGAAGACCTGCGCTTTCACTTCCTGCGACATCCCACTTCCCTGGTCGGCTACCTCCAGCATCACCATGTCCTGCTTACGCCCATCGCTGCGCGTAACCCGTTGATTCCAGGTGCGGATTTTTATCGTCCCCGTCTGCCCGTCCATGGCGTCACGGGCGTTCATCACCAGATTGATAATGGCGTTTTCCAGTTGGCTGACGTCAATCCACGCGGGCCAGGCCGGAGACTGGGCTTCAATTTCCAGCGTCAGCGTGGCGGGTAGCGAATGACGCATCAACTCTCCCAGATTCTCCAGCAGCGTTTTCAGCTCTACCGCGTGCGGATGCAAAGACTGTTTGCGCGAAAAAGCCAGCAGCCGCTGGGTCAGCAGCGCCCCGCGCTCGGCGGCTTTCAGCGCCCGATTGACCCGTGGCGCGTCGGGCGAATCCGGATCCACCAGATCCAGACTGCCAATAATCACCGCCAGCAGGTTATTAAAATCATGGGCTAATCCACCCGTCAGTTGCCCCACCGCCTTCAGCTTTTGGCTGTGCAACAGCGCTTCTTCCAGTCCCTGACGCTCGGTGCGATCGATTTCCATCTGGCTGGTTTTTTCTTTCAGCAGCCGGGTGGTGTGTTCGAGCGACGCCGTATTGCGGGCAAAGACGCTAAAGGCACGCGCCAGCTCGCCCAGCTCATCGCGCCGTTGCAGGGCCGGGACGCTGACGTCTGATTCCCCATGCGCCAGCCGGGTCATCGCCCGCGAAATGGCTGTCAGGTTAGAACCGAGATTACGGTAGATATACCACCCGGCAAAACCGGTGATCACCACCGCCAGCAGCGCAAACACTAAAATAAACAACGCGCCGGATTGCAGTTCCCGATGACTTTGCGCCACCCGCTGCTCGGAGATCAGCGCCACCTGCGAGGCATACTGGTTGATATCGCTGTTGAGGATCGCCACCAACGCTTTGATGTGGAACATATACCAGCTGATCGCCAGATCGCTTTGTTCCAGTGCCGACGAAAGCGGCTCCAGCTTATGCAACTCCTGGTTGAAATCGTTGAGGATGTTGCTAATCAGGAGGTTGCTGGTTTGCAGAGGCAGCGCGGGCATCACCTCGTCCAGTTGTTTGATCACCGAACGCGGCGTGGGGGTTTCAATGGCAGCCACAATTAAGCGGTCTATTTGTCCCAGCAGCACGTCATCCTGCGCGCCGGTCAGCTTTTGCAGGTGACGCAAATAACTTTGATTCTGATACAGCGAACTGAGCAGCGCGTTACGTTCCAGGTGCCGCCGCTGACCGCGCTGCAACATACCTTCCACGCTGCTTTGTAGCTCCTGGCTGCGCTGGATAATTCGCTCGACCAGCACCGGCTCCTGCTGCGCCAGCGGCGCGGTAGCCAGTTGTTCAAGCGACTGCTTCAGCGCCCGCTGCGTCTCCTGCAGCCGCTCCGCTTCGCCTTTGTATTCCAGCGCCCCGACTATCTGCGACAACCGCACCGCCGCCGTCGCTACGTTCGCCGTATCACGCGCCAGATTCATGCTGCCGGTCATGTCGTCAACGGTTTGCTGCTGCACCTGCTCCTGGATCTGGCTGGCATGCTGAAATCCCAGCACCGCCACACCGCTCACCATCAGCGTGACCGCCACCACCAGCAGATTAAAGAACAGTAATCGTCCACGCGCACTGGCGAAAAAGTGACGTCCCGGTTGCGGCATATCACGCTCCGTGAAGAAAAATCGCAATATGACAAATATGAACGGCTTCTGACATTTTGCATTTACATTCCTGTGATGGACTGCTGATATCGGCCACCCCACAGGAGATCCGCCATGAGCAGGACACCGGTTCTGGAGATGCGCAACATTGCCAAAGCGTTTGGCAAATTTTATGCGCTGAAAGGGGTCGATTTAACGGTCTGGCCGGGCGAGATTCATGCCCTGATGGGCGAGAACGGTGCGGGGAAAAGCACCCTGATGAAGATCCTCGCGGGCGCCTATACCGCCACCAGCGGTGAAATCCTGATTGACGGTCAGCCGTTTCACATTCGCGGTCCCAAAGATGCACTCAGCGCAGGCATCACGCTGATTTATCAGGAGATGCAGCTCGCGCCGAACCTGACGGTGGCAGAAAATATCTTTCTTGGCAGCGAGCTGTCGCGCGGCGGTCTGGTCCAGCGTAAAGAGATGGTCATGCAGTCACAGAAGGTTATCGACCGACTCGGCGCCCAGTTTAAGGCCAGCGACCGGGTAATGACGCTGACCATCGCCGAACAGCAGCAGGTAGAAATCGCCCGCGCCCTGCACCGTAACAGCCGCATTCTGGTGATGGATGAACCCACCGCCGCCCTCTCCTCACGTGAAACCCACCGCCTGTTTGAACTGATCATGCGCCTGCGCGATGAGGGGATGGCGATTATCTACATCAGCCACCGCATGGCGGAAGTGTACGAACTCTCCGATCGCGTCAGCGTCCTGCGCGACGGGCAATACGTCGGCAGCCTGACCCGCGACAAGCTCAACGCCCCGGAGCTGGTGCGCATGATGGTGGGCCGTCCGTTAAGCGATCTGTTCAACAAAGAGCGCGATATTCCTTTGGGTAAAGCGCGCCTTAACGTCCACCACCTGACCGACGGCAATAAAGTCCAGCCGTGCAGCTTACTGGTGCGCTCCGGTGAGATTGTCGGCCTTGCGGGCTTAGTCGGCGCCGGGCGTTCTGAACTGGCGCAGCTGATTTTTGGCGTGCGTAAAGCTATCGGCGGCATGATTGAAGTGGACGGTGAACCGGTGGTGATCCACTCCCCGCGCGAAGCAATTGACCACGGCATTGGCTTTCTGACGGAAAACCGCAAAGAGCAGGGATTATTTTTAGAGCTGGCAGCGGCAGAAAACATCACCATGGCAACGCTGGAACGTGACGCCAACTGGGGCATGCTCGATCGCAAAAAGGCGCAGGCGATTTCCGATGACGCCATCAAATTGCTCAACATCCGCGTGCCGCATGCACAGGTCCGCGCAGGCGGCTTGTCCGGCGGCAACCAGCAAAAGCTGCTGATTTCGCGCTGGGTGGCGATCGGCCCACGCATTTTGATCCTCGATGAACCCACGCGCGGCGTGGACGTCGGCGCCAAAAGCGAGATCTACCGGATCATGAACGATATGGCGCGCAAAGGCGTGGCGATCCTGATGATCTCCAGCGAACTGCCGGAAGTGGTCGGGATGAGCGATCGCGTGTACGTCATGCGCGAAGGCAGCATTGCCGGCGAGCTGGACGGGAAAAGCATTACCCAGGAAAACATTATGACGCTGGCAACCGGCGTGAACGACTCCCATCATCAGGCGGTGCCCCATGAATAATCCAACCACTCCCCAGCAGGTGGCGAAATCCGCCTCCGCAAAAAAAATGCTGATGAGCGATCTGATGCAAACGGTCGGTATCTTACCGATTCTCATCCTGATAGTGGCGGTGTTTGGCTTTATCGCGCCAAACTTTTTTACTGAGAGCAACCTGCTGAATATTACCCGCCAGGCGTCGATCAACATCGTGCTGGCCGCTGGCATGACCTTCATTATTTTAACCGGCGGTATCGATCTTTCGGTTGGCTCCATTCTCGGCACCACTGCCGTTGCGGCCATGGTCGTTTCTCTTATTCCTGAGTTTGCCATGCTATCTATTCCGGCGGCGCTAATGCTCGGCATGGTACTGGGGTTGTTTAACGGGGCGCTGGTCGCTTTTGCCGGGCTGCCGCCGTTTATCGTCACGCTTGGAACCTATACCGCGCTGCGCGGCGCGGCCTATCTGTTGGCCGATGGCACCACGGTGATTAACTCCAACATCAGCTTTGAGTGGATCGGCAACAACTATCTCGGTCCGATTCCGTGGCTGGTGGTCATTGCGCTGGCGGTGGTGGTGGTGTGCTGGTTCATGCTTAGGCGCACCACGCTCGGCGTTCATATCTATGCGGTTGGCGGCAATATGCAGGCCGCGCGCTTAACCGGTATCAAAGTGTGGCTGGTGCTGCTGTTCGTCTACGGCATGAGTGGTTTGCTCTCGGGTCTTGGCGGGGTGATGAGCGCCTCGCGGTTATACAGCGCCAACGGCAACTTAGGCATGGGTTACGAACTGGACGCCATCGCAGCGGTGATCCTCGGCGGCACCAGCTTTGTTGGCGGGATCGGCACCATCACTGGCACGCTGGTGGGGGCGCTGATTATCGCCACGCTCAATAATGGCATGACGCTGATGGGCGTCTCCTATTTCTGGCAATTGGTGATCAAAGGGGCGGTGATCATCATAGCGGTGCTGATCGACAAATACCGTACCCGACACCATCAAAGTGCATAACAACAACATCTTACTTCGAGGAATACAGCATGAGATTGAAGCCCTTAGTGACCGCGCTCTGTGCTGGCGCACTGCTTGCTAGCGCTCCGTTTGTGCAGGCAAAAGAACTGAAATCGATCGGCGTTACGGTGGGCGACCTGGCGAACCCGTTCTTCGTGCAAATAACCAAAGGCGCGGAGCTGGAAGCGCGCAAACTGGCCGGTGATAACGTCAAAGTGACGTTGGTTTCCAGCGGCTACGATCTGGGGCAACAGGTGTCGCAAATCGACAACTTTATTGCCGCCAAAGTCGACATGATTATCCTTAACGCCGCCGACTCCAAAGGCATCGGCCCGGCGGTTAAACGCGCGAAAGACGCCGGGATCGTGGTGGTTGCCGTTGACGTAGCGGCGGAAGGCGCAGACGCGACCATTACTTCCGATAACACTCAGGCAGGCGAAATGGCCTGTAAATACATTACCGACCGTCTGAAAGGCAAAGGCAACGTCGTCATCATCAACGGGCCACCGGTATCTGCCGTCCAGAACCGCGTGGAAGGCTGCCAGACCGAGTTTAAACGCCACCCTGACATCAAGGTGCTGTCATATAACCAAAATGCCAAAGGCAGTCGCGAAGGCGGGCTGGAGATCATGACCGCGTTGCTGGCGGCGAATCCGAAGATCGACGGCGTATTCGCCATTAACGATCCCACGGCGATCGGTGCCGATCTGGCGGCAAAACAGGCGCAGCGTAGCGAATTCTTTATTGTCGGCGTAGATGGCAGCCCAGATGGTGAAGAAGCACTGAAGCGCGAAAACTCACTATTTGTGGCGACGCCAGCACAAGATCCGCAGGTGATGGCTGCCAAAGCGGTCGAAATCGGTTATGACATATTACAGGGGAAACCCGCCCCGAAAGAACCCGTGCTGATCCCAGTGACGATGATCGATAAAAACAACGTCGGCAGTTATAAGGGTTGGACGGTGAAATAAGTGCTGGGCCGCCTGATACCTCTCCCCACGGTAAAGACAGTATAAGAAATTGAAGAATAAGCGCCCGTCAGGGCGCTTTCCTCATAAAAATGGAACATAGTAAATACCCATTTCCTGCTCAATTTTATCACTCACGAATATAGAAAAAAACAATACCGCTATAAAAATAACCAATATACCAACCACAAAAGGAACAATAGAATACCAGGGATGAATGTTGAAGGTTTCCTCTGACACTAAACAGAGATACCCAGTACACCATAAAATAATTGAGCATGCGGATATAATTTTCCAATAATTCGAGAAGTCTGCTATGTCAGGAGCAGGTTTACGCCCTGGATATTTAGCCGCGATTATCCCGGATTGAATAGTATCTGCAGATTTACTGGCGAATAATTGGTGTCCTTGCCCGTATTTTGCAGCATCCGCAGCCAACGCTAATACGACCCAGCGCTGAACCTCAGAGCCTTTCCCGGTGACGGTTTCCAGATCATATATGCTATCAGGGAGAATGCCCGTTTTTGCATTTTCTATTGCACCAGATATTACGAATTTTGACTGTTTATCCAGCGAGTTGAACCATAACCTTTTAATTTTATCAATTACCACTTGCTGAGCGGAGAGATATGTATTCACTATTTCATCGAGATAATACGGTGTACTGTCCATCATGCGTAATAAATATAATGGTGTATCTTTACTTTCAAGGAACCTGTCATCGGTGAAAACAAATGCGTTTGCACTTTCAAAAAAATCAGAGTCATTTTCGCTGTGCAATTCAACTGTAACAATTAGATTATTTTCAAACATATTAAAACCAATCCAGTCGTTGATTAAATAATAATCAGGGCATTCATGGAGGATTTTTATTTCCCCAATTTTATCTTTGGGGACGCTCAAGCTTTCAAGCACCGTTTTGAAGCTATTACCTATAGAGTCATCTGCTCCCTTAACATATAGCCAGGTCTTAAAGGGAGAATATTGTCTAACAAGAGAGTTTTTGAGTGGCTCGATCAACTGCCTTAGTACTTTATCAACTCTGATGTCATCCATAGAATCAACTTCAATAGCAATTCTTAACGGCGTTGCGGCGCCTGTAGGTGCCTCACCCTCTAGTTTTTGCATCTTTAGCGCCAGCTCTGATACTGGAAGAATTGATGAGTAATCTAAAAGAGGTAACGCCTGTCTGGCCCAATTTTGCCATCGATTCATACCATATTTTTCAAGGAAATCCGCATAACAAAATGGATAAGCTATAAAACAGTAAGCCATCCCTACAGCGCACCAGATCACTAATACTAGTATCAACGGGGTTGATAATGTAATCGATATCAATTCACCAGTAACTTTTTCTCCCTGCTGCCAATTTAATATACTGTATGTTGTAAAAACTAAAAATATACCAAAGCTAATGACCAGCATAGTAATCAGCGGAAATTTTCCTACATCCTGATACGGATTCTTGTTTGGTCTCTTCCATTTATTCATTTGCTTGTCCCCGCTGTTGGCAGTGTGGTTTTTATTGCACAACCGCATGCAGCCCTACACCCATCCACAACAACACCTCTACCGTCCATTGTCCAGGTTGGTTCAAAATCAAGTATGGGAAAGGTCCCTTTATGCGCAATACAAACAACAGTATCCCCCATTAAAGCGACAGGAATTCCCATAAACTTGCTACCAGAAGCTTTGTTCACATACCCACCGTTTTCCAGCGGGTCATTTAGTCTGATGACACCTTTCATATTATTTTCCCGCATTCATATCGCAGTGCATTCGGGTCCAGCCCTTATAGCCCACCACTTCTGGTTCTTTGTCCGGCAGATTTTGATAGTTAGCCTTATAACCCTCCGTTAAATGGGCTAAGGATGCTTTCATAAATACCACCGTTCCCCAGGCAGCTCCTGGAAACTCAGGACTGGTATGACCGTCCACATACTCGCCACTGGATTTATGCTTGCCTGGTCTGTAGAGATAATACGTATCATCAAAGTATTTATAATCTATACCCGGACCACCCGGCTTTAAACGCGGGTCGTCAAATGGGTATGAACTCATATACAAATGATTTTTCGAGGTGGTAATAAATGCCTGATTATTAACCACCACCACTCTTTTTATTTCTTTTCCTTCAGGTCTGTCGACCATATTCCCATCAGAATTTTTCTCTTGCCCCTGAGATGGGGACATATACGTTGCGACCTGCCACGTTTGTCCATAGTCTTTAGATATTGTATATGCACCGGGTTCCCATTCAGGCACCAAAACATACTGTTCTGAGGGATGAATAAACTCACCCGAGAAAACTCTATAGATTGGATTGCCATAAATTGATTTGTGGATGTTTCTTTTTATGTCATGGTAAATAATATATCCTTCACAATCATAACCAATCAACTCCAGGTAGCGATTATCATCAAACCGGTAAATTACCTGTGATGGTGTTTTTTTTGTACAGGCAGTGATAGCGCATAGTGAAACTGCGCCGATTATTATTCCTACCGTATTTCCCAGTTTCATAATTTATCCTTAAACGTTAAGCGGCTTAGGCATATCCCATTGCAGATTGGGCGTCTCGGCATTGTATATTTCATTGTGTCTGGCAGGTTGAACCGTTGTTGAATGACAATATTCGTTAACCACACCAAACTCTCCTGTCGGTAAAATATCATCCGGTCTATTCATATGTTCTTTTGTATCTGCTTTATTCAATACCCCCGAGTTATAATAATTAACTGTATCCTTGAAACCATTACGCTTCATACGCCAGTCTCCGCGCAGGAGTAGCTCGGTCCAGAATTCTCCGCAGCGGTGATCAAATGCCCTGCATATTCCCACCGCCAGATCGAAAGGCATCGCTTTCGCGGGGGCATCTTTCGACATAACAATAGAGGAATGCTGGCTGTAACCAACCTGCTTTGATTGCAGCCATTCTTTTTGCAGTTCATCCGGCGTTTTCTCATAAATAAGCTGAACGGTCTTATTGTATCCCCCGCCCAGGACAACGCCTTTGGTATAAGGCTTAGAATATTTTTTGGCGAACATCGCGAGTTCTGCAGGCGTTAATTCCTGGCCCGGCTGTAAATAATCGAAACCTGCGCCGCTGAGATTTCTGAAATCTGTCTCAGTGCGCGCAATAACCGTGGCTTTTGCCGAAAATGAGATGTCCTGATCGGGTGAACCCGGTACTATCGAATATTTATACTGACTTCCTGCGCCCTGTAACTGATGTCTGAAGGTGACGGGGAGCTGCTCACCATTCACAACCACATCCGCAAACGTATATTGTCTGGTTGCCAGCGTATCCTGATCAAAACAATCCTTTTTTAACGCCGGCATTTCAAAAGGCACGCTCAGTGGACTGCCGCCTATTTCCGGGCCATTTTCGCAGAAAACCCGCTGGCGCAGATTGTCTATGTCGCTGGCAATGTCATGGGGAACTCCCCGCCAGCCCAAACCCTGGACGTTAAGTAATGAAACCACACTGTCATTAGGGCAAAAATAGTTATATACCTTGCCAAAGTTATTACGGGTATAAAGTTTATTCTTGCGCCATTGAGAATTGGTTTTACTCAGACAAATTGCGCCTTCTAATTCATCAATCTCGGCCTGCGTATGATATTCCCCCTTGCCATATCTGGCGTTTGTCGCCATCAACTGACAGAAATTTTTAAACGTCTGCTGTCGGGCGCGATCCGTTTGATGATGTCCGGGCGTCATCCCTTCAGCAGCCGTTTTTTCCAGTGCGTAGGGGGAATGGTTAAGTATCACGCAGTCAGCGGGTTTCTCATTAGCCTGCATGACCAGCATATTCGCGAGCATAGTGATAATAGTCCCCTGTGAATGTGCAACAATATTAATTGGGTCCCGTTTTGTTGCCGGCTCTCTTCGAATCATCAGGATTAAATCGGCCAGCCGCTGCGCGGCAAAAAACTGATAAATACGGTGCGGGTTATCATAAATAGGGTGCGTAAAATCCCCGCCATTCAGATGAAATGAAGCAAATCCTGCCGCACCATTCGCCAGGCCGCCGGAGCCAGGGCCTAACATATCCGGAATAGTGGTTGTCGCATTGGCAAAGGTCCCCCCGCCTTTGGCGTACACATCGTCCAGCACGTTGCCGAAATTATCATTCTGAAATTTCATGGTGGTTTGGGGAATATGCCCCAGCTTTTCCAGCTTTGTGTTGTCATCTTCCTGATAGGCGTTGTAAGGCAGTTTTGCGGCGTCTCCTGATTTAGCCAGCTCATCACGATAACGCCGCTGATCGTCAATATACGTTGTATGGTCAACAGGTTTATATCCCCAGTAAAATGGGATCACCGGGCTGCGCCCGGGCATTTTCACCTGCTGCTGCTCGCCATCCCCCATATCCATTTTGTACTGATGCCATTCATGCGGATACATATCCGTGCGGCCCATACGTTCATTCAGGCCGGCAATGATCCCCTGCTCCTGATTTTGATATGCCTCGCCAACATCGTTGACGCCATGAACAAGGATCACAATGCAGGGCATAGGGTTTTTAACCGCCACTTCGCAGACGGCCATTTTTCCGCCGGTGGATTTAGGCACGCCTTGTACACCTGTCGCCACCACTCGCGGATTAAAGGGACTGTTACTCATTTGGCAAAATCTCCATTTTCATTTCATCCATTTCCGTCATATCCAGTAACGGCGTCATGCCTTCATCGTCGGTAACACCTTCAATGATTTCACCGGAGGCCTTAGTCAGTCTGAATTTTGTTTTTTTCAGAACATCGTCCGTATTTCCATAACCATGTAATTTAATGCGGCGGTGAAACTGGTCTTCCTGAAAAACGGGGGATTTATCTTTAACGGATTCCGGCCCGCTCCAGTCAAGGGTGGTGCCTTTGAGCTGCACTTTTGCGGGAGAGAATATTTTTACTGAGCCATCTTCATTTATTCGAATACCGCCCCCTCCACACAGCAACTGAATATTCTTTTTGGCGCTGATGGTCACATTGCCGTTCATACTTTGAATATGAAAATGCTTATCCGAAAGCAGGCCCATTTCGCCGCGCTGCGCCTGGACGGAAATATCATCTTTTGCGGCGATAATTTTGATCCCGATCGCTCTGCTGAAAAGCGATAACCCCTGCCCGACTGCCATGGAGAGTTTCTTAAAAACGTTAAAACTGCCGTTGTTGGCCGCGTTCAGCGACAGATCTTTGTTTGCCGACAGCGCCATGGTTTCCGGTGTGAGCAGAGCCATACCTTTATCGGCATAGGCCACCAGCCCCGAGCGGGTGAGCTGTTGAAGCGCGGCGTTAAGCTGCTGCTGTTGCTCCATTTCAACGTTTAACGCTTGCGCCGTCAGGGCGCTTTGCTGAAGAGAAGTTGCCAGCACAAGGGCAGCCTGTAGCTGTTGAACGACTGCGTTCATGTCGAGCTGCTGACCCTGGGCTTTTGGCTGCGCCTCTGTCGTCAGCAATATTCCCTTTGCGGCCCTCAAAACTGCCCGATCATCGGTGCGCAGTTCTGCGCCTTCACCGCGCGGCTTACCACCTGCATCAACAAGATGTCCCATGTTCAGCTGCGTTTTAGCGTACTCGGTACTCAGCTTGACGTGTTCCTGCCCGCGCCGGTCTTCCATCCGCAGCTTATTGAGACCCGCAGTGCGGATGACGTTGCGGGTATTGTTGCGGCTGGTGACGGGGTCCGGCTTTGGTGCATGATGCAGGGCATGAGCAATGAAAGGTCTTTCCGGATCGCCACCTTCAAACGCAATGGCGACCTCCGCACCCTGAATGAGTGGAAAGTGATGACCATAAGTATTGCCGGCATAAACTCGCGCCAGACGAACGGGCATACTTTCATAGCCTTGCCTATGCTGGTCGAGGTCAAAATCAAACTTCACCCAATAGCGCCCCTGCAGATCGATGTGGGCATATTGGTCATTGTCTATTGGTGATGAAACGATTGCGGGAACAGTACCGGCGATACGTGGCCGGGGTAGCGGCTGCGGTCGAAAGCAAACGCGCTCATTGTAAGGAATACCGAACAGTTGGGATTGCAGGGCTGCATCACGCCTGCCCGTCACTCGCATTGCCGTTACCACAAAGCCCGAAGTGAACGCCTGCGGAATGGTACCGTCGATGTTAAGCACCATACCAGGCACGATCGACGGACTGGTGGTCACGCCGCTTAAAACGGACTGATTATTAAGAATAATTTCGTGATGCAGTTTGGCGTAGAACCAGCTTGATTCGCCCGGTTGTTCCTCCGCAAATTTCGATCCCGGCTGGTGATGAATATCCGCATAACGATAATCCATTCCATACGTCGTCGACGTCTGTTCAGCTTCCTCGGCATCAGCATTGAGTACTAGCGAATTGGCAAGCCGGTAGTCAAAGTTCTTTGCTTTAACGGCTGCGGAAACAACGTTGTGCTTTGATACCAGCTTATCGATCGCGTAATCATTTGCTGTCAGACCCGCATGAGATGCATGCATAATCTTTTGATCGAAGATGTACCGGCTTTGTGAATCACTGAAGATAAGCACCATAATGTGCGGAACGGCATGATGATTTTCAATTCTGAACCAGATCCCAACTTCTGACAGGATGCGGCTGATAAACGCTAAATCTGATTCCTCCCACTGGACGATCATTTCCCGGTTAGGATACATACAAACAAGATTATCAAAGTCGATTTCATAATCGGCAAAAGCATGTTCTTTGAGGAGCTGCGTGACCAAATTCGGCACATTTATGTTCAGGTAAATAGCCGATCGCTTGCGTCGAGAGAGTAATGCAAGCTTATGCTCCAGCCTGATTTCGTACAGTGATTCATCCGCTGATGTGCTAATAAGCGAAAATGACGTAATGACGCCTTCAATTTGTCGTTCATATAGCCACATTTCAGAACCCTGAATATATTTATTCCAGTTATGATTAGGTGCCCTGATTTTCAGCGAGCCTTCAATATTTAGAAGTGAATCAGGAGGGATGCTTTTTAGTTTTGATGTGAATGTAATTTTATAACTGTATGGTTTACTTAAGTTTTCATAACCTTCAATTGTTTCAACATCAAGCACCCCTAACTTACCCTCGCCCCTTACGGAGAATAAATACTTATTTATACTCTCCTCTGAAACTATACCTTCCAGATTATAGAACCCTGAACCTTTTTTCATTATCGCATCCCTTACCAAAAGAAAGTAATACATAAGAAATAAAGTCCAGTCAGCATATCAATAATAACTAAAAAAGGTTATTTTTTACTGAAAAAAAATATGGAAAGTGAATTAATTATTATTAATCAAACACGTAATATAATCCTGACATATAAATAAACGATTAACTGGCACGATTTTAGATTCAATGAAATTAATTTTTTAACAAAAAGATTTATAAAACGCCGCATTCGTTTTTTCATCGCGAGGTAACAATCCAGCATTCACATCCAAATGGTTCCAGAAAACTGAGATGTGACTAAAAAAATGAACAAATTAACTCAATGATTTACAATAACATTTATAAAAATATTCTTTTCATTTATCATTTTATTGAATGAATCACACCACCCCATAAAAAAACACAATAAAATATAACGATTCCCTGTTCTGCTGTGAGGGAGAGGTAACCGGATGGTATCCCATTTGATCCATGGGAAAGCTTTTGATTTTCTCCCTCTCCCTTTGCGAGAGGGCCGCATAAAGGTCATCTTATCAGCCACAGGAGAATCAATGAAACGCTCCGCAATAAACGAGATCCTTGGCCACACGCGCCAGTTTTTCTCTCTGCACGACGTGCATCTCCCCCCTTTTGCCAGTTTCCCGCCGACCCAATGGCGCAAGCTTGATGCCGCTGCCTGGAGCGAAGTGTTCGACCTTAAGCTCGGTTGGGATGTCACCGCGTTCGGCGGCAACAATTTCGCCGCCCAAGGATTAACGCTGTTCACCCTGCGTAATGGTTCGCCGAAAGGCATGCCTTACGAGAAATGCTACGCCGAGAAAATCATGCATGTTCGCGATGCACAGGTCACGCCGATGCATTTTCACTGGCGCAAACGCGAAGACATTATCAATCGCGGCGGCGGCAATCTGATTGTCGAACTGTGGAACGCCGGTATCAGAGAACAAACGGAGGACAGCGACGTCAATGTGGTGATTGACGGCTGTCGACAAACCCATGCCGCGGGCAGCCAACTACGCCTGACGCCGGGTGAGAGCATCTGCCTGCCGCCGGGCCTGTATCACAGCTTCTGGGCGGAAAAAGGTTTTGGCGACGTGCTGGTTGGCGAGGTCTCTTCTGTTAATGACGACGACCACGACAACCATTTTCTGCAACCGATTTCCCGCTACAACGACATTGAAGAAGACGAACCGGCGCTGCTGGTGCTGTGTAACGAATATCGCCTGTTCCGCTAACCAAGGAGCGCATTATGCCGTTGATATCTCTCGCCGATGGGCTTGCCCATGCCCGCGAGCACCGCTATGCCTTAGGGGCATTTAACGTTCTGGACTCACACTTCCTGCGTGCGCTGTTTGCCGCGGCAAAGCAGGAACGTTCGCCGTTTATCATCAATATCGCCGAAGTGCATTTTAAATATATCTCGCTGGATTCTCTGGTCGAAGCGGTCAAGTTCGAAGCCGCCAGACATGACATTCCGGTAGTGCTGAATCTTGACCACGGCCTGCACTTTGAGTCGGTGGTGCGAGCGTTACGCTTAGGTTTCAGCTCAGTGATGTTCGATGGATCCACGCTGGAATATGAAGAAAATATCCGTCAAACCCGCGAAGTGGTGAAGATGTGCCACGCTGTCGGCGTGTCTGTGGAAGCTGAACTGGGCGCAGTGGGCGGTGATGAGGGCGGCGCGCTGTACGGTCATGCCGACGAGTCGCTATTCACCGACCCGATGATGGCGCGTGATTTCGTCGACAGAACCGGTATTGACGCGCTGGCGGTCGCCATTGGCAATGCCCACGGCAAATATAAAGGCGAACCGGTGCTCGACTTCCCGCGTCTGGACGCCATTCGCCAGCAAGCGGCGATCCCGCTGGTACTGCACGGCGGTTCCGGCATCAGCGACGACGATTTCCGTCGGGCAATCGAGCTTGGCATTCACAAAATCAACTTTTATACGGGCATGTCGCAGGCGGCGCTGTCAGCAGTGGAGACGCGGATGGCGAATCGTCAGCCCTTGTACGACGAATTCGCCGAACTGCTGCTCAGCATTGAAGAGGCCATTACTGATACCGTTTCAGAGCAGATGCGTATTTTTGGCAGCGCGGGGCAAATCTGATGGAACGTAAAGGCATTATCGCCGCAGGCAACATGCTGGTCGATCATGTACATCAGATTGTGCAGTGGCCGGAGCGCGGCTGGTTGGCAGAAATCACCCGTAGCGAACGCGCCACGGGCGGTGCGCCGCTGAACGTGCTGCTTACACTGGCAAAAATGCACACCGGATTGCCGCTGCAGGCGGTGGGCTTAATTGGCAAGGACAGCGATGGCGATTACATCATGGCGATGCTGGAACAGTATCACGTTAATCGCCAGCATGTTCAGCGCACAACATCAGCCCCTACGTCAATGTCGCAGGTGATGACCGACCCGAGCGGTCAGCGCACATTTTTTCATTCGCCCGGCGCAAATCGCCTGCTGGATCTGCCCGCTTTTGAGCAACTGGATACCTCGATGAAAATCTTCCATCTTGGCTATCTGCTGCTGCTCGACAGCCTGGACATGCCGGATGAAGAGTACGGCACGCGTAGCGCTCGGCTGCTGGCGCAAATGCGCGACAACGGCTTTGAAACATCGCTGGATCTGGTCTCACGCAAGGGCGACCCGCGCTACCAGCCGCTGGTGATGCCCGCCCTGCGCCATCTCGATTATCTGGTGATTAACGAGCTGGAAGCCGGAGAGTTCAGCGGGCTGGAGATCCGCCAGCCCAACGGCGAGTTGCATATCCCGCACATCGCCACCGCCGCGCGCGAACTGCTGAATGCGGGCGTACGCCAGCGGGTGGTTATTCACTGTCCGGAAGGTGCCTGGGGTGAAGCGCCGGATCTGCCGGGCGTCTGGATCCCGTCGCAGTACCTGGCGCAGGAGGAGATCGTTGGCAGCGTCGGGGCGGGTGATGCGTTTTGCGCCGGATTTTTGTATGGCTGTCATGAGCGCTGGTCGCTGACGGACAGCGTCAGGTTGGCACACGCCTGCGCGCGGGCAAGCTTGTTGTGCGCCAATGCAATCGACGGCGCGAAAACGCTGGCAGAGTTAAAAGCCGGAATGGCTGTTGCCTGATGCGCTACGCTTATCAGGCCTACGAGGTCGTTATCGCTTTTGTGGGCCGGATAAGGCGTTTACGCCGCCTTGTCGTGATGCTGCACGTCGGCGGCGAATACATAGCCCAGCCCGCGCAGGGTTTTGATCAACATCGGTTGGTGCGGGTTGATCTCTATTTTTCGCCGCAGCCGCATGATTAACACATCAATGGTGCGGTCAAACACCTCAACGCTGTCGCTGCGCGTCAGTTCCAGCAATTGTTCGCGGCTAAGCACCCGACGGGCATTTTGCGCCAGCGCCAACAGGAGACTGTATTCACCCTGCGTCAGTTCAACCTTCAATTGCTGAGGATTACGTAACTGACAACCTGCAGTGTCCAGATGCCAGCCATTAAAGGATAACCCCGTAGTTTGTGGGCCGCTGCTTTCGGGTGTTAACACACCGACGCGTCTGAGCACCGCCTTCACCCGCGCCACCAGCACCCGGGCATTGAACGGTTTACCGATGTAATCGTCAGCGCCCATTTCCAGCCCGACCACCACATCCGACTCGCTACCAAGCCCGGTCAGCATCACCACCGGCAGTCCGGGCCTCATCTTTTGCACCTGCTGCAGCACCATCAGGCCGTTGATATCGGGCAACATCATGTCCAATAACACCAGCGCGATCTCCGGCTGAGTCTCAATGCAGCGCAACGCCTCCTGCCCGGTGTGACAAGCGGTCACCGCAAAGACGTGTTCGTTCAGCACATCCTGTAAAAGCGAGCAGACTGCCACGTCATCATCCACAACCAGTATGGCTGGCTTCATTGTTTTTCCCCATTGCTGGCCAACTTAAATGAGTGTGATTGATTCTGCCCAGAGTGACAGCGATAAGGCACAAGGATGTGTGGGAAACATAACCTCGGTCACACTGCCGGGGCGTCACGTATTGGAGATTCGTCACGTCAAATATGACGACAGCCTGTTTTTCGTCAGGGTTTTGCGCAAAATTCGCCCGTAATATCGATGAATGCCCCTGATAAAAACATGGCATAAAAGATGCATAACTAAAGCGACAAGCGCGTATGCGCGATTTGATTAACTGGAGCGAGACCGATGAAAAAAGTCGTCACGGTTTGCCCATATTGCGCATCAGGTTGCAAAATCAACCTGGTGGTCGATAACGGCAAAATCGTCCGGGCTGAAGCGGCGCAGGGGAAAACCAACCAGGGTACCCTGTGTCTGAAGGGCTACTATGGCTGGGATTTTATCAACGATACCCAGATCCTGACCCCTCGTCTGAAAACCCCAATGATCCGTCGCCAGCGTGGCGGCAAACTGGAATCCGTTTCCTGGGATGAAGCGCTTAATTACGTCGCCGATCGCCTGAGCGCCATCAAAGCGAAGTATGGCCCGGACGCCATTCAGACGACCGGTTCATCTCGCGGTACGGGTAACGAAACCAACTATGTAATGCAAAAATTCGCGCGCGCCGTTATTGGTACCAATAACGTTGACTGCTGCGCTCGCGTCTGACACGGCCCATCGGTTGCAGGTCTGCACCAATCGGTCGGTAACGGCGCAATGAGTAATGCTATCAATGAAATTGATAACACAGATTTAGTGTTCATCTTCGGGTACAACCCGGCGGATTCCCACCCTATCGTGGCGAATCACGTGATTAACGCTAAACGTAACGGGGCGAAAATTATCGTCTGCGATCCGCGCAAAATTGAAACTGCGCGTATTGCTGACATGCACATCGCGTTGAGAAACGGCTCGAATATCGCGCTGCTTAACGCTATGGGTCATGTCATCATCGAAGAAAAACTGTACGACCAGGCGTTCGTCGCCTCGCGTACGGAAGGATTCGAAGAGTACAGCAAGATTGTCGAAGGCTACACGCCGGAGTCCGTCGAAGATATCACGGGCGTGAGCGCGCACGATATCCGTCAGGCTGCACGTATGTATGCCACGGCGAAAAGTGCGGCCATCCTGTGGGGCATGGGTGTTACCCAGTTCTATCAGGGCGTGGAAACCGTGCGTTCACTGACCAGCCTCGCAATGCTGACTGGTAACCTCGGTAAGCCAAGCGTCGGTGTTAACCCGGTTCGTGGCCAGAACAACGTTCAGGGCGCATGCGATATGGGCGCGCTGCCGGATACCTATCCGGGCTATCAGTACGTGAAAGATCCGGCGAACCGCGAGAAATTCGCCAAAGCCTGGGGCGTGGAAAGCCTGCCTGCACATACCGGCTATCGCATCAGCGAGCTGCCGCACCGTGCGGCCCATGGCGAAGTTCGTGCGGCCTACATTATGGGTGAAGATCCATTACAGACCGACGCTGAGCTTTCCGCGGTACGTAAAGGCTTTGAGGATCTGGAACTGGTCATCGTACAGGATATCTTCATGACCAAAACCGCCGCTGCCGCAGACGTTATTTTACCGTCTACGTCATGGGGTGAGCATGAAGGCGTATTCTCCGCGGCTGACCGTGGCTTCCAGCGCTTCTTTAAAGCCGTTGAGCCGAAGTGGGATCTGAAAACGGACTGGCAGATTATCAGTGAAATCGCCACCCGTATGGGCTATCCGATGCACTACAACAACACCCAGGAAATCTGGGACGAGTTGCGTCATCTGTGCCCGGATTTCTACGGTGCCACTTACGAGAAGATGGGCGAACTGGGTTATATCCAGTGGCCTTGCCGCGACACATCCGATGCCGACCAGGGGACGTCTTACCTCTTCAAAGAGAAGTTCGACACCCCGAACGGCCTGGCGCAGTTCTTCACTTGTGACTGGGTAGCGCCAATCGACAAACTCACCCCAGAGTACCCAATGGTACTATCAACGGTGCGTGAAGTCGGCCACTACTCTTGCCGTTCGATGACCGGTAACTGTGCGGCGTTGGCCGCGCTGGCGGATGAACCGGGCTATGCCCAGATCAACACCGCCGACGCAGAACGCCTGGGCATCCAGGATGAAGAGCTGGTGTGGGTGAACTCGCGTAAAGGTCGGGTCATTACCCGTGCGGCAGTCAGCGATCGTCCAAACAAAGGCGCGATTTACATGACCTACCAGTGGTGGATTGGGGCCTGTAATGAGCTGGTAACCGAGAACTTGAGCCCGATTACCAAAACGCCGGAGTACAAGTACTGTGCCGTTAACGTTGAACGCATTGCCGATCAGCGCGCCGCCGAACAGTATGTGATTGATGAGTACACCAAGCTGAAAGCCAGTCTGCGCGAAAGCGCGATGGGTTAGTCCGTTTACGTACCTGTTCTGCAACAGCCTCCGCCCGGAGGCTGTTTTTTTATCCATACGATCTCTTTATACTGTTCATTCCGTACCCTAAATAAAACTCAAAATGAAACAACTCATTGCATTGATGTTCTTTATGACATTCTTTGCCCATGCCAGTGATACTGAGCCAGGAAGCCAGTACTTACAGGCCGCTGAGGCAGGAGACCGACGCGCACAATACTTTCTCGCCGATACCTGGTTTAGTTCAGGCAATTTGAGCAAAGCCGAATACTGGGCGCAAAAAGCAGCCGACAATGGCGATGCGGATGCCTGGGCCTTACTGGCGCAAATTAAGATAACCAACCCGGTCAGTCTGGATTATCCACAAGCCAAAACGCTGGCCGAAAAAGCGACTGAGGCAGGCAGTAAGGCGGGGGAAATTACGCTGGCGAGAATTCTGGTGAACACGCAGGCTGGACGCACAGATTACCCCAAAGCCATTACATTGCTGCAAAACGCCTCTGAAGATCTGGAAAATGACTCCACTGTCGATGCACAAATGCTGCTCGGACTGATCTACGCCAATGGCGTGGGTATTCCTGCTGACGATGAAAAGGCCACATGGTATTTCAAGCGCAGCTCGGCCATCTCCCGCACCGGTTATTCCGAGTACTGGGCCGGAATGATGTTCTTAAACGGCGAGCAGGGTTTTATCGTGAAGAATAAACAGAAGGCGCTGCACTGGCTGAATCTGAGCTGTATGGAAGGATTTGATACCGGCTGTGAAGAGTTTGAAAAGCTGACCAATGGTTGATGCTGGTTGCCGGATGGCGCTACGCTTATCAGGCCTACACATCCTTTGTAGGCCTGATAAGACGCGTGAGCGTCGCCATCAGGCACCCATCACTAATTACTGCGCGGTCTTATCAAATTTACCCAGCATCTCGCGCTCGTAAGCCAGCGCTTTCTTGCGGTCAAACTTGTGTTCCCACTTGGCGATTACCAGCACCGCCAGTGCATTCCCCACCACGTTCAGCGCGGTACGCGCCATGTCGAGGATACGGTCAACGCCGGCGATAAACGCCAGGCCTTCCAGCGGGATCCCGACGCTGCCAAGCGTAGCCAGCAGTACGACGAAGGAGACGCCCGGCACGCCTGCAATCCCTTTCGAGGTGACCATCAACGTCAGCACCAATACGATTTCCTGCCATAGTGACAGGTCGATACCGTACAGCTGCGCAATGAAAATAGCGGCAATACTCTGGTACAACGTTGAGCCATCAAGGTTAAATGAGTAACCGGTCGGCACCACAAAGCTGGTAATTGAGGCTGGCGCGCCATAGGCTTCCATTTTCTCGATAATACGCGGCAGTACGCTCTCGGAGCTGGCGGTAGAGTAAGCCAGAATCAGCTCATCTTTCAGGATACGGATTAAGATCCAGATACTCAGACCACAGACACGCGCCACGATACCCAGCACCACCAGCGCAAAGAACAGGATGGCAAAATGCACCAACAGTACCAGCTTCGCCAGCGGCCACAGTGAGGCAAAACCGAAGTTCGCGACGGTCACAGCAATCAGCGCGAAAACGCCAACCGGCGCGTAGCGCATCACCATGTGCGTCACTTTAAACATGGTTTCGGAAATAGAGCGGAACACGGTCACCAGCGGCTCGCGGTGAGTAGCTGGCAGCGAAGACAAGCCTAAACCGAATAACACCGAAAAGAAGATAATCGGCAGCATGTCGCCTTTCGCCATCGATGCGACGATGTTGGTCGGCACCAGTGACAAAATCGTGCCCATCAGGCCATGCGCGTGGCTTTGCACTTCTGCGGTTGTATTTTGATATTTCGAAATATCCACAGTCGCCAGCTGCGACATATCAATCCCGGAACCCGGTTGAAACACGTTCGCCAGCGTAATGCCGAGAATAATGGCGATGGTGGTGATCACTTCGAAATAGAGAATGGTTTTGGCGCCAATACGGCCCAGCTGTTTGGCATCGCCTACCCCGGCAATACCCACAACCAGCGTGGAGATAACAATCGGCACGACAATCATTTTAATCAGGTGGATAAAGATATCACCCGCCGGTTGCAACAGGTTTAACACCAGCCATTCGCGGCTGTCACTATGGTAATGCAGGTAACTCCCCAGCAAAATGCCCAGCACCATGGCGATGAGGATCTGCCATGCCAGGCTGACTTTCAAATTTTTCATAACAACGGACTTCCTCGATGGAGCGCTATTCCGCATATAAAAATGCGAGAACAGTACATACTGAAAGGGTATGATTTGTGTTGCGTTCGTTTATAGAGTTTTTTAACGCTTATTATCATTATCATTTGCACGCTATCTCGCGCAAGCCTTTCAGAACAGGGGGTTTAGCTGAAATTATGCATAAAAACGCGAGTTTATATCGGTAATCATGAATAACTTTTTGTTATAAAAGAATTTTTATTTGATAAAAAATGAAGAAGTTCTTCCATGAGTTTTTTTTGCCCACTTGTTCAATTGCCTGTTTTTTAAACAGGTAAAATGATACAAATCACAAAAAAAACAAATTTATTTTTGCCGATTCTGCAATAATTTCGCCATATTAATCGAGTCGATCAACTGCGCACGATTCACCCTCGGCGAGTTTAAATCCATTACTTTTTGCCACACTGAAATCGCTTGTGCGTAATCAGCCTGCATAAACGCATCTGAGGCTAACAACATCAGCGCGGTAACTTCGTTACCGTCCAGCGCCAGGGATTTATCTATCATTTCGCGCGTTTGCGGTGTCATATGTTGCCCGGCCTGATAGTACAACACCGTCGCCAGCGCCGAATAGATTTCGGCGTTGTCACCCCGAAAACGCAGCGCCTGCTCATAGGCCAGCAGTGCATTGTGATACGCATTTTGCCAAAGATAATATTCCCCCAGTTGCGCCCATAACACACCGTCCTGTGGAGCAGCACGAATCTGCGACTGCAAAGAAAGTAGCTGTTTTTCCTGAATGTTATCATCGGAGAACGCATGTAAAGGGTCCGCCAGTCGCGCCTGTTCCTGCCGCACCGCCTGCCATTTTGGCGTCAACAGATAACCGCCGATGCAGGCCACAACCATCAGCACCACCGCAGCAGTCAGCCGCTTCACGGGCATTGGTCGTAACGGCGCAGTGGGATGTTCGGACTGACTCATTGCACCTCCTCCTCTGCGCGCTGACGCTTTCTCACCCGCCAGACCACCACGCCGACCAGTAACAACAACAGGCACGGCAACGCCCACAGCAGCAGCGTTTGCTCATTCAACGGCGGGTTGTAGCGCACGAAATCACCGTAACGATCGGTCATCCACGTGGTTATCTCGGCTTCACTTTTCCCTTCCGCCACCATGCTGTAAACCTGATGGCGCATACTGACTGCTACCGGCGCATTGGATTCCAGCAAGTTTTGGTTTTGGCACTGCGGGCAGCGCAGTTGGCTGGCAATAGACAGCGCTTTCTCCTGCTGTTGCGGGTTGGCAAACGTCCATGTGTCCACAACCTGGGCATGCGTGGCGAAAGTGATAAAAAACAGGACGATAAAACCGCAGATATTACGCATCACGCTTCCTTCCTCGCCATCCGCTCAGCAGCGCGCCAAAGACCATTAACAGTCCGCCGCCCCAAATCCAACGCACGCCGGTCTGCACGTACAAGCGCATGGCATAACGGTCCGCTCCGGTTTTTTCGCCCATCACCGCGTACCAGTCATGTAACAGATTCCAGCGGATCCCCGGCTCCATCATCTGTTGACGACGCGCGGCATAGAAGCGCCTTTCAGGTTGTAGGCTGCCAATGCGTTTCTCATTGTGCCACAGCGTGATCTGCGCTTTTTCACTGGTGTAGTTACCTTTGGCTTCCAGGTCGAGACGCTCAAAACGGAAAATGTAACCCGCCAGTTCAACCTGCTGCCCAGGGCTCAGGTTCAGGCTTATCTCCTGACGGCTACCGCTGGAAAAGACGATCCCCGCCGCAAACACCAGCACCCCGGCATGCGCCAGCAGTGCCGGAAGTTGGATGCGGAAAGACACTTTGCGGCTTCTGACCATTGCCAGCACAATAACCAGCAGCATCAGTAGGCCAAAGGGCAGCGTAGCGCGGTTAAAGTACGGTGCGCCCACAGAAAGCCGCCCCCAGCCGAACAGCCCGTAAATCATCGGGTAGAGCGTACCAATCAGCACAATCAGCAGCACCGCACTAAAGAGCAGCAGCGCAACCAGAATCAGCATCTCGCGTGACCAACCGCCAAAACGAGCATTTTGCCGGACTTGCTGGCCCCGCCAGGCGTACAGCCCGAGCGACGCCAGACTCAACACGGTAAACAGCGCAAACAACGGCGCGGCACGAACGTTATCCAGCGCGAAAGCATGCACCGAAACGAGAATGCCGGAACGCACAATCAGCGTCCCCAGCAGCGATAAAATCAGCGTGACGATCGCCAGCAGCAGCGACCAGTGGCGGAAGATCCCGCGCTGGCGCGTGATATACAGGCTATGCAGCAACGCGCTGGCGGAAAGCCAGGGTAATAAGGAAGCGTTTTCTACCGGGTCCCAGAACCACCAGCCGCCCCAACCCAGCTCGCAGTACGCCCACCAGGAGCCGAGGATAATCCCCAGCGTCAGCGCGCACCAGCCGGGCAAGGCCCAGCGCCAGCATACCCAGGCGCTCTGCGCATTAAAGTCACTACGTAGCAGCGAGGCCAGCGCCACGCCTGCCGCCACCATCAAACCACCGTAACCCAAGTACAGCAGCGGTGGATGGAGGATTAACCCAAGATGTTGCAGCATCGGGTTAAGGTCGCGCCCTTCAATGGCTGGCGGAAAGATACGCACGAATGGATCGGACCATACCACCACAAACAGCAGCAGCAGGGCCGTTATCATTGAAAGGACACTGAGCGTCAGCGGAAACAGCGAGTTGGTATTACGCCGATAGCGAAGAGCAAACAGCGCGCTCCAGGCGGAAAGAAACAGCACCCACAGCAGCAGCGATCCTTCATGACCGCCCCACACCGCCGCCAGTTTTAATCCCCACGGCAGCAGGCTGTAGCTGTGCTGGGCAACGTAGACCACCGAAAAATCGCTGGTCAAAAAGCAGAATACCAGAATGGTAAAGGCCAGTAGCAGCAGGGCAAATTGCGTCCACACGCCCACGCTTGCCAGGCGCATCACCCCCTGCCAGCGCTGGCGGATACCTATCAACACGGCAAGCGGGGTCAACACGTTGACCCCGAGGCTTAATAACAGCGCCAGAAAACCGGCTTCAGGAAGGAGAACGTCCAGATATCACCTTACGCAACGGTTAGCTGACCCGCATAGAGAATAAAAAAGCGCAGCAGCAGTACGCCGGTCAGGCTGGCGCCGCACACTGCCAGCACGCCATGAAACGTCGAACTGCGATTGGCCCAGGGTTTTAGCAGCATCGGCAGTATCAGCCCAAGCCCGGCCACGCCCAGCCAGAACCACCAGGTCCAGAATCCGCCGCCCAGTGCCGCCGCCAGCGCACGCATTTTGCCGTCATCGCCCAGCGCCAGGCCGACGAAGAACGCCGCCAGCAGGAAGACCTCCAGCCATACGACCGGGACTTCCATGCGATGCACAAAGTGCGCTTCCGTACTATGTGGGTTGCTACGATGGCGTAACGCCATGGCGATCAGTGCCACTGCCGCACCGGAGGAGATCCCGGAGAACAGGAACAGCACCGGCAGGATCGGGTTATTCAGGAACGGGTAGGATTTCAGCGCCGACAGCAGGAATCCGGTATACGCCCCGAGCAGAACCGCCAGCACCAGCATTAGCGTCTCAAGCGCGCGATGGAACGGCGTGATTAGCGTCAGGAGTTTTGACACCATCGTCAGTCGCGGCACGAACCGCTGTTGCAGGGCAATCACCTCTTTTTCAAAGATTTTTGCCAGCCACAGCACTAACACCACCATGTACAACTGGAACAGCATAACCCCCATCGACATCACCGAAGTGAAGCTGTAGTGGAACATCAGTTTCCAGAAGGTCCATGGACGCGTCAGGTGGAACACCAGAATCAGCAAACCGAAGATAATCGCCCCCGGCCCTAACACCAGCGTGGTGCGCAGCAGCGTGCTGTCAGAACCACCCGCCTGCGGATGGAAACGACGTAGCAAAATTGCCAGCGTAACCAGTCCGGCGGAAATGCCGATCAGGAACAGATAGATGGCAATGGGCCAGTCCCACACCAGTGATTCAAAATGAAATGCAGAAGCGGATGTCATTGGCTCACCTCCCCAAATTTAAAGGGAACGCGGTAGACCTTCGGTTTCGTGCCCAGCGCCAGCTTGTAACGGTAGGTGGTTTTCTGCTGCAACAAGCGGGAGATATCGCTGTTGGGATCGTCCAGATTACCAAACGTCAGCGCCTTCGTCGGACATGACTCAACGCAGGCAGGCTGTTTGCCCGCTTTCAGGTTGGTTTTCCGGCAGAAATCGCATTTATCCGCCGTTTTGCTCACCGGATGGATAAAGCGCACACGATAAGGACACGCGGCGATACAGTACTGGCAGCCAACGCAAAGGTCGGGGTTCACATCCACAATGCCGTTGGCGGCATCGCGATACGATGCTCCCGTCGGGCAGACGTCAACGCAGGGAGCATGGTCACAATGCTGGCACGAGTGACGGAAGAAGCGATACTTCACATCAGGAAATGTCCCTTGCGGCTCGCTGCGAATAATCGTCAGACGCGATACGCCTTCCGGCACGTTGTTAACTTCCCGACAAGCATCCATGCAGGCCGTACAGCCGATGCATAAAGACTCATCATGAACCATACCGTAACGCACGCCGTTGATGTTCAGCGTCTTCGCCACAACGCGTCCCGCCGTCCCGCTCACTGCCACCAGCGCGCCGACGCCGGTGATAAACTGGCGACGAGAGCAACTCATGGATGCTCCTTAAGCAACGGAACCGACGCCGGGTTAAAGTTCGGATTGTTACGTTGATCGCTGTGGCAATCGACGCAAATCTTGATCCGTCCTTTATCGCTCAGCGTCTGCATCGTGTCTTGCTTCGGATGCAGTGAGTGACAGCTGGCACACGCCACTTTGGTTACATGGACATCGTGCGGCCAGAACGCTTTTTGCAACTGCTCAGGCAGGTGACAGGACATACAGACGCTGTTCTGCTGCTCCACGTTGTACATCGGCTCATTAAAGCGCATCACATCTTTCACCCCTTCGCGGTGGTTCGGTGACGGCTGGCCGTGACAATTGGTGCAGGTGACAGGCAGTTTGTTATTCGGGTTGATGGCTTCCGCATGCTTACCATGCATGCCTTCGGTATCCGGCTTGTGACAGTCCAGACAGGCGGCATCCGGATTACGCTGTTGGGTAACCGTCCAGCGTTGATCCGACTCCTGCGGCGTTGGCGTGGCAGTAATTCCACTCAGGCTCCAGAACAAGCCTGACGCCAGCACCCCAGCAGTTAATAACGAACGTAATACGCTCATATTCACTCCGTTGAGTTATCCGCCCCTTGCGGGGCGAAATGGGGTTATTGGCTTAACAGACCGTTTTTACGCGCCTGATCTTCCCACTGCGGAATCACCGTTTTGATGAAGTCCTGCTTCTCAGCATTGATTTGCTGCATGTTCAGACCAATCGCCGCCTGGGCTTTCTCTTTGGTAGAGATATCCGGTAACGGGATTTCATGCGTGATGCCTTTGGTCGCCAGCAGACGGACCAGTTTGGTACGCGCATCGGCAGCTTTATCCATGGCGCTACCCAGCATCCGCAGGCCTTCTTCCGGCGCGTGCATGTGAATACCGTGTGAGGCGATAGACAGGTCCCAACGCCATTGCGCGTGGCGAATGTCTTCCAGAATCGGCTTCATTTCCGCTTCCGTTGCGCCCGCATCCCATGCTGCTTTCGCTTCGAAATGGGCATGTACCAGTTGATCTTCAACCTTGATTTTCAGGTCATGAATGGCCTGTTTACGCTCGGCGACCACTTTTTGCAGGGACGCTTTGTCCTGGGTGTGGCAGTTCGCACAGGTCTGAGCGAAGTTATCGAACGGATTCCCAATCTTATGGTCGGTGTAGATCTTGCCTTCCGCGTTCTGCACTTTCGGCATGTGGCAGTCGATACAGGTCACGTTGTTCTTGCCGTGAATGCCTGCGCTCCAGGTTTCATACTCCGGGTGCTGCGCTTTCAGCATTGGGGTTTTAGACAGGGAGTTGGTCCAGTCAGAGAAGGCGATGGTGTCGTAGTATTTCTCCATGTTCTCGACTTTCATGCCGTCGTCCCACGGGAACTTAACGGCTTTGTTTTTACCGTCGAAGTAGTACTCCACGTGGCACTGGCCGCAGACCATGGATTGCTGATCGAAGCGACCGGCTTTCTCAAACGGTTTGCCGATGGTTTCCATCGCGCGTTCAGCATAAGGGCGCGACAGCGTCAGTTCTGGCTTGCCTTTGGCAAAGTCTGGTGACGCGGTGTTATGGCAATCTCCGCAGCCAAGATTGTTAACAATTTCAGGACCGCCGCGCGCCCATTTACCGTGGAAGTAGCCATCTTCACCGTCTTTCTGGATCAGACGCGCCACGTCCGGGCTTTTACAGCTCCAGCAGGCCATCGGCAACGGACCATCTTCTGCCGTTTTGGGTGCACCGGTACGTAAGGTTTCACGGACATCGGTCACGGCATACGCGTGCCCGCGCGGTTTGTTGTAATCGCGCGAGAAGGGATATCCCGCCCACAGGATCACCAGACGCGGATCTTCTGCCAGCGCATCTTCACGGGCTGATTGCTCAGACGTGGCTTTCCAGGAGAGATATTGATCGGGATGCTGAGGGGCGAAGACTTCATTCTTCGCTTCAACGGTGACGGTTTTTGCGGGTACGGGGGTTTGTTCAGCGTGAACTGCAGAGATAAATAATAAAGGTACTAACAGGCTGAAGAAACGGCGTACGCGTGATTTTATCCTTGCCATAGGGGTCTCATCCAGATGACGCCATTATCTGCAATGGCGGTTCTTTTATTGTTTTCCATAACAGCAACCACACGAATACTGTCTGTCAGCACAAAGCGTTATTGTCGTCTCAGCACAATTCACACGCGTCGTGTACGCTAAGCCTTCATTTTGCTCAGCACAGGACCGCGATCTTATGTTGGTGACTATGACAGACAAAGAACTTTACCGGCTTGGCATCATTCAGCGAGTATTTGACCGGGCTTTGCTTCAGCGCGACGCAGCAGACATACTTAAGCTCAGTGTTCGTCAGGTGCAGCGTCTTGTGCGTCTGTACCGGACAGATGGCGCAACCGCATTTGCATCTTCCCGCCGTGGACGTCCTGCAAACAACCGGATCGATGAAGAAACACGCTGTAAAGCCCTGGATTTGATCCGGTGCCACTATTCAGATTTTGGCCCAACGCTCGCAACCGAAAAACTGGCTGAACGCCATCATATATATCTCTCCGTTGAAACCATCCGTAACTGGATGACAGCCGACGGTCTCTGGCGTCCTCATTCCCGCCGGCGAACCCGGGTTTACCAGCCGCGCTATCGTCGCGACTGTTTCGGCGAACTGGTTCAGATCGATGGCTCTCACCATGACTGGTTCGAAGGAAGAGCCCCAAAATGCTGTCTTCTGGTCTTCATGGATGACGCCACAGGTCGCCTGATGCACCTGCGATTCTGTGATTCAGAAAACGCGTTTGACTACATGATGGCTACCCGGCAATACATTGATAAACATGGTAAACCTGTCGCATTTTACAGCGACAAGCATGCGGTGTTCAGGGTCAGCGGACCCGAGAGCCGACGTACCGGCACAACCCAGTTCGGACGGGCTCTCCGGGAACTGGCGATCGAATTGATTTGTGCCAACAGCAGCCAGGCAAAAGGTCGCGTGGAACGGGTAAATAAAACGCTCCAGGATCGACTGATTAAAGAGATGCGCCTGCAGAACATCAGCTCGGTTGCTGAAGCCAATCAGTGGATTGAACATTTCATGTCTGATTTTAACCGTCGTTTCTCCCGGCCGGCAAAATACCCTAAAGATCTGCACCGTGCGGTCACACAGAGTCCACTGGAGCTGAATGATATCTTCGCCTGGCAGGAGCTACGGACCTTATCGAAAGCACTGACTTTTCAGTATGATAAAGTCATGTATATCATTGAACCCACCGAACAAAATACGCGCATAGCAGGTGAAAAAATTACCGTTTATGATTACCCTGACGGAAGCATTACTTTCCGGCATCAGCACCGGCCACTGGGTTATAAGATTTTCGATAAACTGACCTGCGTTGATCAGGGGGCGGTTGTTGATAACAAACGACTGGGTGCCGTTCTGAGGCTGGCACAGCAGAAACAGGACGAGCTGGAGGCTGAAGGAAAGCGAATGCGCAGTACAAAAATGCCCCGCAGGCGCGCTCAGGAGCGTGCACTGGAAGAGCTCAGGGCGATCAACCCGGTGCTGGCCAGTCCGCAGGATTTTATCCCCAGCCTGAAGCGATGAGCCCTTCCCTCACCTGTGGATCTGATATGGCCGACAGATGAGAGAAAAATGGACGACAACAAACCAGTGCTCCTGACACTTCACGAAGCGCTACGCCTGGATTTGATTGAAGCCTATATGGCGCGGGAAATCACGCTGGCAGAAGTGGCAGAGTCCATGGAGCTCACCCGTCGTCAGTGCTCCCGCCTGATTAAGCGCTATCGCGAGCTGGGGCCAGCCGGTCTGGTCAGCCGGCGCCGTGGAAAGCCCGGCAATCATCAGTTAAACACCACCATCAGAGATCAGGCACTGCAGCTTATTCGCTCACGCGGCCGGGGTATGAATCCGTCAGCCATCTGGCGAATTCTGACCACAGAATACGGTGTCCGGATTTCAAAAGAGACCGTACGTAAACTGATGATAGCCGAGAAAACCTGGCAACCACGTTCTTCCTCCAAAGCCTGACTCAACCTTAAAAAGGCATTGTCCAGACTCTCCACTGACGTCAGGTCAGCTTTGTTTTCAGCACGACATTTCAACATTGGCTAGACACTGTCATGACATTGCTCCACCCTATTTGTAACAAGAAACCCCACAAGAAATGTTGTTTTTAATCAATTGTAAGTGTATGTAAAATACCACTTTAGAGTTATTTGCCCCTTCTAATCCCTCACTCTTTTGTCTATACCCGACACAGATCACCTTTTCAAAACTCTCTATATAACCGCATGTTATCGCGAGGTTTAATCAATTTTTGCTAGTTCTCTTCAAAATTCAGTTTGCCGCTAATTTGCACAATTCGGTTATTGCGTGATCTGTCGCCCAAATACTAAACAAAACTCGCAAAGCCCCCACATTTAACGTTTGTGCGACATATTATTAACATCCTACAAGGAGAACAAAAGCCATGAGCCAAATACACAAACACGCTATTCCCGCAAACATTGCGGACCGTTGCCTGATAAACCCGGAGCAGTACGAAGCGAAATACCAACAGTCCATTACCGATCCCGACACATTTTGGGGCGAGCAGGGAAAAATTCTTGATTGGATCACGCCATACAGCCAGGTAAAGAACACCTCTTTTGCACCCGGCAACGTGTCGATTAAATGGTACGAAGACGGCACGCTGAACCTGGCGGCAAACTGCCTTGACCGCCATCTGCAGGAAAACGGCAATCGTACCGCCATCATCTGGGAAGGCGATGACGCCAGCCAAAGTAAAAACATTACCTATCGCGAACTGCATCGCGATGTTTGTCGTTTCGCCAATACATTGCTGGATTTAGGCATTAAAAAAGGCGATGTGGTAGCGATCTATATGCCGATGGTGCCGGAAGCTGCGGTGGCCATGCTGGCCTGCGCCCGCATTGGCGCGGTGCATTCGGTCATCTTCGGTGGGTTCTCACCGGAGGCCGTCGCCGGACGTATTATCGACTCCAATTCACGCCTGGTGATCACCGCTGATGAAGGCGTGCGCGCCGGACGCAGCATCCCGCTGAAAAAGAACGTCGATGATGCGCTGAAAAACCCGAACGTGAAGACCGTGGAGCATGTGGTCGTCCTCAAACGAACCGGTGGAAAAACGGAATGGCAGGAAGGCCGTGACCTGTGGTGGTCCGATCTTATAGAAAAAGCCAGCCCTGAACATCAGCCGGAAGAAATGAACGCGGAAGATCCGCTGTTTATCCTGTATACCTCTGGTTCAACCGGTAAGCCAAAAGGCGTGCTGCACACCACGGGGGGATATCTGGTTTACGCGGCAACGACCTTTAAGTATGTGTTTGATTACCATCAGGACGATATCTACTGGTGTACTGCTGATGTGGGTTGGGTTACCGGCCACAGCTATTTGCTGTACGGTCCGCTGGCCTGCGGTGCCACCACGCTGATGTTTGAAGGTGTACCTAACTGGCCGACCCCGGCGCGTATGTCACAGGTCGTGGACAAGCACCAGGTCACAATCCTCTATACTGCGCCAACGGCTATCCGCGCCCTGATGGCAGAAGGTGATAAGGCGATTGAAGGCACTAACCGTTCATCGCTACGCATTTTGGGTTCCGTTGGCGAGCCGATTAACCCGGAAGCATGGGAGTGGTACTGGAAGAAAATTGGCAACGAAAAATGTCCGGTCGTTGATACCTGGTGGCAGACCGAAACCGGGGGATTCATGATCACCCCACTGCCGGGCGCCACCGAGCTGAAAGCGGGTTCTGCAACGCGTCCATTCTTTGGCGTACAACCAGCCATCGTTGATAACGAAGGTAACCCGCAGGAAGGGGCGACCGAAGGCAACCTGGTGATCACCGACTCATGGCCGGGTCAGGCGAGAACGTTGTTTGGCGATCACGAACGCTTTGAGCAAACCTACTTCTCTACCTTCAAGAATATGTACTTCAGCGGCGACGGCGCGCGTCGTGACGAAGACGGCTATTACTGGATAACCGGACGTGTGGATGACGTGCTGAACGTCTCGGGCCACCGCCTGGGTACAGCAGAAATCGAGTCGGCGCTGGTGTCGCATCCAAAGATTGCCGAAGCCGCCGTGGTCGGCATTCCACATAGTATTAAAGGCCAGGCCATTTACGCCTACGTCACACTGAATCACGGCGAAGAGCCGTCACCTGAGTTGTACGCCGAGGTGCGCAACTGGGTACGAAAAGAAATTGGCCCGTTAGCAACGCCAGACGTGCTGCACTGGACCGACTCACTGCCGAAAACCCGCTCCGGCAAAATCATGCGCCGTATTCTGCGAAAAATCGCGGCGGGCGATACCAGCAATCTGGGCGATACCTCAACCCTCGCCGATCCTGGCGTGGTAGAGAAACTGCTCGAAGAGAAGCAGGCCATCGCGATGCCATCATAACCATAACCGTGAAATGCCCGATGGCGCGCTGCTTATCGGGCCTACAAATCCTATCCCTACCCCTCCCCTGACCGGGAAGGAAATATAAAAACCTCCCCCAAAGGATTTCGTGTTACAGGAAGGCGGCAAGCAAGCATATCCCCAGTCACATAGTTCACTATGTGACTGGGGTAGGCGAGTGCGGCCAACGAACCTGTAGCACGAAAGACGCAGGGGGACCTCTGGAGACTCTGTGATGAATGACAATATTTATCAGCGGATAGAAGACAGTGCGCGTTTCAGGGAGTTAGTAGAAAAACGGCAACGGTTTGCCACCATTCTGTCCATCATCATGCTGGCAGTTTATATCAGCTTTATTTTACTGATTGCCTTTGCGCCTGGCTGGCTGGGTACGCCGCTACACGCGGGAACCAGCGTCACCCGGGGTATTCCGATTGGGGTCGGTGTGATCCTTATCTCCTTCATCCTGACCGGGATCTATATCTGGCGGGCCAACGGTGAATTTGATCGCCTGAACAATGCGGTTCTGCACGAGGTTAAAGCATCATGAAGAGAGTCCTGACGGCGCTTGCCGCCACGCTGCCCTTCGCCGCAAACGCGGCGGATGCTATTAGCGGTGCAGTTCAACGCCAGCCAACCAACTGGCAGGCGATTATTATGTTCCTGATTTTCGTCATCTTTACGCTCGGTATTACTTACTGGGCGTCTAAGCGCGTACGTTCGCGTAATGACTACTACACCGCTGGCGGTAACATCACCGGTTTCCAGAACGGACTGGCGATTGCGGGCGACTATATGTCGGCGGCATCGTTCCTCGGGATTTCCGCGCTGGTATTTACCTCGGGTTATGACGGGCTGATCTACTCGCTCGGCTTCCTGGTCGGCTGGCCAATTATCCTGTTCCTGATTGCGGAACGCCTGCGTAACCTCGGTCGTTATACCTTTGCAGACGTTGCGTCTTATCGTCTGAAGCAGGGGCCAATCCGTATTCTGTCGGCCTGCGGTTCCCTGGTGGTGGTCGCGCTGTATCTGATCGCCCAGATGGTCGGCGCAGGTAAGCTGATTGAGCTGCTGTTTGGTCTGAACTATCACATCGCCGTGGTGCTGGTTGGCGTACTGATGATGATGTACGTGCTGTTTGGCGGCATGCTGGCAACCACCTGGGTACAGATCATTAAAGCCGTTCTGCTGCTGTTCGGCGCCAGCTTTATGGCCTTCATGGTCATGAAGCACGTCGGCTTCAGCTTCAATAACCTGTTTACCGAAGCGATGGCGGTACACCCGAAAGGCTCCGCGATTATGAGCCCGGGCGGTCTGGTAAAAGATCCGATATCCGCCCTGTCGTTAGGTCTTGGATTGATGTTCGGTACGGCAGGCTTGCCGCATATTCTGATGCGTTTCTTCACGGTCAGCGATGCCCGCGAAGCGCGTAAGAGCGTATTCTATGCCACCGGCTTTATGGGTTATTTCTACATCCTGACCTTTATCATCGGCTTTGGCGCGATCATGCTGGTAGGTGCTAACCCAGAGTACAAAGATGCTGCAGGCGCACTGATCGGTGGTAACAACATGGCGGCGGTTCACCTGGCGAATGCGGTGGGCGGTAACCTGTTCCTCGGCTTCATCTCTGCAGTGGCGTTTGCCACCATCCTGGCGGTGGTTGCCGGGCTGACGCTGGCGGGCGCTTCGGCAGTTTCTCACGATCTGTACGCTAACGTGTTCCGCAAAGGCGCTACCGAGCGTGAAGAACTGCGCGTCTCGAAAATTACCGTACTGATATTGGGTGTGATTGCCATCGTGCTCGGCGTGCTGTTCGAAAATCAGAACATCGCCTTCATGGTGGGTCTGGCGTTCGCCATCGCGGCCAGCTGTAACTTCCCCATCATTCTGCTTTCCATGTACTGGTCAAGACTGACCACCCGTGGCGCAATGCTGGGTGGCTGGTTAGGTCTGTTAACAGCGGTAGTATTGATGATTCTCGGCCCAACCATTTGGGTCCAGATCCTCGGTCACGAAAAAGCCATTTTCCCGTATGAATATCCGGCGCTGTTCTCCATCAGCGTAGCGTTCCTCGGGATCTGGTTCTTCTCTGCGACCGACAACTCAGAAGAAGGCAACCGCGAACGCGAGCAGTTCCGTGCTCAGTTCATCCGTTCCCAGACCGGGTACGGCGTAGAGCAAGGTCGTGCACACTAACCTCCCTTCTCCTCCGGCTTTCGGGCCGGAGGATTATATCTTTTCTCAGAACATCAGCCTCGCCACCAGCGGTGCCACCAGCACCATCACCACACCGGAAAGCATCATTACCAGACTGGCAACCACGCCCTCCTGCTGACCAAGCTCATAAGAGCGCGCCGTGCCTGCGCCATGCGATGCAGCGCCAAACCCTGCGCCTTTGGCCATACCTTCGCGGATGGAAAGCCGTAAAAACAGCACATCACCGACGGCCATACCGAATACACCGGTCACCACCACGAACAAGGCCACCAGGTCCGGCTGCCCGCCCAAGGGTTCTGCCGCTGCCAGCGCAAACGGCGTGGTGACGGAACGTACCGCCAGGCTACGTTGGATCTCATCAGGCAACATAAACAGGCGCGCCAGCCACACGGAACTGGTAACGGCCACCAGCGTTGCCGTTACCACGCCCGCCGTCAGCGACATCCAGTGACGCTTAATCACGGCAAGGTTGTCATACACCGGAACGGCAAAGGCGATGGTCGCCGGGCCTAACAGCCACAGCAACCAGTGCGATTCACCAATATAGTTTTGCCAGGAAATATGCCCGAACACCAGCATCAGCACCAACAGTGCTGGCGTGAGGACCAGCGGCATCAGGGGTAATTTACGAAAACGGCGATACAAACGCTTATTAGCAAAGTAGATACCCAGCGTAATCACCAGACACAACACGCTTAGCTGGAAATTACTCACGGTTTAACCTGCTCATTTCATAGCGATACACTTTATCGACCACCCACGCCGTGGCACCGAGCACCATCAGCGTGCTTATCGCAATGACAGCAAAAATACGCCAGCCATCGACTAACAACAGCTGCGTATAGTTGACGACGGCCACCACTGCCGGAACAAAAAACAGCAGCATTTCAGCCAGTAACCAGCGGGCACCGGCGCGTATCCAGCTCAGCGGGATAACCCGGCAGATAATTAATGCCAACATCAGCACCATCCCGACCAGGTTGGCGGGAAGCGGTAGATGCAGCCAGGAGACAAGATATTGAGCAAATACAAAGAGACCTGCGTACAACAGAACCTGAACGGGGATCTGGAGTCGTTGAATGACAGCAGGCGTCACGCGGCTTATCGCCACAGCCATGAGGGTATGTCCTTAAAAAATAGAGAGCGCCAGTATAGAGAGCCCCCGTCCAGGACTGAAATGAATTAAACTCATTGCAGGCATAGTCTTAAGGAATAATCATGGATATCAGAACGCTGCGATATTTTGTTGAGGTGGTGCGTCAGCAGAGCTTTACCCGCGCAGCGGAGAAGCTTTTTGTCACCCAACCCACCATCAGCAAAATGTTGAAGAACCTTGAAGACGAGCTGAACTGCACGCTGTTAATCCGCGACGGTCGGCGGCTTTTATTGACCGATACCGGACAGGTTGTTTTTGAGCGCGGTCTGGCGATTTTGGCCGAGTTTCGCCAGCTTGAAGCCGAACTTAGCGACATTAACCATCTGAACAAAGGGCTATTGCGCCTTGGTATCCCGCCAATGGTCGGTATGTTGATGGCAGGTCCCATCAGCCTGTTTCGCCAGCGTTATCCCGGCGTTGAGCTTAAAATATCGGAGTTTGGTGGCTTAACCGTCCAACAGGCAGTCATGAGCGGTGATTTGGATGTTGCCATGACGGCCCTTCCGGTCGAGGAAGAGAGTGGACTGGCAACCTTACCGCTTTTCAGTCATCCGCTCTGCGTGCTGGTCCCCCGCTCCGGTCAGTGGACAACGTGTGAGTCCATTTCCCCCGAAGCGTTAGCGGAGCACCCGCTGCTGATCTATAACGAAGATTTCGCCTTGAGTCGCCAGCTGCTTGAACTGTTTAGCCAGCACAACGTCAAGCCGCGCATCGCGGTACGCAGCGGGCAGTGGGATTTTCTGGCGGCCATGGTGCAAGCCGGCGTCGGTATCGCTATTTTACCGGAGCCAATTTGCCAACGACTGGATAAACAGACGCTGCGCTGGATCCCGCTGGAGAGCGATTTACGCTGGCAACTGGGCATGATTTGGCGTGAAGGCGTGTATCTGTCGCACAGCGCTCAGGCGTGGCTGACATGCTGCGAAGGGTTTTGGTTAACGCAAGAATCGTAAGTGCCGGATGCGGCGTAAACGCCTTACCCGGCCTACAATTCGATTCCGTAGGCCTGATAAGCGTAGCGCATCCGGCACAACCGTTTATTGGTTCTCGATCAGCAACGCTTCCAGCAAGTCCAGATCGTGCAACAGTTTCTGCAGCGTTTCATTGCTGATTTCGCGCGTGGCGCGCAGGTGATAAAGCTCTGCACGTTCTGAACGCAATGCCGCCAGGCGGAAACGTCGCTCGAGGTTCTCTTCCTGTAATGAGCTTTCCACATCGTTACGTCCATCGACGCGACGGCGCAGGTTACCGATTACACGAGAGCTCACTTCGGTCAGCAGTTGATTATCAATATTCTCTTCGCTGTCCGCCGCCAGACGCTCTTCCATTTTCTGGATAGCAACAATCGCGACTTCCGCCGTCGCAGCGCGGGCTATCCGCTCTTCTTTCAGTTGCTGCGAGTGATCTGCCACTTCCAGGTGTTGCAGCAGAATCGGTAGCATCACTACACCGACAAACAGAGAGAACAGGATCACGCCCGCGGCAAGGAATACTAGCTCGTAGCGCGCCGGGAAGCCGCTACCATCCGGCAACAGCAGCGGGATGGAGAGCACACCGGCAAGCGTAATCGCCCCGCGAACCCCCGCAAAGGAGGCGATCAGGATTTCACGCGTTGTCCATGAGCCAAACTCCATCGGCTTTTTCTTCAGGAAGCGCAGACTGAATTTTTTCATCGTCCACAGCCAGCCAAAACGCACCAGCATCAGCGCTACGTAAATCAGCACGATATCGGTAAACAGCATCCAGGTTTCAACGTTCGGATCGGCTTCTGCTGCCACCAGAGAGGACTCCAGAATCCCCGGTAATTGCAGCCCTAACAGCAGGAAGACCATGCCGTTAAAGACGAACTCCAGCATTGCCCAGGTGCTGTTAGCACGTAAGCGCATCGCCAATGGCGCACGACGCATTACGCCTGAACGGGTTATCGTCATCCCGGCTGCGACCGCCGCGAGGATCCCGGAAACACCAATGTGTTCGGCAATCAGGTAAGAAGCAAACGGCAGCAGGAACAGCAGAACAATTTGCGTTGCCGGCTCATCGCCGCCCCAGCGGCTAAGAAAGCGCAGAGAGCGTCCATACAACCAGCTGACGACAAAACCCGCCAGGATGCCGCCAATCGCTACCTTAAAGAACTCAACCGTCGCACCACCAACGGTAAACACCATCGTTCCCATTGCCACGGCCACAGCAAATTTCAGCGATACCAGGCCAGACGCATCGTTCATCAACGCTTCGCCCTGCAGGATGCCCATGATTTTCTTCGGTATACGCCCCTCACCTACAATGCCAGAAAGGGCAACGGCATCGGTTGGCGATAACACTGCGGCCAGCGCAAAAGCGGGGATCAGCGGAATCCCCGGGACCAGCCAATAAATCATAAAACCAATGCCGACCACCGTAACCAGTACGAGCGCCAGTGCCAGACCGAAGATCTCTCGTCCGTGCTCCAGAAACTCACGCGTTGGCGTCTTCCAGCCATCGGCAAACAGCAGCGGCGGGATGAACAGCACCAAAAACAGCTCAGGATCGAATTCCACATGCAAACCAAACGTCGGCCACGCCAGCAAGGCGCCGATGGCGATCTGCATAAGGGGTAAAGGGAGTTGGAAGGGCAATACGCGAGTAAATACCCCCGACAGCGAGACCACAAGGGTCATGATGAGTATGGTGAAAAAGATTTCCATGCGTTCCCTGTTTGCGATGTTTCTTATGATTAGTGGTGAGAGGCGTCGTGCCTCAATTCTATCTACTCGAGAGTAACGCAAAAGACAACGAGTGTGTTCTGAAAATAAAAACGGGCGGCAAAAGCCACCCGTTTTCAGGATCAAGAGCGTATCGGAATTAAATAGCCCAACCGCCTGCATAGAATGCAACCAGCGCCACGGCAATCACCACCGTTCCGATATTCAGTTTTCGCCATTCGCCGGAAACAATACGGCCAATAACCAGAGTGGCAAAACCGATCATAATGCCGGTCACGATATTACAGGTCAGCACGATAAAGACAGCGGTAATCAGTCCCGCCATCGCTTCGACGAAGTCGGTAAAATCGATTTTCGCCACGTTGCTCAGCATCAGCAAACCAACATACATCAGCGCCGGTGCCGTTGCGTAAGCAGGAACAAGGTAAGAGAGCGGAGAAAGGAACAGGATCAGCAGGAACAGAACACCTACGGTGATCGCCGTCAGACCGGTTTTACCCCCTGCCGCGGTACCCGCTGCAGATTCAATGTAAACCGCCGCCGGAGCAGCGCCCACCAGGCCAGAGAACACGCTGCTCAGGGAGTCAGTCGTTAACGCTTTGCCGCCATCGATAATCTGACCGTCTTTATCCAGCAGATTCGCCTGGCCCGCAACCGCGCGGATGGTTCCGGTCGCATCGAAGACGGCGGTCATGACCAGCGCCAGCACGCTCGGCAGAACGACAGGGTTCAGTGCGCCCATAATGTCCAGGCTGCCGATCAGCGAGTTGCCGTTTTCGTCGCTCAGAGACGGCATGGCAAAAATACCGGAGAAATGCACGGCCGGATCGAAAATCAGGCCAACGACGGAAATACCAATAATGGTCAGCAGGATGCCACCCGGTACTTTCAGTTTTTCGAGGCCGATAATCACCGCCAGACCAATCAGCGACATAATGACCGGGAAGGTGTCGAAGTCACCCAGCGCAACCGGCAGGCCATCCAGCGGGTTCTTAATGACCAGACCAACACCGTTTGCCGCAATCAGCAGCAGGAACAGGCCGATACCAATACCCGTACCGTGCGCAACGCCCTGTGGCAGATTGCGCAGGATCCAGCTACGAATACCTGTCGCGGAAATGATGGTAAACAGAACACCCATCAGAAACACCGCGCCCAACGCAACAGGCACGCTAATATGCTGCCCCAGCACCAGGCTGAATGCGGTAAACGCCGTCAAAGAAATGGCGCAACCAATCGCCAGCGGCAGGTTTGCCCACAGGCCCATCACAATAGAGCCGACACCGGCTACCAGGCAGGTTGCCACAAATACAGCGGCTGGCGGGAAACCGGCTTTACCCAGCATTCCTGGAACCACGATAACAGAGTAGACCATCGCCAGAAACGTCGTTAATCCGGCAACGACTTCCTGTCGAACGGTACTGCCACGGTGCGAAATTTTAAACCAGGCGTCGAGTGAACCGCCGGTACGCGCTGAAGGCGTAGACATAGAAAACATCCCCTGAGAGTTTATTTTTCGTCATTATGCGTGCTGGACAATCCGCTGCCTGCTTAACGTTTTCTCCCTGTGCCAGGTTTGCGTCAGTAGGGGTGTCGCAAAAAAGCAAACGTTTAGCTCCGCGCATAAAAACGGGTGGTAAAAAAAAGCAAACGATTATCTAGCGATCATGTACTGGTTTTCAACTGAACTTTGCCGCTTTTTACTCATTTCTTCTTATAACGCACAAGAAATAGCCAGTCGATGCGCAAACGTTATCGTCAATGCGCAATCTGGCAACAAATTTCGCGCAGTTATTACAACCCCAGCGGTAATCTTTCACGTTAATTCGCGCAAAAAAACGAATGAAGATGCGGAAAATTTTTCGGCTAAAAAACCATCAATCGACTAGCAAATAGACGGGGGTGGCATACACTTACCTTATCAACACAAGCCGGAACCTCCCCTAATGTGCTCGACTGAGGGGTGTTGATGTCGGGGGAAACCCTCCCGTGAACCAGCGGGATAGAGTGAAAGACGAAGACCGGAACCAAACTAAAGCGCCCTCTGTGGCGCTTTAGTTTTATACCCGTATTTAAACCCATCAATCATCTTCCAGCAGGCGCGCCCCAGTTCCTTGCTCGCCCAGTTGATCGCCTGGGTTACGCAACGGGCAATCGCTGCGCGACAAACAACCGCAACCAATGCATCCATCCAGTTCATCACGCAACGCCACCAGGGTATGAATACGCCGGTCCAGTTCTTCACGCCATTGCGACGAGAGCTGTTTCCACTCTTTGGCGCTGAGCGAATGTCCTTCGGGTAATACCCCTAGCGCGTCGCCAATCGTTGCCAGTGGTATACCGATACGCTGGGCAATCTTGATAATCGCGACATAACGCAACACATCACGTTTGTATCGACGCTGATTGCCGCTGTTGCGCATGCTGCTGATTAACCCTTTGCTTTCATAGAAGTGCAGAGTTGATACCGCGACACCGCTACGTTTTGCGACTTCACCTGGCGTGAGCAGCGCTTTTATCCGGGGTAATTTCTTTTCCATAAATCGCTTTACCTCAAGTTAACTTGAGGAATTATACTCGCCCACAGACAAAACGACGAATCGAATACTGAGAAAGAGGCAGCCCTATGTCCCATCAGCAGATAATTCAGACCCTTATTGAATGGATTGATGAACATATCGATCAACCGCTGAACATTGAGGCGGTGGCGAAAAAATCAGGTTACTCGAAGTGGTATTTACAGAGGATGTTCCGCACGGTGATGCGTCAGACGTTGGGTGACTATATCCGCCAGCGCCGACTTTTGTTAGCCGCCGTGGAACTACGGACGACCGAACGACCTATTTTCGATATTGCGATGGATCTCGGCTATGTGTCGCAACAAACGTTCTCACGCGTGTTCCGCCGCGAGTTTGATCGTACACCCAGCGACTACCGTCATCGCCTGTAGGATTATTGCCCGCTCTGCGTCAGTATGGCGGGCGAGCGCTGTAGCCAGAGCATAAACTCCTGCGGCGGTAACGCTTTCGCAAAATACCACCCCTGACAATACTGAACGCCACGTTCAAGCAGCCATTCCATTTGATCTGCCGTTTCCACCCCTTCAGCAATTGTCTTCAGATGTAAGCTTTGCGCCATTTCGATGATATGTTCGGCAATCAGGTGGCTGGTACTGTTGGTCGCCAGCGTACTAATAAAAGATTTATCAATCTTCAGGATATCCACGTTCAGTGCCGCCAGATTGTGCAGATTGGAATATCCCGTCCCAAAATCATCAAATGCCACTTCATAACCGGCCTGACGGAATGCCTGGATTACCGGGGTCATTTTATGCACATCAATAAATCCACGCTCCGTCACTTCGACTTTAATTTGCTGGGCAGCGACTGAGTAATCACGCGCTTTCTCAGCGATCAGGGCAATCAGTCGGGATGAATGGAAATCAGAAGCTGAGAGGTTAATTGAGATATAAATCTGGGGATGCGCTGAAAGAAAATACCCTAAATCATTGAACACTTCTTCGACCACGTAATCCGTGATACTTTCAATCATGCCTTCTTTTTCAGCCAGCGGAATAAATTCCGTCGGGCTCATGACCTCGCCTTTGCAACCTGGCCAACGCATCAGCGCCTCGGCCCCCACACATTGACCATTCTTGATATCGATGATCGGCTGGTAATGCAGGCGTAGCTGGCGTTTTTCCAGCGCACGCCTTAACAAACGACGAGGGGAATGGTACTGCTGGCGTGTACGCCACCACATCAACAACATCAGAATGCTGCAGATCACCCCAAAGGGGATCGTGAGTGCGGCTTCGTGATAGAAATTTTGATGGACGCGATCGCGGGTCGTCGAAACAATAATCGCGATCGGGCGCTTCTCAGAACGAACGATGGTATAGAACCGATCGTCCAGTTGGAAGGTAGAGGCTTTACCGCGCACCAGCGGCAGAAATTGCTTAACATGCGCCTGATTGCTGGCGGAGAAGAAAGTATCCGTTATCGTGTCATAGACGCCCCACAATAGGCCAGGGTCATCTGACATGACTTCGCTGTAAGATAATGGGTTAATGACAACGACGTAGTTTCCTCTTTGCATATACGTCATGTTGTAGCCAGAGAAAAAAGGCGTATCGCGATAGTAATAGATCGAAACGTCCGGCGTACGTTTATAGTCAGCGGTTGGCATAATATAGGGAACTGACGGTGCCATCGACGTAGAGCACAAAAAACGATCATCTTGTGCATAAATTAGCTCGCTGATATATAAACGCCCGCGAATAATATTCAGCATACTTTTCTGATGGGCAGGGGTACACATCTTACCCTGATACAGCTGAGCCATATCACGCGCTAAATCAGCTTGCTGGATCACCAGTTCCGTTTTATTTAACACCAGTTGAGCAAATGAGTGGAGTTGAGTGCGGGTTTCGGACGTCGCCCGGATATGAGCAAACCATAGCGCCAGCACCACGGGGAGCAATACCACCGTGAGCGTGCCGAGGAGCTTCAGCATCTTGCTTTGCGCACTGAGATTCATGTCAGCCCTATTTCCCTGTTTCGTATATGCCAGTACCCATCAAGGCAGGATGCTATAAACACCAACTGGTTAAGTTGCATGAATCTATCAACATTATCAACAGACGTCTCTATGTAAAAGTCTGATAATAGTGGATGATGATATTATTTTCCCGTAAGGCAAACTTAAAGTTACGCTTATTTTGCAACATCATTATCAAGAAAGAGTAATGTTTTACACGCGTTATACTGGCGGCACGTATAAAACACATTAACTTTTTTAACGATTAATTTCGGATAAAGAAAACAAGTAACATGAATGCATCTTACATAACGCATAATTTATTATTCGTTTATGAATCAAGATAACCATACAATTAACATGGATAAAAACCGGCAAAAATAACGTCAGATACTGGTGAACAAACGAGCAAATGTGATATAGTTCACAGAAATAATGTAACAGAAACATTGTTTCATTCATGTTATTGCCCGTCGATAGCCAGAGTACCACACCCTCTGTGAATAACCCCGCGCTGTCCTGGGCATCAAGACTTTCTGAGGACGTTTTTCATGGCAACAATAACAACTGGCGTAGTTCTTCTGCGGTGGCAACTGCTCAGCGCAGTACTGATGTTTTTAGCCAGTACGCTCAATATTCGTTTTCGTAAATCAGATTATGTTGGACTGGCCGTTATCAGCAGCGGTTTAGGGCTTGTTTTTGCCTGCTGGTTTGCAACCGGATTACTCGGTATCACCCTGGTAGATGTATCCACTATCTGGAATAACATCGAATCTGTGATGCTCGACGTGATGAGCCATACTCCGCCAGACTGGCCAATGGTGTTGAATTGATAACAGAAAGGAATGGGGTTACCCCGACGCTGGGGCAACCCTGATTTACGAAATAAAGCAGAGGAATTAGAACGGAATATCGTCGTCGAAGTCCATCGGCGGTTCGTTAGACGGCGCTGCCGGAGCGGACTGCTGCGGACGAGACTGTGCGCCGCCGCTGAACTGGTTGCCGCCCTGCGGCTGCTGAGGCTGACCCCAACCACCCTGCTGCTGACCACCACCTGCCGGCGCGCCGCCGCCCTGACGACCACCCAGCATTTGCATGGTGCCGCCAACGTTAACAACGACTTCAGTGGTGTATTTTTCTACGCCGGATTGATCGGTCCATTTGCGGGTACGCAGTTGGCCTTCAATATAGACCTGAGAACCTTTACGCAGATATTCGCTGGCGACTTCCGCCAGTTTGCCGAACAGCACAACACGGTGCCATTCAGTCTGCTCTTTCATTTCGCCGGTCGCTTTATCACGCCAGGATTCGGAAGTAGCCAGCGTAATGTTGGCAACTGCGCCACCATTCGGCATATAGCGTACTTCCGGGTCCTGGCCCAGATTACCGACGAGAATCACCTTGTTTACGCCTCTGCTGGCCATGATCGTGTCTCCTGAAAAACGTTACTGAATAAGTGTAAGCGCGGGATTGTAGCATTTCCAATAGCGCTTTTACTACGTTGCGAAGTTGATTCCAGTAAACAACCTCCGCCAGACATTGTTGCACAGGAACATGCGTTTTGCATTCCAATACTGTATATCCATTCAGGTCAGGTTGTGTCATAATTAACCGTTTGTGATCGCCGGTAGCACCATGCAGCCAGGCAAAAAAGCGTTTAATCCGGGAAAGATGAATGGATAAGATCGAAGTTCGGGGCGCCCGCACCCATAATCTCAAAAACATCAACCTCGTCATCCCGCGCGACAAGCTGATTGTCGTCACCGGGCTTTCGGGCTCAGGCAAATCTTCGCTCGCTTTCGACACCCTATATGCCGAAGGGCAGCGTCGTTACGTTGAATCCCTTTCCGCGTACGCGCGTCAATTTCTGTCGCTGATGGAAAAACCGGACGTCGACCACATTGAGGGGCTCTCTCCTGCCATCTCAATTGAACAAAAATCGACGTCCCATAACCCGCGATCCACGGTAGGTACAATTACCGAAATTCACGACTATCTGCGTCTGCTGTTTGCCCGCGTTGGCGAGCCGCGCTGCCCGGATCACGACGTTCCCCTGGCAGCGCAGACCGTTAGCCAGATGGTGGACAACGTCCTGTCGCAGCCGGAAGGCAAACGTCTGATGCTGCTGGCGCCGGTAATTAAGGAGCGTAAAGGCGAGCACACCAAAACGCTGGAAAACCTGGCGGGCCAGGGCTATATCCGCGCCCGTATCGACGGCGAAGTGTGTGACCTTTCCGATCCGCCCAAGCTTGAGCTGCAAAAGAAACACACCATCGAAGTGGTGATTGACCGCTTTAAAGTCCGTGACGATCTCACCCAACGACTGGCTGAATCCTTTGAAACCGCGCTGGAACTGTCCGGTGGTACGGCGGTGGTCGCCGATATGGACGACCCGAAAGCGGAAGAGCTGCTGTTCTCCGCCAACTTCGCCTGCCCGATTTGCGGCTACAGCATGCGCGAACTGGAACCCCGCCTGTTCTCGTTCAACAACCCGGCAGGTGCATGCCCAACCTGTGATGGTCTCGGCGTGCAGCAGTATTTCGATCCTGACCGGGTGATTCAAAACCCGGAACTGTCGCTGGCCGGTGGCGCCATCCGCGGTTGGGATCGCCGTAACTTCTATTATTTCCAGATGCTTAAGTCGCTGGCGGAACACTATAAGTTCGATGTCGAAGCCCCATGGGCCAGCCTGAACCCTACCGTGCATAAAGTGGTGCTGTACGGTTCGGGTAAAGAAAATATCGAATTCAAATACATGAACGATCGCGGCGATACGTCCGTACGTCGTCACCCGTTTGAAGGTGTGCTGCACAATATGGAGCGCCGTTATAAAGAGACGGAATCCAGTGCGGTACGCGAAGAATTAGCCAAATTCATCAGTAACCGACCGTGCGCCAGCTGTGAAGGGACGCGTTTACGCCGGGAAGCCCGCCACGTATTTGTCGAAAATACGCCACTGCCCGCGATTTCCGACATGAGCATCGGTCATGCGATGGATTTCTTCAACAACCTGAAGCTTGCAGGTCAGCGGGCGAAGATTGCCGAGAAAATCCTTAAAGAGATTGGCGATCGTCTGAAGTTCCTGGTCAACGTCGGCCTCAACTACCTGACGCTGTCGCGTTCAGCGGAAACGCTCTCCGGCGGCGAAGCTCAGCGTATTCGCCTGGCAAGCCAGATCGGCGCGGGTCTGGTCGGTGTAATGTACGTGCTGGATGAACCGTCTATCGGTCTGCATCAGCGCGATAACGAACGTCTGCTGGGTACGCTTATCCACCTGCGTAACCTGGGTAATACCGTGATTGTGGTCGAGCACGATGAAGATGCGATTCGCGCCGCTGACCACGTTATCGACATCGGCCCCGGCGCGGGCGTTCACGGCGGCCAGGTGGTTGCTGAAGGAACGCTAAAAGATATCATGGCGGTGCCTGAGTCGCTAACCGGCCAGTACATGAGCGGTAAGCGCAAAATTGAAGTACCGAAACAGCGCGTGGCGGCTGACCCGGAAAAAGTGCTGAAGCTCACCGGCGCACGCGGTAACAACCTGAAAGATGTCACTCTGACGCTGCCGGTTGGTTTATTTACCTGCATTACCGGGGTTTCCGGCTCAGGTAAATCGACGCTGATCAACGATACGCTGTTCCCAATTGCGCAGACGGCGCTGAACGGTGCGACGCTGGCGGAACCTGCGCCGTATCGCTATGTTCAGGGTCTGGAACATTTCGACAAAGTCATCGATATTGACCAAAGCCCGATTGGCCGTACGCCGCGCTCTAACCCGGCAACCTACACCGGCGTGTTTACGCCAGTGCGCGAACTGTTTGCCGGCGTGCCGGAGTCACGTGCGCGCGGTTACACGCCAGGCCGTTTCAGCTTTAACGTCCGTGGTGGACGCTGTGAAGCCTGTCAGGGCGACGGCGTGATCAAAGTCGAAATGCATTTCCTGCCGGATATCTACGTGCCGTGCGATCAGTGCAAAGGTAAGCGCTATAACCGCGAAACGCTGGAGATTAAGTACAAGGGCAAGACTATCCACGAAGTGCTGGATATGACGATTGAAGAAGCCCGTGAGTTCTTCGATGCCGTTCCGGCGCTGGCGCGTAAGCTGCAAACACTAATGGACGTTGGTCTGACGTACATCCGTCTGGGGCAGTCCGCAACGACCCTCTCAGGCGGTGAGGCGCAGCGCGTGAAGCTGGCGCGTGAGTTGTCAAAACGCGGTACCGGGCAAACGCTGTATATTCTCGATGAGCCGACCACCGGTCTGCATTTTGCGGATATTCAGCAACTGCTGGACGTGCTGCATCAGCTCCGGGATCAGGGCAACACCATCGTGGTGATTGAGCACAATCTGGACGTGATTAAAACCGCAGACTGGATTGTCGATCTCGGTCCGGAAGGCGGCAGCGGCGGCGGGGAAATTTTAGTCTCCGGCACACCGGAGACGGTCGCTGAATGTGAAGTCTCACACACGGCACGTTTCCTCAAGCCGCTGTTGTAATCCTGCCCTTATCAGGCCTACGGGCACATACCCTGTAGGCCGGATAAGTCGCTAGCGACGCCATCCGGCAAAACGGATCAAGGCTGCACCAGCAACCTGCGTTTATCTTCCGGCAAGGTGTTTATGGCCTGCTGGTAAGACGCGTCCACCAGATAATAAATCTGTGAACCTGGCAGCGAGCCGTCAAGATACACCGTGCTCCAGTGCGCTTTATTGAGATGGCGGCTGGGTCGCACGTCTTTATGTTGCTGACGCAGCAATTCTGCCAGTTCAGGGCTGGTTTTCAGAGAGACCGCCGGGCGACCTTCGACCTCTTTGACCATGGCAAAAAGTACATCTTCAACTTTGATTTGCGTGGCTTTCCAGTCACTATGCACGCTCTGCTCCGCACCCGTTTTTGCCATGCAGTATTGCAGCAACTCCGAATTCGTCATCTTTATTCCCCTTACCAGCATATTGCCTAATGAGAACATCTTTTATTCAGTGTGCAGCAAGTCCGCAAAAGGTAAAAGCCAGCAGCGTAAATTTGTTTAAAAAAGCAGCATTTCGTATTCTCAATACTCCGAGTTGACGATCACCTCTTCACCAAACGCGCCAGCCTGCGGCAGCGGTTTATAGGTAGAGTTAGAGGCGCGTAAAATACGGATACCGCGGATTCCTACGTCGCGAGCGGCGGTGATGTCATTGTCGGAGTCACCGTAGAACATGCGGATGCTTTTATCCTGCAACCACTGCGTTTTGGTGTTCTGACCGGGTTTATCACCGGCAAAAATGACCGGATTCATATTGCCGGCCGGAATGTGAAAGTTATCGGCCAGCGTTTTCGATACCGTTTCGGTCTTCGTCTGACTACGCCCGGTCACGAAAAAGATGCTGTCGCCACGACGCACATGCATATCAATCAACTGACGCGCCACTTCTTTCGGAATACTGAATTCATCCCAGCCATTGTTCATTTTTTCCCAGAAGGCCGGATTCTTCAGGTAATCCTCACTGTCCGGGGAATACGTTTTTTTACCGCGCCAGAAGCCCGGGCTGGAAAAGAGAACCGTATCATCGATATCAAAGCCAACGGCCATCGGCGGGCGTCCGGTCAGGCTGTTTTCGATTTGTGCCACGGAGACCCAGTGAATGGGGGCCTGCTCAGCGAGTTTTGCAACGTTGGTGCCCGGATTAAGCTGAGAAGGAGAGGAAACTAACGCCTGAGCGGGCTGATTTAACGTGAACAATAAACAAACGGCACTCAGTGCCAGGGTAAACTTGCGCATATTTTTCCCTAAGTAGTCAGTTAGTTATGATTTTTTATTTAACAACTGGTCAAAAAACTATCTGACCTTACCCCCTGGGGGAAGGGAAAGGAAGGATTTTCTCTGGTTTTGTCCAGGAAAAGGAGCATGATCACACAGGAAAGTACGCCTGATGGCGCTCCGCTTATCAGGCCTACAAACTAAAATCCATGTATCCTTGTAGGACAGATAAGGCGTTTACGCGCCATCCGGCATCACACAAAGCCGATTACATGACGGCGGCAAATGCCTTCGCCACGCGCTGCACATTACCGTGATTCAACCCGGCCACGCACATACGTCCGCTGGCTATCAGGTAAACACCAAACTCATCGCGCAGGCGATCGACCTGAGTGGCGCTGAGCCCGGTATAGCTGAACATACCGCGCTGTTGCAGCAGGTAATCAAAGTTACGGCCCGGGATCTCCGCATTCAATACGTTAACCAGTTCCTGACGCATCGCCAGAATGCGGGTACGCATTGCCTCAACTTCCGCCAGCCAGCTCGCTTTCAGCTCTTCATCCCCCAGTACCGCGGCAACCACCTGCGCACCAAAGTTTGGCGGACTGGAGTAGTTCCGGCGCACCGTCGCTTTTAGCTGCCCCAGAACGCGGCTGGCAGCATCGGCGTCTTCACACACCACAGAAAGCCCGCCAACACGTTCGCCATACAATGAGAAAATTTTGGAGAATGAGTTGCTAACCAGAGTTGGTAAACCAGCACTCGCAATCGCACGGATGGCGTACGCATCATCTTCCATTCCGCCACCAAAACCCTGGTAGGCAATGTCGAGGAACGGGATCAGGTCGCGCGCTTTCAGGATCTCAATCACCGCATCCCACTGTGCTGGTGTTAAATCCGCACCCGTGGGGTTATGGCAGCACGGATGCAGCAGCACAATGCTACGCGCCGGTAAGGTATTCAGCGCTGCCAGCAGATCGTTGAAACGCACGCCATTAGTCGCGTTGTCATACCATGGGTAAGTACTTACTTCGAATCCCGCCCCTTCAAAAATCGCGATGTGGTTTTCCCAGGTCGGATCGCTGACCCACACGCCAGAATCAGGGAAATAGCGCTTCAGGAAGTCTGCGCCAACCTTTAGCGCGCCGGAGCCGCCCAGCGTCTGAATGGTTGCCACGCGCTGCTGCTGGAGAACCGGATGATCTGCGCCAAACAGCAGCGGCGCAATAGTATGACGATACGTGTTCAGACCTTCCATCGGCAGATACAGCGAAGCACCATGCGGTTTGGCATTAAGTCGAGCTTCCGCTTCCGCCACCGCTTTAAGCTGAGGAATAATTCCGTCTTCGTTGTAATACAGGCCTATGCTGAGGTTCACTTTGTCGCTACGTGAATCTTCTTTGAAGCGCTCCATGAGCGATAAAATCGGGTCGCCGGCGTAGGCGTCAACTTTTTGAAACACGTGTGGTTCTCCAGGTTTACAGGCAAGGGTTAAGAACACAATAAACCGGAAGCGGGAGAAGATCGAGAGGATGTTGAGGGCAATATTGCCGGAAGGCGGCGTAACCGCCTGTCCAGCACATCATTCTGCTAATCGATATACTTCATCGCCACCCTTGAGGTCAGGCGCGTAATAAGTTCGTAAGCACTTACTTTCGTCATTTCAGCAATGCGTTCAACGGGCAGTCCCTCACCCCACAGAATCACCGAATCGCCGGCTTTATCCTGCGCCTCGGGGCCTAAATCGACGCAGATCATATCCATCGCAACGCGACCGACGATCGGCACTTCACGGCCATTAACCAGCACCGGCGTCCCGGACGGCGCCGCGCGCGGATAACCATCACCATAGCCCATTGCCACCACGCCCAGACGCGTGTCGCGCTCGCTCAACCAGGTACCACCATAGCCAACCGGCTCGCCCGCTTTGTGCTCACGCACCGCAATCAGGCTGGAGGTCAGCGACATCACCGGCTGACAGCCAAAATCAGCACCGATAGAGTGGTTTTCCAGCGGCGACACACCATACAGAATCAGTCCCGGACGCGCCCAGTCGAAGTGAGACTGTGGCCACAGCAGAATACCGCCCGATGCGGCAATCGAACGCTGCCCAGGTTTGCCCTCGCAAAAGCTGTTGAAGATATCGAGCTGTTTTTCCGTCGCGCCGCATTCAGGTTCGTCTGCGCGCGCAAAATGGCTGACGATATTGACCGGCTGGCGCACATTTTCACATTGAGTTAGGCGCTGATAAAACGCCTCGGCCTGCTCAGGGCGTACGCCCAGGCGGTGCATACCGGTGTCGAGCTTCATCCAGACGGTAACGGGTTCAACCAGATTAGCGGCTTCCAGGGCTTCGAGCTGCTCCTGGTTATGGACGGCTGTATGCAGACGCTGCGCGGAAATAGTCGGCAGATCGGAGGCATCAAAAAATCCCTCCAGCAGCAGGATGGGCTGCGTGATCCCACCCGCTCGCAACCGCAGGGCTTCTTCAAGACGAGCGACACCAAAAGCGTCCGCATCGGGGAGCGTTCGCGCGGTCTCTAACAGACCATGGCCGTAGGCGTTCGCTTTCACGACCGCAACCAGTTTGCTGGCAGGAGCCAGTTCACGCAGACGTTGCAGGTTGTGTCGCAGAGCGCGGCGGTTAATGACTACAGTTGCCGCTTGCATTTGTATTCCTTAGAAATTACTCATCATCATATTGAGGACCGGCATAGTTGTCGAAGCGGGACCACTGTCCGTTAAACGTCAGGCGCACCGTACCGATCGGACCGTTACGCTGCTTACCAATAATAATTTCGGCGATGCCTTTTAAGTCACTGTTTTCGTGATAAACCTCATCACGATAGATAAACATGATTAAGTCGGCATCCTGTTCGATGGAGCCGGATTCACGCAGATCCGAGTTAACCGGGCGCTTGTCGGCGCGTTGTTCCAGAGAGCGGTTAAGCTGCGACAACGCCACCACCGGCACATGCAATTCTTTCGCTAACGCCTTCAGCGAGCGGGAGATTTCTGCAATTTCCAGCGTACGGTTGTCGGAGAGCGACGGCACGCGCATCAGCTGCAGGTAGTCGATCATGATAAGTCCGATACCGCCATGTTCACGGGCGATACGACGGGCACGCGAGCGCACTTCCGTTGGCGTCAGGCCGGAGGAGTCATCAATATAGATGTTTCGTTTCTCCAGCAAAATACCCATTGTTCCGGAAATTCGTGCCCAGTCTTCATCATCCAGTTGACCGGTACGGATTTTGGTTTGGTCTACGCGTGACAGCGAGGCCAGGGTACGCATCATGATCTGTTCTGAGGGCATTTCAAGACTAAAGATAAGAACCGGCTTATCCTGCAACATCGCCGCATTTTCGACGAGGTTCATTGCAAATGTCGTTTTACCCATCGACGGACGCGCGGCGACGATAATCAAGTCCGACGGCTGTAGACCCGCGGTCTTTTTGTTGAGGTCATCATAGCCGGTGTTTACGCCGGTGACGCCGTCGTGCGGCTGCTGGAACAACTGCTCGATACGCGCGACGGTGGCGTCGAGCACATCGGTGATGTTTTTCGGGCCTTCGTCTTTATTGGCGCGGCTTTCGGCGATTTTAAAGACGCGGGATTCCGCAAGATCCAGCAGGTCTTCACTGGAGCGCCCTTGCGGATCGAAACCAGCTTCCGCAATTTCATGGGCCACCGAAATCATGTCACGAACAACGGCGCGTTCGCGGACGATATCCGCATAAGCACTAATGTTCGCCGCACTTGGCGTGTTTTTAGATAACTCAGCCAGGTAAGCAAAGCCGCCGACGCTGTCCAGTTGTCCCTGAACCTCCAGCGATTCTGCGAGCGTGATCAGGTCGATAGGTTTTCCCATCTCCTGCAGTCGATGCATTTCCGTGAAGATGTGCCGGTGCGGTCGGGTATAGAAATCTTCCGCCACCACGCGCTCGGCCACATCGTCCCAGCGTTCGTTATCCAGCATTAAACCGCCCAACACCGACTGTTCCGCTTCAATCGAGTGCGGCGGTACTTTCAGCCCGGCGACCTGGGGATCGCGCTCACGAGCATCAGTCTGTTGTTTGTTGAAGGGTTTATTTCCTGCCATAGTGAATGGAGTTACCGAGATAATGATTGGGTCGAAAGATTACCACATTTCTTTTGGAGGAAGCATGGCAACGCGTATTGAATTTCACAAGCATGGTGGTCCTGAAGTGCTTCAGGTCGTCGAGTTTACGCCTGCAGATCCGGCAGAGAACGAAATCCAGGTCGAGAACAAAGCGATTGGCATCAACTATATCGACACTTACATCCGCAGTGGTCTTTATCCACCGCCTTCTCTGCCCAGCGGTCTGGGAACCGAAGCCGCCGGCGTAGTCAGCAAAGTCGGCAGCAAAGTGACACACATTAAAGCTGGCGATCGCGTGGTGTACGCCCAGTCTGCCCTTGGCGCCTACAGCTCAGTGCATAACGTTCCGGCCGATAAAGCCGCCATCCTACCCAACGCTATCTCATTTGAACAAGCCGCAGCCTCATTCCTGAAAGGGTTAACCGTTTTTTATCTGCTGCGTAAAACCTATGAAATTCAGCCTGATGAGCCGTTTTTGTTCCATGCGGCTGCGGGCGGCGTCGGGATGATTGCCTGCCAGTGGGCAAAAGCATTAGGCGCGAAGCTGATTGGCACCGTCGGCAGTGCACAAAAAGCACAAATAGCGCAGCAGGCCGGCGCATGGCAGGTCATTAACTATCGTGAAGAAAGCATAGTTGAGCGAGTGAAAGAGATAACCGGCGGAAAAAAAGTACGGGTGGTGTATGACTCGGTGGGGAAAGATACCTGGGAAGCCTCGCTGGATTGCCTGCAACGCCGGGGATTGATGGTCAGCTTTGGCAACGCCTCCGGGCCGGTAACCGGCGTTAACTTAGGTATTCTGAATCAGAAAGGCTCCCTGTATGTCACGCGCCCTTCTCTGCAGGGTTACATCACCAACCATCATGAATTAACCGAAGCCAGCAATGAGCTGTTCTCGCTGATTGCCAGCGGGGTGATCAAAGTGGATGTCGCGCCGGGTCAGAAATTTGCGTTAAGTGACGCGCAACGGGCCCATGAAGCACTGGAAAGCCGGGCCACGCAGGGATCGAGTTTGCTAATCCCATAATGCTTCGACTTCCCCTAAATAATTCAAATTGCAGGAAGGCGGCAATTGAATGAATCCCCAGGAGCTTACTGGAGTAAGTGACTGGGGTGAATGAAAGCAGCCAACACACCTGCGGTTTGAATTATGACGGGGAAGTAAAGAATTAGGGCTTCCCATGGGAAGCCCTTTCTTTTTTTAGTTCGGCTGTATGTAGGGTACAGCTCGATGAATTCGTTAACCACGCAATAGTGACAGATTTGATAATCAATTCCTATTTGGTTCTAAAGGCAATGTTGCAGGTTGTGACGCACCGCTCAATACCTTAGTAAAATCGGCGGTTATTGCGCTGATACTGTGGGACTTTTGGCGCTTTTATCGCCTTGATAACCCACACCACGGCAACGGCCAGTAACAGCCAGGGTAACAGTTTAATCATCAACGCAAACATCCCACCGAGGAACATTACTGCCGTCGCCACCATCAGCGCGGCGAGGATGCCCAACAGTGATATGCCAGTGACCATCAGCATGATAAAAAAACCAATCACAAAAAGTAGTTCCAGCATGACGCTCTCCCGAAATGAAATTCTCTCCATTGCATTACAAGAAACATGCCAAAAATAATGTATTGATTTATAAAGAAAACGCCCCGCGACAAAGCGCAGGGCGTGGTGAAATTAACTAACTTTTGGTGAAAACTTAACGCTTGTCTGCCACCAGTTTCAGCGCGTGTTCCAGAACGTTAATATCGGCCCCGGCTTTATGCGCATTTTCACTCAGATAACGACGCCATTGGCGTGCGCCTGGAATTCCCTGGAACAACCCCAGCATGTGGCGGGTCACATGCCCCAGATACGTACCTTTACTCAGCTCCCGCTCAATATAGGGATACATGGCACGCACCACGGCGACAGGGTCTGCATCCGGCGTGGTCGCAGCAAAAATTTCACGGTCGACCGACGCCAGAATCCCCGGGTTTTGATAGGCTTCCCGGCCCACCATTACGCCGTCCATATATTGCAGATGCGTTTTTGCTTCTTCCAGTGATTTAATTCCGCCGTTAATCGACATCGTCAACTGCGGGAAATCACGCTTCAACTGATAAACACGGTCATAATCCAGCGGTGGGATTTCGCGGTTTTCTTTCGGGCTTAACCCCGACAGCCAGGCCTTGCGGGCGTGGATGATAAACATCTCACATTCGCCGTTACCCGAGACCGTGTTGATGAAGTCACACAGGAATTCGTAGCTGTCCTGGTCATCAATGCCGATACGGGTTTTCACCGTCACCGGAATCGACACCACATCGCGCATCGCCTTCACGCAATCGGCGACCAGTTGCGCATTCCCCATCAGGCAAGCGCCAAACATCCCGTTTTGTACGCGATCGGAAGGGCAGCCGACGTTGAGGTTAATCTCGTCATAACCTCGTGCTTCAGCCAGCTTTGCGCACTGGGCCAACGCAGCCGGATCGCTCCCACCTAGCTGAAGTGCAACCGGATGTTCTTCTTCGCTATACGCCAGGTAATCGCCTTTGCCATGAATAATTGCCCCGGTAGTCACCATCTCCGTATAGAGCAACGTCTGGCGGGACAGCAGGCGCAAAAAGTAGCGGCAGTGTCTGTCCGTCCAGTCGAGCATCGGCGCGATAGAAAAACGATGAGCGGGAAAAGCGGTAGACTGAGATTCAGGCAGCATGGCGAATATTCAAGCATCCGGTTAAAAAAGGGGCGCTACTATAGCATAGACCGTTGCGATAGTGAGCCACATCATCGTGGATAGCGCCCTTCGTTCGCGTGGATCGTCATTTCCGCCCAGGTTTTCCGTCGTGTGGACCAAAAAACTGTGGAGGATGATCAACCCAGCGATCTTCACGCGTGACTGCATAGACCGGATTGAGTGGATAGTAGATGCGGTTATGCTTCTTGTTCGCCTCACCGACGACCAGCAGCCGCACCTCGTCACTGGTGTTGTTGATAAAAGTGTGGCACACACCGGTTCCTGCCGGAAAACCAACGCTGTCGCCGGGTTCCAGCTTCCATAAGTAACCATTTATCCAGGCTTCCGGGTACCCTTCCAGCACGTAGATGAACTCTTCTTCATCACTTTCAGCGTGTGGATAAGAAGTACGACGACCCGGCGGCAGACGTTCGTGATGGATGCCTAATCGCCCTAACCCCAACCTGCGGGCCAGCGGCGCGCCAATAGAAAAAAGCTCATCGCTGCCTGGATAGGTGGAGTCATCAGGCCCCTCAACTTCACGCCAGTGACGAATACAATCGGGTCTTTTCATGTTAATTTTCCAGTGTTGCGATGCGTCAGGTATAGCACACAGCGGTGGATCTCGGCGTTTTAAGCAGAACATGATAAAGTAAGGGACTAACCTTCCACGCAAATCGAGGCGCCAAATGGACAAAACCACCACGCAGGAGTTATTGGCTCAAGCTGAAAAACTCTGTGCGCAACGTAACGTGCGGCTCACGCCACAACGCCTCGAAGTGCTGCGCCTGATGAGCCTGCAGGAAGGGGCAATCAGCGCTTACGATCTGCTTGATCTGTTGAGGGAAACAGAACCACAGGCCAAGCCGCCTACCGTCTATCGTGCGCTCGATTTTCTGCTTGAACAAGGTTTTGTGCACAAAGTGGAGTCAACCAACAGCTATGTGCTTTGCCATCTGTTCGATCAGCCAACCCACTGCTCCGCAATGTTCATCTGCGACCGCTGTGGCGTGGTAAAAGAAGAGTGTGCGGAAGGCGTGGAAGATATTATGCATACGCTGGCAGCTAAAATGGGATTTGCTCTGCGCCATAATGTGATTGAAGCCCACGGCCTGTGTCCGGCATGTGTGGAAGTTGAATCATGCCGCCATCCTGGCGAATGCCAGCATGACCATACTATTCAGGTGAAAAAGAAAGTCGGGCGGTAAATAAAAGAGCGTACGTCCTTGTACTCTCAGGAGGGAGGGGTTAATTACCAGCGGTAATCGTTGCGTTTTTCCCAATCTTTAACTTCTTTCTCCGCCTGATCTTTCGCGTACCCGTATCGTTCCTGGACTTTACCAACCAGCTGGTCGCGTTTACCTTCAATGACCGTCATATCATCATCGGTCAGTTTGCCCCATTGCTCTTTCACTTTACCTTTGAACTGTTTCCAGTTACCACTGACTTCGTCTTTATTCATCATCAAGTCCTCATCGTTAGGTTGTGAATAGCGAGAGTGCCGCGCCCGAATACATGCTGTTTTTGCTGGACGTGATAGTAAGTGTAGTCAGGGATTCTGGGTTTTATTTACTATTCGGAATTTTTAACCATAGGCATCAGGCAAACCAGGTGCCATTACGCCAGTGACGTCGCCAGATGAAGGCCAGTGAAAGCCCGCGCAGCGCGAGAAAAACGGTTAACGCCAGCCACAAGCCGTGGTTTCCCAGCAGCGGTAAAGTCAGGAGCGTTAAGGCGAATCCCACTGCGGCAACGGCCATACTGTTGCGCATTTCTGCGGCACGCGTTGCGCCAATAAACATGCCGTCCAGCAGATAACACCACACACCCACCAGCGGCAAAACCACCTGCCAGAAAAGATAGCGATCGGCCAGGTGTTGGATTTGCGGCAGCGAGGTCAGCAGCGCCACAATCTGCTCGCCGAACAGGGCATAAACCATCGAAAACAAGACGGCAACAATACCCGACTGCCGGCAGGCCGCCCGCCAGACATCCAGCAACTGGCTACCATCGCGTGCCCCATAGGCCTGGCCAGAGTGCGCTTCCACGGCATAGGCAAACCCGTCCAGCGCATAGGCAGTGAACGTCAGCAGGGTCATCAGAACGGCATTGACCGCAATGACATCGCTACCGAGGCGAGCCCCGAGTACCGTGATAGCACCAAAGCAGAGTTGCAACAGCAGCGAACGCAGCATGATGTCACGGTTGAGCGCCAGCAAACGGCGGAAGTTGCCACGCCACGCCTGCTTCAGCATTGCCAGCGAAACTCCGCGCAAATGCAGGACTTTACGTACCATCATCAGACCGATAAGCAGCGTGGCATATTCGGCAATCACCGTCGCCAGTGCTGCACCCTGCACGTTCATATGCAGGCCCATCACCAGCCATAAATCGAGCGCAATGTTGAGAATATTGCCGACAATCAGCAGGATAACCGGCGCACGCGCATATTGTACGCCAAGCAACCAGCCGAGCAGCACCAGATTGGCCAGTGAGGCGGGCGCGCTTAGCCAGCGGATTTCCAGGAAACGCCGGGCTTGTTCCAGTACCGCTTCACTTCCCCCGACAATATGCAGCGCTAAATCGATAATCGGCGTGCGAAACAGCGCGATAAGCAGCCCCGCTCCCAGCGCCAGTATCAGCGGTTGTACCAGCGCGCGCGCCAGCGCCTGAGGATTTTTCGCACCGAACGCCTGGGCCGTCAGGCCGGTGGTACTCATGCGTAAAAACAGCAGCAGCATAAAGAGAAAACTGGTCGCTGTTGCGCCGACAGCAACGCCACCCAGGTAGACCGGGCTATCCAAATGACCAATCACTGCGGTATCCACCAGCCCCAGCAGTGGGACAGTGATGTTGGAGAAAATCATCGGTAAGGCAAGGTGCCAGAGTGCTTTATCAGAGGAGGTAAAGAAAGGCATGGAAAAGAGCCTGAAAAGAAATTAACGCGTTTTTGCAGGCCCGATAAGCGTAGCATCATCGGGCAATTTGCCGGAGAGCAGCGTAAACGCCCTTTCCGGCCGACAAGAAATCAGCAGATCATTACAGCCATTCACCGTTACGAATTACGCCGACAGCCAACCCTTCAATGGTGAAGTTTTGCTCGCGCAGATCGACAACGATAGGTTTAAATTCACTGTTTTCCGGCAGAAGTTCAACCTTGTTGCCCTGCTTTTTCAGGCGCTTAACCGTGACTTCATCATCAATACGGGCAACAACAACCTGGCCGTTACGCACGTCCTGCGTTTTATGCACAGCCAGTAAATCGCCATCCATAATCCCGATATCTTTCATCGACATACCGCTGACGCGCAGCAGAAAGTCGGCGTTCGGTTTGAACAGTGATGGGTCAACCTGGTAATGGCCTTCGATGTGCTGCTGTGCCAGAAGTGGCTCACCGGCCGCGACACGACCAACAAGCGGTAAGCCTTCCTCTTCTTCCTGCAGCAGGCGAATACCACGCGATGCGCCAGAAACGATTTCCAGCACACCTTTACGCGCCAGTGCTTTCAGGTGTTCTTCAGCCGCGTTTGGGGAACGGAACCCCAAACGCTGCGCGATCTCCGCACGCGTCGGTGGCATACCTGTCTGGCTGATGTGATCTCTAATGAGATCAAACACCTCTTGCTGCCTGGCCGTTAACGCTTTCATTCCGCCCCCTGGGTGTATATACAGTTATGCTGTGAGTATATACAGCTAAAGGCGAATTTGGAACCGCAAACTGCACAAAAAACAGGAGATTTATGAAGTTGTGGAATCTTTATCGCAAATGCGACCACAACAGGATGCCCCAGGTGATCACAGCGACAAAAATAGAAAGCAATACCGCAGCCGATCCCATATCTTTCGCCCGACCAGAAAGCTCGTGATACTCAGAACCAATTCGGTCGACAACCGCCTCAATGGCGCTATTCAGAATTTCAACGATCATCACCAGCATCACCGAACCAATCAGCAGTACGCGGGTAATCGCGTCAACGTCCAGCCAGCAGGCAATTGCTACCCCCAACAGTACGGCAACGCTTTCCTGACGAAATGCCGCCTCATTGATCCATGCTGCGCGGAAACCTTGCCAGGAATAGCCTGCTGCTTTGATAATCCGAGTGAATCCAGTGGTATTATTGGCCATCAAAAGAACCTTTTTACATTATTAGCGTGAGTATTATTGCATCGTTACCCTGTTTGTTTCAGGGCATAAGCAAAGCTGCGCGAAGTATGACGGGATACCACAGAAATTCACTAAACTTTCTGATATCCTTGCAGCGCATTTGCATTATTAACCAGAGGCTTTACATCGTTTATGTCCGGCTGGCCACGAATTTACTACAAATTACTGAATTTACCATTAAGCATCCTGGTAAAAAGCAAGTCTATCCCGGCGGAACCCGCCCCGGAATTGGGACTCGATACCTCTCGTCCCATTATGTACGTCTTACCGTACAACTCAAAAGCTGACTTGCTGACGCTGCGTGCCCAATGCCTGGTGCACGACCTCCCTGATCCCCTGGAACCGCTGGAGATAGACGGGACTTTGCTGCCGCGCTACGTGTTTATACACGGCGGCCCGCGTGTATTCACCTATTACACGCCAAAAGAAGAGTCCATCAAGTTGTTCCATAACTATCTCGACTTACATCGCAGCAACCCCGATCTGGATGTTCAGATGGTGCCGGTGTCTGTGATGTTTGGCCGTGCTCCTGGACGCGAGAAAGGCGAAGTCAATCCACCACTGCGCATGCTGAATGGCGTACAGAAATTCTTTGCTGTGTCCTGGCTGGGCCGCGACAGCTTTGTCCGCTTCTCACCTTCCGTCTCCCTGCGCCGCATGGCAGACGAACACGGTACAGATAAAACCATCGCGCAGAAACTGGCACGCGTGGCGCGTATGCACTTTGCCCGCCAGCGCTTAGCGGCGGTTGGCCCTCGCCTTCCTGCCCGCCAGGATCTGTTTAATAAACTGCTGGCCTCAAAAGCCATCGCACGCGCGGTGGAAGATGAAGCACGCAGCAAAAAAATCTCCCATGAAAAAGCGCAGCAAAACGCTATCGCATTGATGGAAGAGATTGCCGCCAACTTCTCCTACGAAATGATCCGCCTGACGGACCGTATTCTGGGCTTTACCTGGAACCGTCTGTATCAGGGGATTAACGTTCATAATGCGGAGCGCGTACGCCAACTGGCGCACGACGGACATGAAATCGTCTATGTGCCGTGCCACCGCAGCCATATGGACTACATGCTGCTGTCGTACGTTCTGTACCATCAGGGACTGGTTCCACCGCATATCGCGGCAGGGATCAACCTGAACTTCTGGCCGGCAGGTCCGATTTTCCGCCGTCTTGGCGCATTCTTTATTCGTCGTACGTTTAAAGGCAATAAGCTCTATTCCACCGTATTCCGCGAATACCTGGGCGAGTTGTTCAGCCGCGGCTATTCGGTTGAGTACTTTGTCGAAGGTGGGCGGTCGCGTACCGGCCGCCTGCTCGACCCGAAAACCGGCACGCTGTCGATGACCATTCAGGCGATGCTGCGCGGCGGTACGCGTCCGATTACCCTCGTACCGATCTACATCGGCTACGAGCACGTAATGGAAGTGGGCACCTACGCCAAAGAGCTGCGTGGCGCGACGAAAGAAAAAGAGAGCCTGCCGCAAATGCTGCGTGGCTTAAGCAAGCTGCGTAATCTGGGTCAGGGCTACGTTAACTTTGGCGAACCAATGCCGCTGATGACTTACCTCAACCAGCATGTGCCGGAGTGGCGTGAATCTATCGATCCTATCGAGTCTATCCGTCCTGCCTGGCTGACGCCGACGGTGAATAACATTGCTGCCGATCTGATGGTGCGCATTAACAACGCAGGCGCGGCCAACGCCATGAACCTGTGTTGTACCGCGCTGTTGGCTTCCCGCCAGCGCTCTCTGACCCGTGAACAGTTAACCGAGCAGCTCGACTGCTACCTGAGCCTGCTGCGCAACGTGCCGTACGCGACGGACTCAACCGTTCCCGCGCAGAGCGCCAGTGAACTGATCGACCACGCCTTGCAGATGAACAAGTTTGAGGTTGAGAAAGACACCATCGGTGACATCATCATTCTGCCGCGCGAGCAGGCGGTACTGATGACCTACTACCGCAACAACATTGCGCACATGCTGGTTCTGCCTTCGTTGATGGCCGCGATTGTGACTCAGCACCGCCGGATTTCACGCGCCGCATTGCAGCAGCATATTGAAGCGCTGTACCCGATGCTGAAAGCCGAGTTGTTCCTGCGTTGGGAGCGTGATGAGCTTGCCGGGGTAATTGACGAGCTGGCCAACGAAATGCAACGTCAGGGTCTGATAACCCTGCAGAACGATGAGCTGCATATCAACCCGGTTCATTCTCGCACGCTGCAGCTGTTGGCTGCGGGCGCGCGTGAAACGCTACAGCGCTATGCCATTACCTTCTGGCTGCTGAGTGCGAACCCATCCATCAACCGCAGTACCCTGGAGAAAGAGAGCCGCACCGTGGCACAACGTCTTTCCGTGCTGCACGGTATCAACGCGCCTGAGTTCTTCGATAAAGCCGTGTTCAGCTCCCTGGTGCTGACGCTGCGTGACGAGGGCTACATCAGCGATACCGGTGATGCCGAACCGGAAGAGACGATGAAGATCTATCAGATGCTGGCCGAGCTGGTCACGTCCGATGTGCGTCTGACCATCGAAAGCGCAACGCAGGGCGAGTAAGCATAAAAAAACCGGTCGAAATGACCGGTTTTTATTTTGCAGTCTAAGCCAAACTCAAAGATGCCAGTAGCTCATCGCCAGCCCTAAGAACAGTACCAGCCCCACATAGTTATTGTTCATAAACGCTTTAAAGCAGGCATCCCGTTCACGATCGACAATCAGTTTCTGCTGATACACAAACAGCGCGCCCGCCACCAGCAGTGACCAGTAATAGCCCAGCCCCAACCCGTTTAACCACCCCACCATCGCCATCAGCGCCAGCACACCGACCTGCAGAATGCCAATAATCAGCTTGTCGTTCTGGCCGAACAGAATGGCGGTCGATTTAATGCCAATTTTCAGATCGTCATCACGATCAACCATCGCATACTGCGTGTCATACGCCACCGCCCAGAGAATGTTGGCGAGGAACATCAGCCAGCAGCTCAGCGGTACAGATTCACTGACGGCGGCGAACGCCATGGGAATAGACCAGCCAAACGCCGCCCCCAGCACCACCTGCGGCAGGTGCGTATAGCGTTTCATGAAGGGATAAACCCACGCCAGTGCTAACGCGGCAACGGACAACAAAATCGTCATCGTGTTAAGAGTCAGAACCAACAGGAAGGCGAGCAACACCAGCACAACAAACAGTGTTCGGGCCTCTTTCTCCGTGACTGCACCGCTCGGCAGCGGCCGGTTTGCGGTCCGTTTGACGTGTCCGTCAAATTTCCTGTCGGCATAATCATTCACCACGCATCCGGCAGCGCGCATCAGCCACACACCGGCGACAAACACCGCCAGTATCCATAATTGCGGTACACCAGGGGTCGCTACCCACAGCGCCCACAGCGTCGGCCAGAGCAGCAGTAAGGCGCCAATTGGCTTATCCGTACGCATCAAGCGGTGAAACGCCAGCAGCTTACTCTGCGTCAGACTCCACTCCATCTTTATCTTCCTCTCAGTACAACGGCGATGCAGGCAAAAAAAGCTCGGTAAGCATCAGCGGCTTACCGCTCAGCCGCAGTCGGGAACGACGCCCCCACAGCGCTGCATCGCGGCCAATCTCAATAAAATCGCGGGTCAATGTCGATGATGTAAACAGATAGCGCCCGAGCGGGGTTTTCCCCAGATTTTGTAAAGCCAGTTCGGGGCCGCACAAGGTGGATTCAGGCACCACGGTCCGCCCGGCAAGCCATGGCTCACCATCCGCGCATAACAGGATTTCCCGCAACCAATAGCGGGATTCTGCCGGCAGCAGCGTCAACTCTTCAGCGACTTCATTTTGCCCAACGAATCCTTCTCGTATCAATGTTACGGTGACCTGTTTTCCCTGCTGCTCAAAACGTTTGGTCATCGAATCTTCCAGTAACAACCAGTCGAGCAATTGAGGGTCAAGCGACGGGATCGCATCAAAATAACGCAGAGCACGCAGTTGCGTTAACGCGGGGTGTGGCATGCCTTACTCTCCGATTCATAACCTGAAGGCATTGTATCGCAGAAAAGGCTTTGCGGGGTGAGCAAACACGATTAAGTGATCGGTAGGGCAACATAAGTGTAACAAGTAGCATCGAAGGATAAAAAAAGGTGCGCCAGGAGACGCACCAGTTGTTGCAAAATCAACAATGTGGGGAGATGGTTACCCCTTGCCTTTTACACTGCTGATAAAGGTGGAACGGGCAGATTTGGATCCCAGACGTTCAGCTTCATCAAGCAGCTTCAGCGCTTTATCAACATCACCTTTCGCCACGGCATCCTTAATCGACTGGTTAAAATAGTTCTCAGTGTCATTCAGCATCGGCTCGCTTTTCTTCACCGGTTGCGGTGCCGGTGCGGCTACCGCGGCAGCCGGGGCTGCATAGGCCACCGCAGGTGCAGCGGTATTACCCACCGTCACCGGACCCGGGCCAGAGGAGCCAAACAGCGGCCCAACCAGCACGCTGGAGGTGCTGTTAGTTTTCACCTGCAGTTTCACCAGACCATCGGTAGTATGGCGGGCAATCGGGTCCGGAATATCCGGAACAGCATTGCCCACGCCCTTGGCATACGCTTTCGCCGGGTCAAGCAGCGTGGTGGTCTGTTGGAGATCTTTATCAGTAGTAAAGACCAGAACATAAAGCTTCTGCTGTCCCAGCGCTGGCGTCAGACGCATCACCCCTTCCAGGCGATCCGCACTCATCACACCCGGTGCCTGGTAGGTAAAGTAGCTGCTGGGGAAGAACGCAGATGGCGTCATGTTCTGATCAAGAATTAAAACGTTTGGCGCAAATACGCTGGTTTGTTGGTTAACTTCACTGCTCAGCGTCAGGGTCAGTTCACCAATATTGGCCGGTACGCTATAGGCGGCAACCGGGCCGCTAATACCGGCAATGTCCAGACGCTGTCCCGCTGTCGCCAACGGGGTTGACTGGGTTTTCGATTGGTCGACGGGCGTCCAGGCCAGTTGTTGCAACGCAGCCGTCGGAATCGACGGTGCAGCTGCGGTGTCCTGCGGAACGATATTCACATCGGCCAGGCTGATTCCAGGAACGCTGGCAAATAACCCTGCCGATAAACAAAGGGCAACGAGACTTTTCTTCATTTTCATTGTTATCACCTCAGATAGCATGGGTTCAGCGGTGGCCAGGCAATAGCGCGCTAAACCGTAAGTAAGAGGGGCTTACGCCCCTCTTTAGGTCATTACGTCAGGTTAATGCTGGATTACCACCAGATTTCCATCTGGGCACCGAAGGACCACTCGTCGCTATCGCCACGGCTGGTTGTGCTGATACCGGAGTTGGTTGCAGCAGCATATTTAGAGACCTTATCTCCGTTTTTCACGTAGCCCCATTCTTCATCCCATTTGGCATAGGTTGCAAAGACGCGGATTGCCGGACGAGACCAGATGCTGTCGCCTGCCTGCCACTGTTGCGCCAGGGTGATTTTGTATTGGCTGTTGCGATCGCCAGTCTGTTGAGATTTGACGTTGTCGTAGCCGACTTCCATCAGGGTGCTCATGATTGGCGTCCATTTGTACATCGGACGAATACCCACGGTGTACCATTCAGTACCCAGGTCGTTATCCATGTCGATATTCTGATACATACCGACGTACATCAGGTCCCACTTATCGCCCAGAGAGATAGCACCGTGGTCAAGTACGCGCACCAGGCTACCGTTGTTATTGATGTTGTTGTTTACATGATGGATAACGGGATCATTTGGTGTTGCCTGGGTATCGAAGGTTGAACCGTAAGTACCCTGCGAGCCACCTTTACCCTGCGTGGTCATCGCGTCAGTTGCATACTGAACCACAAACTTGTTATAGCCCTTCAGCATGCTCTGAGTATGTTCTGCAGTGAACATCCAGCCATCTTTAGAAGCACTATCCGCGTAGCTATAACCGTCAGTTTTATTCGCACGACCGTAGTCAACACCCAGCTCCAGCATGCCGTCCGGGTTAATGGCCATCTGCGCTAAACGCATGTCGAATACATCGTTCGCGGTATCTTTGGATGTGTCGTAGATATTCTGGCTACTGAAGGTGTAAGAACCACCCGCTTCCTGAGAACGGGTTGCGGCCAGAGACAGCTTACCAAAGCCCAGATCGATGTTTTCAATACCGGCACCAGGACCTGAAATATCCCAGTAGTAGAAGTCGATCATATGGACATCATGACGCTGATAGAAACGTTTACCGGCCCAGATGGTGGAACCCGGCAGCCATTCAATCAGGTTTTTACCCTGCACGTTGGCTTCGCGGAAAGCAGGATCGGTCGCTTCCCAGTCATTCTGCTGTGCAACAGAGTAGGCAACGTTAGTGTCGAAGTAGAAGCTCTTATCGCCTTCTTTCCACACTTCCTGGCCCAGCTTAATTTCGGCATAGGTTTCACATTCGTTACCGAGACGGTATTTACTTTGGGCACCGGTTGCCTGGAAACATTGTTGTTCGCCGCCACTACCCGTCCAGCCGATACCGGAACGAGCATAACCATGGAAATCGACAGCCATTGCCTGAACAGACATAATGCCTGCTGCCACAGCAACCGCCAGAGGAAGTTTGCGCAGAGTAATCATCGTTCTATCTCCTGAGATCATTGCTTTTCTTTAAACGCTTCACCTTGACGGTTTTGCGCTTTTTTTTAATGGGATACCTTAAACGCCCGGCTCTTGATGCAACCGACGACATGCAGTGCCATCCTCACGGAACAGATGGCAACGCTCTGGCGGCAGGCCGATAGCGAATGTGGCACCCTCTTCTACCAACACCACGTCGTTCTGGCGGTAAACCAGGTTCTGACGGATGGCGGGGATCTGGATATGGATTTGTGTTTCGTGACCAAGCTGCTCGACTACCTGTACTTCACCTTCGAGGGTGACATCAGCAATATCGCTGGGCAGCAGATGTTCCGGGCGGATACCTAAAGACATATTGGCGCCGACCTGCACCGCACGGCTTTCCACTGGTAGCCATATTTGCTGGCGGTTAGGCAGCTCAACCTGAACCTGATCGATCGCCGTTGCCGTCACTTTCACCGGCAGGAAGTTCATCTTTGGCGAACCAATAAACCCGGCAACAAAGCGGTCAGCCGGGTAGTGGTACAGCTCCAGGGGTTTACCTACCTGCGCGACGCGGCCGGCATCCAGCACCACAATTTTGTCGGCCAGGGTCATCGCTTCGACCTGATCGTGGGTGACGTAAATCATCGTGCGGCCAAGACGCTTATGCAGGCGGGAGATTTCAATGCGCATCTGGACGCGCAGTGCGGCATCGAGGTTTGACAGCGGTTCGTCCAACAGAAAGACTCGCGGCTCTGCAACCAACGTTCGGCCAATCGCCACACGCTGACGTTGTCCACCAGAGAGCGCTTTGGGTTTGCGCTCCAGCAGATGGGCCAGTTGCAGCACTTCTGCGACCTGATTAACACGCTGGTTCATCACCTCTTTTTTGGCACCTGCCAGCTTGAGGCCGAACGACATGTTTTCGGCGACGGACAAATGGGGATACAGCGCATAGGACTGGAAGACCATCCCCACGCCACGTTCGGCGGGTGGAATGTCATTCATCCGGGTCTCCCCGATAAACAAATCACCACTGGTGATGGTTTCAAGTCCGGCGATCATACGCAGCAAGGTTGACTTACCACAGCCTGACGGTCCGACAAACACCACGAATTCCCCTTCGTGAATGTCGAGATTGATATCTTTCGATACCACCACGTCACCCCAGGCTTTCGTTACATTTCGCAGCTGTACGCTCGCCATGCCCTTCTCCCTTCGTTACAACCTGTCATCGACAGCAACATTCATTGATGGATTGACTATGCGTTATCCCTTAACGGCGTGAATCCTCCACCCCCCGGCTTTTTTATGGGGGAGGAGGCGGGAGGATGAGAGAGCAGCGTCTGAGACCCTGGCTGTACGCCGTGGAGGAATTTCGTGATGTCGCTTGCAAAAATCAGTGGGTTTTTATGTGCGCCAGTACGCATTACTCACATTTATGTAACACAGATCACATAAAGAATGGGTGGGGCGTAGGGGTAAGGAGGATGGAAAGAGGTTGTCGTATAAAGAAACTAGTCACCGTTAAGCCACCTCTGCAAAATCACCAAACAGGATGGGAACTATGAAAATCAAAACTGGCGCACGCATCCTCGCATTGTCCGCATTGACGACGATGATGTTCTCCGCCTCGGCTCTCGCCAAGATTGAAGAAGGTAAGCTGGTTATCTGGATTAACGGCGATAAAGGCTACAACGGCCTCGCTGAAGTAGGCAAAAAATTCGAGAAAGACACGGGTATCAAAGTCACCATTGAGCACCCGGACAAACTAGAAGAAAAATTCCCGCAGGTTGCCGCGACCGGTGATGGCCCGGACATCATCTTCTGGGCACATGACCGCTTTGGCGGCTACGCGCAGTCTGGCCTGCTGGCTGAAATCACCCCGGATAAAGCGTTCCAGGACAAACTCTATCCGTTCACCTGGGATGCCGTACGCTATAACGGCAAGCTGATTGCTTACCCAATCGCGGTTGAAGCGCTGTCGCTGATTTACAACAAAGACCTCGTGCCAAATCCACCGAAAACCTGGGAAGAGATCCCAGCGCTGGATAAGACACTGAAGGCGAAGGGTAAATCTGCGCTGATGTTCAACCTGCAAGAACCGTACTTCACCTGGCCGCTGATTGCTGCCGACGGCGGTTACGCGTTCAAGTTTGAAAACGGCAAATATGACGTGAAAGACGTGGGCGTGGACAACGCTGGCGCGAAAGCGGGTCTGACCTTCCTGGTTGACCTCATCAAGAACAAACACATGAACGCGGATACCGACTACTCCATCGCAGAAGCGGCCTTCAACAAGGGCGAAACGGCGATGACCATCAACGGTCCGTGGGCGTGGTCGAACATCGACAAGAGCAAAATTAACTACGGCGTCACGCTGCTGCCAACCTTCAAAGGCAAAGCGTCTAAACCGTTTGTTGGGGTACTGAGCGCCGGTATTAACGCCGCCAGCCCGAACAAAGAACTGGCGAAAGAGTTCCTCGAAAACTACCTGCTGACCGACCAGGGTCTGGATGAAGTGAACAAGGACAAACCGCTGGGTGCCGTGGCGCTGAAATCCTTCCAGGATCAATTAGCAAAAGACCCACGTATCGCCGCCACCATGGATAACGCCCAGAAAGGCGAAATCATGCCGAACATCCCACAGATGTCCGCATTCTGGTATGCCGTTCGTACCGCAGTGATCAACGCAGCCAGCGGCCGTCAGACCGTCGATGCCGCGCTGAAAGATGCACAAGGTCGTATCACCAAGTAATACGGTTTCCCTTATTTCTTAGGGAATCAGGTTTATTGAATACGTTGTTACGCGAAATCATTCGCGCTACATCGAGGCGGCAAGGAGGCAAATCCCCAGGAGCTTACATAAGTAAGTGACTGGGGTGCGCTTCCGCAGCCAACAAAGAGGTAGTGCGAAGGATAAAGCGTAAAGAGGAAGATCCCCATGGATGTCATTAAAAAGAAACACTGGTGGCAAAGCGACCGGCTTAAATGGTCAGTGATAGGTCTGCTTGGGCTGCTGGTCGGTTACCTTGTTGTTTTGATGTACGCTCAGGGGGAGTACCTGTTTGCCATCATGACGCTGATTTTAAGCTCTGCTGGCCTGTATATTTTCGCTAACCGTAAAACCTATGCCTGGCGTTATGTTTATCCTGGCGTCGCTGGTATGGGGCTGTTTGTTCTGTTTCCATTGGTTTGCACCATCGCAATTGCCTTTACCAACTACAGCAGCACCAACCAGCTGACCTTTGAACGTGCTCAGGAAGTCCTGATGGATCGTTCGTATCAGGCTGGTAAAACCTACAACTTCGGTCTGTATCCGGCGGGTACGGAGTGGCAACTGGCGCTCACCGACGGTGAAACCGGCAAAAATTATGTTTCCGATGCCTTCAAATTTGGCGGCGAACAGAAACTGCAACTAAAAGAAACGGATGCCCTGCCAGCAAGCGAACGTGGGACGCTGCGCATCATCACCCAGAATCGCCAGGCGCTAAACCAATTGACCGCTATCCTGCCGGATGAAAGCAAAGTGATCATGAGCTCGTTGCGCCAGTTTTCCGGCACGCAACCGCTCTATACCCTCGCTGACGACGGCACGCTCACCAATAACCAGAGCGGCGTAAAATACCGTCCGAACAGCGACATTGGTTATTATCAGGCGATTAACGCTGACGGTAGCTGGGGTAGCGAAAAACTCAGTCCAGGCTATACCGTTGCCATCGGCTGGGATAACTTCACTCGCGTGTTTACCGACGAAGGCATCCAGAAACCATTCTTCGCCATCTTTGTCTGGACGGTGGTCTTCTCCGTTCTGACAGTGATCCTCACCGTTGCTGTGGGAATGGTGCTGGCCTGTCTCGTACAGTGGGAGTCTCTCAAAGGCAAAGCGATTTACCGTGTCCTGCTGATTCTTCCGTATGCCGTACCGTCGTTTATCTCGATTCTGATTTTCAAGGGCTTATTCAACCAGAGCTTTGGTGAAATCAACATGATGCTGAGCGCACTGTTTGGTATCAAACCGGCCTGGTTCAGCGACCCAACCACCGCACGTTCGATGATTATTATCGTCAACACCTGGCTCGGTTATCCATACATGATGATCCTGTGCATGGGTCTGCTGAAAGCAATTCCTGACGATCTGTATGAAGCCTCGGCGATGGATGGCGCCGGCCCGTTCCAGAACTTCTTTAAGATTACGCTTCCGCTGCTGATTAAGCCGCTAACGCCGCTGATGATTGCCAGCTTTGCTTTTAACTTTAACAACTTCGTGCTGATTCAACTGTTGACCAACGGTGGCCCGGACCGACTTGGCACCACCACGCCAGCCGGCTATACCGACCTGCTCGTGAGCTACACCTACCGTATCGCCTTCGAAGGCGGCGGCGGACAGGACTTCGGTCTGGCAGCGGCGATTGCCACGCTGATCTTCCTGCTGGTGGGTGCGCTGGCGATTGTTAACCTGAAAGCCACACGAATGAAATTCGACTAAGGAGGGCACGGAATATGGCTATGGTCCAACCCAAATCTCAGAAGCTACGTTTATTGACCACGCACCTTCTGCTACTGATTTTCATCGCGGCGATCATGTTCCCGCTGCTGATGGTCATTGCTATTTCGCTGCGCGAAGGTAACTTCGCCACCGGTAGCCTGATCCCGGAAAACATCTCCTGGGAACACTGGAAACTGGCGCTGGGCTTTAGCGTTGAGCACGCAGATGGCCGTGTGACGCCGCCGCCGTTCCCGGTACTGCTGTGGCTGTGGAACTCAGTGAAGGTGGCCACCATTACCGCGATTGGTATCGTGACGCTTTCCACCACCTGTGCTTACGCCTTTGCCCGTATGCGTTTCCCGGGTAAAGCAACCCTGCTGAAAGGGATGCTGATTTTCCAGATGTTCCCGGCAGTACTGTCTCTGGTCGCCCTGTACGCGTTGTTTGACCGCCTGGGCCAGTACATTCCGTTTATCGGCCTGAACACGCACGGCGGCGTGATCTTCGCCTATCTTGGCGGTATTGCACTGCATGTATGGACGATTAAGGGTTATTTCGAAACCATCGACGGTTCGCTGGAAGAAGCGGCCGCGCTGGATGGCGCAACGCCGTGGCAGGCATTCCGCCTGGTGCTGCTACCGCTTTCCGTTCCGATTCTGGCGGTGGTATTTATTCTGTCGTTCATTGCCGCTATTACCGAAGTCCCGGTCGCGTCACTGCTGCTGCGTGATGTGAACAGCTATACCCTCGCGGTAGGTATGCAGCAGTACCTCAATCCACAAAACTATTTGTGGGGCGACTTTGCCGCCGCAGCTGTACTTTCCGCCATTCCGATCACGCTGGTATTCCTGCTGGCGCAGCGCTGGCTGGTCAACGGCCTGACCGCGGGTGGTGTGAAAGGTTAAGTTTCATCAAAGTAGTTGTGTTACCCCGCCCGGCAACGGGCAATGCCACTGCAACCCTCAACTTATGTTATCCCAACCTGTGACTGTTATTCGGCGCTCTACGGAGCGCCCTTTTTTTATGTTATTTTGCATTACCGTTATGATTATTTCCTTTCGTGCTCTCCATCACTGCAATTCTATTTTTCGTCTGGAAATAAACTAATTAAACGGAATTAAGATCACAGAAAAGACAAAACGTAATTGCAATGTAAAAAATGATAATTGTCTTCCCTGCCTGTTAAATTCACCATCACGGCACTGATCAAAAGAGCTGTACCCTCTAAGGCAGGTCTGAATGAACACTCAATATAATTCCAGTTATATTTTTTCGATTACATTAGTCGCAACTTTAGGAGGACTATTATTCGGTTACGACACTGCGGTCATATCCGGAACGGTAGAATCCTTAAATACCGTATTTGTCGCTCCACAACACTTAAGTGAATCCGCCGCCAACTCATTGTTGGGTTTTTGCGTCGCCAGTGCGTTGATTGGCTGCATCATCGGCGGTGCGCTGGGCGGGTATTGTAGTAACCGCTTTGGTCGCCGGGATTCGCTGAAAATCGCTGCGCTGTTATTTTTTATTTCCGGCATCGGATCCGCATGGCCAGAATTAGGTTTCACCACCATTAACCCCGATAATGCTGTGCCTGTTTATTTAGCCGGATACGTCCCCGAATTCGTTATTTATCGCATCATCGGTGGTATTGGCGTAGGTTTAGCCTCAATGCTCTCACCTATGTATATTGCTGAGCTGGCTCCGGCACATATTCGTGGGAAACTGGTTTCCTTTAACCAATTCGCGATTATTTTTGGCCAGTTACTGGTGTATTGCGTTAACTATTTTATTGCCCGTTCAGGCGACGCCAACTGGCTGAATACCGATGGCTGGCGATATATGTTTGCCTCCGAAAGTATCCCCGCCCTGCTGTTTTTACTGCTGCTGTATACCGTACCAGAAAGCCCACGTTGGCTGATGGCGCGTGGCAGACACGAACAAGCAGAAGGTATTCTGCGCAAAATTATGGGCAGCACCCTCGCCACCCAGGCCATGCAGGAGATTAATCAGTCACTCGAGCATGGGCGCAAAACCGGTGGTCGCCTGTTGATGTTTGGTGCGGGCGTGATCGTTATCGGCGTGATGTTATCCATCTTCCAGCAGTTTGTCGGTATTAACGTCGTGCTGTACTACGCACCGGAAGTCTTCAAAACGCTTGGGGCCAGCACCGATGTGGCGTTATTGCAGACCATTATTGTCGGCGTAATCAACCTGAGCTTCACCGTGCTGGCTATCATGACTGTGGACAAATTTGGTCGCAAACCGCTGCAGATCATTGGCGCACTCGGCATGGCAATTGGGATGTTCAGCCTCGGCACTGCATTTTATACGCAGGCTTCCGGCCTGGTGGCGCTGCTGTCGATGCTATTTTATGTCGCGGCATTCGCCATGTCCTGGGGACCGGTTTGTTGGGTGTTGCTGGCAGAAATCTTCCCGAATGCGATTCGCGGTAAAGCGCTCGCCATTGCAGTTGCGGCCCAGTGGCTGGCGAACTACTTCGTCTCCTGGACCTTCCCAATGATGGACAAAAATTCGTGGCTGGTTTCCCATTTCCACAACGGTTTCTCCTACTGGATCTACGGTTGTATGGGCATCCTGGCGGCGCTGTTCATGTGGAAGTTCGTGCCGGAAACCAAAGGCAAAACACTGGAAGAACTTGAAGAACTGTGGGAACCCACAGCAGAGAAAGCCAAGCCCGTCTCTGCACAATAAGCCTGACATGCAACACGCCGCCCCAACGGCGTGTTGTTTTTTTACTCTCGCTTCAACCGCTTCGAGTTGCACAGCCACAGGGTGATCACCAGCAGCAGGATCGCCGCGGAATAGGTAAGCACATCCATAGGTGCTTTATGATCGACAATGATCAACCGCACAATCGCGGTGATCCCGATATAGATAAAATAGCGCAGCGGAAAGTGAAACCCTGACTGAAAGTACTTCACAATCAGTGCGATAAATTCAAAATACAGAAAGTAAACCACCAGTCCTTCCACCAGCTCATATTTGCTGGTTTGTTCCGGCGCGAACAGCACATCTGCCAGATGCAGCGTTTCTTTCCCGAGGAATACGACCAGGATCAGGCCCAGACTCAGCAGCCCCAGATTCAGCACGGTCTGCAAGATGGTGGAGATAAACTCCACGCGGGGACGAGATAGCGACGTCATAACAGCACCTCTTACTCAGTGGCGAGGTTCCTGTATAACGCAAAAATGTGACAGAGATCTACATTTTTTGTTTATATTTTGTTCGCATGACGGTTCTTGCCGGATGCCCGGTAAGCGTAGCGCCACCGGGCGATCAACATTCACATCACCGGAAATTCTCACTCCTGTCACTGGTCATATCGTACAGACCAAACTTACGCCCAAGCTGCTGACCGCCATCACGCGTTAACGGTGTCCAGCCTATCGCCGCGCGACTGCGGGTTGGGCCTGACGAGAACAGATCCAGCGGCACTGAAACGTACACCCCTTTAGTAAAATCACCCTCGCCGTACTCATCCGGTGAGGCATTAGTGATAGTCGCATAACCACCCACCACGACACCGCTGTCGAAGCGTTTGGCTACCTCCAGCGTTCCGCCCTTATCCCCGGCCAGATACTGACCCACGCTGGCTTTCACCAGCACATCCTGAGCGAAAGAAGGATTCCAGTACGCGGTCAAATGCCCGGTCTTCACGCTGTAGTCGGTGAATTTCATCATGTCCTGTGCGCTACGCCAGTCACGCTGTTTCACGTAGTTGGCGTCAATGCCAAACGCCCAGTTGCTGTCCAATGGACGGTACAATACTTCCGCGCCCGCCCCGCCATACATGGTCTCCAGATAGCCGCCGTAAACCTGTCCGTAAAACCCGTTCCCGAGTGACTGGAAGTAATTGGCCTGCAGGTTATTCACGTAGACGTCGTTCTGTACATACTCACGCACATGGGTACGCACCCGCGGTAAATGCGAATCCTGCGGCGGGTTGGTGTAGTTAAACTTGTCATAGTTATTGGCGAGGTTGGCGAACAAACTCCCGGTGGTCAGCAGATGATCGGTAACCCACCAATCTGCCGTGCCCATCACGCCCAACTGATACATATAGAAATTTTCCGGGCCGCCTACCGACTGGTTAAGCACCGGATCGATGTGGAAATCGAAGCGCGACTTATCGATATACCAGCCCTGCTCGGTCGTTTTCGGCACTACGGGCTCAACGCGTTTTTGCGCCAGTTGAGTCTCATGGCCCAACGGCTCGCCTTCCAGATGGCGCTTCAGGCTGGAAACATCCGTTTCGGTCGTCACCTGCGACAAGTTAAGGCGATTTTCCGTAATACGGATCGTGCGGATCCCGTCGGGAAGATCGTTCATCACGATCCGGTTCGCGCGTTCGATCCCTTCGCGCGAATCACGGTATTTCACCTGTTCGCCGGTCACATACAGCGTATCGCCCTGCACCTGAATGTTAGGATCCGCCAGCCCGGCATTATATTTCAGCAGCGTTAGCTGATTCGCCACCACCGAATGTTGCAGGATGGCATCCTGCGGCTGTGGCTGATATTTCGGGCGGGCGTTGTCGTTATAGCGTGGTCGCAGATCGTTAAAGTTAGTCCGCAGAGTGACCCCAAACATAAAGGTATTGCCGCGCTCATAGCTGAGGTTAACGTCGGCCCAATCGGTGACGCGATAAATAGCGCCGACGTTAAACTTGCTCTTCTGATCCAGCTTGCCCGCAAAATCCTGCTGATAATTATTTCCCTCGTACTCCAGCTTCAGGCGCAGCGGCTGCCAGGGAGTCTGATACTCTACGCCGCCAAACAGCGATGCCGGGCCGTGGAACATCTGGCTGCCGTCAATGGAACCCGCCTGCTTGTAGCTGTTATCGCGATGACAGAATTTATCGCTGTATGAACAAAACGGATTGCTGACGTTGCCGCTGGTCCCGAGGTATCCCCAGCCGAGACCGAGTGAGAAATCAAACGGTCCCCAGGCTTTGTTCGCCACAATATACTCCGCATCGAACAGGCCCGTTCCGCCTATATCGCGTGCCCCCACCGCCACCTGCGGCATCCAGTAGCTCTCTTCCCACAACCGCAGCTTCAGGTCGAACGCCTTATCCTTGTATGTCTGATCGCCTGAAAACGACTCCACGCTGCTGTATTTTTTGGTGCGCACATCGGTATAGCGCAGGGTCGTTTCCAGCCACGGGAACAGTTGCACCGACGCGGAGTAGTAGCGGTACTGATCGTTATCGCGGTAGTTAAGGCTCATTTCGCCCTCACGCGCCATGCGTGCGGTTGGGGTTTGCAGCAGCCCCACGCCGCCAAAATCAGACTGGGAAGGACCAATCGGCGCAGGATACGTTTCACCGTGACAGGCCGCGCTGATACCCAGCGCCAACAGGCTGAGCAGATAAGTTTTTCTCATTATTCGGGTATCCGCTGGGTCAGGGTGTGAAGAATGTCGGCATTGATTTCATCCGGGGTGCTGCTCCAGACAGAGTCCGACAGCCCGACAAAAATGATGCTGCCGGGCATCGGCTCAATGTGACGTTTGTTCCAGTAGGCGACCGGCACTTTTTGTGTGCGTCCGTTGGGATAGACAACCCAGGCGTAGCTACGATCCGCGCCGCTGAGCCGATGCTGCCCATCGAGATAGCTGGCAACATCACGTCCGGGTATAAACGGCTGTTTACCCGGGTGGCTTAGCAAACCCAACAGCGTGATATCCGTGGGCTGCGGCCCAACCCACAGCGTGTAATTGCCCTGCAGCGGCGGGTTGCCTCGCTCGCTGACGCGTACAACATCCGGGTCGAGATTAATCGTCTGTCTGCCGGTCACCTTCAGCGCCTGAATTTGCTGGCGTAACGCGTTGATAGCCGCGGCATCATCACCGCTTTCTCCAGCACTCAACGTCGCCAGACGATCCAGTAATGCCTGCTGCTGACGTTGCGCCTCAGCCGTTGCCCGCTCTTCGCCAATCACCGCGCCTGGCCACCAGCTATTCGCCAGCTTCGGTTGACCCACCAGATCGACCAAATGCTCCGCGCCGGTCAGCGTTTTTGCTTCGGTGCTGCCTGTCGTGATCACTTTTACACTGCCCGCAGCAAAAACAGATGCCGCACACAGGCTGAAGGTCAGCGCGGTAATCATTCGTTTCATCATGATTTTGCCGCCTTAATCAGCGTAGTTTTCACCGGGAAGAAACCTGCGCCAAGATACTGTTCTGACTGGCGAATCATGCCGTCACTGTCTACCCAGTAGCGGTTATGCCAGCGCGTTTGATCGGTGGTGACGTCTTCATCGAGGATGCGTACCGGCGTTTCATCTCTGCCGACCTTGATGGTGTCAGCGCCATCCCATGTGAAAACCGAGCGGGCGGTGGCATAGCGTACCTTCTGATGCTCGGTCCAGCCCATCGTACGGGACCACGTTGCGCCATCGACTATCTGATTGGGCTTACTGAGCGGGTCGGCAGCCAGATTATTCACCTCGATGAGGTTGTCTCCGTCGAGCTGTGTTTTCACCAGTCGCCCATGTTGCGTCACGAGAATGGCCCGATCCTGAGTCACCCATTTCTGCTGTCCGTTTTCTGCGAACGCGAGTACCACAAACAGCTGGGGACCGCCGTTGAGCTGCATATACTGGCTGGCGTAAGGCATATTTTGGATTTCATCATCCGTCATCTTTACGCCGGGAGTCCCAAATACGCTATCCCACAGCGAATGCCCCAAACCTTCGGTGGTGGCTGAGCACGCCTGTAGTAACAGGCAAACCATTATGAGCGCGGGTCGCTTCACGACGTTTCTCCAGAGAGGCAAAATAACCACACCGAAGTGTGGTTAGAATTAAACGTACCTGTATTACTGGGTACTGGTGGTTGTCGTGGTGGTGGTTCCGGTATTAGAACCATCGCCGCCACCGGTTGCCGCCAGGGCAACCCCCACCGCAGAACTTACGGTGCTCACGCTGGTCGCGGAGGAACTTCCCGCCGAAACCGACGCGGCAGTCGACCCTGCAGCCTCACCCACCTGAACGGGGGCGGCATAGACAGACATCGCCGCAAGCGCAGATATAGCCCAAAGGCCATACACAACTTTTTTCATCACAAATTCCCTTCATTGCATGAATGGAGATTTACCCAAAAGAATTTCGGGCGAGATCGAGTATACACAAGCCAAAGTGTTCAAATTACGCCACAGGGGAATTTAGGATAATTAGATAGCGAGAGAGAAAACGATTAACAATAAACAATAAAAACAATTAAATTCAAAGAGTTAAAATATAATAGTGAAAACACAATATCCGGTAAATCTTAAAACATCAGAAACAGGATAACGTTGAACATATTATTTTAGGATTAAGCTCAATTAAATTTTTAGGTAATAAGGTGGAGAAGTGGAATTATCTTATAAAAAAAGCTGATAATAATATCAGCTTCTATCACAGGTAATCTGCAAATTCATTCGAATTGCAGCAAGGCGGCAAGATCGTTAATCCCCGGGAGCATAGATAGCTATGTGACCGGGGTTAACGAACGCAGCCAACACCGCTGCGGTTCGAAGGAAGAAGCAGATTAGCGCCAGGACTTATAACGGTTAATCAACCCATTAGTAGAAACATCATGGGAAGAAACAGTTTTATCATCGTTCAGCTCTGGCAGAATGCGGTTCGCCAGCTGTTTGCCCAGCTCAACGCCCCACTGGTCAAAGGTGAAGATGTTCAGGATCGCGCCCTGAGTGAAGATTTTGTGCTCGTACAGCGCAATCAACGCACCCAGGCTGAACGGCGTGATTTCGCGCAGCAGGATGGAGTTCGTTGGACGGTTACCTTCGAACACTTTGAACGGCACAACGTGCTCAAGCGTAGCCGGATCTTTACCCTGGTCGCGATATTCCTGCTCAACCACTTCACGAGATTTACCAAAAGCCAGCGCTTCGGTTTGCGCGAAGAAGTTAGACAGCAGTTTCGGATGGTGATCCGACAGCGGGTTGTGGGTGATTGCCGGCGCGATGAAATCGCACGGAACCATTTTGGTGCCCTGGTGAATCAGCTGGTAGAACGCATGCTGGCCGTTAGTGCCCGGCTCACCCCAGATGATTGGGCCAGTCTGGTAATCCACTGCGTTGCCGTTACGGTCAACGTATTTACCGTTGGATTCCATGTTGCCCTGCTGGAAGTAGGCCGCGAAACGGTGCATATACTGGTCATACGGCAGAATCGCTTCGGTTTCAGCACCGAAGAAGTTGTTGTACCAGATACCGATCAGCGCCAGCAGCACCGGCAGGTTTTTCTCAGCCGGGGTGGTGGAGAAGTGTTTGTCCATCGCATGCGCGCCGGAGAGCAGCTCAACAAAGTTGTCGAAGCCTACGGACAGGATGATGGACAGACCAATGGCAGACCACAGGGAGTAACGACCGCCAACCCAGTCCCAGAACTCGAACATATTGGCAGTATCAATACCGAACTCGCCAACCGCTTTACTGTTAGTGGAGAGCGCTGCGAAGTGTTTGGCTACGTGCTTGTTGTCGCCAGCGGTCGCCAGGAACCAGTCGCGCGCGCTGTGGGCGTTGGTCATGGTTTCCTGGGTGGTGAAAGTTTTGGAAGCGACCAGGAACAGCGTGGTTTCCGGATTCACTTTTTTCAGCACTTCGGCGATGTGCGTACCATCGACGTTAGACACAAAGTGCATGTTCAGGTGATTTTTGTACGGACGCAGCGCTTCGGTCACCATGAACGGGCCGAGGTCAGAGCCGCCGATACCGATGTTTACTACATCGGTGATGGCTTTGCCGGTATAGCCTTTCCAGCTTCCGGAGATGATCGCTTCAGAGAAAGATTTCATCTTCTCCAGTACCGCATTCACTTCCGGCATCACATCTTTGCCGTCAACGATGATCGGCGTATTGCTACGGTTACGCAGCGCCACGTGCAGCACGGCACGGTCTTCAGTACGGTTGATTTTCTCACCGGAGAACATGGACTTGATGGCACCCGCCAAATCGGTTTCTTTCGCCAGATCCTGCAGTTTAGCCAGCGTCTCTTCAGTGATGCGGTTTTTGGAGAAATCCACCAGCATCAGATCGTCAAACATCGCGGAAAACTTAGTGAAACGATCGCTATCTTTCGCGAAAAGATCCGCGATAGTAACGTCTTTCATTTCTTCAAAGTGTTTTTGTAGTGCCTGCCAGGCTGAGGTCTGCGTTGGATTGATGTTTTTCATTAGCAATACTCTTCTGATTTTGAGAATTGTGACTGAGATCGATTGTAACGCCAGTCACAGAAAAGTGTGATTGTTTTAATGCCATTGCCAGGGCATCCGCCAAACGTGGCTAAAAAGTATAGCGGTTATCAGCGTTGTTATTAGTACCGTTACTCAACGCAGTTGCAGCATGAAAAATCCGCATAATCCCAGCGTTGACAGTGCAAGCTACACATTTTATTTATAAATACGGTATTTGCATTTGCGCCTGCACCGGTTTTCGTTCTGCCTTATGTGCCATGGTCGCTCTATTCATTCCCTGACACGAGGTAGTTATGACTGATGTAGTTGTCTCCAAGTTTGGTGGTACCAGCGTGGCGGATTTTGATGCCATGAATCGCAGCGCTGATGTCGTGCTTTCTGATGCTAACGTCCGTTTAGTGGTGCTGTCCGCTTCGGCGGGTATTACTAACCTGCTGGTCGCGCTGGCAGAAGGTCTGGAGCCAACCGAGCGCTTCGAAAAACTCGATGCCATTCGTCAAATTCAGTTCAATATTCTGGAACGCCTGCGTTATCCAAACGTGATCCGTGAAGAGATCGAACGTCTGCTGGAAAACATCACCACACTGGCAGAAGCGGCGTCACTGGCGACCTCAACCGCGCTGACCGACGAACTGGTCAGCCACGGTGAACTGATGTCTACCCTGCTGTTCGTCGAGATCCTGCGTGAACGCAACGTGCAGGCGCAGTGGTTTGACGTGCGTAAAGTGATGCGCACCAACGATCGTTTTGGTCGTGCAGAACCCGACGTCACGGCGCTGGCTGAACTGGCAACGCTCCAGTTGGCCCCGCGTCTGAGCGAAAGTCTGGTGATTACTCAGGGCTTTATCGGCAGTGAAGGCAAGGGCCGCACCACCACACTGGGACGCGGCGGCAGCGATTATACCGCCGCCTTACTGGCAGAAGCCCTACACGCAACGCGCGTTGATATCTGGACCGACGTTCCCGGCATCTACACTACCGATCCGCGCGTGGTTCCGGCTGCGCAGCGTATTGATGAAATCGCCTTTGAAGAGGCCGCGGAAATGGCGACCTTTGGCGCGAAAGTTCTGCACCCGGCAACCCTGTTGCCAGCCGTACGTAGCGATATTCCGGTGTTTGTGGGCTCCAGTAAGGATCCAAAAGCAGGCGGTACGCTGGTCTGCAATAAAACCGCGAATCCACCGCTGTTCCGTGCGCTGGCGCTACGCCGTAAGCAGACGCTGCTGACGCTGCATAGCCTGAATATGCTGCACTCTCGCGGCTTTTTGGCGGAAGTGTTCGGCATCCTGGCACGCCACAATATCTCGGTCGATTTAATTACCACATCCGAAGTCAGCGTGGCGCTGACGCTGGATACCACCGGTTCAACGTCCACCGGCGATACGCTGTTAACACAGTCTCTGCTGATGGAGCTGTCGGCCCTGTGTCGGGTTGAAGTTGAAGAAGGCCTGGCACTGGTGGCATTGATTGGCAACGACCTGTCCAAAGCCTGCGGCGTGGGTAAAGAGGTGTTCGGCGTACTGGAGCCGTTCAATATTCGGATGATTTGCTACGGCGCGTCCAGCCACAACCTGTGCTTCCTGGTACCTGGTACTGAAGCCGAGCAGGTTGTACAGAAGCTGCACCATAATTTGTTTGAATAATATTCCATCACGCGATAAACAATAACTATAGCCGGGCTCGAACCCGGCTTTTTTATAACAACACAACATCTTTAAATCGCAAGGAATACAATATGCTCGCTACTCTCACGCGGCTGTTCCCGTTATGGGCGCTGCTGCTCTCTGTTATTGCGTATTACACGCCCTCCACCTTTACGCCTGTCGGGCCATTAGTGCCGTCGTTACTGATGCTGATTATGTTCGGCATGGGCGTGCACCTGAAGGTGGATGATTTTAAACGCGTACTCTCACGCCCAGCCCCGGTCGCGGCGGGTATTTTCCTGCACTATCTGGTGATGCCGCTCGCCGCATGGATTTTGGCGCTGGCTTTTAATATGCCGCCGGAATTGTCCGCAGGTATGGTACTGGTCGGTAGCGTGGCCAGCGGAACGGCATCTAACGTAATGATCTACCTGGCGAAAGGCGATGTGGCGCTCTCCGTGACGATTTCATCGGTTTCAACGCTGGTCGGTGTTGTCGCCACGCCGCTGCTCACCCGTCTTTACGTCGACGCGCATATCCAGGTAGATGTGATGGGGATGCTGCTAAGTATTCTGCAGATCGTAGTCATTCCGATTGCTTTGGGCCTGGTCATTCATCATCTGTTCCCACGCGTCGTAAAAACCGTAGAACCGTATCTGCCCGCGTTTTCTATGGTGTGCATTCTGGCGATTATCAGCGCTGTTGTGGCAGGTTCTGCATCGCACATTGCGTCGGTCGGCTTTGTGGTGATTATCGCCGTTATTCTGCATAACACCATTGGCCTGCTTGGCGGCTACTGGGGCGGGAAACTGTTCGGCTTTGATGAATCCACCTGCCGCACACTGGCGATTGAAGTCGGCATGCAGAACTCCGGCCTCGCCGCTGCGCTGGGCAAAATCTACTTCGGTCCGCTCGCCGCTCTGCCCGGCGCGTTGTTCTCCGTCTGGCATAACCTTTCTGGTTCGCTGCTTGCGGGTTACTGGTCCGGTAAACCGATTACTGAAAAGCGAAGCGCTATAAAACAAAACTGATCGCGTATAAATGGAGGGTTACCCTCCATTTATATAGATACTCCTTTGAACCCCATCACAAAACAACAAACATCAACATAAAACAAAATCTTAATTTATTCTTTTTGTTTCAAGCAATTAATAAACAAACCCCATACAAATGGCAATTTACCTCGCTCATTTAATGTTGATTTGATTTGTTTTAGTTGGGATTATGATTCCACTACAACACAAATAACCCCTTTACCCTATCTTTGAGGCCGCTATGAAAAAAATTGCGATTATTGGAAGCAGTGGAGGCAACCTCTACAACCTGGGTGGCGCAGAGCCAGAGAAGCTACTCCAGGAAATTTATCAGCAGTGCGAAGCCGCAGGTGTGGAAGTTGCCGCCGTGCAGTTTATCGCGGCGGAAGCCTCGATGGATGTTGCCAAACCCCACACAGCGGCATCCGTGTTTGCATTAACCAAAGAAAACCAACAAAAACCACAACGGATATTTCAGGGAAAACTTTCAGAGGTAAACGCTTCGGTGGTCGAAAGCGATCGCCAGATTGCTGAGATGATCCGTAGCGGCGCGATCGACGGGATCGTCGTGATGAGCGCCGATCCGGGAAAAGCGAACCACGAAGTCTTCACCGCTGCCGTTGAAATGAAAACGCCGATCGTTGGCACCGGCGGAACGTCAATGGCGCTGGTGGCCGCAAAAGGGGCAAATGTCGTCGCAACCTCGGGCACGACGGGTACCACCAGCCGCACCCGCGCAGTCTCCTTCGTGGCGTCTCTGTGTAAACACTGGGGCATTAAGTACAAGCCGCAGTTGGGTAGCGCTTCACCCTCCCAGGGTGGCTCCGGAAAGAGCCTGCTCAAACGCTTTAACATTCGCAGCATTATGATCCCTGCGCTGCCTGGCTTTATCGCGATGGCAATTGTTCTCGCCCTGAGCCACATCCCGGGTCTGGAAAAACTTAACGATATTTTTGAAATCCTGCTGAAAGGCCTGCCGGTATTGGTTGCCGTGCTGGCGGCAAAACAGATTTCTGAGCTGGATGAAGTCTCAATCGTTGCCGGGGTCGTCGCCGGGGTGCTGTCCGTTGAAGGGGGGCTGATCGGCGGGATTATCGGCGGATTGATGGCCGGGATTTTCGTTCGTTGGCTGTTTGAACTGTGCCTGAACTGGCGCTTTCCGATGACCACCGTCAACATCGTCGCCGGTGGGATTTCAGGTCTTGCCGCCGGGTTGATCATGCACTATCTGCTGAGTCCGCTGGCGCTGTCGGCAGGTAATTACATCAAACTGGCTATCGAAAGCACTCTGGCTTTCAGTCCTGTTCTTGCCGGACTGCTGGCGGGGTTGGTTATCTGGCCAGCCATCCTGGGCGGAGTCTACCACGCGGTCATTCTGCCGCTGGTTCTGCTGGAGATGGAAAAATCCGGCGTAAGCTTCCTCGGCGCAGTCGATATGGTGGGTCTGGTGATGGTTGCCGCAGGGATTAACCTTGCCAACGTTATCGCCCCTCGCGAAAAAAGTGAAGCCGCCGTCGCCACACCGGGGCTGCTTATTAACCTGGGTTTCGGAACCTTCGTGGAATCTGCCTATCCCTTCATGTTCGCCAACAAAATTGTCTTTGGCTCCGCCATTTTCTGGGCCGGAATGGGCGGCATGATGCTGGGCTTCTTTAACGTTAAAGGCGTGGCTTATGTTCCCGCTTTTGCCTCGCCGTTCTTGTCCAGCAATGCGCTTCAGATGGCTATCGTGATGATCACAACAATGGCGATGACCTGTATTACCACCATTATTGCTAACCGTTTTAAGGCTGTCGTACAGAGCGAACCTGCAGCGTCAGCCCGTTAATTAATGCACCAACACCAGAGGTACACCATGTTTAAAGGCGATATGAATAAAAAACGCGCCAAAGCGTTACAGAAAGTGAAAGATGCCATTGCGCTCCACGGCGGACAAACCATCCTCAGTACGGGGATCACTGGCGACGATGCGCGTCTGGCGAAAGCGGTGTGTGAGGCAGGCGTTAAGCTGCTGGAACCAAACCACCCGGCACTGGCGCTGGCGCGTGGACACAAAGGCGTGAGCAATATGCATGCAGCAGAGCAGATCCGCCATGAAATCACCAACGGGCAAATGGCTGAAGCGGTACACGGCGTGCGTAACGTGGTTCCTGACGATATTTTCATTACCGTGGGTATTGCGGGAGGTTTTACCGAAACCTTGCCCGTGCCGCTCAGTGACACTGAGATTCTGGAGATTGCCCGTGCCGGAGCCGATGGTTTGCACACGCATAAATCCGACTGGGACGATCTGCAGGATATCGTTAATCTCGCCCATCAATATGGTCTGACCGTTGACGCCTATATTGGTCACCCGGACGATCTGCATACTTTCGGTATTCCTGCGCGTACGCCGGAAGAGGTTTCCAGCGTGGCGAAGCGGATGCAGGAAATTGGCGTCGATATGATCGGCCTGATGACCGGTATGAGCTATGAAGGCGTAGCAGCAGGCGACATTCCACAGGCCATTAAAGAAAGGCTGCGAGCGCTGGTTGGCGCGGTTGATGTACCAACGCTGGCAGAAGGCGGTATTAACCTCGCCAACGCCAAAGCGTTTAAAGATACCGGGGTCAATATTCTGGTCGTAGGTACGGCAATCGACAATATGGTCTGCAACGCCGCCAAAGAGGCCGTCACACCGTTTATTGCTCAGTAAACTCAGAGGAAAGAGAAATGTTGCTGGTGACCGATCTGGATGGAACGTTACTGACATCGCAGAAAACAATCAGCCCGCGCACGCGTCAGGCGCTGATTGAGTTCCGCCAGCGTGGCGGTCTGCTGGCAGCCTGTTCCGCCAGGCCGGTCTCCTCTATGGTGCGCCTGTTACAACAGCAACAGGTAGATAAATTGTTTGCCTGGTGCGCCGGTTTTAATGGCGGGCAAATTCTGGAGATGACGTCGCAGCATATTATTCATACTGCGACACTCTCTTGCATGGATCTCCGGGAGATTGACCGATCTATTTCTCTTTCCTGCTACCCCCATCATTTTTTTAGCGCCGATGCTATTTATCATCGTGATGACCGACTCGTAGCACCATGGACGACTTATGAGGCCAACTTATTTGAGCTACCCTTTATTTCGGCAACGCCTGAATATATTTTTAATCAGCATGACATTTATAAGATCACATTGGTGGCAGAACAATCAAAAATAAATTCATTATGTACGGCAATGAATAATGAATTACCCTGTGGTTATATGGCGACAATCACCGGGGGGAATTATATTGACATCCAACGTACTGAAATAAACAAAGGCTATGCTATAAACATGTTAAGGCAACAGCTAAATATAGCGACCGAACAGGTTACGGCGATTGGCGATCAGCAGAACGATATCAGTATGTTTACCGCTGCGAACATCGGTATCGCCATGGGCAATGCGCCTGATGCAGTAAAACAACACGCCAGCTATGTGACGGCCTCTAATGATGATGAAGGTATTGTCTGTGCGCTGGAGTGGTTGCGTTGCTTTGCGCATCCAGTTACCATGCGCCAAAGCACGACATTGGCGGAAAATAATGAACCCGATTAAAAGAAGAAAACATATTCTTGATGAATTAAATAAGTTCGGTGAAGTCACAGTCATCAAATTATCGGAAACGCTAAAAGTTACATCAGAGACCATTCGCCGTGACCTCTCGATACTGGAGTCCGAAGGACAAATTACCAAAATCCATGGCGGGGCTGTCAAAAAACAGGTCGTTCAGGAAGATGAGTTCGGCGCGCGGATTGATATACACCGTGATGAAAAAATGGCAATTGGTAAAATTGCCGCCACGATGGTTAGCGAACGCGATACGCTGTTTATTGACTCCTGTACGACTAACTTAATTCTTGCTGAACTATTACCCCCACTCGCTTATTCTGTTATTACCAACTCAGCGTTAATTGCGGATAAAATTAAAGAGCATAATCTTCAGGCCCGCGTTTACGTCTTAGGCGGTGAATATGACTACCATTTTCGCGCCAATCTCGGTGTCTCGGTTTGTCAGCAAATTAACGCCATTCACGCCGATATCTGCTTCATTGGCGCAGGTGGAATTTCGCCTCAGCATGGAGTGCTGGTAAAAAGTTTTGATGAGGCGTACGTGGCGAAGTCCATGATTGCCATGAGCAAAAAAGCGGTAATTCTCGCCGACCATACCAAATTTGGTCAGGATGGGGTGATGTGTATCGCCACGTTAAAAGAAATCGATAGCATCATCACGGATAAAGGATTCAAAACAACGGGTTATACCCAGCAGGACTTTGGCGGGAAATTGCGTATTGCCTATTGAGCGCTATCAGCCTGACCAGGATTACCGTACACTGAGAATATCGGCTAACAGAGGGCACCCGTATGGCACTCCCCCGCATTACCCAAAAAGAGATGACCGAGCGCGAACAGCGTGAACTGAAAACGCTGCTTGACCGCGCGCGCATTGCACATGGTCGCCTGCTGACCAACGCTGAGACCAACAGCATCAAGAAAGAGTACATCGATAAACTGATGGCCTTGCGCGAAGCAGAAGCTAAAAAAGCCCGCCAGTTGAAGAAAAAGCAGGCTTATAAACCGGATTCAGAGGCGTCATTTTCCTGGTCGGCGAATACGCCAACGCGCGGCAGACGTTAACGTCCTTTCTTCTTACGCCCCGGCGAGGTAAAACGCTTCCCGTTTGCCGCCGGGCGCGATTTCTCTTTCTCCGCCGATTTTTCGATTTTCACTACCGGGCGCTTGATGCCTGCGGTGGCGGCTTTTGGCTTCGCTTTCGCCTTCGGTTTAGCTTCTGATGATGAATTCTCAATCAGCTTGAACAGATCGATCAGTTCGTCATCCGTCAGGTCACGCCATTCACCCAGCGGCAGGCCGGACAAACTCACGTTCATGATGCGTGTGCGCTCAAGCTTCGTCACTTCATAACCAAAGTGCTCACACATACGGCGGATCTGGCGGTTCAGCCCCTGAATCAGCGTGATGCGAAACACAAACGGCGCTTCTTTCTTGACCTTACATTTCTTGGTAACGGTGCCGAGGATTGGCACACCGGCTCCCATCCCACGAATAAAGTCGTCGGTTACGGGCTTATCGACCGTCACCAGATACTCTTTTTCGTGATCGTTACCAGCGCGCAGGATTTTATTCACCAGGTCGCCGTGGTTAGTCAGAAAGATCAGTCCCTGGGAATCTTTGTCCAGACGACCGATGGGGAACACGCGCTTGCTGTGATTCACGAAATCAACAATGTTGTCGCGTTCGCTGTCTTCGGTGGTGCTGACAATTCCTACCGGCTTGTTCAGCGCGATAAAAACCAGATCCTCCGCTTCACGCGGCTCAATCAACCGACCATTCACTTTTACGACGTCGCCAGGCATCACCTGATCGCCAATGGTGGCGCGTTTACCATTCAGGAAGACATTCCCTTGTTCGATAAAGCGATCCGCCTCGCGACGCGAGCAGATTCCGCTTTCACTGATGTATTTATTTAATCGGATGGATGAGTCGGGCAGCATAATTTCTCCTGTATACACTTCATCCTTCAAGCCGTCTCTGCGTTGGCTGCCCTCACTCACCCTGGTCACATAGTTATCTATGCTCCCAGGAATTCGTTCCCTTGCCGCCTTGATACAACTTGAATGCTTTTGTGTATTAAAAGCGAAATATACCCTACCTTGCGGACGATAAAAAATAATCGTGTTCGACTGCCCACGCGCTATTTGTGATCCGTCACACCTTTTGACACAAAAGTGTCAGCGATCCATCCCTGCAATTTTGTTGGGTGAAAACAAGCAGAATCAATACATTAGAGAGATAAGCACATCTGTGCCAACAACACGCCATCACCACATCAAATGTGCAACACAATCGGTCATTACAGGGCGCTGAAATAAGTGAAAATAGCTTTGAGATGGAGAACAGTTGGGGTTATATCAGATCAAGAAGACAATTTCGTGATTTGCACAAATGTGCAGGAGTCCAAAAATGGCGACGGAAAACAGCGATGATATCCGCCTGATCGTAAAGATAGCGCAGCTGTATTACGAACAGGATATGACACAAGCGCAAATCGCCCGCGAGCTGGGTATTTACCGCACCACCATCAGCCGTTTGCTAAAACGTGGACGCGAGCAGGGTATCGTCACCATCGCCATTAATTACGACTACAACGAAAATCTGTGGCTGGAACAGCAGCTAAAACAGAAATTTGGCCTGAAAGAGGCGGTGGTGGTCTCATGCGACAGCGAACAGGAAGACGAACAACTCGCGATGATGGGTGTGCACGGCGCACAGTTGCTGGAACGCTTACTGGAACCCGGCGACATTATTGGGTTCTCATGGGGCCGCGCGGTGCGGGGACTTGTTGAAGGATTATCCCCTGCCAGTCAGTCACGTCAGCTGATCTGCGTGCCGATTATTGGCGGGCCATCCGGCAAGCTTGAAAGCCGCTACCACGTTAATACGCTGACCTACGGCGCAGCGGCAAAGCTCAAGGGGGAATCGCATCTGGCCGATTTCCCGGCGCTGCTGGAGAACCCGCTCATTCGCAATGGCATTATGCAGTCCCAACATTTCAAATCGATTTCTGCTTATTGGGATAATCTGGACATCGCGCTGGTCGGGATTGGATCTCCGGCAATACGTGATGGCGCCAACTGGCACGCCTTTTACGGCAGCGAAGAGAGCGATGACCTGCATGCCCGTCAGGTAGCCGGAGACATTTGCTCGCGCTTTTACGATATCAACGGCGTGACGGTAGAAACCAATATGAGTGAAAAAACACTTTCCATTGAAACCAATAAATTAAAGCAGGCGCGCTACTCAATTGGCATTGCAATGGGTGAAGAGAAATACAGTGGAATTTTGGGCGCATTGCGTGGAAATTATATTAACGGTTTAGTGACTAACAGCCATACCGCTGAATTATTGTTGAAGTAAATATATTCGAATGGGTCCTGACATAATTAATTTTATGTGGGCTCCCCTTATCTGAAACTGGGAGTTAATTATGCAAACGTGGTTAAATCTGCAGGACAAAGTCATTATTGTTACCGGCGGCGCGTCCGGAATTGGGCTGGCGATTGTTGAAGAGTTATTAGCGCAGGGCGCGAATGTGCAAATGGCGGATATTCACGGTGGTGACGGTAAGTATGAAGGCCATAGTGGATATCATTTCTGGCCGACAGATATTTCCAGTGCCAAAGAAGTTAATCATACCGTTACCGAAATTATCCACCGCCATGGGCGTATTGATGGTTTGGTGAATAACGCAGGCGTTAATTTTCCGCGGCTGCTGGTCGATGAAAAAGCACCCGCCGGGCAATATGAACTCAACGAAGCCGCTTTTGAAAAAATGGTGAATATCAACCAGAAAGGTGTGTTCTTAATGTCGCAAGCCGTAGCACGCCAAATGGTAAAACAGCGTAACGGCGTGATTGTGAATGTCTCTTCAGAAAGCGGACTGGAAGGCTCAGAAGGCCAAAGTTGCTATGCCGCCACCAAGGCCGCACTGAATAGCTTCACCCGTTCCTGGTCAAAAGAGCTGGGAAAACACGGGATTCGTGTGGTTGGCATTGCGCCTGGCATTCTGGAAAAAACCGGTCTGCGCACTCCCGAGTATGAAGAAGCGCTGGCCTGGACCCGCAACATCACCGTCGAACAGCTGCGCGAGGGCTACACCAGGAACGCGATCCCAATTGGTCGCTCAGGGCGCTTAAGCGAAGTCGCTGATTTTGTTTGTTATCTGCTGTCAGAACGCGCCAGTTATATTACCGGAGTAACCACTAACATTGCGGGCGGTAAAACGCGCGGCTAAGGAGGTTTTATGGTCAATGCAATCTTCTGTGCTCACGGCAAACTGGCCTGCGCCATGCTGGAATCGGTACAGATGGTCTACGGTGATGCCAACGTTGAAGCCGTGGCATTTGTCCCCGGAGAGAACGCCAGCGACATCGTGGAAAAGTTGAAAAAGTTAGTAAGTATTCACACCGGAGATGAATGGCTGATTGCCGTCGATTTGCAGTGTGGCAGTCCCTGGAATGCCGCCGCGACGCTGGCGATGCACAATCCGGCGATACGGGTCATCAGCGGGTTATCACTGCCGTTGGCGCTGGAGCTGGTAGACAACCAAAGCAGTATGAATGTGGATGAACTGTGTGAACACCTGACGACCATTGCTCAACAAACCTGTGTCGTCTGGAAACATCTGGAAACGGCCGAAGAGGATTTCTGATGAACATTACCCTTGCTCGTATTGATGACCGCCTGATCCACGGTCAGGTCACCACCGTCTGGTCGAAGGTGGCGAATGCACAACGGATTATTATCTGTAATGACGACGTTTATAACGATGAAGTACGTCGCACATTATTGCGTCAGGCCGCCCCGCCGGGAATGAAAGTGAACGTCGTTAATATCGAAAAGGCGGTCGCGGTTTACCATAATCCGCAATATCAGAACGAAACCGTTTTTTATCTTTTTACTCGTCCGCAAGATGCATTAGCAATGGTAAAACAAGGGGTAAAAATCGCCACGTTAAATATTGGCGGCATGGCCTGGCGACCCGGTAAAAAACAATTAACCAAAGCGGTCTCATTAGATGATGACGATATTCATGCTTTTCATGAATTAGCTAAATTAGGCGTTACGCTTGATCTACGCGTCGTCGCATCAGACCCATCAGTTAATATCCTTGAAAAAATAAAAGAACAATCGCTCGCTGAATAAATAAAAACGCCTGTGTATTTATGCTGTAACAGGCAGGGATGATCACATTCACAAGGTGACATATTATGGAAATAAGTACCCTACAGATTATAGCCATATTTCTATTTTCCTGTATTGCCGGAATGGGCAGCGTGCTGGATGAGTTCCAGACCCACCGTCCGCTAATTGCTTGTACCGTTATCGGCCTGATCCTCGGTGATTTAAAAACCGGGATTATGCTCGGCGGCACGCTGGAGTTAATCGCTCTGGGCTGGATGAACGTTGGCGCTGCACAGTCTCCCGATTCGGCACTCGCCAGTATTATCTCCGCCATTCTGGTGATTGTCGGGCAACAGAGTATCGCCACCGGGATCGCCATCGCTCTGCCAGTGGCGGCGGCAGGCCAGGTACTGACGGTATTCGCCCGTACCATCACCGTGGTGTTCCAGCACGCTGCGGATAAAGCAGCCGAAGACGCCCGCTTTCGTACCATCGACATGCTGCACGTTTCCGCTCTCGGTGTACAGGCGCTGCGCGTTGCCATTCCTGCATTAATCGTCTCACTGTTTGTTAGCGCCGATATGGTCAGCAATATGCTCAACGCCATCCCGGAATTCGTCACCCGCGGATTGCAGATTGCCGGAGGATTTATCGTAGTCGTCGGTTACGCCATGGTACTGCGCATGATGGGCGTGAAGTACCTGATGCCCTTCTTCTTCCTCGGATTTATCGCCGGGGGTTACCTCGATTTAAGTCTGCTGGCCTTTGGCGGCGTGGGCGTGATTATCGCGCTGGTCTACATCCAGCTGAACCCACAGTGGCGTAAGACTGAACCGCAGGCGCAAGCCCCCTCTTCTCAAGCTCTTGATCAGCTTGAAGACTAACGGAGCCCATCATGGAACAGAAAAAACTGACCAAATCCGACCTGTTTAGCATGTTTGTTCGCTCCAACCTGCAACAGGCGTCATTCAACTTCGAACGCATTCATGGGCTGGGCTTTTGCTACGACATGATCCCCGCCATCAAGCGCTTGTATCCACTAAAAGAGGATCAGGTTGCCGCACTCAAACGCCACCTGGTGTTCTTCAATACCACCCCTGCCGTTTGCGGCCCAGTGATTGGCGTCACCGCCGCAATGGAGGAAGCACGCGCCAACGGTGCGGAAATTGACGATGGCGCAATCAACGGCATCAAAGTCGGCCTGATGGGTCCGCTGGCAGGCGTCGGCGATCCGCTGGTATGGGGAACGCTGCGCCCGATTACCGCCGCGCTCGGCGCATCGCTGGCGCTATCCGGTAACATTCTCGGCCCGCTATTGTTCTTCTTTATTTTCAATGCAGTACGTCTGGCAATGAAGTGGTACGGCTTACAGCTTGGCTTTCGTAAAGGGGTCAACATCGTCAGCGACATGGGCGGCAACCTGCTGCAGAAACTGACCGAAGGCGCATCGATTCTCGGCCTGTTTGTGATGGGAGTATTGGTCACCAAATGGACCAGCATCAACGTGCCGCTGGTGGTATCGCAAACGCCTGGCGCAGACGGCACCACCGTCACCATGACCGTGCAGAACATTCTCGACCAACTCTGCCCCGGCCTGCTGGCGTTGGGTCTGACGCTGCTGATGGTGCGTCTGCTCAACAAGAAAATTAATCCGGTATGGCTAATCTTCGCCCTGTTTGCGCTGGGAATTATCGGTAACGCACTGGGCTTCCTGTCCTGATTTTTTCGCTCCGGCAATGCCGGGGCAACTTCAACAAATAGTCCTCGAAAGAGGAAGAGGTGGTAACAATGCAAACAACAACAGCTTTACGTCTTTATGGTAAACGCGATCTGCGCCTGGAAACCTTCGACCTTCCTGAAATGCAGGACGATGAAATTCTGGCCTCAGTCGTAACCGACAGCCTGTGCCTTTCTTCCTGGAAAGAGGCTAACCAGGGCGAGAACCACAAAAAGGTGCCGGACGATGTGGCCACCAACCCGATCATCATCGGTCATGAGTTTTGCGGCGACATTATTGCCGTAGGCAAAAAATGGCAGCATAAGTTTCAACCCGGCCAGCGCTATGTCATTCAGGCTAACCTGCAACTGCCGGATCGCCCGGACTGCCCGGGATACTCCTTCCCGTGGGTGGGCGGTGAAGCCACCCACGTCGTTATTCCCAATGAGGTGATGGAGCAGGACTGCCTGCTGGCCTACGAAGGCGAAACCTATTTTGAAGGTTCGCTGGTTGAGCCGCTGTCCTGCGTGATTGGCGCATTCAACGCCAACTATCACCTGCAGGAAGGCTCTTATAACCATAAGATGGGCATTCGTCCGCAGGGACGTACACTGATACTCGGCGGCACCGGGCCGATGGGACTACTGGCGATCGACTATGCACTGCATGGCCCGGTTAACCCGGCGCTGCTGGTGGTAACCGACACCAATAACGACAAGTTGAGCTACGCCCGCAAGCACTATCCATCAGAACCACAAACGTTGATCCATTATCTCCATGCCCAGGATGCGAGTTATGACACCTTAATGGCGCTGAGCGGCGGGCACGGGTTTGATGACATCTTTGTGTTTGTGCCCAACGAACAGCTGGTTACGCTGGCCTCTTCCCTGCTGGCTGCCGATGGTTGCATGAACTTCTTTGCTGGTCCGCAGGATAAGCAATTTAGCGCGCCGATTAACTTCTACGACGTACACTACGCCTTCACCCATTATGTTGGGACGTCTGGCGGCAATACCGACGACATGCGCACGGCGGTTAAACTTATCGAAGAGAAGAAGGTTCAGGCGGCAAAAGTGGTGACGCACATTCTGGGGCTGAATGCGGCAGGTGAAACCACGCTGGAACTGCCAACAGTCGGCGGCGGGAAAAAACTGGTTTACACCGGCAAAGCCTTACCATTAACCGCGCTCACCCAGATTGATGATCCAGCCTTGCGCGATATCCTGGAGCGTCATCAGGGGGTCTGGTCGCAGGAAGCCGAACAGTACATATTGTCTCACGCCGAGGAAATTTAACATGATTAACCGCGACACCCAGTTGTGCATGTCGCTTGCCGGTCGCCCTGGCAACTTTGGCACTCGCTTTCACAACTATCTGTATGAAAAATTAGGTTTAAATTTTATCTACAAAGCCTTTACCACGCAGGATATTGAGGCCGCAGTGAAAGGTGTTCGCGCACTCGGAATTCGCGGCTGTGCGGTCTCTATGCCGTTCAAAGAGAGCTGCATGCTGTTTCTGGATGCCATCGATCCTTCCGCAAGCGTCATTGATTCCGTCAACACCATCGTCAATGACAACGGTACGCTGACAGGATTTAACACCGACTACATTGCGGTAAAAAGCCTGATTACCAGCCACCAGCTCGATAACAGCGCACGCGTCATGATCCGCGGCAGCGGTGGAATGGGTAAAGCGGTGATTGCCGCCTTTCGCGATGCGGGGTTTACGGATGTAATCATTGCCGCGCGCAATCGCGAGAGCGGCCCGGCGCTGGCAAAACAGTACGGTTTCCAGTGGCAGCACCAGTCGGAAGGGATTACCTGCGATATTCTGGTCAACGTGACGCCCGTCGGCATGGCTGGCGGTAAAGAGAGCGATGAACTGGCCTACAGCGAAGCGATGGTCGCTGCCGCCAGCGTAGTGTTTGACGTCGTCGCCCTGCCGCCGGAAACACCGGTGATTAAGCTGTCACAGCAGTTGGGTAAAAAGACCATCAGCGGTGCAGAGGTGATTGCCTTACAGGCCGTAGAGCAGTTCGCCATGTATACCGGCGTACGCCCGGATGACGCATTGATTGCCGAAGCGGCAGAATTTGCGCGGGCGGGTTAAAGAAGCAGGAACAGAGCGCCAGGGATGGGCGCTCTGATAACCATTAATCAAAATGTCCTTTGAAAATCACTGAACGAACCGTTTTCTTCCACCCATTGATTTAATGCTGCTATCGATTTTTTATTTTCCCGCAGCCATTCTTCACGTTTGTTCTCACGAAATTTTTCGATTAGGGCTTCGGTTAAAACCGCTGACAGATTGATTTTAAGCTTGCGCGCCTCTTCCAGTATCTCTGGAGCCAGAGAGACATTGACTGATTTTTTTACCTTAGACACAGTGCGCATGATAACCCCCATAGCAGTACGCATGACACACCTAAGGTGTGCGTAATAAGCGAGCATTTCCTGTTCCCGGCCAGCAAATCATCATGTCACACTAAGATGGTTGCACAGGTCTGTCACGCCCCGAAGAAGAAGTCTGCGAGGCGCTTTCCAGATTAGTTTAGGGAGTCGCTGACAAACAGTTGCTGATCAGCTTTCGCTTCCAACTGCGCCAGCGCGGGAATCAACTGGCTGATGTTTACCAGACTGTGTCCTAACTGGCATATGCTTTCATATGCAAAATGTTCCTGACCTTCACCCGCCATGGTCAGCAGGCTTTCGCCCATAAAATTCAGCGTCTGGTACAACTCTGCCAGCGCCTCTTCACAGCCAAACGATAGCGCCAGATTTTCTTCGGTGGTGAGATGGCGACAATCAAGATGGCGGAACGCCTCGGCGAGTGGAAAATAAAGCAGGTCAGCTTGCGGTATGAGAGAAGAAGACGCAAAACAGGCGTTAGTGGTACTATTAGCATCAGCCATAGCATTACCTCGTATAATGTTGTGGTTAGAAGCTCGGTATGTGTTCGCGCACTGCCGGGCTTCGTTGTTTCTGTAAGACAATTGACTTACACTTGTCTTACGATCATCAATGTAAATCAGGTGTCAGACACATGTCAACGGTAGAATTCAAAAAGAAAGGTAACAAACAAATCGCGTTACGTGTCGAGCCGGAACTGGAAGCAGGGATCCAGAAAGCGCTTTCAATGGATGGTGACGCGTCAATATCCGCATGGATTAAGCGAATTATTAGGAAAGAACTGAAGCAGAAAGGGATTGAAGTATAGAAGTTGGTATTTCTGGCTTGTAAGAGTAGTGTGTCATCACACATCTCGTATAATCAAGGTGCCAACACACATGAACGAAAGAAGAGGCAATCCCCCGTTTCAATTCCGTCTGGATCCGGAACTACGAAAAGCGATGGAAGAAGCACAACGGCAGGATGGCGATGAATCGTTGGCAGCCTGGATTAAACGTGTGATTAGAAAAGAGCTGAAGCAGAAAGGGATCGAAGTCTAGCGATCAGAATTATGTATCGTTTTCTGAAGGTCTGCTTAGAGCGAGGAGCGGACATTGGATTTGAGATCTGTTATGTTCGTGTGCATATCTATGATGGCAAATTATCATCCAAATCCAGTTGGTTGTAAAACTCCTGCTCCAGTTTCGTTTCCAATATCGAACGAATCTCAAACGCCATATTTTTATAAAAAACTGAGAACTCATCATTCTTGCACAGCAGAACAATTTTACGACGCTCTTTACGCTTTTTGATCTGGATAATCTTCAGCAAGTTAGAAAAAGCAGGAATAGTAGTAATGAACAACGGTGTCGTTAACGTCCACCCGTAACCACAGGATATTAGTTTCAATATTTCATCAGCATTGTCCATTTCAAACTGAATGGTAGGGGAAAAATTTTGCCATTTCAGCCAGTTAAGTGTCTGGATTCCCGTTGGCGTATTTTGGGTATAAGCAATGTAGTTCCGCTGTTTACATAATTCTTCCAGCTCTGTTTCCGGCCATGCTTTGGGGCAAATACATAGAAACTCTTCCTCAATCAAAGGGTACATTCTAACATTGGGTGGCATTTCAGTATACAGCATGGTTACAGCAAGATTAATATTCCCATTATTAAGTTCCTGGAGTAATCCGGATGCTGTGCCAGTCACCTGAAAAATATGCTTCACCTGTGGTTGCAGGAATTTCAGGATATCCAGGCCAACGGTTTTACTAATTGAATCCACAAACCCAATTTTCAGATTTGAAATATGTCCGTCGCTTATTGCATTGATACGTTCTTGTAGGTGGATACCGTTATCAATAATTTTTTTTCCTAATGGGTAGAGTGCTTGTCCGGCTATCGTCATCTGGATTGGTCGCTGTGAACGGTTGACTAGAGCAGTATTTAATCCTAGCTCCAGGTTTGCAACCTGCTGCGAAATTGATGACTGAGTCACATTCAGTTTCCTTGCTGCGGCTGTAAATGATCCTGTGTCTATCACGGCTAAAAATGCCTGCAATTGCTTAAAATCAAAGTTAATATCCTTCATTTTCGCCCCTTAGTATTGCATTTTTTAATAGTATCTATTTAACTTTTAAATGGTATTTTTTCTTTGAGCTACTTCAAACTATCTGTTACATCGCTAAATTAATGTATAGGCAACCTTAATACACAAGAGAAACAGATATGCGTGAAGAAAAAGATCTATTAGGAACTTTAATGCTGCCAGATGAGGCCTACTATGGTATTCAAACACAACGTGCGGTGCTGAATTTCTCCGTGTCAGGAAAAACAGCTGGAGAAATTCCACACTTTTTATGGTCTATCGCCTCAATCAAGCAAGCGGCAGCAGAGGCTAACAGACAAATTGGTGCGCTGGATGAACAGAAAGCGTCAGCCATCGTTACTGCGTTGAAAGAGGTAATGGCCGGCGATTTTGATGCCCATTTTCCTATTGATATTTTTCAGGGGGGAGGCGGCACTTCAACCAATATGAACATGAATGAAGTAGTCGCAAACCGGGCCAATGAGCTAATCACTGGCAAACGCGGATATGATGAGATTCACCCAAATACCCACGTTAACATGGGGCAGTCAACGAATGACGTCATCCCTGCGGCGATGAAAATGACCAGCCGTATGAATATAAATCAATTGTTAATTCAATTAGAAGAACTTGAAGCGGTGTTGTCAGAAAAAAGTTTTCTGTTTTCTGACAAGGTGAAGTTAGGGAGAACCTGCTTACAAGATGCAGTGCCGATGACGTTTGGCCAGCAGTTTGGCGCTTATCGCACGCAGGTCAGCAAACTTAGAGCAAAAATGGCTGAAGTAAGCGAAGAAGCATTGTTTTTACCATTGGGCGCGACAGCTATAGGCACAGGCCTGTCCACTCACGAAGGATATATCCCGGCAGTTTATCAGTGGCTGGAAATCATTACTGGGGATAAATACACGCCAGAATCGGATTTCTTTGACGGTCTTCAGCACGGTGATTTTTATATTGAATTTTCCGCACAGCTAAAAAAAATAGCTGCGTTTCTCTCCAAAATGGCTACCGATTTTCGTATACAAGGTTCAGGACCAAGAGCGGGGTTTAATGAAATTATTGTCCCTGCTGTCCAACCGGGCTCTTCAATTATGCCGGGAAAAATTAATCCTGTAATACCTGAATTGATAAATCAAATTGCGTATCAGGTGATTGGCAATGACGTAACTGTGACGATGGCTGTGGAGGGCGGTGAGCTTGATCTGAACGTGTGGGAACCTGTGTTGTTGAAAGTTCTCTTTGAATCCTGCTCATTATTAAGTAAAGGGATACCGTTATTTATTGATAAGTGCCTGAAGGATATTGCGATCAACGAAAAAGTGAGCGCCCGTTATGCAGAGGAAAGTACAGCGCTTGCGACTATCATCTCCACATTATTTGGCTATCAGGTAGGATCTAGAATCGCCAAAGCTGCATTTCAGCAGCAGACCAGTGTAAAGCAGGTCGTGTTAGCAGAAAATCTGTTAACACCAGAACAGGCAGATTACTTGCTTGATCCAATGAATATGACTGACCCACAAAAAAGTACAGCAGTGATTAAGCGGTATCAAAGAGAAATGAATATTTTGTAGTAACCCGATTTAATAAATGATTAGTTTTGACTTGAGGTAATGAATGTAAAAATTCATTACCTTGGCATCCACTTTGCGTGAAATAAAAACAGGATAATTATATGGTAATGTTTCATGTCATTTTATTGCTGGGGACTATCATGGTTGCCGCCCGTTGGGGGGGAATTGGAGTAGGGTTTGCTGGCGGGGTTGGATTAGCAATTTCAGTTTTTATTTTTGATGTTCCGGTGGGGACTCCGCCTGTAGACGTCATGCTCATTATTCTGTCCACCATTGTAGCGCTCTCTGCAATGCAACAGGCTGGCGGAATGGATTATTTAGTAACTCTGACAGAGAAATTATTACGCAATAATCCAGGTTACCTTAATATTCTTGCGCCAACAGTGACCTTTTTCCTGACGGTACTTTCCGGTACGGGATATACCGCTATGTCAGTCATGAATGTGATTCAGGAAGTTGCAAAAGATAACGGTATTAGGCCCAGCCAACCATTAAGTTCTGCTGTTGTTGCTTCGCAGTTAGGAATTACAGCCTCACCAATCTCTGCAGCTACAGCAATTATGTATGGTACTGTTGAGGTAATGGGAGTCAGTTTTGGTGATGCTATGTTGATTGTTTTTCCCACAGCTTTTTTTGCTATGCTGGTTGCGGCTTTTATCGCCAGCAGACAAGGTGAAAATTTGGCTGATGACCCCGTTTGTAAAAAAGTTATGCAAGAAAATAAAATTATTATAAATAAACATATCAACAACGAAGTTCCCGCAAGGGCTAAATTTTCGGTAGTCATTTTTTTGGTTGGTGTTATATTTGTGGTTTGTATGTTGCTGTTTAAATCGGTTATTGGGCATGTAATTAATTCTCGTGATCTAATAATCATCACGATGTTTGTTGTTTCTACGTTAATTGTTTTTATCTGTAAGCTTGATATGAAAGAACTGAAGAATACACCTATATTTAAATCTGGTGCTGAATCACTGGTTGTGGTGCTAGGTATTGTGTGGTTAAGCAGTACGCTTATTGGCGCACATATCGATGAGATAAAAATACAAGCCAGTGATATGTTACGTATGTATCCGGGACTACTGGCGGTAGTTTTTTTCTGTACCAGCGCAATGTTATTCAGTCAAGGCGCAACATGTGCTTTATTGATGCCTATTGCCGCCTCTATTGGTATTAGCGCTGATGCCATTTTAGCCAGTTTCGTCGCTGTTAGTGCACTTTATCTCACTAACATTTACCCAACAACTGCATTTGCAATTGCAACTGATGATACTGGCTCATTTTTAAGTAAACGGTGGAATGGTTCTAAGATAATTAATCATCCATTCTTTTTACCGGGCTGTATCTCTATATTAGTTGCAGTTCCAATCGGTTTTGCCCTAGCAAAAATTATTCTTTAATTGATATGATTACCAATCAGATATAGGAAATAGTAAGATGCAATCCAAAACATTTTATCATTTACAGATTAACAGTGATTCATAGCTTAATAGCTATCAAAAACAACGTCCGCTCCTGGCACAAAGCCGACTATCCCCTGTTATCGTTTCTCGTATCAACCACAGCATCCTGAAAAATTACGCATTACTGCGAGGCGCTTTCCTGTTTACGCCCACCAGCATTTCCTCTTACCTCCCAGTTTTTTATTCTCTACTTTCAACTTGTCAATTCACAATATAGTTTATAAAATACATGGAACGTAATCATGGAAATTCTTCAGACCACGGTTTTCCAACGCTGGGAACAGAATCTGCGAGATCGCAGGGCCAAAACGCTCATTGCCGCACGACTTTTTCGACTGGCGAATGGTTTAGCTGGCGATGTTAAACCTGTAGGTGAAGGTATCAGCGAAATGCGCATTTCTTACGGTCCTGGTTACAGGATTTACTTTAAACAGCATGGCTGCCGCATCATCATTTTGCTATGTGGTGGCGATAAAAGCTCACAAGCCAACGATATCACCCTTGCAAAAGTGCTCGCCCGTTCACTGGATTATCAGGAGACCTTCCGCCATGAATAAGCTTACTCAGTACGATCCCGCTGCTGCGCTAGTTGATGATGAAGAAATTGCTGTATTTATGGCGGATGCCCTCGAAACAGGCGATGCAACGTACATTGCAAAAGCATTGGGCGTGGTGGCACGCGCTAAGGGAATGGCGAGCATCGCGGCAGAAACGGGGTTATCCCGCGAACAACTCTATCGCTCGTTTAGTGAGAAAGGAAACCCGACGCTGAAAACCACGCTGGCGGTGATGAAGGCGCTCGGTATTGGATTGACACTTAGAAAATAGTCCCAGCACTTCCAACATCGTGAGCCATATCAGTAAGGCATCAGGCTGATAGTGGTAGCATTAGCGCGGTTGGTAATTTTCTGATTACATGGAGAAATGATGGAACTGCTTTTATTGAGTAACTCGACGCTGCCGGGCAAAGGCTGGATGGAACATGCGCTGCCGCTGATCGCAGAGCAACTGAATGGTCGCCGCACGGCGGTGTTTATTCCGTTCGCTGGCGTGACGCAAACCTGGGATGAGTACACGGCGAAAACGGCAGCCATCTTTGCGCCAATGGGCGTTAACGTTACCGGTATTCATACCGTTGCCGATCCAATTGCAGCCATTGAAAACGCCGAGCTGGTGATTGTCGGCGGCGGGAATACCTTCCAGTTGCTGAAAGAGAGTCGTGAGCGCGGGTTGCTGGCGCCGATCGTGGATGTCGTCAAACGCGGTGCGCTGTACATCGGCTGGAGCGCGGGTTCCAACCTTGCCTGCCAGACCATCCGCACTACCAACGACATGCCGATTGTCGATCCCAAAGGTTTTGATGCGCTGGGTCTGTTCCCGCTGCAGATTAACCCACATTTCACCAACGCGCTGCCGGAAGGCCACAAAGGCGAAACGCGTGAACAGCGTATCCGCGAACTGCTGGTTGTGGCACCGGAGCTGACGGTGATTGGCTTGCCGGAAGGTAACTGGATTAAAGTGAGTAACGGTCAATCTGTGCTCGGCGGCCCAAACACCACGTATATCTTTAAAGCGGGTGAAGAGGCGGTTGCCGTTGAAGCAGGCCACTGCTTTTAGTTGATTTATTGTCTGATGCCGGATGCGGCTTCGCCTTATCCGGCCTACCGCTTCACTTCACTCAATAATCATCCCGCTCATCGTCTTCATCCGGCTGTTCCAGCACGCTGTAAGCCACAGAGCAAAACAGTGAGTTCAGACGCTGCATATCGCCCAACAGCGCCAGGTGCAGGGAACTGGTCTCGATGCTTTGCACGTTCTGCTGATGCAAACGGTCAACGTGCGCGTGCGAATAACGACGGTTGAGAATACGGAAGCGGTGCTTGCTGCGGCGCAGACGGCGGGCGCTGGTCACATCACCTGAGAAGAACACCGACATCGCCAGCTGCAGATTGCTGAGCAGCTGATCGTAAAGCGCATCCAGCTCTTTCAGCCCTTCTACCGAGAATGCCCGACGGGCGGCCAGCGACTTATCGGCTATCTCACTGCCCATACGTTCGACAATATCGGAAGCCTGTTCGAGGTTGAGCGACATTTCGATAATCTCCGCCCAACGGCGTGACTCCTCTTCCGCCAGTTCATCCTTTGGCATCCGCGCCAGATAGAGCTTAATCGCCGTGTACAGCACGTTGATGTCATCCGCCATCCTGCGCAACTCTTTCTCTTCGCGCGGCTCGCCGTGCATCACCTTCTTCAACCCGTCCATCATCTGCTCCATCGCATCGCCAATACGCAGCGCTTCGCGGGCGGCATTAGCGAGAGCAAGCGTCGGCGTATCCAGCGCACTGACGTCCAGATGTTTGGGCTTCAGATGTGCATCCAGCTCCGGTTCATCGCGGATGATGCGCTTACAAAAACGCGCCATCGGTTCAGCGAACGGCACCATCGCCACGCAGCGCACCAGGTTGTAGAAGACGTGGAAGTAGATAACCAGTTCAGATTTCGGCAGCGGCAGTTCATCCATCAGATTGGCCAGCGGATGAACAAACGGCAGAATAATCAGGCTGCCCACCAGCTTAAACAGCAGACTGCCTAGCGCCACACGACGGGCAGCAGCATTCGCAGCACTGTTATTCAACATCGCCAACAGACCAGAGCCGAGGTTGGCGCCAATCACCAGACACAACGCTACCGGGAACGAGATAATGCCCGCCGCGGTCAGCGTAGCCGTCAGCAGTACCGCCGCCAGGCTGGAGTAACTGATAATCGCAAACATGGCGCCAATCAGCGCATCCAGCATGATATCGCCGGTGAGCGAGGCGAAAATAACCTGTACGCCATTAGCCTGAGTGATCGGCGTTACTGCCTGCACAATCAGCTCCAGCGCCAGTAAAATCAGCCCCAGTCCAATACCAACCCGCCCCAGTTGCCCCACGCGGGACTGCTTACGACCGAGAAAGAAGATCACGCCGATAAAAATCAGCAGTGGCGACAGCCAGGAGAGATCGAAAGTCAGGATACGCGCCATCAGCGCGGTCCCCACGTCGGCGCCCAGGACAATCACCAGCGCAGGGGTGAGCGCCACGAGATCCTGCGCGACAAACGACGTCACCAGCATGGTGGTAGCGTTACTGCTTTGCACCAGAGCAGTAACGCCGATCCCCGCGCAAAAGGCGAGCGGCTTCTTTTCAACACTACGGCTGAGCACAGTGCGTAAACGGGCACCAAAGACACGCATCACGCCGGTACGCACAATATGCGTACCCCAGACCAGCATAGAAACAGCAGAAAGCAGGTGTAACAGAGTTAACACGGAATCAGGTACTCCTTATCGTTATATGTTCCTGAGGCCGAAGCCTTCTTTCAGTATAAGGGTTTAAACGTAATAAAGAGACAGGGCACTCATTGAGTGCCCTGTTTGTTGTAAATAAAGATGACAGTTTTGTGAATCAGTCGGCGTCGTAGCCGAGGTTCGGCGCTAACCAGCGCTCCACTTCTGCCACGCTCATCCCTTTACGGAAGGCATAATCTTCAACCTGATCGCGCTGGATTTGCGCCACGGCGTAGTACTTGCTGTCCGGATGACTGAAATACCAGCCGGATACCGAGGCACCTGGCCACATGGCGAAGGATTCGGTGAGCTTCATCCCAGTGTGCGCCTCTACGTCCAGCAGTTCCCAGATGGTGGCTTTTTCGGTGTGTTCCGGACACGCCGGATAGCCCGGTGCCGGGCGAATCCCCTGGTAGTTTTCGCGGATCAGCTCCTCGTTACTGAGATTCTCGTTCGCCGCATAGCCCCAGTAGACTTTACGCACGCGCTCGTGCAAGTATTCCGCGAACGCTTCCGCCAGACGGTCAGCAATCGCTTTCACCATGATCTTGTTGTAGTCGTCATGTTGCGCTTCGAAAGCATCTGCCAGCGCATCTTCCTCCAGACCACCGGTAACCGCGAAAGCCCCAATGTAATCTGCTTTACCGCTCAGTTTCGGCGCGACAAAGTCCGACAAGCAGTAGTTGGCGAAACCGACTTTTTCCGTTTGCTGACGCAGATGATGACTCACGTTAAGCACGTGTGTACGTGTTTCATCACGGTAGATCTCGATGTCGTCACCCACACGGTTGGCCGGGAATAAACCCACCACGCCACGCGGATTCAGCGTCTTCTCAGCGCTGAGTTTATCCAGCATGTCGTTGGCGTCTTTGAACAGGCGCTTCGCCTCTTCGCCCACTACTTCATCTTCGAGGATTCGCGGATATTTCCCGGCCAACGACCAGGTCATAAAGAACGGCGTCCAGTCGATGTAGTTGCGCAGGGTTTCGATGCTGGCTTCCACTTCCTGTACGCCCAGACGGTGCGCCACCGGCGGGGTGTAGTTTTCCCAGTCAAAGGCCAGATCGTTGTCGCGGGCAGCCTGTAACGTTACGGGCGGAGTACGCGGTTTCTTACGCGCATGCTGGATACGCACAGTTTCATACTCTTTACGCGTACGGGTGACAAAGTCATCACGCTGGGTGTCAGAGAGCAGCGCAGCCACGACACCAACGGTACGCGAGGCGTTCTGCACGTACACCGTCGGGCCGCTGTAGTTCTGCTCAATTTTCACCGCCGTGTGCGCTTTCGAGGTGGTCGCGCCGCCAATCAGCAGCGGAATAGTGAAGCCCTGACGCTCCATCTCTTTCGCCACGTTGACCATTTCGTCCAGCGACGGGGTAATCAAGCCTGAAAGGCCGATCAGATCGGCATTCACTTCACGCGCGGTTCTGAGGATTTTCTCCGCGGGCACCATTACGCCAAGGTCGACGATTTCGTAGTTGTTACACTGCAGCACCACGCCGACGATGTTTTTGCCGATGTCGTGCACATCGCCCTTCACGGTAGCGATGACCATTTTGCCGTTGCTGGAGCCTTTCTCTTTGCTGGCCTCAATGTACGGTTCGAGGTAGGCCACCGCCTGCTTCATCACGCGGGCGGATTTCACCACCTGCGGCAGGAACATTTTGCCCTCGCCGAACAGGTCGCCAACCACGTTCATGCCGTCCATCAACGGCCCTTCGATAACTTCGATCGGGCGCGCAGCCTGCTGGCGCGCTTCTTCGGTATCCAGCTCAATAAACTCGGTAATGCCTTTCACCAGCGAGTATTCGAGGCGCTTTTTCACGTCCCAACTGCGCCACTCCGCCATCTGGGCATTCGCCGTATCGTCGGTTTTACTGCCGCGATACTTCTCAGCAAGCTCCAGCAGTCGTTCGGTGCCATCGTCACGGCGGTTGAGGATCACATCTTCAACCGCATCGCGCAGCTCGGCGGGCAGGTCGTCATAGATTGCCAGTTGTCCGGCGTTGACGATCCCCATGTCCATGCCGTTGCGAATGGCGTAGTAGAGGAATACCGCGTGAATGGCTTCACGTACCGGGTCGTTACCACGGAACGAGAATGAAACGTTAGAAACGCCGCCGGAGATCAGCGCATGCGGCAGTTCGCGTTTGATGTCTTCACAGGCCCCGATAAAGTCCTGCGCGTAGTTGTTGTGTTCATCAATCCCGGTCGCGACGGCAAAGATGTTCGGGTCAAAGATAATATCTTCCGGCGGGAAGCCCACCTCTTCGGTAAGAATCTTGTACGCCCGACGGCAGATCTCAATTTTGCGCGCGCGCGTGTCGGCCTGGCCCTGCTCGTCAAAGGCCATCACCACCACTGCAGCACCGTAGCGACGCAGCAGCTTCGCGTGATGGATAAAGGTCTCAACCCCCTCTTTCATCGAGATGGAGTTAACGATGCCTTTACCCTGAATGCACTTCAGCCCTTTTTCGATTACTTCCCATTTCGAGGAGTCGATCATAATCGGCACGCGGGCGATATCCGGTTCACCGGCAATCAGGTTGAGGAAACGAACCATCGCCGCTTCGGCGTCGAGCATCCCCTCATCCATGTTGATATCGATGATCTGCGCGCCGCTTTCTACCTGCTGGCGGGCAACGTCCAGCGCCTCGCTGTATTTCTCTTCTTTGATCAGGCGCTTAAACTTCGCCGAACCGGTAACGTTGGTACGCTCGCCGACGTTCACAAACAGGCTGTCGTCGCCGATGTTCAGCGGCTCAAGGCCGGAAAGGCGGCAGGCAACCGGGATTTCCGGCAAGCGGCGTGGCGGCAGCCCTTCCACGGCGCGACTCATGGCGGCGATGTGTTCCGGCGTGGTGCCGCAGCAGCCACCAACAATATTCAGGAAGCCCGCTTCGGCCCATTCACGGATTTGCGCCGCCATGGTGTCGGCATCAAGATCGTACTCACCAAAAGCGTTTGGCAGCCCGGCGTTCGGGTGTGCGGTAACGTAGCATTCGGCAATACGCGACAGTTCCTGCACGTACTGGCGCAGTTCGTCCGGGCCTAAGGCACAGTTCAGACCAAAAGTCAGCGCATCGGCGTGGCGCAGGGAGTTGTAGAATGCTTCGGTGGTCTGGCCGGAGAGCGTACGCCCGGAAGCGTCAGTGATGGTGCCGGAGAGCATAATCGGCAGCTCAACGCCCAGCGCTTCGAATTCAGTTTTAACCGCGAAAATAGCGGCTTTGGCGTTGAGGGTATCGAAAACGGTTTCAATCAGGATCAGGTCACTGCCGCCTTCCACCAGCGCTTTGGTGGATTCGCGGTAAGCGGCTACCAACTGATCAAAGGTAATATTGCGGTAAGCCGGGTCGTTGACGTCGGGCGAGATAGACGCCGTACGGTTAGTTGGGCCAAGCACGCCCGCGACGTAGCGCGGTTTGTTCGGCGTGCGCGCCGTCCATTCGTCTGCCGCCGCGCGCGCCAGTTTGGCTGCCGCAAAGTTGATTTCCGCCGACAGGGATTCCATCTGGTAATCCGCCATGGCGATAGTGGTGGAGTTAAAGGTGTTGGTTTCGATGATGTCCGCGCCCGCCTCGAAGTAGGCGTGGTGAATCGCGGCGATCACCTCCGGTTTGCTGAGCACCAGCAGGTCGTTGTTACCTTTCAGATCGCACGGCCATTCGGCAAAGCGTTCGCCGCGGAATTCCTCTTCGCTCAGACGATATCCCTGGATCATGGTGCCCATACCGCCGTCCAGCACCAGAATACGTTCATTTAACTGCTGACGTAATTGTTCTACTTTGCTGCTCACACTCGCTCCCGACAACGCTCAACCAGACCGAAAAAAACTCAACAGGTCATACTGGCACAAACCTGAGAGGCGGAAAAGAGAACAACGGCCAACATGAGACATGTTCAGCTTCACTCATCCGATCAGTACAGGAATTCTTGCATTATATTTGAATAAAACGAAAATGATTTCCACGATACAGAAAAGGAGTCTGCCATGGTTGCCCCCGTTCCCGCGAAACGCGGTAGAAAACCCGCCGCTACTACTGCGCCCGCAACCGGGCAGGTTCAGTCCCTGACGCGTGGCCTGAAGCTACTGGAGTGGATTGCGGAATCCAACGGCAGCGTGGCGCTGACCGAGCTGGCGCAGCAGGCCGGCCTGCCAAACTCCACGACTCACCGTTTGCTGACCACCATGCAGCAGCAGGGATTTGTTCGTCAGGTCGGTGAATTAGGGCATTGGGCCGTGGGTGCACATGCGTTTATCGTCGGCAGCAGCTTCTTGCAAAGCCGTAATCTGCTGGCGATTGTCCACCCAATCCTGCGTAAACTGATGGAAGACTCCGGTGAGACGGTAAACCTGGCCGTGCTGGATCAAAGCGATCATCAGGCCATTATTATCGACCAGGTGCAGTGTACCCAACTGATGCGCATGTCTGCGCCCATCGGCGGTAAACTGCCGATGCACGCCTCCGGGGCGGGCAAAGCGTTTTTATCCCAGCTGAGCGAAGAACAGGTGACTGGGCTGCTGCACCGTAAAGGTCTGCACGCATACACCCACGCCACGCTGGTGTCGCCGGTGCATCTGAAAGAGGATTTGGCCCAGACGCGTAAGCGCGGCTATTCCTTTGATGATGAGGAACATGCGCTGGGCCTGCGCTGCGTGGCGTCGTGCATTTATGACGAGCACCGCGAGCCGTTCGCCGCGATTTCCATCTCCGGCCCCATTTCGCGCATTACCGACGATCGCGTGACCGAGTTTGGCGCCATGGCGATCAAAGCGGCGAAAGAAGTGACGCTGGCGTACGGCGGATTTCGTTAAGATGGGATTGCCGGGTGGCGGCTACGCCTTACCCGGCTTACGATCGGTTTCATAACGCACGCTGAAACGTTGTTTGCGCCGGTAGGCGTAAACATCTTCCACATGCCCGCTTTTAATCCGCGTTTGCAACCCCCGCCAGTAGTCGGCGCTGAACAAGTCAGCGTGCATCTCTTCAAATAGCGGACCGATACGCGGGTCGGCACATAGCCAGTGGCGAAACTCTTCCGGGAAGACATCTCCAGGCGATACGCTGTACCACGGCTCAGCGCTCATCTCATCTTCCGGGTAGCGTGGCGGCGGGATATGACGGAAATTAACCTCCGTCATGTAGCAGATTTCATCGTAGTCGTAGAACACCACGCGCCCGTGACGGGTGACGCCGAAGTTCTTAAACAGCATATCGCCGGGGAAAATATTGGCGGCGGCCAGCTGACGAATCGCGTTGCCGTACTCTTCAATGGCATCGCGCAGTTGTTGACCTTCGACCTGCTCCAGCCAGATATTCAGCGGCACCATCCGTCGTTCGATATACAGATGGCGAATGACAATCTGATCGCCAAGATCGGTAATTTTTTCCGGGGCTTCCTGCAATAGCAGCGCCATCAGTGCCGGATCGATTTGCCGTTTATCCAGCACAAAGTTCTCGAACTCCTGGGTGTCAGCCATCCGCCCAACGCGATCGTGCTCTTTGACCAGTTGATAACAGGCGCGGACGTGGGCGGCAGACATCTCTTTTTGCGGCGCAAATTTGTCTTTGATGATTTTAAACACCCGGTCAAAGCCCGGCAGGGTAAACACCAGCATCACCATACCGCGGATCCCCGGCGCTTCAATAAACTGCTCATCACAGTTGGCCAGGTAGAGCAGATACTCCCGATAACTTTCCGTTTTTGCGTGCTTCTGGCAGCCAATCGCCATATACAATTCAGCGGTGGTTTTACCGGGCAGGAGCTCGCGCAACCACTCCACCAGTGCGGCGGGCAGCGGGGCATACACCATAAAGTAGGAGCGGGCAAAGCCAAACACAATGCTCGCCTCCGCCGTCGTGGTCAGGCAGGTATCGACAAACAGCTCACCTTCGTCTGTCCGGTGGATTGGCAGTAAAAACGGCAGCGTTCCAGAAGGGGTAATCAGTTTCCCGACCAGCCAGGCGGCCTTATTGCGATAAAACAGTTCATTCGCCACCTGTAAATGGCAGCCTGCCAACACATCCGCTCCCAGGGTTTCGGTCAGGTGTTCGATGATGTAGTGGATATCACGATGTTTATTCTGCCATGGAAGACGCAGGGGCAGATCGCTAAGGACGCGAGTGAGCAGCCGCTCCCAACCTGAATCAGGGAAAAAATCTTTCGCCAACGGGCGTGGGATCGTGCGGAAACGACGCTCTGGCTGAGAACTGAAAATAAACAGCCGCTCGGGAGTCAGCGAGCGGTGGTCAAATAACCGACAGTAAACGGAGTTAAAAAAGCTCTCCGCAATCTCGAAGCGCGGGTAATCCGGCAGTAGCCGGGTGTAATGCTCTTTCACGCGAAGTAAAAAATCCGCGTCGGTACTTTTGCCGTCTGTAATGCAGCGCAACTGCTCCACCACCAGACCCACGTGATGATCGTAAAGGTGAATACGGCTTTTCATCGCCTGCTGAACCGCATGCCAGTCGGCATGTTCAAAACGCTGCTGCGCGCCGGAGGTGACTTCCAGAAAACGCCCGTACTGGGCGTCGAAACCTTGCAAAATCGTCTGAGCAATCAGTAATTCCAGGCCACGCGTCATCGACTTCTCCCATCCGGCACAACGTCATGCCGGATGGCGCGTTCGCTTATCCGGCCTACATCCCTTCGTAGGCCCGGTAAGCACAGCGCCACCGGGCATTAATCAAAACTGCGATTCTTCGGTCGAGCCGGTCAGCGCGGTCACCGAGGAAGTGCCGCCCTGAATGATGGTGGTGACTTTATCGAAGTAACCAGTGCCCACTTCCTGCTGATGGGACACAAAGGTGTAACCGTCTTTCGCCGCCGCAAATTCTGGCTGCTGAACTTTCTCAACGTAGTGGCGCATGCCTTCACCCTGCGCATAGGAGTGTGCGAGGTCGAACATGTTGAACCACATGCTGTGGATGCCCGCCAGGGTAATGAACTGATATTTGTACCCCATATCCGACAGTTGCTGCTGGAAGCTGGCAATGGTTTTATCATCTAGGTTTTTCTGCCAGTTAAACGACGGCGAACAGTTGTAGGCCAGCAGTTTGCCTGGGAATTTGGCATGAATAGCATCGGCAAAGCGCTTCGCCAGTTCGAGGTCCGGCGTGGAGGTTTCACACCACACCAGGTCGGCATATGGCGCATACGCCAGGCCACGGCTGATCGCCTGCTCAATACCCGCATGCGTACGGTAGAACCCTTCACTGGTACGTTCGCCGGTGATGAACTCGCTGTCGTACGGGTCACAGTCAGAGGTAATCAGGTCAGCGGCGTCAGCATCGGTACGCGCAATCACCAGCGTCGGAACGCCCATGACGTCGGCCGCCAGACGGGCCGCCACCAGTTTCTGAATAGCTTCCTGAGTCGGCACCAGAACTTTGCCGCCCATGTGACCACATTTTTTCACCGATGCGAGCTGATCTTCGAAGTGAACGGCCGCTGCACCAGCCTCAATCATCGATTTCATCAGTTCAAACGCGTTCAGTACGCCGCCAAAACCGGCTTCCGCATCGGCAACGATCGGCAGGAAGTAATCCACATAGCGCGGATCGTTCGGTTCAATACCGGTTGACCATTGGATCTGATCGGCGCGACGGAATGTGTTGTTGATCCGATCCACCACCGACGGGACGGAGTTCGCCGGATACAGCGATTGGTCCGGGTACATGCTGGATGCCAGGTTTGCATCTGCCGCCACCTGCCATCCTGAAAGGTAGACCGCTTCAATACCTGCTTTCGCCTGCTGCAGCGCCTGACCGCCAGTCAGCGCGCCGAGGCTGTTGATATAACCTTTCTTCGATTCGCCGTGCAGCAGACGCCACATTTTCGCCGCGCCAAGCTGAGCCAGCGTGCATTCCGGGTTGACCGAGCCACGTAATTTCACCACTTCCTCCGCGCTATATGGACGGGTGATGCCTTCCCAGCGAGGTTGAGTCCATTCTTTCTGTAATTCTTCGATTTGTTGAGTACGGGTTTTCATGTGCAGATGCTCCATATTGTTATGTGGTGGATTACGCCAGCAGGCGGTAGCCTGGCAGGGTCAAGAAATCGATCAATTCATCAGAGGTAGTGATTTGCTCCATCAGGCGCGCGGCATCGTCAAAACGCCCGCTGCTGTAGCGGTGTTCGCCCAGCTCGTCCTGAATCACCAGCATCTCTTCGGCCAGCATCTGGCGAAACAGCGGTTTGGTGACCGGCTTGCCGTTGCTGAGGGTTTTCTGGTGGTGGATCCACTGCCAGATGGAGGTACGGGAGATTTCTGCGGTAGCCGCATCTTCCATCAGGCCATAAATCGGTACGCAGCCGTTGCCGGAGATCCACGCTTCGATGTACTGCACCGCAACACGGATGTTGGCGCGCATGCCTTCTTCGGTGCGTTCCCCCTCACACGGAGCCAACAGCTGTTCGGCGGTAATCGGCGCATCTTCATTGCGGGTCACAAACAGCTGGTTTTTGTGATCGCCCAGTACCTCATCGAAAATCGCCATCGCGGTATCAGCCAGCCCAGGGTGTGCAACCCAGGTTCCGTCATGACCGTTATTGGCTTCCAGCGCTTTGTCCGCTTTTACCTTGGTCAGCACCTGGTTGTTACGTTCCGCATCTTTGCTGGGAATGAACGCCGCCATGCCGCCCATCGCGAACGCGCCGCGTTTATGGCAGGTTTTAATCAGCAGGCGCGAATAGGCGCTGAGGAATGGCTTATCCATCGTCACCACCTGACGGTCCGGCAACACGCGATCCGGGTGGTTCTTCAGGGTTTTGATATAGCTGAAAATGTAGTCCCAGCGACCACAGTTCAGGCCGACAATGTGATCACGCAGCGCGTGCAGAATTTCGTCCATCTGGAAAACAGCCGGCAGCGTTTCAATCAGCAGAGTCGCTTTGATGGTGCCGCGCGGCAGATTAAAACGATCCTCCGCATAGCTGAACACTTCGCTCCACCATGCCGCTTCTTGCCAGGCCTGCGTTTTTGGCAGATAGAAATAAGGGCCACTGCCTTTTGCCAGCAACGCTTTGTAGTTGTGGAAGAAATAGAGGGCAAAATCGAACAGGCTGCCCGGGATGGATTCGCCACGCCAGGTAACGTGTTTTTCCGGCAGATGCAGACCACGAACGCGGCATACCAACAGAGCCGGATTAGGTTTGAGCTGATAAATTTTACCCGCTTCGTTGGTATAGCTAATGGTGCCATTGACCGCATCACGCAGGTTTATCTGCCCGTCGATAACTTTGCTCCACTCAGGAGCCAGCGAATCTTCAAAATCAGCCATAAAGACTTTGACGTTCGCGTTGAGCGCGTTGATGACCATCTTGCGCTCAACGGGTCCGGTGATCTCTACGCGGCGATCCAGTAAATCATCAGGAATACCGCGAATCTTCCAGTTACCTTCACGAATGGAAGCTGTTTCCGAAATAAAATCAGGCAACTTACCGTCATCAATATCCTGCTGTTGTTGGATACGTGCAGCCAGAAGTTTATTGCGTTTCGGCGTAAATCTTGTCACCAGCTCGGTCAGAAACTCCACCGCTTCAGCGGTCAGAATCTGCTGTTCCTGTTCGCCACGCGGCCTGGTGAAGACCAGTTCATCGGTTGTCGTTGCCTGTTGATTCATTGCGTAGTTCCTCGTCATTGATCCAATCACATCCCCAATGCGAACGAAGGATCGTTGTGCGGTTTTCGTTCAGCACAACTAAGACTACTCATTTAAATTTCAAAATCAAAAACAATTTCCATTTTTAATTTAAATATCAATTAACTCATTGATAACAATATAAATAAAATTTAATTACATGATGAGGTGCGTTTCGGAAATAAAAAAGGCACCCGAAGGTGCCTGATTCAACATGCTGAAACGCTTAAGGATCGTCTGCTACAGAAGATTAATCCAGCGTTGGATTCATGTGACGCAGATCATATGGCGTGATCTGATAGACGTAATAGTTGAGCCAGTTAGTAAACAACAGATTGCCGTGGCTGCGCCAGGTTGCCCGCGGTTTGTTTTGCGGGTCATCTTTCGGGAAGTAGTTATAGGGTACTTCCGGCGTTAAGCCCGCTTCGACGTCACGAAAATACTCACTGCCGAGCGTATGGGCGTCATACTCCGGATGACCCGTCACAAAGGCAATACGTTTATCTTTGCTGGCAAACAGGTAGGCATCTCCCTCTTCTGTCTCGGCAAAAATCTCGAGATCGGTGTAGTCCCGGATAAGCGCAGCAGGAAAATCGGCATAGCGCGAATGCGGAGCCAGGAACGCATCATCAAATCCGCGCGTCAGTAGCGCATGAGGGTGAAGAATATGGTGCTCATAAACACCTGAGAGTTTGTCCGTACGGGTTTGCTTAGGAATTCCGTACAGGATATTCAGCGCGGCCTGTACCGCCCAACAAACAAATAGCGTCGAGGTAACGTGATCTTTCGCCCATTCAAGCACTTGTTGAATCTGCGGCCAGTAAGCCACGTCATTAAATTCAACCAGACCCAACGGCGCGCCGGTCACGATCAGTCCGTCAAAGTTCTGATCGCAGATATCCTCGAAATTACAGTAAAAGTTATTCAGATGTTCCGTTGGGGTGTTACGTGACTCCCGGGCATCAATGCGTAACAGCTGAACATCTACCTGCAGGGGGGAGTTCGACAGTAAGCGCAGGAACTGATTTTCCGTTTCAATCTTCTTGGGCATCAGGTTGAGGATGAGCACCTTCAGTGGTCGAATTTCCTGACCGGAAGCGCGGGATGTCGTCATCACAAAGACGTTTTCCTCACGCAAGAAATTGACGGCGGGTAGCTCGTCCTGCACGCGAATTGGCATAACCTGATAACCTCACTACATACGTTTAAACGTTTAGACATCCAGACAGCTGAAGATACCCAGGAATCATGCGAATGTCGAGCCTGCATGTTGAAGGTGAGAAAGTTTCACGTCATAACCAATAGTCACGGCGTGTTCAGGAGCGCCGACTATTGCGGAAATCAGTTTCCCCCTGGAGAAAAGTGCTCCGCACTCCGGCATCGCTCAGAGGCACCTTACCAGAGATAACCTGAGGATACTTAGCCCTACCGTCTGCGGCACCAAAGGTCACTTCAAGGATAGCTCGCTCTTCAACCTGCGACAGTCCACCTTCGTTCATCTCCAGAGCATGGGCCAGAAGCCCAAAAGAGTTCCGCCAAAAAAGCTGACGCCACTTCGAGCGTGGCATCAGTTGATCGACAAGGTCTTGTATCAGTTTTTCTGCCTCGAAGAACTCGGCAATCAGGAGTCGCTGATTGCTGAAGGTTCGGAATCCGGAAACTTCTTGCTGAGTGGTAGTATTGCGTACAACTACGCGGTTTTTATATAGTTGAACGTAGAGAATGACCATCGGAATTTCCTTTATCAGTCCGTGATAAAATCGGAAACGCAAAAAAGCCCATCCGTCAGGATGGGCTTCTTCACTTTAATTGATGCCTGGCAGTTCCCTACTCTCGCATGGGGAGACCCCACACTACCATC
>NZ_KQ089805.1:0-122030 GCF_001034465.1 Citrobacter sp. MGH100
TTGGTATTCATTTTTCGTCTTGCGACGTTAAGAATCCGTATCTTCGAGTGCCCACACAGATTGTCTGATAAATTGTTAAAGAGCAGTTGCGACGCACTTTAGCGCTCTGTCGCGAGGTCCCGTATATTACGTTTTCCTCATTCAGAGTCAAGCATTTATTTTTGCTTTTCTCCGCTGACCCGGCGGCGTGTAATCCGTTGTTCCGTGTCAGTGGAGGCGCATTATAGGGAGTTATTTCAGGCTGACAAGGGGAAATTTAAAATAATTCTCCGAGTGCGTATTTTTTCACCAAAACAGACTAAATAGCCAGTTTTTCGAGCGTTTTGAAGCCATAGCGCTGCAACACTGGCAATAATTGTTCAGCCTCTGTTGTCATTGCCATGCAAAATGCCACATTCTCATCGGCCGATTTTGCATCTGGCGCTTCGTGTTCTAATAACCAGGCCGTTCGACGCGCAATCGCAGCACCAGAATCCACCAGCCTCGTCCCCTCGGGCAGGACCTGTAAAAGCTCTTCCTGTAACAGAGGGAAATGGGTGCATCCAAGGACCACCGTATCAGGAGGTTCCGACATCCGCAGCCACGGTCTCAGAATACGGCGCAGCTCTTCCAGAGAAACTGTTTCGCCGTGCAGCTTCGCTTCTGCCAGCTCCACCAACTCAGCGGATCCCAACATCGCTATCTGACACTCGTTAGCAAAGCGCGCAATCAATTCGTGTGTGTACGAGCGTTTCACCGTCGCGCGCGTCGCCAGTAGCCCCACAATACCATTCGCCGTGAGCCGCGCCGCGGGTTTAATCGCAGGCACCACACCGACAACCGGAAAAGCGAACTTTTCACGTAATGCCGGGAGTGACACCGTGCTGGCGGTATTGCATGCGATAACCGCAAGTGCGAGGGGATATCGTTGCTGAACTGCAGTCACAATCTCAACAACACGCTCAACGATAAACTCTTCGCTTTTCTCACCATAAGGAAAGGCGACGTTATCGAAAGCATATATATAGTGGAGATCCGGCAGGAGATTCCGGATCTCATTGTAGACCGACAACCCACCGACGCCGGAATCAAACACCAGCACGGTGGGACGTGAATCAGAAGGTGTAGCTGCCAGACAAGGTGTATTCCCGTCCTGCAGTTGGGTAGCCATAAACTGTCTCGTAATCTTTATCGAACAGGTTGGCGATTTTACCACGAACTGTCAGCTGTGAGGTGATCGGATATGACACTGCCAAATCCCACAAACTCACACCGCCCATTTTTACCGGTTGATAAGTAACGTAGTCCGTATCGTATCGCGTCCCCAGATATTGATATGTCAGGCCCCAGTCAAAATCATAGACCTGCCAGTCGAGCTGGTATTTCACCTGCTGTTTAGAACGACGAGCCAGTGGCTCGTTGGTAATCGCATTACGCGAATCTACGTAGTCGTAGCTAAGCGTATGCGCCAACGGCCCGGTGTCGAAGTTTGCAGTCGCTTCGATACCTTTAATACGCGCTTTGCCTTCGTTGTAGTACTTCTGAGTGTGGGTGTTGTAGTCGATCATGTCATCGATATCGTTGCGATACCCTGACACGCGCCAGTTAACACCTGATGTTATCCCTTCAAACGCCCCTTCCCACTGCTTACTCTCTTCGGGATCAAGGTTTGCATTGCCGTAATAGCCATGCAACTGACCCAAATTTGGCGCTTTGTAAGATGTGCCATAGGAGGCAATGAAACGATAGCCTTCGATAAACTCCCATCCTGCACTGGTTTGCCATGTACCATGACGACCAAACTCAGAGTTATCATCACTACGTGCCGCACCTTCGAAGGTGAAGTCACCAAGTTGCTGCAATCCCGTCAAATAAAGGCCAGTATTACGTTGGTCGTAACCGTCCGTAACATACCCAGTGCCAGGTTCCGTAGTTTGCTTTTGCCAGTCCACGCCTGCACCAATGTTACCGTGGCCAACAACTATGCTGTTTGACCACTGAACATTGTATTGCTTCATATCATCTAACGTGGCCGAGGTATCATAGCGGCCATAGTTCGGATCATAGTTGTAGTCTTTACTGTGGCTGTAGCTCGAAACCAGTTGTGACTGAATCAGCTCGCTATTAAAACGTAACCCAGCGTCCCAGCTCTGGCTATAAAGCTGTCGGGTATCAAGTAGCGCCGAGCCAGGAGAATAATACGAGTCATAATCTGTGCGGTTATCATAACCATAACCACGAACAAACCCGCTCCATGTCTCGGAGAAGTTGTGCTCCAGTGCGCCATACAGCGTCTTGCTTAAGAAACCGTCTTTATCCGGTTGAGCCTGTGCGCCAGTGCTACCGTAGGCCACGACATCGAAGCCTTTGGTGTAGGCATAATCGCCCATCAACGTGACACGCGTATTTTCGCCAAGCTGTTGTTGGGTTGCGATATCGTAATTTTGATACCCATTGCTTCCCACGCCGGCAGTCAGTTCCGTCCCTGGTTTTTCGCGCGTAGTAATGATATTCACCACGCCGCCAATCGCATCCGAACCATATATAGCGGAACGCGGCCCGCGGATATACTCAATACGTTGCACCAGCGATACCGGGAACTGGCTAAGATCGGCCGAGCCGCTAACTCCCGCTAAATTAAGACGTACACCATCTATCAACACCAGAACATGGCTGGAGTTAGTACCGCGAATAAAAATAGACGAGTTTTGCCCCATACCGCCGCTTTGTGCGATATCAACACCAGGCAAACGACGCAATACATCGTTTACCGAGGTAGATTGCCAGCGATCGATGTCCTGACGTGTAACGACGGTGATGGGTGCAAGTACTGCACTTAGGGGCTGCTGAAAACGGTTGGCAGTAACGACGAGAGTATCTGGGCTAGCATCCTGCGCCCAACCAGAAGATGCCGCGACGGAAAGCGCCGTCAACAGCAACGATTTTTTAATCATTGTAAAGCATCCACAATATAAGAAGGATGCCGCAGGTCCACCGATAGTACGCGATAGTGAAAACCAGATGCGACGTTAGCCGGCAGGTCTTCGGGCTTGGAAGGTTATTCAGGATACCGAATAAAAAGAAATGAGGACTTCCCACCCACAGGCAGTGTCTGCTTTACGCTCTCATTTCACCTTTCCTTACCGCTGCGCGTCAGCTCCAGATTTACACTGGATTCCCTTTTAACTCACAGGACCGGAAAACGGATGCTACAGTTTGTTACAACCTGGTGTCCAGACCGGATATCACAATATCGGAAATCATCAATAACTGGACATCTGATGAGCAATCCCTACAATCCCCGCGTACTTTTATTTTTCAGGACGCATCATGACCCCCGAACACCTTCCGACAGAACAGTACGACGCCCAGTTAGCTGAGAAAGTGGTGCGTCTGCAGAGCTTAATGACGCCATTTTATGCACAGGCTCCGGAAGTGTTCCGCTCACCGGTTAGCCATTACCGTATGCGTGCCGAGTTCCGTCTGTGGCATGACGGGGACGACCTGTACCACATCATGTTCGACAGCCAAACGAAAAACCGTATTCGCGTCGACAGCTTTCCGGCGGCCAGCGAGCTTATCAATACGCTGATGACGGCAATGATTGCAGGTGTACGCAACAACCACGTCCTGCGCCACAAACTGTTTCAGATTGATTACCTCACCACCCTGAGCGATCAGGCAGTGGTATCGATGCTGTACCATAAAAAGCTGGATGATGAATGGCGTAAGGAAGCCGAAGCGCTGCGGGATGCGCTGCGGGCGCAAAACCTGAACGTGCATTTGATTGGTCGGGCCACCAAAACCAAAATCGAGCTGGACCAGGACTACATTGACGAACGCTTGCCGGTTGCAGGTAAAGAGATTATCTACCGCCAGGTTGAGAACAGTTTTACCCAGCCGAATGCCGCCATGAATATCCAGATGCTGGAATGGGCAATTGATGTCACCAGAGGATCAAAAGGCGACCTGCTTGAGCTGTACTGCGGTAATGGCAACTTCTCGTTAGCTCTGGCGCAAAACTTCAACCGCGTACTGGCCACCGAAATCGCCAAACCTTCCGTGGCTGCTGCACAGTACAATATCGCGGCTAACCATATTGATAACGTGCAAATTATTCGTATGGCGGCCGAAGAGTTTACTCAGGCGATGAACGGGGTTCGCGAGTTCAACCGTTTGCAGGGAATCGATCTGAAGAGTTACCAGTGTGAAACCATTTTCGTTGACCCACCGCGCAGCGGTCTGGACAGCGAAACGGAGAAAATGGTACAGGCGTATCCGCGGATTCTGTACATCTCCTGCAACCCGGAGACGCTGTGTAAGAACCTGGAAACGTTAAGCCAGACGCACAATGTTTCACGTCTGGCGCTGTTCGATCAATTCCCGTATACGCACCATATGGAGTGCGGAGTACTGTTAACGAAGAAGTAAGACTGAACGGAGGCCGGATAAGCACTACCGGTTCAGATTGCCGGATGGCGGCTTTGCCTTATCCGGCCTACAGCGACAACGGTTACTCCACAATTTCCTGTTTACGGTTACGCACTTTAAAGCCGATCCAGAACACCAGAATCACCGACAGTACCGCCGGGAAGAAGTTAGAGCCAATATCCGGATATTCAGCACGTACCACGGTGCTGTACAACAGAACGCCGAGAATAAAACAGGCGGCAGCCAGGCCCGGTAGCCCCACAGGCATAGTGCGGTTCTGATAGCGTTGATGCAGACAATAAACCGTCAGCACCAGCGAAATAATCGGAAATACTGAGAATGGCACAATGGAGCTAAACAGCGCCGCAAATGTGCCATTGATCGATAAGCCAGCAACCAGCGCCAGCAGCAGCGTACCTTTATCTTGACCTGACTGTTTCATTGCTTGTCCTTCTCGTTACTCGGAGTGGTGCGTCATCTTCTCTTGTTCACGGCGGTACCAATAAAATGCGCCTTTCGCGATCATGCGCAGTTGCAATACCAGCCGCTCTTCCAGCTGCCGACGCTGTTCAGCGCCAACATCCAGTGCTTCTGCCCCGGCGCTGAAAACAATGGTTACCATGGCTTCGGCTTGCGCTTCAGTAAACGCACGAGGCATATGGTTTTCGAGTTCCAGATAGTCCGCAAGTTCCGCAATGAAGTGCTGAATTTCACGTGCGACCGCTGCACGAAACGCTGCGGAAGTCCCCGAACGCTCGCGCAATAATAAACGGAAGGCGTTGGGATTGTTGCCGATGAACTCCATAAATGTTGAGACCGAGGTGCGGATCACACTCCCGCCTTTAGCGATGCGCTGACGCGCCTGGCGCATCAACTGGCGCAGCATCAGACCACTCTCGTCCACCATCGTCAGACCGAGTTCATCCACATCGCGGAAATGGCGATAAAACGAGGTTGGCGCAATGCCCGCTTCACGAGCGACTTCGCGTAAACTGAGGCTGGCAAAACTACGCTCAGCGCTGAGTTGACTAAATGCGGCTTCTACCAGCGAACGCCGGGTTTTCTCTTTTTGTTGCGCTCTAACGCCCATCACGATGTCTGAATCCTTCCACATACCTTGCTGGCACTATACCAGAGATTAGGCGGTTGGCATGGCTTTGTGAATGATTGTTTACGCGCAGTTTGTGCTTCGACTTCGCAAAAAAGCACAACGATAATTGGGTTATCCCGACAACGATGTTACTATTCTGTTGCTTTTATGTATAAGAACAGGTAAGCCTGACCATGTCACATTCCTACGATTACGATGCAATAGTAATAGGTTCCGGTCCCGGCGGCGAAGGCGCTGCAATGGGTCTGGTTAAGCAAGGAGCGCGCGTCGCGGTAATTGAGCGCTATCATAACGTCGGCGGAGGCTGTACCCATTGGGGCACAATCCCGTCGAAAGCGCTCCGCCACGCAGTCAGCCGAATTATCGAATTCAATCAGAACCCACTTTATAGCGACCATTCCCGACTTCTTCGTTCTTCTTTCGCCGATATTCTCAACCACGCTGATAACGTCATTAATCAGCAAACGCGTATGCGGCAAGGATTTTACGAGCGTAACCACTGCGAAATTTTGCAGGGCAATGCCCGTTTTGTTGATGAACACACGATCGCCCTGGAATGCCACGACGGTACAGTGGAAACACTCACCGCAGATAAGTTTGTTATTGCCTGTGGCTCACGCCCTTATCACCCAACTGACGTCGATTTTTCGCACCCACGCGTTTACGACAGTGATTCTATCCTCAGCCTGCATCACGAACCTCGCCATGTTCTGATTTATGGCGCAGGCGTGATTGGCTGTGAATATGCGTCGATCTTCCGTGGAATGGACGTAAAAGTTGATTTAATCAACACCCGCGATCGCCTGCTGGCATTCCTCGATCAAGAGATGTCCGATTCGCTCTCATACCACTTCTGGAACAGCGGCGTGGTCATTCGCCACAATGAAGAGTATGAGCGGATTGAAGGCTGTGATGACGGCGTCATCATGCACCTGAAATCCGGTAAAAAGCTGAAAGCAGACTGTCTGCTGTACGCCAATGGCCGTACCGGTAATACCGATTCGCTGGCGCTGGAAAACATTGGTCTGAAAACCGACAGTCGCGGGCAGCTCAAAGTGAATAGCATGTACCAGACGGCGCTGCCGCACGTCTATGCCGTAGGGGATGTGATCGGTTACCCAAGCCTGGCATCTGCAGCTTACGATCAGGGGCGTATCGCCGCTCAGGCACTGGTCAAAGGCGAAGCCACTGCGCATCTGATCGAAGATATCCCGACCGGGATTTATACCATTCCGGAAATCAGCTCCGTCGGTAAAACCGAACAGCAGCTAACGGCAATGAAAGTCCCATACGAAGTCGGTCGCGCCCAGTTTAAACATCTGGCGCGGGCGCAAATCGTCGGTATGAGTGTCGGAACGCTGAAGATCCTGTTCCATCGTGAAACCAAAGAGATTTTGGGGATCCACTGCTTTGGGGAACGCGCAGCCGAAATTATTCATATCGGTCAGGCGATCATGGAGCAAAAAGGTGGTGGTAACACCATCGAGTACTTCGTTAACACCACCTTTAACTACCCAACCATGGCAGAAGCCTATCGGGTAGCGGCGCTAAACGGCTTAAACCGCCTGTTTTAACGCACTGTCGAAATGGCCATCCATTGATCCCCGGATGGCCTCTGCCAGCTGTTCATAACGGCTGCGCAGCGGCGAACCAGGACGGTACACCAGACCAATCGTACGACGCGGTTCGGGTTTAATGCATGGCAGATAAACGACACCATCACGCTTACGCTCCGGCGGAACAGCCAGCGCAGGCAGTAAGGTAATCCCGCTTCCTGCCGCCACCATGTTACGCAGCGTTTCCAGACTGGTTGCCCGAAAATGGGTATCTTCATCAGCACCCGCTTCAAAGCAGAAGCCCATTGCCTGATCGCGCAGGCAGTGGCCATCTTCCAGCATCAGCAGTTTTTCACCTGCTAAATCTGACATCGGCACACAGTCACGGTTTGCCCATGGGTGATCTTCATAGATCGCCAGCAGCATAGGCTCATCAAATAGCGGTACTTCGATGAACGCCTCACTCTCTTTCACCAGCGCCAGAATGACGCAGTCGAGCTTACCGCTATCCAGTTGTGCCAGCAGCTGATGCGTCTGCGCTTCATGCAGGTACATTTCCAGTTTCGGGAAGGTCTGGTGCAACATAGGGATAATATGCGGCAACAGGTATGGCCCCACCGTTGGGATCAAACCAATGTGCAGCGGGCCTGACATTGTCTCGCCTTGTTGGCTTGCCATTTCCTTGAGCACTTTGACCTCGCGCAGCACGGTACGCGCCTGATCCACCAGCAGTAAACCTGCCTGAGTGAACAGCACTTTACGACTCGTACGCTCCAGCAGCATAACGCCAAGCTCATCTTCCAGTTTACGGATTTGCCCGCTAAGCGTTGGCTGGCTGACGTGGCAGGAGTCCGCCGCTCGCCGGAAGTGACGATGCTCGGCTAGCGCCACCAGGTATTCAAGATCACGAATATTCATTATTCATCCTCCATCGCCACGATAGTTCATGGCGATAGGTAGCATAGCAACGAACGATTATCCCTATCAAGCTTTCTGTTTAATAATGCACCACAGAAACGGAACGGTACCCTTTAACCCTTGAAGCGCCTGTCCGTTCTCATACTCGAAATAACTAAAGCCAACGTGAACTTTTGCGGACCTCTGGTCCGCATTTTTTTTGCATAAAAAAGCCCGGCTTAATGCCAGGCTCTGATAACTTTTTGCCTGATGACGCTACGCTTGTCAGGCCTACAACAACAAAGGTTATGCGAGACGCGCCTTTGCATCGTCGATCGCCTGCGCGACCTGCTGCGGCGATACGCCGCCTTTCGCCGCACGCTTATCCAGACAGGATTGCAGTGAGAGTATCGGATAGACATCATCGCCAATGACGCTGCTGAACTTTTGCAAGTCAGCAAGCGACAGCGCTTCCAGCGGTTTGCCCTGACGAATCGCCTCAACCACCGTCTCACCTACGATATGGTGTGCTTCTCGGAACGGAACACCTTTGGCAACCAGATAATCCGCCAATTCAGTGGCGTTGGCATAACCCTGCTGCGCCGCTTCCTGACAACGAGGGCGTTTCACCTGAATGCCGTCCAGTACCAGCGCGGCCATGTGCAAACAATCCAGCCAGGTATCGAGTGCATCGAACAGGCCTTCTTTGTCTTCCTGCATGTCTTTGTTGTACGCCAGCGGTAGACCTTTCAGTGTCATCATCATGCCGGTCAGCGCACCTTGTACGCGGCCACATTTGCCACGGATCAGCTCTAATGCATCCGGGTTTTTCTTCTGCGGCATCAAAGATGAACCCGAAGTCACACGATCGGACAGCTCGACAAAGCCCGCTTCGCCGGTGTTAAAGAAAATCAGGTCTTCAGCAAAACGCGACAGGTGTACCATGCCGATAGAAGCATCAGAGAGCAACTCCAGTACATGGTCACGATCAGAAACGCTGTCCAGGCTGTTGCGGGTCGCCGAGGCAAAGCCCAACCAGCCCGCCAGCTGCTCGCGATCGATTTCATACGCCGTACCCGCCAGCGCGCCGCAGCCTAACGGACTAACGTCCAGACGCTTAAGCGCGTCCTGCAGACGGCTCTCGTCACGTGCCAGCATTTCGACATAAGCCAGACACCAGTGAGCAAACGTCACCGGCTGTGCACGTTGCAAGTGCGTGTAACCCGGCATAACCGCGTCCTGATTATCTTGCGCGGTGTCGACCAACGCGCTTTGCAACTGACGATTAGCAGACAGCAGTTCCATGACCGTGTCTTTGCACCACAGTTTAAGATCAGTTGCCACCTGGTCATTACGACTACGCCCGGTGTGCAGTTTTTTACCTAACTGCCCGACTTTATCAATCAGCTTGCCTTCCACCCAGCTGTGAATATCTTCAGCATCGCTTTGCAGGATCTGCTGCGGATTCGCGCGAACCTCTTCCAGCAGATTATTCAACGCTTCTTCCAGCTGCAGTTGTTCATCAGCAGTCAGTACGCCGACGGTTACCAGCGCTTTGGACCAGGCCACAGAGCCGACAATATCCTGCTCTGCCAGGCGGTAGTCAAAACGCAACGAGTCGTTGAACTGTTTGAACCGCTGATCTGCTGCCTGTGTAAAACGCCCACCCCAAAGTGCCATAACGAATTTCCTTAATATGATATTTTTGCCCGGTGGCGCTGCGCTTACCGGGCCTACAAAACCCATCCAGGCCGGATAAGGCGAAGCCGCCATCCGGCACATTAATAGTTAAGCCAGAATACGCGTACCAATTGGCGTGCCGTTAAACAGCGCCGGGAGTTGCTCAGCATGACGCCAGGAAGCGATATCTACCGGGCGGCCCAGCGTACGCGCAGCATCCAGCGCCGCATTGACCTTCACGATCATGCCATCGGTAATAATACCCTGCTCAATCAACTGTTCCGCTTTCGTCGCAGTCATTTCGGCAATACGCTGGCCTTTGCCATCCAGAATACCGCTCACATCAGAGAGCAGGATCAGATCCGCACCCAGCGTTGCCGCCAGCGCCGTCGCCGCCTGATCGGCATTAACGTTCATCAACAGCCCATCCTCAGTAACGCCAATAGAACTCACTACCGGCAGAAAACCGCTTTCCAGCAGCGTGTTAATCAGCTTAGGCGAACCCGGCTGCGCCAGTCCAACGTGACCCAACTCTTTATCGAGTGGCGTCACTTTTACACTGTCGCCATCGCCAAGATACAGACCCACAGAGGCAATTTGATGTTTCTTCGCCCAGGCCAGCAAGGTTTTATTCGCCGTTCCCGCCAGTGCCCCTGTGATGATGTCGATTTGATCGGCTGGCGTAACACGCAGACCATTTTTCTTTTTCACCGGCAGATTCAGCTGCTTCATCAGCTCGTCGACCACGCAGCCACCACCGTGCACAATGACCAGCGGACGCTGATGCGACTCGCGATAATTTACCAGCGCGGTAAACAGACGCTCCAGCGCCTCTTCGCTATCCAGTAAAACGCCGCCCAGCTTGATAATTAATGGATTCATCATTGCACCCTTAAATAAGAGACTGCGTCTCAGCAAAGCCGAAACGGATATTTGCGCACTGCATGGCCTGTGCCGCCGCGCCCTTCAATAAGTTATCTTCAGTCGCTACCACAATCAGATGTTCGCCCTGCACTGCAAATCCGATATCACAGAACGGTAATCCAACCACATTCTTCAGCGCCGGAACCCCTTTGTCATACAGACGCACCAGCGGTTTATCGCTATATGCCTGTTGCAGCGTCTGCGCTACCTGAGCCTGAGTTACACCCGCATTCAGACGGCAGGTAATGGTTTCCAGGATCCCACGTGGGAAATTGCCCAGATGTGGAGTGAAGATCACCTCCGTACCCAGGTGAGTCGCGATTTCCGGCTGATGGCGGTGAGTAAACACGCCATATGGTTGCAGGCTCACTTCACAAAAGCTGTTCGAAATAGCGGCCTTACGGCCCGCACCGCTCACCCCACTGGTGGCGTTAATCACCGGCCACTGACGGAGATCCAACAGCCCGGCATCAATCAGTGGTTTCAGCGACAATTGTGCTGCCGTCGGGTAACAACCCGGCACAGCAATCAAATTCGCGTCTTTCAGTCTGTCTGCGCTCCACTCAGCCAGACCGTATACCGCCTGTTCCAGCAGTTCAGGATGCTGATGGGTAAAGCCATAGTATTTCTCATAAAATGCGCCGTCGTTTACGCGGAACGCGCCTGAGAGGTCAAACACCACACACCCGGCACGCAGAAACTGCGGTGCCAGATCATGACTGACCTCATGAGCCGTCGCGAGAAACACAACGTCCACCCCTGCGCTAAACTCGCTGATATCGGACATTGGCTGTAACGGCAAATCGACAATGCCTTTTAGCTGCGGATGTAAATCGGAGATTAATTTTCCTGCATCATTGCTTTGCGCTGAGACGGTCAAAGCGGTTATGGTCATATCAGGATGGCGATTTACATAGGTCACAAGCTCTGCGCCAGCGTAGCCACTCGCGCCCACAATCAGCGTATTCAACATCGGAGCTGTTCACCTTCTTAGATTCGGTTGCCAGGTATAAGCCTTTATCACCTCACCTTACACTTGGTGGGTTTTATTACGCTCAACGTTATTGTATTTTTATTCACAAATACTGCATGAATATTGATACTATCATGACCCGAGGTGTGTCAACAATGAAAAACAATTTACCGCCATTTATCGAGATTTACCGCGCTCTGATTGCCACGCCATCGATCAGCGCCACCGAAGAAGCGCTCGATCAAAGCAATGCAGGTTTAATCACTCTGCTGGCGGGCTGGTTTAAAGATTTAGGCTTCAATGTGGAGGTCCAACCGGTTCCCGATACGCGAAATAAATTCAATATGCTGGCGAGCATTGGACAGGGCGCTGGCGGCCTGTTGTTGGCGGGCCATACCGATACCGTACCCTTTGACGATGGCCGTTGGACACGCGATCCCTTCACCCTCACCGAACACGACAATAAGCTTTACGGTCTGGGTACGGCGGATATGAAAGGCTTTTTCGCCTTTATTCTCGATGCACTGCGCGGTGTGGATGTAACGAAACTGAAAAAACCACTCTACATTCTGGCTACCGCTGATGAAGAAACCAGTATGGCCGGCGCACGTTACTTTTCTGAAACGACCTCGCTCCGCCCGGACTGTGCAATCATTGGCGAACCGACATCTCTGCAGCCCGTTCGCGCGCACAAAGGCCATATCTCCAACGCAATTCGAATTTTGGGTCAGTCGGGTCACTCAAGCGATCCGGCACGCGGCGTGAATGCGATTGAACTGATGCATGATGCCATCAGCCATATCATGAAGCTGCGCGATGACCTGAAAGAACGCTATCACCATGACGCCTTTACCGTGCCGTACCCCACGTTAAATCTGGGCCATATTCATGGCGGCGATGCTGCTAACCGTATCTGCGCCTGCTGCGAACTGCATATGGATATTCGCCCGCTACCGGGCATGACGCTAAACGATCTCAATGGGTTACTTAACGATGCGCTGGCCCCGGTCAGTGAACGTTGGCCGGGTCGCCTGACGGTATCGGAACTGCATCCGCCCATTCCTGGCTATGAGTGTCCGCCGGACCATCAGCTGGTCGAGGTGGTTGAGAAACTGCTGGGCGCACAGACTGAAGTAGTGAACTACTGCACCGAAGCGCCCTTTATCCAGACGCTGTGTCCGACGCTGGTATTGGGTCCTGGTTCTATTAATCAGGCACATCAGCCGGATGAATATCTGGAAACACGCTTTATTAAGCCAACCCGCGAATTAATCACCCAGGTTGTGCACCATTTCTGCTGGCATTAGCGGCTTGTTGCCCTGATAACCCTTTAGGGGTAATTGGGGCGATTTCTTAACATTTCCATAAGCAACGCTTATTTGGTTCGATGTGAATTAAATAACGTAAATTGCCGCCATTTTTTCGTTTGCTGAACCGATTTCGCAGCAATTGACGCCACGAGTTTTACGTGGCTTTATAAAAGACGGCTAAAAAGTTAAGCCCGAAAAATACAGGGCTAATAATTTCAAGATGGGGTGTCTGGGTAAATATGAACGAACAATATTCCGCGTTGCGTAGTAATGTCAGTATGCTCGGCAAAGTGCTGGGAGAGACCATCAAGGACGCGCTGGGAGAGAACATTCTCGACCGCGTAGAAACAATCCGTAAGTTGTCCAAGTCATCCCGCGCTGGCAATGAAGTTAATCGCCAGGAACTGCTCACCACACTGCAAAATCTGTCTAACGACGAGCTGCTGCCCGTCGCCCGCGCATTTAGCCAGTTCCTGAATCTGGCCAATACCGCCGAGCAGTACCATAGTATTTCGCCAAAAGGCGAAGCTGCCAGCAACCCGGAAGTGATTGCTCGCACCCTGCGTAAATTGAAAGACCAGCCCAACCTCGATGAAACCACCATCAAGAAAGCCGTGGAATCGCTGTCTCTGGAGCTGGTGTTGACCGCGCACCCAACCGAAATCACCCGCCGCACCTTGATTCATAAAATGGGTGAAGTAAACGCATGCCTCAAACAGCTTGATAATAAAGACATCGTCGATTACGAGCGCCACCAGCTGATGCGTCGTTTGCGTCAGTTGATTGCTCAGTCCTGGCATACGGATGAAATCCGTAAACTACGACCAAGCCCGGTTGATGAAGCCAAATGGGGCTTCGCAGTGGTTGAAAACAGCCTGTGGGAAGGCGTACCCAACTACCTGCGCGAGCTAAATGAACAGCTGGAAGAACATCTGGGCTATAAGCTACCTGTCGATTTTGTTCCGGTACGTTTTACCTCCTGGATGGGCGGCGACCGTGATGGTAACCCGAATGTCACCGCAGATATCACCCGCCATGTGCTGCTGCTTAGCCGTTGGAAAGCCACTGACCTGTTCCTGAAAGACATCCAGTTTTTGATTTCTGAACTGTCGATGGTTGAAGCCACACCGGAACTGATGGCACTGGTCGGTGAAGAAGGTGCGGCAGAACCTTATCGCTATCTGATGAAAATGCTGCGTTCACGTCTGATGGCAACTCAGGCCTGGCTGGAAGCGCGTCTGAAAGGCGAAAAACTGCCAAAACCTGTTGGCCTGCTAACCCAAAACGAACAGCTTTGGGAGCCGCTGTACGCGTGTTACCAGTCTCTGCAGGCCTGTGGTATGGGCATCATCGCCAATGGCGAGTTGCTCGACACCCTTAGGCGCGTGAAATGTTTTGGCGTACCGCTGGTACGCATTGATATTCGTCAGGAAAGCACTCGTCATACCGAAGCACTGGGCGAACTGACTCGCTATCTGGGAATTGGCGACTACGAAAACTGGTCAGAAGCGGATAAACAAGCGTTCCTGATCCGCGAGCTGAATTCCAAGCGTCCGCTGCTGCCGCGTCACTGGGAACCGAGCAACGATACCCGTGAAGTGCTCGATACCTGCCGGGTGATTGCCGAAGCGCCTTATGGCTCCATTGCTGCCTATGTTATCTCAATGGCGAAAACACCGTCTGACGTACTGGCCGTGCATTTACTGCTGAAAGAATCCGGCATTGGTTTTGCTATGCCTGTTGCCCCGCTGTTTGAGACACTGGACGACCTGAACAACGCCGATGATGTCATGAGCCAGCTACTGAATATCGACTGGTATCGCGGCTTTATTCAGGGCAAACAGATGGTCATGATTGGCTACTCTGACTCCGCAAAAGATGCGGGCGTGATGGCGGCCTCCTGGGCGCAATACCAGGCACAGGACGCGCTGATCAAAACCTGCGAAAAAGCCGGTATCGAACTGACGCTGTTCCACGGTCGCGGCGGCTCCATTGGTCGCGGCGGCGCGCCTGCCCATGCGGCACTGCTCTCTCAACCGCCAGGCAGCCTGAAAGGCGGCCTGCGCGTGACAGAACAAGGTGAGATGATCCGCTTTAAGTACGGCCTGCCGGAAGTCACCATCAGCAGCCTGTCGCTGTACACTGCCGCAATTCTGGAGGCTAACCTGTTACCGCCGCCGGAGCCAAAAGATAACTGGCGTCATATCATGGATGAGCTTTCAGATATCTCCTGCGATCTCTATCGTGGATATGTTCGTGAAAACAAAGACTTTGTACCTTACTTCCGTTCCGCAACACCAGAGCAGGAACTGGGCAAGTTACCACTCGGCTCACGTCCGGCAAAACGTCGCCCGACCGGTGGCGTAGAGTCTCTGCGTGCTATTCCGTGGATCTTCGCCTGGACGCAGAACCGCCTGATGCTTCCGGCCTGGCTGGGTGCGGGTACGGCACTGCAAAAAGTGGTTGAAGACGGTAAGCAAAGCGAGCTTGAAGCAATGTGCCGTGACTGGCCATTCTTCTCCACGCGTCTTGGCATGCTGGAGATGGTGTTCTCAAAAGCTGACCTGTGGCTGGCGGAGTACTACGATCAGCGCCTGGTCAAAAAAGAGCTTTGGCCATTGGGTGAAGAACTGCGTCAGCGTCTGGAAGCCGATATCAATGTGGTGTTGGCAATCGCCAATGACTCACATTTGATGGCCGATCTACCATGGATTGCCGAGTCTATTCAGTTAAGGAATATTTATACTGACCCACTGAACGTCTTACAGGCCGAATTATTATATCGTTCGCGCCAGGCAGAAGAGCAAGGTCATGCACCAGACCCACGCGTCGAACAGGCGCTAATGGTGACAATTGCTGGCGTTGCTGCCGGTATGCGTAACACCGGCTAATTTTTATGCCTGTCACCCTCGTGCTATTGCGCGAGGGTGATATAAAATACTGCTGTCATAACCATCTCATTTTTAATATATTCCTGTCTGCATTTTATACATCCAATGGATATTTGTTAGCAGAACGCGATTTTCGACTCGCATTGCTTCAGATCCTCTTAATGTTTAGCCGCTAACGTTGGCGCTACGATTAAAGACAGGCTCACACTATGCAATCCTTACAACTCCAGTCTAAACCCAAATTTAGCTGGAAAGCCCTGGGTTGGGCACTCCTCTATTTTTGGTTCTTCTCTACCTTACTCCAGGCCATTATTTATTTTACTGGCTATAGCGGAACTAACGGATTACGCGACTCAATACTGTTCAGCTCATTGTGGTTGATTCCGGTATTCTTATTCCCGAACCGTATTCGCATTATCGCTGCCGTTATTGGTGTGGCACTCTGGGCTGCTTCATTGGCCGCGCTGAGTTATTATGTTATTTACGGACAAGAATTCTCACAAAGCGTTCTGTTCGTCATGTTTGAAACCAACGCCAACGAAGCCCGCGAATATCTGAGCCAATATTTCAGTCTCAAGATCGTACTTATCGCACTGGCCTACACAGCAACCGCAATCCTGCTGTGGACGCGTTTACGCCCGGTTCATATTCCTTCGCCATGGCGTTATCTGGTGTCATTTGCGCTGTTGTACGGTTTAATTCTGCACCCAATGACCGTCAATACGTTTATCAAGCATAAGCCTTTTGAGAAAACGCTGGGCGGCCTTGCATCGCGCATGGAGCCTGCCGCGCCATGGCAGTTCATCTCTGGTTATTATCAATACCGTCAACAATTGACCGCATTAAATAGCCTGCTGAATGAGAACAACGCACTGCCACCACTGGCTAACTTTAAAGACAATTCTGGTGATGCTCCGCGTACGCTGGTGCTGGTGATTGGCGAGTCAACTCAACGTGGCCGCATGAGCCTGTACGGCTACCCACGTGAAACCACGCCGGAACTGGATGCGCTGCATAAATCCGATCCAAACTTCACCGTTTTCAATAATGTCGTGACCTCACGTCCGTACACGATTGAAATCCTGCAACAGGCGCTGACCTTCGCGAACGAGAAGAACCCGGATTTATATCTGACGCAGCCGTCGTTGATGAATATGATGAAACAGGCGGGTTATAAAACCTTCTGGATCACCAACCAGCAAACAATGACCGCCCGTAACACCATGCTGACCGTATTTTCCCGGCAGACAGACAAGCAGTTCTATATGAACCAGCAGCGTACCCAAAGTGCGCGTGAATATGACAGCAACGTACTGGCGCCGTTTAAAGAAGTCATGGCCGACCCGGCTCCGAAAAAGTTCATCATCGTTCACTTGCTGGGTACGCACATTAAATACAAATTCCGCTATCCGGAAGGCCAGGGCAAGTTTGACGGTAATACCGAGAACGTACCTGCAGGTCTGAGCAATGATGAACTGGAGTCATATAACGATTATGACAATGCCAACGTCTATAACGACCATATCATTGCCAGCCTGATCAAAGACTACAAAGCAACTGATCCAAACGGCTTCCTGCTCTACTTCTCTGACCATGGTGAAGAAGTGTATGACACGCCGCCACATAAAACGCAGGGCCGTAACGAAGATAGCCCAACGCGCCATATGTATACGGTACCGTTCCTGCTGTGGACGTCTGAAAAATGGCAGGCTGCGCACCCACGCGACTTCTCACAGGACGTTAATCGCAAGTACAGCAGCTCTGAACTTATCCATACCTGGTCAGATTTGGCCGGCTTTACGTACGACGGTTTCGATCCGACCCGTTCTATTACCAGCCCGGAGTTCAAAGAGACGACCCGCTGGATTGGTAATCCGTACAAGAAAAACGCCCTGATTGATTACGACTCCCTGCCTTACGGCGATCAAATCGGGAATCAGTAATGCCCTCTCAGGCCACTCTTTAAGAGTGGCCTTTTTTTATGATGACGGTTACTGTTTCCCTGTCCACGATCTGTCAGGGATTCACATGTATCACAACATCAGCCACCTACTTTCCCGCCTGATTAACGGTCCCTTACCGCTGCACCAGGTTTACTTCGCCAGCAGCAACGCCGCAACGCCAGAACTGGCGTATAAGGTCGATTTTCCGCGACTGGAAATTGTGCTGGAAGGTGAATTTGCGGATTCTGGTATCGATAAGGTGCTTACCCCCGGCGATGTCTTGTTTGTTCCGGCTGGCGGCTGGAATATTCCGCAGTGGGTCACACCGGTCACGACACTCAGCATTCTGTTCGGCAAACAGCAACTGGGTTTCAGCATCGTCCAATGGGACGGCAAGCAATATCAAAACCTTACCCACCAGCACGTCGCTCGGCGTGGGCCGCGTATTGGCTCTTTTCTGCTGCAAACGCTCCATGAGATGAAAATGCAGCCACAGGAGCAGCAAACGGCCAGGCTAATCGTTGCGAGCTTGCTGAGCCACTGTCGCGATCTGCTCGGCAGCCAGATCCAAACCGCATCACGTAGTCAGGCGCTTTTCGACGCCATTCGCAGCTATATTGACGAACGCTACGCTTCGCCGCTCACCCGTGAATCCGTCGCACAGGCGTTTTACATTTCACCCAACTACCTCTCCCACCTGTTTCAAAAAACGGGCGCTATCGGGTTTAACGAATACCTGAACCACACGCGACTGGAACACGCAAAAACGTTGCTCAAGGGTTACGAGCTGAAGATCAAAGACGTGGCGCACACCTGTGGGTTTATTGACAGCAACTACTTCTGCCGCCTGTTTCGCAAGAATACTGAACGTTCGCCGTCAGAGTATCGTCGGCAATATCACAGCCAGTTGACGGAGAAAAAAACTGACCAGTAATAGTCGCATACTGGGACAGAAAACGGAGACAAAGGTAACATTTACTGGATTTTTGTATTATCAAAAAACATATACCAGCACATATCACTTACATGTGAAGTATCTCTCACTTTTTTAGACATATTACATTTATCCAGCTTTTGGCAGATTTGTCAGATAGCGCCGCGTGACGAAACACTCTTATCCTGTGCATAGCAAAGCAACCCGGCAACGGGCAGCTAACGGAAAACGTAGAGGGTGTTTTTGTATGGAACTTTATCTTGATACCGCCAACGTCGCAGAAGTCGAACGTCTGGCACGCATCTTCCCTATCGCGGGCGTCACCACCAACCCAAGCATTGTGGCAGCAAGCAAAGAATCTATCTGGGATGTACTGCCACGCCTGCAGAACGCCATTGGCAAAGAGGGTATTCTGTTTGCCCAGACCATGAGCCGGGATGCGCAGGGCATGGTGGAAGAAGCTAAACGCCTGAGCAACGCCGTGCCCGGTCTGGTGGTGAAGATTCCCGTCACGGCTGAAGGTCTGGCCGCGATCAAAATGCTGAAAAAAGAGGGTATCACCACACTGGGCACCGCGGTATACAGTGCTTCTCAGGGTCTGCTGGCCGCACTGGCTGGGGCAAAATATATCGCACCTTACGTTAACCGTATTGACGCTCAGGGCGGCGACGGAATTCGCACAGTACAAGAACTGCAAACATTGCTGGAACTGCATACACCGAACAGCATGGTACTGGCGGCCAGCTTTAAAACTCCGCGTCAGGCGCTGGATTGCTTGCTGGCAGGATGTGAAGCAATCACCCTGCCATTAGACGTAGCGCAACAAATGCTCAATACCCCTGCGGTAGAGTCAGCGATAGAGAAGTTTGAGCAGGACTGGAACAACGCATTTGGTCACATCAACCTGTGAGGGAAATAAAGTATGGATCGCATTATTCAATCACCTGGTAAGTACATCCAGGGTGCTGATGTTATTACCCGTCTTGGCAGCTACCTCAAACCACTGGCAGAGCGCTGGCTGGTCGTTGGGGACAAGTTTGTCTTAGGCTTTGCCCAACCTGCGCTGGAAAAAAGCTTCCATGACGCCGGATTGGCGCTGGAAATTGCACCATTTGGCGGCGAATGTTCGCAAAACGAAATCGACCGCCTGCGTGGCGTAGCGGAAAAAGCGCAATGCGGGGCCGTGCTCGGTATCGGCGGCGGTAAAACGCTGGATACCGCCAAAGCACTGGCGCACTTTATGGGTGTACCGGTCGCCATTGCGCCAACCATCGCCTCCACCGATGCACCGTGTAGCGCACTGTCCGTCATTTACACTGATGCCGGTGAATTTGACCGCTATCTGCTGCTGCCGAACAACCCGGACAGGGTCATTGTTGATACCAAAATTGTCGCGGGCGCACCGGCGCGTCTGCTGGCAGCAGGTATCGGCGATGCGCTGGCAACCTGGTTTGAAGCACGCGCCTGCTCGCGCAGCGGCGCCACAACCATGGCGGGTGGTCAATGCACTCAGGCGGCGCTGGCACTGGCTGAGCTGTGCTTCAATACGCTGATCGAAGAAGGTGAAAAAGCGATGCTGGCCGCCGAGCAGCACGTGGTCACGCCTGCACTGGAGCGTGTAATTGAAGCTAACACCTATCTGAGCGGCGTCGGTTTTGAAAGCGGTGGCCTGGCTGCGGCACACGCCATTCATAACGGTCTGACGGCAATCCCGGATGCGCATCACTACTACCACGGTGAGAAGGTGGCTTTCGGTACATTGACGCAACTGGTGCTGGAAAACGCGCCGGTAGACGAAATCGAAACCGTGGCAGCGCTGTGCCATTCCGTTGGCTTGCCGATTACCCTGGCGCAACTGGACATCAAACAGGATATCCCGGCGAAAATGCGTATTGTGGCAGAAGCGGCTTGTGCCGAAGGCGAAACTATCCACAACATGCCGGGCGGCGCCACGCCGGATCAGGTTTACGCTGCGCTGCTGGTGGCCGATCAGTATGGCCAGCGGTATCTGCAAGAGTGGGAATAACCTGCCAATAAAAATCCCCGCAAATGCGGGGATTTTTTTATTCCTACGATACCGGACCCGCACAAGCGGCATCCGGCATCGTCTGTTACAGCAGATCGAAACGATCCAGGTTCATCACTTTCACCCATGCGGCCACGAAATCTCTCACGAACTTCTCGTGGGCATCGCTGCAGGCATAAACTTCAGCCACTGCGCGCAGTACAGAGTTAGAACCAAATACCAGATCGGCGCGGGTTGCGGTGTATTTTACTTCGCCGCTCAGACGATCACGGCCTTCAAACAGCTCTTTTGACTCATCAACCGCCTTCCACTCATGACGCATATCCAGCAGATTGACGAAGAAGTCAGTGCTGAGTACGCCAGGACGATCGGTAAAGACGCCATGCTGGCTACCATCAAAGTTGGCACCCAGTACGCGCATCCCGCCCACCAGCACGGTCATTTCCGGTGCTGTCAGGGTCAGCTGCTGCGCTTTATCGATCAGCAGCGACTCGGTGGTCGACACGTCAGGACGGGCACGATAGTTACGGAAACCATCTGCAATAGGCTCCAGCAGCTCAAACATCTCGATATCGGTTTGGTCCTGACGCGCATCTACGCGGCCCGGAACAAAAGGTACAGTGATGTTAACACCCGCCGCGCTTGCCGCTTTCTCGACACCGACCACACCGGCCAGCACGATAATATCAGCCAACGAGGCGGTATGAGCAGATTTATAAATACCTTCCAGCACAGGCAGAACGCGTGCTGCGGTGGCATTCACATCCCAGCCGCGCTGTGGATCCAGCGCCAGACGCGCACCGTTAGCGCCACCACGTTTGTCACCACCACGGAAAGTCGATGCGGAAGCCCACGCCACCGATACCAGCTCACTGACAGAAAGTCCGGAAGCTGCAATGGTCGCCTTCAGGTTAAGAATGTCTTCTTCGCTTGGGTTGAAGAACGCATGCGGCAGTGGATCCTGCCAAATCAGATCTTCTTGCGGTACTTCCGGTCCGATGTAACGCGCTTTCGGCCCCATATCACGGTGCGTCAGTTTAAACCACGCACGGGCAAAGGCTTCGTTGAACGCCTGCGGATCGTTAAGGAAACGACGAGAGATCTTCTCGAACTCAGGATCAAAGCGCAAGGTCAGGTCGGTGACCAGCATTGTTGGCTTGCGTTTTTTCGACGGATCAAACGGATCGGGGATAATCTCCGGTGCGTCAACCGCTTCAAACTGAATAGCGCCTGCCGGGCTGCGAGTTTGCACCCACTCATATTTGAACAGGTTCTCGAAGAAATAGTTGCTCCACTGGGTCGGAGTCTGCGTCCAGACAACTTCCAGACCAGAAGTGATGGCATCTGCACCCGAGCCGCTGCCGTAGCTGCTGGCCCAGCCCAGGCCCTGCGCTTCAATTGGTGCAGATTCCGGATCAGGACCAACATGGGATGCTGGTGCTGCACCGTGGGTTTTGCCCAACGTATGACCACCACCAATCAGCGCGACAGTTTCTTCGTCGTTCATTCCCATGTTACCGAAGGTCGCGCGAATAGCCGCTGCCGCAGAAAGCGGTTCGCCGCTATGGTCCGGCCCTTCCGGGTTCACATAGATAAGGCCCATTTCGGTTGCGCCCAGCGGCGCTTTTGCCAACTCTTCAGGATGGCGGTGAGTCAGCCAGGCTTTCTCATCACCCCAGTTTACGTCCAGATCCGGTTCCCAGACGTCTTCACGCCCTGCGCCAAAACCGAAGGTACGGAAACCTGAGTTTTCCAGCGCCACGTTACCCGCGAGAATAAACAGGTCGGCCCAGGAAATTTTCTGACCATATTTCTGCTTGATTGGCCACAGCAGACGACGCGCCTTATCAAGGCTAACGTTGTCCGGCCAGGAATTCAGTGGTGCAAAACGCTGCTGTCCGCGACCCGCGCCACCGCGTCCATCGATGGAGCGATAGGTCCCTGCACCGTGCCATGCCATACGGATGAATAAACCGGCATAGGTACCCCAGTCAGCAGGCCACCACGGTTGAGATTCGGACAGAAGGGCTCTGAGATCCCCTTTCAGGGCAGAATAGTCGAGTTTGCTAAATTCTTTGCGGTAGTTGAAGTCCTCGCCCAGCGGGTTCGAACGGTTGGAATGTTGGTTCAGCAAATCTACACGGAGTTGATTAGGCCACCAGTCGCGGTTGTTCGTTCCTGCTCCCGCGCTCTGGTCGTGACCGCCCTGATGAAAAGGACACTTACCGGCAGTTGATGTGTTCTGGCTATCGTCGGACATGCTCATCTATATGCTCCCTTTACAGTGTTCTGACTACGATATACACCACCAGAGATAAGATATAGTCGAAATAACCCACAGATTCGATAGCTAATTCCTTTTATATTTTACGTTACAGAGATGTAGATCAAAATGATCAATAAAAAGCCCTCCGTAGAGGGCTGGGGCATCTGTTTAATTCGGTCTTACACCCAGTGTGTGACAAATAGCGTAGCTCATCTCAGCGCGGTTGAGCGTATAGAAGTGAAAATCTTTCACCCCTTCGCGACTGAGGATCTTCACCATGTCCATGGCGATATTCGCCCCTACCAGCTTGCGGGTTTCGGCATCATCATCCAGACCATCAAACATTGTCGACATCCAGGAAGGGATACGAACATTGGTCATGTCGGCAAATTTTTTCGCCTGCTTAAAGTTGGAGACTGGCAGGATACCCGGAATAATTTCCACATCGATACCCGCAGACACGCAGCGATCGCGAAAACGCAGATAGCTTTCTACATCGAAGAAGAACTGGGTGATCGCGCGGTTCGCACCGGCATCAACCTTACGCTTCAGGTTCAGCAAATCAGCCTGAGCACTCTTTGCTTCCGGGTGCACTTCCGGGTAAGCCGCAACGGAGATATCAAAGTCAGCAACGTCTTTCAGCAGCGTCACCAGGTCAGAAGCATACATATCCGGTTTACCGCTTCCCGGCGGCAGGTCACCACGCAGGGCCACAATATGCCGAATACCGTTGTTCCAGTAGTCCTGAGCAATGGTACGCAGCTCATCACGGGTCGCATCAATGCAGGTCAGGTGCGGCGCCGCTTCAAGACCCGTGCGATCCTTAATACCCTTAATAATGCTGTGCGTACGGTCGCGCTCACCAGAGTTTGCACCGTAAGTGACTGAAACAAACTTCGGCTTCAGGCTGCTCAGGCGATCGATGGAGTTCCACAGGGTTTGCTCCATTTCACTGGTGCGCGGCGGGAAAAACTCAAATGAAACGTTAATCTGACCGGCAACTTCTGCCAGGCTCTGATTCAGGGCTTCCCGCTGGTTGGCGTGAAAAAAGCTCATACCTTACCTCATCAATCTTTTGTCGTTATATGTTGTGTTGTGAACTGCTATACGTTTAGACGTCTAGATGTAAAAATGACGGAAAAGCATGCTGGCGTCAACACAAAAATCATCGCTAAAGGTGAGGAATACTCAGCCAACGTGAAAAAAATTCACATCAGCTTGAAATGATGAGGGATTGCATCATGAGTTCTTGCACCCACTGCAACCGGCTCTCATTTTCAGGCAACATCACTAACCCGGCACGGATACACAGCTCAGCATCGCTCAGTGGATGGAATACCACGCCCTGACGCTGGATAGCAGCAAATGAAGCCGGAAGCAAACTTAAACCATCGCCCTGGGCAATCCGCGCAAGCAGCACATCATGCTCCAGTGGTTCTTCAAGACAGGAAGGAGAGTAACCAGCGCGGTGGAAAATCTGCCGGGTATAGTCAAAAAAAGCCGGGTTACGTTCCCGCTGGAACCAGAACAACGGTCGGTGGTTGAGTGCCGATAAGGAAAGAGAAGCCGTACAAGCCTCTGACCAAAAGGAGGGTAATGCAGCAATTATCGGCTCTTGCCAGGCTAAAGGGGTGACGGTAAGCCCAGATGCCTCAATAGGCAAAGCCACCAGCGCCGCATCCAGTTTGCCTCGCCTTACCTGACGAACAAGTTCAGGTGAGCCGTGACGCATGACACGCAGCATTTTTACACGAGCATTTAGCGTTGATTCAAGAGCCACAAAAACGCCCTGTTCAAACGCCGTGCTTAATCCTAAACGCAGAGGTTGCACCTCCATCTGCGCTAACTGGCTCAATGCAATATAGGTCTTGTCCTGTAGCGCCAGCAGCGGACGCACCATTTCAAGTACGCGCTGGCCGTCCTCCGTCAGCGTAAGCCCACGGGTATGACGGACAAAAAGCGTCACCCCCAGGCGTTCTTCAAGCTGGCGAATATGACGGCTTAGCGGCGGCTGCGACATAAAAAGACGTTGCGCCGCACGACTCATGTTGTTCTCTTCGGCCACTACGGTGAAGTAGCGCAGCAGACGGATATCCAGAGAGTGCAGGGGCGATATTGTCATACCAAAAAAGTATCACGGAAACGGTATTATCCCAATCATTCTGCGCGCTCTATCCTCACGCCACAGACCACACGATAGAGGAAGAAATGATGCTTTCAGAACGCTTTATTACCGGCCAGGAGATGTTGCAAAAAGTAGATGGCAAAGGGGGCGATGCAGTCATCGAAAGTCTGCAGGACATTGCGCCAGACTTCGCCCAATACCTGATTGAATTTCCTTTTGGCGACATCTATTCAAGACCGGGGCTGGATTTACGCAGTAGAGAAATAGCTACCGTCGCGGCATTAACTGCGCTGGGTAACGCCACACCGCAACTGAAAGTACATATTGGCGCGGCATTACACGTGGGTTTAACGCAGGATGAGATCGTTGAAGTGATTATGCAGATGGCCGTATATGCTGGCTTCCCCGCGGCACTCAATGGTTTGTTTGCCGCGAAAGAGGTGTTTGCCTCTCACAGAGGCTAAAACAACAGGCCAGCGGATTGTCTGCTGGCCTGAGCTCGCTACGGTTTCACATCTGCCACACGCATGCCTTTGAGTTGCTCATCCGTCAGCGGATTTCCCGCTTTGAAATAATCAACAACCGCATTAGAGATGTAGTAGCCTCCGGATGTATTTCGCGCTTTACCTTCGGTAAATGCGGCAAAACCATCACCACCGTCCGCCAGGAAGCTATTGGTGGCAATGTGATAGATGGTGGCGTCTTCAATGGGTTGGCCGTTTAACGTCAATACGGTGACTCGCTGACCGACCGGTTTACTGCTGTCATACTTCATCTCCAGGCCTTTAGATACCTGCAAAACACCGTTACTTAAACTCGCACCGTGCTCCATCAAACTACGCAACTGCTTACCGGTGAGATCCATTGTGGCCAGCTCGTTCGGGAACGGGAAGGTGCTAATGACCGCCCCCATGGTGATGGCTCCTGCGGGGACTTCATTACGGATGCCGCCTGAGTTAGTGAGCGCTAACTGGGTATCTTTACCTGCCGCCACCAGCAGCGCATCCGCCGCCAGATTGCCCAACGAAGAAGATTCACCGTAAGCACGCGTCAGCTCAACCGGAGAGTTTGCAACCGTCTGTTGTACCACCTTATCAAGCTTTTTATTCCAGCCATCGATGACCTGTTTCGTCTGCGGGTCTGGTTGCCATTCATCCGCAAAAATGGTCTTTAGCTCGAAATTCTTCACGGTAAATTGATGCGGTTTCTGCTGATAATCCAGCACCAGTTTACCCACATCAATACCCCCGCTGTCGGTGGAAAGGATCAGGGTATTACCGACTTTAATCGGCTCCGGCGTGCCCACATGCGCATGACCGGTGATCAGGATATCCAGCCCCTGCACCTGGCCTGCGGTCTGGATGTCTTTATCCAGCGCACGGCGCACATCGGTGCCGCCCAGACTGGACTGGCGCGCTGGCGTGCCTTCATGGATCAGCGCCACGGTGAGATCGACTTTGCCTTTAAGCTCATCGATATAGCGTTGCAACCACTTCACTTCATCACGCGCTTCGATACCAATACGTGTCGCCGCAGAAACCGTATCATCAAAAGCAAACACGCCGTGCAGGCCAATCACGCCAATCTTCACGCCATCTTTTTCAATAATGGTGTAAGGCTTATCCCAGAACATTTTGCTGCTGTTCTGATAAAAGATATTACCCTGCACGATGGGGAATTTCGCCTGACTCAGTTGCAACAGCGTATTGTCCCAACCGTGATCGAATTCATGATTACCCATGGTGACAGCATCAAAATTCATGGTGTTCATGATATCGATAATCGCCTTACCCTTGGTCAGACTGCTGATATACGGCCCGGTAAAATAATCACCCGCATCAAAAAACCAGGTGGCGCTGTTTTTCGCTTTCTCCTGCTTCACCATCGTCGTGATATTGGCCCAACCGCCAATGTCACGCGTGCCATCCGCAATCCATGGGACTTTATAAGGTTCAACGTGGGCGTGAAGATCGTTGGTATAGATAATTGTGACATCTTTGGCACTCGCCCAGAGCGGCAACGATACCAGAACACCAACAGCAAGCATTTTTAACTTCATAATCAATCCCTTTCAGTCATATAAAGAATCGCTACGTTACGTTCTGAAAGGGTTTTTTATGTGAGAAAACTCACATCCACCGGTGATAGTCGCGGGTCAAAATCAACGACCATTAAAAATCGTTGGTAATACGATGACATCTCCGTTCACTATCAATTGCTGTAAATCCTTTGGCTGCCAAAATCTGGGACTGGCGAGCTCAGCAGATTACAGCTGGCCAGAGTATCGGCTGGGTTATGCCGCACTGCATTGCCGGGCATGCGGCAGCTATCCCCCGCTGTTTAATGAGGAACAGTTTGGTAGGTGGTTGTCAGCATATTTAACGGATTTTGCCGCCCAAAGCGGTCATTTTTGCCCACGTTGTTACCAGCGAGAAACGATACGCTATGGCCGAAATCCTCAGGGCAGCCAACGCGTTCAGTGCCGGAGCTGCAAAAAGGTCTGGACACCAAAGCAGCAACCGCTCGTCGCCATCCAACCGCCCGAACAAATCGCAACAGTCTCTCTGATCGTACCTTTTCAGGGCGCCAGTGCAGATCAGCAACTCTATGTGTTGCTCAGTTTTGACGCTATTCGCGGTAATATTCTGCATATTTCCAGCAATTTCACACCTCATCCTGCCGGGGCTTCATTGCGTTACCGCTGGCGCGGCAGCACTGAGCCAGTGGTGAGTCATGATGATATTGTGGAACGAGTCAGTCAGCGAGAAACGCAGTTTTTACGCCGCAGCCAATTTGACGAAATTCAGTACGGCAGCGCGATGCTCAAACGTAACGCCAGCGGCGCAATTTTACGCCCGGTCATTACCGCGCATGGGCATTTCCGCGTCCTGAGCCATCTCTGGCCTGCGGTAAAAACGCACATTATTGCCCACGAATGCTTTCTGCGCGGCGCAGTGATTACCGCATGGGCGGAACAATTTCGCGAACATCACGCCTCGCTTTGGTTTGTGGATGAAGAAATCAGCGACGATCAACACACCAGGCCCTGGCAGTTACTGGGCAAAAGTTATCAGGGATGGTGGCAGAACCAGTGGCAAATTTGGCAACAAGGCGACACACGTAAAATGGTGTGTTTGTTAACAGAGGGTCAGGTTGAAAAAGGAGCGTCAATAACCCTGGCGGCAAGTCATCATTTTCTCAACTGGTTGCAGCAACAGACGGAATTTCAGCAAAGCCCACGTTACTCTGCCCATTCTGTGTTTCAGACGATAAGGACGCTGACGGAGAAATACAACATCCTGGATTTGCCCGGTGGCGCTGCCGCTTACCGGGCCTACGGTTTGTGTCATCGCCAGGCCGGATAAGCGTAAGCGCCATCCGGCAACGCAAACTACAGCAACTGCGCCAAACGGTTGATGTCGGACTGGATAGCACCGGCGGTCACATCACGACCTGCGCCCGGCCCACGGATCACCAGCGGGTTATCACGATACCAGCGGCTTTCAATGGCGAACACGTTATCGCACGGCAACAGCGCTGCCAGCGGGTGTTCAGCGCGGACCGCTTCAACACCCACACGCGCTTTACCATTGGCGTCAAAACGCGCCACGTAGCGCAACACCAGCCCCATTTCACGTGCAGCTTCCAGACGTTGCACCATCTGTTCGTTCAACTCATCGCCATTTTCAAAGAAATGGTCAATGGAGCCTTCTTCGCAGTGCGCAGGCACCAGTGACTCAACGCGAACCTGGTCCGGCTCAATATCGTAACCTGCTTCACGCGCCAGGATCACCAGCTTACGCATCACATCTTTGCCAGAAAGATCGACGCGCGGGTCCGGTTCAGTTAGTCCTTGCTGCCAGGCCTGATCCACCAGATCGGTGAACGGGACCGTGCCATCAAATTGCAGAAACAGCCAGGATAACGTGCCGGAGAAGATCCCGCTGATCGACAGAATCGTATCGCCACTATCAATCAGATCGCGCACAGTATGGTTGATCGGCAAACCTGCGCCCACGGTGGCGTTATACAGCCAGTGGCGACCGGTTTTTTCGAAAGCATCATGAATTTGGCGATACTTATCACTGGTACTCGCCCCCGCCAGTTTATTGGCGCTAATGACATGGAAACCATGGCTGGCGAAGTCCAGATACTGATCGGCCAATTGTTCACTGGCCGTCACATCCAGCACCACTAAATCATCATACGGGTGGGCGCGCATCCACAGGAATAGCGCCTCTTCATCCTGCTCTACCGCTTCGTCGTCGAAGAAGGCCAGGGCACGGCTGGCATCCAGCCCTTCATAGTTCAGCAGGCTGCGGCGGCTATCCACCACGCCTGCCAGCACGAATTCAAACCCGGTACGCGCGGAAAGCGTTGTTTGTTCGCGAGCAAACAGTTCCAGCCAGCGTGAACCAATATTCCCCTTGCCGAACAGCACCAGACCAATACGTTTTTCTGCGCGGAAAATAGACTGATGCAACCCCTGAATCAGGCTTTCGGTCGGGCCGGTACGCAGTACCGCAACCAGACTGATCCCCTCTTCCGACTGCCAGGTAAACTCGACTGGCTGGCCTTTTAACTGTTGCCAGAAACGGTGGCAATGCAGCGGATTACGCGTTACGCCTGCCCCAACCATCGCCACCAGCGCCAGCCCCTGGCGCAGACGCAGCTCGCCCGGCAAACCGGCTTCATCAAGAATTTTCAGTGCGCCGTCAGCGACTTCAGAGGTGTAGCAAAATTGCAGTAGCTGGCGGTCAGGATGCACGCCCACCGCCAGTGGACGCACCTGGGTGCGTTTTAAAATCTGGTCGACTTCTTTGTAGGCCAGCTTAAAGTCCTGGCCGGTGGGAACCTGAAACTCAATCAGACAGACGTCGTCATGGCTGGTCACGATGCGCGCCCCGGTACCAGAAGCCAGTACTCGCTCAATCCGCGTTGATCCCTGATCCGGCGTGTAGCTACAGCGCAACTGGAGGTCGATATCGCTACCCGAAACCGGCTGTAAGGTGCGGGCATGCAGAACCGGAGCCGCCAGACGCGCCAGCTCGCTGGCTTCATCAAGACGCAGCAGCGGCAGCAAACAGGCGTCTTTTACTTTACGCGGATCCGCGCTGTAAACCCCGGCGACATCGCTCCAGATGGTGACACGAGAAACGCCCGCCAGCGCACCAACCTGCGTCGCCGAGTAGTCAGAGCCGTTACGCCCCAGCAGGACCGTTTCACCCGCATTGCTACGGCTGATAAAACCAGTCACCACCAGGCGCTTACCCGGATGCTGCGCCAGCAGTTGCTGCAGTAATGGGTAAGAAAGACCTTCATCCACCTGCGGCTGAGCGCCGCGTTCAGCACGTAAAAACTCACGCGCATCCAGCCAGGCCGATTCCAGCCCCTGTTGATTAAGGACAGCGGACATCAAACGCGCGGACCACACCTCGCCATGCCCGACGACTTCAGCATAAACGGCATCGTTTACACCGCTGTCGAGTAACCCGGCCAGGCGTTCCAGATCGTGAATAAACGCGCCGATCAACCCATCCGCCACCTCAGGAGGTAACAAACCGCTGATAAGCTCGCTTTGATAGCGACGTAACGCCTGTTGAACCTGATGCGCAGAAAGACGATCGGTCTGGCTTAACTTCAGCCAGCTAATCAACTGGTTAGTGGTACTGCCCGCGGCGGAAACAACCATCATATCGTCAGGCTGCGAGTACTCCGCCATAATACCTGCGACACGCAAATAACATTTCACGTCTGCCAGACTACTACCACCAAATTTGTGCAGTTGACGACCCTTCGCCCCTGCCTGCGCAATCACACTCATGTTTACCCCTTGTTTGCAGCCCGGAAGCCATTTTCCAGGTCGGCAATTAAATCTTCGCCATCTTCAATACCGGTGGAGATACGCAACAACGTTTCCGAAATTCCGGCAGCAGCACGCGCTTCTGGCGCCATACCCGCATGTGTCATGGTCGCGGCGTGGGAGATCAGACTTTCAACGCCCCCTAATGATTCCGCCAGCGTAAACAATGACAACCCGCTCAGGAAGCGACGCAATGTTTGCTCGTCGCCATCCAGTTCAAAACTCAACATCGCGCCAAACCCTTTTTGCTGACGCGCGGCAATCTCATGCCCCTGATTATCCGGCAGTGACGGATGATACAGTTTCTTCACCAGCGGCTGGGTTTGCAGGTAGTCCACAATAGCCTGAGCATTACGTTGCGCCACCTCCATACGCGGTGACAGAGTACGCAGGCCGCGCAACAGCAGATAACTATCAAATGCGCCGCCGGTCACGCCAATATTATTCGCCCACCATGCCAGTTCAGTGACCGTTTCCGGATCTTTGGCTATAACAACACCAGCCACCACGTCTGAGTGACCGTTTAAATATTTCGTGCATGAATGCAACACCAGATCGGCGCCCAATGCCAGTGGATTTTGCAGTGCAGGACTTAAAAAAGTGTTGTCGACAACGCTCACCGCACCAGCCTCACGTGCCAGTTGGCAGATTTTTGCAATATCTACCACGCGCAGCAGCGGATTGCTTGGACTTTCGACCAGCACCAGCTTCGGTTTTTCTGCCAGCGCCGCTTTCAGCGCCTGATCATCACCCTGATCGACAAACAGCACACGATAACAGCCACGTTTTGCCAGACTGTCAAACAGGCGGTAGCTACCACCGTAACAGTCGTGCGGTGCGACCAGCAGATCGCCAGGCTTCAGAAACACCGTGGTGACCAGATGAATCGCCGACATGCCGGTATTGGTCAGCACTGCACCAGCGCCCCCCTCCAACTCCGCCAGCGCACGCTGAACCACATCACGCGTCGGGTTACCACGGCGTGAATAGTCATGAGCACGAGGCTCATTAAAACCGGTGAAATTATAGGTACTGGAGAGGTGAATCGGCGGGACAACGCAACCGTACTGCTCGTCGTCATTTAATCCGCTACGCACTGCAATGGTGGCCTGTTTACGCGTCATATTGAGGAGATCCTGGCTGAGTCGGTGAAAAGTCAGACACCAGAGTAATCATTGTTACAATAGCCGTCAATACATCTGGACATCTAAACTTCTTTGCGTATAGATTGAGCAAACAGGAAATAGCCGTTAAAATTATATGCATTAGCGTACATTTGCGTCGGCTAACTTCGTGTCAGGGCCGCGCCACTACGATAAACTACGCGCAATTATGGTCCGGGCTCAGGTTCTGGCCTCAATATTAATGACAAAGAGGATTAGGTATCTCATGGCTGAATGGAGCGGCGAATATATCAGCCCATACGCTGAGCACGGTAAGAAGAGTGAGCAAGTCAAAAAAATTACGGTTTCCATTCCTCTGAAGGTGTTAAAAATCCTTACCGATGAACGCACGCGTCGTCAGGTGAATAACCTGCGTCACGCCACCAACAGCGAACTGCTGTGTGAAGCGTTTCTGCACGCCTTTACCGGACAACCGTTGCCAAACGACGAGGATCTGCGCAAAGAACGCAGTGATGAGATCCCGGAAGAGGCGAAGATCATCATGCGTGAACTGGGGATCGACCCGGAGACGTGGGAGTACTGATCGGCTGACGGTTAGAAAAAAAGAGAAAAGGCGGGATAACCCCGCCGTTTCTCACAACGTTATTTTCTAATACCATTGATTTTATTCAATGTTTCTTCCATTTTGAGCGTTTCTCTGCGGTTCAATGGATAGCAATAAATCAGAATAACCGCCGCCAAAAACAGGCACAAAGCCGGCAAGAGATTTGCCATCGTATAAATATTTTCCTGCACAATGCTGGTTTGCACTGCACCGCCCGTTGACGAAGATTGATAACCAATGATGGCCAGCATAAAGCCACCAATCGCCCCTGCACACGCCTGACCCACCTTGCGGGCAAAGAAGTTCACACCGTAAACCGTACCATCCTCACGATCGCCGGTGACATACTGATGATAATCACAAACATCGGTCATAAACGCCCAAATCATCAGGTTGAATAGCCCTGCCCCCAGCGTCGCCAGGAACAGGAAAACCAAATAGACTTTCGCGTCCGTAATATGGATGAAGTACATAATCAGATACATCGCCACCGCAAAGAGCAATGCGCCGACGCTGGCCTCTTTTTTGCCAAACCGCTTCGTCAGCCAGGATGCCGAGGGTGCCAGCAAAACCAGAGAGCCGAAGGTAAATAGCAACGCCACGGACATGGCCTCTTTGTTGTGGAAGTAGTCATTAAACAGGTAAGTCATGTTGGTACCTGACAACCCCTGGTTAATCACAATCAGCAGATCCACCACAACTAAAACGATCAGTGCTTTATTGCGTAACAATCCCTTCAGCAGCACCGATACGGGCATACTCTCTTTTCGCTCCACGCGCACACGTTCTGTTGTTAACTGACAGGTCAACGTTAAAAAGATAAAGCCCAGTACGGCACAACCAATAGCAATCCAGAAAAAATGTTGCCCGGAAATCACCTGACTTCCGTCCACCAGGGTGGTGTACATCAGAATCGGGATAAAAAAGCCGGTTGCTCCACCGCCGATGGCGGAACCCACGCTGCGCCAGGTTGACAGTGACACCCGATCTTCCGGGTTCGAGCTAATCGCCGCAGACATGGCGCCATATGGAATGCTGACTGTCGATAACAGTGAACCGTAAACAAAATAGGAACAGCAGATATAGATAATTTTCGCCGTATAAGAAAAATCATTCACAAACGGCAGGAACAGGACCACCGCAATGATGCAGAACGGGTACTTCATACGGCGCACCCACGGATTAAATCGTCCATGTACCGTCAATTTAGAGGTATCGCATAAGCGCCCTACACCAACATCGACAAACGCATCAAAGAGCTTAGTCACAAAATAGAGCGAGCCGACAATAACTCCTGAAATGCCGAGGACGTTAGTGTAATAAATCATTAAAAAACTATTTACTAACCCAAGAATAAAACAGGTTCCCAGGTCACCACACAAATAACCAATTTTATCCCTGAATCCGAAAGGTCTGACGACAATATCTTGATTGCTTCCACTCACTGTTCCATCATTAGACATGATGTCAACTCCTTAGACATATTATTCACGCAAACTATGCGTATATCCTGGTGTTCAACGTAATAAACGAATACGCAGAGTATTAACAATCAGAAGTTATAACCGAGGCCGACACGATAGCGGGTCTGGCGATCGTCAGTCGTGGTGGTGTCATAACCCGAAGAAACATTACCAATTTCAATAAATGGAACCCAGGAATCTATTTTATAAGCGACACGGAAGTTATATTCATAATCATCTTTCCGGTTGTTATATAAATCTTCGCTATCGGCAATTTTATAAATGCCGTTTAGCTCAAACATCCAGTTATTGACGTTATAACCAAGCCAGGCTTCCGGACGATAGACCATGCGGTCATCTTTGCCGTCAGTGTTTCTGCGCATGTACTCCTGACGATAGCGGAACGCGGTCCACCAGCTGTCGTTGATGTTGTACTGCACGCGGATATAAGGTTTATAAATCGTGATGTTATCGCCCGTTTCGATCGCAATACCTGGCTGCCAGATGAGATCCCGCCAGGTAAACTGGTAACTTGCCGTATACTCGTTACCGTTACTTTCCATATTATTCCACGCATCGTTCGATTGCGTATCTTCAGAACGTGAAATGGCCTCTACCGCTACACCAAAACCTGTAGCAAAACGATGAGACATATAAACACGATCGTAATTTCGCCCGTCATCATAATATTCATGGCGGTAATCAACATAACCCGCCTGCGCGGCCGCAGATAATAATGGAATAAGTAACAAGGTAGATTTAAAGTTCATGACAATCCCTTTTCACACTAAATAAAGAAAATTCACCATCACATTCCGGGCTATAAACAGGAAAGCAATAGAGTCGTAAGAATAATTTTATATTTCCGCGAAAGTGTATTTTAGAAAGAGGGGATAAACCTTTGAGATTTTGCCAGGAATTGGCATGAGTGGCAAAGAACAGAAGATAAAAATGACGAAGATCACTAGTGCGAATATTTTATCTTAAAAAATAAAAACACTGTTTCATTTATTAAAAGTGAAACATCATTCAATACATCAATGTATGTTTTATTATCAAGTACAGATACAAAAAAAGCGCCATAAGGCGCTTTTTTCTGACAGCAGGAACTTATTTGCTGCCCGGGATGCTGAAACGCTTGTTGAAGCGATCAACACGGCCACCGGTAGCAACATCACGCTGCTTGCCAGTATAGAACGGGTGGCACTTGCTGCACACGTCGAGGTTCAGATCGTGACCGACAGTAGAGCGGATTTTAATGACGTTACCGCAAGAGCAGTTTGCAGTAATTTCTTCGTATTTCGGGTGAATATCTTTTTTCATGGGAAAACCTCGGTTTAAGGCCGCGTCGCTCTTCCAGCCCTAACGCCAGACACCACGCGATGTTAATAGTATAGGTCAGTGATACAAATTTGTATCAAAGGCGGCGAATCATACAGAAATTAACCTGCTCATGCAAACTGATCCGCATTCTACCCTCCACTAATGTGTATACTAACCCGCCAGATTTCAAGTCAGGATGATTCAATGCCCGTTGCGCACGTTGCCTTACCCGTTCCGCTACCTCGTACCTTTGACTACCTCCTGCCGGAAGGCATGAGCGCCAAAGCCGGGTGTCGTGTACGCGTGCCTTTTGGCAAGCAGCAGGAGCGCGTGGGTATCGTCCTTTCCGTCAGCGAGCACAGTGAACTGCCGCGGAGCGAATTGAAAGCCGTTCTCGAAGTGCTGGACAGCGAACCGGTCTACTCGACCTCTGTCTGGCGTCTGCTGTTGTGGGCGGCGGATTATTATCACCATCCTATCGGCGACGTACTGTTTCATGCCCTGCCAATTCTGCTGCGCCAGGGACGCCCGGCGACTAACGCGCCCATGTGGTACTGGTTTGCCACTGAAGAAGGCCAGGTTATTGACCTCAACAGCCTGAAGCGTTCTCCCAAGCAGCAGCAGGCGCTGGCTGCGCTACGCCAGGGAAAAATATGGCGCGACCAGGTCGCTGAACTGGAATTTAATGACGCCGCATTACAGGCGTTGCGGAAAAAAGGTCTGTGCTCCCTGGCGAATGAAACGCCAGGCTTTAGCGACTGGCGTACGCACTACGCCGTTTCCGGTGAGCGTCTGCGGCTGAATACCGAGCAAGCCACCGCTGTTGGCGCGATTCATAGCGCGTCGGACAGCTTTAGCGCCTGGCTATTAGCGGGCGTGACAGGGTCGGGCAAAACAGAGGTCTATCTAAGCGTACTGGAAAATGTCCTTGCCCAGGGCAAACAGGCGCTGGTAATGGTGCCGGAGATTGGCCTGACGCCGCAAACTATTGCCCGTTTTCGCGAACGCTTCAATGCGCCGGTCGAAGTTCTGCACTCGGCTTTAAATGACAGTGAACGTCTTTCAGCCTGGCTGAAAGCAAAGAATGGCGAAGCGGCGATAGTTATCGGTACGCGCTCCTCGCTGTTTACGCCGTTTAAAAATCTGGGCGTGATTGTCATCGACGAAGAGCACGACAGCTCTTATAAACAGCAGGAAGGCTGGCGCTATCACGCGCGCGATCTCGCGGTTTATCGCGCCCACAGTGAGCAGATCCCGATTATTCTCGGCTCAGCCACCCCGGCGCTGGAAACGTTGTGCAACGTGCGGCAGAACAAATACCGCATGCTGCGCCTGACGCGACGCGCCGGAAACGCACGCCCAGCCACTCAGCACGTGCTGGATCTCAAAGGTCAGCAGGTGCAGGCCGGACTCGCCCCTGCGCTTATCACCCGCATGCGTCAGCATCTGCAAGCAGATAACCAGGTAATTCTGTTTTTGAACCGCCGGGGTTTTGCCCCTGCGCTGCTGTGCCACGACTGCGGCTGGATTGCCGAATGCCCGCGCTGCGATCACTACTATACCCTGCATCAGGCACAGCACCATTTACGCTGCCACCACTGCGACAGCCAGCGCCCAATACCGCGTCAGTGTCCTTCCTGCGGCTCGACGCATATGGTTCCGGTTGGACTTGGCACCGAACAGCTTGAGCAGGCTCTGGCACCGTTTTTCCCCGGTGTGCCGATTTCACGCATCGATCGCGACACAACCAGCCGTAAAGGCTCGCTGGAGCAGCATCTGGCGGAAGTGCATCGCGGCGGCGCTCGCATTCTTATCGGCACACAAATGCTGGCCAAAGGCCACCACTTTCCGGATGTCACGCTGGTTGCACTGCTGGATGTTGACGGGGCGCTATTCTCTGCCGATTTCCGTTCGGCTGAACGTTTCGCCCAACTTTATACCCAGGTTTCCGGACGAGCTGGGCGCGCCGGGAAACAAGGCGAAGTAGTGCTGCAAACGCACCATCCTGAACATCCGTTGCTACAAACCTTGCTGTATAAAGGTTATGACGCGTTTGCCGAACAGGCGCTGGCCGAGCGACAAACGCTCCAGCTTCCACCGTGGACCAGCCATGTGATCGTGCGGGCAGAAGATCATAATAACCAGCATGCGCCAATGTTCTTACAGCAGTTACGAAATCTGATTCAGGCCAGTCCGCTGTCTGATGACAAGCTGTGGGTGCTCGGCCCGGTTCCCGCCCTGGCGCCCAAACGCGGCGGTCGCTATCGCTGGCAAATTTTGTTGCAGCACCCGTCGAGAATTCGCCTGCAACATATCATCAGCGGCACGCTGGCGCTGATCAATACGTTACCCGATGCACGTAAGGTTAAATGGGTGCTGGATGTCGATCCCATCGAGGGATAATGCCTCATGATGCGAGGCGGATCGTAAAATTAAACATCCATCACACTTTTTATGAAAATTCTGTAACCGCTTCCATTAACTATCTGATAAAAATGTTTCAGATGAAGGTTACCCAGGGACGAGTCTGTGCCAGCAGCCCTCTGGCGAGGAGAAAGAGTGAAACCGAATAAGCAGGTTGCCGCCGCTACGATGAAAGATGTTGCTCTGAAGGCGAAAGTCTCAACGGCAACCGTATCCCGCGCATTAATGAACCCGGACAAAGTCTCACAGTCAACCCGTAACAAGGTTGAGCAGGCCGCGCTGGAAGTGGGATATTTACCCCAATCAATGGGACGCAATGTTAAGCGTAATGAGTCACGTACCATTCTGGTGATTGTGCCGGATATCTGCGATCCCTTTTTTAGCGAAGTGATTCGCGGCATAGAAGTGACCGCCGCAGAACAGGGATATCTGGTGCTGATCGGCGATTGCGCGCACCAGAACCAGCAGGAAAAGACCTTCCTCAATCTCATAATCACCAAGCAGATCGATGGCATGGTGCTGCTCAGCTCGCGCCTGCCGTTTGATGCCAGCGTGGAAGAGCAACGCAACTTGCCGCCGATGGTCATGTCCAACGAGTTCGCGCCAGAGCTGGAACTGCCCACCGTGCACATTGATAACCTCACTGCCGCCTTTAACGCGATGAATTATCTGCTGGAACTGGGGCATAAGCGCATTGGTTGTATTGCCGGGCCAGAGGATATGCCGCTGTGCCACTACCGCCTGCAAGGCTATGTTCAGGCACTACGCCGCAGTGGAATTACCGTCGATCCACACTTCATCGCGCGCGGTGATTTCACCTATGAAGCGGGCGCCAACGCGTTAAAACAGCTGCTTGAGCTACCGCAACCTCCGACCGCGGTCTTTTGTCACAGCGATGTGATGGCGCTTGGCGCACTCTCTTACGCCAAACGTCAGGGCTTAAAAGTACCGGATGATTTATCTATCATTGGCTTCGATAATATTTCACTGACGGAATTTTGTGATCCACCCCTGACAACCGTCGCACAACCGCGTTTCGATATCGGACGTGAAGCTATGCTGTTACTGCTCGATCAATTACAAGGGCAGAGCGTCAGCAGTGGCTCACGTTTACTGGACTGCGAGCTAATTATTCGGGGTACTACCCGGGCACTGACGTAAAGTAAAGTGCTTTCGGACTCCCCTGTCTGGTCAAAGGCCCGTCGCTTAAGTAACATGGCGGGCTGACGAACGAATAAATACAGCGAAACGATAGTGGCACAACGAGATTATGTACGTCGCGGCCAACCGGCACCTTCGCGGCGCAAAAAGAGCACATCACGGAAAAAGCAACGCAGTACGCCAGCGGTATCCCCCGCGATGGTCGCTATTGCTGCAGCCGTACTCGTGACCTTTATCGGTGGTCTGTACTTCATTACGCATCACAAGAAAGAAGAGTCCGAGACGCTGCAAAGCCAGAAAGTCACCGGTAATGGCATCCCGCCTAAACCGGAAGAACGCTGGCGCTATATAAAAGAGCTGGAAAGCCGTCAGCCTGGCGTGCGTGCGCCTACCGAACCCTCTGCGGGTGGCGAAGTGCTTAACGCCGATCAGTTGACCAATGAGCAGCGCCAGTTGCTGGCGCAAATGCAGGCTGATATGCGTCAACAGCCGACACAGCTCAACGAAGTACCGTGGAACGAACAAACGCCTGAACAGCGCCAGCAAACGCTGCAGCGCCAACGCCAGGTGCAGCAACAGCAATGGGCCAACACGCAGCAGCAGGCTCAGCAGCCGCGCCCACGGGCGACGGAACAGCCTTACCAGCAGCCACAAACGCGTACGGCACAAGCCGCACCGGTACAACAGCCGAAAGCGCAGCCAAAACCAGTGGCCCAGCAGCCGTATCAGGATCTGTTGCAGACGCCTGCGCACACCACCGCCGCGCAGCCGAAAACGCAGCCGGCCGCGCCAATAACGAATGAAACGCAGCCGCCAAAACAGACGGCGGAGAAAAAAGACGAACGCCGCTGGATGGTGCAGTGCGGGTCATTTAAAGGCGCAGAGCAAGCAGAAACCGTGCGGGCGCAGCTGGCTTTTGAAGGCTTCAACTCCCGCATTACCACCAACAACGGCTGGAATCGCGTGGTGATTGGCCCGGTGAAAGGCAAGGAAAATGCCGACAATACCATCAGCCGCCTGAAAGTTGCCGGCCACACAAACTGCATTCGACTCGCCACTGGGGGTTGAAACCCCCAAAATCTCCCCCATCTATACTTGCATTACGCCCCGTACAACTGTGCGGGGCCTGTATTCTGCATTTGTAACCAAGGGGTCTGCTCGTGACAACAATAGTAAGCGTACGCCGTAACGGCCATGTGGTAATCGCCGGTGATGGTCAGGCCACACTGGGTAACACCGTAATGAAAGGCAACGTGAAAAAAGTCCGCCGTCTGTACAACGACAAAGTCATTGCGGGCTTTGCGGGCGGGACTGCGGATGCATTCACGCTGTTTGAACTGTTTGAACGTAAACTGGAAATGCACCAGGGTCACCTGGTTAAGGCCGCCGTTGAGCTGGCTAAAGACTGGCGTACCGACCGTATGCTGCGCAAACTCGAAGCGTTGCTGGCCGTTGCAGATGAAACAGCATCGCTCATCATCACCGGTAACGGTGACGTCATTCAGCCAGAAAACGATCTGATTGCCATCGGCTCCGGCGGTCCCTACGCCCAGGCTGCAGCACGCGCTCTGCTGGAAAACACCGAGCTTGGCGCACGCGAAATTGCTGAGAAAGCGTTGGATATTGCAGGGGATATCTGCATTTATACCAACCACTTCCATACCATCGAAGAATTGAACTCCAAAGCGTAAGGATCCCCCATGTCTGAAATGACCCCACGCGAAATTGTCAGCGAACTGAACAAACACATCATCGGCCAGGATAACGCTAAGCGTTCCGTGGCGATTGCCCTGCGTAACCGCTGGCGCCGCATGCAGCTCAACGAAGAACTGCGCCATGAAGTCACACCGAAAAACATTCTGATGATTGGCCCGACCGGCGTCGGTAAAACCGAAATCGCCCGTCGCCTGGCAAAACTAGCCAACGCGCCGTTCATCAAAGTTGAAGCAACGAAATTCACCGAAGTTGGCTATGTAGGTAAAGAAGTTGACTCGATCATCCGCGATCTGACCGATGCTGCCATTAAGATGGTTCGCGTTCAGGCAATCGAGAAAAACCGCTTCCGCGCAGAAGAGATGGCGGAAGAGCGCATTCTCGACGTGCTGATCCCACCGGCTAAAAATAACTGGGGACAGTCAGAGCAGCCGCAGGAACCTTCTGCAGCGCGTCAGGCGTTCCGTAAAAAACTGCGTGAAGGCCAGCTGGATGATAAAGAGATCGAAATCGATCTCGCGGCCGCACCGATGGGCGTTGAAATTATGGCGCCTCCGGGAATGGAAGAGATGACCAGCCAGCTGCAGTCCATGTTCCAGAACCTGGGCGGTCAGAAGCAAAAACCGCGTAAGCTGAAAATCAAAGACGCAATGAAGCTGCTGATTGAAGAAGAAGCGGCCAAACTGGTCAATCCGGAAGAGCTTAAACAGGAAGCTATCGACGCCGTTGAACAGCACGGGATCGTGTTTATCGACGAAATCGACAAAATCTGTAAGCGCGGCGAATCCTCCGGTCCGGATGTTTCCCGTGAAGGCGTACAGCGCGACCTGCTGCCGCTGGTTGAAGGCTGCACCGTCTCTACCAAACACGGTATGGTGAAAACCGATCACATCCTGTTTATCGCCTCTGGCGCATTCCAGGTGGCGAAACCGTCCGACCTGATCCCGGAACTGCAGGGTCGTCTGCCGATTCGTGTTGAACTTCAGGCGCTGACCACCAGCGATTTTGAGCGTATCCTTACCGAACCGAATGCCTCCATCACCGTGCAGTACAAAGCGCTGATGGCGACTGAAGGTGTGGACATCAACTTCACCGAATCGGGTATTAAACGCATTGCCGAAGCGGCCTGGCAGGTTAACGAAACCACCGAAAACATCGGTGCGCGTCGCCTGCATACCGTTCTTGAGCGTCTGATGGAAGATATTTCCTATGATGCGAGCGATTTGAACGGTCAAAGCATCACAATTGATGCCGAATATGTGAGCAAACATCTGGATGCGCTGGTCGCAGATGAAGATCTGAGCCGTTTTATCCTATAATCGCGTTCAATGCATTTTCATCACTGTTGATGGGGCTGATAAAGCCCCATTTTTATTGGCGCTAAATATGACTGAACAACAACAAATTAGCCGCTCACAAGCCTGGCTGGAAAGTTTACGACCTAAGACCTTACCGCTCGCCTTCGCGGCGATCATCGTCGGTACGGCATTAGCATGGTGGCAAGGGTTCTTTGATCCGCTGGTCGCTCTGCTAGCATTGATTACTGCAGGACTGCTGCAAATCCTGTCCAATCTCGCGAACGACTATGGCGATGCCGTCAAAGGCAGCGACAAGCCCGACCGCATCGGACCGCTGCGTGGCATGCAAAAAGGCGTTATTACCCAGCAGGAGATGAAGCGTGCGCTGATTGTCACCGTGGTCTTAATCTGCCTGTCCGGTCTGGCGCTGGTGGCGGTGGCCTGTCACACGCTGGCGGATTTTGTCGGCTTCCTGATTCTCGGCGGCCTGTCGATTATCGCCGCGATCACTTACACCGTAGGTAATCGCCCTTACGGCTACATCGGCCTCGGTGATATTTCCGTGCTGGTGTTCTTCGGCTGGCTGAGCGTGATGGGAAGCTGGTATCTGCAGGCGCATACGTTGATTCCGGCGCTCATTCTGCCTGCTACCGCCTGCGGCCTGCTGGCAACTGCCGTGCTCAACGTCAACAACCTGCGCGATATCAACAGCGACAGAGAGAACGGCAAGAACACGCTGGTGGTGCGTTTAGGCGCCGTCAATGCCCGCCGCTACCACGCCTGTCTGCTGATGGGGACGCTGGTCTGCCTGGCGCTGTTTAACCTGTTTTCACTGCAAAGCCTGTGGGGATGGCTGTTTATCCTCGCCGCTCCGCTGCTGATTAAACAGGCGCGATACGTGATGCGTGAGATGGATCCAGCGGCAATGCGCCCGATGCTGGAACGCACCGTAAAAGCGGCACTGTTGACTAACCTGCTGTTTGTTGTTGGAATTTTCTTAAGTCAGTGGTCTCTTTAACTGACAAATATCAATTAATAATTTCAATTTTTAGAATCGCATAACGCCTCGCAACCCTTACAATAGAGGGTCGCGAGGTTTTTTCATGTTTTTTATATTTTCCGGGGATACCTCGGAGATACCAACGAACGGTAAACACCGTGACCTATAAGTACTAAAACCAGCGTTTCCCAGCTTACTTAACCGATCACGGGGTCTGAAGCCCACCCGTACGAGAGCGTACTCTAAGTACATTTTTTAAGCAGATTGGGCGAGTAAAGAAAATGAGGGTTTTATTTACTTTTTCCATTAATGCCAGTATCCGTGCGGTTTCCGGCATTAATGGTGTTAATAAACCCGTTAATCAAATCAACGTAAACCTGACCGACAACGCCACGACGTTGTAGATTTAAATTCATAAGGTTACGTTCTTAGCGTACGAACTCGTACGGTTGCTCCCTAAACCAGGGGCTTAACGGTAGAAGCGGCGTAGCCGCAGTTTGTGACAATTTCGAATATTTCCCGCATTTTTTAACAGGAAAAAATTTACTTTAAGGCGTATTAAGGTATTTTTACCAATGGATGATGCCTCCAATGATAAGGGAAATGAACGATATAGACCGGGGCGGGTTACGGCTGTTAACGCTTGGTGAGATTAACTTGGCCCGTACCCTCTACGCTTTCACCATCCGCTATAACGAAGTCTGGATCCACCGCAGCAGCTATCTACCTTTCAACCTCCAAAAGAACAACTACGCCATGACGCCCAACGGCGAATTGTACTTTCAGGAAGGTACTTATGAGCCTGACTTTTCACAGCCGCATGTTAATAACGATCGCGTTGGTGGGCAGCATCTTTTTTTACATGAAATGATGCACGTCTGGCAGCATCAGCGCGGGATGATGGTAAGGATGCGGGGCCTGTTCTCTTGGGCAGTTGATTACTATTACACGTTGGATAAGGCCATACTCTTGGATTACGGCTTAGAGCAGCAGGCTGCAATGGTGACTGATTATTGGCTGCTTAAAACATATGGATTCGGCAACCGCTCTGATTTGTATCGCCTCAAGGATTACGATCCATCTGAACCTGTCCTTAGCCTCATATCCCGCTATGAGAAAGTGTTAGGGAGGTTCCCGCATTGAAACGCTACTTTCTCATTCCTGCCTTTTTTGCGCTGGCTGGGTGTGGCGCTGGTGATAGCGTTCCCCCATGGCGTAGTTTCCCTATTATAAATAATTCGCTTTGCTTCTCTGTTAATAAATCGGACGTTCTGAGCCGATACGGCGTTTATTCTGAGCAGGGAAATGAATACAAGACATTGGCGGAAAATTCGCATGTAGCTCTCTCCTACCCTGAAACGTGCTTAAAAATACCGATAACGCCGGGCTATATCTATGCGGCTTCATACACATTGAACGGAAAGAATTACCGTTACAACTTTTTCATCGACAGAAACGGGCAAATATTAAGCACAAAATAAGGAGATCTATAAATGTCATTACCAGCTTATATGTATATTTATGATGAAAATGGACAACTGATCAAAGGCAGTTGCATGGCGCTGGGCCGTGAGGGTGCAGTTGAAATCATGAACAGCAGTTACGGTGTGTACCAAAACACATGCCGCAACACTGGTAAGCTGATGGGGTCGCGCGAACACAACGCTTTTACCCTGCACAAAGAGATTGATAAGACCTCACCATATTTTGCGGTTGCAGTCTGCAAAAGGCAGTAATCCACTATTACGACATCAACGAGGCGGGTATCGAATATGAGATTTACCGAATTACGCTTAACAACATCGTAATCATGTCCGTCAATGCTGCTCATGCTTATATGCCGGGTTCCCACACTCCAGGCATGATGGAAAATATCGCCATCACCTACTCAGGCATTGAGTGGTTTTATATCGAAGGGAATATCAAATACGACGATGACTGGAGCCACCCGGTTGGTTACAACCAGCAGCAGAGGTAAATCGAATTGGCAGGCAGATCTGTTGAAAATAAAGACCACTTAGCAGACTGCCTGCAATACTCGTCGCTATTCCCAAACACGCTTACTTGCAATACGAGCGTACTTGGTCATCAAATCAACGTAAATCAAACCAATACTGCAACAACTTTATAGACTCAAAATCATAAGGTTACGTTCTTAGCGTACATTTCCGTACGGTTGGGCTTCCCCCCATCAACACATCAGTTTTATAGCCTGCTATAGCCCATTGTCTTACGGTATTAAGGGCCTTGAGCCAGCGGCCTAAATCATTATTTCTGATTTTAGTTGTTCTCCGTGTATTTCCATTCCAAAGCATTTTTGTACTTAAAATGGTTGTGGGCGGATCCGGTAACAATCTCCCGCCATCTCTATCACGGTAGCTATCATATGCATAGCGATAGACAGCACGCAGAACACGTGCCCATAAATCAGCCTGGGCTTTACTGACTTTTTCTTCACGCCTGAACGGGCCACCAAACCATATGCCATGCCCGGTAATGATCTGGTGTCTCGTATCCATCATTTCACGCGTGATAGATGAAAGTTGAAGAGCCATCCAGTCACCAGAATAATTATTGATAGTGTCTTCATATTTTCGCTGGTCGTTTTTTTCATACGCCCGGCAGCCAACCGGGATTTAATCTACTCATCCAAAGCATCAGACAGCGTTACCGCCCGTTTTTTCTCTTCACGCCGTCGTTCGTTCGGGTTACGCCGTGTGGTAGCTACTTCACTTAAGGCGTTATATTCCCCCTCTCTGGCCTGCTCAATAGTCATATCCGGGAACTTGCCCAACGTCACACGGTAAAATTTTCCGTCGCGCTTTCGGGACACACAAAAACTTTTGCTGCCACTGGACGTAACGCGCAGCCGCAACCCATTAACGACACTATCAGCATATTCAAGGCGAACGGGGAGTTCCATCAGCACGGCTTGGTGAATCTAATCGTTCTCATAGGGCTTTCTTTTATGCTCCAGCAATCTTCCGGGGATACCTCGGGGATACTTTACAGAGGGAAATACGGGTAATTATAGGTCATTATCGGTTGTCTTAAAAATCAGTAATTGACTGTTTTTAAATGAAAAATACGAATATTTATTGATCTGGACACTAATTAACAATTGATGATTTTGCCAACAGTACACATAGCGCGATATACTAAAAATTCTCGCAGCAACTGAACGTTGAGCCTATGAAATACGATACATCCGAGCTTTGTGACATCTATCAGGAAGATGTCAACGTCGTGGAACCACTGTTCTCTAACTTTGGAGGACGGTCGTCGTTTGGCGGACAAATCATCACGGTAAAATGTTTCGAGGACAACGGGTTGCTGTACGATCTGCTCGAACAAAACGGCCGTGGTCGCATTCTGCTGGTCGATGGCGGCGGTTCTGTCCGTCGTGCGCTGGTCGATGCCGAACTGGCACGGCTGGCAGTAGAGAATGAATGGGAAGGTCTGGTTATCTACGGCTCAGTCCGTCAGGTAGACGATCTGGGAGAAATGGATATCGGCATTCAGGCGATTGCCGCAATTCCGGTCGGTGCCGCAGGGGAAGGTATTGGGGAAAGCGATGTACGCGTCAACTTTGGCGGCGTAACGTTCTTCTCTGGCGACCACCTGTACGCCGACAACACCGGGATAATCCTCTCCGAAGACCCGCTCGATATCGAGTAAGTAAAAAAGGCCATCAGCAAATTTGATGGCCTTTTTTTCATTCATTTGATTCGTAATGAATGACTTTAATATCATACTTTTCATTTTTTTCTTCGGCAACGACGCTCATCATCTCACGACTGGCAGGATAAGTTTCGATATAAGCATTTAATTTATCCTCAGCTATCTGAACGTCACTCTTTTGTATTCCGGTAAAAATTATTTCACTGAGTTGAAGATGGCTACCTTCATCTGAATAGCTTACAAAAAACCAGTCGCTGGATACCCTTGGAACCTGTTTAAGAGGTTTCGGTGTTAGCAGATGATAGAATAATAAATTCTGCTGTGTATAGATTTTTTCTGTAAAGATGCTCAACATGAAACAGCAATAAAGTAGCGAAATTAAAATCATAAATACAATAATAAAACCTGATTTCCTGAACTTCATATGCGGAGTTCCCGAACATAATTTGGATTCGCAACAGGTTTTATTATATCCATAAATAAAGGTAATTCCCCTGAGTAGGGTTCATGTTTCTTATCCTTATCTATTGGTCAGGAAATAGTAAAGGAATAACGCTTTTGTTTTTAAACTTACCAACAGGGCCATAGAAGTCCCAGATACGATAAGCCTTTTCTTTCGAACAGATCTGAAGACGAGAGGTGTAATCTGCATAATTTACAGCTTGGTAAAAACCAAATAAGTTCGATACCAAATCTTCAGCACTATAGCCACTATCCGTTAAATATACGTAAGGCCAAAAATCCTGCAAGGATTCGAAGCGATGTGACGTACCTAAGAATATCGATAAAGCAATACCTTGTAAGGTTCGTTCCGGTAATCCTCGTCGCACCATAAATCTACGATATATACCAGTATTAATATTTAGGCCATGAATGTTTTTGGACATACTTTGATGATAATTTACTTCATAAAATTCGCTATCACCACCACGAGCTCTTATCATTTCAAACCATAATCTTTCCGCCCCTGCTGGATTAGCATGGCCTAAATCAATCCATCCTAGATTCTCTGTATAGATAAGGCCATATTTAATATCACTGGTGATAAATCGATCCGAATTATCAATAATATCGTTTCTTTTTGTCATATCGTATTCTTTGAAATTTAAAAGTTACGATATCCTAATCTCTACATAGTAAAAAGGCATCCATTATGGATGCCTTTTTAAAGAAATCAGAATTAGACTTCTTCCATACGACCTAAAAGGGCATGCAGACGATCCTGCCAGCCGTTCTGCTGTTCTTTCAGGTTGTTGTTCTCACGCTCCAGCTCTTCACGCTGCTGCTGTGCAGACTGAACTTCCTGCGACAGTGAGTTGTTCTTTTCTTTCAGCTCTTCGATTTCCATCTGCAACAGCGTGATGGTATCAATCGCCTGCTGTACTTTTGCTTCCAGTTTCTCAAACACTTCTAATGACATCGTCATACCTCTCCTGAATTGCAAGGCGTTGATGGATAAAAATCCTCGTCCCGATAACCGGCGACGCCTTAATAAAAACGAGCGCACACTACTTAACACCGATTGTATGAAGCCGCGCCATCCCTGTCCAGCGGCATCCCGCGCAGATTGCGGTTTGCAACACTTTTAATCTTTGTCCTGGTGACACAACTGTCATAACTCTTAAGTGTTAACAGGATGATCGGTGAAATGATTCAGCTCACACTATTTTTGTATAACAAATACCGCGCAATGGCGCGAAAACGCTCATTTTGTTGATGGAGTACACACATTTTAATTTCGATATTTCTCGTTTTTGAGCGTTAACGATAAATTAACAGTGTGCCTACCGGCTCCGGGGATGTCAGTGACCTTCTCGCATACAATAAACATTAAACTCTTCAGGATCCGATTATGAGTCAAACATCAACCTTGAAAGGCCAGTGCATTGCTGAATTCCTCGGTACCGGGTTGTTGATTTTCTTCGGTGTGGGTTGTGTCGCTGCACTCAAAGTGGCCGGGGCTACTTTTGGTCAGTGGGAAATCAGTATCATCTGGGGTCTGGGGGTAGCCATGGCTATCTATCTGACCGCAGGCGTTTCTGGCGCACATCTGAATCCAGCAGTCACAATCGCACTATGGCTGTTTGCGTGTTTTGACAAACGCAAAGTCGTTCCTTTTATTATTTCGCAAATTGCCGGCGCCTTTTGCGCAGCGGCACTGGTTTACGGGCTTTATTACAATCTTTTCATCGATTTCGAACAAACGAACCATATCGTGCGCGGTAGTGTAGAAAGCCTCAATCTGGCAGGTACTTTCTCCACCTATCCAAACCCACATATCAATTTTGTGCAGGCCTTCGCGGTTGAAATGGTCATTACCGCTATTCTAATGGGGCTGATTCTGGCACTGACCGATGATGGTAATGGTGTACCGCGTGGTCCACTGGCACCGCTGCTGATCGGCTTACTGATTGCCGTTATTGGTGCATCCATGGGCCCACTGACCGGTTTTGCGATGAACCCGGCACGTGACTTCGGACCGAAACTCTTCGCCTGGATGGCCGGATGGGGTGAGATTGCCTTCACGGGTGGTCGTGATATCCCTTACTTCCTGGTTCCGGTGTTTGGCCCAATTACCGGCGCGATTTTGGGCGCATGGGCATATCGCAAACTGATTGGTCGCCATTTACCGTGCGATGTCTGCGCGATTGAAGAAAAAGACGCGGCGGCTAACACTCAACAAAAAGCTTCGCTGTAATGTGACTACGGGACAAAAATTATGACTGAAAAAAAATATATCGTTGCGCTCGACCAGGGCACCACCAGCTCCCGCGCGGTCGTAATGGACCACGATGCGAATATCGTTGCCGTTTCACAGCGCGAATTCGAGCAAATCTACCCGAAAGCAGGTTGGGTAGAACACGACCCAATGGAAATTTGGGCAACCCAAAGCTCTACGCTGGTTGAAGTTCTGGCGAAAGCCGATATCAGTTCCGATGAAATTGCAGCGATCGGTATTACCAACCAGCGTGAGACCACCATCGTCTGGGAGCGTGAGACCGGTAAACCAATCTATAACGCCATTGTGTGGCAGTGTCGTCGTACCGCAGATATCTGCGAAAAGCTCAAGCGCGATGGCATGGAAGAATACATCCGTAACAACACCGGCCTGGTGATTGACCCGTATTTCTCCGGTACCAAGGTGAAGTGGATCCTCGACCACGTAGAAGGCTCGCGTGAGCGCGCTCGTCGCGGCGAACTGCTGTTCGGTACCGTTGACACCTGGCTTATCTGGAAAATGACTCAGGGACGCGTACACGTCACGGATTACACCAACGCCTCGCGTACCATGCTGTTCAACATCCACTCCCTGGACTGGGATGACACGATGCTGGATGCGCTGGACATTCCGCGTGCCATGCTGCCAGAAGTGCGTCGTTCTTCTGAAGTCTATGGCCAGACCAACATCGGTGGTAAAGGCGGCACACGTATTCCTATCTCCGGTATCGCGGGTGACCAGCAGGCTGCACTATTCGGTCAGCTGTGCGTGAAAGAAGGGATGGCGAAGAACACCTACGGTACTGGCTGCTTCATGCTGATGAATACTGGCGAGAAAGCCGTTAAGTCAGAAAATGGGCTTCTGACCACTATCGCCTGCGGACCGACCGGGGAAGTGAACTACGCGCTGGAAGGTGCGGTATTTATGGCTGGCGCATCCATCCAGTGGCTGCGCGATGAAATGAAACTCATCAGCGATGCATTCGACTCTGAGTATTTCGCCACCAAAGTGAAAGACACCAACGGCGTATATGTTGTTCCGGCGTTCACCGGTTTGGGTGCACCGTACTGGGACCCGTATGCACGCGGCGCCATCTTCGGCCTGACCCGTGGCGTAAACTCCAACCACATCATCCGTGCAACGCTTGAGTCTATCGCTTATCAGACGCGTGACGTGCTGGAAGCGATGCAGGCTGACTCCGGTATTCGTTTACACGCCCTGCGCGTCGATGGCGGTGCGGTCGCCAACAACTTCCTGATGCAGTTCCAGTCTGACATTCTGGGTACCCGCGTAGAGCGTCCGGAAGTCCGCGAAGTCACCGCATTAGGCGCAGCATATCTGGCCGGTCTGGCTGTCGGCTTCTGGCAGAATCTGGATGAGCTGCAGGAAAAAGCGGTCATTGAGCGTGAGTTCCGCCCAGGCATCGAAACCACCGAACGTAACTTCCGTTACAGCGGCTGGAAAAAAGCGGTCAAACGCGCTCTGGCGTGGGAAGATCACGACGAGTAATACGTCATTGCCGGATGGCAACTTTGGCTTATCCGGCAATCTCTTCGTGCGGGGGCAACCCCGCACACACATCAATAATATCGTCCCCTCCCCTGTGCTACACTTCGCGCCATTCCTTTCAGCTACGAGTTTGCAATGAGACGAGAACTTGCCATTGAATTTTCACGCGTGACCGAAGCGGCCGCGCTGGCTGGCTATAAATGGCTGGGCCGCGGCGATAAAAATACCGCCGACGGCGCGGCGGTGAACGCCATGCGTATTATGCTCAACCAGGTCAACATCGACGGCACCATCGTGATTGGCGAGGGTGAGATTGATGAAGCGCCGATGCTGTTTATCGGTGAAAAAGTCGGGACCGGTCTTGGCGATGCGGTCGACATCGCCGTCGATCCTATCGAAGGTACACGCATGACGGCAATGGGTCAGGCAAACGCGCTGGCCGTACTGGCTGTGGGCGATAAAGGCTGCTTCCTGAATGCGCCAGATATGTACATGGAAAAGCTGATTGTCGGCCCAGGCGCAAAAGGGTCTATCGACCTGAACCTGTCGCTGGAAGCCAACCTGCATAACGTTGCCGCTGCACTCAATAAACCGCTGAGTGAGCTGACCGTAACCATTCTGGCCAAACCACGCCATGATGAAACGATCGCCGAAATGCAAAAACTGGGCGTGCGCGTCTTCGCTATTCCAGACGGCGACGTTGCGGCCTCCATTCTGACCTGCATGCCAGACAGTGAAGTTGACGTGCTGTACGGCATTGGCGGCGCACCTGAAGGTGTGGTTTCCGCAGCGGTGATCCGCGCACTGGACGGCGACATGCAGGGCCGTTTGCTGGCGCGTCATGACGTCAAAGGCGACAGCGAAGAGAACCGTCGCATTGGCGAACAAGAACTGGCTCGTTGCGCCGCCATGGGCATTGAAGCGGGCAAAGCGCTGCGCCTCGATGAAATGGCGCGTAGCGACAACGTCATTTTCTCCGCCACCGGGATCACCAAAGGCGATCTGCTGGAAGGGATTAGCCGCAAAGGTAATATTGCCACCACCGAAACACTGCTGATCCGTGGGAAATCACGTACGATCCGTCGTATTCAGTCCATCCACTACCTCGATCGCAAAGATCCGGATGTGCAGGCGCACATCCTGTAATTGATTTGATCAATAGAGCCTTCCAGCCCATATGGGCTGGAAATCTTTCGTCCAACGAACGAAGATAAGGCAATCAAAGCAGACAGGAGAAAACCATGGCAGATTGGGTAACAGGCAAAGTCACAAAGGTGCAAAACTGGACCGATGCCCTGTTTAGTTTGACCGTGCGAGCTCCAGTTCCTCCTTTCACTGCAGGTCAGTTCACTAAGCTTGGCCTTGAGATCGACGGCGAACGCGTCCAGCGCGCCTATTCTTACGTAAATGCCCCTGATAACCCCGATTTAGAGTTTTATCTGGTGACGGTTCCCGACGGCAAACTCAGCCCTCGTCTGGCAGCACTGAAGACTGGCGATGAAGTCCAGGTGGTGAGTGAAGCTGCTGGTTTCTTCGTGCTGGATGAAGTCCCCGATTGTGACACGCTATGGATGCTGGCAACCGGTACCGCTATCGGCCCATATTTATCGATTCTGCAGTTGGGCAAAGATCTGGACCGTTTTAAGAATCTGGTGCTGGTCCATGCCGCCCGCTATGCCGCCGATTTAAGCTATCTGCCGTTAATGCAGGACCTGGAAAAACGCTACGAAGGTAAATTACGCATCCAGACGGTTGTGAGCCGTGAAACCGCCGCAGGTTCATTAACCGGGCGAGTTCCGGCGTTGATTGAGAGCGGCGCGCTGGAAGCTGCTGTTGGGCTACCCATGGATACAGCAACCAGTCATGTGATGCTCTGTGGTAACCCGCAAATGGTACGCGACACGCAGCAACTGCTGAAAGAAACCCGGCAGATGACCAAACACCTGCGTCGTCGACCGGGCCATATGACCGCTGAGCATTACTGGTGAGGGCTTGCCGGATGGCGCTCACGCTTATCCGGCCTACGAGTCAGCTCTGTATTTTACGTCCTGCGTGTCCTTACCGTATTTATTTGCGTCCTGGGTGCCAACGAACGCGCCCAGATCGATAAGCATACCCACCAGAATCAGCGTCGGTACAAAGCGGCCTACCGCCCATTGCCAGACACCGGGCAATACTGCCCAGTTTCCGGCCAGCAGCATCCACGCCAGAATCATCAACAGCGCCCACGCTCCGGAGCGCCCCCGGTCATGCAGACGTTTTACTGTGACTGCAGCCGTCGGCCACAGCAGACAAACCAGACAAAATGCCGCCGTCTGGATATCGAGCAATTGTTTACTCGCCAGCGAGAACAGAACCAGCATCCCGACTATCCACAAGCCTATCCAAATCCAGAAATCACGGCGTCCAAGACGTCCTTTAAATGAGAATAACCACTGCTGTATGGTCATGTAAGTTCCTTTATTATTACCTTCCAGAACAGTTTACCCTTTTGACAAGCCCGACGGTTACCGTTTTAATCGTGAGCAGTGAGAATGAAAGGTACGATTGATGAAGCAAGGATTTACACTGTTTTTATTATTGTTTTCAGCCATGTCCGTGAATACAGCGGCGCTGGCGGAAGAGCCATCGACGGCAACCACGGCCCCCTATTTACTGGCGGGTGCGCCGACCTTTGACCTGTCGATTAGCCAGTTTCGCGAAAACTTTAATACGCAGAATCCGAAGCTTATTCTGAATGAGTTCCGTGCCATCGACAGCAGCCGCGATCGGGCAAATCTCACCCGCGCGGCCAGTAAAATCAATGAAAACCTGTATGCGTCTTCCGCTCTTGAACGCGGCACCCTTAAAATCAAAAGCATGCAGATAACCTGGTTACCCATTCAGGGGCCAGAACAAAAGACAGCCAAAGCGAAAGCGCTGGAATACATGACCGCCGTCATCCGCACCGTCGCACCGCTACTAACGAAGGAACAGAGCCAGAAAAAACTGCAAAAACTGCTCGCTGCCGGCAAAGGTAAGCACTATTACGCCGAAACGGAAGGCGCAATCCGCTATGTTGTTGCAGATAACGGCGAAAAGGGGCTGACCTTCGCTGTTGAACCGATTAAGCTGGCACTATCAGAAAGTCTTGAGAAGGCGAATTGATGACAAAAAGCAAAGCCTTTCCGCAGATGAATCTCTATACTGTTTCACAGACCATGCTGCCCTGACGGGCGGCCATCTTCCTTAATTCGCTGACAAGCGTGGAGAAATGAAATGCGACATCCTTTAGTGATGGGTAACTGGAAACTGAACGGCAGCCGCCACATGGTAAACGAACTGGTTGCTAACCTGCGTAAAGAACTGGCTGGCGTTGCTGGCTGTGCAGTAGCAATCGCTCCGCCGGAAATGTATATCGACCTGGCGAAACACGCCGCTGCCGGTAGCCACATCATTCTGGGCGCGCAGAACGTTGACCTGAACCTGTCTGGCGCATTCACCGGTGAAACTTCTGCTGAAATGCTGAAAGATATCGGCGCGCAGTACATCATTATCGGTCACTCTGAGCGTCGTACTTACCACAAAGAGTCTGACGAACTGATCGCGAAGAAATTCGCTGTGCTGAAAGAGCAGGGTCTGACTCCAGTTCTGTGCATCGGTGAAACCGAAGCAGAAAACGAAGCGGGCAAAACTGAAGAAGTTTGTGCACGTCAGATCGACGCAGTGCTGAAAACTCAGGGCGCAGCAGCATTCGAAGGCGTGGTTATCGCTTACGAACCTGTATGGGCTATCGGTACCGGTAAATCTGCAACTCCTGCTCAGGCTCAGGCTGTTCACAAATTTATTCGTGACCACATTGCTAAAGCTGACGCGAAAATCGCTGAACAAGTTATCATCCAGTACGGCGGTTCTGTAAACGCAGCTAACGCGGCAGAACTGTTTGCTCAGCCGGACATCGACGGTGCGCTGGTGGGTGGTGCTTCTCTGAAAGCAGACGCCTTCGCAGTCATCGTTAAAGCAGCAGAAGCCGCTAAACAGGCTTAAGTTGTTAAAGCGGGAGGAGCACTCCTCCCGCTGTATTAACTACCAGTATCCCAACCAGTGCCACCAGAAGGCGCCGGTCACACCCCAAATGGTCAGGTTGACCACACTCATCACCAGCCCCGTTTTCCACCACTCCGCCAGCGTGACATAGCCCGAACCAAAGATAATAGGCGCAGTACCCGTGCCATAGTGCGTCAGTGACATCATCAAGGAGGAGGAGAAGCCCAGCATCAGACCGAGCAGCGCCGGTGGAGCACCGAGGCCTAATCCGGCAGCAAAGAAAGCCGCGAACATGGCCGTGATATGTGCAGTGGTACTGGCGAAAAAGTAGTGTGAATAGACATAAAGCAGGATCAGCAGCAGCGTGGCGATACTCCAGTGCACGCCGAGATGGTCAATTGCGCTACCAACACTCGTCGCCAGCCACCCCACCAGACCCAGTTTGCTCAGGAAATCCGCCATCATAACCAGTGCGGCAAACCAGACTATCGTATCCCATGCACCGCGGCATTTAAGGATATCGTCCCAACTCAATACCCCTGTCACTAACAGAACAGACAAGCCAATGAGCGCCGCGCTGGTGGGGTTAACGGCCCAGGTACTGCCCATCAGCATGGCAGGAACACCTGCCCACAGGCAGAGCAGCAAAGCGAAAACCGCGAGGGTGATTTTTTCAGCCAGCGACAACGGACCGAGTGCCCCCAGCTTTTCCCGGGCAAACTCTGGCGCATTCGGCGTGCGTGTAATAGCGGGCGGATAGAGCCACCAGATGACAATAGGCATCACGCCCAGTGAGACAACGGCAGGAAGAAGCGCCGCAATCGCCCACATTCCCCAGGTCATATTCAGCACCCCATCCGTCCCTTTGGTCAAGAAACTCACAATAAGCGGGTTTGGCGCGGTAGCGGTAATAAACATTGCCGAACTGATCGGGTTAATGTTGTAGTTCACCAGAGCCAGATAACGACCTGTAGCACCGTTCTCTTTGTCACCGGGTTGAGAACCCAGACTTTCCGCAATCGCCCGCATCACTGGGTGAATAATACCGCCGCCGCGTGCGGTATTGCTTGGCGTAACGGGTGCGATCAGCGTTTCTGCCAGCGTTAGCGCCCACGCGATACCCAACGTTCTTTTGCCAAACAAAGCAATAAACCCATAGCCGATACGCGCGCCCAGCCCCGTTTTCAACAGGCTTTGCGACAACATAATCGAGATGCCGATCAGCCAGATAAGCTGGTTGGAGAAACCACTTAACGCATCGCTCAGCGCCGCGGTGGGTTTACCGGGATGCGTCACGCCGGTCATGGCTACCAGCATAATTGCCACAATCGCAATCGCGCCGATAGGCATCGCTTTACCAATAATTGCCGCGATAGTACCGATAAATAATGCCAGCAGATGCCACGCCTCGGGGGTGACATCTGCTGGACATGGGATAACAAACCAGATGGTCAGCGTAATAACAATCGAGATGATGGCAGGCCAACAGCGGATGGGGGTCAATCTGTCCATGAATCAATCCTTGAGTTTCCAGCACGCAATTATGCGCTCAGGTATTAACCAATATCGGTGCGCATAATACAATTCACCCACTCACAAAACAAAAAATTAACATTCTGATGCAACTATAATTTCCCCAACACGCTAAACCACAGATAATCCAGCGGCAGCAGTATCAGATACGTTGCCGCCGCCAGCGCGATACACAGCAGCATTCCAGCTCTTGCCGGTACTTTTCCTAACGCCATTGCCACCACAATCGGTGATGCCTGATACGGCAATAGCGGTGTGGAATAGCCCAGTACCTGAATCATAATCACCGAGAGTAGCGGGAAACCGGTCGCATCTGAAAAGCTTTGTGCCAGTGTGGTATACAGTGCCGGAACGCCGTTCGCCGTCATGATGAAATTGAGCGCGGTGGTAATGCCGGTCAATGCAAGGAAGCTGGTAAACGGTTTGTCCGCATCCAGCGGCATCACCTGTAACAGCGCCTCGCCTACCGCGCTACCGATACCGGTCTGTGTCACGGTGATGGCCAGCCCCAGAATACCCGCCACGTAAATGCAGGTACGGATATTCACCCCACTGGAAAATTCTTCGCCATTAATAAATCCTACGCGCGGCAACAGCGTAATCACCGCCGCCACCAGCCCGGTCCATGCCGGCCCCACACCATGCCAGCTTTCGCTGACCCACAGAAACAGCACCACCGCTAACATCCAGGCCAGACGTTTTTCATCACGACTCATTGGCTCAGGTGGCGTCAGATCGCGCGGAGCATGAGGTTGGCCGGGAAACAGCCAGCAGATAAGACCAATAAGTACCGCGCCTTTTAGCCAACCCAACACGGGCGTATGCAGCAGCAAATAGGGAAGATAATTGAGGTGGATGCCGTAAGAGCCTTCCGCAGCGCCACTCATCACCAGGTTTGGTACGTTAGCAGGTAAGATCGTGGCGGAAAGCTGGAACGTCCCAAACCCAACGGCCAGCGCCAGACCATACCAGGCGCGCGTGCCGTCGTTAATTCCAGCCCGTTTCGCCATCGCCGCGACAATCGGCATCAGCAGCGCAATACGTCCCATGTTGGACGGCATGACGAACGCCAGCGCATAACTCAATAGCACTACGCTTGCGACCATTAATGGCCAGGAGTCTGTCAGCCTTGACGACAATGCCCTCGCCGCCCGGTCCGCCAGCCCCGTTTTACGAATTGCGATACCCAGCACAAAACCACTGAAAACCAGCCAGAACGCCGATGAGGCAAAGCCACCAAAGATGACATCCGGTGGCGCGATTTTGGCCACCATCGCCACGGAAAAGAAAAGCAGCGCCGTGATAAATTCCGGCAACAGCGACGTTGCCCAAAGCAAAATGGTGACGCCGACCACCAGAGAGGGAATAAACAGAGGGTGTGTAAGCCAGAGCGACATGCCTGTCTCCTGTTGTTTTTTTCAACAAGAATACGGGGACAGGCATGCGGAGTAAACGCCAGATTAGGTGGGGTTAACGCAGAATATCACATTGATGATCCTGAATTTCCTCAGCGGAGGCGAGATTGAGCGCCAGCAGATTGCGCTGGGTCGCCAGCAGAACAAAGGATTCGTCGCTTTGACGCACCATTGCAAGGGCGTAGCGGCCCATATGCTCGCGCGCATCCGGCACCTCCTCTGCCAGCATCATAAACGGGCTGCGTTGCGCCAGTTCATTTTCCGTGACGCGGCGCGCCAGATATTCATGCCCGCGCAATCCGCCGGGCAATGGCAACCAGCGAGTGCTGATTTCCGCTATATTATCATCCAGTTGCGTTCTGACGTCGGTTCGCAGACAGGAGATATGAATATGCAAATGATTTTGCGTACGTCCGCTACGCGAGTTAATGGTCAGCGAGACCGCTTTGTCAGGGATTTCGTGCCCGTATTTTTGGCTCATAAAGCTGCGCGCCTGCCAGGCCAACCAGAAAAAGTTCGGCGTGCCTGATTTCAACAGCAGTGGGCTTTCCGTACCATTGATACGGTAAGTGGGCATCAACAGATATTGCAGCGGACCGTTTCGGTCTTTGAATACCACATATCCGGCATCGGGTTTAACTTCAGTACACGGCGCGGGATCGTGCTGCTGCAATTGATGTGGCAGGCATTGTTCAAGGACTATCTGGCGTAACGCGTCCGGGTTACCGCTAAATTTCCAGTACCCAACGCCCGCAGCGGCGGCAACCACCATAACCGCCAGTAAAAGATAACCTGCTTTTTTCATTACGCGTTCCCTGTATCCCATTGAGGCGCAAGAGTAACGCAAAACGATGACAAATAAAAAACCCGGTCGCGCTAAGCCACCGGGTCGGTAAATCACAGACTTATTTAGCGTTTGCTGATCTGGTCGAACGTACCGCCGTTAGAAAAGTGCTCTTTCTGCGCTTTCGTCCAGCCGCCAAACTCTTCGTCGATGGTGAACAGCTTCAGCTTCGGAAATGCATTTTCGTATTTCTTCGCGACGTCTGCATCACGTGGACGATAGTAGTTTTTCGCTGCAATTTCCTGACCTTCCGGAGAGTAGAGATACTTCAGATAAGCCTCTGCCACCGCTTTGGTGTCTTTCTTTTCCACCACTTTATCGACGACGGAAACGGTCGGCTCCGCGAGAATAGATTCACTCGGCGTCACTATCTCGAATTTATCTTTACCCAGTTCGTTCGTTGCCAGCAGCGCTTCGTTTTCCCAGGCGATCAGCACATCACCGATACCGCGTTCTACGAAGGTATTGGTTGAACCACGCGCACCGGAATCCAGCACTTCAACGTTTTTAAACAGTGCTTTGACGAAGTCCTGCGCTTTGGCCTGATCGTTGTTGTTGTGGTGCAGGGCATAGCCCCATGCCGCCAGATAGTTCCAGCGTGCGCCGCCTGAGCTTTTCGGGTTTGGTGTAATCACTGACACGCCCGGTTTGATCAAATCGTTCCAGTCATGAATTTGTTTGGGGTTGCCTTTGCGGACCAGGAACACGATGGTGGAGGTGTAAGGCGCGGAGTTGTCCGGCAGGCGCGTAATCCAGTTTTTATCGATACGGCCACGTTCAGCAATGGCATCCACGTCGTATGCCAGTGCCAGCGTCACGACATCGGCTTCAATGCCGTTGATGACGGAAGTCGCCTGTTTACCCGAACCACCATGCGACTGGCGGATCACGACGTTGTCGCCCGTTTCCTGCTTCCAGTGCGCGCTGAAGGCTTTATTGTACTGCTCGTACAGTTCACGCGTTGGATCATACGATACGTTAAGTAACTGAATATCCTTTGCCAGTACGCTGGTCGATGCCAGCAATAATGTTAACCCTACGCCCCATTTGTTCATCGCCCAGCTCTCTTATGTGATGTTGTGATGAGCAAAGCGTGCCAGAAAGGCATCCAAACATTAAAGAATAAAAAAAGATTTGCTATAACCCTGGGGAATAAATGAGGAAGGTTGTACCGGATGACGGCTTACGCCTTATCCGGCCTACAAGAGTACACGCTGTAGGCCCGGTAAGCGAAGCGCCACCGGGCAACCAAAAACAATCAGTACAGTTTTTTCGCGCAGTCCAGCCAGTCACCTTTGAACGGACGCTTCATGTTTTCGATAGCGTCGATGATGTCGTGGTGAACCAGCTGCTCGTTCTGAATACCGACACAGCGACCGCCATGACCTGCCAGCAGCAGTTCAATAGCATATGCGCCCATACGGGACGCCAGAATACGATCGTAAGGAACCGGAGAACCACCACGCTGGATATGACCCAGTACGGTAGAACGCGTTTCACGGCCCGTTTCTTTCTCAATGTAATGTGCCAGTTCATCAACATCACACATGTGCTCAGTGATCGCTACGATGGCGTGTTTTTTACCTTTTGCGATACCGGCTTTGATTTCAGCAACCAGATCATCACGGCTAAATTCAACTTCCGGAACCACGACAAATTCACAGCCACCGGCAATTGCTGCAGCCAGGGTCAGGTCGCCGCAGTAACGCCCCATCACTTCAACGATGGAGATACGCTGGTGAGAAGAAGAAGTATCACGCAGACGGTCAATCGCTTCGACGACGGTACCCAATGCGGTGAAGTAACCGATGGTGTAATCAGTACCTTTAATATCGTTGTCGATAGTGCCCGGCAAGCCGATGCACGGGAAGCCCATTTCAGTCAGGCGTTTTGCACCCATGTAAGAACCGTCACCACCAATAACAACTAATGCATCGATGCCACGTTTCTTCAGATTTTCGATAGCCACTGCACGCACATTTTCGTCGCGGAATTCCGGGAAGCGAGCAGAACCGAGGAAAGTACCACCACGGTTGATCATGTCGGACACGCTGTAGCGGTCAAGCTGGACCATACGGTCTTCATACAAACCCAGGTAGCCATCATGGATCCCCATGACTTCCAGTCCTTCCGTTAACGCTGCACGTACAACACCACGGATTGCTGCGTTCATGCCCGGCGCATCACCGCCGCTTGTCAACACACCGATTTTCTTAATCATGACTACCTCTGAACTTTGGAATGCAAAATGAAATCTGCTGCCGGAAGTCGATTCCGCATATCGAAACGATCCAACGAATATGCAGATAGTATAACAATCACTTCCTGCTGAATTGATTCAGGTCAGGCCAAATGGTGGTAATTTATACACAAAATGCTGGCCCGGCTCACTTTTTTACAACGAATTATGAAAGCTCAAACATCTTGCCTTCCTTGGGTACGACTGAACAGGGATCCTGGTGAATAATCACATCCGATCCCGGGAAACGCCGTAAAATTGCCTGCTCCACCTGCTCAGCCACTAAATGCGCCTGAACGAGCGGCAGATTATCTTCCATTTCCAAATGAATCTGAATAAAGCGGGTCGGCCCTGACTGCCGCGTGCGAAGATCGTGAGCGCCGCTGACACCGGGCCATGACGTCACTATATCAATAATTTCCTGACGTTCCTCATCGGGTAAGGCGCGATCCAACAAGGATTGCACTGCCTCATACCCCATGCGTAATGCACTATATAAAATATAGATGCCAATCCCGAGCGCAAACAAGGCATCCGCACGATGCCAACCGTACCAGGCCAGTCCAAGCGCCACGAGAATCGCACCGTTCATCATAACATCAGACTGATAATGAAGCATATCTGCCCGTACAGCCTGACTTTGCGTACGTTTCACCACCCAGCGCTGAAACGTGACCAGAATGATTGTACACACTAACGCAATGATGGTGACCACCACCCCAACGCCAGGATCTTTCATCGGCGTCGGTTGGATGAGATGCTGAATCCCGGTCAGGAATAAAAACAGCGCCGAACCGGAAATAAACATGCTTTGCGCCAGCGCCGCCAGCGATTCCGCTTTTCCGTGTCCGAACGTATGTTCATCATCGGCCGGTTGCAACGAATAGCGCACCACCAACAGGTTAGTTAACGACGCCGCGATGTCCACCAGAGAATCCACCAGTGCAGCCAGAATACTGACCGAACCGGTGTACCACCACGCAAAAATTTTGATCAAAAGTAACAGCGATGCCATCACGGTAGCCGCGATTGCCGCCCGGCTAACCAGCCGCCCATAGGTTTGATTCATAAACACTCCTGCCAGGATATGCCGCTAGTATAACGGATGAAGTAAAACAGTCAGGCAATAACCGAGTGACAAATTTGGGGCCCCCACACATCATGTGAAGGAAGACAGGGATGGAATGTTGTAGCAATACATAACACACTTAAATTAAAAATTTATTCTAATAAAAAATCTACATTACGGCCTATCTTACAGCCGGATCAGCATGACCCATACGTCACCTGAATACGTTTTATTCTGAATTTTTAAGACCTCTCTATAACTCTTCCAATGCTGATTTACTTTAGGTGTACGATAAACACTCAATCAACATATCTTGAGGGATTAAGATGGCGTATTACCCTAATTCTATTGACTGGAAACCGATCCAGGAAGGAGGTCTGCGTAGGCTAAGGCTTGGCGAGATAAATCTTGCAAACTCGCTCTTTGGCTTCAGCGTTCTTTACCATCAAGTTTGGGTTCATCTGGAAAGTTATCTTCCTTTTGATAGTCAAAACCCCGGCCAGGCGATGACGCCTAACGGCGAAATGTGGTTTAGAAAAATAAAATATGAAGATGATTTCTCAATGCCAACAAAACAGCCAACTCCAAATGCCCAGCATCTTTTTTTACATGAAATGATGCATGTTTGGCAGCACCAATATGGAATGTGGGTGCGAACACGCGGAGCGTTCTCATGGGCAGCTGATTATACATACAGCCTAAATGAGAAAAACTTACTTGATTACGGACTGGAGCAGCAAGCATCCTTAGTCAGCGATTACTGGTTGTTAAAGCATTATGGGTTTGATGGGCATAGCGATCTGTATGTTTACCGTGATTATGACCCAGAGGAACCGGTGCTGGAGTTAATTCAGAAATATGAAAAGGTACTAGGGGACTTTCCGATATGAAGAAATCGATCATTTTTCTCCCTTTGCTTTTATTTCTTGCCGGGTGCCCTGGGAAAGATAGAGAGGGTGCAGAGTCCGGCGAAAGACGGGCGATCTACGTAGACGGGAATCGTGTTTGCTTTACCACTGATAAAAACGATGTGTTAAACCGCTATATTCTGTCAACTAATGGTAGAGAAAATAAAAAATTATTAGTCGGCGATTTTAAGCATCTCACCTACCCAAGAACCTGCTTTACGGTAAATTTAGAAAAAGGGTTAGTGTATGGTGCAAGCTACACCTTAAATGGAAAAAATCACTACTACACCTTTATCATTACCAATGATGGTACTGTGTTGGATTTAGGAAAAAGCTGAGCATTATTATCAGATTACACGGCTCTACATAAATGCAGTCAGTCACACATAACAAAAACGTTTATAAGCTCCAAATATCTTCTGTAAGTGGCTGCTTATCTTTGGTAATTCGCTGTAATTTTGGGCAAAAAAAACCCCCACATCATGTGGGGGAAGACAGGGATGGTGTCTATGGCAAGGAAAACAGGGTTACTACTGGGAACGTGAGTTGCTACTACTCAATAAATTTAACGATGAGCTTTGTTTCCAGTGCGCTACGTCGCGCAGTTGCTCCATTCGTTGTTCATGTTTCTCATTTAAAACCGCTTGCTGCTCGGGCGTTAACAGGCGATACATCTGGTTGCGGACCCTGGCTATTTCAACCTGGCGGGCAACCTGTTCTTGTGCCATTTTTTCTGCCTGAGCGCGCACAGCGCTTTCATCAAATTTCTCTGCGGTGACAAGACGATGCATTGTCTCCATTTCGCTAACATTAACAGGAGGCTGTTCGTGTCTTGCCTGCTGCATTAAATCTCGCATCTGTTGACGTTGATGTTCGGTTAAACTGATACCGTCAAACATGTGGCTCTGTACGCTGCGCTGCGAGGAGCCTTCACCCAGGTGCCAGTGATCGCCTGTGACGACTTCAGCTGCATGGCTCAAAGTACTGAGTGCCAGCGTTGAGGCCATGACGGCAGCGGTAACTTTGCCCATCACTTGCTCCCAAAATCTTTTCTGTCGCGATTCAACGAGAGACAGTTTACGATTCGGGCTGCAAACATGCGTCAGGGGGTGTAAAACAACGTAAAGTCATAGATTAGCGACGCCTGATGACGTAATTTCTGCCTCGGAGGTACGTAAACAATGAATAAAATCCTGTTAGTTGATGATGACCGAGAGCTGACTTCCCTGTTAAAGGAGTTGCTCGAAATGGAAGGTTTCGATGTGCTGGTTGCCCATGATGGGGAGCAGGCACTTGAGCTTCTGGATGACAGCATCGATTTACTTTTGCTCGACGTCATGATGCCGAAGAAAAACGGCATCGATACACTGAAAGCGCTTCGCCAGACACACCAGACGCCCGTAATCATGCTGACCGCTCGCGGCAGCGAATTGGATCGCGTACTCGGCCTTGAGCTGGGCGCGGACGACTATTTACCCAAACCGTTTAATGACCGCGAACTGGTCGCGCGTATCCGCGCTATTCTGCGCCGCTCTCACTGGAGCGAACAACAGCAGACCAGCGATAATGGCTCGCCGACGCTGGAAGTGGATGCGTTAAGTCTGAATCCGGGTCGCCAGGAAGCCAGTTTTGATGGGCAAACCCTGGAGTTAACCGGCACCGAATTCACCCTGCTTTATTTACTGGCACAGCATCTCGGCCAGGTAGTTTCTCGTGAACACCTGAGTCAGGAAGTGCTGGGCAAACGCCTGACGCCGTTTGACCGCGCGATCGACATGCACATCTCGAACCTGCGCCGTAAGCTGCCAGAGCGGAAAGACGGGCACCCCTGGTTTAAAACCCTGCGTGGTCGCGGCTACCTGATGGTCTCCGCTTCATGATAGGAAGCTTAACCGCACGCATCTTTGCCATCTTCTGGTTAACGCTGGCGCTGGTGTTGATGTTGGTACTGATGCTGCCCAAGCTCGACTCACGCCAGATGACCGAGCTACTGGACAGCGAGCAGCGCCAGGGGTTGATGATCGAGCAACACGTTGAAGCTGAGCTGGCGAACGACCCACCCAACGATCTGATGTGGTGGCGTCGCCTGTTCCGTGCTATCGACAAGTGGGCGCCGCCAGGACAGCGGTTATTGCTTGTCACTACAGAAGGACGTGTGATCGGCGCAGAACGCAACGAAATGCAGATCATTCGTAACTTTATTGGTCAGGCTGATAACGCTGACCATCCGCAGAAGAAAAAATACGGTCGCGTTGAGATGGTCGGGCCTTTCTCCGTCAGAGACGGGGAAGATAACTACCAGCTGTATCTCATTCGACCAGCCAGCAGTTCACAGTCTGATTTCATCAACCTGTTGTTTGACCGGCCACTGTTGCTGCTGATCGTCACCATGCTCGTCAGCTCACCGCTGCTGCTTTGGCTGGCATGGAGCCTGGCGAAACCGGCGCGTAAGTTGAAAAACGCGGCGGATGAGGTGGCACAGGGTAACCTGCGTCAGCATCCGGAACTGGAAGCCGGCCCGCAGGAATTTCTGGCGGCAGGTGCCAGTTTTAACCAGATGGTGACCGCGCTGGAACGCATGATGACCACGCAGCAACGCCTGCTGTCGGACATCTCTCACGAGTTGAGAACGCCACTAACACGTTTGCAATTGGGGACTGCGCTGCTGCGCCGTCGTAGCGGTGAGAGCAAAGAGCTGGAGCGCATTGAAACAGAAGCACACCGACTGGACAGCATGATCAACGACCTGCTGGTGATGTCACGTAATCAGCAGAAAAACGCACTGGTCAGTGAAACGGTGAAAGCTAATCAGCTGTGGGGCGAAGTGCTGGATAACGCCGCCTTTGAAGCTGAGCAGATGGGTAAATCACTCACGGTGAATTTCCCGCCGGGTCCGTGGCCGCTGTACGGTAACCCAAATGCACTGGAAAGCGCGCTGGAAAACATTGTGCGCAATGCCCTGCGCTATTCACATACGAAGATTGAAGTTGGCTTCGCGGTGGATATCGACGGGATTACCATCACCGTGGACGACGATGGCCCAGGCGTAAGCCCTGAAGACAGAGAACAGATTTTCCGTCCGTTCTATCGTACCGATGAGGCGCGCGATCGCGAGTCTGGCGGAACAGGTCTGGGTCTGGCGATTGTTGAAACCGCAATCCAGCAGCATCGTGGCTGGGTGAAGGCCGAAGACAGCCCGCTGGGTGGTTTACGGCTGGTAATTTGGTTACCGTTGTATAAGCGTTCCTGAGTCTCTCTGTGTTGCCGGATGGCGGCGTAATGCCTCATCCGGCCTCCACGGACAGGGGGAATTATTTCCCCCACAAACGGCGGGAATTGTCCTCGATCTTGCCGCTTAAACGGCGTTTTTGCATCGTTCTGGTCCAGCTTTTCGATAGCCCTGCAGCCGACAGTAAACGGTGATATTGCGAATCATCAAACGGCATATGCCAGGCAATAGCAATCGCCTCCCGCAGACTGACATCGCTCACGCGCGATGCCAGTACCAGCGGCGCATCCGCCGACACCATGCCCGGCGCGATAACACTGTACAGCCAGCCTATCTTCCCCGAGGCCTGCATCTGACTTGCCATATCGCTAATGCCAAAATGGAAATTCAGCTTAAAACACGGTGAACGTGGCTGCGTGACCTGAATCAACGCCTCGCCCCACTGGAAAATATCGCCGATATAGACATTCTCTTCTGTCAGCCCAAGCGTTGAGAGGTTCTCCCCAAAGGCGGGGGCGACAAATAACTCCGCCTGTTCAGGGAATTCTTGTATCCAGTGCTGATAGTGTTCACGCGGATAGTGGCACAACGCGCGATCCGGCCCGCCGTGAATTTTAGTCTCCGCCTGTTCATCGCCCGTGAGCCCCAGATCGGTCAGCATCAACTCGCCATCAACCTGAACTTTAGCAATCGCGCTGGGACGGCTTCCCGTGTAGTCCCGAATCTTGCCTGTAAAAACATCGACCGGATATCGCATCTGTTCCCTCTCCCGATAAATTTCTCCCATTACACCACATTTATTTTACCCCAGTCGCTCAAAATGAGAGCACGGTTCACATGAAAGTTAGGGACACATGCTATCAATGTAAGCTGGTTTTGAAACATCATTTCAAATAAGGAGTCGACAACGTGACTGGTCAATCGCAATTTGCTGGCGTCTGGTGTCCTTCCATTACGCCAATGGACAATGACGGCAAGATCGATCTTAACGGTCTGAGCCAGCATCTTAAACGCCTTACCGAGGCCAACATCGACGTGATTTTGTTGATGGGCAGCATCGGGGAATTTGCCTCCTTTACGCTCGAGGAAAGGCTGTTGCTGATCCGTGAAGCCCGTGCCATGAGCTCGCTGAAGATGGTCGCCAACGTCTCATCCACTTGCCAGAACGATGTGCTGTTGATGGCACAGGAAGCGTATCGCGCCGGTTACGATGCCGTGATGATCCTACCACCTTACTATTACGGGCAAACGGCGAAACAGCTCCTGAGCTACTTCCGTCAATTGGGGCAGAAACTCAGCGGCAAATGGTTTGCCTATAACTTCCCGGCGCGAACCGGTTGCGACTTAACGCCTGAACTGGTTGCCACCCTTGCCTCTGAGTTCCCCAACTTCGCAGGCATCAAAGATACCGTCGACTGCCAGTCCCACACCCGCAGCATGATCCAGACCACCCGCGCCGTACGCGAAGATTTTGCCGTGCTATCCGGCTATGACGAATACTATATTCCTAACCTGCTGGCAGGCGGCGCAGGGATTATTTCAGGATTAAACAACGTCATGCCGGAGTTGTTTGTCAGCGCACGAGAAGCCTTCAAGCAGGGGGATCTGGCTGCACTTCGCGATATTCAGGACCAGATTGGCACCTACATGTCCATCTACGCCATCGGTGAGGATTTCGTCACCACCATCAAAACCGTGGTATCGCGTAAGTTTGGCTATTGCACCGGGGTTTCACGTAATGCAGGCGGGGAGCTGAATGAAAGTGAGTGTCGAACAATTGATGAGGTGTTTGTAATCAAGGGTTAAAACGGTTAAGCCGGATGGTGCAAACCATCCGGCTTAATCACGTTACTTCACCGCGTTGCGTATATCGATTGCCGCCGCTCTGGCTTTGGCTCTTTTCGACCAGATGGAGGTGATAATCGGCACGAGGATGGAGGTTACAATCACTGACGTCGCCACCAGAGAGGTTGCCGCCGGCGCCATGGGTTTGAACGCCGGAACCATTTCCGCAATCAGCACCGGCGTGGCAACGGCCGCGCCAGCAGAACTGGACGCCGCAATTCCCGCCGTACCATCGCCGCCGCCAATCAGTTTATCGGCAATAATCAGCGGGATACCGGTGATTATAATCACCGCCACGCCCAGCAGAATACCCAGTACGCCGGTCTGTGCAATCACGCTCAAATCAATGGTGTTACCTAATGCGAAGGCGAAGAAAGGGATCAGCGTCTGCACGGCCTTACTGAAGAATTCCCGCAGCTCAGGATCCAGATTACCCAGCGCAAAACCAATCAGGAACGGCAATACCGCCCCTACAAATACATGCGGTTCAAACGAAGCAATCCCGGCGGTTCCCAGAATCACCATGGTCATCAACGGGCCAGACTCCAGCGACATCAGGACAAACGCCCCAGCCTCTTCTTTGGTGCCGTACTGCTGCATAATCGAGGCATACAGCCCGCCGTTAGTCATATCCATTGCGGCCACCAGCGCCAGCGTGGACAATCCGGCAAAGAACCCCACTTCCACGCCATGTTCAGGAAGAATGCGCGATGCAATCGCCGCTACCACCCATGCGACCAGGATCTTGGTTATCACTAACGTGCCGGATTTACGCAGTACGGTTCCGGTTGCGCTCAGCTTAATCGATGCCCCCATGCAAAAGAACCAGACTGCCAGAATCGGCACCGTACCGGTGATCATACCGTTGGTAAATGAGCCGAAGTATTTCCCGGCGCCGGGGGAAAAGGTGTGACACAACGCGCCCAGAAACAGCGGCACCAACATCATACCGCCTGGGATTTTCTCTATCGTACGTTTGATCTGCATTTCCATCACCTGTAGACATAAAAATGGGGCAATTTTTATGGGCGACTGCATCTTGCTTTTGAGATGCGCCCGTCTTGATGAAAAGAAGATAGACATTCGCAGAAACTATAAAAGTGATCCCACTCGCATAATAAAACCTTGTTTCAATTTAAATGGATCATTGTTTTTATATTGATTTTGATCACAAAAAAGCCCCCGCAGGCATCGCTTGCAGGGGCTTAGTTAACGCGTCGAACTTATTTTTTCGCGGCGAAACGTGCAGCAGCTTCGTCCCAGTTCACCACGTCCCAGAACGCTTTGATGTAGTCCGGGCGACGGTTCTGGAATTTCAGGTAGTAAGCGTGTTCCCAAACGTCCAGGCCCACGATCGGGAAGCCGGAAGCGCCAGAGATAGCTTCACCCATCAGCGGGGAATCCTGGTTAGCGGTGGAAACAACAGCCAGTTTGTCACCTTTCAGAACCAGCCACGCCCAGCCGGAACCGAAACGAGTGGCTGCTGCTTTTTCAAATTCAGCTTTGAAGTTGTCAACGGAACCGAAGTCACGTTCGATAGCCGCTTTCAGGTCGCCCTGCAGCGTGGTACCGGTTTTCAGGCCTTTCCAGAACAGGCTGTGGTTAGCGTGACCGCCAGCGTTGTTACGCAGAACGGTTTTCTTATCCGCAGGCAGCTGATCCAGTTTGGTGATCAACTCTTCAGCAGACAGGCTCGCGAATTCAGGCAGGCTTTCCAGCGCAGCATTAGCGTTGTTTACGTAAGCCTGGTGGTGTTTGGTATGGTGGATTTCCATCGTCTGCTTATCGAAGTGCGGTTCAAGGGCATCATAAGCGTACGGCAGGGATGGCAGTGTATAACTCATAATCATCTCCAGTATTGTCGGGCGGCCAGTGTTAACGCCGCGTAAGCAGTTGGGTCATTATAGTTAATTAAATGATATTGAAAATGATTATCAATGCCGTACTTTTTACAGGGTCTTAATTATTCATCACCATTACTGAAGATGTGAGCCAAATCACCCAGTTAACGTGATGATTGCCAACAAGAGGACAAAGGCGGCAATCGTCAAAAGGTTAATCATCTGCGTAATTTTTAAACTCGTTGTGTCGGAGGGGTTATGACCGACGATAAAAAATAACGAGGATTCAGTCATGAGTAACGCGATTACGATGGGTATTCTTTGGCATTTGATAGGTGCAGCCAGCGCAGCCTGTTTCTATGCCCCGTTCAAACAAGTTAAACATTGGTCATGGGAAACAATGTGGTCGGTTGGCGGGGTCGTCTCCTGGCTTATCCTGCCATGGACCATTAGCGCCATGTTGCTTCCCAACTTCTGGGCCTACTTCAGTTCTTTTAGCCTCTCCACGCTGGCACCGGTATTTCTGTTTGGCGCGATGTGGGGGATCGGTAATATCAACTATGGCCTGACCATGCGCTATCTCGGCATGTCGATGGGGATTGGTATTGCGATTGGTATTACCCTGATTGTCGGCACGCTGATGACCCCTATCATCAACGGTAACTTTGATGTGCTGATCAGCACCGATGGCGGGCGCATGACGCTACTGGGCGTATTGGTCGCGCTGATTGGCGTGGGCATTGTGACCCGCGCAGGACAGTTGAAAGAACGTAAAATGGGCATCAAAGCAGAAGAGTTCAACCTGAAGAAGGGGCTGGTGCTGGCGGTAATGTGCGGCATTTTCTCTGCCGGGATGTCCTTTGCGATGAACGCGGCGAAACCCATGCACGATGCAGCTGCCGCGCTGGGCGTTGATCCGCTGTATGTCGCGCTACCAAGCTATGTCGTCATCATGGGCGGCGGTGCTTTAGTCAACCTGGGCTTCTGTTTTATTCGTTTGGCAAAAGTGAAAGATCTTTCGATAAAAGCCGACTTCTCGTTAGCCAAACCGCTGATCATCACCAACGTGCTACTGTCCGCGCTCGGTGGCCTGATGTGGTATCTGCAATTCTTCTTCTACGCCTGGGGCCACGCTCGCATTCCGGCGCAGTATGATTATGTCAGTTGGATGCTGCACATGAGCTTCTATGTCCTGTGTGGCGGTATTGTTGGTCTGGTGATGAAAGAGTGGAAAAACGCGGGCCGCCGTCCGGTCAGCGTACTGAGCCTCGGCTGCGTGGTCATTATTCTCGCGGCAAATATTGTCGGTCTGGGGATGGCCAGTTAATCATTCGGGCTGCTGAGATGACGCCACTGGCTCGGCGTCATCCCGGTTTCCCGCGTAAATACCACCGAAAAGTAGTTACTGTCCTCAAAGCCGCAGCGCATAGAAATTTCACTGATCATCAGTCTACTGTGCTTAAGCAGATACTGAGCATGGCAAACCCGTACCTGGCGGAGATACTGATTGATGGTCATCCCTGTCTGGCTGCGAAACTGCTGACGCAAAACTCGCTCACTGCACTGTTCCTGCTCACAGAATTTATCCAGCGCAAAGGCATGTTCATGACTCCCGGCCAACGCGGTAATCAGCTTATCCAACAACGTTTCACTTGATGTCGCTGGCAGCGTATCCGTGGCGTAGCGGTGCCGCTTGAAATGAGTCACCAGTTGCCCAAACAGCAACTCGGCCATTTCAAAAGCCAGCGGGTCACGCTGATTACTCTCATGTTCAAGCTGACTAATTATCTGCCGGGCCTGGGACATACCCGCGCTGCCAAGCCGCCAGTGGGGCTGTCGCGGCGAGCCGTTAAATCCTGGGATCGCGCTTTCCCAGCCGACATTCAGCGTCAGCCGTTCCGGGCAGTAAATGATATTTTGCAGGACGAGATCGTTAACTGAGGTGTAGGAGTGTTTGTCTTCGGCACGGATATAAAACAGATCGCCGCGGGTTATCCGGTACGGGCGATCGTTGAGAACATGCAGGCCATTGCCGCGCCATACCATCACCAGCTCGCAAAACTCATGAGTATGTTCGGCAAACACATCCTGTGGGTAACGATCGGCCACCGCGACGGCCTGGTGGTCATTCGCAAAAAAGTCTGATTTCAGAAGGACCAGATGATTCACCATCACATCACCTCAACCTGAACGCTTGCCGGATGCGCTACGTTTATCCGGTCTACAAGGCATCCACGTAGGCCGGATAAGGCACAGCCGCCATCCGGCATAAAAGGGTATGATTATCAGCAAACGGACGGCAAAAAACGTTGATAGCTTTCGCGTTACTGGAGGCTGCTTCCAGTAATGACATCGCGTCCCTGTCGGATATCGCGCGGCGACCAGTTAAACTCCCGGCGAAACAGCGTCGAAAAATGGTTACTGTCACCGAACCCACAACGATAAGCGATGTCCGTCACGCTGTCATCACTGTGACGTAGCAAATGGCGGGCTTTGATAAGCCGTAGGCGGTTGAGATAGCGCTGTGGCGTCAGCCCGGTCTGTTGTTTAAGCTGGCGGTGCAAAGTCCGTAAAGAGAGCGAAAACTGCTCGGCTACCGCTTCCCAGCACACTTCGTCGGCAAAGTTATCCTCCAGCCATGCCAGTAGTTGGTTCAGTCGCGCATCATTATCTGTTGCCGCTTCCATCAGGCTGCTTTTACGCAACAGCACCAACAGCTGCATGAACAAGATCTCACGATTTGCCGCCGTTGGCGTATCCATTGCCTCTCCAAGATTTTCCATTTGCCCCACCAGATGCCGAACCTGCTGCAACACGCTCTGATTCACCCGCCAGTGTGACGGATATTGCCCATTCAGCTCCTGGGGTAACAACTGATTCAGCCCGGCCAAAAACTGAAACGCATCCGGGGAACGATACAGAATATTGGTCAGACACAGGTTGTCAGTATGTTCATATAAGTGTCTGTCATGATCGCGGACAAAACACACCGTTCCCCCGCTAATGGTATAAGGCTGTCCATTGAACACATGAATTCCCGTACCATGTTCAACCACTACAATTTCATGAAAATCATGATGATGTTCTGGAAAAGCAGGCTGAGGAAGCCGGGGCTCAATCGCCACGGGCGCTTTACCTGTCGGAAAAAAATCCACGCAATGCAATACGGTCATGATGACATCCCCCCCGATCAAATGAACATGGCTGAATAGTAATTAAGGGTTATCACCCTCACCTTAAATTTTTGACGCCAAAGTGCGTAAACACGGTCAATTCTTCAAGAAATGGCGGGAAAGATCGGGAATTGCGGAAGACGTCACATCCGCTAAAACCGACCCTATTAATAGAAATTGTGAACAGCATCACGTTCACCTTTGCCATGTTGCCAGCCGCTAATTGTGGCTGTCACTGTCAAGAAGGTACGCGTTATCTGGGGTTCTTAGACTGAGTGCAATAAAACTCAGAAGGACCTCGCTATGACTTTTCGCCATTGTGTCGCTGTTGATCTCGGTGCATCCAGTGGACGCGTAATGCTGGCGCGTTACGACAGTAAACACCGTACCCTGACACTGCGTGAAATCCACCGCTTTGTTAACTGTCTGCAAAAAACAGACGGTTTTGACACCTGGGACATCGATAGCCTGGAAAACGACATTCGTCTGGGGTTGAAGAAAGTCTGCGATCAAGGCATTCGGATCGACAGCATCGGCATTGATACCTGGGGCGTGGATTATGTCCTGATCGATAAAAACGGTCAGCGCGTTGGGTTGCCAGTCTCTTATCGCGATAGCCGCACGAACGGCATTATGTCGCGGGCCATGACGCAGCCAGGTAAAAGTGACATCTATCACCGTAGCGGCATTCAGTTTCTGCCCTTTAATACCCTGTATCAGCTCCGCGCGCTGGTCGAGCAGCAACCGGAACTAATCCCCCAGGTGGCGCATGCCCTGCTGATCCCCGATTACTTCAGCTATCGCCTGACCGGCGAACTGAACTGGGAATACACCAACGCCACCACCACCCAGTTAGTCAATATCAACACCGACGACTGGGACGAAACCCTGCTGGCCTGGAGCGGTGCCGACACAACGTGGTTTGGCCGCCCCACGCATCCGGGGAACGTAATTGGTTACTGGATTTGTCCACAGAAAAATCAAATCCCGGTGGTTGCCGTCGCCAGCCACGACACCGCCAGCGCGGTGATCGCATCACCGCTGGCCGATAAAAATAGTGCCTATCTCTCTTCCGGTACCTGGTCGCTGATGGGCTTCGAGAGCAGAACACCGTATACCAACGATGCGGCACTGGCGGCGAACATCACCAACGAAGGGGGCGCGGAAGGGCGCTACCGTGTCCTGAAAAATATTATGGGGCTGTGGCTTCTCCAGCGCGTATTAAAAGAGCGCCAGATTGCCGACCTGCCAACGCTTATCAGCCAAACGCAAGCGCTGCCGGCCTGCCAGTTCCTGATAAACCCGAACGACGATCGCTTTATCAACCCCGACGATATGAGTGCAGAAATTCAGGCAGCATGCCGTGAATCAGGCCAACCCGTACCTCTGCAAAACGCCGAACTGGCGCGCTGTATCTTCGACAGCCTGGCGTTGCTGTACGCCGACATCCTGCAAGAGCTGGCACAACTGCGTGGTGCAGCATTTAGCCAACTGCACATTGTCGGTGGCGGCTGCCAGAACACCTTACTGAACCAGCTGTGTGCGGATGCCTGCGGTATTCGCGTGATGTCCGGGCCAATTGAGGCCTCCACGCTCGGCAATATTGGCATCCAGCTGATGACGCTGGACGAGCTTAACAACGTCGATGATTTCCGTCAGGTGGTGCGTGCCAACTACGACCTGACCACCTTCATTCCCAATCCTGAAAGTGAAATTGCCCGCTACCAGGCGCAGTTTCAATCACTACGACAGACAAAGGAGCTTTGCGCATGACCACTCAACTTGAACAAGCCTGGGAACTGGCAAAACTGCGTTTCGCCGCGGTTGGCATTGATGTCGAGGCGGCCTTACGCCAGCTCGATCGTCTGCCGGTCTCCATGCACTGCTGGCAGGGCGATGATGTCGCCGGTTTCGAAAACCCGGAAGGCTCGCTCACTGGCGGTATTCAGGCTACCGGTAACTATCCGGGTAAAGCGCGTAACGCCACCGAACTGCGGGCCGATCTGGAGCAGGCGCTGAGCCTGATCCCGGGTCCAAAACGTCTGAATTTGCATGCGATCTATCTGGAGTCTGATACGCCAGTTGCCCGCGACCAAATCAAACCTGAACACTTCAAAAACTGGGTTGAGTGGGCGAAAGCGAACCAGCTAGGGCTGGATTTCAACCCGTCCTGCTTCTCACATCCGCTGAGTGCCGACGGCTTCACGCTGGCCCACGCCGATGACACCATTCGCCAGTTCTGGATTGACCACTGCAAAGCCAGCCGTCGCGTCTCGGCGTATTTTGGCGAGCAGTTGGGTACGCCATCAGTGATGAACATCTGGATCCCGGATGGCATGAAAGACATCACCGTTGATCGTTTAGCGCCGCGCCAGCGTCTGCTGGACGCGCTGGACGAAGTGATCAGCGAGAAACTCGACCCGGCGCACCATATCGATGCCGTCGAGAGCAAACTGTTTGGTATTGGCGCAGAAAGCTACACCGTCGGCTCTAACGAGTTCTATATGGGTTATGCCACCAGCCGCCAGACCGCATTGTGCCTGGATGCAGGTCACTTCCATCCGACGGAAGTCATTTCCGACAAGATCTCCGCCGCCATGCTGTACGTGCCACGCCTGCTGCTGCATGTCAGCCGTCCGGTGCGTTGGGACAGCGATCACGTGGTGCTGCTGGATGATGAAACGCAGGCGATTGCCAGCGAGATCGTGCGCCACAACCTGTTTGACCGCGTACACATCGGCCTCGACTTCTTCGACGCCTCCATCAACCGCATCGCCGCGTGGGTGATCGGCACCCGCAATATGAAAAAAGCGCTGCTGCGCGCGTTGTTAGAACCGACCGGGCAATTGCGTCAGCTTGAAGCCAGCGGCGACTACACCGCACGCCTGGCTCTGCTGGAAGAGCAAAAATCGCTGCCGTGGCAGGCCGTCTGGGAGATGTATTGCCAGCGTCACGACACGCCAGCGGGCAGTCAGTGGCTGGACAGCGTGCGTGCTTATGAAAAAGAGATTTTGAGCAAACGTGGCTAACTGTGACGCCAGGCTTGTAGGCCGGATAAGACGCCCCGCGTCGCCATCCGGCAATAAATGAAACACGATTGCCGGATGGCGCTTCGCTTATCCGGCCTACGTAAGACCCGATAACGTTCGGGCAATAAATGGGAACACCGAACATGCAAAACATTACCACTTCCTGGTTCGTCCAGGGGATGATTAAAGCCACTTCCGATGCCTGGCTGAAAGGTTGGGACGAACGCAACGGCGGCAACCTGACACTGCGCCTGGATGAGGCAGATATTGCGCCATTTAGCGCCGATTTCCACGAAAAACCACGCTATATCGCGCTGAGCCAGCCGATGCCGCTGCTGGCGAATACGCCGTTTATCGTCACCGGTTCGGGAAAATTTTTCCGCAACGTCCAGCTCGAACCGGCCGCAAATCTGGGCGTGGTGAAAATCGATAGCGATGGCGCGGGTTATCACATTCTGTGGGGTCTGACCCACGAAGCCGTACCGACTTCCGAACTGCCCGCCCACTTCCTATCCCACTGCGAGCGCATTAAAGCCACCAATGGCAAAGACCGCGTGATCATGCACTGCCATGCCACCAACCTGATCGCCCTGACCTACGTACTGGAAAACAATACCGCGCTGATGACCCGCAAACTGTGGGAAGGCAGCACCGAGTGTCTGGTGGTGTTCCCGGATGGCGTCGGTATTCTGCCGTGGATGGTGCCAGGTACCGATGAAATCGGTCAGGCCACCGCCGAAGAAATGCAGAAACACTCGCTGGTACTGTGGCCGTTCCACGGCGTGTTCGGCAGCGGACCTACCCTCGACGAAGCGTTCGGTTTGATCGATACCGCAGAGAAGTCCGCTGAGGTTCTGGTCAAGATTTACTCGATGGGCGGTATGAAGCAGACCATTACGCGTGAAGAGCTGATCGCACTTGGCAAACGCTTCGGCGTGACGCCGCTGGCCAGCGCACTGGCATTGTAAGGAGAATAATGATGAGCTTTATGTTGGCACTGCCAAAAATTAGCCTGCATGGCGCCGGCGCGATTGCCGATATGGTGAACCTCGTGGCGAATAAGCAATGGGGCAAAGCGCTGATCGTCACCGATGGTCAACTGGTAAAACTGGGCTTGTTGGATAGCCTGTTTGCGGCGCTGGATGAACATCAGATGTCTTACCACCTGTTTGATGAGGTGTTTCCAAACCCGACGGAAGAGCTGGTGCAGAAAGGTTTCGCGGCGTATCAGGACGCAGAATGTCACTACATTATTGCCTTCGGTGGCGGTAGCCCGATCGATACCGCTAAAGCGGTGAAGATCCTGACCGCCAACCCCGGCCCTTCTACCGCCTATTCCGGCGTAGGCAAGGTAAAAAATGCTGGCGTACCGCTGGTCGCCATCAATACCACCGCCGGAACGGCAGCAGAGATGACCAGTAATGCGGTCATTATCGACTCAGCTCGCAAGGTTAAAGAGGTGATCATCGACCCGAATATCATCCCGGATATCGCCGTGGATGATGCCAGCGTCATGCTGGAAATTCCGGCATCCGTCACCGCCGCAACCGGCATGGACGCCCTGACCCATGCGGTAGAAGCCTATGTTTCCGTTGGCGCGCATCCGCTCACCGACGCTAACGCGCTGGAAGCAATTCGTCTGATCAACCTGTGGCTACCGAAAGCGGTCGATGAGGGTCATAACCTCGAAGCTCGTGAGCAAATGGCGTTTGGTCAGTATCTGGCGGGTATGGCATTCAATAGCGCTGGCCTGGGTCTGGTGCATGCGCTGGCACACCAGCCGGGCGCAACGCACAACCTGCCGCACGGCGTCTGCAACGCCATCCTGCTGCCGGTAATCGAAAACTTTAACCGCCCGAACGCCGTGGCGCGCTTTGCCCGCGTGGCACAGGCGATGGGCGTCGATACCCGTGACATGAGCGATGAAGCGGCAAGCATGGAGGCCATCAACGCGATTCGTGCCCTGAGCAAACGTGTCGGTATTCCTGCGGGCTTTAGTTCGCTTGGCGTGACGAAAGAAGATATTGAAGGCTGGCTGGATAAAGCGTTGGCCGATCCGTGTGCGCCGTGCAACCCGCGCACCGCCAGCCGCGACGAGGTCCGCGAGCTGTATCTGGAGGCGTTATGATCCGCAAGGCCTTTGTGATGCAGGTGAATGCCGACGCACATGTTGAATATCAACGTCGGCACAATCCCATCTGGCCAGAACTGGAAGCGGTGCTGAAAGCGCACGGCGCCCATCACTACGCGATTTATCTCGACGAGGAGCGCAATCTGCTGTTCGCCACCGTTGAGATTGAGTCCGAGGAGCGCTGGAATGCCGTTGCCAGCACCGACGTTTGCCAGCGTTGGTGGAAACATATGCGTGACGTAATGCCAGCCAACCCGGACAACAGCCCGCTCAGCGCAGAGCTAAAAGAGGTGTTTTATCTGCAGTAAGTCGTGTGCCCGGTGGTGCAAGCTTACCGGGCACACGGTTTTATTTTTTCCAGGTCGGATAAGCGATAGCGCCCTCCGGCAATTTCAATTCTGCTCAGAAACCAGAATCGCCTGGGTGTCAGGCTCCAGTGCTTTAAAGATATGCGCCTGGTCAGCGGGGTAGCAAATATAGTCGCCCTCGCCTAACTCCTCCGGCGCTTCCGTCAACCCCACTATCGCCTTACCCTGCGTCACGATAATATGTTCAACCGATCCCGGTGGATGCGGTTGTGAAATACGATCTGCGCCCGGTTGCGTCAGCAGCAGATAGATATCCCGCCGCGCGCCCGGTGGGCAGGCTGCCAGTAAAATAGCCTGATAGTGGGCCTGCTCAGCCACGACTTTTGTCCCTTCGCCACGGCGAATCACCTGCGTTTTTTGCTCCTGCGGTTCCAGTAATCGGGCAAAGGGGATATCCAGCGCCGCACACAGCGACCACAGCGTTTCCAGGCTAGGATTACCATTTCCCGCTTCCAGCTGCGAGAGTGTCGATTTTGCAATTCCCGCGCGACGGGCAATTTCTGCCAGCGATAAACCGGTGCGCTGACGTTCACGCACCAGACTTTTCGCGATCATACTGATGGGTTGGGTCATTCTCGACTCCATGTTCTTTATATCGAACGAATCGTTCGACTTGTAAATCAAACTGATTGTGTTCATTATAATGGAAACTCGTTCGATATGGCTAAAACGGTATGAAACATTATTTTTCCAGCCTCAAAGGCGACACGATTAAAGCGATATTTTTAGTGTGCCTGGCCGTCGGCGTGGTAGGCATGTCCTACGGTTCGCTGGCAATGGCTTACGGCTTCCCGATTTGGGTGCCCTTTGTACTCTCGATTACAGTACTGGCCGGGGCTTCTGAATTTATGTTTATCGGTATTATCGCCAGCGGCGGAAATCCGTTGGCGGCAGCGGCGGCCGGGTTACTGGTGAATGCCCGACATGTACCGTTTGGCGTGACGGTACGCGATCTGGTCGGCACTCGCGCCGCCAGCTTTCTAGGCTGTCATATCATGAACGATGAAAGCGTGGTGTTCGGCCTGTCGCAGAAAACACCGGAACAACGTAAAGCCGCCTACTGGTTATGCGGTCTGGGCGTCGCCATTTTCTGGCCGATTGGCACACTGATCGGCGCCGGTGTCGGCAAGCTGCTCCCGGCACCTGAAACCATTGGGCTGGATGCCGTTTTCCCTGCCATTTTGTTGGCCTTAGTGGTTCCGGCTTTTAAAAACCGCACCACGCTCATCCGTGCCTGTAGCGGGGCCGCATTGTCACTCGCTTCCGTACCTTTCGCACCGGTAGGCTTGCCGGTACTGCTTTCACTGTTTGGCTTACTGACGAGGAAAAAATAATGGGCAACATGACGCTGTTTATCGTCGGTATCGCCGTGTTATCTCTGGGAACCTATTTAATGCGTTTAGGGGGAGCAAAACTGGGAGGCCGTTTAGCCTTTTCTGAACGTTCACAGGCGTTGCTTTCTGATGCTGCAACGGTGTTACTGTTTTCCGTTGCGCTGGCGACCACCTTTTACGAAGGCGAACACTTTGCCGGTATGGCGCGGGTTCTTGGGGTTGGCTTCGCGGTATTTCTCGCCTGGCGCAAGCTGCCGCTAATCGTGGTGATCGTTGCCGCCGCGGTGGTGACCGCATTGCTGCGAATAGCGGGCATAAACTAAAAAAGCGCCTCAAGGGCGCTCTTTCGACAGTACTGAGGTATCTTATTTCAGCAGTTCAGCGGTCATGTGCACGCGGTTGCCGGTGTAAGCCTGAGTGATTTTGTAATCGCTGGCACCTGCACGTTCAGCCTGAGCGGCGATTTTTGCTTCAGCGCTTTCCAGCGTAGAACCGGTTGCGGTAACTGTCTGAGCAGCGAAAGAACCGAAAGACGTAGCCAGAGCGATAATTGCGACAAAAGTTTTGATGCTTTTCATGATATAAACCCTTTCACTTAGTTGTTTGAGTAAGGCACCGTGCCTTGATGTGATAAATAGTAGCCTTCATATCACGCAACTAAAAGCGGAAGGATTTGCCTATCTTATTCAAATTAACTGAACACTTATTACTCAGCGATCAACCGCTGCGGATGGGTGTAGATCGTCGCCCTGCCCGGTTTGCAAAAACCCACCAGCGTCAGGTTACAACGTTCGGCAACTTCTACGGCAAGCGTTGTCGCGGCTGAGACAGCAAACAGGATCTCCACGCCACACATCGCCGACTTTTGCACCATCTCGTAGCTGGCGCGGCTGGAGACTAATACTGCGCCCGCCCGCCAGGCTTCTCCTTCGATAGCACGTCGTCCCAGCAGTTTATCCAGCGCCACATGACGCCCGACATCTTCATGTCCACCCGCCAGATGGCCTGACGGCTGTACCCAGGCAGCCGCGTGCGTGCAGCCTGTCAGTTGCCCCACGGGCTGGAAATCAGGGAGATGCCTTAAGGCGTTATCGAGATGTGCCAGATCGAATGTCTGGGTAAACGGCAGAGGCTGGACCGGCTTGCCAATGTCATTGAGTTGTTCAACGCCGCAAACGCCACAACCGGTACGACCGGCCAGTGCACGACGTCGCTCCTTCAGCCCCATAAATCGACGACTGGACAGCTCAACCTGCACTTCTAATCCGTTACAGGAAGGAACCACTTCCATGGCGTAGATATCCTGCGGGCGCTCAATAATGCCTTCAGAAAGTGAAAAGCCCAGCGCAAAGTGCTCAAGATCTTTCGGTGACGCCATCATCACCACGTGCGAAATCCCGTTGTAAACCAGCGCAACCGGCACTTCTTCAGCGACCTCATCTGGCTGAGGATGTTGCAAATCCTCGCGTTTCCAGAGAGTCAACTGACGCGATCCTGCACAATTCATCACATTTTTGACTTCTTCTTGATGGATTTTATTCACTTTCTTTTAACCATATTGGAACACACATACCAACATTGTGGTATTCTTTACAAACCCCTCCTGGACGGAGGGAAATTCACCCAATTCTGGACCTTTGCGGTCCCGTCCGCAAAGAAAAATAACAACCACTTCCCTCGCGCTCGAGTAACGGAAAAGTGAAGGGAACGTGACAATGTCGAAACAAGGAGCGAACCATGCAGGTCAGCAGAAGGCAGTTCTTTAAGATCTGCGCTGGCGGTATGGCAGGCACCACGGCAGCGGCACTGGGTTTTGCACCCGGCGTAGCGCTCGCGGAAACACGGCAATATAAACTGCTGCGCACCCGCGAAACCCGTAACACCTGCACTTACTGTTCCGTTGGCTGTGGACTGTTAATGTACAGTCTCGGTGACGGAGCAAAAAACGCCAAAGCATCCATCTTCCATATCGAAGGGGACCCGGATCACCCGGTGAACCGTGGCGCGCTGTGCCCGAAAGGGGCAGGACTTGTGGACTTCATCCACTCCGAAAGCCGCCTGAAATTCCCGGAATACCGCGCACCAGGCTCTGATAAGTGGCAACAGATTAGCTGGGATGAGGCATTTGACCGCATCGCTAAGCTGATGAAAGAAGACCGCGACGCAAACTACGTTGCACAAAACGCCGAAGGCGTAACCGTTAACCGCTGGCTTTCCACCGGGATGCTGTGTGCTTCCGCTTCCAGTAACGAAACCGGCTATTTAACGCAAAAATTCTCCCGCGCGCTCGGTATGCTCGCGGTCGACAACCAGGCACGCGTCTGACACGGACCAACGGTAGCAAGTCTTGCTCCAACATTTGGTCGCGGTGCGATGACCAACCACTGGGTCGACATTAAAAACGCCAACCTCGTTGTGGTGATGGGCGGTAACGCCGCTGAAGCTCACCCGGTCGGGTTCCGCTGGGCGATGGAAGCCAAAATACACAACGGCGCGAAGCTGATTGTTATCGATCCTCGCTTTACGCGAACCGCAGCGGTAGCTGATTTCTATGCGCCGATTCGTTCCGGTACTGACATTGCCTTCTTGTCAGGCGTCTTGTTGTACCTGCTGAACAACGAAAAATTCAACCGCGAATACACTGAGGCCTATACCAACGCCAGCCTGATCGTGCGTGAGGATTACGGTTTCGAAGATGGCCTGTTCACTGGCTACGACGCGGACAAACGCAAGTATGACAAAACCAGCTGGAACTACGAGCTGGATGAAAAAGGCTTCGCCAAACGCGATGTCACCCTGCAACACCCGCGCTGCGTATGGAACCTGCTGAAACAGCACGTTTCCCGCTACACGCCGGATGTCGTAGAAAACATCTGCGGTACGCCGAAAGCTGATTTCCTGAAAGTGTGCGAGTACATCGCAGAAACCAGCGTCAAAGACAAAACCGCGTCGTTCCTGTATGCACTCGGCTGGACGCAGCACTCAGTTGGTGCGCAAAACATCCGTACCATGGCGATGATCCAGTTGCTGCTTGGCAACATGGGGATGGCCGGCGGCGGTGTTAACGCCCTGCGCGGTCACTCCAACATTCAGGGTCTGACCGACTTAGGCCTGCTGTCACAAAGCCTGCCGGGCTATATGACGCTGCCCAGCGAGAAACAAACTGACCTGCAAACCTACCTTGCCGCCAACACGCCAAAACCGTTGCTGGAAGGTCAGGTGAACTACTGGGGCAACTACCCGAAATTCTTCGTTTCGATGATGAAAGCCTTCTTTGGCGATAAAGCGACAGCGGAAAACAGCTGGGGCTTCGACTTGCTGCCGAAGTGGGATAAAGGGTACGACGTTCTGCAGTACTTCGAGATGATGAACCAGGGCAAAGTGAATGGCTATATCTGCCAGGGCTTTAACCCGGTCGCGTCATTCCCGAATAAAAACAAGGTTGTGGCTTCACTGTCCAAACTGAAATTCCTGGTCACCATCGACCCGCTCAACACCGAAACGTCTACCTTCTGGCAGAACCATGGTGAGTCGAACGATGTGGACCCGTCGAAAATCCAGACCGAAGTATTCCGTCTGCCGTCCACCTGCTTCGCCGAAGAGAACGGTTCTATCGTTAACTCCGGTCGTTGGTTGCAGTGGCACTGGAAAGGCGCAGACGCCCCGGGGATTGCCGTTACCGATGGTGAAATCCTCGCCGGTATCTTCCTGCGCATGCGCAAGATGTATGCCGAGCAGGGTGGCGCGAACCCGGAACAGGTGCTGAGCATGACCTGGAACTACTCCACACCACACGAACCGGCTTCGGAAGAAGTGGCGATGGAGAGCAACGGTAAAGCGCTGGCCGATATTACCGACCCGGCAACCGGCGCGGTTATCGTCAAGAAAGGCCAACAGCTTAGCTCGTTCGCCCAACTGCGTGACGACGGCACCACGTCCAGCGGCTGCTGGATTTTTGCCGGGAGCTGGACGCCGGAAGGCAACCAGATGGCACGTCGCGATAACGCCGACCCATCAGGCCTTGGCAACACGCTGGGCTGGGCATGGGCGTGGCCGCTCAACCGACGCATTCTGTATAACCGCGCCTCCGCTGATCCGCAGGGGAATCCGTGGGATCCAAAACGTCAGATCCTGAAATGGGATGGGGCGAAATGGAGCGGGATGGATATTCCGGACTACAGCGCCGCCGCACCTGGCAGCAACGTTGGGCCGTTCATCATGCAGCCTGAAGGGATGGGACGCCTGTTTGCTATCGATAAGATGGCGGAAGGTCCGTTCCCGGAACACTACGAGCCGTTTGAAACGCCGCTGGGGACTAACCCGCTGCACCCGAACGTTATCTCTAACCCTGCCGCGCGCATCTTTAAAGGTGACGCGGAAGCACTGGGTAAAGCAGATAAGTTCCCGTACGTCGGTACGACCTACCGTCTGACCGAGCACTTCCACTACTGGACCAAGCATGCGCTGCTCAATGCCATCGCTCAGCCGGAACAGTTCGTGGAAATTGGCGAGAAGCTGGCGAATAAGCTCGGTATCTCCCACGGCGATACCGTCAAAGTCTCCTCTAACCGCGGCTACATTAAAGCCAAAGCAGTGGTGACCAAACGTATTCGCACGCTGAAGGCCAACGGTCAGGATATCGACACCATCGGTATTCCGATTCACTGGGGCTACGAAGGTGTGGCGAAAAAAGGCTTTATCGCTAACACGTTAACGCCATTCGTCGGTGATGCGAACACGCAGACGCCGGAATTTAAGTCCTTCCTCGTGAACGTGGAAAAGGTGTAACGGAGACGACCTATGGCTTATCAATCGCAAGACATCATTCGTCGTTCCGCCACTAACGGTTTCACCCCCGCGCCTCAGGCGCGGGACCATCAGGAAGAGGTGGCGAAGCTTATCGACGTCACCACCTGTATCGGCTGTAAAGCGTGTCAGGTGGCGTGTTCTGAATGGAACGACATCCGTGATGAAGTGGGCAACAACGTTGGGGTGTACGACAACCCGGCTGATTTGACCGCCAAATCCTGGACGGTAATGCGCTTCTCGGAAGTGGAACAAAACGACAAACTGGAGTGGCTTATCCGCAAGGATGGCTGTATGCACTGCGCCGATCCGGGCTGCCTGAAGGCGTGTCCGGCTGAAGGCGCAATCATTCAGTATGCCAACGGTATCGTCGACTTCCAGTCCGAGCAGTGCATCGGCTGTGGCTACTGCATCGCGGGCTGCCCGTTCGACGTACCGCGCCTCAATCCGGAAGACAACCGCGTCTACAAATGTACGCTGTGCGTTGACCGTGTCGTGGTCGGGCAAGAACCGGCCTGCGTGAAAACCTGCCCAACCGGCGCCATTCATTTCGGCACCAAAGAGTCGATGAAAACGCTGGCAGGCGAGCGTGTGGCGGAGCTGAAAACGCGTGGTTACGAAAACGCGGGTCTGTACGATCCAGCAGGCGTTGGCGGTACTCACGTCATGTACGTATTGCACCATGCTGACAAGCCGAATCTGTATCACGGCCTGCCGGAGAACCCGGAAATCAGCGCCACCGTGAAATTCTGGAAAGGCATCTGGAAACCCCTCGCAGCCGTCGGCTTTGCAGCGACATTTGCGGCCAGCATCTTCCACTACGTCGGCGTAGGCCCGAACCGCGCGGAAGAGGAAGAAGACAACCTGCATGAAGAAAAAGACGAGGTGCGCAAATGAAACGACGTGACACCATCGTGCGCTACACGGCGCCGGAACGCATCAACCACTGGGTAACCGCCTTCTGCTTCATTCTGGCGGCAGTGAGCGGGATGGGCTTTCTCTTCCCGTCTTTTAACTGGCTGATGCACATCATGGGCACTCCGCAACTGGCGCGAATTGTGCACCCGTTTGTCGGCGTTGTCATGTTTGCCTCGTTTATCATCATGTTTTTCCGTTACTGGCACCACAATCTAATCAATCGGGATGATATCTTTTGGGCGAAGAATATTCGTAAGATTGTCGTCAACGAGGAAGTAGGTGACACGGGACGTTATAACTTCGGCCAGAAATGCGTATTCTGGGCGGCGATTATCTTCCTGGTCCTGTTGCTGGTGAGCGGAGTGGTCATCTGGCGTCCGTATTTTGCGCCTGCTTTCTCAATCCCGGTGATCCGATTCGCGTTAATGCTGCATTCATTTGCCGCAGTAGCGTTAATTGTGGTTATCATGGTGCACATTTACGCCGCCCTTTGGGTGAAAGGCACCATTACCGCGATGGTGGAAGGATGGGTTACCAGTTCATGGGCGAAGAAACATCACCCGCGCTGGTACCGTGAAGTCCGCCAGAAACAGGAAAAGTCATCTGAATGAGTATTCGCATAATCCCGCAAGATGAGCTGGAGAAGAGCGAGAAACGCACGGCGGATATGATTCCGCCGTTATTATTCCCCAGACTCAAAAATTTGTATAACCGCCGCGCTGAGCGCCTGCGCGAGCTGGCCGAGAACAACCCGCTGGGCGATTACCTGCGCTTTGCCGCGCTGATCGCCCACGCGCAGGAAGTGGTGCTGTACGACCATCCGCTGCAGATGGATCTGACCGCGCGCATCAAAGAAGCGAACGATCAGGGCAAACCGCCGCTGGATATCCACGTCCTGCCACGCGACAAGCACTGGCAAAAGCTGCTGCAGTCGTTGATTGCTGAGCTGAAGCCAGAGATGAGCGGTCCGGCGCTCGCCGTGATCGAGAATCTGGAAAAAGCCTCAGAGCAGGAGCTGGAGCTGATGGCCAGTGCGCTGTTTGCCTCTGATTTTGCCTCCGTCAGCAGCGACAAAGCACCGTTCATTTGGGCTGCCCTGTCGCTCTACTGGGCGCAGATGGCAAGCCTGATCCCCGGAAAAGCCCGTGCGGAATACGGTGAACAGCGTCAGTACTGCCCGGTGTGTGGTTCAATGCCGGTCTCCAGCATGGTGCAAATCGGTACCACCCAGGGTCTGCGTTATCTGCACTGCAACCTGTGCGAAACCGAGTGGCACGTGGTGCGCGTGAAGTGCAGCAACTGCGAGCAGAGCCGTGATTTGAACTACTGGTCACTGGATAACGAACAGGCGGCAATCAAAGCTGAAAGCTGCGGCGACTGCGGGACTTACCTGAAGATTCTCTATCAGGAAAAAGACCCGAAAGTCGAAGCCGTGGCCGACGATCTCGCCTCACTGATGCTGGACGCGCACATGGAGCAGGAGGGCTTTGCCCGCAGCTCCATCAACCCGTTCCTGTTCCCGGGTGAAGGGGAGTAAGTTCTTCGCACTACCGGGCGGCGTAAGTCGCCCGGGTTATAATGTATACGGTGTGACCACACCGGATAGGCCTGCAAAATCCTTAGTATTTCGCGTAACCAGCGTAAGACGATGAATCTGTGCTGTTGCCAGAATAATGGCATCCGGCAATTTCATCCCATATTCCTGCCTGATACTCACGCTTCGTTCAGCAATATCCTGTGAAACACCGATCACGTTAAAAGCGCTCAACGCAACGCGTGTGCAGGATTCCTGATGGTATTTCTTTGCCCCAACCATCACTTCCATCCAGGTGATAAGGCTGATCGCATTCTGCGGCGGCCATGTTTCTATCGCTTGCTTTGCTTCACTCCGTCCACTAAACAGGTCGATGAGGATGTTGGTATCAAAAAGCGCGGATCCTTTGACCATTACCATTCCTCACGAAGTTTGCGTTGGTACTCAACGCCATCTTCTTCACAACCTTTCCAGAGTCCGAGAGCGCTGGAAATAGTCGTTTCAGCCTGTTCCTGCCTTTCCAGATACTGCTCAACGGCCTCCCGCAAGAGTTCAGCTCGCGGCAGGTTACGCTGCACCTTGAGGTCATCAAGACGTTTAATCACTTCGTCTGATAAATCGAGTAAAATTCTGCCCATATCCATCCCAGCCATCATACTCACATATACCTCCAGTATATCATCAGCGATTAATTTCCATACAACATACACCTGGAAAAAGCGGGAAAATAGCTTTTACGTGAACGATTTTTACTTTTGCGAGCCGCTTTCCAGAATCATAACGCCCCTTTTTTTCCCATTTTCATTTGTGAGTATCCAGGTTATAAACCTGTATATCCATACAGATAAGAGTATTTAAAAATGGCACTGGAAAGCGGGATTGCGCAGTTAGTTGAGGCATTTATCGCGGCGGGACGCCCTTCTTCCCGCGAACAGAATATTGATGACCGGAGAGCGGCCTATATTGCCAGTACAGCGCTGGCCGGAGAAACTGAAACCCGCGTACAGATTGAAGATATTGAACTTGATGCCATGGCATTTCGCGTTATTTCGCCTCTTAACTCTGCGGAAACGCTGCCCTGCGTCATTTACTATCATGGCGGATGTTTTGTCAGCGGTGGGTTTGCTACGCATGATAACCAACTAAGGCAGCTCGCCTGGTTCAGCGGCTGTAGGGTCATTGCAGTACAGTACCGCCTTGCGCCAGAGCATACTTTCCCGGCAGCACATAACGACGCTGAAACCGGGGCCAATATCATCTGGAAATATGCCCAGAAACTGGGAGTCGATCGCGAGCGCATAACCCTTGCTGGCGACAGCGCGGGCGGGCACCTGGCGCTGGTCACAGCACTACGCCTGAAAGCGGCCAGGCAATGGCAACCTGCACAGCTTATGCTGATCTACCCGATGCTGGACGCAACCACCAGGTTTGCGAGCTATGACCATAATGGACAGGATTACATTATCACCCGCGACACGCTGCTTTCGGGCTACGAAATGTATATGCCGAAAACCGATCCATTGCATCCCGAAGTCAGCCCACTCTGGCGTGAAGACTTCAACGGTTTACCGCCCACGCACATCATTACTGCCGAATTCGACCCACTGTGCGATGAAGGAGAGGCCCTGTTTCACCAGCTCCAGAAGCAAGGTGTGGACTGCACCTGTCAGCGCTATCCCGGCGTTATCCACGGATTTTTTCAGTTAGGAGGCGTAAGCCAGACAGCGCGAAACGCAATGCGCGAGGTGGCCTGGCGTGTTAGAAGCCCATCAGCGGAGATAATTTCTTAATATTCAATGTTGTTTTCAACTTGAAAACATGATGGCATTGCGTTAGATTGTTTTCAGGTTGAAAACTATGTAATGGAACTACATCGTGCATGTTATCAGCCGAAAACCATTCAATGAGGGTATGCTCATGTATCCAAACCATGGGCTTGCTCTCTCTGAGTTGCTGAATGTTTTGGAGAAAAAAACATTCAATCACCCTGAAGAGATGAAACAGTATATTCCTTCTCTTGATAATTTTAAGTACAGGAATAAATGGTGGGTAATTGATGTTTCTGGTAACAACCTAAGACTCATTGCCTACATAGATTTCAGGTTACATAAGGTATTTGTGAAGCATATCGTTCTCCACGCCGAATATGACAAACTGACAGAATATTATCGGGGCCATAAAGAATGAGATCTCATCGTCATATGGACGCAGCCAGCGCAAAAAAGATCGTTGATACCTTCAGTTGTGCTGTAAAAACGATCCCTCTTTTGGGGGAAGAACGCAATGAAACGGAGTATCGAAGGGCACTAGCGCTAGTAGAGTTTCTGGTTGACCACGACGATCTTGAAAACCCACTATTTGAATTACTTAGTGCCCGAATCAGTGAATACGAAAAACATGCACCAGAATTCAGAGCGCTCAATCAACACCTGAAACAAATTCCCCCTGGCGTTTCCGTATTGCGTACGCTCATGGATCAGTACGGATTAAAAGCCACCGACCTCGCCAACGAACTTGGTTCTAAATCGAACGTCAGCAACATCCTAAATGGCCGTAGAGCACTGACTGTAAGCCATATTAAAGCGCTTGCAGAACGCTTTAAACTTCCGGCAGATGCATTTATCGAGTAGAGGGTATCCCCCTACTCTTCCTCGTTACCGCCCTCTTCATATGCGCCAAACGGTTTTGCGGGTAGCACAATGTAAGTACCTTCAAACACGACGCCCGCCGTGTCATCGCCAAATACCCCGACCTGCATCTGCACGCGCGCCTTGCGGCCTCTTGCCAGACGATCAAGATCACCGCTCAGCGAGCCCAGATCGGCAATAGCAGTTGGTTTCCCGGTGATTGGCCTGCTGTATCGGATATGCGCGTCGGCCAGGATTATTGTCCCACCCAGATGACGCTCACGCAGCATCAGCCAGATAAGTCCCCAGCCCGTTAGCGTCGCCAGTGAAAACAGGCTTCCGGCAAACAGCGTGTGGTGCGGATTCTGATTGCCTGTCTCGGGCATCGTGGTAATAAATTTCTGCCCGGTGTACTGCTGAATACGCACGCCCATTTTCTCACTCAATGGAATATGTTCGTACCAGGCTTGCTGTAGCTGTCCGCACCAGTCACCGCGATGGAGAATATCGTCCAGCGTCGCAATGGGCTTAATCATCAAAAAGTGGCGCACCGGCGTGGTTTGCGGTGTGGTGATTTCCCCCTGGCTCACAAAACCGAGCTTGGCGAAAAATTCGACCGCATCTTCACGGGCGCTACAGGTGACGCGCTTTACCCCTTCCTGACGTGCCACAGACTCCAGAGTCATCGCCATCAGCGTGCCCAACCCTTTCTCTTGCACGGAGGGATCTACGGCCATAAAACGTATGGAGGCTTCGTTATCCGCATTGATATACAAACGCCCTACCGCAACCAGATTCCCCTCTTCGTCCACCACCATCTGGTGATGCGCCATCGCGTCCCAGGCATCCCGTTCGGAGCCTTTTGGCTGGTGCAATGGTTTACGCAGCATCTCCCAGCGAAACTGGTAGTAGCGCTCCAATTCTTCTTCTGTTTGCGGTACTCGAAGGTGATACATAGTTGTATTCTCTCTTGTTACCCGCGACCACGCCGGAAGCTGGTTCATACTTGTAACCAGAACGTCACGGGGCCATCATTAACCAGCGAAACCTGCATATCAGCAGCGAATCGCCCGGTTTGCGTATTCATTTCCTGTTGGCGGCAACGCTCAACAAAGTACTCATACAGCGCTTCTGCCCGCTCGGGTGCTGCGCCTTTCGAAAACCCCGGGCGCATGCCGCGTTCGGTATCTGCCGCCAGCGTAAACTGTGAAACCACCAGCACGCTGCCGCCTGACTGCTGCACGTTGAGGTTCATTTTGCCTTCGGCATCGCTAAAGATTCGATAGCCGAGTACGCGCTCGCACAGGCGGTTCGCTTTCTGTTCGTCATCATCCCTTTCGACACCTAACAGGACCAAAAGTCCTGGGCCAATTTCACCCGTCACCTCGCCCTCCACGGTGACGCTGGCACGGGTTACGCGCTGAATTAATGCAATCATGGTTGCTCTGCTTCTTCTTGTTCTGCGGCTTGTTTAAGTTTGCGGTATTCCCCGAGAGTGACAGTTATTTCCGCGCCTAGCAAGACGATACACCACGTCCAGTAAACCCAGACGAATAAAATGGGGATCACCGCCAGGACGCCGTAAATGAGCTGATAAGACGGGAACATCGTGATGTAGAGCGCAAATCCTTTCTTCCCGGCTTCGAACAACACGGCGGCCACAAAAGCGCCAATCACCGCATCACGATTAGGGACGCGCGTAGTCGGTACAATGCTGTAGAGGAGCCAGAATGAGAGCCAGGAAAGCACCAGCGGGAAAATACGCAGGACGTTATCAATCACCGTGTTAAGATCGCTGGCCCAGCGCAATGACAACAGATAAGAGCTGATCGCCAGACTGGCTCCCGCCAGCAGCGGCCCCAGCGTTAAAATCATCCAGTAGACGGCGAAAGAGTAAACTTTGGGACGCGTGCGCCTGCTGCGCCAGATAGTATTCAGCGCGTTATCAATGGCATACATCAGCAATAATGCTGTGACAATCAGCCCGCATGCCCCGACTGCCGTCATTTTGTTCGAATTGGCGACAAACTGTTCGATATAACGTTGAATGACGTCTCCCGTCGCCGGGATAAAGTTTGCGAAAATAAAATGACGTAGCTGGACACTGACGTCGGAAAACATCGGAAATGCGGCGAAAAGCGCAAATACGACGGCAATAAGCGGCACTAATGAGAGCAATGAAACGTAGGCAAGATTCCCTGCCAGCGTCGTCATGTTGTCCTCATCAATCCGCTGCCATAGTAGCTTCAACCAGTCTCGTACAGGACGCGTATGATGCCTGGCCTGTTGCCGAACATTTTTTAGCATAACAACGTCGCGAAATAGTCAGGAATCGTCTTTTTATCGACGACCTGGATACTGGTGATCCCTAATCGGTTAGCCCCTTCAATATTATCGGCGTTATCGTCAAAAAAGACCGCATCCTGCGCAGAAAAACCTTCAGACTGCAGGACGTGCTGGTAAATTCGCGCTTCCGGTTTACGCATGCCCAGGTCCTGGGAAAGATAAATATGGTCAGCAGCCTGACGGATCTCGGGATATTCATCCGGCCAAAACGTGGTGTGCAGGCGGTTAGTATTTGATAACACAACGACACGATGCCCCTGCTCACGCAGCTTATGCATGATGTCGATAACCTCAGGGCGCAAGGCGACAAACACGGCCTGCCAGCCGTGAGAGAACTGCTCGTAACTTAGCGGCAGCGCCATCTCGTGACATAGTGCCTCGGCAAAGGCTTCATCCGTTATTTCGCCTCGCTCGTGCTGGTGAAAAGCCTCCCCCATGGTGAAACTTTGCTTTAGCGAAGCCAACGGTACACGACTTAGATCGCTCCATGTGCCCAACACGCGGTTGAAGTCGATATCGACAATCACATTACCCAAATCAAAGATATAGAGCATGCCCTTCTCCTTATTCGCCGTGGATGAATAACTGTAGCGGGAAAGGAGAAGTTTGACTATGCGAGAGTGATGGCTGCGAAGTTATCGGGCCATCATTGGGAAGAATTACACAGCCAGAGCATCATCCTGTGAAGGACTCACCTGCACAATTTCAACCTGCTGTGACTGGAGTAAATTGTGCAATGCCGGACCTGGGTATTCATCAGTAAACAGCGCAGTCACCTGAGACACGTTACCAATTTCTACCGCGGCAGAAGCCGTATATTTCGTATGATCCGCTGCCAGCAGAATGTGTCTTGAATGGGACATCATCGTTTTCACTACGCTGGCCTCGTTAACATCAAACTCCAGCAGCGCGCCGTCACTTTCAATCGCGCCAACGCTGGTAACCAGGTAGTCGGCCCGAAAATCAGCGACAAATGCCGAGGCAGAAGGACCAATAATGCCGCTGTTGTGCGGGCGTAACGTTCCACCTGGTACCATAACTTCAAAACGCGGATTGTTATACAGAATATGCGCCACGCGCAGGCTGTTGGTGATGATGCGCAAATGGTTATGGTTTAACAGCGCGCGGGCCACCTGCTCCACGGTGGTGCCTATGGTAATAAACACCGTCGAACCGTCAGGAATATAGTCAGCCACCGCCTCCGCAATGGCTTTCTTCTCTTCCGTCCACGAGACTTCACGCTGCTCAAAAGCCGTATTCACCACGCTGGAGGCTCTGCCCGCGCCACCATGATGACGCGTAATTAATCCCTGCTCGCTGAGTTTACGAATATCACGACGCACGGTCTGCGTGGACACGTCCAGCAGGCTGGCCAGCTCGTCGATATTCATATAACCGCGCTCGCTAATCAGCATCAACAGCTGATCGTGCCGCGGGTTACCGGTCAGTTCGGTAAGACTCATGAAATTTCCTCGAAAAACCATTGCCCTGGCATTTTATACAAAAAGTGACAGAAAAGATCGGGTTTGATCACAGTCAGGGATTCCAGCCCTTCCTCCCGGACGCGTGCATTTTAGCGCAGCAACCCCACTGGCGAACCTGACCGCGTCTTCCGGGGCATCACCACCCGCCAGGCTGAATGCAAGCGCACCGTGGAAAACGTCTCCGGCCCCCGTAGTATCCACTACGTCGACTTTAAATCCAGATTGATGCTGCAACGTATTATTTTTTATCCAGTCACAGCCTTCGCTCCCTCGTGTCACATAAACATGACCATTTGTGAGCGTTTGCGATTTTTTTAGTCCAACGACAGGATCGGTTATCCCGGTTAAACGCGCCAGACCCGGTTCAGAGAACGCCGCATGATCGCTCAACGCCACCAGCTCACTGATATCTTGTGGCGTGACATCACCATCCAGTACCGTCATCACTCCCGCCCGACGCGCCAGCGTGAACGCCTGCCTGGCGCCTTCGTGCCAGCGAACATCCGCCAGAACCACATCCCATTGGGAAAAATCGATTTCATTGAGCCAGTCAGCGTCATGCAGTAAATCCGGGCTGGGGTAGTTAACGATAATACGCTCCCCTTGCGCATCCACCATAATCGCCGATTGTGAAGACTTTGCCCCCGCATAGCGCCGGGTGTAGCGGGTGTTTACCCCCAGGGATTCCAGCTCCGCCAGCAGGCTGTTTCCGGTGTCGTCATCGCCCACACGGCCAATAAAGTCCACCTGCGCGCCCAGCTTCGCTGCAGCCACTGCGGCCGTTGCAGCAGGCCCGCCGCCCACTTCGGTATAGCGCTTCGCCACATATTTACCTCCTTCAGTCGGTAAACCTTCTACGTAATAGATGCGATCCATCACGGTAATACCCACACAAGCAACACGAATCATGGTCATTCCTTAGGCGTTTCAAGATGGGATCATTTTAATTTCACAAAATGTTTAAAAAGTGACGACTGTCAATTTTTTGACCATAAATTACAAATACGATCAAAAACAGACAAAAACAAACGACCTTAAATGACAAAAAATGACATCCACGTCTCAGGAGAACGTTATGGCAGTTATAGCATTTATCGGATTAGGTCAGATGGGTTCACCCATGGCGAGCAACTTGCTGAAGCAGGGTCATCAACTCAGCGTCTTTGACGTTAACCCGGATGCCGTTCAGCGCCTGGTGGAAAAAGGAGCCCAACCTGCCAACAGCCCGGCTCAGGCAGCAAAAGGGGCAGAATTTGTTATCACCATGCTGCCAAACGGCGATCTGGTGCGCAGCGTACTGTTCGGCGAGCAGGGTATCTGTGAAAGCCTTTCCCCACAGGCATTAGTGATTGATATGTCGACTATTCACCCACTGCAAACCGACAAACTGATCGCCGATATGCGTGCCAAAGGCTTCGACATGATGGATTGCCCGGTTGGACGTACCTCCGATCACGCTATCGCGGGAACGCTGTTATTGCTGGCGGGTGGCACGGCGGAGCAGGTAGAACGCGCCACACCCGTTCTGATGGCGATGGGCAATGAATTGATCAACGCAGGCGGTCCCGGTATGGGCATTCGCGTCAAGCTCATCAATAACTACATGAGCATCGCGTTAAACGCCCTGTCTGCCGAAGCCGCCGTGTTGTGCGAAGCGCTCGGCCTCTCCTTCGATGTGGCCTTGCAAGTCATGAGCGGCACTCCCGCCGGGAAAGGCCACTTCACTACCTCCTGGCCGAACAAAGTGCTGAAAGGCGATCTTTCCCCGGCCTTCATGATCGATTTAGCTCATAAGGATCTTGGCATCGCTCTGGACGTTGCCAACCAATTACACGTACCGATGCCACTCGGCGCCGCCTCCCGCGAAGTCTATAACCAGGCGCGCGCCGCAGGTCGTGGCCGGGAAGACTGGACCGCCATTCTTGAACAGGTTCGCGCATCCGCCGGGCTAAATAAACACACAGATAAGTAAGGACTGAACAATGACGAAGTACACCCTGAAAGATATTACCCGCGCTTCCGGCGGTTTTGCCATGCTGGCGGTCGATCAGCGCGAAGCCATGCGCTTAATGTTTGCCGCTGCGGGTGCAAAATCCCCGGTCAATGACAGCGTGCTGACCGATTTCAAAGTCAATGCGGCAAAAATCCTGTCCCCCTATGCCTCCGCCATTCTGGTCGATCAGCAGTTCTGCTACCGCCAGGTAGTAGAGCAAAACGCGGTAGCCAAAAGCTGCGCCATGATTGTGGCCGCTGATGAGTTTATTCCGGGTAACGGAATTCCGGTCGATAGCGTAGTGATTGATAAAAAAATCAACCCGCAGGCTGTGAAGCAAGATGGTGCTAAGGCTCTCAAACTGCTGGTGCTGTGGCGTAGCGATGAAGATGCCCAACAGCGTCTTGATATGGTCAAAGAATTTAATGCGCTATGCCATTCCAATGGGCTGCTGAGCATCATCGAGCCGGTTGTTCGCCCACCGCGTCGTGGCGATAAGTTCGATCGCGAACAGGCCATCATCGATGCCGCAAAAGAGCTGGGCGACAGCGGTGCCGATCTCTACAAGGTCGAAATGCCGCTGTACGGCAAAGGAACCCAACAGGAATTGCTTAGCGCCTCTCAGCGCCTGAATGAAAACATCAACATGCCGTGGGTCATTCTCTCCTCTGGTGTGGATGAAAAACTGTTCCCACGCGCGGTCAGCGTAGCAATGACCGCAGGCGCATCCGGCTTCCTGGCCGGGCGTGCGGTCTGGTCATCCGTTGTGGGCCTGCCGGATACCGAACTGATGCTGCGTGATGTTTCCGCACCGAAGTTGCAGCGTCTGGGCGATATCGTCGACGAAATGATGGCCCGCCGCTAATAGAGGATCAAAGCATGAAATGGTTTAACACCTTAAGCCACAACCGCTGGCTGGAACAGGAAACCGATCGCATCTTTAACTTTGGTAAAAATGCTGCTGTCCCTACTGGATTTGGCTGGCTGGGAAACAGTGGTCAGGTCAGAACGGATATGGGAACACATCTGTGGATCACCGCCCGCATGCTGCACGTCTATTCCGTTGCCGCCTCCATGGGTCGCCCAGGTGCATATCAACTCGTCGACCACGGCATTAAGGCGCTGAACGGCGCGCTACGTGACACACGCTACGGCGGTTGGTACGCCTGCGTTAATGACGAAGGAGTGATGGATGCCTCCAAGCAGGGTTATCAGCATTTCTTCGTCTTACTTGGCGCGGCAAGCGCGGTCACTACCGGTCATCCACAGGCCAGAAAATTGCTGGATGACGCCATCGAGGTGATTGAGAAGTACTTCTGGAGCGAAGACGAACAAATGTGCCTGGAGTCCTGGGACGAAGCCTTCAGCCAGACAGAAGATTATCGCGGCGGCAACGCTAACATGCACGCGGTCGAAGCTTTCCTGATCGTGTATGACGTGACTCATGACCGTAAATGGCTCGATCGCGCACTGCGTATCGCTTCAGTGATTATTCACGACGTGGCCCGTAGCGGGGAGTACCGCGTCAATGAACACTTCGATTCACAGTGGAATCCAATCCGCGATTACAACAAGGACAACCCAGCTCACCGTTTCCGCGCCTACGGTGGCACGCCGGGTCACTGGATCGAGTGGGGCCGCCTGATGCTGCATCTACATGCCGCGCTGGAAGCTCGCTTCGAAACGCCGCCTGCCTGGCTGCTGGAAGATGCAAAAGGACTTTTCCACGCCACTATCCGCGACGCCTGGGCACCGGACGGCGCAGACGGTTTTGTCTATTCGGTGGATTGGGACGGCACACCGATCGTTCGCGAAAGAGTGCGCTGGCCGATAGTCGAAGCGATGGGCACCGCCTACGCCCTGTACACCCTCACAGGCGACAGCCAGTACGAAGCCTGGTACCAGAAATGGTGGGATTACTGCATCACCTACCTGATGGATTACGAGACCGGTTCATGGTGGCAGGAGCTGGACACCAATAACAAGGTGACCACCAAAGTCTGGGACGGCAAGCAGGACATTTATCACCTGCTGCACTGCCTGGTGATCCCACGTCTGCCGCTGGCTCCGGGCCTTGCTCCGGCTGTTGCCGCCGGTCTGCTGGATATCAACGCTAAATAAGTAACAAGGTGGGCTGCCATGCATAGCGGTGGAAAAACCATTCATCTTCAGGCCGGACACTACCAGGCGAAAATCGTCACGGTTGGCGCTGGGCTAGCAGAATTGACGCACCGTGGGCGTCATATCGTTATTCCCCACAAACCGGAAGAAATGCCGCTGGCACACTTGGGGAAAGTGTTAATCCCGTGGCCAAACCGCGTTGTAGACGGCAGCTATCACTATAACGGCAAGGATTACCAGCTTGCCGTTAACGACTCAGTTTCACATACCGCCATTCATGGGTTACTGGCCTGGCGGGACTGGCAGATTACCCAGCAGTCGGCATCGGAAGTGTCGCTGACGATTTTTCTGCCGCCTTCTTATGGTTATCCCTTCGCGCTGGTTTCAGAGGTGATTTACCGACTGGAGGCAACCCGTGGACTGCACGTTTTTATCCGCACACAGAATGTGGGTGACGAAATCGCGCCGTATGGCGCGGGCGCACATCCCTATTTGACCTGTAATCTGCAACCCATTGATGACTGTGAATTAACACTCCCGGTGAGTGAAGAAACATGTGATGAACGATATTTCACCACGCCGCAACGCATTGCGCAGACCGCTATCGATCATACGTTCAGGACTCTGCCACCTGACGATGAGTGGGAAGTCAGGATGACCAGCCCAGCGCAAAACATGTCCACTTTTTTACGCAGCCACCAGCCCTGGCTGCAAGTGTATACCGGCGAAAAATTAGCAAGGTGCGGCCTGGCGGTAGAACCGATGACCTGCCCGCCCGACGCCTTTAACTCCGGAATTAGCCTGATTCATCTCGCGCCCGGAGAACAACATCAGATGCATTTTTTAATCGGCAGTGAATAACAGATTTCCGACAAATTACCGAATTACCCTATTTTTACGGAGACAATAATGAATTCGCTACAACGACGGTCAACCGCCTTAGAACTCACATCATTACCTGATGGATTTGCTTTAACGTACCACCAGCGCCTGATTTTACGCCACAGCACAGAAACGCCCTGCCTGTGGATCGGCGCTGGCGTTGCCGACATTGACATGTTTCGCGGCAACTTCAGCATTAAAGACAAGCTCAATGAGAAAATTGCCCTGACCGACGCCACGGTAAGCGAGTCGCCTGACGGCTGGCGGGTGCATTTCAGCCGCGGTGATACCATCAACGCCACGCTGCATATTTCCACCGATGAACAGGGTCGCCTGAAGCTGGATCTGCACAACGGCGATCTCAACCATAACCGCATCTGGCTGCGCCTGGCCGCCAGGGCGGACGATCATATTTACGGCTGCGGCGAACAGTTTTCTTATTTCGACTTACGCGGTAAGCCGTTCCCGCTGTGGACCAGCGAACAGGGCGTGGGCCGAAACAAAAACAGCTATGTCACCTGGCAAGCCGACTGTAAAGAGAACGCCGGCGGCGACTACTACTGGACCTTCTTCCCGCAACCGACCTTCGTCAGCACGCAGAAGTACTACTGCCACGTTGATAACAGTTGCTATATGAATTTCGACTTCAGCGCGCCGGAGTATCACGAACTGGCGCTGTGGGAGGACAAAACCACCCTGCGCTTTGAGTGCGCTGATACCTACATCTCTCTGCTGGAAAAATTGACTGCACTGTTAGGACGCCAGCCGGAGCTGCCGGACTGGATCTACGATGGCGTCACGCTCGGTATTCAGGGCGGTACTGAGGTTTGCCAGAGCAAACTGGACACCATGCGTAACGCAGGCGTGAAAGTAAACGGCATCTGGGCGCAGGACTGGTCCGGGATCCGCATGACCTCCTTTGGCAAGCGCGTGATGTGGAACTGGAAATGGAACAGCGACAATTATCCGCAGTTGGATAGCCGTATTAAGCAGTGGAAAGAAGAAGGCGTGCAGTTCCTCTCCTACATCAACCCGTATGTTGCCAGCGATAAAGATCTCTGTGCCGAAGCGGCCAAACACGGTTATCTGGCGAAAGATGCATCCGGCGGCGATTACCTCGTAGAGTTTGGCGAGTTTTACGGCGGCGTGGTCGATCTGACCAACCCGGAAGCCTACGACTGGTTCAAAGAGGTCATCAAGAAAAACATGATCGAACTGGGCTGCGGCGGCTGGATGGCAGATTTTGGCGAATACCTGCCGACAGATACGTATCTGCACAACGGCGTCAGCGCCGAGATCATGCACAACGCCTGGCCCGCACTGTGGGCGAAATGTAACTACGAAGCGCTACAGGAGACCGGCAAACTCGGCGAGATCCTGTTCTTTATGCGTGCGGGTTACACCGGTAGCCAGAAATACTCCACCATGATGTGGGCGGGCGATCAGAACGTGGACTGGAGCCTTGACGACGGTCTGGCTTCCGTCGTTCCTGCGGCGCTGTCGCTGGCGATGACCGGTCACGGTCTGCACCACAGCGATATCGGCGGCTACACCACCCTGTTTGACATGAAACGCAGCAAAGAACTGCTGCTGCGCTGGTGTGACTTCAGCGCCTTCACGCCGATGATGCGCACCCACGAAGGTAACCGCCCAGGCGATAACTGGCAGTTTGATGGTGATGCTGAAACCATCGCCCACTTTGCACGAATGACCACCGTGTTTACCACCCTGAAACCGTATCTCAAACAGGCCGTCGCGCAAAACAGCGCTACCGGTCTGCCGGTGATGCGCCCGCTGTTCCTGCATTACGAAGACGATGCGCGGACCTATACCCTGAAATATCAGTATCTGCTGGGACAAGATCTGCTGGTTGCGCCGGTTCACGAACAAGGCAAGTCCGACTGGACCCTGTATCTGCCGGAAGATAGCTGGATAAATGTCTGGACCGGGGAAACTTACCAGGGCGGTGAAATTACCGTGGATGCGCCTATTGGCAAGCCTCCGGTGTTTTATCGCGCGAAGGGTGAATGGGCGTCACTGTTTGCCACTTTACGCAACATCTAATACGGCTCGCCCGTGGGGAGACTCACGGGCACATGGAGAATAATAATGAGTCAGACCTCTTCTAATCCGGCAACCCTACGCTTGCCGTTCAAAGAAAAACTCGCCTATGGGATGGGTGATTTAGGTTCTAATATCCTGCTGGACATAGGTACGCTCTATTTACTCAAGTTTTATACCGATGTTCTTGGTTTACCTGGAACTTATGGCGGTATCATTTTCCTTATCGCCAAGTTTTTTACTGCGTTTACCGATATGGGGACTGGGATTATGCTCGACTCGCGCCGCAAAATCGGCCCGAAAGGCAAATTCCGCCCGTTCGTTCTGTATGCCGCATTTCCAGTGACGCTGCTGGCGATTGCGAACTTTGTCGGTACACCATTTGAAGTCACCGGTAAAACGGTGATGGCAACGGTACTGTTTATGCTGTACGGACTGTTCTTCAGTATGATGAACTGCTCTTACGGTGCGATGGTCCCCGCGATCACCAAAAACCCGGACGAACGCGCCTCGCTGGCAGCCTGGCGACAGGGCGGAGCCACTCTTGGCTTGCTGCTGTGCACCGTCGGCTTTGTTCCAGTAATGAACCTGATCGAAGGCAACTCTCAGTTGGGCTATATCTTCGCCGCCACCTTGTTCTCTCTGTTCGGCCTGCTGTTCATGTGGCTGTGCTATGCCGGGGTAAAAGAACGCTATGTGGAAGTGAAACCCGTTGATGCCGCGCAAAAACCGGGATTGCTGCAATCCTTCCGCGCCATCGCAGGTAACCGCCCGCTGTTTATTCTGTGCGTTGCCAACCTTTGCACACTTGGCGCGTTTAACGTCAAGCTGGCGATTCAGGTCTATTACACCCAGTACGTACTGAACGACCCGATCCTCCTTTCGTGGATGGGCTTTTTCAGCATGGGCTGTATCTTCATCGGTGTCTTCTTGATGCCGGGAATGGTCAGACGTTTCGGCAAGAAAAAGGTCTACATCGGCGGTTTGCTGATCTGGGTCGCGGGTGATCTGCTTAACTACTTCTTTGGCGGCGGCTCAGTCAGCTTTGTCGCCTTCTCCTGTCTGGCATTCTTCGGCTCAGCATTCGTCAACAGCCTGAACTGGGCGCTGGTCTCCGACACGGTGGAATATGGCGAATGGCGTACCGGCGTTCGTTCGGAAGGAACGGTATACACCGGCTTCACTTTCTTTCGTAAAGTGTCACAAGCGCTGGCGGGATTCTTCCCCGGCTGGATGCTAACGCAAATCGGCTATGTCCCCAACGTGGTGCAATCTGCCAGTACGGTCGAAGGATTGCGTCAGCTGATCTTTATTTATCCCTGCGCGTTGGCGGTGATCACCATTGTAGCTATGGGCTGTTTCTACAACCTTAACGAGAAGATGTATGTCCGTATCGTTGAAGAGATAGAAGCGCGTAAACAAACCGTTTGATAATAATAATGAATAGCGCTCTACGGGGCGCTATTGAGGAGCGATTATGTCTTTTCATGATCCGCTAACGCTAAAACTGAGCCTGCGTGAAAAATTCGCCTACGGAGTGGGTGACTTCGGCTCAAATTTGATGCTGTGTATCGGCACGCTGTATCTGCTTAAATTTTATACCGATGAACTAGGGATGCCGGCCTGGTACGGTGGGATTATCTTTTTAGTAGCGAAGTTCTTCACCGCCTTCACCGATATTCTGACCGGCGTGTTGCTGGACTCAAGGCGTAATATTGGCGCAAAGGGGAAATTCAGACCCTTTATTTTGTATGCGTCATTTCCTGTCGCCGTCGTCGCCAGCGCGCAGTTTTTAGCGACAGGCTTTACGCTGACGGTGAAAACCGGGCTGGCGACAGTGTTGTTTATGCTGTTCGGTCTGTTCTATAGCCTGATGAATTGCTCCTACGGCGCGATGGTGCCTGCAATTACTAAAAATCCACATGAACGCGCTCAGCTCGCCGCCTGGCGTCAGGGCGGCGCTACCGTAGGCCTGTTACTGTGTACCGTTGGCTTTATGCCGATTCAGGCGCTATTTGTCAGTTCGCCTTCGCTGGGGTATCTGATTGCCGCACTGATCTTCTCCGTCTGCGGATTGTTCAGTATGTGGTGGTGCTTTAGCGGTGTGAAGGAACGCTATATCGAAATCGTGCCGGACCATCATAAGCCCAGTATTCTCAAGTCGTTTTGCGCCATTTTCCGTAACCCTCCGCTGCTTGTGCTGTGTGTCGCCAACCTGTGCACGCTGGCGGCATTCAACATTAAGCTGGCAATTCAGGTGTATTACACCCAGTACGTGCTCAACGATATACATCTGCTGTCGTGGATGGGTTTCTTCAGCATGGGGTGCATTCTGCTTGGGGTACTGCTGGTGCCCGCAGCCGTAAAACGTTTTGGTAAAAAGCAGGTTTACCTTGGCGGTCTGGCGCTATGGGCAATCGGCGATGTGCTGAACTTTTTCTGGGGCAGCACGTCATTTTTATTCGTGATGTTTTCTTGCATGGCCTTCTTCGGAACCGCTTTTGTTAACAGCCTGAACTGGGCGCTGGTTCCGGATACGGTCGATTATGGCGAATGGAAGACGGGGATCCGTGCGGAAGGCTCGGTATATACGGGTTATACCTTTTCTCGCAAAATTTCCGCGGCGCTCGCAGGATTCCTGCCGGGTATTATGCTGACGCAAATCGGTTATATCCCCAATATCGCCCAGAGTGATGCAACCCTGCTTGGTTTGCGTCATCTTATTTTTCTCTGGCCTTGCGGGTTGGCGATTATTGCCGCACTCACGATGGGCTTCTTTTATAAGCTCAACGAAACACGTTTTGCTTTTATTATTGAGGAAATCAGCCAACGGAAGAAAAACAACATCCAACCGGACCCTATTACCAATAAAAAGAATACCTCTGCTGTAAACGTATAAAAATAATAGCCGCCTATTCCATCCCAATGGATGGCGGCCTCCCTACGCTTAAAAAATGGATTTATCATGAAAAAATTAACGACAATAATTCTCTTATCCTCTGTGGTATCAACCTCTGCTTTCGCTGGAGCCTATGTAGAAAACCGCGAAGCATATAACCTGGCGTCCGATCAAATAGAGGTCATGATGCGCGTCGGCTATAACTCTGATATGGGCGCAGGTATCATGCTCACCAACACCTACACGATGCAACGCAAGGATGAGCTAAAACACGGCTATAACGAAATAGAGGGCTGGTATCCGTTATTTAAACCGACAGATAAATTAACAATCCAACCTGGCGGGCTAATAAACGATAAGAGTATTGGTTCTGGCGGTGCTGTTTATCTGGATGTTAACTATAAATTTACACCATGGTTTAATCTTACCGTGCGTAATCGATATAACCATAATAACTACAGTTCAACCGACCTGAACGGTGACCTGGATAATAATGATACCTATGAAATAGGTAACTACTGGAACTTTGCCATTACCGATAAATTTTCCTATACCTTTGAACCGCACTATTTTATGCGAGTCAATGACTTCAATAGCAGCAACGGAAAAGATCATCACTGGGAAATTACCAATACCTTTAAGTATCGGATCAATGAACACTGGTTGCCCTACCTGGAATTACGCTGGTTAGATCGCAATGTTGAACCCTATCATCGCGAACAAAACCAGATTCGTGTTGGGGCAAAGTATTTCTTCTGATGCTGCTGATGATAAAAAAAGCCGCTGATAATCAGCGGCTTTTTTATACTTACCTGAGAAAGAGCGTTAATTACTCTTCTTTCGCGCCACGCATTGCACGGCGACGATCGTTTTCAGTCAGGTGACGCTTACGAATACGGATAGAGGTTGGAGTAACTTCTACCAGTTCGTCGTCATCGATGAATTCCAGAGCCTGCTCCAGAGTCATCTTAACCGGCGGAACCAGAACCGTCGCTTCGTCAGTACCGGACGCACGCATGTTGGTCAGTTTCTTACCGGTCAGGCAGTTTACAGTCAGGTCGTTAGAGCGGCTGTGAATACCGATGATCTGGCCTTCGTAAACTTCAGCACCGTGACCCAGGAACAGCTTACCGCGGTCCTGCAGGCTGAACAGTGCGAACGCAACTGCTTTACCCTGGCCGTTGGAGATCAGTACGCCGTTCTGACGCTGACCCACATCACCCGCACGAACATCGTCGTAGTGGCTGAAGGTGGAGTACAGCAGACCGGTACCGGAAGTCATGGTCATGAATTCTGAACGGAAGCCGATCAGACCACGGCTTGGGATCACGTAGTCAAGACGTACGCGGCCTTTGCCATCTGGATTCATGTTTTTCAGGTCGCCTTTACGCTCACCCAGAGCCTGCATGACAGAACCCTGATGCTGCTCTTCGACGTCCAGCGTTACGTTTTCGAACGGCTCTTGTTTACGGCCATCGATTTCGCGGAAGATAACTTTCGGACGGGAAACCGCCATTTCGAAACCTTCACGACGCATGTTTTCAATCAGAACAGACAGGTGCAGCTCACCACGACCGGATACACGGAACGCATCCGCATCTTCGGTTTCTTCAACGCGCAGCGCAACGTTGTGCACCAGCTCTTTGTTCAGGCGGTCAAGGATCTGACGAGAGGTAACATATTTACCTTCTTTACCACAGAACGGAGAGGTGTTTACGCAGAAGAACATGGTTACGGTCGGTTCATCAACGGACAGAGCCGGCAGCGCTTCGACGTTCTGCGGATCGCAGATGGTGTCGGAGATGTTCAGTTCACCCAGACCGGTGATCGCGATGATATCGCCGGCTTCAGCAATATCGCTCTCGATACGTTCCAGACCCAGATGAGTCAGAACTTTACCGACTTTACCGTTACGGGTTTTGCCTTCGCTATCAATGATAGTGATCTGCTGGTTCGGTTTAACTTTACCGCGTTTAATGCGGCCGATGCCGATTACGCCAACGTAGTTGTTGTAGTCCAGCTGAGAGATTTGCATCTGCAGCGGGCCATCAAGGTCTACGTTCGGAGCCGGTACACGATCAACAATAGTCTGATACAGCGGAGTCATGTCTTCAGCCATATCTTCGTGATCCAGACCTGCGATACCGTTCAGCGCGGAAGCGTAAACGATCGGGAAGTCCAGCTGTTCGTCGGTAGCGTCGAGGTTAACGAACAGGTCGAATACCTGATCAACAACCCAGTCAGGACGCGCGCCAGGACGGTCAACTTTGTTGATAACAACAATTGGCTTCAGGCCATGGGCAAAGGCTTTTTTGGTCACGAAGCGCGTCTGCGGCATCGGACCATCCATTGCATCCACCACCAGCAGCACGGAGTCGACCATGGACATTACACGTTCAACTTCACCACCGAAGTCGGCGTGCCCCGGGGTATCAACGATGTTGATACGGTAGTCATTCCATTTGATAGCGGTGTTTTTAGCGAGGATGGTAATCCCACGCTCTTTCTCCAAATCGTTGGAGTCCATCACGCGCTCTTGGGTTTCAGCACGTGCATCGAACGTACCGGATTGTTGGAGCAGCTTGTCTACCAGGGTCGTTTTACCATGGTCTACGTGCGCGATGATGGCGATGTTACGCAAATTTTCGATCACAACTTTGCCTCAGGCATTTTAGAAATAGCGCGTTATTGTACACGGATTAATCGCAGTACAAAACAGGATCACAAACATCCTCCGCAAACAAGTATTGCAGAGTTTCTTTGTGATCACATTCACGGAGCGTTAAAAGGGGTAATCTGACATGCTTTGCACCAATATGGTGCTTAATGTTCACATTAAAGCACTGTAATGGTGCAATACAACCTTCATGGTGCAGCCCCTTTGCACGATAGTGCGCATGATAACGCCTTTTAGGGGCAATTTAAAAGTTGGCACAGATTTCGCTTTATATTTTTTACGGCGACACGGCCAATTTTTGCAGAATTGAAGACTTCGTTACCACGACGACCATGACCAATCCGGGAGAGTAAGTATGTCCGCTGAACACGTTTTGACGATGCTGAACGAACACGAAGTGAAGTTTGTTGATTTACGCTTCACTGATACCAAAGGTAAAGAACAGCACGTCACTATTCCTGCTCATCAGGTAAATGCCGAATTCTTTGAAGAAGGCAAAATGTTTGACGGCTCCTCAATCGGTGGCTGGAAAGGCATTAACGAATCAGACATGGTTCTGATGCCAGATGCGTCGACTGCACTCATCGACCCGTTCTATGAAGAGTCTACCCTGATCATCCGTTGCGATATCCTGGAACCCGGTACGCTACAGGGCTATGACCGCGACCCGCGCTCCATCGCAAAACGCGCTGAAGAGTATCTGCGTTCTACCGGCATCGCAGACACCGTTCTGTTCGGGCCAGAGCCAGAATTCTTCCTGTTTGACGACATCCGTTTCGGCGCGTCTATTTCCGGTTCCCACGTGGCTATCGATGACATCGAAGGCGCATGGAACTCCTCCACCAAATACGAAGGTGGTAACAAAGGTCACCGTCCTGGTGTGAAAGGCGGTTACTTCCCGGTTCCTCCGGTAGATTCTTCTCAGGACATCCGTTCTACCATGTGTCTGATCATGGAAGAAATGGGTCTGGTTGTTGAAGCGCATCACCACGAAGTGGCGACCGCTGGCCAGAACGAAATCGCGACCCGCTTTAACACCATGACCAAAAAAGCGGACGAAATTCAGATCTACAAATACGTTGTGCACAACGTTGCACACCGTTTCGGTAAAACCGCGACCTTTATGCCAAAACCGATGTTCGGTGATAACGGTTCCGGTATGCACTGCCACATGTCCCTGTCCAAGAACGGCGTAAACCTGTTCTCTGGCGACAAATATGCGGGTCTGTCTGAGCAGGCGCTGTTCTACATCGGCGGCGTAATCAAACACGCTAAAGCGATCAACGCCCTGGCTAACCCGACCACCAACTCCTATAAGCGTCTGGTCCCAGGCTACGAAGCGCCGGTAATGCTGGCTTACTCTGCGCGTAACCGTTCTGCTTCCATCCGTATTCCGGTGGTTGCTTCTCCGAAAGCGCGTCGTATTGAAGTGCGTTTCCCGGACCCGGCTGCTAACCCGTATCTGTGCTTCGCAGCACTGCTGATGGCTGGTCTTGACGGTATCAAGAACAAGATCCACCCGGGCGAAGCCATGGACAAAAACCTGTACGACCTGCCGCCGGAAGAAGCGAAAGAGATCCCACAGGTTGCTGGTTCTCTGGAAGAAGCACTGAAAGAACTGGATCTGGACCGTGAGTTCCTGACTGCAGGCGGCGTGTTCACCAATGAAGCGATCGATGCGTACATTACGCTGCGTCGCGAAGAAGATGACCGTGTGCGTATGACTCCGCACCCGGTAGAGTTTGAGCTGTACTACAGCGTTTAATTTAACTTTTACACTCTCACATAAAAACGTGCAGAGAATGTAATAACCAATGGATTTCTTGCTACAGCAAGGCAGCAATTGAGTGAATCCCCGGGAGCTTACATAAGTAAGTGACTGGGGTGAGCGAAAGCAGCCAACACAGCTGTCGGGAGAAAGACGAAGGTTTTAGTTGCCGTGGAACTTTTAGCCCATCCCAGGATGGGCTTTTTTCTCCACTAACAACCTGCTTTTTCGCGCTTTTTTGATGTAAAAAGCTATAATGCACTAAATTGGTGCAATACTTTTCAGGAGACTGCTGAATGGCAACCGGCACGCTGCCCGATGCTGGGCAGATCCTCAATTCTTTAATCAACAGCATTTTGCTCGTCGACGATGAGCTGGCGGTACATTACGCCAACCCGGCGGCACAGCAGCTGCTCGCCCAAAGCTCCCGCAAACTGTTTGGGACACCGCTTCCCGATCTGTTGAGTTATTTCTCCTTAAACATCGGACTGATGCGAGAGAGCCTGGAAGCAGGCCAGGGCTTTACGGATAACGAAGTGACGCTGGTGATAGACAGCCACTCACATATCCTCTCAGTGACCGCTCAGAGGCTGCCTGATGGCCTTATCCTGCTGGAGATGGCGCCAATGGATAACCAGCGCCGTCTGAGTCAGGAGCAGCTCCAGCACGCCCAGCAGATTGCCGCCCGCGATCTGGTGCGCGGTCTGGCGCACGAAATCAAGAACCCTTTAGGTGGATTACGCGGCGCAGCGCAGCTACTCAGCAAAGCGCTTCCGGACCCGGCGCTGACCGAATATACCAAAGTCATTATTGAGCAGGCCGACCGCCTGCGTAATCTGGTCGACCGTCTGCTGGGACCACAACAGCCTGGCATGCATGTCACGGAAAGTATTCACAAGGTGGCGGAGCGCGTGGTGGCGCTGGTCTCAATGGAGCTCCCGGAAAACGTCACGCTGATTCGTGATTACGACCCGAGTCTGCCCGAATTACTGCACGACCCGGACCAGATCGAGCAGGTTCTGTTAAACATCGTGCGCAATGCTTTGCAGGCGCTGGGAGCGGAAGGCGGTGAGATCATTCTGCGTACCCGCACCGCGTTTCAGCTCACGCTGCACGGCGTACGTTATCGCCTGGCGGCACGGATTGATGTTGAGGACAACGGTCCGGGTATTCCCTCGCATTTGCAGGACACGCTGTTCTACCCAATGGTCAGCGGTCGCGAAGGCGGTACCGGGCTTGGATTATCCATCGCCCGCAATTTAATTGATCAACATTCCGGCAAAATTGAATTTACCAGTTGGCCGGGTCATACCGAGTTCTCGGTTTACCTGCCTATCAGGAAATAAGGTGACGTTTATGCAACGAGGAATAGTCTGGGTCGTTGATGACGATAGTTCCATCCGTTGGGTGCTTGAACGTGCGCTCGCAGGGGCAGGGCTAAGCTGTACCACATTTGAAAGTGGTAAAGAGGTGCTGGACGCGCTGGCCAGCAAAACGCCTGACGTACTGTTGTCGGATATTCGCATGCCGGGCATGGACGGTCTGACGCTGTTAAAACAGATTAAACAGCGGCATCCGATGCTTCCGGTCATCATAATGACCGCACACTCCGATCTGGATGCTGCCGTCAGCGCCTACCAGCAAGGGGCGTTTGATTATCTGCCCAAACCTTTTGATATCGATGAAGCCGTGGCGCTGGTCGAACGTGCCATCAGCCATTATCAGGAACAGCAGCAACCGCGCAATATTCAGATCAACGGCCCAACAACTGACATCATCGGCGAAGCGCCGGCAATGCAGGATGTCTTTCGCATAATTGGCCGACTATCCCGGTCGTCAATCAGCGTATTGATTAACGGAGAGTCCGGGACCGGTAAAGAGCTGGTCGCCCATGCGTTGCATCGTCATAGCCCGCGCGTCAAAGCGCCCTTTATCGCGCTGAACATGGCGGCTATTCCGAAAGATTTGATCGAGTCTGAGCTGTTTGGCCATGAAAAAGGGGCGTTTACCGGGGCAAATACGATTCGCCAGGGGCGCTTTGAACAGGCTGACGGCGGTACGCTATTTCTCGATGAAATAGGTGATATGCCGCTGGACGTGCAAACGCGTTTACTGCGCGTATTAGCCGACGGGCAATTTTATCGCGTTGGCGGCTATGCGCCCGTGAAGGTGGACGTACGTATCATCGCCGCCACGCACCAGAATCTGGAACTGCGCGTACAGGAAGGCAAATTCCGCGAAGACTTATTCCATCGTCTGAACGTCATCCGCGTGCATCTGCCGCCGCTGCGTGAACGTCGGGAAGATATCCCCCGTCTGGCACGTCATTTCCTGCAGGAGGCCGCGCGCGAACTGGGCGTTGAAGCCAAACAATTACACCCGGAAACCGAGGCGGCGCTGACCCGTCTGGCCTGGCCGGGTAACGTGCGTCAGCTTGAGAACACCTGCCGCTGGTTAACCGTCATGGCCGCCGGGCAGGAAGTGCTGATTCAGGACTTACCGGCCGAACTGTTTGAAGCCAGCGTGCCCAATGCGCCTTCACACATGCAGCCGGACAGCTGGGCAACCCTGTTGGCACAGTGGGCAGACCGGGCCTTGCGTTCCGGTCATCAAAACTTGCTGTCAGAGGCTCAACCGGAGATGGAGCGCACGCTGTTGACCACCGCGCTACGTCATACCCAAGGGCACAAACAGGAAGCCGCACGCCTGCTTGGCTGGGGCCGTAATACCTTGACGCGTAAGTTAAAAGAACTCGGAATGGAGTGACGATTCGTCACTGTGTAAAGATTGATCATTGAACGCAAACTGCTGCTATTTTGCGCTTTACTGTTCCGATGAGTTAAGTATGATCGTGCCCGGCAAACGGGGGGAAGTCATCATGCTGGAATCAATCATTAATCTGCTATCGAGCGGCTCAGTCGACAGCCACACGCCACAAACTGCGGTTGCCGCAGTGCTGTGTGCGGCGCTGGTTGGGCTGTTCAGCTAAGCAGTTTGCCCGGTGGCGCTGGCGCTACCGGGCAAAACGTTAAATCACCCGTGAGAACTGCTGCATGCGTGCTTTCTGCCGCAGATAGGCATCAAAGCACATACAAATATTACGGATCAACAGGCGCCCCTTCGGCGTAACCTGAATCCCCTTCTCATCCACATCCACCAGCCCATCTTTCGCCAGTGGTGCCAGCAGTTTCAGGTCTTCGGCAAAATAGTCAGCGAAGTTCAGATCCCATTGCTGTTCCACGGCGGCATAGTCGAGGCGGAAGTTACAGATCAGGAGCTTAATAACATCACGACGAATGCAGTCATCGCGGGTCAGGGCAATTCCGCGCCACAGTGCGTTCCCCTGCTCGTCAACCTGCTGATAATAGCGCTTCAGCTCTTTCTGGTTCTGCGCGTAGTTGTCACCAATCATACTAATGGCTGACACGCCCATTCCCAGCAGATCGGTATCACCCTGGGTGGTATAACCCTGGAAATTACGATGCAGCACACCCTTGCGTTGAGCAATCGCCAGCTCATCATCCGGCCGAGCAAAGTGATCCATACCAATGAACTGATAACCGGTTTCGGTCAGTGAAGAAATAGTTTCCTGCAGGATATCCAGCTTCTGCTGCGCGCTGGGCAGGTCAGCGTCTTTAATCTTGCGCTGAGCGGCAAACAGCGTCGGCAGGTGCGCGTAGTTGAAGACGCTCAGTCGGTCTGGATTCAGCTCAGCAACGCGTTTCAGGGTGAAGGCGAAACTTTCCGGCGTCTGTTTTGGCAAACCATAAATCAGATCGATATTCGTTGAGGTAAAGCCAATCTCACGCGCATGATTCAGCAGCGCAAAGATAAACTCCTCATCCTGCTCACGGTTCACCAGGCGCTGAACTTCTTTATTGAAGTCCTGCACCCCCATGCTCAGGCGGTTAAAACCTTCAGCGCGTAAATGATCGAGCACATCCAGCTCAATTTCACGCGGATCCACTTCGATCGAGATTTCGGCGTCATCGTTAAAGTTGAAGTTACCACGCAGCAGCGACATCAAACGGCTGATTTGCGCTTTATTTAAGTAAGTTGGCGTACCGCCGCCCCAATGCAGTTGGCTGACATGGCGTCCGACGAACAGCGGAGCGCGGTGAATGATTTCTTGTTCCAGGGCATCGAGGTATTGATCGGCTTTATGCTGCTGGCGAGTCACAATCTTGTTGCAGCCACAGAAGTAGCACAGTTTGTGGCAGAACGGGATGTGAACGTATAGCGAGAGCGGACGCTCAGGATAACGCGCCACGGCCTTTAGAAATGCTTCTGTGCCGTAGTCTTCAGAAAACTCCAGCGCGGTCGGGTACGAGGTATATCGTGGCCCGGAATAGTTATATTTCTGGATCAGGGCCAGGTCCCAGTCTATTAGCTGCTCTGACATGCTCACTCCTTCCGATGGCGTCTCTGGCGGGTACGGCGTACCGGCTTAACCCCAGCGCGGGTGATGAGCCGGTTGCGCAGCCACTTCTGTCGCCGCGACAACCGCTGTAGTTTAACGAATAACCACACCAGATAACATATAACCGGAAGGGTTATAAGCAGGACGGGAAGACCCACGGTGTAAAACCGTTAGTTGCCGCCTTTCAGCAGGCGCATCATGTCTTCCTGCTTTTCTTCCTCTTCCTCTTCTTCCTCGTCATCGTAAGAAAGACCCAGCTTTTGCATCAGCTCATCGATGCGGTCCAGCTTGGCATCAACCCAGGCCTGATCTTCCGCGCTCAGGGTTTCTCCTGCTTCAAGACGCTCCAGCAGCGCATCCAGGCGCTCATCCGTTTCCAGTAAATCCAACTCAGCCTGTGGTGAAAGCATAGGTTTCTCACTCTTCGGTTTGTGCTGTTTGGTGACTTTTTCGGTCACGCCCAATGGAATGGGGTTTTTGCTGCCAATACGAGGATCTTTTTGCTTGTTTTGGTTTCCGCCACCAGAACCGCCTTCGCTACCGGACGCACGGCTACCCGCCGCATGACCACGGTGTTTTTTCTGGCGCTTACGGTCGCGAGCTTCCTGGTTAATTTCTTCGCGTGTTTTACGACGCGCTTTTGCAGGACCTTTACCGCGTGGTGTAGAAGTTGGTTTCATCATGATTCGTCTTTGGCTGTTTTATTCAGTATATAATTGCGCCGGAATCTAGCAGAAATAAAGAAAAAAGGCGACAGAGTAATCTGTCGCCTTTTTTCCTGACTCTCAACCCTTACGGGCTCTACAATCCCTGTTGGCTATCAACACACCCTGTTTTTCCCTTAGCCTCTAACATTCCGTGTTGTTTCCATTTCCTTTTACTAACGTCTCCGGACGTTTGTCTTCCTGACAATCCTGTGTCTTCGCCTCCTGGCGCTCCTGACCCTCATCCTGAGTCGTCTATCCTGTCAGCTTCCTCGCTATGGACGCTACTTTACCGTTTTGGTTTAAACGTACAAGTAACCTGGGTAACAATTTCTGATTTTAAGAATAGCGCCCAAATGTAACTCTATGATTTATTTTAGTTCTGTCATTTTTTACTCTGCCATCTCGTATAGAAACTGTCGGCAATGTCTCACAAAGCGCGGGGTTTTTACTCACACAGCCCACTCGTCGAAAAACCAGCCTTTTGCTGGGGTTCAGGTATAATCGCTGCAAAGCCCTGATTGATGGAGAGGACTGCTTTGACTAACTTGAATTATCAACAGACGCACTTTGTGATGAGTGCGCCTGATATTCGCCACTTACCTTCCGATACCGGTATAGAAGTGGCTTTTGCTGGCCGTTCCAACGCAGGCAAATCCAGTGCGCTAAATACCCTGACCAATCAAAAGGGTCTGGCGCGTACCTCTAAAACTCCAGGCCGTACTCAGCTCATCAACCTGTTTGAAGTTGTGGACGGTAAACGCCTGGTCGACCTGCCTGGTTATGGTTATGCCGAAGTCCCGGAAGAGATGAAACGTAAATGGCAGCGCGCACTGGCCGAATACCTGGAAAAACGCCAGAGCCTGCAAGGTCTGGTGGTATTGATGGATATTCGCCACCCGCTAAAAGATCTCGACCAGCAGATGATCCTGTGGGCTGTGGAGAGCAACGTTCAGGTTCTGGTGCTGCTGACTAAAGCAGACAAGCTGGCCAGCGGCGCGCGCAAAGCGCAGCTGAATATGGTACGTGAAGCCGTACTGGCATTTAACGGTGATGTGCAGGTAGAAGCATTTTCATCACTGAAAAAGCTGGGTGTGGACAAACTGCGGCAGAAGCTGGATAGCTGGTTTAGTGAGCTGGCGCCGATTGAAGAGATGCAGGACGGGGAATAACCCACCGTATTGCCGGATGGCGCCGCTGCGCGTCTTATCCGGCCTACAGTATGTGCAAAACCTTCTTTCGCACAATAAAAAACGCCCCAGTCATTACTGACTGGGGCGGCTAAAATATTCAGCCAAATCCGATTACGTGAAGTAAAAGGTCTGAAAGATAGAACATCTTACCTCTGTACCCTACGTGAATAACTTTACTCTTTTTTGAGCAGCTCAGAAAGCACTTTTTGTAATTTTTTTTCATTCCTTACATAGGGAATTCTAATGGACATCACAAAAAGCTCTATCTTATGTTGCTTAGTTACGAAAAAGAGCCGTTATTCAGTAAACCCTTAGTGCGCCTGATCCCAGTTCTCACCACTACCGACTTCCACCAGCAATGGCACATCAATTTGCGTCTCGTTTTCCATCAGCTGATGGATCTTTTTCGAGACGCTTTCGAGGTCATCTTTATGCACTTCAAACACCAGTTCATCGTGCACCTGCATGATCATACGCACACGCGGTTGCTCGGTTTGCAGCCATCTGTCCACCGCAATCATCGCTCGTTTGATAATGTCTGCGGCAGTACCCTGCATCGGGGCGTTAATTGCCGCGCGTTCTGCACCTGCACGGCGAGCGCCATTACTGGATTTAATATCCGGTAAATAGAGACGGCGACCTTCCAGCGTTTCTACATAGCCCTGCTCTTTCGCCTGCGCGCGGGTGCGTTCCATATATTCCAACACGCCTGGGTAGCGTTCGAAGTAGAGATCCATGTACTTCTGTGCTTCTTTACGCGGAATATTCAGCTGACGCGCCAGACCGAAGGCACTCATGCCATAGATCAGACCAAAGTTAATGGCTTTTGCGCTACGACGTTGCTCGCTGGTCACAGAATCAAGCGGTAAACCAAAGACTTCTGCCGCCGTTGCGCGGTGAATATCTTTCCCTTCGGCAAACGCGGTAAGCAGACCTTTATCACGTGAAAGGTGCGCCATGATACGCAGCTCGATCTGCGAGTAGTCCGCAGAGACAATCACGAAGTCTTCTGGCGCAATGAACGCCTGACGAATACGACGACCTTCGTCATTACGTACCGGGATGTTTTGCAGGTTCGGATCCGTTGAAGACAAGCGACCCGTTGCGGTAACTGCCTGATGATAGGAAGTGTGCACGCGCCCGGTCTTCTTGTTAATCATCAACGGAAGCTTATCCGTGTAGGTCGACTTAAGTTTTGCTAACCCACGATATTCCAGGATAACTTTCGGCAACGGATAATCCAGCGCGAGCTCTTCCAGCACCTCTTCTGACGTTGATGGCGCGCCGCCAGGGGTTTTCTTCAGCGGCTTAATACCTTGCTTTTCAAACAAGATAGTTTGCAGCTGCTTGGTAGAAGAAAGGTTAAACGCTTCTCCGGCAATCTCGTGCGCTTTTTGCTCCAGCTCGTTCAAACGCAGCGTCAGCTCTTCTGAATGCTTGTGCAGAACAGCCGGATCGATTTTCACACCATTGCGCTCAACGCGGGACAGAACCGGGACCAGCGGCATATCAATATTTTCGAAAACATTTAGCGGCCCTTTGTGCTGCTGCAGTTCTGGCCACATCTTCAGATGCAACTGAAGCGTAACATCGGCATCCTCTGCAGCATAGCGCCCGGCCTCTTCCAGTGCTATCTGGTTAAAGGTCAGCTGGTTTTTACCTTTCCCGGCAATCTCTTCAAAGGTGATGGTTTTATGTTTCAGCCAGCGATCTGACAGGCTGTCCATATCGTGTCGGCCTGCAACACTGTTAAGAATGTAGGATTCGAGCATGGTGTCAAAGGTGATGCCGCGAAGCTCGATGCCATAGTTCGCCAGGATACCGCGATCGTACTTCAGGTTTTGCCCAACTTTATGCGCGTTCTCATCTTCCAGCAGCGGCTTCAGGAGCGCCAGCGCGCGGTCGCGAGAGATCTGATCGGGGGCATCCAGGTAATCATGAGCGACAGGAACATACGCAGCCACACCTGGCTCAATGGCAAAAGACAGGCCAACCAGATTCGCGGAGATGTTGTCCAGGCTGTCAGTTTCAGTATCAAAGGCAAAGACGGGCGCTTTCTTCAGCTTTGCAATCCACGCTTCCAGTGTCGCTTCGTCCAGAATCGTCACATAGTTATCATACGAAAGAACCGTAGCCGGCTCCTCAGGCGTTTCATCGACAACGATGGTCTCCTGCGGTTTAGCTGCCGGTTTCGTCCCTTTCGCCTGTAGCCATTTACCGGCTTCAACGTCAGTAACCCAACGCTTGAATTCATACTGTTTAAACAAGCCCAGCAGTTCTTCTGCTGCTGGTTGGCGCACTTCCAGCTGCTCGCAGGTTAATTCCAGCTCAACATCCGTTTTGATGGTAGCCAGCTTATACGAGAGATACGCCACTTCTTTATTCTGCTCGAGTTTGCCTGCCATGGTTTTGGCACCACGGAAGCTCAGCCCTGCTATTTTGTCGGATTCCGCATAGAGAGTATCCAACCCACCCAGCCCCTGCAGCAACGCCTGAGCCGTTTTTTCACCCACGCCTGGTACACCTGGAATGTTATCTGAGGAGTCCCCCATCAGCGCCAGGAAATCGATGATCAATTCAGGCGGAACACCGTACTTATTTACGACCTCATCTGGACCAAGGATCGTATTAGTCATAGTGTTGATGAGGGTGATATTCGGCGTCACCAGCTGAGCCATATCTTTATCACCAGTACTAATCAGCACCGGACGCCCCACCTCCTCTGCCTCACGTGCCAGCGTACCGATGACATCGTCCGCTTCCACGCCTGAAACCGCCAGCAATGGCAGCCCCATCGCTTTTACCATCGCATGCAGAGGTTCAATCTGCGCACGTAAATCGTCCGGCATTGGCGGGCGGTGCGACTTGTAGTGTTCGAATAATTCATCACGGAAGGTTTTACCCTTAGCGTCGAATACCACCGCTGCATGCGTAGGTTGATATTGCAGAATCAAGCTACGCAACATGTTGAGGACGCCGTACATCGCACCAGTAGGCTCTCCTGCGCTGTTCGTCAGCGGCGGGAACGCGTGGTATGCGCGATACAGGTAAGATGAACCGTCTACAAGGATAAGTGGGTTTTCTGGGATCTGAACCATAATGTCCGTGCCTGTTTATCAGATTATGGGTAAAGGATGCCACAGACAGGATGAAAACATGAGTTTTTCGCCGCATTTGTCGAAAATCTTTTGCAGATCTTCTGCGTTGCTCGCAAAGCGTGCTGTGGATAACTTTGTGAATAAATAATTTTCAGCTCTTTAAATGTAGCAACAAAATTATCACCTCATAATTTTTTTATATAAATTTCAAAGCATTAAATAAAGACACAGCATTTTATTCCATTTTTACAGCTTATATCCTGATGTGGATAGATATTCCTGTTTTTTCTATTCAGCGAAGATCCATCATTTGGTTCGTTTTCTGATAAAATCAGCCCCTTGCGCCTCATTTAGCGCACTATCTATGGCTAACCTTTTGAATAATTTAATTATGACGAGAATACTCGCTGCGATAACGCTGTTGCTGAGTATCGTATTGACCATATTGGTCACGATTTTTTGTTCTGTGCCGATCATCCTTGCAGGGGTTGTAAAACTCCTTTTGCCCATTCCTGTCGTCTGGCGCAAGGTTTCTGTCTTCTGTAATTTCATGATGTATTGCTGGTGTGAAGGTCTGGCGCTACTGCTGCACCTTAATCCACAATTAAAGTGGGATATCGAGGGGCTGGAAGGTCTTAGCAAGAAAAATTGGTATCTGCTCATTTGTAACCATTACAGCTGGGCTGATATCGTTGTGCTTTGCGTTCTATTCCGTAAGCACATCCCGATGAATAAATACTTCCTCAAGCAGCAGTTAGCCTGGGTACCCTTTATTGGCCTGGCCTGCTGGGCGCTGGATATGCCGTTTATGAAACGCTATTCGCGTGGTTATCTGCTTCGCCACCCGGAACGGCGCGGTAAAGATGTCGAAACAACGCGTCGTTCCTGCGAGAAATTTCGTGCGCATCCAACAACCATTGTGAATTTTGTTGAGGGTTCACGGTTTACCAAAGAAAAACGCGAGCAAACCCGTTCACCCTATCAAAACCTGCTTCCTCCCAAGGCGGCCGGTATTGCGATGGCCTTGAACGTCCTGGGGTCACAGTTCGATAAAATGTTGAACGTCACGTTGTGCTATCCGGAAAACAGCAGCCGACCGTTCTACGATATGCTGAGCGGTAAGTTAACGCGGATTGTCGTGCGGGTGAATCTGGAGCCAATCCATGAAGAGTTGCACGGTGATTACGTAAACGACAAGGGATTCAAGCGTCGGTTTCAGCTATGGCTAAATACGCTGTGGAGTGAGAAAGACGCGCAGCTCGATGCAATTAAAGCCTCAAATAAAAAAGCCGGTCAGTGACCGGCTTTTCTTTTACTTCTGACCGACCAGATACTTCACGGTATCCGCATACTGTTGTACAAAGATATCCATGCTACTGGTATCCATACCCTGCGGGTTGACCTGATATTTGCCATTAACAAACATCGCCGGCACGCCCTGCAGCTGCAAGTCAGCCGCCGCTTTTTCCTGCTGGGCAACAAGTGATTTCACCACGAAGCTGTTCCATGCCGCATCATAGTCTTCGCCTTTAATACCTGCGTCGACAAACACTTTGCGGATATCTGCAACAGATTGAACGGTCTGAGTTTTCTGAACCCCTTCAAACAGCGGAACAGTGACCTGATCTTCAACGCCCAGCGCCATAGCAACCGCCCATGCCTGCGTCAGATCTTTACCCAAAGGCCCCAGAAATTCGACGTGGTATTTGGTCATCTTGGTGCCTTCCGGCAGCTTTTTCTTCACATTATCAGACACGTGAAGCACTTCTTCAAACTGGTAGCAATGTGGGCAGTAGAAGGAGAAAAACTCCAACACCTGCGGTTCACCCGCAACAGGCTTTTCCAGTGTGATGTACTGCTTACCATCCTGGAACTGCGCTGCCGATGCGCTAAAAGCTAAAACCATACCAGCCAGCGCCAGCCATATTTTTTTCATGTTCAAGTTTCTCCGATTAATACATTGGCGTTAATTGTAAGGGGGGCTCTTGCAGAATTTTTGCCTGCTCAATAAAGGTCGCGGTCTGACGATGCCAGTAATCTTCCCCGGTTAACCACGGGAAGTTTTTTGGAAACGCAGGGTCAGCCCAACGTCGAATTAGCCAGGCAAGATAATAAACTAAACGCATAGCGCGTAAAGGTTCTATCAGTCCGATTTCAGAAGTGTCGAACTCACTAAACTCTTCATAAGCTTCGATAATGGTTTCAAGCTGCATGCGTTGTTCAGCTTTATCGCCATTGAGAAGCATCCATAAATCCTGAACAGCCGGACCATTACGAGCATCATCTAAATCGACAAACATCGGGCCATCGCGCCACAAAATATTACCGGCATGGCAATCACCGTGCAGGCGTAATGTGTTAAAACGCGTATGCCAGCGATCGGCAACGAGTGCGATCAGCGCATCCGTTGCCTTCAGGAAGGCCGCTTTTTGCCCTGATGGGATCAGCGGTGCATGTTCAAAAACGTTACGCGGCTCAGTCAGGTACTCTTCAAGGCCAATCGTTGGGCGAAAGGCAAAAGTATGCTTGCAGCCGGTCTGATGCATACGCCCCAGATAGCGACCCACCGCCTCCATCTGATCGATGTTGTCGGCCTCAAACTGTCGCCCGCCGACGCTGGGGAAGATCGCATAATGAAAACCCTGATGGCTTAACAGCGTTTGACCGTTTAGTACTAGCGGCGCAGCGACCGGGACTTCATCGCTCACCAGTTCCAGAGCAAACTGGTGTTCTTCCTGGAGCTGATCGACAGACCAACGTTCAGGGCGATAAAACTTAACGACAAAACGTCGACGGTCTTCGTCCTGGAATTGATAGACACGGTTTTCATAGCTGTTAAGCGGGGTAAGCCCGGAATCCACCCGGATCCCCTGCTCAAACAGTGCATCCATGATGGTATCCGGGTGTAGCGTCTGGAAATTAAAAGCGTTGTCGTTCATCCCATCATCCGGAAAATACTACGAATGATTCAGGATATCATTTCGCAGCGCTTTCGGTGGTGGCGATTACAAGCTTTTACTCTTTAATTACGCCACGTGCGCGGAGTAGTGCAGTTTTAAAATCTTCTTCATAATCTTTCTGAATACCTGGGATGACCGCGTCTTTCGCCGAGTCACGCATTTTCAGGTGATAGATCAGAATGTCATCAGTTAAATCCGCCAGTTCGCCGTCAAAACCTGACTCTTGCGCCAGTTTCTGTAAAAATTGCATCAGGTTTAGATCGGGTTCTTTCTGCCAGGCTGGCTGGAGGAGTTCAATAACTTCATTCAGACGTTTACATTTCATGGTTGTGCTCCTTAGGCTCAATACGGATACGTTAGCAGGGTCAATCCCACATTAAAAGAGGCGATATCAGTGATTCTGGATAGTGCAATAACAGGGGTTGTGCTGGCAGGTGGTAAGGCCAGACGGATGGGCGGAACCGATAAAGGTTTGCTTGAGCTGGACGGAAAACCTCTTTGGCGACATGTGGCAGATACCCTCGCTTTGCAGGTCGAAACCGTGGTGGTCAATGCTAATCGCCACCGGGAGATTTACCAGCAAAGCGGCCTGAAAGTGATCCCCGATTCATTGGCCGATTATCCTGGTCCACTGGCCGGAATGCTGTCGGTATTCCTGCAACAAACAGGAGACTGGTTTCTATTCTGCCCGTGCGATATGCCCTATATTCCTCACGATCTGGTCACACGTTTGAAGGAACAGCGCAAAGCTGCACCGGTTGTCTGGGTGCATGATGGTGAAAGAGATCACCCAACCATTGCGCTGATGCACCGCTCTATGCAGCCTTTGCTGCAGGATTATCTTCAGTCCGGTGAACGACGCGTTATGGTCTTTATGCGTCTGGCTGGCGGTCATGCTGTCGATTTCAGCGATCATAAAGATGCGTTCGTAAACGTGAACACCCCCGAAGAGCTCGCAAAATGGCAGGAAAAATCATGATCCCATTACTCGCCATTGCGGCATGGAGCGGCACGGGAAAAACCACGCTGCTCAAAAAATTGATCCCGGAACTACGTGCCAGAGGTATACGTCCCGGATTGATTAAGCATACTCATCACAAGATGGATGTCGACAAGCCCGGTAAAGATAGCTATGAGTTACGCAAAGCCGGAGCGGCGCAAACGCTGGTTGCCAGTAAGCAACGTTGGGCGTTAATGGTTGAAACACCTGAAGAGCCCGAACTGGACCTGGCCTATCTGGTTAGCCGGATGGATGCTTCGACGTTAGATATGGTGCTTGTTGAAGGCTTTAAGCATGAACCTGTCGCGAAGATATTGCTGTTTCGTGAAGCGGCAGGGCACAGCATTGCTGAGTTGTCTATTGATGAGCACACTATTGCGGTGGCCAGCGACGTTGCGCTGGATGTAGGTGTGCCGGTTCTGGACCTCAATGATCTAAACAGCATCGTCGAGTTTATTGTTAGTTGGCTGCGTACCCACCCGTAGGCCGGATAAGGCGCTGCGCCGCATCCGGCAATGTGCACCCCGCACAGACGCAAAAAAGCCCATCCGTCAGGATGGGCTTCTTCACTTTAATTGATGCCTGGCAGTTCCCTACTCTCGCATGGGGAGACCCCACACTACCATC
>NZ_KQ089806.1:0-84531 GCF_001034465.1 Citrobacter sp. MGH100
AGAAATTCGGTGGAGCGGTAGTTCAGTTGGTTAGAATACCTGCCTGTCACGCAGGGGGTCGCGGGTTCGAGTCCCGTCCGTTCCGCCACTTATTAGAAAATTAAGCCTGCTTAGTAGCAGGCTTAATGATAAGAAAATTTAGGGGCGTAGCTCAGTTGGTAGAGCACCGGTCTCCAAAACCGGGTGTCGCGAGTTCGAGTCTCTCCGCCCCTGCCAGAAACAATCCTTAGCATCCTTGCTAAGGATTTTTTTTTACCTGAACATCATATTCTGGATCTTCCAGTTCATTTTTTCCCGGCATCCTTGCCAGCGTTTTCATTAATCTTCCAAAATATTTGTTTTCAGCAGATCGCGAATAAGTGCATGTTTGTCGCTATTTTGCAGCCAAACCGCATATAACGGACGTGAAAGAGTCGCACTGTCAGTAACTGTGTGAAGATCGCTTTTGGTTCTGGCCCAACTGACGGGAAGCCAACTAAACCCTTTAATTACAGAAAGTTGCTGTCTTGCCAGTTCTGCAGAACTGGTGGTAAGTACCGGCACTTCATCTCCAGCAATCAATCCCGCTTCGTGCTGCTGAAAATCCGGTCCCCATTCCAGGCGTAGGTAATTCAGTCCATCTTTGGTTTGCGATGGAGAGCTACAATAGAGCGCCAGCGTGAAATATCCCAACAGTTGGCTGCTAAATTCGTCCATTTTTGGGGTTTCGGTCGTAATTAACAGATCCAGCTGTCGTTCATGGAGCTGCTTTACTAGCGACTGGCGCTGAGCGATTCGCGCTTCAAACTGCAGGCTGGATTGTGGCTCCTGAGATTGGTATAAACGCCGCAACCAGTCATTGAGCATGCATTCCCAAAGGGATGCACTGGCACCGATCGAAAACTCGTTGTGCCGTGAGGTATTCGCGACCTCCTTACGTGCTGCTTGCCATGTATTCATCAGCGTTTCAGCGTAAGGCAATAATTTTTCACCTGCAGCGGTCAAACGAATATTGTTTCTGTGTCGGGTGAACAGGTTCACACCCAGTTGATTTTCCAGTTGTCTGATCCGAAAACTCACTGCCGACTGGGTCAGGTAGAGCGCTTCAGCTGCCCGACCAAAGTGGCGTGTCCGGCTAACTTCCAGGAAAGTTTTTAACAATTCCGTATCCACAACGCGCTCCATAAAATTATTTGTCGTGATGATTTAAATCTTTTGTTTGACGCTCTGTCAAGCGTAACTAATACTCCGCGCCATAAATAGCTCGGCCAAAGAATTAGGAGCGTGCAGGATGGCGGAAAGCTTTACGACGACTAATCGATATTTCGACAATAAATATTACCCCCGCGGATTCTCCCGTCATGGTGATTTCACCATTAAAGAGGCACAGCTGCTTGAGCGTCATGGCTATGCCTTCAACGAGCTGGATCTGGGTAAACGTGAGCCAGTAACTGAAGAAGAAAAATTGTTTGTTGCGGTATGCCGTGGTGAACGTGAGCCAGTTACCGAAGCTGAACGCGTGTGGTCTAAATACATGACGCGCATTAAGCGTCCAAAACGCTTCCACACGCTGTCTGGCGGGAAACCTCAGGTGGAAGGTGCAGAAGACTACACCGAATCTGATGATTAATAAAAAAGGGCGTAAGCCCTTTTTTTATGCCAGTAATTTCTGCAGGTGAATTAATAACCTGTCTATCGCCCGATAAGCAACGGCCTCCTGCAAGTGCTGGCGGGTGATATGGTCGCACTGTTCAATATCCGCAATGGTACGTGCGACTTTTATCAGGCGTAGCCAGGCGCGGATGGACAATCCAAGACGAGCTAACGTGTCCTCAAGCCAGTGCGCATCATCGCTGCGAAGCATGCAAAATTTATGGATATCCTGGCTGTCCAGATACGCATTTAACTTATTTTGCCGCCGATACTGACGCTCTCGTGCAGCGATGACGCGTTGCTTCACCGTTGCGCTATCTTCACCTTTCACTACGCTCTGGCTGAGTATGCCGGGTGGCGGTAAGGGAATTTCGAGGGAGAGGTCAAAGCGGTCAAGAAATGGTCCTGACAGCCGATTGAGGTAGCGCAGAGTCTGTTCTGGGGTACAGCGGTTATGATTCCCCTGATAATGGCCTGTCGGGCTTGGATTCATTGCAGCAATGAGTTGAAAGCGCGCGGGATAGGTTATTTTTGCTCTGGTGCGGGATAGATGTATCTGTCCGGACTCAATGGGTTCGCGCAGTGCATCCAGCGTGCGTCGCTCAAACTCAGGTAATTCATCCAGAAATAATATACCGTTATGTGCCAGGGAGATCTCTCCCGGTGCGGGAATAGAACCACCCCCCACCATTGCGGTTAATGAAGCACTATGATGGGGAGAACGAAAAGGGCGTTGCTTCCACTGTTTTTGTATCGTATCGGAATTAACCAGACTGAGGATCGCTGCACTTTCCAGCGCCTCATCGTTGCTAAGTGGAGGAAGCAGTCCTCTGAGACGGCTGGCCAGCATGGTCTTGCCCGTACCAGGCGGGCCGATAAACAGGAGGTTGTGACCACCAGCGGCGGTGATCTCCAGCCCTCGTTTACCCTGTTCCTGACCGATAACATCGCTGAGATCCTCTGGTGAAGGTTCGGCGGTAAAGTCTGCAGATTGCGGTTTGTCTAAATCATGCTTTCCTTCCAGGAATGCGCATACCGCCTGCAGGTGATCGGCAATCAGGCACCCTTCGCCGTGTATTAGACCAACCTCTGCGGCATTCTCTTTAGCGACAATGATTCTCCGGCCTGCACGAATCGCTTCGGTTGCGCTTGATATAGCGCCTGGAACGCCGCGTAAAGCGCCTGTAAGCGCTAATTCGCCTACCAGCTCATAGGTGTCGAGATTATGGGTTGTAAGCTGCTCAGAAGCGACCAGAAGCGCAACAGCGATAGGTAAATCATATCGCCCCCCTTCTTTGGGGAGGTCAGCCGGAGCCAGGTTGATGGTTATCTTCCTGGTCGGGAATTCATACCCGCTATTAATAATTGCACTACGTACCCGATCGCGAGCCTCTTTCACTGTCGTTTCAGGTAACCCCACCATGGTTAAACCAGGCAGGCCATTACTAATATGTACCTCGATGGTAATGGCTGGTGCATTCACGCCGAGGGCGGCGCGTGTGTGAACAATCGATAGTGACATAACCCCTCCTGATGGGAATATTATGTCGCAATAGATATCAGCAAGATTCTGCATAATTGATGTTTTTAGATGCTTATTCCTGTGTTTTTGTGTAATCAGGAATTGCTTGCCCCATGTCTGGAATCTCGCTCGCAAATGCGTATAAGTGTGCCGAGGAAAGAGATCGCAGGTGGTGCTGATGCGCTGAAACGTGAAATATTTTCATTTTATATTTTTTGTATAAAAAACAACGATATTTATCTAAACCGTTAACGGCGTCAGAAAAATGAAAACAAAAATATCTTGTGCTATTCGCAAATTCTATGGTAACTCTTTAGGTATTCCTTCGAACAAGATGCAAGAAAATACAAAAATGACAGCCCTTCTACGAGTGATTAGCCTGGTCGTGATTAGCGTGGTGGTGATTATTATCCCACCGTGCGGGGCTGCACTTGGACGAGGAAAGGCTTAGAAAACAAGCCTTAACGAACTAAGACCCCCGCACCGAAAGGTCCGGGGGTTTTTTTTGACCTTAAAAACTTAAACGAGGAGCAGAAAGTGAACGACAGCATAAAATTCTGTTTCTCAAGATTTACGGCGGGGATGTAACTATGAATGGGGCACAGTGGGTGGTACATGCGTTGCGTGCACAAGGGGTTCAAACCGTCTTTGGTTATCCCGGTGGCGCAATTATGCCGGTTTACGATGCATTGTATGACGGCGGCGTAGAGCACCTGTTGTGCCGACACGAGCAGGGTGCGGCGATGGCGGCGATTGGTTATGCCCGTGCAACGGGTAAAACCGGTGTTTGTATCGCCACTTCCGGCCCTGGTGCTACCAACCTGATCACCGGACTTGCCGATGCGTTGTTAGATTCTGTTCCAGTGGTCGCGATCACCGGCCAGGTGGCATCACCTTTCATCGGAACGGATGCGTTCCAGGAAGTGGACGTGCTTGGTATGTCGCTGTCCTGCACCAAACACAGCTTCCTGGTGCAGTCACTGGAAGAGCTGCCGCGCATCATGGCTGAGGCCTTCGCCGTGGCGAATTCCGGTCGCCCGGGTCCGGTTCTGGTGGATATCCCGAAAGATATCCAATTAGCCAGCGGTACGTTGGAGCCGTATTTTACGACCGTCGAAAACGTTGAGGCTTTTCCGCACGCTGACGTTGAGCAGGCGCGTAACATGCTGGCGCAGGCGCAGAAACCTATTCTGTACGTTGGTGGCGGCGTAGGTATGGCACAGGCGGTTCCGGCCCTGCGTGAGTTTATTGCGCTTACTCAAATGCCTGTCGCTTGCACGCTGAAAGGTCTGGGCGCAGTAGATGCTGACTACCCATACTATTTGGGCATGTTGGGTATGCACGGGACTAAAGCGGCAAATTTCGCGGTGCAAGAGTGTGATTTACTGATTGCAGTTGGCGCGCGTTTTGATGACCGGGTGACTGGTAAGCTGAATACTTTCGCACCGAACGCCAGCGTGATCCACATGGATATCGACCCGGCAGAAATGAACAAACTGCGCCAGGCGCATGTGGCCCTGCAGGGCGATTTAAATTCGCTGCTGCCGGCATTACAGCAGACGTTGAAGATTGACGAATGGCGTCAGCACAGTGCAGAACTGCGAGCAGAGCATACCTGGCGCTACGACCATCCGGGTGAGGCCATCTATGCACCGTTGTTGTTAAAACAACTGTCGGACCGTAAACCAGCGGATAGCGTTGTTACGACGGATGTTGGCCAGCATCAGATGTGGTCTGCACAGCATATGACCTATACCCGCCCGGAAAATTTCATCACCTCGAGCGGCCTGGGTACGATGGGCTTTGGTTTACCTGCCGCGGTTGGCGCACAGGTTGCTCGCCCGAACGATACGGTAATCTGTATCTCCGGTGACGGTTCCTTCATGATGAATGTACAGGAACTCGGCACCGTAAAACGCAAGCAGTTGCCGCTGAAGATAGTTTTACTCGACAACCAGCGGTTAGGCATGGTGCGACAATGGCAGCAGCTGTTTTTCCAGGAACGTTATAGCGAAACCACCCTTACCGATAACCCCGATTTCCTCATGTTGGCCAGCGCCTTCGGCATACCTGGTCAGCACATCACCCGTAAAGACCAGGTTGAAGCGGCACTCGACACCATGCTGAACAGCGAGGGGCCATACCTGCTTCATGTCTCAATCGACGAACTTGAGAATGTCTGGCCTCTGGTACCGCCAGGTGCCAGTAACTCAGAAATGCTGGAGAAATTATCATGATGCAACATCAGGTCGCCGTTGAGGCTCGTTTCAATCCGGAAACGTTAGAACGTGTTTTACGCGTGGTACGCCATCGTGGTTTTCAGGTGTGCTCCATGAATATGGAAGCCGCCAGCGATGCGCAGAATATAAATATCGAATTGACCGTTGCCAGCCCCCGGTCGGTCGACTTACTGTTTAGTCAGTTAAGTAAACTGGTGGACGTTGCACATGTTGCCATCTGCCAGAGCACAACCACATCACAACAAATCCGCGCCTGAGCGCAAAAGGAAGAAAAATGACGACGAAAAAAGCTGATTACATTTGGTCTAATGGCGAGATGATTCGTTGGGAAGACGCGAAGGTTCACGTGATGTCCCACGCGCTGCACTACGGTACTTCTGTATTTGAAGGCATCCGTTGCTACGATTCTCACAAAGGGCCGGTGGTGTTCCGTCATCGCGAACATATGCAGCGTCTGCGTGATTCAGCCAAGATCTATCGTTTTCCGGTTTCTCAGAGCGTTGATGAGCTGATGGAAGCTTGCCGTGAGGTGATTCGTAAAAACAATCTGACCAGCGCCTATATCCGTCCACTGGTGTTTGTTGGCGATGTGGGGATGGGCGTTAACCCGCCAGCGGGTTACACCACCGACGTGATTATCGCCGCGTTCCCGTGGGGGGCTTACCTCGGTGCTGAAGCGCTGGAACAGGGGATCGATGCGATGGTTTCTTCCTGGAACCGCGTTGCGCCAAACACTATCCCTACCGCTGCTAAGGCTGGTGGTAACTATCTGTCTTCGCTGCTGGTGGGTAGCGAAGCGCGTCGTCATGGTTACCAGGAAGGTATTGCTCTGGATGTGAATGGTTACATCTCTGAAGGCGCGGGTGAAAACCTGTTTGAAGTAAAAGACGGCATTCTGTTTACCCCGCCGTTTACCTCCTCCGCGCTGCCAGGTATCACCCGTGACGCAATCATTAAGCTGGCGAAAGATCTCGATATCGAAGTGCGTGAGCAGGTGCTGTCCCGTGAATCGCTGTACCTGGCCGACGAAGTGTTTATGTCCGGTACCGCAGCCGAAATCACGCCCGTACGCAGCGTCGATGGTATTCAGGTGGGCGAAGGCCGCTGCGGCCCTGTCACCAAACGCATCCAGCAGGCCTTCTTTGGTCTCTTCACCGGTGAAACGGAAGATAAATACGGCTGGTTGGATCAGGTTAATCAATAAACATAAATTTGGGACGGCACGCACCGTCCCAATTATTAGACAGACGGGAGTTAATCAAGCATGCCTAAGTATCGTTCTGCTACCACCACCCACGGCCGTAATATGGCGGGTGCCCGCGCACTGTGGCGCGCCACCGGGATGACCGATGACGACTTCGGTAAACCAATTATCGCTGTGGTGAACTCCTTTACCCAGTTTGTGCCAGGCCATGTCCATCTGCGCGATCTCGGTAAGCTGGTTGCCGAACAAATCGAAGCCTCTGGCGGCGTAGCGAAAGAGTTCAACACCATTGCTGTGGATGATGGTATCGCCATGGGCCACGGGGGCATGCTGTATTCACTGCCGTCACGCGAGCTGATCGCTGACTCCGTTGAGTACATGGTTAACGCCCACTGCGCCGATGCGATGGTCTGCATCTCCAACTGCGACAAAATCACCCCGGGGATGTTAATGGCCTCCCTGCGTCTGAACATTCCGGTGATCTTTGTTTCTGGTGGCCCGATGGAAGCCGGGAAAACCAAGCTCTCTGACCAAATCATCAAGCTCGATCTGGTTGATGCAATGATTCAGGGCGCGGACCCGAAAGTCTCTGACTCACAAAGCGAACAGGTTGAGCGTTCCGCCTGCCCGACCTGCGGCTCATGCTCCGGGATGTTCACCGCAAACTCGATGAACTGTCTGACCGAAGCGCTGGGTTTATCGCAGCCGGGTAACGGTTCGATGCTGGCGACTCACGCCGACCGTAAAACGCTGTTCCTTAACGCGGGTAAACGCATCGTTGAGCTGACTAAACGCTACTATGAGCAGGATGATGCTTCTGCGCTGCCGCGCAACATTGCCAGCAAGGCGGCGTTTGAGAATGCCATGACGCTGGATATCGCCATGGGCGGCTCCACCAACACCGTTCTGCACCTGCTGGCGGCGGCGCAGGAAGCGGAAATCGACTTCACAATGAGTGATATCGACAAGCTGTCCCGCAAAGTCCCACAGCTGTGTAAAGTGGCGCCGAGCACGCAGAAATACCATATGGAAGACGTGCACCGCGCAGGCGGCGTACTGGGTATTTTAGGCGAACTGGATCGTGCCGGACTGCTGAACCGCGACGTGAAAAACGTGCTGGGGCTGACGCTGCCGCAAACGCTCGATCGGTATGACGTGATGCTGACCAAAGATGACGCGGTGAAAAAGATGTTCCGCGCTGGCCCGGCGGGCATCCGTACCACTCAGGCGTTCTCGCAGGACTGCCGCTGGGACACGCTGGATGACGATCGCGCCGAAGGCTGTATCCGTTCGCTGGAACATGCTTACAGCAAAGATGGCGGTCTGGCAGTCCTGTACGGTAACTTCGCGGAAAACGGCTGTATTGTGAAAACCGCAGGTGTGGATGACAGCATCCTGAAATTTACCGGCCCGGCGAAAGTGTACGAAAGCCAGGATGACGCGGTTGAGGCGATCCTTGGCGGCAAAGTGGTGGCGGGCGACGTGGTGGTGATTCGCTACGAAGGGCCGAAAGGCGGGCCAGGCATGCAGGAAATGCTCTACCCAACCACCTTCCTGAAATCGATGGGGCTCGGCAAGGCTTGTGCGCTGATTACCGATGGTCGTTTCTCCGGCGGTACTTCGGGGCTTTCCATCGGTCACGTTTCTCCGGAAGCAGCCAGCGGCGGTAATATCGCGATTATCGAAGATGGTGACATGATTGCCATTGATATCCCGAATCGTGGCATTCAACTGCAACTGAGTGATGCGGAAATCGCTGCGCGCCGTGAAGCGCAGGAAGCTCGCGGTGACAAAGCCTGGACGCCAAAAGATCGTCAGCGCCAGGTCTCCTTTGCACTGCGCGCCTATGCCAGCCTGGCAACCAGTGCCGACAAAGGTGCGGTGCGCGATAAGTCGAAGCTCGGGGGATAATGACCATGGCGGATTCACAACCTCTATCCGGTGCTCCTGAGGGCGCTGAGTATCTCAGAGCGGTACTGCGTGCGCCGGTATACGAAGCGGCACAGGTAACGCCGCTACAGAAAATGGAAAAGCTCTCTTCGCGCCTCGATAACGTCATTCTGGTGAAGCGCGAAGACCGTCAACCCGTTCACAGCTTCAAGCTACGCGGTGCCTATGCCATGATGGCGGGCTTGACCGAAGAGCAAAAAGCGCATGGGGTCATCACCGCATCGGCGGGTAATCATGCTCAGGGTGTCGCGTTCTCTTCTGCGCGATTAGGCGTGAAGGCGCTGATTGTCATGCCAACGGCTACCGCCGATATCAAAGTCGATGCCGTTCGCGGCTTCGGCGGAGAAGTGCTGTTGCACGGCGCGAATTTTGATGAAGCCAAAGCCAAAGCGATTGAACTGTCACAGCAGCAGGGTTTTACCTGGGTTCCACCGTTTGATCATCCGATGGTGATTGCCGGGCAGGGCACGCTGGCGCTGGAGCTGCTCCAGCAGGACGCTCATCTCGATCGCGTATTCGTGCCTGTTGGTGGTGGCGGATTAGCGGCAGGTGTTGCGGTGCTGATCAAACAGCTGATGCCGCAGATCAAAGTGATCGCCGTTGAAGCTGAAGATTCCGCCTGCCTTAAAGCGGCGCTGGATGCCGGTCATCCGGTTGATCTCCCGCGCGTCGGTCTCTTTGCTGAAGGCGTGGCGGTCAAACGCATTGGTGATGAAACCTTCCGTCTGTGCCAGGAATACCTCGACGACATTATCACCGTTGATAGCGATGCTATTTGCGCAGCGATGAAAGACCTGTTTGAAGATGTGCGAGCCGTGGCTGAGCCATCGGGCGCGCTGGCGCTGGCGGGAATGAAAAAATACATCGCCCAGCACAATATTCGCGGTGAGCGGCTGGCGCATGTGCTTTCCGGTGCGAACGTTAACTTCCACGGCCTGCGCTACGTGTCTGAACGCTGCGAGTTGGGGGAGCAACGTGAAGCATTGCTGGCGGTGACCATCCCGGAAGAGAAGGGCAGCTTCCTGAAATTCTGCCAACTGCTGGGTGGGCGCTCGGTTACTGAGTTTAACTACCGTTTTGCTGATGCCAAAGATGCCTGCATTTTTGTCGGCGTACGCCTGAGCCGTGGTCTGGAAGAACGTAAAGAAATCCTCCAGTTGCTTAGTGACGGCGGCTACAGTGTGGTGGATCTGTCTGACGACGAAATGGCGAAGCTGCACGTGCGCTATATGGTCGGTGGACGTCCGTCGAAACCCTTGCAGGAACGGCTGTTCAGCTTCGAATTCCCGGAATCGCCGGGGGCGCTGCTGAAGTTTCTGCATACACTGGGGACGCACTGGAATATTTCATTGTTCCACTATCGCAGTCATGGAACTGACTACGGCCGTGTACTGGCGGCGTTTGAGTTGGGTGAGCATGAACCTGATTTCGAAACGCGGCTGAACGAACTGGGCTATGACTGTCATGATGAAACACATAACCCCGCGTTTCGTTTTTTTCTCGCGGGGTAATGTTTGGGGAGCCTGACGGCACTGCGCCTGTCTGGCCTGCGCCCTGACTCTCTGCCGGTTAAGGTGCTTGCGCCGCCGTTCGGCGGCTAGTGATTTGGCAATATCTTCCAGAAAGCATCAATAAGCGGCTCATGCAGCCGCTTTTTTTGTGCGCATACGCCCAGCTCGAACGGTGTTTTTTCGTCGCTACGTTCCAGAATCATCACGCGGTTACGTACCGGCTCCGGGCTATTCTCCAGCACCACTTCTGGCAACAATGCTACGCCGCAGCCCAGCGCCACCATCGACACCATCGCCTCGTGGCCGCCCACGGTGGCGTAAATCGACGGGTTGCTGATTTTATTGCGCCGGAACCACAGCTCAATGCGGCGGCGCACCGGCCCCTGGTCGGCCATGATAAACGGCACCGTTGACCAGTCTGGCTCATCCACCGAAATCTGGTTGCGCACCGGGCAGGGCAGTGCTGGCGCTATCAATACCACAGCCAGATTCTCCAGCATGGAAAATGCCACCGCGCCGGGCAGTGTCTCGGGCTTACCGGCAATTGCCAGATCGGCCTCGCCGGTGACGACTTTTTCCATTGCATCAGCCGCGTCACCGGTGGTGAGCTTGATTTCCACCGACGGATGCTCGGCGCGGAAGCGGTCGAGGATCGGTGGTAAATGGCTGTAGGCGGCAGTCACTGAGCAGAAGATATGCAGTTCACCGGACAACGACGGTCCTTGTTGATCAATGGTATGGCGTAATTGCTGATACTGCAGCAGCGTCTGCTGGGCAAACACGCGCAGCTCCTCACCGGCTTCGGTGAGCGTCACCGTGCGGTTATCGCGGACAAACAGCGGCTGGCCGAGGTCTTCTTCAAGACGCTGAATTTGCCGGGAGAGCGTGGAGGGGCTGACGTGCATCGCCCGCGCGCTGCGGCCAAAATGGCGGCTTTCCGCCAGATGCAGGAACATTTTCAGATCGCGTAAATCCACCGGCGAACCTCTTTATTTTGACGTTGCAGATATTGCAATGTGACGTTGTGAATATATCAATTTCCGCAATAAATTTCCTGTCATATAGTGGGTTCATTCTCGCAAAAGCGAACCGAATAATAAGCACCACAACACAACATCACGGAGTACACCATCATGGCTAACTACTTTAATACACTGAATCTGCGTCAGCAGCTGGCTCAGCTGGGCAAATGTCGCTTCATGGGCCGCGAAGAATTCGCCGACGGCGCAAGCTACCTTCAGGGTAAAAAAGTGGTCATCGTCGGCTGTGGCGCTCAGGGTCTGAACCAGGGCCTGAACATGCGTGACTCCGGTCTGGATATTTCCTACGCACTGCGCAAAGAAGCGATCGCTGAGAAACGTGCTTCGTGGCGTAAAGCGACCGAAAACGGCTTCAAAGTAGGTACCTACGAAGAACTGATCCCGCAGGCTGACCTGGTGGTTAACCTGACGCCAGACAAACAGCACTCCGACGTTGTGCGTTCCGTACAGCCGCTGATGAAAGACGGCGCGGCGCTGGGTTACTCCCACGGTTTCAATATCGTCGAAGTGGGCGAGCAGATCCGTAAAGACATCACCGTTGTGATGGTGGCACCGAAGTGCCCGGGTACCGAAGTGCGTGAAGAGTACAAACGTGGTTTCGGCGTACCGACGCTGATCGCCGTCCACCCGGAAAACGACCCGAAAGGCGAAGGCATGGCGATCGCTAAAGCCTGGGCTGCGGCAACCGGCGGTCACCGTGCTGGCGTACTGGAATCCTCCTTTGTTGCAGAAGTGAAATCTGACCTGATGGGCGAGCAGACTATTCTGTGCGGTATGCTGCAGGCGGGCTCTCTGCTGTGCTTCGACAAGCTGGTGGAAGAAGGTACTGACCCGGCTTATGCGGAAAAACTGATTCAGTTCGGCTGGGAAACCATCACCGAAGCGCTGAAGCAGGGCGGTATCACGCTGATGATGGACCGTCTGTCTAACCCGGCAAAACTGCGCGCTTATGCGCTGTCCGAACAGCTGAAAGAGATCATGGCACCGCTGTTCCAGAAACACATGGACGACATCATCTCCGGTGAATTCTCCTCCGGCATGATGGCTGACTGGGCCAACGACGATAAGAAACTGCTGACCTGGCGTGAAGAGACCGGCAAAACCGCGTTCGAAACCGCCCCGCAGTTTGAAGGCAAAATCGGCGAGCAGGAGTACTTCGATAAAGGCGTTCTGATGATTGCGATGGTGAAAGCGGGCGTTGAGCTGGCGTTCGAAACCATGGTTGATTCTGGCATCATCGAAGAGTCTGCTTACTACGAATCACTGCACGAACTGCCGCTGATCGCGAACACCATCGCGCGTAAGCGTCTGTACGAAATGAACGTGGTTATCTCCGATACCGCAGAATACGGTAACTACCTGTTCTCTTACGCTTGCGTACCGCTGCTGAAAGAGTTCATGACCACTCTGCAGACCGGCGATCTGGGCAAAGCGATTGCCGAAGGTGCGGTAGACAACGCGCAGCTGCGTGATGTGAACGAAGCGATTCGCGGCCACGCTATCGAGCAGGTTGGTAAGAAACTGCGTGGTTATATGACGGATATGAAGCGTATTGCGGTAGCGGGTTAAATAGATTGTCGGGTGGCGCTAGCGCTTACCCGACCTACTATTTAGCCAAGAATGTAGGCCGGGTAAGGCGACAGCCGCCACCCGGCTTTTTTATTAGTTACGGTACAGCACTTTAATGATGTGGTAACCGAACTGCGTGTGCAGCGGGCCAGTTGGCTCCAGCACCGGGCAAGAGAAGACGACTTTATCGAACGCCGGGACCATCTGGCCCTGGCGGAATTCGCCTAAATCACCGCCGCGTTTGCCTGATGGGCAGATTGAGTGTTTCTTCGCCAGCTTGCCAAAGTCGGCACCGTTTTTAATTTGTTCCAGAAGATCCAAAGCCAGTTTCTCTTCTTTAACAAGGATATGCACTGCTGCTGCTGTTTTTGCCATGATCGTGCCTTGAGTGGGGTGGTTGAGGCTGGCTATACTACCATGCTCTAAATTTCCCCTCCTGACTTTCATTGAGTGATCTTTATGCGTTTGAATCCCGGACAACAACAAGCCGTCGAATTTGTCACAGGACCTTGCCTGGTGCTGGCGGGGGCGGGTTCCGGAAAGACGCGCGTTATCACCAATAAAATTGCGCACCTGATCCGCGTTTGTGGCTATCAGGCGCGGCATATCGCGGCGGTGACTTTTACCAATAAGGCCGCGCGTGAAATGAAAGAGCGTGTGGCGCAGACGCTGGGTCGTAAAGAGGCGCGTGGATTGATGATCTCCACGTTCCACACGTTGGGGTTGGATATCATCAAGCGTGAATTTGCGGCGTTGGGGATGAAGTCGAACTTCTCGCTGTTTGACGATACCGACCAGGTGGCTCTGCTTAAGGAACTGACCGAAGGGCTAATTGAAGACGATAAACTTATCCTTCAACAGCTGATCTCAACGATCTCCAACTGGAAAAACGATCTGATGACCCCGGCGCAGGCAGCGGCCAGCGCTAAAGGCGAACGCGATCGTATTTTCGCGCACTGCTATGGTTTGTACGACGCGCATATGAAGGCGTGCAACGTGCTGGACTTTGACGACCTGATCCTGCTGCCGACGTTGCTGCTTCAGCGTAATGAAGAGGTGCGCGAGCGCTGGCAGAACAAAATCCGCTACCTGCTGGTGGATGAATACCAGGATACCAACACCAGCCAGTACGAGCTGGTGAAGCTGCTGGTGGGGCAACGTGCGCGCTTTACCGTGGTGGGTGATGACGATCAGTCGATTTACTCCTGGCGCGGCGCGCGTCCGCAAAACCTGGTGCTGCTGAGCAAAGATTTTCCGGCGCTACAGGTGGTGAAGCTGGAGCAAAACTACCGTTCCTCCGGGCGTATCCTGAAGGCGGCGAACATCCTCATTGCTAACAACCCTCACGTCTTTGAAAAGCGGTTGTTCTCTGAGCTGGGCTACGGACCTGAGCTGAAAGTACTGAGTGCCAACAACGAAGAGCATGAAGCGGAACGCGTGACCGGGGAGTTGATTGCTCATCACTTTGTGAATAAGACGCAGTATAAGGACTATGCGATCCTGTATCGCGGCAACCACCAGTCACGGGTGTTCGAAAAATTCCTGATGCAAAACCGCATCCCGTACAAAATTTCCGGGGGGACATCATTTTTCTCGCGTCCGGAAATCAAAGATCTGCTCGCCTACCTGCGTGTGCTGAGCAACCCGGATGACGACAGCGCGTTTTTGCGGATCGTCAACACGCCAAAACGTGAAATCGGCCCGGCCACACTGCAAAAGTTGGGTGAGTGGGCGATGACGCGTAATAAAAGCTTGTTTACTGCCAGCTTTGATATGGGTCTAAGCCAGACGCTGACCGGCCGCGGTTATGATTCTCTAACCCGCTTTACGCACTGGCTGGGGGAAATCCAGCGCCTCGCGGAGCGTGAACCGATTGCTGCCGTGCGTGACCTGATCCATGGCATTGATTACGAATCCTGGCTGTATGAAACCTCGCCGAGCCCGAAAGCGGCAGAAATGCGTATGAAGAACGTCAACACGCTGTTCAGCTGGATGACGGAGATGCTGGAAGGCAGTGAGCTGGAAGAGCCAATGACCCTGACCCAGGTCGTTACCCGCTTTACCCTGCGCGACATGATGGAGCGTGGAGAGAGTGAAGAAGAGCTGGACCAGGTGCAGTTGATGACGTTACATGCCTCAAAAGGGCTGGAGTTCCCCTATGTGTTTATGGTGGGAATGGAAGAGGGCTTCTTACCTCATCAGAGCAGCATCGATGAAGACAACATTGATGAAGAGCGTCGTCTGGCCTACGTCGGCATTACCCGTGCACAGAAAGAGCTTATCTTCACGTTGTGCAAAGAACGCCGTCAGTACGGTGAACTGGTGCGTCCGGAGCCAAGCCGCTTCCTGCTGGAACTGCCACAGGATGACGTTATCTGGGAACAGGAGCGTAAAGTGGTGAGCGCTGAGGAGCGGATGCAAAAGGGGCAGGCCAGCATTGCGAATATCCGGGCAATGATGGCGAAAGCCAAAGAGAAGTAATATTTATTTGGTAGACCGGATAAGCGTGAGCGCCATCCGGCAGCCAGCATCTAACGCACTTCCAGCGGCCAGTGGACATAGCTTTGCCACTGGATTTCCTGATCGATCAACTCTTTACCTAATGGATGATGTTCCAGCCAGCTTTCCGGCAACGTTAGCGTCAGATCTTCATCCTGAGCTTGCAGGGTGATATGTGGCACTAAATCGTCACGGCGGCGGCTTGCGAAGATGATCGCCAGGCGTAGCAAACGGCAAAGGTGCTCCGCGATGCGCGGCGGCACGGCGTTTTGCTGGTGGAGCGAAGAGAGATCGACTGGGTTGGTCTGATTTAATAACAGCGTGGCTAACAGCTTTTTCTGCGCGGGAGTGAAGCCCGGAAGATCGAGATTACGCACCAGCCAGGCGGCATGCAGCGGTGCCTGCTTATATTCCACGCTCAGCCCTATTTCATGCAACTGACAGGCACTTTGCAGCAGTTCACGGCTAATGGCCTCAAGATGCCACTCATCTTTCACCTGATCGAATAAATGTACAGCCAACTGTGCGACGCGGTTCGCCTGATCGGTGTCAACCATAAAGCGACGCTGAATATTACGCAGCGTACGGCTGCGAATATCCTGATCGACAGGCAGGTGCAGCATACCGTAAACCAGACCTTCACGCAGTGCGCCGCCGGCCAGGGTCATGCATTGAATATTCAACTCAGTGAAAATCGCGATCAGGATTGCCAGCCCGCTGGGGAACACCAGTGCGCGTTCCAGCGTTAACCCTTCGATTTCCAACTCTTCCAGACGACCGCAGTGGATAGCACGCTGCTTAAGCTGCTGAAGTTTGGCCAGCGTAATGCGCTCATCCATACCCTGCGCCATCATGATTTCCTGCAACGCCTGGACGGTACCGGAGGCACCAACGCAAACTTTCCAGCCATGAAAACGCAGTTTGTCGGCGACCGGGCGCAGAACCTCACGCGCCGCTTTCTCGGCTTCGTCAAAATTTTCCTGCGCCAGATTACGATCGGTGAAGTACCGTTCGAGCCAGGTAACGCAGCCCATTGACAGGCTGAACAGAGAGGTTGTTTGGGCGCCGGAGCCGGTAACCAGTTCCGTACTGGCACCGCCAATATCAACGACCAGACGCTGATCGGCACCGCCAGTGGTGTGGGCGACACCCTGATAAATCAGTCGTGCTTCTTCTTCACCACTGATGACCTGGACAGGGCAGCCGAGGATCTCTTGCGCTTTGGCGATAAAGACATCGGCGTTTACCGCGATGCGCAATGTTGCCGTGGCGACCACGCGGATTTGCGGTTGCGGGATATCCTGCAGACGTTCAGCAAACAGGCGCAGGCATTGCCAGCCGCGTTCCATGGCTTCAGCGGAGAGAATGTTGTCGCTGTTGAGTCCAGCGGCCAGACGCACCTTGCGTTTAATACGCGTGAGCGTCTGGATGCTTCCCGCCACTTCGCGTACAACCAGCATATGAAAACTATTCGAGCCTAAATCGATTGCGGCGTACAGCGAAGTGGTTGTGAGCATATCTTACGTTAACCTGAACGACGACGATTACGCGGAGCACCACCGGTACGACGCGGGCCATTGCCTGGGCGTGGGCGCGTCATGCGCAGCGGCTTTGGCAGGTCAGTCATTAGCGCGTCCGGGTTGTACTTGCTGACCGGAATCGAGTGGCCAATGTAGGTCTCGATTGCAGGTAAATTCAGCGCGTACTCTTCACAAGCCAGGCTAATAGAATGACCACTTGCGCCTGCACGACCTGTACGACCAATACGGTGGACGTAATCTTCACAGTCATCCGGCAGGTCATAGTTAAACACGTGCGTTACGGCTGGGATGTGCAGGCCACGCGCCGCGACATCGGTTGCGACGAGAATATCGAGATCGCCACGGGTGAACTCATCAAGGATACGCAGGCGTTTTTTCTGCGCCACGTCACCGGTAAGCAGGCCTACGCGATGTCCGTCAGCAGCAAGACTGCCCCAGATCTCTTCACAGCGATGTTTGGTGTTAGCAAAAACAATGGCGCGATCTGGCCACTCTTCTTCAATCAGCGTTTGCAGCAAACGCATTTTCTCTTCGTTGGAAGGATAGAAGAGTTCTTCTTTAATACGGTGGCCCGTCTTCTGTTCCGGTTCGACTTCAACGTACTCGGCGTTATTCATTTGTTCAAACGCCAGTTCGCGAACGCGATAAGAGAGGGTTGCAGAAAACAGCATGTTCAGACGTTGGGTGGTTGGCGGCATACGACGGAACAGCCAACGGATATCTTTGATAAAGCCCAGATCGTACATACGATCGGCTTCATCCAGCACCACGACCTGAATCGCGCCCAGGTTGATATGGTTCTGTTTTGCGTAGTCGATAAGACGACCGGTCGTGCCGATAAGAATATCGACGCCGCTTTCCAGCACTTTCAGCTGTTTGTCGTAACCGTCGCCGCCATAAGCCAGGCCTAATTTCAGACCGGTGGTCTGTGCCAGCGGCTCGGCGTCGGCGTGGATCTGCACGGCTAACTCACGCGTTGGCGCCATAATTAACGCACGCGGTTGGTTCACCTTGCGATCGTCAATCGCGGGATGAGAGAGAAGATAATGAAACGTTGACGTCAGGAACGCCATCGTTTTTCCGGTACCGGTTTGCGCCTGCCCTGCAACATCACGGCCTGCCAGCGTAAGCGGCAGCGCGAGAGCCTGAATGGGCGTGCAGTTATGAAACCCTTTATTTTCAAGGGCTTCTATCACCTTCGGGTGCAGGGCGAAGTCGGAAAACTTCTGTTCTGTTAAATGTGTTTTGCTCATAGTGTGGTAGAATATCAGCTTACTATTGCTTTACGAAAGCGTATCCGGTGAAATAAAGTCAACCTTTAGTTGGTTAATACTGTACACAATTCATTCATGATGCGTCGAGATGGCAAGTGAATGGGTCCAAAGACGCGTATTGAGTACGTGACCAGGACGCAGCGCACAGCCAACAAAAAGGCGGCTTGAAGGATGATGTGTAAACACCAACACACCAGGCTTATTCCTGTGGAGTTATTATGAGCGATAAAATTATTCACCTGACTGACGACAGTTTTGACACGGATGTACTCAAAGCGGACGGAGCTATCCTCGTTGATTTCTGGGCAGAGTGGTGCGGTCCGTGCAAAATGATCGCTCCGATTCTGGATGAAATCGCTGACGAATATCAGGGCAAATTGACGGTTGCTAAACTGAACATTGACCAAAACCCAGGCACCGCGCCGAAGTATGGTATTCGTGGCATCCCGACCCTTCTGCTGTTTAAAAACGGCGAAGTTGCGGCGACTAAAGTCGGCGCGCTGTCCAAAGGTCAGTTGAAAGAGTTCCTCGACGCTAACTTAGCGTAAGGAAGTATCATGATCGGGCGGCCATACTTCGAAATGATTCGGATGACTGGACGCCCGACTTGAGTCGTGCTAAGTTAGTGTTGACTTCGTATTAAACATACCTTATTAAGTTTGAATCTAGCTTTATCCAATACTTCCCGTTGTTTCTCGTGCGAGAAGTAGACAGATTCAGGGCCTTGTCACTCAATCCGTCTTGTCGTTTCAGTTCTGCGTACTTTCCTGTGACCAGACAGCGAACAGACATGAGTCGATGGCCGTAAACAGGCATGGATGACCCTGCCATACCATTCACAACATTAAGTTCGAGATTTACCCCAAGTTTAAGAACTCACACCATTATGAATCTTACCGAATTAAAGAATACGCCGGTTTCTGAGCTGATCACTCTCGGCGAAAATATGGGCCTTGAAAACCTGGCTCGTATGCGCAAGCAGGACATTATTTTTGCCATCCTGAAGCAGCACGCAAAGAGTGGCGAAGATATCTTTGGTGACGGTGTGCTGGAGATATTGCAGGATGGATTTGGTTTCCTCCGCTCTGCAGACAGCTCCTACCTCGCCGGTCCTGATGACATCTACGTTTCTCCAAGCCAAATCCGCCGTTTCAACCTCCGCACTGGTGATACCATTTCTGGTAAGATTCGCCCGCCAAAAGAAGGTGAACGCTATTTTGCGCTGTTGAAAGTTAACGAAGTTAACTACGACAAACCGGAAAACGCCCGTAACAAGATCCTCTTCGAAAACTTAACGCCGCTGCACGCAAACTCCCGTCTGCGTATGGAGCGTGGTAATGGTTCTACCGAGGACTTAACGGCGCGCGTACTGGATCTGGCATCGCCGATCGGTCGTGGCCAACGTGGTCTGATTGTGGCACCGCCAAAAGCGGGTAAAACCATGCTGCTGCAGAACATTGCGCAGAGCATTGCCTACAACCACCCGGACTGTGTGCTGATGGTGCTGCTGATTGACGAACGTCCGGAAGAAGTGACCGAGATGCAGCGTCTGGTTAAAGGTGAAGTGGTGGCTTCTACCTTTGATGAACCCGCATCTCGCCACGTTCAGGTTGCGGAAATGGTAATCGAGAAGGCGAAACGTCTGGTTGAACATAAGAAAGACGTTATCATCCTGCTCGACTCCATCACGCGTCTGGCGCGTGCGTACAACACCGTGGTCCCGGCTTCCGGTAAAGTCCTGACCGGTGGTGTTGATGCCAACGCCCTGCACCGTCCGAAGCGTTTCTTCGGTGCGGCACGTAACGTGGAAGAGGGCGGCAGCCTGACCATCATCGCGACTGCGCTTATCGATACCGGCTCTAAAATGGATGAAGTTATCTACGAAGAGTTTAAAGGTACCGGCAACATGGAACTGCATCTCTCTCGTAAGATCGCTGAAAAACGCGTCTTCCCGGCTATCGACTACAATCGTTCCGGTACCCGTAAAGAAGAGCTGCTTACCACCCAGGAAGAGCTGCAGAAAATGTGGATCCTGCGCAAAATCATCCATCCGATGGGTGAAATTGATGCAATGGAGTTCCTCATTAACAAGCTGGCGATGACGAAGACCAATGATGACTTCTTCGATATGATGAAGCGCTCATAATTCAGGCATCATCCGAAAACGCCACGTTTTTACGTGGCGTTTTGCTTTTATGCCTGTAATCTTAACGACACAATAACAATAATACGGTATGACATACCGCCAGGTTGAAAAAGATTCGTAATTTGTATCTTGTGGTTGATAATTATACAGAACCATCGGATATGGAGACGGGTTTCCCTTCTGAATAAAGGTCTTCGTGGTTATACTTCTGCTATTAATTTTCTCTGAGAGCATGCATTGTGAATTTACTGACAGTAAGCACTGATCTCATCAGTATTTTTTTATTCACAACACTGTTTCTTTTCTTTGCGCGTAAGGTCGCAAAAAAGATTGGTTTAGTGGATAAACCCAACTTTCGCAAACGGCATCAAGGATTGATCCCGCTGGTTGGGGGGATTTCGGCTTACGCAGGTATTTGCTTTACGTTTGTGATTGCTGATTATTACATCCCGCATGCTTCTCTCTATCTGGCCTGTGCCGGCGTGCTGGTTTTGGTTGGCGCGCTGGACGATCGTTTTGATATCAGTGTAAAAATCCGCGCAACTATCCAGGCCGCGATCGGCATTATCATGATGTCGGTTGGCAAACTCTATCTTCTTAGCCTTGGGTATATTTTTGGCCCCTGGGAGATGATTCTTGGCCCGTTTGGCTATTTACTGACGCTGTTTGCCGTCTGGGCGGCAATTAATGCTTTCAATATGGTGGACGGTATTGACGGCCTGTTAGGTGGGCTGTCCAGCGTTTCATTCGCGGCGATGGGGTTTATCCTGTGGTTCGATGGGCAGACGAGTCTGGCCGTATGGTGTTTTGCGATGATCGCCGCCATTCTGCCTTATATTCTGCTGAACCTGGGCGTTCTTGGGCGCCGTTATAAAGTCTTCATGGGTGATGCTGGCAGTACGCTGATTGGTTTTACCATCATCTGGATCCTGCTGGAAACCACGCAGGGCAAAACACATCCTATAAGCCCAGTTACCGCACTGTGGATTATCGCCATCCCGTTAATGGATATGGTGGCGATCATGTACCGCCGTTTGCGTAAGGGCATGAGCCCGTTCTCAGCCGATCGCCAGCACATTCATCATTTGGTGATGCGGGCAGGGTTTACTTCCCGCCAGGCATTTGTTCTGATTACGCTGGCGGCGGCCGTGCTGGCATCGATCGGTGTGCTGGCTGAATATTTCCGTTTGGTTCCGGAATGGGCCATGCTGGTGCTGTTTTTAATGGCATTTGGCCTCTACGGATACTGTATCAAGCGTGCCTGGAAAGTGGCGAGATTTATCAAGCGAGTGAAGCGCAGACTGCGAAGAATTCGTGAAGGCAAACCAAACTTAACCAAGTGAATTGAGGATGCGATGACACAACCATTACCGGGGGAAGACGCCATGAGCGCTGAAAATGAACTGGATATCCGTGGGTTGTTTCGTACCTTATGGGCAGGGAAGGTGTGGATTGTCGGTATGGCGCTCGCATTTGCACTTGTTGCTCTCGCCTATACTTTTTTCGCCCGTCAGGAGTGGAGCGCAACGGCTATTTCAGACAAGCCTACGGTGAATATGTTGGGGGGCTATTACTCTCAACAACAGTTCCTGCGCAACCTGGATATTAAGGCCAGCCTCGCATCAACGGACCAGCCGTCGGTGATGGATGAAGCCTATAAAGAATTTATCATGCAGCTTGCCTCCTGGGATACGCGCCGTGAATTCTGGCAGCAGACTGATTATTACAAGCAGCGTATGGTCGGAAACAGTAAAGCCGATGCCGCGCTGCTGGATGAACTGATCAACAACATTCAGTTTATGCCTGGTGATGCGTTGCGGAACACCAATGACAGCGTGAAGCTTATTGCGGAAACGGCACCTGATGCCAACAATCTTCTGCGCCAGTACGTGGCCTTTGCCAGCCAGCGTGCAGCACGTCATCTGAACGATGAGCTGAAAGGCGCATGGGCTGCGCGGACGGTGCAAATGAAAGCGCAGGTCAAACGGCAGGAAGAGGTAGCAAAATCGATTTTCTCTCGCCGTGTTCATAACATTGAACAAGCGCTCAAAATTGCTGAGCAGCATAATATTTCGCGTACTTCTACTGATGTCCCTGCTGAAGAGTTGCCTGATTCTGAGTTGTTTTTACTCGGACGCCCTATGCTGCAGGCGCGACTCGAAAACCTGCAATCTGTTGGCCCAGATTTTGATATGGACTATTTTCAAAACAGAGCCATGCTGAACACGCTGAACGTAGGACCGACCCTGGATCCGCGTTTTCAGACCTATCGTTATTTGCGGACGCCGGAAGAACCGGTAAAACGTGATAGCCCACGTCGTGCCTTCCTGATGATTATGTGGGGCATCGTTGGGGCCCTGATCGGTGCTGGTGTCGCGTTAACCCGTCGCCGTTCGATTTAGCAATACCGTTGCAGTGAGGGGCTGGGCTCTCACTGCCAATCCGAAGAGAATCGATGTGAAAGTACTGACTGTATTTGGTACGCGACCGGAGGCCATTAAGATGGCTCCTCTGGTTCATGCGCTGGCTAAAGATCCTGATTTCGACGCGAAAGTTTGCGTCACTGCACAGCATCGGGAGATGCTCGATCAGGTATTGCACCTCTTTTCCATCGTACCTGACTACGATCTCAATATTATGCAGCCAGGTCAGGGACTGACAGAAATTACCTGTCGAATTCTGGAAGGATTAAAGCCAATCCTCGCTGAGTTCAAACCTGATGTGGTGCTAGTCCACGGTGATACAACAACAACCCTTGCGACCAGCCTGGCCGCGTTTTATCAGCGTATTCCGGTGGGGCATGTTGAGGCTGGGTTGCGAACTGGCGATCTCTATTCTCCCTGGCCGGAAGAGGCAAACCGTACACTGACCGGGCGCCTGGCAATGTATCACTTTTCCCCAACTGAAAATTCACGCCAAAACCTGTTGCGTGAAACCATTCCGGATGACCGTATTTTTGTCACGGGGAACACGGTTATTGATGCGTTGATCTGGGTTCGCGATCGTGTACTCGGAAATGAAGCACTGCGCGCTGAACTGGCTGAGCGCTATCCTTTCCTGGATGCGGATAAGAAGATGATCCTGGTAACCGGTCATCGTCGGGAAAGCTTTGGTCGCGGCTTTGAGCAAATCTGCCATGCACTGGCGGAAATTGCCGCGGCTAATCAGAATGTACAGATTGTCTATCCCGTACACCTGAACCCCAACGTTAGCGAGCCGGTAAATCGTATTTTGGGTCATGTTGAGAACGTGATTCTGATTGAGCCACAGGACTATCTGCCATTCGTCTGGCTGATGAATCATGCCTGGCTTATCCTTACCGATTCCGGCGGGATTCAGGAGGAAGCCCCTTCTCTGGGCAAACCTGTGTTGGTGATGCGAGAAACAACGGAGCGGCCAGAAGCCATTACCGCAGGCACAGTACGTCTGGTTGGGACTGACCCTCAGCGTATTGTGGCAGAAGTCACGCGCTTGCTGCATGACGAAAATGAATATCAGACCATGAGCCGCGCCCATAATCCGTATGGTGATGGGCAGGCGTGTGGCCGCATTTTACACGCGTTAAAAAATAATCGGATATCGCTATGAGTTTTACGACCATTTCTGTCATTGGGCTGGGTTATATCGGACTGCCGACGGCGGCCGCTTTTGCTTCCCGTCAAAAACATGTTATTGGCGTAGATGTAAATCAACATGCGGTGGATACCATTAACCGCGGTGAAATCCACATCGTTGAACCTGATTTGGGTGCTGTGGTGAAAACAGCAGTCGAAAATGGCTTTCTGCGTGCGGTTACGACACCTGTTGAAGCAGACGCTTATCTGATTGCTGTGCCGACCCCCTTCAAGGGGGAGCATGAACCCGATATGGTCTATGTTGAAGCCGCAGCGAAGTCGCTTGCGCCGGTGCTGAAAAAAGGGGCGTTGGTGATCCTTGAATCGACGTCACCCGTCGGGGCAACGGAGCAGATGGCAGCATGGCTTGCAGAAATGCGCCCTGATCTGACTTTCCCGCAGCAGGCGGGGGAACAGGCTGACGTGAACATTGCTTATTGTCCGGAGCGCGTGCTGCCAGGCCAGGTGATGGTTGAACTGATTAAAAATGACCGTGTGATTGGCGGAATGACCCCCGTTTGTTCTATGCGCGCCAGCGAACTGTACAACATCTTCCTCGAAGGTGAATGTGTGGTGACTAACGCCCGCACTGCAGAAATGTGCAAGTTGACCGAAAACAGCTTCCGCGATGTCAATATCGCCTTTGCTAATGAACTGTCGCTGATTTGCGCCGATCAGGGGATTAACGTCTGGGAACTGATCCGTCTGGCGAACCGTCACCCGCGGGTTAACATTTTGCAGCCTGGACCTGGTGTTGGCGGGCACTGTATCGCGGTCGACCCGTGGTTTATTGTGGCGCAGAACCCGCAGCAGGCGAGATTGATCCGCACCGCGCGCGAGGTAAATGATAGTAAGCCTCATTGGGTTGTCGATCGGGTAAAAGCCGCTGTAGCGGATTGTCTGACGGAGACCAATAAACGTGCCAGCGACGTAAAAATTGCCTGTTTTGGTCTGGCGTTCAAACCGAATATTGATGATTTACGTGAAAGCCCGGCAATGGGGGTGGCGCAAAGTATCGCACGCTGGCACAGCGGCGAGACGCTGGTGGTTGAACCGAATATCCATCAGTTGCCGAAAAAACTGGATGGCCTGTGCCAACTGGCGAAACTGGACGATGCGCTGGCAAGCGCCGATGTGCTGGTGATGCTGGTTGACCATAATGAATTTAAAGCGATTAAAGGCGATGCGGTTCACCAGCAATACGTGGTTGATACCAAAGGAGTCTGGCGCTAATGAAACGAATTCTGGTTACCGGTGGTGCAGGATTTATTGGCTCAGCGGTTGTGCGTCACATCATTAATGAGACTCGGGATGCCGTGGTAGTGGTTGATAAGTTAACCTATGCCGGAAACCTGATGTCGCTGGCGCCGGTTGCACAGAATGCCCGTTTTGCCTTTGAACAAGTTGATATCTGCGATCGCCTGGCGCTCGACAACGTGTTTCAACAGTATCAGCCGGATTGCGTGATGCACCTGGCGGCAGAAAGTCATGTTGATCGTTCTATCGATGGCCCCGCCGCATTTATTGAAACCAATATTGTCGGAACCTACACGTTGCTGGAAGCCGCTCGCGCATACTGGAATGTGTTAGCCGATGATAAAAAGCAGGCGTTTCGTTTCCACCATATATCAACCGACGAGGTGTACGGCGACCTGCATTCTACGGATGATTTCTTTACCGAAACAACGCCGTATGCACCGAGTAGTCCTTATTCCGCGTCAAAGGCCAGCAGCGATCATCTGGTACGTGCCTGGCTACGTACGTACGGGCTGCCAACGTTAATGACTAACTGCTCCAACAATTATGGGCCCTACCATTTCCCGGAAAAACTGATCCCGCTGATGATTCTCAATGCACTGGCGGGAAAACCTCTGCCGGTGTACGGCAACGGACAGCAGATTCGTGACTGGCTGTATGTGGAAGATCATGCCCGGGCGCTCTATTGCGTCGCGACTACAGGCGCGGTTGGCGAGACCTATAATATTGGTGGTCATAACGAGCGTAAAAACCTGGACGTGGTCGAAACGATTTGCAGCTTGTTGGAAGAACTGGCACCGCAAAAACCAAAAGGTGTTATGCGGTATCGTGAATTGATCACTTATGTTGAAGATCGCCCAGGCCATGATCTGCGCTATGCCATTGATGCGTCGAAAATTGCGCGTGAACTTGGCTGGGTGCCGCAGGAAACGTTTGAAAGTGGCATGCGTAAAACCGTGCAATGGTATCTGGCAAATGAGGCCTGGTGGAAACCCGTGCAGGATGGCAGCTACCAGGGTGAGCGTTTGGGCCTGAAGGGCTAACAGCCTGGTTTTGGCGCCCGGAGGAGGGATCATATGAAAGGTATCATTCTGGCAGGTGGCTCAGGCACTCGCCTGTACCCCATTACGCGCGGCGTATCGAAGCAGCTATTGCCTATTTACGATAAGCCCATGATCTATTACCCGCTATCGGTACTGATGCTGGCGGGAATTCGCGAGATCCTCATTATTACCACACCGGAAGATAAAGGGTATTTCCAGCGTTTGCTGGGAGATGGCTCTGAGTTCGGTATTGAACTGCATTATGCAGAGCAGCCCAGCCCGGATGGTTTAGCACAGGCATTCATTATTGGTGAAACGTTCCTTAACGGCGAACCATCATGTCTGGTGCTTGGGGACAATATCTTCTTTGGTCAGGGATTTAGTCCAAAACTACGCCACGTCGCTGCCAGAACACAAGGTGCGACGGTATTTGGCTATCAGGTGATGGATCCTGAGCGTTTCGGTGTGGTTGAGTTTGATGACAATTTTCGCGCAGTCTCGCTGGAAGAGAAGCCGAAAGAACCAAAATCAAACTGGGCGGTGACAGGACTCTATTTCTACGACAGTAAGGTAGTGGAATACGCAAAGCGCGTGAAACCTTCTGAGCGTGGGGAACTGGAAATTACCTCCATTAACCAGATGTACCTTGACGATGGCAATCTGACCGTTGAATTGCTTGGCCGTGGCTTTGCCTGGCTGGATACCGGTACGCACGACAGTCTGATTGAAGCGAGCACGTTTGTGCAGACGGTGGAGAAACGTCAGGGCTTTAAAATCGCCTGCCTGGAAGAGATAGCATGGCGTAATGGCTGGCTGGATGATGAAGGTGTTAGACGTGCCGCCAGCTCTCTGGCTAAAACAGGCTACGGCCAATATTTGCTGGAGCTTCTCCGTGCCCGTCCGCGCCAGTATTGAGTCTCTGGATTGGGAAAATACGTTCTTTGGCGTGAATAGCGCCATCGTACGGTTTGACCCGCACGCACCGATCCTGACAGCAGAAGTTTTACAGCGCTGGGAACGGGTGCAGGCAAAAATTCCTGCTGCAAATACGTATGAATTAGATGCTTTACAGCAGTTGGGCTTTTCACTGGTCGAAGGTGAGATGGACTTTGTTCTGCCGGTAACGTGCGCCCGTGAAAATCCCGGTGCACAGGTGGCGCAAGCTGCGGATATTCCGCTGCTGCGTCGACTGGCAGGAGAGGCGTTCGCCCAAAGTCGTTTCCGCGCACCGTGGTATCCCGTGGAGGCCAGTGCGCGTTTTTATGCACAGTGGATAGAAAACGCTGTGCTGGGCACGTTCGATCATCAGTGCCTCATTTTTCGTACACAGACAGGTGGGATTCGCGGTTATGTCTCACTACGTGACGTCAATGATACTGATGCACGTATTGGCTTACTGGCTGGTCGTGGTGCGGGTGCCGAACTCATGCAGGCTGCGCTTTGCTGGGCACAGGCTCGCGGTAAAACAACATTGCGGGTGGCGACCCAGATGGGCAACACCGCCGCGCTTAAACGTTATATACAGAGCGGTGCAAATGTGGAAAGCACCGCGTACTGGTTATACAGGTGACAAAATGATTCCATTTAACGCACCGCCGGTGGTGGGAACCGAGCTTGAATACATGCAGTCAGCGATGAGCAGCGGCAAGCTGTGTGGCGATGGTGGTTTTACCCGCCGTTGCCAGCAATGGCTGGAGCAGCATTTTGGCAGTGAGAAGGTGCTGCTGACGCCTTCCTGTACCGCATCACTGGAGATGGCGGCATTATTGCTGGACATCCAGCCCGGCGATGAAGTCATCATGCCCAGCTACACATTTGTATCTACCGCGAACGCATTCGTGCTGCGTGGCGCAAAAATCGTCTTTGTCGATATCCGCCCGGATACCATGAACATTGATGAAACGCTGATTGAAGCGGCGATCACCGAGAAAACCCGCGCTATTGTGCCGGTGCACTACGCCGGGGTTGCCTGTGAAATGGATACCATTATGGCGTTGGCGTCACAATACAACCTGTTCGTGGTAGAAGATGCTGCTCAGGGCGTAATGTCGACCTACAAAGGCCGTGCGCTGGGGACCATTGGGCATATTGGCTGCTTTAGCTTCCATGAAACCAAAAACTATACCGCAGGCGGTGAAGGCGGGGCGACGCTGATCAACGACCGTAAATTAGTTGAACGTGCAGAAATCATCCGTGAAAAGGGGACGAATCGCAGTCAATTTTTCCGCGGTCAGGTTGATAAATATACCTGGCGTGATATTGGCTCCAGCTATTTGATGTCCGATCTCCAGGCTGCCTATCTGTGGGCGCAACTGGAAGCGGCAGAGCGTATAAATCATCAGCGCCTGGTGCTGTGGCAGAATTATTATGATGCCCTCGAACCGCTGGCGCGTGCCGGGCGTATTGATTTACCCGCCATCCCGGAAGGTTGTGCGCAGAACGCCCATATGTTTTATATCAAGCTGCGTGATATTGACGATCGCACGGCGTTGATTAACTTCCTGAAAGAAGCCGAAATTATGGCGGTATTCCATTATATTCCGCTGCATGATTGTCCGGCTGGCGATAAATTCGGCGTGTTTTCCGGAGTCGATCGTTACACCACCAAAGAGAGTGAACGCCTGCTGCGTCTGCCGCTGTTTTATAACCTGTCGCTGGTGAACCAGCGCACAGTAATTACGACCTTACTCAACTACTTCTCCTGATATGTCGCTGGCTAAAGCGTCCTTGTGGACGGCTACCAGTACGCTGGTAAAAATTGGTGCGGGTTTGTTGGTGGTAAAACTGCTGGCGGTCTCTTTCGGCCCTGCGGGTGTGGGCCAGGCGGGAAACTTCCGTCAGATGGTCACCGTGCTTGGCGTGTTGGCGGGCGCTGGGATTTTCAACGGCGTCACGAAATACGTTGCGCAGCACCATGATGACCCGGCGCGGTTGCGTAAGGTGGTGGGGACATCATCCGCAATGGTGTTGGGATTCTCTACGCTGATGGCGGCGATTTTTTTGCTGGCAGCAGCGCCTATCAGTCAGGGATTGTTTGGTCATACGCATTTTCAGGGGCTGGTACGCCTGGTTGCGCTGGTACAGATGGGGATTGCCTGGGCAAACCTGTTGCTGGCGTTGATGAAAGGATTCCGCGATGCCGCAGGTAATGCGCTATCGCTGATTATTGGCAGCCTGGTCGGCGTCGTGGCCTACTACGGCTGCTATCGGTTGGGCGGATACGAAGGTGCTTTGCTGGGGCTGGCGCTGGTGCCAGCGCTGGTGGTTATCCCTGCAGCCATCATGCTGATTAAGCGTGGCACTATTCCTCTGCATTACCTGAAGCCCTCGTGGGATAACGGTCTGGCAGGGCAGCTAAGCAAGTTTACGTTGATGGCGCTCATTACCTCTGTGACGCTGCCCGTGGCGTATGTGATGATGCGAAACCTATTGGCGGTGCAATACAGCTGGGATGACGTGGGGATTTGGCAGGGGGTGAGCAGTATCTCTGATGCGTACCTGCAATTTATTACCGCTTCATTCAGTGTGTATCTGCTGCCAACACTGTCTCGCCTGACTGAAAAGCGCGACATCACGCGTGAAGTTATCAAATCGCTGAAATTTGTATTACCGGCAGTTGCCGCCGCGAGTTTTACCGTCTGGCTGTTACGTGATTTTGCTATCTGGCTGCTTTTCTCCGCTAAATTCACCGCCATGCGTGATTTGTTTGCCTGGCAACTGGTGGGGGATGTACTGAAAGTGGGTGCCTACGTATTTGGCTATCTGGTGATCGCGAAGGCCTCGCTGCGGTTTTATATTCTGGCCGAAATTAGCCAGTTCATTTTGTTGACGGCATTTGCCCACTGGTTGATCCCCGCGCACGGTGCTCTGGGCGCGGCACAGGCCTATATGGCAACGTACATCGTCTATTTTTCTCTTTGTTGTGGCGTGTTTTTACTCTGGCGTAGGCGGGTATGACTGTACTGATTCACGTTCTGGGATCGGATATCCCTCACCATAACCAAACCGTGCTGCGGTTCTTCAACGACGCGTTGGCTGCAACAAGTGAGCACGCGCGCGTGTTTATGGTTGCCGGTCAGGATACGGGATTTAGCGAGAGCTACCCGGCGTTATCACTGAGTTTCTACGGTGGAAAAAAGGCGCTGGCAGAGGCCGTTATCGCCAAAGCTAAGACGGATCGCCAGCAGCGTTTCTTCTTTCATGGGCAGTTCAATACTAGTCTGTGGCTGGCATTGCTGAGCGGGGGGATTAAGCCTGAGCAGTTTTACTGGCATATTTGGGGTGCCGATCTGTATGAAGTCTCCAGTGGGCTGAAATTCCGTCTGTTTTACCCGATTCGCCGAATGGCACAAAACCGCGTGGGTTGTGTCTTTGCCACGCGAGGCGATCTGAGCTATTTCGCTGAGCTGCATCCGCGTGTTCGCGGGGAATTGCTCTATTTCCCAACCCGTATGGATCCGTCGCTGAACAATATGAGCAATGAGCGCCAGCGACGCGGGAAAATGACGATCCTGGTCGGAAACTCTGGCGATCGCAGTAATGAGCATATTGCCGCGCTGCGTGCTGTCCATCAGCAGTTCGGCGACACGGTTAACGTGATTGTGCCAATGGGTTACCCGGCAAATAATGCAGGCTATATTGAAGAAGTGCGCCAGGCGGGTCTGGCGTTATTTAGCGCCGATAACCTGCAAATTCTCAGTGAAAAGCTGGAGTTTGATGCCTATCTGGCGCTACTGCGTCAGTGCGATCTGGGTTACTTTATCTTTGCCCGTCAGCAGGGGATTGGTACATTGTGTCTGCTGATTCAGGCGGGGATCCCGTGCGTGCTCAATCGTGAAAACCCATTCTGGCAGGATATGGCAGAGCAAAACATCCCGGTTCTGTTTACGACAGATGTACTCAATGAAGGTATCGTACGCGAGGCGCAGCGCCAACTGGCATCGGTTGATAAAAGTGCAATTACTTTCTTTAGCCCGAATTATCTGCAACCGTGGCATAACGCGCTGCGCATTGCCTCAGGAGAAACCGTATGAGTCTGATGCAATTCAGCGGTCTGCTGGTGGTGTGGCTGCTCTCGACTTTGTTTATCGCCACGCTGACCTGGTTTGAATTCCGACGCGTGCGGTTTAACTTCAATGTCTTCTTCTCATTGCTGTTCTTATTGACGTTTTTCTTTGGTTTTCCGTTGACCAGCGTGCTGGTATTTCGCTTTGATGTGGCGGTGGCCCCGCCGGAAATTTTGCTGCAGGCGTTGCTGTCCGCTGCCTGCTTCTACGCAGTGTACTATGTGACCTATAAAACACGCCTGCGGAAACGGAGCCCGGAGAGAACGCGCAAACCGCTGTTTACCATCAATCGCGTTGAAGCACATTTGACCTGGATTATCCTGATGGCGATTGCGCTGGTGAGCGTGGGCATTTTCTTTATGCACAACGGTTTCCTGCTGTTCAGGTTGCAATCCTATAGCCAGATTTTCTCCAGTGAAGTCTCCGGGGTGGCTCTGAAACGCTTCTTCTACTTCTTCATTCCGGCGATGCTGGTGGTCTACTTCCTGCGTCAGGACAGCAAAGCGTGGTTGTTCTTCCTGGTGAGTACCGTTGCATTTGGGTTGCTGACGTACATGATTGTTGGCGGAACCCGCGCCAATATTATTATCGCGTTTGCCATTTTCCTGTTTATCGGCATTATTCGCGGCTGGATTTCGCTGTGGATGCTGGCCGCGGCGGGCGTCCTGGGTATTGTCGGGATGTTCTGGCTGGCGCTGAAGCGCTACGGGATGAACGTCAGCGGTGATGAGGCGTTCTATACTTTCCTGTACCTCACGCGCGATACCTTCTCGCCGTGGGAGAATCTGGCGCTATTGCTGCAAAATTACCACAATATTGAGTTTCAGGGACTGGCACCGATTGTTCGTGACTTCTACGTCTTTATCCCTTCCTGGCTGTGGCCGGGACGACCTGGCATTGTTCTCAACTCAGCGAACTACTTTACCTGGGAAGTGTTGAATAACCACTCGGGGCTGGCGATTTCGCCGACGTTAATTGGTTCGCTGGTGGTGATGGGCGGGGCGCTGTTTATACCGTTAGGCGCGATTGTCGTCGGCCTAATTATTAAATGGTTCGACTGGTTGTATGAATTAGGCAACCGGGAAACTAATCGCTATAAGTCGGCGATTTTGCACAGTTTCTGTTTCGGTGCCATTTTTAATATGATCGTTTTGGCACGTGAAGGGTTAGATTCGTTTGTCTCGCGAGTGGTTTTTTTCCTCGTGATTTTCGGCGTCTGTCTGTTGGTGGCAAAATTGTTGTACTGGCTGTTTGATAGTGCGGGACTCATCCATAAACGAATAAAGTCGGTGCCCCGGACACAGGTTGAAGGATCGTAATGACAGATAACACAACTGCGCCGCTGTATTCACTGCGCGGATTAGAACTGATTGGCTGGCGCGATATGCAACATGCGCTGAATTACCTGTTTGCCGGGGGACGTCTCAGGCAGGGGACGCTGGTAGCAATTAACGCTGAAAAAATGCTGACAGCGGAGGATAACCCAGAGGTTCGGACGTTGATCGAGGCCGCTGAGTTTAAATATGCGGATGGGATCAGCGTGGTGCGTTCCGTGTGTAAAAAATTCCCGCAGGCGCAGGTATCACGTGTGGCGGGGGCCGATCTCTGGGAAGCGCTGATGGCTCGCGCCGGGAAGGAAGGAACGCCCGTATTCCTGGTGGGCGGTAAGCCTGATGTTCTGGCACAAACAGAGGCAAAACTGCGCGCACAATGGCACGTCAATATTGTTGGCAGTCAGGATGGCTATTTTACCGCCGATCAGCGTCAGGCGCTGTTTGAGCGTATTCATGCCAGCGGCGCACAACTTGTTACCGTGGCGATGGGTTCGCCGAAACAAGAAATTTTTATGCGCGACTGTCGCCAGGTCCATCCGCATGCGCTGTATATGGGCGTGGGCGGCACCTACGATGTGTTCACCGGGCACGTAAAGCGCGCGCCCAAATTCTGGCAGAGCCTGGGATTGGAGTGGCTGTATCGCTTGCTGCTGCAACCAAGTCGCATCACCCGCCAACTTCGTTTATTACGTTATCTCCGCTGGCACTATACCGGCAATCTCTGACATCACCTCTGCGTTGTTCAGTAGCGCGTTATGCTAAACGCGCTACTTATTCACAACATAATCGCTGCTTTCTCGCACAATCTATTTATTTTTTGAATGCTTTAATTGCCATTTAGGCGATTTTAAGAAACCATTCGCCACAATCATTGCAGTGCCGTGGTGTTTTTGGCGCCAACCGTAAAGTGGTCGGTGCTGAATGGCCTGTTATGGCAAAAAACGATGTACCCATAACGATAACCGGTAATACCGGAAACAATGCAAACACAACAAGAGGATCTATGGCCGAGAACAAACCTGAGCTACAGCGTGGGCTGGAGGCTCGTCACATCGAATTAATTGCCCTTGGGGGCACCATTGGCGTCGGACTGTTTATGGGGGCTGCCAGTACCCTGAAATGGGCGGGACCGTCGGTTCTTCTGGCGTATATCGTCGCTGGGTTGTTCGTCTTCTTCATCATGCGTTCCATGGGGGAGATGTTGTTCCTGGAGCCGGTCACCGGCTCATTCGCCGTTTACGCTCACCGCTACATGAGCCCCTTCTTTGGCTATCTTACCGCATGGTCATACTGGTTTATGTGGATGGCGGTGGGGATCTCGGAGATTACCGCCATTGGGGTCTACGTGCAGTTCTGGTTCCCGGAAATGGCGCAATGGATACCCGCACTGATTGCTGTTGGACTGGTTGCGTTAGCAAACCTGGCAGCAGTTCGCTTGTATGGTGAAATCGAATTCTGGTTTGCCATGATCAAAGTGACCACCATCATTGTGATGATTGTCATTGGCGTAGGGGTTATTTTCTTCGGCTTTGGTAACGGTGGTCAGGCGATCGGCTTTGGCAATTTGACCGAGCATGGCGGTTTCTTCGCGGGGGGCTGGAAAGGGTTCCTGACAGCATTGTGTATTGTTGTTGCTTCCTATCAGGGCGTGGAGCTGATCGGCATCACGGCTGGTGAAGCGAAAAATCCACAGGTCACACTGCGTAGCGCGGTAGGTAAAGTGCTGTGGCGTATCCTGATTTTCTACGTGGGGGCGATTTTTGTTATCGTCACTATCTTCCCGTGGAATGAGATTGGCAGTAACGGCAGCCCGTTCGTTCTCACTTTTGCCAGGATTGGTATTACAGCGGCCGCTGGGATTATCAACTTTGTGGTCCTGACGGCGGCGCTATCTGGCTGTAACAGCGGGATGTACAGCTGTGGCCGTATGCTCTATGCGCTGGCAAAGAATCGCCAACTACCCGCCGCTGTTGGAAAAGTTTCGCGTCATGGCGTACCGGTTGCCGGCGTGGCCATTTCTATCGCCATCCTGCTGATTGGTTCGTGCCTGAACTACATCATTCCCAACCCGCAGCGTGTATTCGTTTATGTTTATAGCGCCAGCGTACTGCCGGGGATGGTGCCATGGTTTGTGATCCTGATAAGCCAACTGCGTTTCCGTCAGGCCCATAAGGCGGCGATCGCCAGTCATCCTTTCCGCTCGATTTTGTTCCCGTGGGCGAATTATTTGACGATGGCGTTCCTGATTTGCGTATTAATCGGCATGTACTTTAATGAAGATACCCGAATGTCGCTGTTTGTTGGCATCGGCTTCTTACTGGCGGTGACGCTCATTTATAAGGTTTTTGGCCTGAATCGTCATGGCACAGCCCAAAAATTGCAGGAATAAGCGACAAAACGCACAAAGCGTGACCAAACGATAATTTATTTTAAAAAAGCACTAGACAGCAGACCGAGACCTCCGTAATATCCAGCCCCGCAACGGCGCTAAGCGCCCGTAGCTCAGCTGGATAGAGCGCTGCCCTCCGGAGGCAGAGGTCTCAGGTTCGAATCCTGTCGGGCGCACCATTTAGTAAGGTGCCGGAGCTGCGGTGGTTTTAATACCGCGTAAAAGATTTGCAGTGGTGGCTATAGCTCAGTTGGTAGAGCCCTGGATTGTGATTCCAGTTGTCGTGGGTTCGAATCCCATTAGCCACCCCATTAATTTAAAGTTGTGAAATGCGAAGGTGGCGGAATTGGTAGACGCGCTAGCTTCAGGTGTTAGTGTCCTTAGGATGTGGGGGTTCGAGTCCCCCCCCTCGCACCACGACTTAAAGAATTGAACTAAAAATTCAAAAAGCAGTAAAACGGCGAGTAGCGCAGCTTGGTAGCGCAACTGGTTTGGGACCAGTGGGTCGGAGGTTCGAATCCTCTCTCGCCGACCAATTTTGAACCCCGCTTCGGCGGGGTTTTTTGTTTTCTGTTCTTCGCTTTTGTACCTCTTCTCCCCCAAATGTCATGAAGTCCTAAAAAGCCGCAATCCCTGGTTTTTACAGTGCAATCACCGCATACGCTGTGTAATAATATGCGTGTAGATGCTCATTCCATCTCTTATGTTCGCCATCAGGCCTCATAAACTCAGGAATGATGCAGAGCCGTTTACGGTGCTTATCGTCCACTGACAGATGTCGCTTTAGCTTCATCAAACACCATGGACATAACGTTGAGTGAAGCACCCATTTATGTTGTCATACAGACCTGTTTAACGCCTGCTCCTTACCGAGCGGGCGTTTTTTTATGCATAAACAAAATCCTTCGAGCTGCTTCTCGAATGATTTTGCGTATACGATTGAAAAATATGTAGGCCCGGTAAGCGAAAGCGTCACCGGGCATTCAGGAGTTACTGCGGGGGATTGTTGTTCTGCAGTGTCAACATCAGGCCATCACGGCGCAGGGTGGCGGCTTCTTCCGGCTGATGCAGCCTGTCCAGTGCGTCGGCAAGCCAGGCGTAGTCGTATGCATCCGGGCGTTGTTTAAGCGCGGCACGGAAGGCGAGCGTAGCTTCCTGCCATTCACCGTGCTTCATCAATGACTGACCAAGCGTACTCCACAGCAGTGGGCGGTCGCCCACCACTTTAATTTGCTGGCGCAGTACTTTTTCTATCTGTTCCGGGTTGTTGGTTTTCAGACGTGGGATCGGCAGCACCAGGCGGTCGTCATACTGACGTTTCAGACCATCGATGATGATTTGCTGTGCCGTATCGTGATCGTCACACTCAATCAGATGTTCTGCCATCGCCACCTGCAGGGCAACCTGATGACGAGTCTTACGGCTCTGGTTTTTCCACCATGCGCGTAATCCCTCGCTGCCCTGATCGGCGCGAACCTGATCCATCAGACCCACCCATGCCTGCTGTTCCAGCATCGCACGGTGTTCTTCATCACCCACATGCGCTTTCGCCATTGATGGAATGATATCCAGCAAAGAACTCCATGCGCCGGTGCGAATATAAGCCTGTTCAGCCAGGCGCAAGACTTCCGGATGACGTGGCGTCACTTCCAGCAGTTTGTCTACGCTGTGGCGTGCGGCATGGTTTTCATTACGCGCCAGCTGCAAACGAACACGGGCGATTTCGACTGGGATCGTATCATTTCCGGCGAGTTCGGCTGCGCGTTCAAGGTGTTGATTAGCGCGAGCTTCATCACCACGCTGCTGAGCCGCTTCTGCCGCCAGCAGGTAATTCACCACCGGCTGTTCTGCGTGATCGGCATTTTTTGACATCAGCTTTTCAACCTGCTGATAGTCGCCTTCTGCCAGTTTAAGCAGCGCCTGCTCGGTCTGCTTACGCGCACGACGGCGTTTACGCCCCACGAACCAGCCGCGGGTATGCGCACCAGTACGGAATATACGGCGCAGCAGCCACTCAATCGCAAAAAGAATGACCATCGCGACGATCAGAATGATCACCAGACCCGTCACGCTGGTTTCGATGTTGTAGTTATCCGTCTGGATCAGCACGTAGCCCTGATGACCGGCTATCATCGGACCGACGACGATCCCGGCGATCAACAGCACAAAGAGCAACAATACTTTTAGCATCATTATTCTCCTTGCGGCGCGGCTGCCGGAGCATCTGCCTGAGGTACTGGTGCAGGTGCGGCTTCAGCCGGTGATGTGGATGGCTGGGCCAGCAAATTACGCACGCGAGTCTGCATTAGCTTCTCAAGAATAACCTGGCTCTGAAGTGTTTCCGGTACGTCCATGCTGATGCTTTGCTGGCTCAGTTGATCGACCTCTTCAAGGAACGCTTTTGTCGCCGCATCGTCAGTGTCGTAATAGGCGCGAACCCACGTGGAGACATTTTCCAGCGCCTGGCGGTATGTTTCTTCCTGATGGCGAGGTACGGCTTGCGCCGCCACTAGCAGGCGTGAACGGATGTTCTCACGTAAGTAAACATCCTGGTTTGGCGCCAGTAGCGGGACGGCGGTTTCATCACGACGGCGAATGGTGATAAAACTGTCCATAAAGTTCTGCCAGCTTTTTTGCAGATTGACGCGCCATTCGCTAATGGAACTGGAAAGCTCGCTGCTGTCAGAATCCATCGGTGAATCATCGGTATCGTTATCAGCCAGACGCAGGTTATCAATTTGGTTAGCGAGCTGGTTTACCTTGAGGATAATGCCATCATAGTCGACCTGAGTTACCGCAGAGAGGCTGGCGATATCGTCGGTAATCGCGCGACGAGCGGCAATTAAACTGGGGTCATTCATGTCAGCCAGGCTGGCGTCGGCGCTTTTCAGCAACGCTGCGGCGGTGGTAACGTCCTGATCGCTCCATAATTTACGCCCCGCCAGTTTCACCAGAAAATCGGCCTGCGCCAGTAGCCATGTTTTGGCATCGCTTCCGGAGATAGTGGCGATTTTTTGCTGAACCTCATCAAGCTGTTTGGCCAGCGCAGTCTGCTGGCGATTGGCTTCATCCAGTTGTGTTGCCTGCTGCTTAATAATGCCTTCCAGCTCGGTCTTTTGGGTTTCTTGCGCTTTTTGCAGCGCCATGAGCTGGTTTGCCAGCGCATCACTGGTTGCTGTCTGCGTAGTGGCCTGCTGTTTTCCCCAGCCATACAGCCCCACACCTGCCGCCAGCGCAATAGCAATCGCCACCGCGCTCAGAATCAGCGCCGTGCTGTTCTTACTCTTTTTTTCAGTATTGACTGGCTGTGATGTGGTTTCCACGGCCTCCCTGGTCTCTTCAACCACGGCGGAGGTTTTTTCTTGTTCCGTCATTATGGCATCCCATTATGAGAGTTATTGTAATGCGCGTAGCAGCGCATCGTTGTCAGCGTTATCAGCGACCTTAATATCTTGCCAGCCCAGTTCCCGGGCGAGGTGCGCCAGACGCTCACTGACGACCAGCAGCCGACAGCGTAGTAACCAGTGCTCACGATACCATTGCGGAATGAGCGACCAGAGCTGTTGTAGCATCTCTCCGCTGGTGACAACCAGCGTGGTCACGCCGCGAGATTGCCAGCGCATCGCTTCCTCTGCGCCATCGTAATGTTTTGCACTGCGTTGATAACATTCACAAAAATCGACATCAGCTCCGCGTGCTGTCAGGGTTTCACCTATTAGCTCGCGGCCACCGTTGCCGCGTAATATCAGTGCGCGTTTTCCCGCAATATTTTGTAATTCAGGTAATTGTAGCAAGACTTCGCTGATTTCCCGATCCAGAGGGTAGTGAATATTGCATCCGCTCACGGTGTGTAACGCCAGCGCCGTTGTACGGCCGATGGCAAAATAGTGCGGGAGAGTGGACCAACTTACCCCTTGCCGCTGAAGCTCGGCATCGGCAAAGGTGACGGCGTGCTGCGAGAGTGCGAAGACCAGATCGTTTTCGGTGAGCGCCGAAAGACGGGGGGCAAGCGTTGGCAGTTCCCGGCCCGGCGCGAACTCAATAAGCGGAAAGCTCCAGGCCACCTGCCCCAGTGTGCGCAGACGGCTCACTAACTCTTCCCCAGCGGGAGACGGGCGGGTGACCAGAATACTCATGCGGGGGCATCTCCGTTATAAACTTCAGCCAGAATGGCGCGCGCACCGTTCTCCAGCAGTTCTTCTGCCAGAGATATACCCATTTTTTCCGCATCCTGCGCGGCGCCGCGACGTTCTCCGCATACCATCTGCGAACCGTCAGGCGCGCCAACCAGCGCTCGTAGCCAAATCTCACCGTTGATTAGTTCGGCATAACTGCCGATTGGCACCTGACATCCCCCTTCCAGGCGGGTGTTCATGGCACGTTCGGCTTTGACGCGTAGCGCAGTTTCTTCATGGTTGAGCGGCGCTAACAGCGCCTGAGTGCGCATGTCATCCAGTCGACATTCTATGCCAACTGCGCCTTGTCCGACCGCAGGCAGGGAGACTTCTGGCGGCAGAGCAGTACGGATTCGCGACTCCAGTCCTAAGCGTTTTAATCCGGCGACCGCCAGAATAATCGCGTCGTAGTCGCCGTTATCCAGTTTGCTCAGGCGAGTGCCTACGTTGCCGCGCAGCGAACGGATGATGAGGTCCGGACGACGCTTCGCCAACTGGCACTGGCGACGTAAGCTGGACGTTCCAACGATGCTACCTGCCGGGAGTTCATCCAGCGTGTTGTACTTATTGGAGACAAAAGCATCACGCGGATCTTCACGCTCGCAAATGGTGACCAGTCCAAGACCGTCAGGGAATTCAACCGGCACATCCTTCATGGAGTGCACGGCGATATCGGCGCGTTTTTCCAGTAGTGCGACTTCCAGCTCTTTAACAAACAAACCTTTACCCCCGACTTTTGCCAGTGGGGTATCCAGAATCACGTCGCCACGGGTCACCATGGGAACCAGTTCCACGATCAGACCGAGGTGGTTTGCCATTAAGGCGTCTTTGACATAATGTGCCTGCCAGAGCGCAAGGGGGCTTTGGCGTGTGGCAATTCTCAAAACATTGTCTAACATGCTTGTTACCGTCATTATCAATCATTGACCATCCTAACATCCTTATCAAAGGGATGTCAGCGTTACGCTCAAACGTAAGTGAGGGGAAAAGGCGCTGCATCATCACTGGCAGTGATTAATGACGAGAAACCTCCCGACCGTATGAAGGAATTTACACGTAACGAACGGTGCTACACTTGTAAGTAGCGCATCTTTCTTTACGGTCAATGAGCAAGGTGTTAAATTGATCACGTTTTAGACCATTTTTTCATCTGTAACTAATAAAAGTGCAGGTGAAAAAGGTAACGGTTATTTTTGACATACGGTTTATCCGGATTGATAACGAGGGTGGTGAGCGTTTGCGCCGCCGCTATCGACACCATGACGGATGCAACATCAGGCGATACGTCTTGTACCTCTATATTGAGACTCTGAAACAGAGACTGGATGCCATAAATCAACTGCGTGTGGATCGCGCGCTTGCTGCCATGGGACCTGCCTTCCAGCAGGTATACAGTCTGCTGCCGACATTATTGCACTACCACCACCCACTGATGCCGGGTTACCTCGATGGTAACGTTCCCAAAGGCATATGCTTTTACACGCCTGATGAAACCCAACGCCACTACCTGAATGAGCTGGAACTGTACCGCGGTATGTCGCCGCAGGATCCCCCAAAGGGCGAACTGCCGATCACCGGCGTTTACTCGATGGGCAGTACCTCTTCGGTAGGGCAGAGCTGTTCGTCTGACCTTGATATCTGGGTCTGCCATCAATCCTGGCTGGATAGCGAAGAGCGCCAGTTGCTGCAGCGTAAATGTAGCCTGCTGGAAAGTTGGGCCGCGTCGCTGGGCGTGGAAGTCAGTTTCTTCCTGATTGACGAAAACCGTTTCCGTCACAATGAAAGCGGCAGTCTGGGTGGTGAGGACTGTGGCTCGACGCAGCATATTCTGCTGCTTGATGAATTCTATCGCACCGCTGTGCGCCTCGCGGGTAAACGTATTCTGTGGAATATGGTGCCGGGCGACGAAGAAGAGCATTACGACGATTACGTCATGACGCTCTACGCACAAGGGGTGCTAACGCCAAACGAATGGTTGGATCTCGGCGGGCTCAGTTCGCTCTCTGCCGAAGAGTATTTTGGCGCCAGCCTCTGGCAGCTGTACAAGAGTATCGACTCCCCGTACAAAGCGGTGCTGAAAACGCTGCTGCTGGAAGCCTATTCCTGGGAATACCCCAATCCACGCCTGTTGGCGAAAGACATTAAACAGCGCCTGCACGACGGCGAGATTGTCTCTTTTGGTCTCGACCCATACTGCATGATGCTGGAGCGCGTGACCGAATACCTCACGGCGATCGAAGACCCGACGCGTCTGGATTTAGTGCGTCGATGTTTCTACTTAAAAGTCTGTGAGAAACTGAGCCGTGAACGCGCCTGCGTGGGCTGGCGTCGTGAAGTATTAAGTCAGTTAGTGACAGAGTGGGGTTGGGATGAAGCCCGTCTGACCATGCTGGATAATCGCGCTAACTGGAAAATTGACCAGGTACGCGAAGCGCACAACGAACTGCTCGACGCAATGATGCAGAGCTATCGTAATTTGATCCGTTTTGCGCGCCGTAACAATCTTAGCGTCAGCGCCAGTCCGCAGGATATTGGCGTGCTGACCCGTAAGCTGTATGCCGCATTTGAAGCCTTGCCCGGCAAAGTGACGCTGGTGAACCCGCAGATCTCACCGGATCTCTCAGAACCCAATCTGACCTTTATCCACGTGCCGCCAGGTCGCGCTAACCGTTCGGGTTGGTATCTCTACAACCGCGCGCCTAACATGGATTCGATCATCAGCCATCAGCCGCTGGAATATAACCGCTACCTCAATAAGCTGGTAGCGTGGGCGTGGTTTAACGGTCTGCTGACCTCGCGTACGCATTTGTTTATTAAGGGTAACGGTATTGTCGACTTGCCGAAGCTGCAGGAGATGGTCGCTGATGTGTCGCACCACTTCCCGCTGCGTCTGCCGGCACCGACGCCAAAAGCGCTATACAGCCCGTGCGAAATTCGTCATCTGGCGATTATCGTTAACCTCGAATATGACCCGACGGCGGCGTTTCGCAATCAGGTGGTGCATTTTGATTTCCGTAAGCTGGATGTCTTCAGCTTTGGCGAAGAGCAAAATTGTCTGGTGGGTAGCGTAGACCTGCTGTATCGCAACTCGTGGAATGAAGTGCGAACCCTGCACTTCAACGGCGAGCAGGCGATGATTGAAGCGTTAAAAACGATTCTGGGCAAAATGCATCAGGATGCCGCGCCGCCGGATAGCGTCGAGGTCTTCTGCTATAGCCAGCATCTGCGCGGTTTAATTCGTACTCGCGTACAGCAACTGGTGTCTGAGTGCATCGAATTACGCCTGTCCAGTACGCGCCAGGAAACCGGACGCTTTAAAGCACTGCGTGTTTCCGGCCAGACATGGGGACTGTTCTTCGAACGCCTGAACGTCTCGGTGCAGAAGCTGGAAAACGCGATTGAATTCTATGGCGCGATTTCACATAACAAACTGCACGGGCTTTCCGTTCAGGTTGAAACCAACCATGTGAAACTCCCGTCGGTGGTGGACGGATTTGCCAGTGAAGGGATCATTCAGTTCTTTTTCGAAGAAACGGGTGATGAGCAGGGCTTTAACATCTACATTCTGGACGAGAGTAACCGGGTCGAGGTGTATCACCACTGCGAAGGTAGCAAAGAGGAACTGGTACGCGACGTCAGCCGTTTCTATTCATCGTCGCACGATCGCTTCACTTACGGCTCCAGTTTTATCAACTTTAACCTGCCGCAGTTTTATCAGATTGTGAAAACTGACGGGCGCGCGCAGGTGATCCCGTTCCGCACCCAGCCGATTAGTCCAGTCCCGCAAACCAGTCAGGATAACGACACGCCGCTGTTGCAGCAGTATTTTTCGTGAACATGATGCCGGATGCCGGTGTAAACACCTTATCCGGCAATCACACTTAGCGGAAGCTCACCTCTTCACCTGCCTGCTGCGTTGCCGCCTGTTCCAGCAGATCCCAGAACGTTTCGCCGCTGCGATCGCAGATCCACTCGTCGCCTTTCAGATCAAAGTGGTAGCCGCCCTGTTTGGTCGCCAGCCACACCTGGTGCAGCGGCTCCTGACGGTTAATGATAATTTTGCTGCCGTTTTCGAAGCTGATGGTCAGCACGCCGCCGTTGATTTCACAATCGATATCGCTGTCGCCGTCCCAGTCGTCCAGGCGTTCTTCAATGGTCATCCACAGGGTGTCGGCAAGGCGATGAAATTCACTGTCGTTCATTTTTTTATCCTGTTTTTCGTGATGGTCGCAGTATAACGCGGAATAAATCACGTTGCAGTTTTTAGCCAAACTCTTGCTTTTACGCCTTCTCCTGCGATGATAGAAAACAGAAAGCATGAACTTACAGGCAATCCATAATGAAAAACGTGTTTCAGGCACTCGCTGTACTTTTTACACTGTTCAACCTGACGGGCTGTGGTCTGAAGGGACCTCTCTATTTCCCGCCAGCAGACAAAAACGCGCCGCCTCCGACGAAGAGCATTCAGTCACCAGCACAATCTACGACGCCAGATAAAAACGATCGTGGAATCAGTGATGGACCTTCTCAGGTGAATTACTGACGGTAAGTTTCTGTACCCGCGTGAACGGAGTAAACAATGCAATTCTCTAAAATGCATGGCCTTGGCAACGATTTTATGGTCGTCGACGCGGTAACGCAGAATGTCTTTTTCTCACCCGAGCTGATCCGTCGCTTGTCTGACAGGCATCTGGGTGTTGGGTTCGATCAACTGCTGGTGGTTGAGCCTCCGTACGATCCGGAGCTGGATTTCCACTACCGTATTTTTAATGCCGACGGCAGTGAAGTGTCACAGTGTGGCAATGGCGCCCGCTGTTTTGCCCGCTTTGTTCGCCTGAAAGGGCTGACCAATAAGCGCGATATTCGCGTCAGTACCGCGAATGGCCGGATGGTATTAAGCGTAACGGATGATGAGCTGGTGCGGGTCAACATGGGTGAACCCAACTTTGAACCCTCGCAGGTCCCTTTTCGTGCCAATAAAGCAGAGAAGACCTATATTATGCGAGTGGCCGAGCAGACAGTATTGTGCGGCGTGGTTTCAATGGGGAATCCGCACTGCGTGATTCAGGTTGATGATGTTGATACGGCCACGGTAGAAACACTGGGACCGGTTCTGGAAAGTCACGAGCGCTTCCCTGAACGCGCCAATATCGGCTTCATGCAAGTGGTCAAGCGTGAGCATATTCGACTGCGTGTTTATGAGCGCGGGGCGGGTGAAACGCAGGCCTGCGGCAGCGGGGCGTGCGCCGCTGTTGCGGTTGGTATTCAGCAGGGTCTGCTGGCAGATGAAGTGAGGGTGGAATTACCGGGCGGTCGACTTGATATCGCCTGGAAAGGTCCGGGTCATCCGTTATATATGACTGGCCCGGCGGCACATGTCTACGACGGATTTATTCACTTATGAAGCAACCAGGGGAAGAACTACAGGAAACGCTCATGGAACTGGACGACCGGGCGGTCGTCGATTATCTGCAACGTAATCCTGAGTTTTTTATCCGTAATGCTCAAGCGGTTGAAGCGATGCGCGTCCCGCACCCGGTGCGGGGCACGGTCTCTTTAGTTGAATGGCATATGGCTCGGGCACGCAATCATATCAACGTGCTGGAAGAGAACATGGCGCTGTTGATGGAACAAGCGAATGCCAACGAAAGCCTGTTCTATCGACTGTTAAATCTGCAAGGACGACTGGTGTCCGCGAACAGTCTCGACGACATGCTGATGCGATTTCATCGCTGGGCGCGTGAGTTAGGGCTGGCGGGAGCGACGATTCGTTTGTTCCCGGATCGCTGGCGACTTGGCGCGCCCTCAAAATTCACCCATCTGGCATTAAGCCGTCAGGCTTTTGAACCGTTGCGTATCCAGCGTTTGGGTCAGTCGCAGCACTATCTTGGGCCGCTTAATGGTCCGGAATTGCTGGTGATGATGCCGGAGGCGAAAGCCATAGGCTCAGTCGCGATGTCGATGCTCGGGCAGGATGGATCCCTTGGCGTGATGCTGTTTAGCAGTCGTGATGTTAATCATTACCAGCAGGGGCAAGGCACGCAATTGCTGCAGGAAATCTCGCTGATGTTGCCGGAGCTGCTGGAGCGCTGGATTGAACGCGTATGACCGATTCACCCCTTTCTCAGGATGTGGCGCGCTTTTTGCGCTATCTGGGCGTTGAGCGCCAGCTTAGCCCGATCACATTGCTTAATTATCAGCGTCAGCTTGATGCCATCATCGCGTTAGCCGGTGAAACCGGTCTGCAAAGCTGGCAGCAGTGTGATGCGCTCATGGTTCGTAGTTTTGCCGTGCGCAGCCGCCGTAAAGGGCTGGGACCGGCGAGTCTGGCTTTGCGCCTGTCTGCACTGCGCAGTTTCTTCGACTGGATGGTCAGTCAGGGCGAGCTGAACGCCAATCCGGCAAAAAGCGTTTCCGCACCCAAAGCGCCGCGCCATTTACCCAAAAATATCGACGTCGACGACGTTAATCGCCTGCTGGATATCGATCTCAACGATCCCCTCGCCGTGCGCGACCGTGCGATGCTGGAAGTGATGTACGGTGCCGGGCTGCGTTTATCTGAACTGGTTGGGCTGGATATTAAACATCTCGATCTCGACACCGGCGAAGTGTGGGTGATGGGCAAGGGCAGTAAAGAGCGCCGCCTGCCGATTGGCCGCAATGCGGTGGCGTGGATTGAGCACTGGCTGGATCTACGCGGGCTATTTGGCAGCGATGACGATGCGCTATTTCTGTCAAAACTGGGCAAACGCATCTCGGCGCGTAACGTGCAGAAACGCTTTGCTGAATGGGGTATCAAGCAGGGGCTGAACAGCCACGTACATCCCCACAAATTACGCCACTCCTTTGCGACGCATATGCTGGAGTCGAGCGGCGATCTGCGCGGAGTGCAGGAGTTATTGGGTCATGCCAATCTCTCCACAACCCAAATCTATACCCATCTTGATTTTCAACACCTGGCTTCAGTGTACGATGCGGCGCATCCGCGCGCCAAACGGGGGAAATAATGCGTTTTTACCGGCCTTTGGGGCGCATTTCTGCGCTCACCTTTGACCTTGATGACACTCTTTACGATAACCGTCCCGTTATCACACGCACCGAGCAGGAAGCGCTCGCGTTTGTACAGAATTACCATCCGGCGCTGAGTTCGCTGCAAAATAGCGACCTCCAGCGCTTACGTCAGGCCGTTCGCGACGCCGAGCCGGAAATCTACCACGATGTTACCCAATGGCGTCACCGTGCCGTAGAGCGCGCTATGCTGGAAGCGGGTTTGTCAGCGGCAGAAGCCAGAATGGGGGCGAATGCGGCGATGATGAATTTTGCCAAATGGCGTAGCCGCATTGAAGTCCCGCAGACGACGCATGACACGCTGAAAGCGCTGGCCCGCAAATGGCCGCTGGTGGCGATTACCAACGGTAACGCGCAGCCGGAACTGTTTGGCCTGGGTGATTACTTTGAGTTTGTGCTGCGCGCCGGTCCCGACGGACGATCAAAACCATTCAGCGACATGTACGCGCTGGCGGCGGAAAAACTGAACATGCCCGTGGGTGAGATTCTGCACGTGGGCGATGACCTGACGACAGACGTCGCGGGAGCCATCCGTTGCGGTATGCAGGCTTGCTGGATTAAACCGGAAAATGCCGACCTGATGCACACCGCTGACAGCCGTTTGCTGCCGCATATCGAAATTTCACAGTTGGCATCTCTGACCTCGCTGATATAATCACCAACAACTCTGTATAAATTCCCAGGGGCCCATACACGTCGCACTTCAAGTTGCAGATGCGTTGGCTGCACTCGTTCACCCCAGTCACGTACTGAAGTACGCTCCGGGGGATGAACTCCCTTGCCGCCTTCCTGCAACTCGAATTGCTTAGTGTATTACTGGCCCTGTTGATTCCGGCGGTGCCAATGGACGTTTCTTACCTGCTCGATAGCCTCAATGACGAACAGCGCCAGGCTGTGGCCGCGCCACGCAGCAACATGTTGGTTCTGGCAGGCGCGGGGAGTGGTAAAACGCGCGTGCTTGTGCACCGTATCGCCTGGTTACTGACGGTAGAGAACAACTCGCCGTACTCGATTATGGCGGTAACCTTTACCAACAAAGCGGCGGCGGAAATGCGCCACCGTATTGGTCAGATCATGGGAACCAGCCAGGGCGGTATGTGGGTGGGTACGTTCCACGGTCTGGCGCACCGTCTGCTGCGCGCGCACCATATGGATGCCAACCTGCCGCAGGATTTCCAGATCCTCGACAGCGAAGACCAGTTGCGTCTGCTCAAGCGCCTGATCAAGGCGATGAACCTGGATGAGAAGCAGTGGCCGCCGCGTCAGGCGATGTGGTTTATCAATAGCCAGAAAGACGAAGGGCTGCGTCCGCACCACCTGCAAAGCTACGGTAACCCGGTTGAACAAACCTGGCAGAAGGTTTATCAAGCCTATCAGGAAGCGTGTGACCGCGCCGGGTTGGTGGATTTCGCCGAGCTGCTGCTGCGCGCCCATGAACTGTGGCTCAACAAACCGCATATCCTGCAGCACTATCGCGAACGCTTTACCAATATCCTGGTGGACGAATTCCAGGACACCAACAACATTCAATACGCCTGGATCCGCCTGCTGGCGGGCGATACCGGTAAAGTGATGATCGTGGGTGATGACGACCAGTCGATCTACGGCTGGCGCGGGGCGCAGGTGGAAAACATCCAGCGCTTCCTCACCGATTTCCCGGGCGCAGAAACCATTCGCCTCGAGCAGAATTACCGCTCGACCAACAATATCCTCAGCGCAGCTAACGCCCTGATTGAGAACAACAACGGGCGTCTGGGTAAAAAGCTGTGGACCGACGGCGTCGACGGCGAACCGATCTCGCTGTACTGCGCGTTCAACGAACTCGATGAAGCGCGCTTTGTGGTCAATCGTATCAAGACCTGGCAGGACAACGGTGGTGCGCTTGAACAATGCGCTATTCTGTACCGCAGCAACGCCCAGTCGCGCGTACTGGAAGAGGCGTTGTTACAGGCCAGCATGCCGTACCGTATTTATGGCGGGATGCGCTTCTTCGAACGCCAGGAAATCAAAGATGCACTCTCCTACCTGCGCCTGATCGCTAACCGTAATGACGACGCGGCGTTTGAGCGCGTAGTAAATACACCGACGCGCGGGATTGGCGATCGTACTTTAGATGTGGTGCGCCAGACCTCACGTGACCGCCAGCTAACGTTATGGCAGGCTTGTCGTGAGCTGTTGCAGGAAAAAGCCCTTGCGGGTCGCGCCGCCAGCGCCTTACAGCGTTTTATGGAATTGATTGACGCCCTGGCCCAGGAGACCGCCGATATGCCGCTGCACGTGCAGACTGACCGGGTGATTAAAGACTCCGGGCTGCGCATGATGTACGAGCAGGAAAAAGGCGAGAAGGGCCAGACGCGTATCGAAAACTTAGACGAACTGGTGACGGCAACGCGCCAGTTCAGCTACAACGAGGAAGATGAAGACTTAATGCCACTGCAGGCGTTCCTGTCTCACGCCGCGCTGGAGGCGGGCGAAGGGCAGGCGGATACCTGGCAGGATGCGGTTCAGCTGATGACCCTGCACTCGGCGAAAGGTCTGGAGTTCCCGCAGGTGTTTATCGTCGGCATGGAAGAAGGCATGTTCCCCAGCCAGATGTCGCTGGACGAAGGCGGACGTCTCGAAGAGGAACGCCGCCTGGCCTACGTCGGCGTGACCCGCGCGATGCAAAAGCTGACGCTGACCTACGCCGAAACACGTCGTCTGTACGGCAAAGAGGTTTACCATCGCCCGTCGCGCTTTATTGGTGAACTGCCGGAAGCGTGTGTTGAAGAGGTACGTCTGCGCGCCACGGTCAGCCGCCCGGTAAGCCATCAGCGAATGGGCACGCCAATGGCGGAAAACGATACCGGCTACAAACTTGGCCAGCGCGTGCGCCATGCCAAGTTTGGCGAGGGCACCATTGTCAATCTGGAAGGCAGCGGCGAGCACAGTCGTTTGCAGGTCGCGTTCCAGGGGCAGGGGATTAAATGGCTGGTGGCGGCCTATGCCCGACTGGAAACGGTATAACTTTCAGAAAAATATCATTATTTTGTAACGATCTGCTAGCCTTACTGATGAGCAGGTAATTTATCCAGGCTAGCGTTTCGTTGCGTGTTGACGTCAAAATTTTGCTGGCGTAACATGCGCGCACGATTACGCTAAGAGGACATTCGCCTTGGACACACCCAGTAGATACTGGCTCATTATCCTGTCATCCAGGATCAACTCCTAAGGCTATCCCTTTTTGCTGATAGCCTTCGCGGTTGTCAGCGACCTTCTGTTTTTTCCCGTCGCGCTGAGTCAGGCTGTTTAATGGTCTGAAACCCAATTTGTTTCTGTGTGCCCTCCGAACTGTCCGATAATTTTTTGCATTGGGAGTCCCGGTCATGCTGAGCGCATTTCAACTGGAAAACAATCGTTTAACTCGCCTTGAGGCAGACGAGATCGAGCACCTGGCCAGTTCGGTTTGGGTCGATTTAGTCGAGCCGGATGACGAAGAACGAAACCGTGTGCAAAAGGACTTGGGCCAGAATCTGGCTACGCGCCCTGAACTGGAAGACATCGAAGCATCCGCGCGTTTTTTTGAAGACGAAGACGGTCTGCACATTCACTCCTTCTTCTTTTATGAAGACGCCGACGATCACGCGGGTAACTCAACCGTCGCATTTACTATTCGCGAAGGTCGTCTGTTTACCCTGCGCGAGCGCGAACTGCCGGCCTTTCGCCTGTACCGCATGCGTGCGCGTAACCAGGCGATGGTGGATGGCAACGCCTACGAGCTGTTGCTCGACCTGTTCGAAACCAAAATTGAACAGCTGGCGGATGAGATCGAAAACATCTACAGCGACCTGGAAAAACTCAGCCGTGTGATCATGGAAGGGCGTCAGGGCGATGAATATGATGAAGCGCTGTCGACGCTGGCGGAACTGGAAGATATCGGCTGGAAGGTACGCCTGTGTCTGATGGATACCCAGCGAGCGCTGAACTTCCTGGTGCGTAAAGCGCGTTTGCCGGGCAGCCAACTGGAGCAAGCGCGTGAGATCCTGCGCGATATCGAATCTCTGCTGCCGCACAATGAATCGCTGTTCCAGAAGGTTAACTTCCTGATGCAGGCGGCGATGGGCTTTATTAACATTGAGCAGAACCGCATCATCAAGATCTTCTCGGTGGTCTCCGTGGTGTTCCTGCCGCCGACGCTGGTGGCGTCCAGCTATGGGATGAACTTTGAGTTCATGCCGGAACTGCACTGGAGCTTCGGTTATCCTGGGGCGATTGTTTTTATGATGCTCGCCGGTCTGGCGCCGTATCTGTACTTTAAGCGCAAGAACTGGCTGTAATGGCGGTGACTTATCCGGCCTACGGTGATGTGCTTTTGTAGGCCGGATAAGCGAAGCGCCATCCGGCAATCCCCTAGCTCCGACGAACCCGTCGTTGCGTATAAATCGCATCCATCACGAAAATCGCCAGCGCGACCCAGATAAACGCGAAGGTGACCATCTTGTCCGCACCCGGTACTTCACCGTAGAACGTTACCGCCAGCAGGAACATCAGCGTAGGGCCAATGTACTGGAAAAAACCCAGCGTCGACAGACGCAGGCGGGTTGCTGCGCCGGTAAAGCACAGCAGCGGTATGGTGGTCACGACACCCGCAGCAATCAGCAGCAGATTGAGCGACATCGGGTTTTGCCCCATATGGCTGGTTGGGCTGTCCGCAATACCAAACAGATAGATGGCTGCAACGGGTAAAAGCCACAGGGTTTCGATCAGCATGCCGGTTTGTGCTTCGACCGCAATCTTCTTGCGCACCAGACCATAGAAAGCAAAGCTGAACGCCAGTCCCAGCGCGATGATTGGCAGCGATCCAAAGGTCCACAGCTGTACCAGCACGCCGCAGGCGGCTAATAGTACCGCCAGCCACTGCATGCGACGAAAGCGTTCGCCGAGGAAAAGCATTCCCAGCACAATATTCACCAGTGGGTTAATAAAATAGCCGAGGCTGGCTTCCAGCATATGGTGATTATTGACCGCCCAAATGAACAGCAGCCAGTTTCCGCCGATGAGCACCGCCGAGAGCGCCAGCAGGAAGATCTTCTTTGGCGTCTGGAGCAATGTTTTGACACCCGACCACTGGCGGCTGATGCTCATCAGCACCACCATGAAGAAAAATGACCAGATGACGCGGTGCGTCAGGATCTCATCTGCCGGGACATAGTAAATCAGCTTGAAGTAGGCAGGCGCGATACCCCAAATAAAATAAGCAGCAAGAGCGAGTAACACGCCCTGCCGCGTTTGTTTAGCATCCATCGGGAAAACTCATTGCAGAAATGTAACAGCAGTTTACCTTTTTTTGGCTGCTTACCCCACCATATAAGTGGCGGTTGCGCTGGCAATATAAAGCTGTTCTTCGTTATGCAGTTCCACGCGTGCAACGGCGACTTTATTACCCGCCCGCAGCAGGCTGCTGGTGGCGGTAAAGCGATTTCCTCTGCCCGGACGCAGGTAATCAACGCGCAAATCGATGGTGCCCATGCGTGACATCCGCTGACGCAGTTCGTCTTCGCTGATCGTTTCATGGCGAGTCAGCGTACTCCCAACGCACACCAGTCCGGCGGCGACGTCCAGCGCCGAGGCGATCACGCCGCCATGCAAAATGCTTTGCGCCCAGTTGCCGACCATCATCGGTTGGTTATTAAAGGCTAATTGAGCAAATTCTTTCTCATAGCGTTCAAGCTCCAGTCCCAGCGCCCGGTTAAACGGCATATGATAGACAAACATTTCACCCACTAACTTCAGCGCTTCCTCAGCAGTAAGTACGGCAGACATACGATCCCTACATCTCAATGGTTAATGAAATGTTGATATTATGATTATTATTTGTTGTTTTCTACTTTAGGACGGGATGATTAACGAGGAACTCGCTAAGTATGTATACCCGTCATACTTCAAGTTGCATGTGCGTTGGCAGCGTCTGCTCACCCCAGTCACTTACTTTAGTAAGCTCCTGGGGTTTACAGACTTGCCGCCTTCCTGCAATTTGAATTATTTAGGGTATAGAATACTTGTCAGAAAATTATACAATTCATCAATATTTTGGTTCAGGAGAACAGTACCGATGCGGGCGATTCTGGGATGGTTACTACCAGCAGTCATGCTGCCGTTGACCGCGTATGCGCAGGAAGCGACAGTGAAAGAGATCCATGATGCACCAGCAGTGAGAGGCAGTATTATCGCCAACATGCTGCAGGAGCATGACAACCCTTTCACGCTTTATCCCTATGACACCAACTATCTTATCTACACCAATACCAGCGACATGAACAAAGAGGCGATCAGCAGCTATAGCTGGTCCGAAAATGCGCGCAAAGATGAGGTTAAGTTTCAGCTAAGCCTGGCGTTTCCGCTCTGGCGCGGGATATTAGGCCCGAATTCGGTACTCGGTGGTTCCTATACCCAGAAGTCCTGGTGGCAGCTTTCGAACAGTGAAGAGTCTTCCCCGTTTCGCGAAACCAACTACGAACCGCAATTGTTCCTCGGTTTCGCCACCGACTATCGCTTTGCCGGTTGGACGCTTCGTGATGTCGAAATGGGTTATAACCATGACTCCAACGGCCGCTCCGATCCCACTTCACGTAGCTGGAACCGTCTTTATACTCGTCTGATGGCTGAAAATGGTAACTGGCTGGTGGAAGTTAAGCCGTGGTACGTCATCGGCAGCACTGACGATAACCCCGACATCACCAAATATATGGGCTACTATCAGCTCAAAATGGGTTATCACCTGGGTGACGCGGTCATCAGTGTGAAGGGCCAGTACAACTGGAATACCGGTTACGGTGGTGCTGAAATCGGCGCGAGCTACCCCATTACGAAGCATGTGCGTCTTTACACCCAGGTTTACAGCGGTTACGGCGAATCGTTGATTGACTATAACTTCAATCAGACCCGTGTTGGTGTGGGCGTGATGCTTAACGATATCTTCTGACAGGTATTGAGAGTATTTTAATCATTGCAGTTTCTCTCTCAGGCGCTGAAAATAGCGCCTGTTTTTATTTCAGGCTAATGGGGTTAATGTGGCGCAGGCGGAAGTGTTGAATCTGGAAATGGGCGCTAAACAGGTTTTGCAGGAAACCTTTGGCTACCAACAGTTTCGCCCGGGTCAGGAAGAAATCATTGATACCGTAATCTCCGGTCGCGACTGCCTGGTCGTTATGCCGACCGGTGGCGGTAAATCCCTGTGCTATCAGATTCCCGCATTATTGCTCAATGGGCTCACCGTTGTTGTTTCTCCGCTGATTTCTCTGATGAAAGATCAGGTCGATCAGCTGCTGGCCAACGGCGTGGCCGCAGCATGCCTTAACTCCACTCAAAGTCGCGAGCAGCAGCTTGAGGTGATGGCAGGCTGTCGCAGCGGACAGATTCGCCTGTTGTACATTGCGCCTGAGCGCCTGATGCTGGATAACTTCCTTGAAAACCTGGCGCACTGGAACCCGGTGCTGCTGGCGGTAGATGAAGCGCACTGTATTTCGCAATGGGGACATGATTTCCGCCCGGAATACGCGGCGCTGGGCCAGTTACGTCAGCGTTTCCCAACCCTGCCGTTTGTGGCGCTGACCGCGACCGCGGATGAAACCACCCGGCTGGATATTGTGCGTCTGCTGGGACTCAACGACCCGTTAATTCAGATCAGCAGCTTTGACCGCCCGAACATTCGCTACATGTTGATGGAGAAGTTTAAGCCGCTCGATCAGCTGATGCGCTACGTGCAAGAGCAGCGCGGTAAGTCCGGCATTATCTACTGTAATAGTCGCGCTAAAGTAGAAGACACCGCCGCGCGTCTGCAAAGCCGGGGCATCAGCGCCGGGGCTTATCATGCCGGGCTGGAAAATGCCGTACGCGCCGAGGTGCAGGAGAAATTCCAGCGCGATGATCTGCAAATCGTGGTGGCGACCGTGGCGTTCGGTATGGGGATCAACAAACCTAACGTACGCTTCGTGGTGCATTTCGACATTCCGCGCAATATCGAATCCTATTACCAGGAAACCGGCCGCGCCGGGCGTGACGGCCTGCCTGCGGAAGCAATGCTGTTTTACGATCCGGCTGATATGGCATGGCTACGCCGTTGTCTCGAAGAAAAGCCCGCCGGACAACTGCTGGATATCGAGCGCCATAAGCTCAATGCGATGGGGGCATTTGCCGAGGCGCAAACCTGCCGTCGTCTGGTGCTGCTGAATTATTTTGGCGAAGGGCGTCAGGAGCCGTGCGGTAACTGCGACATCTGCCTCGATCCGCCAAAACAGTACGACGGACTCATGGATGCGCGCAAAGCGCTGTCGACGATTTACCGTGTGAATCAACGCTTTGGTATGGGTTATGTCGTTGAGGTTCTGCGTGGCGCGAATAACCAGCGTATTCGCGAGCTGGCCCATGACAAGCTGCCGGTCTACGGCATTGGTCGTGAGCAAAGCCATGAACACTGGGTGAGCGTTATTCGCCAGCTTATTCATCTTGGACTGGTGACGCAGAATATTGCTCATCACTCCGCGTTACAGTTAACCGAAGCCGCGCGTCCGGTGCTGCGCGGTGAAGTTCCACTACAGCTTGCGGTGCCGCGTATTGTGGCGCTGAAACCGCGCGCGATGCAGAAATCCTTCGGCGGTAATTACGATCGCAAACTGTTCGCCAAATTGCGTAAGCTGCGTAAAGCCATTGCCGATGAAGAGAACATCCCACCGTACGTGGTGTTCAACGACGCCACGCTGATTGAAATGGCGGAGCAGATGCCAGTTTCAGCGAGCGAAATGCTGAGCGTCAACGGTGTGGGGATGCGTAAACTTGAGCGTTTCGGTAAAGAGTTTATGGCGCTTATTCGCGCACACGTTGATGGTGACGACGAAGAGTAGTCAGCCGGGCAAAAAAGTGCCAGGATGGTGACTCACTGAACTATTCCCCCGCGAGTCATTTTTATGTTAACGCTATTTTTCACCGTTGCGTTGGTGCATATCGTTGCACTGATGAGTCCCGGTCCCGATTTTTTCTTTGTCTCTCAAACGGCCGTTAGCCGTTCGCGTAAAGAGGCGATGATGGGGGTACTGGGCATTACCTGCGGCGTCATGGTCTGGGCTGGCGTGGCACTGCTCGGCCTGCATCTGATTATCGAAAAAATGGCCTGGCTGCACACCATTATTATGGTCGGTGGGGGTCTGTATCTGTGCTGGATGGGCTACCAGATGCTGCGCGGCGCGTTTAAAAAACAGGACGTTGCGGCACCCGCACCGCAGGTTGAACTGGCGCAGAGCGGACGCAGCTTCTTGAAAGGTCTGCTGACCAATCTGGCGAACCCTAAAGCCATTATCTATTTTGGCTCCGTCTTCTCATTGTTCGTTGGCGATAACGTGGGAACGGGCGCGCGTTGGGGGATTTTTGCTCTGATCATCGTGGAAACCCTGGCGTGGTTTACCGTAGTTGCCAGCCTGTTTGCGCTGCCGAAAATGCGTCGTGGCTATCAGCGTCTGGCGAAGTGGATTGATGGTTTTGCTGGCGCGTTGTTCGCGGGCTTTGGTATCCACCTGATTATTTCGCGCTAAGCTTCCTTCAGGCCGGATAAGCGCTAACGCCATCCGGCACCGTTATCAGGCATGCCTTGCCGATGCCAGCAGGGCACCTATCAGCATAAACAGCGAGCCAAACACTTTGTTGAGCGCCTTCATTTGCTTTGGCCCTTTAATCCAGCCAGCAATGCGCGTGGCCAGCGTCGCGTAACCGATCATCACAATGATATCGACCACAATGGTCGTGACGCCAAGCACCACGTACTGCATCAGTTGCGGTTCCTGCGGCAGGATAAACTGCGGGAACAGGGCGGCAAGAAAAACAATGCTCTTGGGGTTGGTCAGATTCACAAAGACCGCGCGTTTGAACAGGCGGCTGCGCGATTGTGTATTCGCCATGGTGTTCAGATCGATAGCACCCGCCGCGCGCCATTGTTGAATACCCAGCCAAATCAGATAGGCCGCTCCCGCCCACTTCAGCACCTCAAATGCGATCACCGAACGTGAAAATAGCGTTCCCAGCCCCACACCTACCAAAATGATATGAATGCCAAGCCCGGTCTGCAAACCGGCAATAGAGGCGCTGGCGCCACGATAGCCGTGACTGATGGCGGTGGTCATGGTGTTGATTGCGCCTGAGCCCGGAGACAAGCTCAAAATAATAGAGGTCAGCAGGTAGGCGAACCACCATTCAAAGGTCATGAGAAACTCCCGGATTGTCTATTTTTATGCCACAATACGCTACTGCCGTTAGGTTGTATCAGCGACGGCGAAAAAAACGATTTTACTTGGTCAGCGAGGCTGGATACCCGATGTTTCAGCAGCAAAAAGACTGGGAAACAAGAGAAAACGCGTTTGCTGCTTTTTCCATGGGGCCACTGACAGATTTCTGGCGTCAGCGGGAAGAAGCGGAATTTACGGGTGTGGATGATATCCCCGTACATTTTGTGTGTTTTCATGCAGAAAAAAACGATCGCGTCATCGTCGTCTGTCCTGGACGCATAGAAAGCTACGTGAAATACGCTGAACTGGCGTATGACCTGTTTCATTCTGGTTTTGACGTGCTCATTATCGATCACCGTGGTCAGGGGCGTTCCGGGCGAATGCTTTCGGATCCGCATCGCGGTCATGTCGATAACTTTAATGACTATGTCGACGATCTAACCGCCTTCTGGCAGCAGGAAGTGCTACCCGGCCCGTGGAGAAAACGCTATATCCTGGCGCATTCAATGGGCGGGGCGATTGCCACGTTATTCCTGCAGCGCCACCCGAATCAGTGTGATGCCATCGCGCTTTGTGCACCGATGTTTGGTATTGTGATGCGCTTTCCCGACTGGATGGTGCGCCACATTCTTGACTGGGCCGAAGGGCATCCGCGCATCCGCGAAGGCTATGCGATGGGAACCGGGCGCTGGCGGGCGCTGCCCTTCGGCATGAATGCGTTAACCCATAGCCGACAGCGCTATCGGCGTAACCTACGCTTCTATGCTGATGAGCCGCGGTTGCGCGTTGGCGGTCCCACCTATCACTGGGTGCGTGAAGGCATTCAGGCGGGCGAACAGGTTTTGGCTGGCGCGGGAGACGACGCGACGCCGACGCTGCTGATTCAGGCTGAAGAAGAGCGTGTAGTGGATAACCGCATGCACGATCGTTTTTGTGAACTCCGCGCCGCAGCGGGCCATCCTGTAGAAGGAGGTCAGCCGCTTGTCATAAAAGGCGCGTACCATGAGATCCTTTTTGAAAAGGACGCCATGCGCTCAGTCGCGCTTAACGCTATTGTTGATTTTTTCAACAGGCATAACTCATCCAGCGGAACTCGCTTTGCCTAGAGGTTTAATTTTCTTATGTATCAGGTTGTTGCGTCTGATTTAGACGGTACGCTGCTTTCTCCCGACCATACTTTGTCCCCTTATGCCAAAGAGACGCTAAAACTACTGACGGCTCGCGGTGTTCACTTCGTGTTTGCCACCGGTCGTCATCATGTTGATGTGGGGCAAATTCGCGATAACCTCGGCATTAAAACCTACATGATCACCTCCAACGGCGCGCGGGTGCATGATTCTGACGGGAATCTGGTGTTTTCGCATAACCTGGATCGCGACATTGCCAGCGACCTGTTTGGTGTAGTGAACGCCAACCCGGATATCGTGACGAATGTTTACCGCGATGATGAGTGGTTCATGAACCGCCACCGCCCGGAAGAAATGCGTTTCTTTAAAGAGGCGGTATTCAATTATTCACTGTTTGAACCTGCGCTGCTGGAGCCGGATGGCGTCAGCAAAGTGTTTTTCACCACCGATTCTCACGAAAGGTTGCTGCCGCTGGAACAGGCGATTAACGCTCGCTGGGGCGATCGCGTCAATGTCAGCTTCTCTACGCTTACCTGTCTGGAAGTCATGGCGGGCGGCGTGTCGAAAGGTCATGCGCTGGAAGCGGTAGCGAAAGCGATGGGCTACAGCCTGAAAGACTGTATCGCTTTTGGCGATGGGATGAACGATGCGGAAATGCTCTCTATGGCGGGCAAAGGCTGCATCATGGGTAATGCCCACCAGCGCCTGAAGGATCTGCATCCGGAGCTGGAAGTCATCGGACTCAACGCCGACGATGCCGTGCCGCACTACCTGCGCGATCTCTTTTTAAAGTGATTGTTCTTTAGTTGACCAGTTGTCAACTAAACTCTCCGCTACAATGGATGTTCCCTGTTCTAAGAGGCATCCATTGTGGCGCTACTCATCATTACCACTATTTTGTGGGCCTTTTCCTTCAGCCTGTTTGGCGAATACCTTGCCGGTCATGTCGATAGCTATTTTGCAGTGCTGGTGCGCGTTGGACTTGCGGCGCTGGTGTTCCTGCCTTTTTTACGCACCCGCGGGCACAGCGTAAAAACGATCGCGCTGTATATGCTGGTGGGGGCCATGCAGCTTGGCATTATGTATATGCTGAGTTTTCACGCCTACCTGTATCTGACGGTTTCAGAGCTGTTGCTTTTCACCGTGCTGACGCCGCTCTACATCACGCTGATTTATGACCTGATGAGCGGGCGCCGTTTGCGTTGGAGCTACGCTTTCAGTGCGTTACTGGCGGTGATTGGCGCGGGGATTATTCGTTACGATCAGGTAACCAGCCACTTCTGGACCGGCCTGCTGTTGGTGCAGCTTTCCAACATTAGTTTTGCCATCGGTATGGTGGGATACAAGCGTCTGATGGAAACCCGCCCAATGCCACAGCACAACGCTTTTGCCTGGTTTTACATGGGCGCCTTTATGGTGGCGGTCGTCGCCTGGTTCATGCTGGGCAATGCGCAGAAAATGCCTGCAACCACGCTACAGTGGGGAATTCTGGTCTTTCTTGGCGTGGCGGCATCCGGCATTGGTTACTTTATGTGGAACTACGGTGCGACCCAGGTGGATGCCGGTACGTTGGGCATCATGAACAATATGCATGTGCCGGCCGGGCTGTTGGTCAACCTGGCCATCTGGCATCAACAGCCTCACTGGCCAAGCTTCATCATTGGCGCGGCTGTGATAGTGGCCTCACTGTGGGTACATCGAAAGTGGGTCGTTCCGCACTCCGCACAAACGGCAGATGATCGCAGGCGTGATTCCGCGCTGAGCGAATAAACGCTTCTGTTACCGGCTGGCGCTGCTCGCCATCACGCACGGCGGCGTACAGTCGGCTCCACAATCCATCGCCCAGGGTTTTGGTCACTACCAGGCCCTGGCGTTCAAAACTCTCCACCACCCAATGCGGTAACGCCGCGATGCCCATTCTGGCTGCAACCATCTGAATCAGCAGCAGGGTATTATCCACGCTCTTCAGCGACGGGCTAACGCCTGCGGGCTGCAGGAAATGTCGCCAGACATCCAGTCGACTCCGTTGCACCGGGTAAATAAGCAGCGTCTCGCTGGCTAAATCTTCCGGCGTGATTTGCGTTTTGCTGGCTAACGGGTGATCCGGCGCCAGTACCAGGCGGACTTCAAAATCGAACATCGGCGAATAGTGCAGTCCGCTGCGCGGCAGAATGTCGGAGGTTAACACCAGATCCAGCTCATCCTGCTGTAGCGCCGGTTGCGGATCGAACGTCACGCCGGATTTAAAGTCCATCTCCACCTGCGGCCAGTTGGCACGAAAATTCTCCAGCGCGGGCGTCAGCCACTGGATACAGCTGTGGCATTCAATCGCGATTCGCAGCCGGGTTTGCTGTGGTTCGTTGCAGGCCTGCAGCGCACGACCAATTTGCGGCAACACCTGATTGGCTAACTGCAGCAGGATTTCTCCCTGCGGCGTAAAGCGCAGAGGCTGGCTTTTACGGACAAAGAGTCGAAAGCCAAGGCGCTGCTCCAGATCGCTGAACTGGTGAGAAAGAGCGGATTGGGTCTGATGCAACGTCGCCGCGGCGGCTGCCAGCGAACCACTATTCCGCAACGCCTGGAGCGTTTTCAGGTGTTTAATCTCGATCATGAAAGTCCTTCACTTCGGCATGAACAAATTGCGCTTGAGGAATATACAGTAACCGCCAATTATGGATGTGTAAACATCTGGACGGCTAAAATCCTTCGTCTTTTAAATTTATGGTGCGTTGGCTTCGTTTCCCCACCCCAGTCACTTACTTCAGTAAGCTCCTGGGGATGAGTAAACTTGCCGCCTTCCCTAAATTCAAAATCCATAGGATTTACATATAATTAGAGGAAGAAAAATGACAATATTGAATCACACCCTCGGTTTCCCTCGCGTTGGCCTGCGTCGCGAGTTGAAGAAAGCGCAAGAAAGTTACTGGGCGGGAAATTCTTCCCGTGAAGATTTGCTGACCGTTGGCCGCGAGCTGCGTGCTCGCCACTGGGATCAGCAGAAGCAGGCGGGCGTTGACCTGCTGCCAGTAGGTGATTTTGCCTGGTACGATCACGTGCTGACTACCAGCCTGCTGCTCGGCAACGTTCCGGCCCGTCATCAGAATAAAGACGGCTCGGTCGATATCGATACCTTATTCCGCATTGGCCGTGGCCGCGCACCGACCGGTGAGCCAGCGGCGGCAGCAGAAATGACCAAATGGTTTAACACCAACTATCACTACATGGTGCCGGAATTCACCAAGGGTCAGCAGTTCAAACTGACCTGGACGCAACTGCTGGACGAAGTAGACGAAGCGCTGGCACTCGGGCACAAGGTGAAACCTGTGCTGCTGGGGCCGGTAACTTACCTGTGGCTGGGGAAAGTGAAAGGCGAACAGTTTGACCGCCTGAGCTTGTTGAACGACATTCTGCCGGTTTACCAGCAGGTGCTGGCTGAGCTGGCAAAACGGGGTATTGAGTGGGTGCAGATTGATGAACCTGCTCTGGTGCTGGAGCTGCCGCAAGCATGGCTGGATGCCTTTAAACCGGCTTATGACGCCCTGCAGGGCCAGGTGAAGCTGCTACTGACCACCTACTTCGAAGGCGTAACGCCAAACCTGGATACCATTACCGCGCTGCCGGTGCAGGGGCTGCACGTTGACTTCGTGCACGGTAAAGATGATGTCGCCGAGCTGCACAAACGTCTGCCTGCCGACTGGCTGCTGTCAGCGGGTCTGGTCAATGGTCGTAACGTCTGGCGCGCCGACCTCAGCGAAAAATACGCGCAAATTAAAGATATCGTCGGGAAACGTGACCTGTGGGTGGCTTCTTCCTGCTCCCTGCTGCATAGCCCCATCGATCTCAGCGTGGAAACCCGCCTTGATGCAGAGGTGAAGAGCTGGTTTGCCTTCGCCCTGCAAAAATGCGGCGAGCTGGCGCTGTTGCGTGATGCGTTGAACAGCGGTGATACGGCGGCAATTGTCGAGTGGAGCGCACCGATTCAGGCTCGTCGTCACTCTACCCGTGTCCATAACGCCGCAGTGGAAAAACGCCTGGCGGCGATCACCGCTCAGGACAGCCAGCGCGCCAACGCCTATCCGGTTCGTGCCGAGGCGCAGCGTGACCGCTTTAATCTGCCGGCATGGCCGACCACGACTATCGGCTCATTCCCGCAAACCACCGAAATTCGCGGTCTGCGTCTGGACTTCAAAAAGGGCAACCTGGATGCTGGTAACTATCGCACCGGAATTGCGGAACATATTAAACAGGCGATCGCTGAACAGGAGCGTCTGGGTCTCGACGTGCTGGTACACGGTGAAGCCGAACGTAACGACATGGTGGAATACTTTGGTGAGCATCTGGACGGGTTCGTCTTTACCCAGAACGGTTGGGTGCAGAGCTATGGCTCCCGTTGCGTGAAGCCACCGGTAGTCATTGGCGACGTCAGCCGCCCGGAAGCGATCACCGTGGAGTGGGCGAAGTATGCCCAGTCGCTGACCGACAAACCGGTAAAAGGTATGCTGACCGGTCCGGTGACCATTCTTTGCTGGTCATTCCCGCGTGAAGATGTGACGCGTGAAACCATCGCGAAGCAGATTGCGCTGGCGCTGCGTGATGAAGTTGCGGATCTGGAAGCGGCGGGGATCGGCATCATCCAGATTGATGAGCCGGCACTGCGTGAAGGTTTACCGCTGCGTCGCAGCGACTGGGCGGCGTATCTGGAGTGGGGCGTGGAAGCCTTCCGCATTAACGCGGCAGTGGCGAAGGATGAAACCCAGATCCACACCCACATGTGTTACTGCGAGTTCAACGACATCATGGACTCCATTGCGGCGCTGGACGCGGACGTGATCACTATTGAAACCTCGCGTTCCGACATGGAGTTACTGGAGTCGTTCGAAGAGTTCGACTATCCGAACGAAATCGGGCCGGGCGTCTACGACATTCACTCGCCGAACGTCCCGAGCGTGGAGTGGATTGAAGCTCTGCTGAAGAAAGCCGAGCAGCGTATTCCGGCTGAACGTCTGTGGGTGAACCCGGACTGCGGTCTGAAAACGCGCGGTTGGCCGGAAACCCGCGCCGCGCTGGCAAACATGGTTAAAGCGGCACAGAATCTGCGTCAGGCGTAAAAACAAAACGGAGGCTGATGCCTCCGTTTTGTTTATTGGTTTGCCTGGCGGGAATTATTTCTTCCCACCGTATTGCGCGAACCACTCCAGCATTCTCTGCCAGCCGTCTTTCGCGGACTCTTCGTGATAGCTCGGGCGATAATCGGCGTTAAACGCATGCCCGGCATCGGGATAGACCACGATTTCCGCTTTCGCATTGGCGGCACGCAGCGCCTGACGCATTGTTTCAACGGTATCTTGTGGAATACTGGTATCCTGGCCGCCATACAGTCCCAAAACGGGGGCGTTAAGATCGGTTGCGATATCAACGGGATGTTTGGGGGAGTTCAGCGTTTTATCGCCCACCAGTTTGCCGTACCACGCCACCGCCGCTTTTAGCTGTGGATTGTGTGCGGCATACAGCCAGGTAATGCGCCCGCCCCAGCAAAATCCGGTGATCATCAGTTGGTGCGCATCTCCCCCGTTGCGGGAGGCCCAGCTGGCGACGTGATCCAAATCGGCCAGTACCTGAGAGTCAGGCACTTTGGCGACGAGGCCGCTTAGAAGCGTCGGGATATCGGCAAAGTCATTGGGATCGCCTTCGCGAAAATAGAGTTCGGGTGCGATAGCCAGATATCCTTCCAGCGCCAGTCGACGGCAAACATCACGAATGTGCTCATGAATACCAAAAATCTCCTGCACGACAATGATGACGGGCAGCGGACCATCGGTCTGTTGCGGCCGTGCGTAATACGCAGGCATATCATCGCCTTGTGAAGGTATGGACGTTACACCGGCGATAATCGCGTTATCCGGAGTGTGAACCGTGGTAGACGTCGGTGGAGATACAGCAGGTGCAAAGCCAGATTGTCGTGTTGTCATGGTATTCTCCGTACCCTTAAATATTCAGCCAAAAAGCGCATTGTTAACTATAGACACATGCAACGAACCACATTGCCTTAAACGGGCTATCTTTTGTGCAGGGCTTCCTTACATCGCATCGTTTATGTGATATTCATCACTATTTGATGGTAATTGAATGCAATTGATTTACATCAGAGTGATGACTGTCACGAAAATATGTTCATGCCTTCGGTAAAGTGTGTTTTTGCTTCTTCTGACAAAACCGATTCACAGAGGAGTTTTTATGTCTAAGTCTGATGTTTTTCATCTCGGCCTCACTAAGAGCGATTTACAAGGGGCTACGCTTGCTATCGTCCCTGGCGACCCGGAGCGTGTGGAAAAGATCGCCGCGCTGATGGATAAGCCGGTTAAGCTGGCATCTCATCGCGAGTTCACTACCTGGCGTGCTGAGCTGGATGGTAAAGCCGTGATCGTTTGCTCTACCGGTATCGGCGGCCCGTCAACCTCTATCGCCGTAGAAGAACTGGCACAGCTGGGCATTCGTACCTTCCTGCGTATCGGTACGACTGGCGCTATCCAGCCGCATATCAACGTGGGTGACGTACTGGTCACCACGGCGTCTGTCCGTCTGGACGGCGCAAGCCTGCACTTCGCGCCAATGGAGTTCCCGGCTGTTGCAGACTTCGAGTGCACCACCGCGCTGGTGGAAGCGGCGAAATCTATCGGCGCTACTACCCACGTTGGCGTTACCGCGTCTTCTGATACCTTTTACCCGGGCCAGGAGCGTTACGACACCTTCTCTGGTCGCGTCGTGAGCCGTTTCAAAGGCTCAATGGAAGAGTGGCAGTCTATGGGCGTTATGAACTACGAAATGGAATCTGCCACGCTGCTGACCATGTGCGCAAGCCAGGGTCTGCGTGCCGGTATGGTCGCGGGTGTTATCGTGAACCGTACTCAGCAAGAGATCCCTAATGCGGAAACGATGAAACAAACAGAAAGCCACGCGGTGAAAATCGTGGTAGAAGCCGCACGTCGTTTACTGTAATTCTCCCGTCTATTCAAAAAGGCCGACGCGTTCGGCCTTTTTATTTTGCGTAGTACCTCGCAGGAAATTCCTTTTAAACTGGACGTTTATACAGCACAATTCTATTTTGTGCGGGTAAGTCGTTGCTGTAAGGGGGGGTTGTGGATATTCCAATTTTGATGAGTGCCGTGCTGGCATTAGCTGCAGGGCTGCTGGTGGGTTGGCTGGCGACAAAAGCGCACGCCGACAGGATCCGTGCCGATCTCATCGAAGAACGACGAGAACTGGATATCGCGCTAAGCGCCGCCCGGCAACAACTCTCACAGGAAGCCCACTGGCGTGATGAGTGCGAACTGCTGAATAACGAACTCCGCAGCCTGCACAGTATCAATACCTCACTGGAGGCCGATCTCCGTGAAGTCACTACCCGGCTGGAAGCGACGCAGCAGCATGCGGAAGATAAGATTCGTCAGATGATCAACAGCGAACAGCGTCTGAGCGAGCAGTTTGAGAATCTGGCGAACCGTATTTTCGAGCACAGCAATCGCCGCGTAGATGAGCAAAATCGCCAAAGCCTGAACAGCCTGCTGGCACCGCTTCGCGAACAACTGGACGGTTTTCGCCGCCAGGTTCAGGATAGCTTTGGTAAAGAGGCTCAGGAGCGCCATACCCTGGCGCACGAAATTCGTAATCTCCAGCAACTGAACGCGCAGATGGCACAGGAAGCGGTAAACCTGACGCGGGCATTAAAAGGCGATAACAAAACGCAGGGTAACTGGGGCGAGGTGGTACTCACGCGGGTGCTTGAGGCTTCCGGTCTGCGCGAAGGCTATGAATACGAAACCCAGGTCAGCATCGAAAACGACGCCCGCTCGCGGATGCAGCCAGATGTTATTGTCCGATTACCGCAGGGCAAAGATGTGGTGATTGATGCGAAAATGACGCTGGTCGCCTATGAACGCTATTTTAACACTGAAGATGAATTCACCCGCGAGGGCGCGTTGCAGGAGCACATCGCCTCCGTGCGAAACCATATTCGTCTGCTGGGTCGCAAAGACTATCAGCAGCTTCCTGGGTTACGTACGCTTGACTATGTGCTGATGTTTATCCCCGTTGAGCCTGCTTTTTTACTGGCGCTCGACAGGCAGCCCGAACTGATTACCGAAGCGCTTAGAAATAACATTATGCTGGTCAGTCCCACTACGCTGTTGGTGGCATTGCGTACGATTGCCAACCTGTGGCGCTACGAGCATCAGAGTCGTAATGCGCAACAAATTGCCGATCGGGCCAGCAAACTTTATGACAAGATGCGGTTGTTTGTGGATGATATGTCGGCAATAGGTCAAAGCCTGGACAAAGCCCAGGATAATTACCGACAGGCGATGAAAAAACTCTCTTCCGGTCGTGGAAACGTCCTGTCGCAGGCAGAAGCGTTTCGCAGTTTAGGGGTGGAAATTAAGCGTGAGATTAATCCTGAGCTGGCTGAACAAGCCACTACGCAGGATGAAGAGTACCGTTTGCGCTCGGTCCCTGAGACGCAACAAGATGAGCCTTACCCCGATGATGAAACGGTAAATCAGCAATCAAGCTAGTCCATTTGGGGTAGTTGAACCCGGCAGAAGGGTAGGGCAAATTGGCCCAATCTGTTACACTTCTCGAACATTTTTTGAATGAGCAGGCACTGAGATGGTGGATAATTCACAAGAAACGACGCACTTTGGCTTTCAGACCGTCGCTAAAGAGCAGAAAGCTGACATGGTGGCCCACGTTTTTCATTCTGTGGCCTCTAAATATGACGTTATGAATGACTTAATGTCATTCGGCATTCATCGTTTGTGGAAGCGCTTCACCATTGACTGCAGTGGCGTGCGTCGCGGACAAACCGTTCTCGATTTGGCTGGCGGTACCGGCGATCTGACGGCGAAATTCTCTCGCATGGTAGGCGAAACCGGCAAAGTTGTGCTGGCGGATATCAATGACTCAATGCTCAAAATGGGTCGCGAAAAGCTGCGCAATATTGGTGTGGTGGGTAACGTTGAGTACGTTCAGGCGAATGCGGAAGCACTACCTTTCCCTGACAACACGTTTGACTGCATCACCATCTCTTTCGGTCTGCGCAACGTTACGGATAAAGACAAAGCATTACGCTCCATGTATCGCGTGTTGAAGCCGGGCGGACGTCTACTGGTGCTGGAGTTCTCCAAGCCGATTATCGAACCGCTGAGCAAAGCCTACGACGCATACTCTTTCCACGTTCTACCGCGCATTGGCTCCATGGTAGCAAGCGATGCAGACAGTTATCGCTATCTGGCGGAGTCCATCCGCATGCATCCCGATCAGGACACCTTAAAAGCAATGATGCAAGATGCCGGGTTCGAAAGCGTTGATTACTACAACCTGACGGCAGGTGTCGTTGCGCTGCATCGTGGCTACAAGTTCTGACAGGAGATTGGGGATGCCTTTAAAACCCTTAGTGACCGCAGGCGTTGAAAATCTGCTCAACACCTTTCTGTACCGTTCTCCTGCGCTGAAATCGGCCCGAACGCGTTTGCAGAGTAAGGTGCTGCGTTTTGACCTGAAAGGATTTTCGACGTCGTTAGTCCTGGTGTTTAGTGAGCGCCAGGTCGATGTGCTGGGGGCATGGGAAGGCGAAGCCGATTGCACCGTAATCACATATGCCAGTGTGTTACCGAAATTGCGTGACAGACAGCAACTCACCACGCTTATTCGCAGCGGCGAACTGGAAGTGCAGGGCGATATTCAGGTGGTGCAGAACTTTGTTGCGCTGGCCGATCTGGCGGAGTTGGATCCTGCAGAACTGTTAGCACCCTATACCGGCGATATCGTCGCGGAAGGTGTTAGCAAAGTCCTGCGCGGTGGCGCGAAGTTCCTGCGTCATGGCATTCAACGTCAGCAACGTTATGTTGCCGAAGCGATCACTGAAGAGTGGCGTATGGCCCCTGGCCTGCTTGAAGTTGCATGGTTTGCGGAAGAAACGGCAGCGGTTGAGCGCGCGGTCGAATCTCTGGCCAGACGGCTGGAAAAACTGGAGGCCAAATGACGCCAGGAGAAGTACGGCGCCTTTATTTCATCATTCGCACTTTTTTAAGCTACGGTCTTGATGAACTCATCCCTAAAATGCGTATTACGCTGCCGCTCCGTCTGTGGCGTTACACATTGTTTTGGATGCCAAACCGACATAAAGATAAGCCGCTGGGTGAAAGGCTGAGACTGGCTTTGCAGGAATTGGGGCCGGTATGGATCAAGTTTGGGCAGATGCTCTCCACCCGTCGTGACCTTTTCCCTCCGCACATCGCCGATCAGCTTGCGCTATTGCAGGATCGTGTTGCCCCGTTTGATGGGCTTAGAGCGAAAAAACAAATCGAAGAGGCCATGGGCGGGCTGCCCGTCGAGGAATGGTTTGATGATTTTGAAATCACGCCGCTGGCATCTGCGTCTGTTGCTCAGGTTCACACTGCGCGATTGAAATCGAATGGCAAAGAGGTAGTGATCAAAGTTATTCGCCCGGACATACTGCCGGTCATCAAAGCGGATTTAAAACTGATCTACCGCCTGGCTCGTTGGGTTCCTCGTCTGCTTCCAGATGGGCGTCGTCTGCGGCCAACAGAAGTGGTCCGTGAATATGAAAAAACATTGATCGACGAGCTGAACCTGCTGCGTGAGTCGGCAAACGCCATTCAACTGCGACGCAATTTTGAAGACAGCCCAATGCTGTACATCCCGGAAGTGTATTCCGACTATTGCAGTCAGAACATGATGGTGATGGAGCGTATTTACGGTATCCCTGTTTCGGATGTTGCCACGCTTGAGAAGAACGGCACCAATATGAAACTGTTGGCCGAGCGTGGTGTTCAGGTCTTCTTTACTCAGGTATTCCGCGACAGCTTTTTCCATGCGGATATGCACCCTGGGAACATTTTTGTCAGTTATGAGCACCCTGAAAACCCGAAATACATTGGTATTGATTGTGGGATTGTGGGCTCATTAAATAAAGAAGATAAGCGCTATCTGGCTGAAAACTTTATTGCGTTTTTTAATCGCGACTACCGCAAAGTTGCTGAACTGCACGTGGATTCTGGCTGGGTTCCGCCGGATACCAACGTTGAAGAGTTCGAATTCGCCATTCGTACCGTGTGTGAACCGATCTTCGAAAAGCCGCTAGCAGAGATCTCCTTTGGTCACGTGCTGTTGAATCTGTTCAATACGGCACGTCGATTTAATATGGAAGTCCAGCCTCAACTGGTGCTGTTACAGAAGACGCTGTTGTACGTTGAGGGTGTTGGCCGACAGCTCTATCCTCAGTTGGATCTGTGGAAAACGGCCAAACCTTTCCTTGAATCCTGGATTAAAGATCAGGTCGGTATTCCGGCGCTTGTCAGGGCATTTAAAGAAAAAGCACCGTTCTGGGTCGAAAAAATGCCAGAAATACCTGAACTGGTGTATGACAGTTTGCGCCAGGGCAAATATTTACAGCACAGTGTTGATAAGATTGCGCGCGAGCTTCATGCGAATCACGTACGTCAGGGACAATCCCGTTATTTATTGGGTATTGGCGCAACGTTGCTGTTAAGTGGGACATTCCTGCTGGTAAGCCGCCCTGAGTGGGGGCTTATGCCGGGCTGGTTAATCGCGGGTGGTGTTATCGCCTGGCTGATCGGCTGGCGCAAAATGCGCTGATTTTTTCATCGCCCAAGGCAGGTCGTGTAACGTATACTACGGCCTTATTAATTCATCATCTATGACAGAGGAACATGTATGGGTGGTATCAGTATTTGGCAGTTGTTGATCATTGCCGTCATCGTTGTACTGCTATTTGGCACCAAGAAACTCGGCTCCATCGGTTCCGACCTTGGCGCGTCTATTAAAGGCTTCAAGAAAGCGATGGGTGATGATGAACCTAAGCAGGATAAAACCAGCCAGGACGCTGATTTTACCGCTAAATCCATCACCGATAAGCAGGGTGAAGTGAAGAAAGAAGACGCCAAAAGCCAAGATAAAGAGCAGGTATAATCCGTGTTTGATATCGGTTTTAGCGAACTGTTATTGGTGTTCGTTATCGGCCTCATCGTACTGGGGCCACAACGATTGCCAGTGGCAGTAAAAACGGTCGCGGGCTGGGTCCGTGCGCTGCGCTCTCTTGCAACTACTGTGCAGAATGAACTGACCCAGGAGCTTAAGCTTCAGGAGTTTCAGGACAGCCTGAAGAAAGTAGAGAAAGCGAGCCTGACAAATTTGACGCCGGAGCTGAAAGCATCGATGGATGAGCTGCGTGAAGCGGCTGAGTCGATGAAGCGTTCTTACAGCGTGCACGATCCTGAGAAAGCGAGCGATGAAGCGCACACTATCCATAACCCTGTAGTGAAAGGAAGTGAAGCGCAGCACGAGGGGGTTACCCCTGCTACTGCTGAAGCACAGGCCAGTTCGCCGGAGCAAAAACCGGAATCCACGGGTGCTGACACGCCGGAGTTGAAAGACACTGCTTCCGTTACGTCGATGGACGCGGAAAAGAAACCTGCCGCACCTGCTGTCGAATCCTCACCCTCGTCGAGTGATAAACCGTAAACATGTCTGTAGAAGATACTCAACCGCTCATCACGCATCTTATTGAGCTGCGTAAGCGACTCCTGAACTGCATTATTGCGGTTATGGTGATCTTTCTGGCGTTGGTTTATTTTGCCAACGACATTTACCATATGGTTGCGGCACCGCTGATTAAGCAGATGCCGCAGGGCGCAACGATGATCGCCACCGATGTGGCTTCACCGTTCTTTACCCCGATAAAGCTAACCTTTATGGTGTCGCTGATCCTGTCGGCACCAGTGATCCTGTACCAGGTATGGGCATTTATTGCGCCTGCTTTGTATAAGCATGAACGTCGCCTTGTCGTGCCGCTGCTGGTCTCAAGTTCGCTGTTGTTCTATATCGGGATGGCATTCGCCTATTTTGTCGTCTTCCCGTTGGCGTTTGGCTTCCTTGCCAACACAGCTCCGCAAGGCGTGCAGGTTTCGACAGACATTGCCAGTTATCTCAGCTTTGTCATGGCGCTGTTTATGGCGTTTGGTGTCTCTTTTGAGGTTCCTGTCGCCATTGTATTGTTGTGCTGGATGGGCATTACGACACCTGAGGACTTACGTAAGAAACGTCCTTACGTAGTTGTCGGGGCATTTGTCGTGGGGATGTTACTGACTCCACCAGATGTCTTCTCGCAAACGCTGTTGGCGATACCGATGTACTGCCTGTTTGAGGTGGGTGTTTTCTTCTCTCGTTTTTATGTCGGCAAGCGACGTACGCGAGACGAAGACAACGAGGCTGAGAATGCGAAAGAAGCCGAAGCCACCGAGAAAACCGAAGAGTAAATTCAGCCGCCCGTAAGGGCGGTTGTCATATGGGAGGAAGCATGTTTGATATTGGCGTTAATCTAACCAGTTCACAATTTGCGAAAGACAGGGATGAGGTTGTGGCGCGCGCCTTTGCTGCGGGTGTAAACGGCATGCTTCTGACCGGAACAAACCTGCATGAAAGCCAGCAGGCGCTAAAGTTGGCACAGCATTATCCACATTGCTGGTCCACAGCTGGCGTCCACCCGCATGACAGTAGCCAATGGCAATCCTCAACAGAGGCGGAAATTATTGCACTGGCGAACCAGTCCGAAGTGGTCGCCATTGGTGAGTGTGGACTGGATTTCAATCGTAATTACTCCACTGCGCAGGAACAGGAACGGGCTTTTGAGGCGCAATTGCGTATTGCCGCTGAATTGCAGATGCCTGTTTTCATGCATTGTCGGGATGCCCACGAACGTTTTTTGACGCTGCTGGAACCCTGGCTGGACAGCCTCCCCGGCGCAGTGCTGCACTGTTTCACTGGCTCGCGCCGGGAGATGCAGGACTGCGTGGACAGAGGGCTTTATATCGGGATTACCGGATGGGTCTGCGATGAGCGTCGGGGTATGGAACTACGGGAGCTACTGCCGTTTATCCCGGTGGAAAGGCTGCTGATAGAAACAGACGCGCCCTATTTACTCCCACGCGATCTGGCCCCGAAGCCGACTTCCCGACGCAATGAACCTGCACACCTGCCGCATATTCTTGAGCGTATTGCGCACTGGCGCGGGGAAGATCCTCAGTGGCTATCAACGGCGATTGATGCCAACGTCAGAACGTTATTCGAAGTGACCTTCTGAGTCTGTTTATATTTTTCGAAAGCCGGTGTTTTTCACGCTCTGCTTAACCTCTTTATTCAACAGGTTAAGCAGGAGCATGGAACGTGCTTCGCCGTCGGGTTCGGTGAAAATCGCCTTCAACCCTTCAAATGCCCCTTCAGTGATAATGACGCAGTCTCCAGGATGCGGCGTTTCCGGGTCAACAATTCCTTCGGGCTTGTAGATAGAAAGCTGGTGAATGACGGGAGAGGGGACGGTGGCTGGTGTCGCTCCAAAACGTACAAAATGGCTAACGCCACGTGTCGCATTGATGGTCGTGGTGTGGATCACTTCCGGATCGAACTCGACAAACATGTAATTAGGGAAAAGTGGCTCACTGACTGTGGTACGTTTACCACGCACCATTTTTTCCAGGGTGATCATTGGCGTCAAACAGTTTACTGCTTGTCTTTCCAGGTGTTCCTGGGCACGTTGAAGTTGCCCGCGTTTGCAGTACAGTAAATACCAGGCTTGCATAATAACTCTTATCCGCTTGTTCTGAGCGCAAGCATAGCAAAAGTCATTATACACTTCATCTTTCAAGCCTCATCGGTGTTGGTTGCCAGAGTTCACGCTAATTTAACAAAAATACAGCATCACAATGATGAACGCCGTATAATGAGGCGCTTACACAGAGGCCATAATGGACGCCATGAAATATCACGATTTACGCGACTTCCTGACGCAGCTTGAACAGCAGGGCGAGCTCAAACGTATTACGCTTCCAGTGGATCCCCATCTGGAGATCACTGAAATTGCCGATCGCACCTTGCGTGCCGGTGGGCCTGCGCTGCTGTTTGAGAATCCAAAAGGCTATTCAATGCCGGTGCTGTGCAATCTGTTTGGCACGCCGAAGCGTGTCGCCATGGGGATGGGGCAAGAAGATGTCTCAGCACTACGGGAAGTTGGTAAGCTGTTGGCGTTTTTGAAAGAGCCGGAGCCGCCGAAAGGATTCCGCGATCTGTTTGATAAGCTGCCACAGTTCAAGCAGGTGCTGAACATGCCGACCAAACGGCTACGCGGTGCGCCTTGTCAGCAAAAAATCTACTCAGGCGATGACGTTGATTTAAACCGCATTCCGATTATGACCTGCTGGCCGGAAGATGCAGCGCCACTGATTACATGGGGACTCACCGTCACGCGTGGTCCGCATAAAGAGCGACAGAATCTGGGTATTTATCGCCAACAGTTGATTGGCAAAAATAAGCTCATTATGCGTTGGCTTTCACATCGTGGCGGCGCGCTGGATTATCAGGAGTGGTGCGCTGCACACCCTGGTGAGCGTTTCCCAGTCTCCGTTGCGTTAGGGGCAGACCCGGCGACCATTCTGGGCGCGGTGACCCCTGTACCTGATACATTATCAGAGTACGCCTTCGCCGGGCTGCTGCGTGGCACCAAGACCGAAGTCGTCAAATGCATCTCCAACGATCTCGAAGTACCCGCCAGCGCTGAAATCGTACTGGAAGGTTATATCGAGCCGGGTGAACTGGCACCGGAAGGACCGTATGGCGATCATACGGGTTATTACAATGAAGTGGATAGCTTCCCGGTTTTCACCGTCACCCACATTACCCAACGTGAAGATGCGATTTATCACTCCACCTACACCGGACGCCCACCAGATGAGCCAGCGGTTCTCGGTGTGGCGCTGAATGAGGTCTTTGTTCCTATTCTGCAAAAGCAGTTCCCGGAAATCGTCGACTTTTATCTGCCGCCGGAAGGTTGTTCTTATCGACTGGCCGTGGTGACGATGAAAAAACAGTACGCGGGTCATGCCAAACGCGTCATGATGGGCGTTTGGTCATTTTTGCGTCAGTTTATGTACACCAAATTTGTTATTGTCTGCGATGATGATGTCAACGCACGTGACTGGAACGATGTGATTTGGGCAATTACTACCCGTATGGACCCGGCCCGGGATACGGTACTGGTAGAGAATACGCCGATTGATTACCTGGACTTTGCCTCGCCGGTTTCCGGCCTTGGTTCAAAAATGGGGCTGGATGCCACAAATAAATGGCCGGGTGAAACCCAACGAGAGTGGGGACGCCCGATTAAAAAAGATCCTGAAGTGACTGCGCGTATTGACGCAATTTGGGATGAATTAGCCATCTTTAATGACGGCAAAAGCGCCTGAGGCGCGATCGTTTTGCCTATTGATCCGACAGAGAGAGCGCATGACAACCTTAAGCTGTAAAGTGACCTCGGTAGAAGCTATCACTGACACCGTATATCGCGTACGTTTAGTGCCGGACGCGGCGTTTTCCTTTCGTGCAGGTCAGTATTTAATGGTCGTGATGGACGAACGTGATAAACGCCCGTTCTCCATGGCATCTACGCCGGATGAGCATGGGTTCATTGAGCTGCACGTGGGTGCTTCTGAGCTAAATCTTTATGCCATGGCTGTTATGGACCGAATTCTGAAAGATCGGGAAATTAAGGTCGATATCCCGCACGGTGAAGCCTGGCTGCGGGATGATGAGAATCGTCCGCTGATCCTGATTGCCGGAGGTACAGGGTTCTCTTACGTGCGTTCTATTCTGCTTACCGCGCTGGCGCGCAATCCAAACCGCGATATCACTATTTACTGGGGCGGGCGCGAAGAGAAGCATCTCTACGATCTCTCAGAGCTGGAAGCATTGTCGGTGAATCACCCGAACCTGCGCGTTGAGCCGGTGGTAGAGCAGCCTGAAGACGGCTGGCGTGGTCGTACGGGAACCGTATTAACGGCAGTATTACAGGATTACGGCACTCTGGCGGAACATGATATTTATATCGCCGGGCGTTTCGAGATGGCTAAAATCGCGCGCGACCTGTTCTGCAATGAACGTAGTGCGCGTGAAGATCGCCTGTTTGGCGACGCTTTCGCGTTCATTTAAGCGCTGTGCGCCGGATCCCTTCCGGCGCATCCATTACCAACCTTACTTCTTCTAACTGGGTGCAAACCCGGTCTTGTTGTTTCTCTTTTTCAGCATATTTTTTAGTAAACATGTTTTTTCTATCTATTAATCATAAAACTGAGTTTTTGTGACGGGTTTCATTTTGTTTAGTAAACAAAATGGGCAAGCTGTATCGCATCACATTGCGGGACGTCAGCGAGGGAAAACCATGAGGCTCGGACTGGATATCGGCGGGACTAAAATTGAAGCGGTGGTGATTGATAACACGGGTGAAATTGTTTACCGCGAGCGATGTGCGACACCAAAGCTGAGTTACGGTGATTTTTTCCAGGCTGTGACCGAGATGATTGCTAAGGCGAGACAGGCCGTTAATCAGCCTTTATCGGTGGGTATCGGGGTGCCCGGCGCGGTGGATAGCGAAGGTTTGATTAAGAATTCCAATATCCTGGTGCTGAATCAGCAGGCTTTTTCGCAAGATCTTGAGCGTGCATTAGGAATGCCAGTACCCGTAACTAATGACGCCAACTGCTTCACACTGTCGGAAGCGATGGACGGTAGCGGACGGGGCTATCGTGTCGTATTTGGCGTTATCCTCGGTACCGGATGCGGCGGTGGACTATGCATCGATAACCGTTTGATCTCTGGACCTAACGCCTGTTCAGGAGAGTGGGGACATAATGCATTGCCGCGCTACCACGAATCTCGGGACGGGGCTGAAGTGACATGCTATTGCGGACAGGTGAACTGTATTGAGAGCTTTATTTCCGGCAGCGGCCTGGAGCGTCAGTATATGAATCACACCGCGCAACATGCAGGTGTGCCACATATTATGCAGCGGGTAGAATCGGGTGATGCAGATGCCTGTTTGTTATGGGAACTCTATTGCGATCAGCTGGCGCGCGCGTTGGCGGGGGTGGTGAATACGCTCGATCCCGATGTTATCGTGCTGGGCGGTGGGGTATCCAATATCACTTTACTGTACTCAGGCTTGCAGGCGCGAGTGGCGCAGTACGTATTTGGTAAACAGTGCCGTACGCCGATCGTTCAGGCCCGACACGGTGACAGCAGCGGCGTACGCGGCGCGGCCTGGCTGGGGGCGCAAAAGGCCAGCGTAAATCAATGAGAGTGACATGACGAAACCTGTACGTATCAGGGACATTGCCGAAGCCTGCGGCGTTTCAGTTGGCGCGGTTTCCCGCGCCCTGAAAGGGCAGCCGGGGCTACGTGAAGATACCCGGCTGCGCATTATTTCTGTGGCGCAGCAGCAGGGTTATGATTTTTCCCGTCTGCGCACTGACAAGATCAAACGCGTCCTGTTTTTGCTGCACCGCCAGCACAATATCAGCCGGGCATTGCCGTTTTACTCGCAGCTGCTGCTGGGTATCGATGATGCCTGCCGGGATCAGGGTATTGCGCTGAGTTTTCTCTCTATAGGCCCAGGTGATGCAGTGAGTGAGCAGGTGATGCTGCACCAGCCGGATGCGCTGATCTGCGCCGGTTTTTTTGAGCCTGAATTACTTGGCTTGCTGCAACAGATGAAATTGCCGTTGGTGCTGGTGGATCTGTGGGCTCCAGGTTTGCCATGCGTCAATCCGGACAATACCCAGGGCGGCTATCTGGCGACAAAACACTTGATCGAACAGGGGCGCAGCCGTATCGCTTTTCTTGCCAGTTCGCTTGCGCACTACAGCATCCGTCAGCGCGAGAAGGGCTACCGTCAGGCATTGTATGAGGCCCGTTTGCTGATGCCGCCAGAATACGACGCCGTTGCGCCACCGCTGCTGGATACCGAGCAATCCCTGGTGGAAGCGGTTAATGAGCTTTTCAGGCTGCCGGAGCCGCCTGATGCCATTTTTGCCTATAACGACGCGGCGGCGATGGTTGTTCAGCGGGTGTGTGCGCAGCAGGATATACGTATCCCGGAAGATCTCGCGCTGGTGGGGTTTGATGATATCGATGCTGCGGCCTGGTCACATCCGCCGCTGACCACTATTGCGGTTGATAAAAAGCAACTGGGGCGTGAAGCGCTGCGTTTATTGCTGGAAGAGAAACTGGAAGAGAATCTGCTGTTGCCGGTGCAATTAGTGGTGCGTGGTAGTTCAGGGAAATAAAAAACCCGCCCCTGACAGGCGGGAAGAACGGCAACTAAACCTTTCCCCGTCATAATTCACTCTGCCTCTTTGTTGGCTGCCTTTGCTCACCCCGGTCACATAGTTATCTATGCTCCCGGGGATTCGCTCAGTTGCCGCCGCGATGCAGCGCGAATTATTTAGGGGAATTTATCTTTGATTAAACTCGCTCAAATACCGTCGCGATGCCCTGACCTAACCCGATACACATCGTTGCCAGACCAAACTGCACGTCTTTGCGTTCCATCAGGTTGAGCAGGGTGGTGCTAATCCGCGCGCCGGAACATCCTAGTGGGTGGCCCAGGGCGATCGCGCCGCCGTTGAGGTTGATCTTCTCGTCTATCTGCTCCATCAGCCCCAGATCTTTAATGCACGGCAGGATCTGGGCGGCAAAGGCTTCGTTCATCTCAAACAAGCCGATGTCGCTGGAGGAGAGTCCCGCTTTTTTCAGCGCCAGTTTTGAGGCCGGAACCGGACCGTAACCCATGATTGACGGGTCGCAGCCAACAACAGCCATCGAACGAATACGGGCACGCGGCGTCAGACCCAGCTCACGGGCGCGACTTTCACTCATGACCAGCATCGCCGCTGCTCCGTCAGAGAGCGCGGAGGAGGTACCGGCAGTGACCGTTCCGCTCACCGGATCGAACGCTGGGCGCAGGGTGGAGAGCGCTTCAACGGTTGTCTCCGGGCGGATAACCTCATCGTAGTTAAACTGCTTCAGCACGCCGTCGGCATCATGACCGCCGGTCGGGATGATTTCGTTTTTAAATGCGCCAGACTGTGTTGCAGCCCAGGCGCGAGCATGTGAACGTGCGGCGAAAGCATCCTGCATTTCACGGCTGATGCCGTGCATGCGGGAGAGCATTTCTGCCGTCAGCCCCATCATCCCCGCAGCTTTTGCTACGTTGCGGCTCATGCCTGGATGGAAATCAACGCCGTGGCTCATTGGCACATGGCCCATATGCTCCACGCCACCAATCAGGCACGCCTGAGCATCGCCGGTCATGATCATACGTGCCGCGTCGTGCAGCGCCTGCATTGATGAACCGCACAGGCGGTTCACGGTGACCGCCGGAACGGAGTGCGGGATTTCCGCCAGCAGCGCGGCGTTACGGGCGATGTTGAAACCCTGCTCCAGCGTTTGCTGCACACAGCCCCAGTAAATGTCATCCAGCGCGGTTGGCTCCAGTGCCGGATTACGCGCCAGCAGGCTACGCATTAAGTGTGCGGAGAGATCTTCTGCCCGTACGTTACGAAACGCGCCCCCTTTTGAACGGCCCATCGGGGTACGGATCGCATCAACAATTACAACCTGTTCCATTGTGACTCCTTAAGCCGTTTTCAGGCTGCCAACCGGGCGGGCAGGCTCAACCTGGGGATAATACGGTTCGTTATGGCGCGCCTTATCACGCAGACCAGCCGGAACTTCATACAGCGCTCCGAGGTGCTGATACTGCTGAGCCATATCGAGATACTTCGCGCTGCCGAGCGTATCCAGCCAGCGGAACGCGCCGCCGTGGAACGGAGGGAAGCCCAGGCCATACACCAGCGCCATATCGGCTTCTGCCGGGCTGGCGATAATGCCTTCTTCCAGGCACCGTACCACTTCGTTGACCATTGGGATCATCATGCGAGCGATAATCTCTTCATCACTGAATTCGCGTTTCGGCTGGCTGACTTCTGCCAGCAGATCATCAACGGTGGCATCCTCTTCTTTTTTCGGCTTGCCCTTGTTGTCTTCTTTATAACGCCAAAATCCGAGGCCGTTTTTCTGCCCGAAACGGCTGGCATCAAACAGCGCATCAATCGCATCGCGATAATCTTTCTGCATACGCTGTGGGAAGCCCGCGGACATTACCGCCTGTGCGTGATGTGCGGTATCAATACCCACCACGTCCAGCAGATAAGCTGGGCCCATTGGCCAGCCAAACTGTTTTTCCATGACTTTGTCGACTTTGCGGAAATCCGCCCCATCGCGTAGCAGCTGGCTGAAACCGGCAAAATACGGGAACAGCACGCGGTTCACGAAGAAACCGGGGCAATCGTTGACCACAATTGGCGTTTTGCCCATCTGGCTTGCCCACGCGACAACTTTGGCGATGGTTTCATCCGAGCTTTTCTCGCCGCGAATGATCTCAACCAGCGGCATACGGTGCACCGGGTTAAAGAAGTGCATCCCACAGAAGTTTTCCGGGCGCTTGAGCGCGCTGGCCAGCTCATTGATTGGGATGGTAGAGGTATTCGACGCCAGTACCGTATCCGGGCGAACTTTGTCTTCAGTCTCCGCCAGCACCGCTTTTTTCACTTTCGGGTTTTCTACGACCGCTTCAACCACCACATCCACACGCTCAAAACCGCTATAGTCGAGGGTTGGATGAATAGTGGAAATCACGCCCGCCATTTTTAGACCGTCAATTTTGCCGCGCTCAAGCTGTTTGTTCAGCAGTTTGGCCGCTTCGGTCATGCCCAGCGTTAATGATTTGTCGTTGATATCTTTCATCACAACCGGCACGCCTTTCCAGGCTGACTGGTAAGCGATGCCACCGCCCATAATGCCTGCACCCAGCACTGCCGCTTGCTTTGGTGCTTCAATATTTTTGGTGAGCTTTTTGGCTTTGGCTTTCACGAACTGATCGTTAAGGAAGATCCCAACCAGCGCGCGGGCTTCACTGGTGTGCGCCAGTGGCACAAAGCTTTTATTTTCCAGATTCAGTGCTTCTTCACGGCCAAAACGGGCCGCTGCTTCAATGGTTTTTACCGCGGTAATCGGTGCGGGATAATGCTTACCTGCCGTCTGCGCCACCATGCCTTTGGCGATGGTAAAGCTCATAGCCGCTTCAATTTTGCTGAGTTTCAACGGCTCCAGCTTCGGCTGACGTTTGGCTTTCCAGTCAAGGTCGCCGTTAATCGCCTGACGTAATACGGCAATCGCGCCATCAAGCAGTTTGTCTTGCTTCACCACGCCATCGACCAGGCCGATTTTTAGCGCCTGGTCAGCGCCAACATCTTTACCTGCCGCAATAATTTCCAGCGCGCTGTCCGCACCCAGCATACGTGGCATACGCACGGAGCCGCCAAAGCCCGGCATAATGCCCAGTTTGGTTTCCGGCAGACCGATGCTCAGGTCTGGTGTTGCCAGACGATAATCGGTTGCCAGGACACACTCGCAGCCACCGCCCAGCGCGTAACCGTTTACCGCAGAGAGGGTCGGAACAGGCAGATCTTCGAGGCGGTTAAAGACGCTGTTGGCAAAATGCAGCCACTGGCTTAACTGTTCTTCAGGCACGAGGAACAGTGAAAGGAATTCGGTGATATCGGCACCAACAATAAAGGCTGCTTTGTTAGAACGCAGCAGCAGCCCTTTTAAATTCGGTTGTTTTTCCAGCACATCAAGCGCATGGCCCAGGCTGGCAACGGTGGCCGTGTCGAGTTTATTGACCGAACCAGGGGCATCGAACACCAGTTCGGCGATGCCATCTTCCAGCCAGTCGAGGTACAGGGTGTCGCCTTTGTAAAGCATGTCAGTCTCCTGAATCCGCAAGGTGATCTGGTCATACCAGATGAATCGAAGTGTGTATTTTGTGTTAATAAAATGCAAATGAATGATTAAAGAAATGACGATTTGATCACGCTCGGCAGAAATCACGCACTCACAAGGCGATGTGCTAAGATGCGGAGACTTGAGGTCAAAAAAACAGAAGGATAGAAAATGGAATCACTGGCCGCTCTCTATAAAAATCATATCGTTACCCTACAAGAACGGACGCGCGACGCACTGGAACGCTTTAAGCTGGATGCGTTACTTATTCACTCAGGTGAGCTGATTAACGTCTTTCTCGACGATCATCCATATCCGTTTAAGGTTAATCCGCAGTTCAAAGCCTGGGTGCCTGTAACGCAGGTTCCTAACTGCTGGTTGCTGGTGGATGGCGTGAACAAGCCGAAACTGTGGTTCTACCTGCCGGTCGATTACTGGCACAACGTTGAGCCGTTGCCGACCTCCTTCTGGACGGAAGAAATTGAGATCATCGCGCTGCCAAAAGCGGATGGTATTGGTAGTCAACTGCCTGCGGCTCGCGGCAATATCGGTTACATTGGTCCGGTTCCTGAACGCGCACTGCAGCTGGATATCGCGGCCAGCAACATCAACCCGAAAGGGGTGATCGACTACCTGCACTATTACCGCGCCTATAAAACAGATTACGAACTGGCCTGTATGCGCGAAGCGCAGAAAATGGCGGTGAATGGACACCGTGCCGCGGAAGAAGCGTTCCGTTCCGGAATGAGCGAGTTTGACATCAACCTCGCTTACCTGACGGCTACCGGTCATCGTGACACCGACGTGCCGTACAGCAATATCGTTGCACTTAACGAGCATGCTTCGGTTCTGCATTACACCAAGCTGGATCATCAGGCTCCGTCTGAAATCCGCAGCTTCCTGCTGGACGCGGGTGCGGAATATAACGGCTATGCGGCAGACCTGACGCGTACCTGGTCGGCGAAAAGCGACAACGACTATGCGCATCTGGTGAAAGATGTGAATGACGAGCAACTGGCGCTGATTGCCACGATGAAAGCAGGCACCAGCTATGTGGATTACCACATTCAGTTCCATCAGCGCATCGCGAAACTGCTGCGTAAGCATCAAATCATCACCGATATGAGTGAAGAGGCGATGGTAGAAAACGATCTTACCGGGCCGTTTATGCCGCACGGCATTGGTCACCCGCTGGGTCTGCAGGTGCATGATGTTGCTGGCTTTATGCAGGATGATACGGGCACACACCTTGCCGCGCCGTCGAAGTATCCTTATCTGCGTTGCACCCGCGTTTTGCAACCGGGCATGGTTCTGACCATCGAACCGGGCATCTACTTTATTGAATCGCTGTTGGCACCGTGGCGTGAAGGGCAATTCAGCAAACACTTCAACTGGCAGAAAATCGAAGCCCTGAAGCCGTTCGGCGGGATTCGTATTGAAGACAACGTGGTGGTCCACGAGAACAATATTGAAAACATGACCCGGGATTTGAAACTGGCGTAATGGACAGTTGGTTAATCCCTGCGGCGCCGGTTAGCGTCGTTGAAGAGATCAAAAAAAGCCGCTTCATTACGTTGCTCGCCCATACGGACGGTGTAGAAGCGGCGAAAGCGTTTGTTGAGTCAGTCAGAGCGGAACACCCGGATGCACGTCATCATTGTGTGGCGTGGGTGGCGGGTGCGCCCAATGACTCGCAACAGCTGGGATTTTCAGACGATGGCGAACCGGCGGGTACCGCAGGCAAACCGATGCTCGCTCAACTGATGGGGAGCGGCGTTGGTGAGATTACTGCGGTGGTGGTGCGCTACTACGGCGGTATCCTTCTCGGTACGGGGGGGTTGGTAAAAGCCTACGGTGGTGGTGTGAATCAGGCGCTGCGCCAGTTAACGACACAGCGCAAGACGCCATTAACCGAATATACTTTGCAGTGTGAGTACGGCCAACTGGCAGGCATTGAAACACTGTTGGGGCAGTTTGACGGTAAAATCGTTTTCAGTGATTACCAGGCATTCGTTCTGCTTCGGGTAGCACTTCCTTATGCGAAAGTGGATGAATTTTCAGCAAAGCTGGCGGATTTTAGTCGTGGTTCATTGCAATTGTTATCGATTGCAGAATAATCCCCACCTCATTTTAAAGAACTAAGGAAGCGGCAGAGATGCATTTTCGCGCCATCACCCGAATCGTTGGACTACTGGTCATCTTATTTTCGGGAACGATGATCATCCCCGGACTGGTAGCACTTATCTACCGTGATGGTGCGGGTCGTGCATTTACCCAAACTTTCTTCGTTGCTCTGGCTATCGGCTCCATGCTGTGGTGGCCAAACCGTAAAGAGAAGGGCGAACTGAAATCCCGTGAAGGGTTTTTGATCGTCGTCTTATTCTGGACCGTGCTGGGGAGCGTGGGTGCGTTGCCGTTCATTTTTGCGGAAAGTCCTAACCTCACGATCACCGATGCTTTTTTTGAATCCTTTTCCGGGTTAACAACCACAGGTGCGACGACGCTGGTGGGGCTGGATTCACTGCCGCATGCCATTCTCTTTTATCGCCAGATGCTGCAATGGTTCGGCGGGATGGGGATCATCGTGCTGGCGGTGGCTATCCTGCCTATTCTTGGCGTGGGTGGCATGCAGCTCTATCGTGCAGAAATGCCGGGGCCGCTGAAAGATAACAAAATGCGCCCACGTATTGCCGAAACGGCGAAAACCTTGTGGCTCATCTATGTGCTATTGACGGTTGCGTGTGCGCTGGCGCTGTGGTTTGCCGGCATGCCTGCCTTTGACGCCATTGGGCACAGCTTCGCCACCATTGCTATCGGCGGCTTTTCCACACACGATGCCAGTGTGGGGTATTTCGACAGCCCCACGATTAACACGATTATTGCTATCTTCCTGCTGATCTCCGGTTGTAACTATGGCCTGCACTTCTCTTTATTAAGCGGGCGTAGTCTGAAGGTCTACTGGCGCGATCCGGAATTCCGCATGTTTATCGGGGTGCAGCTAACGCTGGTGGCCGTCTGTACGCTGGTGTTGTGGATACATAATACCTATGGGTCGGCGCTCACGACGATCAACCAGGCATTTTTCCAGGTGGTATCGATGGCGACGACCGCCGGATTTACTACGGACAGTATTGCTCGCTGGCCGTTGTTCCTGCCGGTGCTGCTACTGTGTTCTGCGTTTATTGGTGGCTGTGCCGGGTCAACGGGCGGTGGCTTGAAGGTGATTCGTATCTTGTTACTGTTCAAACAGGGTAACCGCGAACTGAAGCGACTGGTTCACCCCAATGCGGTCTATAGCATTAAGTTGGGCAACCGAGCGTTGCCGGAACGAATCCTTGAAGCGGTATGGGGCTTCTTTTCTGCCTATGCGCTGGTCTTTATTATCAGTATGCTGGCAATTATTGCGACCGGTGTGGATGACTTCTCTGCGTTTGCCTCAGTTGTGGCGACGCTGAATAACCTCGGGCCTGGGCTGGGGGTTGTTGCCGACAATTTTGCCAGCATGAACCCGGTGGCGAAATGGATCCTGATTGCCAACATGCTGTTTGGTCGTCTGGAGGTCTTTACTCTGCTGGTGCTCTTTACCCCTACTTTCTGGCGTGAATAATGGAGTAACACGTGAAAACACTGATTCTTTTTTCTTCCCGGGACGGACAAACGCGCGAAATCGCTGAGTATCTGGCTTCTGAACTTAAAGAGCTGGGTGTCTGGGCAGATGTCATGAATTTGCATCGTACCGAAGAGCCTGAGTGGAAAAATTATGACAGTGTGGTGATTGGTGCATCAATTCGCTATGGCCATTACCATTCTGCATTTCAGGAATTTGTGAAAAAGCATGCCACGCAGCTGAATACGATGCCGAGTGCGTTTTACTCTGTAAACCTCGTTGCCCGTAAACCGGAAAAACGAACGCCTCAAACTAACAGCTATGCGCGTAAGTTCCTGATGAGTTCGCCGTGGCGACCAGATCACAGTGCAGTCATTGCGGGTGCTTTGCTGTATCCCCGCTATCGCTGGTATGACCGCGTTATGATCCAACTGATAATGAAGATGTCAGGCGGTGAAACGGATACGAAGAAAGAAGTGATCTATACCGACTGGGAACAGGTGGCGGGGTTTGCCCGGGAAATTGCCCAATTAACCAACAAAACGTTGTTAAAATAAACGCAAAGAATAAAAAACACGCACTTGGAAAATTATTTTAAATTTCCCCTTGTCAGCCTGAAATAACTCCCTATAATGCGCCTCCACTGACACGGAACAACGGCACGCAAGCCGCCGGGTCAGCGGGGTTCCACTGAGAACTCCGGCGAAGA
>NZ_KQ089807.1:0-37123 GCF_001034465.1 Citrobacter sp. MGH100
ATCCGCCGTGTCGATGGAGGCGCATTATAGGGAGTTTCCCTCAACCCGCAACCCTTAAATGACAGAAAAATGACTGACTGCTGCAATCCCCAGCAAAACCCCGCCTTATACCTATTTACGCACAGAGTTATCCACAAACTCACCCATTACTTCTGCGATCCTTTCTGTATATGTACGATCTTCAGCGCTCGAAACGAGGGGCAAAATCGAAAATTAAAAATTCGCGAGCGTTGCGCAAACGTTTTCGTTACAATGCCACCGCACAACAAGGATGCCCCGTAAGGGGCGTTCGCTGAGTTTTTAGCCAAGAATTCACCTAACGCTCTCTGTAATAGTCAAATCCAGGGGATTTACCATGCAACAACGTCGTCCAGTCCGCCGCGCTCTGCTCAGTGTTTCTGACAAGGCCGGTATCATCGAATTCGCCCAGGCACTTTCCGCACGTGGTGTGGAGCTGCTGTCTACAGGTGGCACTGCGCGCCTGTTAGCGGAGAAAGGTCTGCCAGTGACCGAAGTTTCCGATTACACCGGCTTCCCGGAAATGATGGATGGACGCGTGAAGACCCTGCATCCGAAGGTCCACGGCGGCATCCTCGGTCGTCGCGGCCAGGATGATGCCATTATGGAACAACACCACATTGCTCCTATCGATATGGTTGTCGTTAACCTGTATCCGTTCGCCGAGACCGTCGCCCGCGAAGGATGTTCTCTGGAAGATGCCGTAGAGAACATTGATATCGGCGGCCCGACCATGGTGCGCTCCGCTGCCAAGAACCATAAAGATGTAGCTATCGTTGTGAAGAGCAGCGACTACGACGCCATTATTAAAGAGATGGATGCCAACGACGGTTCTCTGACCCTCGACACCCGTTTCGATCTCGCGATTAAAGCCTTCGAACACACTGCCGCTTACGACAGCATGATCGCCAACTACTTCGGCAGCATGGTTCCGGCCTACCACGGTGAAAGCAAAGAAGCCGCCGGTCGCTTCCCGCGTACGCTGAACCTGAACTTTATTAAGAAGCAGGATATGCGCTACGGCGAGAACAGCCATCAGCAGGCTGCCTTCTATATAGAAGAGAATGTTAAAGAAGCGTCCGTTGCCACCGCGCAGCAGGTTCAGGGTAAAGCGCTTTCCTACAACAACATCGCTGATACCGATGCGGCACTGGAGTGCGTGAAAGAGTTCAGCGAACCGGCTTGTGTGATCGTTAAGCACGCGAACCCGTGTGGTGTAGCAGTAAGTACCTCTATTCTTGACGCTTACGATCGTGCTTACAAAACCGACCCGACCTCCGCATTCGGCGGCATCATCGCCTTTAACCGCGAGCTGGATGCCGAAACCGCGCAGGCGATCATCTCCCGCCAGTTCGTGGAAGTGATCATCGCCCCATCGGCTACCGAAGACGCACTGAAGATCACCGCTGCCAAACAGAACGTTCGTGTTCTGACCTGCGGCCAGTGGGCACAGCGTGTGCCGGGTCTGGACTTCAAACGCGTTAACGGCGGCCTGCTGGTTCAGGATCGTGACCTCGGTATGGTGAGCGAAGGTGAACTGCGCGTGGTGACCAAGCGCCAGCCGACCGGGCAAGAGCTGCGTGATGCGCTGTTCTGCTGGAAGGTCGCCAAGTTCGTTAAATCCAACGCCATCGTTTATGCCAAAGGCAATATGACCATCGGTATTGGCGCAGGCCAGATGAGCCGCGTTTACTCCGCCAAAATCGCCGGGATTAAAGCCGCCGACGAAGGCCTGGAAGTGAAAGGTTCCTCTATGGCTTCCGACGCTTTCTTCCCGTTCCGCGACGGGATTGACGCCGCCGCTGCCGCCGGTGTGACCTGCGTTATCCAGCCGGGTGGCTCTATCCGCGATGACGAAGTGATTGCCGCCGCCAATGAACACGGCATTGCGATGGTATTTACCGACATGCGCCACTTCCGCCATTAATCCACGGAGCAGACGATGAAAGTATTAGTGATTGGCAACGGCGGGCGCGAGCACGCCCTGGCGTGGAAAGCGGCACAGTCGCCAAAAGTCGAAACGGTATTTGTCGCCCCGGGTAACGCAGGCACCGCGCTGGAACCCACGCTGCAAAACGTGGCCATCGGCGTAACCGATATCCCAGCGCTGCTGGCCTTTGCCCAGAACGAGAAGATCGATCTGACCATCGTTGGTCCGGAAGCGCCGCTGGTGATTGGCGTGGTCGATGCGTTCCGCGCCGCCGGTCTGAAAATCTTCGGCCCAACGGAAGGTGCCGCGCAGTTGGAAGGCTCCAAAGCCTTCACCAAAGATTTCCTTGCGCGCCATCAGATCCCCACGGCGGAGTACCAGAACTTCACCGAAATCGAACCTGCGCTGGCTTACCTGCGCGAGAAAGGCGCGCCGATCGTTATCAAAGCCGACGGTCTGGCTGCCGGGAAAGGCGTTATCGTGGCGATGACGCTGGAGGAAGCCGAAGCCGCGGTTCATGACATGCTGGCCGGTAACGCGTTTGGCGACGCGGGCCACCGTATCGTGATTGAAGAGTTCCTCGACGGCGAAGAAGCGAGCTTTATTGTGATGGTCGATGGCGAGCACGTGCTGCCGATGGCCACCAGCCAGGACCACAAGCGCGTGGGCAACGGCGATACCGGCCCGAACACCGGCGGGATGGGTGCTTACTCACCGGCGCCGGTAGTGACTGACGAAGTCCACCAGCGCACCATGGAACGCATCATCTGGCCAACCGTGAAAGGCATGGCGGCGGAAGGTAACACCTACACCGGTTTCCTTTATGCGGGTCTGATGATCGACAAGCAGGGCAACCCAAAGGTTATCGAGTTTAACTGCCGCTTCGGCGATCCGGAAACCCAGCCAATCATGCTGCGCATGAAATCCGATCTGGTGGAGCTGTGCCTCGCCGCCTGTGACGGCAAGCTGGATGAGAAAACCTCCGAGTGGGACGAACGCGCCTCGCTGGGTGTGGTCATTGCCGCCGGAGGTTATCCGGGTAATTACAATACCGGCGATGAGATCCACGGTCTGCCGCTGGAAGACGTCGCTGACGGTAAAGTGTTCCACGCGGGCACCAAACTGTCTGCTGACGATCGCGTGCTGACCAACGGCGGTCGCGTGCTGTGCGCCACCGCCCTGGGCAACACCGTGGCTGAAGCGCAGAAACGCGCTTACGCCCTGATGACCGACATCCGCTGGGATGGCAGCTTCAGCCGTAACGACATCGGCTGGCGCGCCATTGAACGCGAGCAACGCTAACGCGAAATTTTCGCCAGCAGCGTTTTACGCGTAATGCCTAACTGACGGGCGGCTTCCGTTTTATTGCCGCCCGTTTTTTCAAGCGCCGCCAGAATCACCTCCTTTTCGACATCCACCAGCGGTTGGATCTCGCCACTGAATTCCGTTTTTATCGGCGTCGCGGCAATCGCCATCGGCAGTTCACGTTCGGAAATATATTCCCCCGTCAGCAGCACCACCGAGCGCTCAATCGCATTTTCCAACTCACGAATATTGCCCGGCCAGTCATAGTGGATCAGCAGATCCATCGCCTGCGGCGTAAAGCCTTTCACCGCTTTACGGTTACGCGCGGCAAAACGCTGGAGAAAATGTTCGGCTAACAGCGGAATATCTTCCCGGCGCTGGCGCAATGCTGGCATTTCGATGGTGACGACGTTCAGGCGATAGTAGAGATCCTGGCGAAAGCGCCCGGCACTGACTTCCTCCGCCAGATCTCGATGCGTGGCGGCGATCAGCCGGACATCAACCGCAATAGTCTGGTTGCTGCCAACCCGCTGTACTTCTCGCTCCTGGATAGCCCGCAGCAAACGCACCTGCATCAGCGGTGAGATATCGCCAATTTCATCAAGAAATAACGTGCCACCATCGGCTTCCACAAAGCGCCCTTCCCGGCGTTTATCCGCCCCGGTAAACGCCCCTTTCTCGTGACCAAACAGCTCGGACTCCAGCAGCGATTCATTAAGCGCCGCGCAGTTGAGCGTCACCAGCGGCTTATCGCGACGGGCGCTGCTGGCATGCAGCGCCCGGGCCACCAACTCTTTCCCCGTGCCGGAGTCTCCGTGAATGAGCACTGTCGCATCTGAGGGCGCAACCATCGCGATTTCATTAAGCAACTTCTGCATCGCCGGACTGCTGCCAATCATGCCAAACTGTACCGCCGACGCCGATGGCAGTTCGGCGCCCATTTCCCGCGTATGCGCCAGCGCCTTTTCCAGCGTCTCCTGCAGACGGTCAAAATCCAGCGGCTTGATTAAATAGTCCAGCGCCCCGGTTTTAAGCGCCTCAACGGCGGTCTCTACGCTGGAGAACGCCGTCATGATCAAGACCGGAATCGCCGGATTCAGCGCTTTAATCTCTTTCAGCGTTGCGATGCCGTCCATCTCCGCCATGCGTACATCACACAGCACTAAATCAAATACGCGTTCGCGCACCTGTTCCAGCGCCGCTCGCCCGCTATAGGCCAGCGCGACCTCATAACCCCAGCCGCGCAGCAGCGCCTGTAAAATAGTGCAGTGGCTGATATCGTCATCTACTACCAGAATATTGATTTTTCCGCGCGTCATCCTTGTTAATCCTGTTGTTTCGCTTTGGTCGGCAGCCAAAGAGTAAAGGTCGCACCTTTGCCCTCAACGCTTGCCACCTGAATGGTGCCACCATGCTGTTCGATAATGTTCTGCACTACCGCCAGCCCGAGGCCGGTTCCGTCAGCTTTGGTTGTAAAGTAAGGCGTAAAAATGGCCTCCAGCTGTTCCGCTGCAATTCCCTTCCCGCTATCGGTAACCACAATTTTAACGCGCTCAGCGCTGCATTCACTCGCTTCAACCGTAATCGTGCCCTGGTGGCCAATCGCATGAATGGCGTTCAGATACAGATTCAGCAGGACCTGCGTTAGCCGGTCAGGATCGGCCTGAATGGTTGGTAGTGCAGGATTTATCGTAAACCGTAATTGAATCTCCCGACTTTGAGCATCCTGGCTTACCAGATGCAATGAGTGGGTGATGACCTCGTTGAGATCCACCTGTTGCAGCGTCAGATGCGCTGGCTTCACCAGCTCCAGCAACTCGCTCACCACCCGATTTAAACGATCCGCCTCTTTCGCCATCACCTGTGCCAGCTCATGCGACTCGCCTCCTGCCGGGGTTCGTTCGGCAAAATACTTCGCCAGACCTTTGATCGATGAAAGCGGGTTACGAATTTCATGCGCCACTCCAGCCGCAAGATGCCCGAGCGCTAACAGTTTTTCTTTCCGCTTCATCGCATCCTGCAATTCCTTGTACGAACGCTGATAGCGCTGATACCAGAAAAACGTAAGTACAGTTGCCAGTAGTACAGCCGCCAGCGCACAGAGGACTATCAGTGTGTTACGCCACTCTCTTGTCTGGGTCGCCGCCAGATCGCTGGCATCAAAGGCGATAAAAATGGTTTGTGCAGGGATGTTAAGCCGCCCGTCATTACTGGCGCAACTCGCCATGCCATGACGTCCTGGACCATACGTCGGCTGAAACTGGCGATAAATTTCCAGAGCCGGCGTGTTTTCACCGTCCCTCACTTGAATGTCAATATTTCGCCAGCTTTCTTGCTCCCCAGGACTAAGCTGTCGCAGGACATCCGGTGAATAGAGCGTTTTCCCGACCATCGCGGAATTGCTGTGAGTCATAATGACGCCATGCTCATCCACAACGGCAAACCATAATACGCCCGGCTGTACGGCCATTTGTTCCAGCAGCGTCTGCTGCTGGGCATGATGCATGCGCATACCCATACCTACGCGCGTACCAGACTCCAGAGCGCGAATGAGTACGCTGCCTTTTTCCAGTAGCGTTTGCCGTGCAGCACCGCTTTCCCGCCCATAGTCCCGAATGGTCATAACCGAAAACCAGCCAACCAAAATCAGGATTGCCGCCAGCAAGAGTCGGCTCAACCACTTTGCCGCCGTGTCTTTATACAGACGCATACGCACTCCCTTTCCCACCGTTTCCTTTCTTCGCTTCAGGTATACAGCAGAAATCATGCCATTTTTTCCCCCTGATAACCCTGCCCTCAGACACAAACCGCTGAAAGTACCGGGTAAAAATGACCCGCTGGCGCGTTCTGGCGAGTCATTTTTACCCGTTTTCCTGCAAAGACGACGCGCACAACGCCCGCAGGACTGGGATTGCCGCTTTGGCACGGAAGATGCAAAAGAGAATGTAAGCTAACCAACAGGAGAACGAACGATGAAACGGAACAACAAACTGGCACTGATTGCACTTTCTCTTATCGCACTGGGCTCCACCCCGGTACTGGCGCAGAATCGCTGGGGATATGGTGATGGAATGCAGCAACGGGGCGGTACCCCAATGACCGCTGAGCAGCAGGCTGCCGCACAGAAAATCTATGATGATTACTACTCCCAGACCAGCGCGTTGCGCCAACAGCTGACATCCAAACGTTATGAGTACAATGCACTATTAACGGCCAGCTCGCCGGACACGGCAAAAATTAATGCCGTGGCAAAAGAGATGGAAGCGTTGAATCAGTCTCTGGACGAGCAGCGCGTTAAACGCGATGTCGCAATGGCGCAGGCTGGCGTGCCACGTGGCGCGGGAATGGGCTACGGCGGATGCGGTAACCATCGCGGCGGCGGCCATATGGGAATGGGGCACTGGTAAAGAACTTAGTGCCTGATGGCAGATTATCAGAAGTTTTTGGCTGTAGGCTGCCAGTGACAAAAATCTTCATTGGCGACTAGCAGTAGCTGCGACCCTTCGGGCGCTTCCAGCCATGCCACACTCACCTCTACGGATGAATGTTTCTGGCGGCGCTCGATATGGTTTATCGCCCACGACTCCAGGTCTGGCTTCAGCGTTTCACCTTCACAGGTTGTGACCGTGTTATCCGCATGCCAACGTCCCTGACGCAATATCACCCGTCCCTGACGCAGCGCATCGCTGGTCTTGCGGATTTGATCGGCACGATAGCGGTACAACGCAATTTGATCGCTGGAAAGCTGCTGCTTTTGCCCGGCGACTTCACGTTGCATGAAACTCAGTTCGCCGCGGTCATCGAAGCGGATACGAATATGTTCCGGCGGTTTACTGTAAACATTGAGTTCTATCAGAGAGAGCGTATCTCCCTGCCAGCGGTATTCACTGGTGGTGGTATCGCCGTTACGCCACGGACTCAATACCGAGAGCAAGTGAACATCGTCACTGGAATCTTTACGCCAGACGCGTACCGCCCCCTGCTCGCCAACATAACCGCTGGCCGTGAACGGAGGAAGCTCGGAATGACGACTACAGGCCGACAGCAACAGCACACCTGAAAGCCAGAGCGTATGACGCCAGATGGACAAAAGGGGCGAAACCGCCCCTTCGTTAAAACTGTTCACTGCCACGCGAATTACTTAACCGCGTCTTTCAGTGCTTTACCAGAAACAAATGCCGGTACGTTAGCTGCGGCGATTTTGATTTCTTTACCGGTCTGCGGGTTGCGGCCAGTGCGCTCAGCACGGTGGTTCACTTTGAAGGTACCGAAACCAACCAGTTGTACAGCATCGCCTTCTTTCAGAGACTCAGTAATAGCAGCCAGAGTGGATTCCAGAGCAGCTTTAGCCTGTGTTTTAGACAGTTCTGCTTTGTCTGCAATTACATCAATCAGTTGAGTCTTGTTCATAAGTTATCCTTACAATGTGTTTATCGCTTGCTAAGCATCGAGTGCGACGGAAATGCCAGAAAAGCACTCTCCTGCATACACGCACCGATAGCCACTTTTTTTCGCCCCCCAAATGTAGACCAGACCGGGGGCGGATGGGAAGCCTTCAGGCACGACAAATCAGGCGTTAAATCACGTTTTGTGGTGTCATTGCTGAAAATTTATACCAATATTGCTCTCGCCAGCCTCGCGCAGGTCTGCACGCAGCCCTTTTATCAGCTCAATATCGCGTTCTTCACAATCGGCTAAAAGTCGGAAAATTTCCCACTGAATATCCCATTCTTGCTCAACGGCAGGGTTCTCTTTGAGCTCTTCATCGGTCATTTCGCGACCAGCTCGCGTCATTTCCAGCATCGCTACTGTGGTAATTGAAGCCTTACTGACTTCAATAGCGTGTTCCAGCGTTTCACCGCTAAGACGTGAATGCATCAGTTCGCTTAATGCCACACAGGCATCAATCGCCGGATAAACGCCGTACAGATCGTAATCGTCTGCAGAAGGAATGGCCTCTTCAAACTTTTCCAGCTGGCTGTCGAAATTGATTTTCGCGTCTTTAACCGTCAGCGCTTCCCAAATCAGATCCAGAATTCGGCGGTAAATCTGTCCATCGCCAAATTCAGTTTGCTTGCAGAACATGGCGTAATTCGGGTACATGCGTTCGCACAGACAGGCCATAAACGTGACGTGCTGCCAGCTTTCCAGCTTCTCCAGACGCAGGTGAATCGGATTTTGTAACATGATGAGTTCTCAAATACGGAAATTAGCCGCAGTTTACCCGATATGGGGCGCTTTTGCTGCAAGCCGCGTAAAAGCCGGGCGTTCGGATGCCACCGCATCTGCCCAGCGCGTTGGTTCCGGCAGACGATAGCCGTTCATACAGCGTTGTACCCACGCCAGTGCGCTGTCCATACTCACGCGGTGACCCGTAGAGATAAACAACGGGTTACAGCGCGCTTTGCTGCGCCAGACCCACGCCAGCTGTTCGCCTTTATCCAGCAATGGTGCTAACGCGCCGGGTTCGGCAGCGAGCGGCTCAAACTTGCCGCACAACCGTTTTTTCGCCACGCCAATCGTCGGGACATCCACCAGCAGACCAAAATGACTGGCTACGCCCAGGCGACGCGGGTGCGAAATGCCGTGCCCGTCAACAAACAGCAGATCTGGCTTGTGCGAGAGCAATTGCCAGGCGGCCATCAGCGCGGGGGTTTCACGAAAGGAGAGAAAACCGGGAATGTAGGGCATGGTGGTGGCAATACGCGCCACCTTGTATTCAACCAGTTCAAGCGTGGGATACTTCAGTAAGACCATCGCGGCTCGCGTCACTTCGCCACCCTGCTCAAACCCAACGTCCGCCCCGCCGATCAGATCAGGCGGATCGTTCTTCAGACGATCCTCGCGGATCACTGAAGAGGCCAGTTCAAGCTGCTGCGCGCGTAATGACGCGAGATCCATAATGACTCCTTAGCGGTGGTACTGTTCGGACAACCGATGTACCGCCTCCACAAAGACACCCGCATGTTCTGGCGGGACGTCCTGATGAATGCCGTGGCCCAAGTTAAAGACATGCCCTTCGCCCTGACCGAATCCGGCCAGAATTGTCGCCACCTCTTCTTCGATGCGGGCTGGCGGCGCATACAGCATGGATGGATCCATATTGCCCTGCAGCGCCACTTTATGACCTACACGACGACGCGCATCGGCAATGTCAGTGGTCCAGTCGAGACCTAACGCATCACAGCCGGTTTCCGCCATCGCTTCCAGCCACTGACCGCCGCCTTTGGTAAACAGGGTCACCGGTACACGATGACCGTCGTTCTCGCGCAGCAGGCCATCGACGATTTTGTGCATGTAGTACAGGGAGAACTGCTGATAGTCGCGACCGGTCAGCACACCGCCCCAGGTATCGAAAATCATCACCGACTGCGCGCCCGCTTTGATCTGCGCGTTCAGGTACAGCGTGACGCTCTTCGCCAGCTTATCCAGCAGCAGATGCAGCGCTTTAGGGTCGGCATACATCATCTTTTTAATCACGGTGAAGGCTTTGCTGCTGCCGCCTTCAACCATGTAGGTTGCCAGCGTCCACGGGCTACCGGAGAAGCCGATCAGCGGCACTTCGCCTTTCAGTTCACGGCGAATCGTGCGCACCGCATTCATCACGTATCCAAGCCCATCTTCCGGGTCCGGGATCGGCAGTTTGTCGACGTCAGCCTTGTTGGTAATCGGGGAGGTGAAGCGTGGACCTTCTCCTGCTTCAAAATACAGCCCAAGCCCCATCGCATCGGGAATCGTCAGGATATCCGAGAAGAGGATCGCGGCATCAAGCTTATAACGACGCAGCGGCTGCAGCGTAACTTCGCAGGCCAGCTCGGCATTTTTGCACAGCGCCATAAAATCGCCCGCCTCGGCGCGCGTGGCTTTATATTCCGGTAGATAGCGGCCCGCCTGGCGCATCATCCATACCGGAGTGACATCAACGGGCTGGCGCAGCAGCGCACGCAGATAACGATCGTTCTTCAGTTCGGTCATTTTTGCAGTTCCTTATTGCGTCAGTCCATCAGTGTATCATCACTCGTTCTTTACTCGTACTCAGCCCGACACATCGCCACAGTGTCTTCAATCAATCGCCGCGCGACGGTGCCTGGCGGGGGAAGCAGCGGTAAATCATCGTAGCGATACCAGTTCGCTTCCAGCAGTTCTTTCGGGTCGATAACAATCTCGCCGCTATCATACTCTGCCATAAATGCGGTCATCAAAGACTGTGGGAACGGCCACGGCTGAGAAGTGACATAGCGCAGGTTTTTCACCTTAATGCCGCTCTCTTCCATGACTTCACGCGCCACCGCCTGCTCAAGGGTCTCGCCCACTTCGACAAAACCCGCCAGCACGGTATGCACGCCGTTGCGATGGCGAACATGTTGGGCGAGCAGGATAGCGTCGTCACGGCGAATGGCGACGATAATACAGGGGGCAATTTGCGGGTAGTAGCGTTCCCGGCAGTGGCTGCACAGCATCGCCCATTCCGTTTTACTCGGGTGCATCGTGTGCCCACAGTAGCCGCAGAATTTATGCGAGCGGTAAAACTCGGCCAGCTGTACGCCGCGTCCGGCCAGTTGAAACAGGCCAACATCCTGGTCAATGACCTGGCGTACCGACCCCATATCGTGGCGACGTTGCTGCTGCACCAGCCAGACCGTCTCCCCTTCCCATTCGCCGATAGAAAGTGCGCGCTGCCCGATCAAATCAAAACGTGCCGCGTCGCCGTGAGGCAGCTCGCCATGAGGCAACCATAACTTTTGCTCATGACTGACAATCCACCAGCCGCTATCTAATTTTTCAATTATACGATCCATATCTCTTGCGCAACCTTTGCTTCACAGGCATGTTGTTTACATTATTTTTACATTTACGGGTGAGCAGTTCCTAAACACCATCTTGCGGAGTCAATCATGCTAAACCAGCTGGAAAGCCTGACGGAGCACGTCGGAGGAAGTAATAAACTGGTTGATCGCTGGCTACATGTACGTAAGCACCTGCTCGTGGCTTACTACAATCTGGTTGGCATTAAGCCTGGCAAAGAATCGTACATGCGGCTCAATGAAAAAGCGCTGGATGATTTTTGTCAGAGCCTGGTCGATTACCTCTCCACCGGACACTTCAGTATTTATGAACGTATTCTCCATAAATTGGAAGGGAACGGGCAGCTTTTAAAAGCCACAAAAATATGGCCGCTGCTGGAAGCCAACACACAATTGATCATGGACTACTATGATACCAGTCTGGAGACCGCCATTGATCATGATAACTTCCTTGAGTTTCAACAGGCTTTATCAGATATCGGCGAGGCGCTGGAAGCCCGGTTCGTGCTCGAAGATAAGCTGATCATGCTGGTATTTGATGCGATGCACGAGAGTGGCACTCTCAAACGTCCTGCTTGAGATTTGTCGCATTAACGCGTAGTTTACATTCATTACCTCTAAGATAGAGGTTACTTCTTGTCGGAGTGCTTATTTTCCACAACAGTATGAGTGGAAAAGGCTGAGACCGTTAATTCGGGATCCGCGGAACCTGATCAGGTTAAGACCTGCGAAGGGAACAAGAGTCAATCTACAACCGTTCGTCTTTGGGCGATCGTCTCTCTCTTGCTTCATCCGTCGTCTGACAAGCCACGTCCTTACTTTTTTGGAATGAGCTATGTCTGCCACTACTAAACCATCACGCCGCGAACAGCGCGCGCAAGCCCAACACTTTATCGATACCCTGGAAGGGACCGCCTTCCCTAACTCAAAACGCATTTATATTACCGGTTCGCAGCCGGATATCCGCATCCCGATGCGCGAAATCCAGCTGAGCCCGACGCTAATTGGCGGCAGCAAAGACAATCCGCAATTTGAAGACAACGAAGCCGTGCCGGTGTACGACACCTCCGGGCCGTATGGCGATCCTGACGTGGAGATTAACGTCCAGCAGGGCCTGGCGAAACTGCGCCAGCCGTGGATTGCGGCGCGTAACGACAGCGAAGAATTAGACGACCGCAGCTCCGCTTACACCAAAGAGCGCCTGGCCGACGATGGCCTGGACGAGCTCCGTTTCAGCGGCCTGCTGACGCCAAAGCGCGCCAAAGCCGGTAAGCGCGTGACCCAGTTGCACTACGCCCGTCAGGGGATCGTCACGCCAGAGATGGAGTTTATCGCCATCCGTGAAAATATGGGCCGCGAGCGTATTCGTAGTGAAGTGCTGCGCCACCAGCATCCGGGGATGAACTTTGGCGCTCGTCTGCCGGAAAATATCACCCCGGAATTCGTGCGTGATGAAGTCGCTGCGGGCCGGGCGATTATTCCTGCCAACATCAACCACCCGGAATCCGAGCCGATGATCATCGGCCGCAACTTCCTGGTGAAGGTGAATGCCAACATCGGTAACTCGGCGGTCACTTCCTCTATCGAAGAAGAGGTCGAAAAACTGGTGTGGTCGACCCGCTGGGGCGCAGATACGGTGATGGACCTCTCCACCGGTCGCTATATTCACGAAACCCGCGAGTGGATCCTGCGTAACAGCCCGGTGCCGATCGGCACCGTACCGATCTACCAGGCGCTGGAGAAGGTCAATGGGATCGCCGAAGATCTCACCTGGGAAGCGTTCCGCGATACGTTGCTGGAACAGGCCGAACAGGGCGTGGACTACTTCACCATCCATGCCGGCGTACTGCTGCGCTACGTGCCGATGACCGCTAAACGCCTGACCGGAATTGTCTCGCGCGGCGGTTCGATCATGGCGAAATGGTGCCTTTCTCATCACAAAGAAAACTTCCTGTTTGAACATTTCCGCGAAATTTGTGAAATCTGCGCCGCCTACGACGTCTCGCTCTCTCTCGGCGACGGCCTTCGCCCGGGTTCGATTCAGGATGCCAACGACGAAGCGCAGTTCTCCGAACTGCATACGCTGGGCGAGCTGACCAAAATCGCCTGGGAATACGATGTGCAGGTGATGATTGAAGGTCCAGGACATGTGCCGATGCATATGATCCAACGCAACATGACCGAAGAGCTGGAGAGCTGCCACGAAGCACCGTTCTACACCTTAGGGCCGTTGACGACAGATATCGCGCCGGGCTATGACCACTTCACCTCCGGCATTGGCGCGGCGATGATCGGCTGGTTTGGCTGCGCGATGCTGTGCTACGTCACGCCAAAAGAGCACCTCGGCTTGCCGAACAAAGAAGACGTGAAGCAAGGGCTGATTACCTACAAAATTGCCGCTCATGCCGCCGACCTGGCGAAGGGGCACCCGGGTGCGCAGATCCGCGACAACGCGATGTCGAAAGCGCGCTTCGAATTCCGCTGGGAAGACCAGTTTAACCTCGCGCTCGACCCGTTCACCGCCCGCACCTATCACGATGAAACCCTGCCGCAAGAGTCCGGCAAGGTCGCCCACTTCTGCTCCATGTGCGGGCCGAAGTTCTGCTCGATGAAAATCAGCCAGGAAGTACGCGACTACGCCGCCGCGCAGACTATTGAAGTGGGAATGGCAGATATGTCGGAGAACTTCCGCGCCAAAGGCGGTGAAATCTACCTCAAAAAAGAGGAGGCATAATGTACCAGCCTGATTTCCCGACCGTGCCGTTCCGCCTCGGGCTTTACCCGGTGGTGGACAGCGTGCAATGGATTGAACGCCTGCTGGCAGCGGGCGTGCGCACGATCCAGTTGCGTATCAAAGATAAACGCGATGAAGAGGTGGAAGCCGACGTTATCGCCGCCATCGCGCTGGGGCGTCGCTATGACGCCCGCCTGTTTATTAACGACTATTGGCGGCTGGCGATTAAGCACAACGCCTACGGCGTGCATCTGGGCCAGGAAGATCTCGAAACCACCGACCTGAAGGCCATTCAGGCGGCGGGCTTACGCCTGGGGGTTTCCACCCACGATGATATGGAGATCGACGTCGCGCTCGCCGCTAAGCCTTCTTATATCGCGCTCGGCCACGTCTTCCCCACGCAAACCAAGCAGATGCCTTCCGCCCCGCAGGGGCTGACTCAGCTGGCAGGTCATATTGAACGACTGGCAGATTACCCGACCGTGGCGATTGGCGGCATCAGCCTTGAGCGCGCCCCGTCGGTGCTGGCGACCGGCGTCGGCAGCATTGCCGTGGTCAGCGCCATTACCCAGGCGGCCGACTGGCAGGCAGCCACGGCGCAGCTGCTCGACATAGCGGGAGTCGGCGATGAATGACCGCGACTTTATGCGCTACAGCCGGCAGATCCTGCTCGGCGATATCGCGATTGAGGGCCAACAAAAGCTACTCGACAGCCATGTGCTGATTGTCGGTCTGGGCGGATTAGGCTCGCCTGCCGCGCTGTATCTGGCGGGAGCGGGCGTCGGCACGCTGACGCTGGCAGACGATGACGACGTTCATCTGAGCAATCTGCAACGGCAAATATTGTTCACCACCGACGACATTGCTCGCCCGAAAGCGCTGGCGGCGGAACGCCATCTGGCGCGTCTTAACCCGGACAGCGAGCTGGTCGTCCTTGAGCAGCGGCTGACGGGCGATGCGCTCCGGCACGCTGTCGAGCGGGCCGACGTGGTGCTCGACTGTACCGACAACATGGCCACGCGTCAGGAAATTAACGCCGCCTGCGTGTCGCTGAATACACCTTTGGTTACCGCCAGCGCCGTCGGTTTCGGCGGCCAGTTGATGGTGCTCACGCCACCGTGGGAGCAAGGTTGTTACCGCTGCCTGTGGCCGGATGATGTCGAACCTGAACGCAACTGCCGTACCGCCGGTATCGTCGGCCCGGTTGTCGGCGTGATGGGCACCTTGCAGGCGCTGGAAGCCATCAAGCTGCTTAGCGGCATTGCGACGCCCAGCGGCGAGTTACGCCTGTTTGACGGTAAAACCAGCCAATGGCGCAGCCTTGCGCTGCGTCGGGCCAATGGCTGCCCGGTATGCGGAGGGCAACATGCAGATTCAGTTCAATGATGAGCCGATGCAGTGCGCCGAGGGACAAACCGTCAGCGGGCTGCTCACCGAGCTTAATCAGCTCAAACCGGGCGCGGCGCTGGCGCTCAATCAGCAGATCCTGCCGCGCGAGCAGTGGCAGCAGCACATCGTGCAGGAAGGCGACCAGATCCTGCTTTTTCAGGTTATTGCAGGGGGTTGATATGTTACGTATTGCCGACAAAACGTTTGATTCACATCTGTTCACCGGTACCGGAAAATTTGCCTCATCGCAGCTGATGGTCGAGGCGCTTCGCGCCTCCGGCAGCCAGCTGGTGACGCTGGCGATGAAGCGCGTGGATTTGCGCCAGCATAACGATGCTATTCTGGCCCCGCTTATCGACGCGGGCGTGACGCTGCTGCCTAACACCTCCGGAGCGAAAACCGCTGAAGAGGCGATTTTCGCCGCCCAACTGGCGCGTGAAGCGTTGGGCACAAACTGGCTGAAATTAGAAATCCACCCGGATGCCCGCTGGCTATTGCCCGATCCCATCGAAACGCTAAAAGCCGCCGAAGCGCTGGTGAAACAGGGCTTTGTGGTGCTGCCCTACTGCGGCGCGGATCCGGTACTGTGCAAGCGGCTGGAAGAGATCGGCTGCGCGGCGGTGATGCCGCTCGGCGCGCCTATCGGCTCCAACCAGGGGCTGGAAACCAAAGCGATGCTGGAGATTATTATCCAGCAGGCGACCGTACCGGTGGTGGTCGATGCGGGTATCGGCGTGCCCAGCCACGCAGCGCAGGCGCTGGAAATGGGCGCTGACGCGGTGCTGGTCAACACGGCGATTGCCGTAGCGGATGATCCGGTGATGATGGCCACCGCTTTCCGTCTGGCAGTTGAAGCGGGCCTTTTGGCACGCCAGGCCGTCCCCGGCAGCAAAAGTTCGCTCGCGCAGGCCACCAGCCCGTTAACCGGATTCCTGGAGGCTTTCGCATGAAAACCTTCACCGACCGATGGCGACAGCTTGACTGGGACGACATCCGTCTGCGCATCAACGGGAAAACCGCCGCTGACGTGGAACGCGCCCTCAACGCTTCACAACTGGGCCGCGATGATTTGATGGCGCTGCTCTCACCTGCCGCCGCCGATTATCTGGAGCCGATTGCGCAACGGGCGCAAAGGCTGACTCGCCAGCGCTTCGGTAACACCGTGAGCTTTTACGTGCCGCTTTATCTCTCAAACCTTTGTGCCAACGACTGCACCTACTGCGGTTTTTCGATGAGCAACCGTATCAAACGCAAAACGCTGGACGAAGATGAGATACAACGTGAGTGTGCGGCTATCCGCGAGCTGGGCTTTGAGCATCTGCTACTGGTCACCGGTGAACATCAGGCCAAAGTGGGGATGGATTACTTTCGTCGCCATTTGCCTGCCATTCGCCGCCAGTTTGCCTCTTTACAGATGGAAGTACAGCCGCTGTCAGAGGCTGAATATGCGGAGCTGAAGACGCTGGGGCTGGATGGCGTGATGGTATATCAGGAGAGCTATCATGAGGCGATTTACGCCCGCCACCATCTGAAGGGGAAAAAGCAGGATTTCTTCTGGCGACTGGAAACGCCGGACCGGCTGGGCCGCGCAGGGATCGACAAAATCGGTCTTGGCGCGTTGATTGGTTTGTCCGACAGCTGGCGGGTTGACTGCTATATGGTAGCTGAACATCTGCTGTGGATGCAGCAGCATTACTGGCAGAGTCGCTACTCCATCTCCTTCCCGCGCCTGCGTCCATGTACCGGAGGCGTTGAGCCCGCGTCCATCATGGATGAACGCCAGTTGGTGCAAACCATTTGTGCATTTCGCTTGCTGTCGCCGGACATTGAGCTGTCGCTCTCCACCCGCGAGTCGCCATGGTTTCGTGACCATGTGATCCCGTTGGCGATCAACAACGTCAGCGCCTTCTCTAAAACCCAGCCCGGCGGTTATGCCGATAACCACCCCGAACTGGAACAGTTCTCCCCGCACGACGATCGTCGCCCGGAAGCCGTTGCTGAAGCACTCATGGCGCAGGGATTACAGCCCGTGTGGAAAGACTGGGACAGCTATCTGGGACGCGCCGCCCAGATGCCCTAAGTCCAACGCTATCGCATAAACAAAAAAACCCGCTTTCGCGGGTTTTTTCTTCACTGGCACTTAACTGCTCAGGCTCTGGCCTTCATCGCTATCGTAAGTGTTCGTGAAATTATCGGCGATTACAGCGCGATAACGTTAACAGCAGACGGACCTTTAGCGCCGTTCTCAACAGAGAACTCCACTTTTTGACCTTCGTCTAAGGTTTTAAAATCGTTGCTCTGGATAGCGGAGAAATGCACAAACACATCCTTGCTACCGTCCTGAGGGGTGATAAAGCCAAAGCCTTTCTCAGGGTTAAACCATTTTACTAAACCAGTCATTTTGTTAGACATAGATACTTCCTTTCATGTTTTTGAGCCGCTTATGCAGCGAAGATGGCCTGTTTTGCAGAAATTAACTTATGGGGCACTTAGGGAGGAGGCTCATGAAGAAGAGTATCTGAGGATAACGCTTGAACTGAGAACTGCTTTACTAAAACTGCTTGCATAAGGTCTGTGTTCCAAACCGATGCCGCTATAGTAGACCTACTTCTAATCATTAAGCAAGCATTAATTTTTTTAATACCCACTGAGTGATGCAATATTGAACCAACGCGGCTAAGCATCCTGGATAACAGCTTGATCTACAATGAACAAAAGCCCCGACTATTGCAGTCAGGGCTTTACGTTACTACACACTTCAAATTTAACATTAATAAACTTAACGATTTAATACTGCTGATGGTACTACTTTAAAATGTACACGTTTACTACAGATAATATTGGATATTGATACTAACTAAAGCTTTCCTCTATTTACCGTTAAACACATTCCACCCGCTTGATAATAGAACTCAAGGCTGGTGACCTAAACAAGTACACTTCCCCTCGCGACATATACTCTTTGATGCGTTGCCTTATTTCCCTCGTGATAACCAAAAAAGCAGAAATCACGAATAATTACTATTAAATCATGGCGTTACATCGTCGCGTTTTACTGATTTTTTGCGATTAGATATATCAACTACGTGACCTGAAAGCATTGTCGAAGTGAAAAAATAGCGTTTTCAGCATCGACTATCCCATACAAAAAATACTTCGTGGCCTTTATCGCAAACCCCAATCGAGCTCTACTAACACTTACTACGTTAACAGCAAACTACAATTTCTCCGCTGTTAAGTATTAACATACGGGTTTAAAAAACGCTGTCAATACTGTTTTTTATAACATGTCTTTATTGACAGTAATTATATATTCCCGCATGTGATAAACGAGTAAAAAGCCGCCGGCCCTGGTGCAGATCATCGGGTTTTGCCTCTTTTTGTAACCGGTTTCAGAAAAAGTGATTTTCTTTGTGATGCCTTGCACACAATCGTTGCAAAGCAGTTGTTGCTATAGCTGGCTCGCGATAATTATCAACCCACACATGTTGATCGAGACTGCTTATGAAAAACATCGTTTTATGCTGTGCCGCCGGAATGTCCACCAGCATGCTGGTGCAAAGGATGAAAGATGCCGCCCAGAAAAAAGGCGTCGACGTCACTATCAAAGCGGTCCCGGTGGCTGAGTTTGCAGAGAATATTGCCACTGCAGATATTGTTTTACTCGGTCCACAGGTTAAGTATGAGCAGGCCAAGCTGCAGGCGCTTGCTGACCCGTTAGGTAAAAAGGTCGCGGTGATCGATATGATGGATTACGGCATGATGAAAGGTGATGCCGTACTGGATAAAGCGCTGAAACTGCTGGAGTAATGGCATGGAAGAGTTAGAAACAATCATCATGGAATTACTCGTTAATGCGGGTGCTGCCCGCAGCCAGGCCCTGACAGCGCTACAACTGGCGCGTAAAGGGGATTTCCCCGGTGCAGAACAAGCGATGACGGAATCACGCGAGTACGTTAAACAAGCGCATAAAATCCAGACCCAACTTATCAGTATCGACGAAGGTACCGGCAAGCTACCGGTCAATCTCATCACCGTCCATTCGCAGGACCATCTGATGAACGCGATGGTGATTCAGGATCTGGCGGGCGACATGATTGAACTTTATCGGCGCTTACCGCCGGTAAATTAATGACATTGCCGGATAGCTTCGTCGCCTCGTAGGCCTGATAAGCACAGCGCCATCAGACATAACACAGACATAAAAAAACCCGCCGAAGCGGGTTTTTTATTATGGTCAGCAACGATTAATCGTTGTCAGAACCGCCCAGGCCTGCGTTCAGCAGTTCTGCCAGGCTGGCAGACGCATCTTCAGCAGTCACCTGCGGAGCAGTTGGCAGTTCGCCCGCTGCGCGACGGCGCATACGATCCTGGTGGTACGCGTAACCGGTACCTGCCGGGATCAGACGACCCACGATTACGTTCTCTTTCAGACCGCGCAGTTCATCACGTTTACCTGCAACAGCGGCTTCGGTCAGGACACGCGTGGTTTCCTGGAACGATGCTGCAGAGATGAAGGACTCGGTTGCCAGAGACGCTTTGGTGATACCCAGCAGATCGCGGGAGAACGTTGCACCCACTTTGCCGTTCGCTTCCAGCTCGCGGTTAGCGATCTTGACGCGGGAGTATTCAACCTGCTCGCCTTCCAGGAAGTCGGAGCTACCAGCGCTTTCGATGGTGGCTTTACGCAGCATCTGACGAACGATAACTTCGATGTGTTTATCGTTAATCTTAACGCCCTGCAGACGGTATACGTCCTGAACTTCGTTAACGATGTAACGAGTTACAGCATGCACACCACGCAGACGCAGGATGTCGTGCGGCGCTTCCGGACCGTCGGAAACCACGTCACCACGTTCTACACGTTCACCTTCGAACACGTTGAGCTGACGCCATTTCGGAATCATCTCTTCGTACGGTTCGCTACCGTCTACCGGGGTGATAACCAGACGACGTTTACCTTTGGTTTCTTTACCGAAGGAAATGATGCCGCTGATTTCAGCCAGGATTGCCGGCTCTTTCGGACGACGTGCTTCGAACAGGTCCGCAACGCGCGGCAGACCACCGGTGATATCCTTGGTACCGCCGGATTCCTGCGGAACACGCGCCAGGGTGTCACCAGAGCTGATCTGTACGCCATCTTCCAGCTGAACAATCGCTTTACCCGGCAGGAAGTACTGAGCAGGCATATCGGTGCCTGGGATCAGAACGTCGTTGCCCTGAGCATCAACAATTTTCAGTGCCGGACGCAGGTCTTTACCACCCGCAGTACGCTCTGCGGAATCCAGAACCACCAGAGAAGACAGACCGGTCAGCTCATCGGTCTGACGAGTAATGGTCTGGCCGTCGATCATGTCAGTGAAGCGGACGAAACCACTCACTTCGGTGATAACCGGCATGGTGTGCGGATCCCAGTTTGCTACGGTTTCGCCGCCAGCAACCTGTTCGCCATCACCTTTCGCCATAACGGAGCCGTAAGGCACTTTATAGCTTTCTTTGGTACGGCCGAATTCGTCGATCAGTTTCAGCTCGGTGTTACGTGAGGTGATAACCAGTTTGCCGCTGGAGTTCACAACCGACTTCGCATTGCTCAGACGGATGCTACCTTTGTTTTTCACCTGGATGCTGGATTCAGCAGCCGCACGAGATGCCGCACCACCGATGTGGAACGTACGCATCGTCAGCTGTGTACCCGGTTCACCGATGGACTGTGCCGCGATAACGCCGATTGCTTCACCTTTGTTGATGATGTGGCCACGCGCCAGGTCACGACCGTAGCAGTGCGCACATACACCAAAGTCGGTGTCACAAGATACGACGGAACGTACTTTGACGGAGTCAACGGAGTTCTCTTCCAGCAGATCACACCACTGTTCGTGCAGCAGCGTGTTGCGTGGAACCAGAATATCCGCCGTACCCGGCTTCAGAACGTCTTCAGCAGTTACACGACCCAGAACGCGATCGCGCAGCGGCTCTTTAACGTCACCACCCTCGATAACCGGGGTCATGGTGATGCCTTCCAGAGTGCCGCAATCGTCTTCAGTAACAACCAGGTCCTGCGCAACGTCGACCAGACGACGAGTCAGATAACCGGAGTTCGCTGTTTTCAGTGCGGTATCCGCCAGACCTTTACGCGCACCGTGAGTAGAGATGAAGTACTGGAGTACGTTCAGACCTTCACGGAAGTTCGCGGTGATTGGCGTTTCGATGATGGAGCCATCTGGCTTCGCCATCAGACCACGCATACCGGCCAGCTGACGAATCTGTGCTGCAGAACCACGCGCACCGGAGTCGGCCATCATGTAGATGCTGTTGAAGGAAACCTGCTGCTCTTCTACGCCGTCACGGTTAATAACGGTTTCGGTTTGCAGGTTATCCATCATCGCTTTGGATACACGATCGTTCGCCGCAGCCCAGATATCGATAACTTTGTTATAGCGTTCGCCCGCGGTTACCAGACCAGACTGGAACTGCTCCTGGATCTCAGCAACTTCAGCTTCCGCTTCAGAGATGATCTCGTGTTTCTTCTCTGGGATGACCATGTCATCAATACCAACAGATGCACCTGAACGCGCTGCATAAGCAAAGCCGGTGTACATTGTCTGGTCAGCGAAGATAACGGTCGGCTTCAGGCCCAGAATGCGGTAACAGGTGTTCAGCATTTTGGAGATAGCTTTCTTGCCCAGCGCCTGGTTGACGATGGAGAAAGGCAGACCTTTCGGTACGATCATCCACAGAATGGCGCGACCAACGGTCGTGTCTTTCAGGCTGGTGTGCGCAACGAATTCGCCGTTTTCATCTTTTTCATATTCAGTGATACGCACTTTAACGCGCGCATGCAGAGAGGCCAGACCTGCGCGATAGATACGCTCAGCTTCTTTCGGGCCAGTCAGCACCATGCCTTCGCCTTTGGCGTTAACACAGTCACGGGTCATGTAGTACAGACCCAATACAACGTCCTGAGAAGGAACGATGATTGGCTCGCCGTTCGCAGGTGACAGGATGTTGTTAGTAGACATCATCAGCGCACGCGCTTCGAGCTGGGCTTCCAGCGTCAGCGGTACGTGAACAGCCATCTGGTCACCATCGAAGTCGGCGTTATATGCCGCACAAACCAGCGGGTGCAGCTGGATAGCTTTACCTTCGATCAGTACCGGTTCAAATGCCTGGATACCCAGACGGTGCAGTGTTGGTGCACGGTTCAGCAGTACCGGGTGTTCGCGGATAACTTCGTCCAGGATATCCCAAACGACAGCTTCTTCACGCTCAACCATTTTCTTAGCGGCTTTGATGGTGGTGGCCAGGCCACGCAGTTCCAGCTTGCCGTAAATGAACGGTTTGAACAGTTCCAGTGCCATTTTCTTCGGCAGACCGCACTGATGCAGACGCAGGTATGGACCTACGGTGATTACAGAACGACCGGAGTAGTCAACACGCTTACCGAGCAGGTTCTGACGGAAACGACCCTGTTTACCTTTGATCATGTCAGCCAAAGATTTCAGAGGACGTTTGTTAGAACCGGTGATCGCACGACCGCGACGACCGTTATCCAGCAGGGCGTCAACCGCTTCCTGCAGCATACGTTTTTCGTTGCGTACGATGATGTCCGGCGCAGCCAGATCCAGCAGACGCTTCAGACGGTTGTTACGGTTGATAACGCGACGATACAGATCGTTCAGATCCGACGTTGCGAAACGACCACCATCCAGCGGAACCAGCGGACGCAGATCTGGCGGCAGAACCGGCAGAACGGTCAGGATCATCCACTCTGGCTTGTTGCCAGACTGTACGAAGGCTTCCAGCAGTTTGATACGCTTGGTCAGCTTCTTACGCTTGGTTTCGGAGTTGGTTTCGTTCAGCTCTTCGCGCAGAGTTTCACACTCTTGCTCCAGATCCATGCTCTTCAGCAGGGCCTGGATTGCTTCCGCACCCATCTTCGCGTCGAATTCGTCACCGAACTCTTCCAGCGCGTCCAGATACTGCTCTTCAGTCAGGATCTGTTGACGTTCCAGATTAGTCATACCGCCTTCGATAACCACATAAGATTCGAAGTACAGTACACGTTCGATATCACGCAGCGGCATATCGAGCAGCAAACCGATACGGGACGGCAGAGATTTCAGGAACCAGATGTGAGCGGTCGGAGACGCCAGCTCGATGTGGCCCATACGCTCACGGCGTACTTTGGTCTGGGTCACTTCAACGCCGCACTTCTCACAGATCACACCACGGTGTTTCAGGCGCTTGTACTTACCGCACAGGCACTCATAGTCTTTTACCGGCCCAAAGATACGGGCGCAGAAAAGGCCGTCACGTTCAGGTTTGAACGTACGGTAGTTGATGGTTTCCGGCTTCTTAACTTCACCGAAAGACCATGAACGGATCATGTCTGGCGAGGCCAGAGCAATTTTGATCGCATCAAACTCTTCGGTTTTAGTCTGCGCTTTCAGAAACTTTAATAAATCTTTCACGGATTTGCTCCCGTCGGAGTTAGCACAATCTGGCGCTGGCTGTTACGCCAGCACCAGTGACCTGTTTGATCGAGAGTTACTCGTCTTCCAGCTCGATGTTGATACCCAGCGAACGAATCTCTTTCAACAATACGTTGAAGGATTCCGGCATGCCTGGTTCCATCTGATGGTTGCCGTCCACGATGTTTTTATACATCTTAGTACGACCGTTCACGTCATCAGACTTAACGGTGAGCATTTCCTGCAGGGTGTATGCTGCGCCATATGCTTCCAGCGCCCACACTTCCATCTCCCCGAAGCGCTGACCACCGAACTGCGCCTTACCACCCAGCGGCTGCTGAGTAACCAGGCTGTAAGAACCGGTAGAACGCGCATGCATCTTGTCATCAACCAGGTGGTTCAGTTTCAGCATGTACATGTAGCCAACGGTAACCTGGCGCTCGAACTGCTCACCGGTACGACCGTCGAACAGTGTGATCTGACCGGAAGTCGGCAGGCCACCCAGCTGTAACAGTTCCTTGATTTCAGACTCTTTCGCACCGTCGAATACCGGCGTTGCGATCGGCATACCTTTTTTCAGGTTTTCAGCCAGACGCAGAACTTCTTCATCACTGAAGGTATTCAGGTCAACTTTCTGACGAACATCTGAACCCAGATCGTAAGCACGCTGGATGAATTCGCGCAGTTTCGCGACTTCCTGCTGCTGTTTCAGCATGGCGTTGATCTTATCGCCGATACCTTTTGCAGCCATACCCAGGTGGGTTTCAAGGATCTGACCGATGTTCATACGCGATGGTACGCCCAGCGGGTTCAGTACGATATCTACCGGCGTACCGTTAGCATCGTGTGGCATATCTTCGATCGGGTTGATCTTAGAGATAACACCCTTGTTACCGTGACGACCTGCCATCTTATCACCAGGCTGGATCCGACGTTTAACCGCCAGATAAACCTTAACAATCTTCAGCACGCCCGGTGCCAGATCGTCGCCCTGAGTGATTTTACGGCGTTTCGCTTCGAGTTTTTTCTCAAACTCGTGCTTCAGTTCGTCGTACTGTTCAGCCAGTTGTTCCAGCTGATTTTGTTTCTCTTCGTCGGTCAGGCCGAGTTCTAACCAGCGGTCGCGCGGCAGTTTGTCGAGCTTCTCAGCTTCAACACCACCGGAAACCAGCACAGCGTAGATACGGCTGAACAGGCCAGCTTCGAGGATCTGCAGTTCTTCAGACAGGTCTTTTTTCGCCTGCTTCAGCTGCATCTCTTCGATTTCCAGCGCACGTTTGTCTTTTTCTACGCCATCGCGAGTAAAGACCTGAACGTCGATAATCGTACCGGAAACACCGTTTGGCACGCGCAGAGAAGAGTCTTTAACGTCAGACGCTTTCTCACCGAAGATCGCACGCAGCAGCTTCTCTTCTGGCGTCAGCTGGGTTTCACCTTTCGGCGTTACCTTACCAACCAGAATGTCGCCACCGGTCACTTCTGCACCAATGTAAACGATACCGGATTCATCCAGTTTGGAGAGCGCGGCTTCACCCACGTTCGGGATGTCAGCAGTGATCTCTTCTGGCCCCAGCTTGGTGTCACGAGACACACATGCCAGTTCCTGAATGTGGATGGTGGTGAAACGGTCTTCCTGGACAACACGCTCGGATACGAGGATGGAGTCTTCGAAGTTGTAACCGTTCCATGGCATGAATGCCACGCGCATGTTCTGACCCAGCGCCAGTTCACCGAGGTCGGTGGACGGACCGTCTGCCAGCACATCACCACGTTCAACCGGCTCGCCCAGAGATACGCAAGGCATCTGGTTGATACAGGTGTTCTGGTTAGAACGGGTGTATTTGGTCAGGTTATAAATGTCGATACCTGCTTCGCCCGGGTACATCTCGTCTTCGTTAACTTTGATAACGATACGGGAAGCATCCACGTACTGAACAGTACCGCCACGTTTAGCAACTGCAGTAACACCGGAGTCAACGGCAACAGCACGTTCCATACCGGTACCAACCAGCGGCTTATCAGCGCGCAGAGTCGGAACCGCCTGACGTTGCATGTTCGCACCCATCAATGCACGGTTGGCGTCATCGTGTTCCAGGAAGGGGATCAGGGACGCACCGACGGATACCACCTGCTGGGTGGATACGTCCATGTAGTCAACCTGGTCGCGGCTGAACAAGCTGGATTCGCCTTTGCTACGGCAGGTAACCAGATCTTCTACAAAGTGGCCTTCGTCATCCAGGTTGGAGTTCGCCTGAGCGATAACGTAGTTGCCTTCTTCGATAGCAGACAGGTAGTGGATTTCGTCAGTTACAACACCGTCGGTCACTTTACGGTACGGCGTCTCAAGGAAACCGTATTCGTTAGTCTGTGCATACACGGACAGGGAGTTGATCAGACCGATGTTCGGACCTTCAGGCGTTTCGATTGGACATACGCGACCATAGTGAGTCGGGTGTACGTCTCGAACTTCGAAGCCTGCGCGTTCACGGGTCAGACCGCCTGGGCCGAGCGCAGAGATACGACGTTTGTGCGTAATCTCAGACAGCGGGTTGTTCTGGTCCATAAACTGAGACAGCTGGCTGGAACCAAAGAACTCTTTCACTGCTGCAGAAATCGGCTTGGCGTTGATCATATCCTGAGGCATCAGGGTATCCAGATCGCCCAGAGACAGACGCTCTTTCACCGCACGCTCAACACGCACCAGGCCAACGCGGAACTGGTTTTCCGCCATTTCGCCTACGGAACGGATACGACGGTTGCCGAGGTGGTCGATATCATCGACTTCGCCTTTACCGTTACGGATATCGATGAGCTTCTTCATCACTTCGATGATGTCGTCTTTGCTCAGGATACCGGAACCTTCGATTTCGTCGCGCAGCAGAGAACGGTTGAACTTCATACGACCAACCGCAGACAGGTCATAGCGGTCTTCGGAGAAGAACAGGTTCTCAAACAGGCTTTCAGCAGCTTCACGAGTCGGCGGCTCACCAGGGCGCATCATGCGGTAGATTTCTACCAGCGCGCTCAGACGATCGTTGGTTGGGTCGACGCGTACAGTTTCAGAAATGTACGGACCGTGGTCCAGATCGTTAGTGAACAGCGTTTCGATACGTTTGTGGCCAGACTGGCTCAGCTTAGCCAGCAGATCCAGGCTCAGCTCCATGTTAGCTGCGCAGATCAGCTCGCCAGTAGATTCGTCAACGTAGTCTTTAGCCGCAACTTTACCAGCAATGTATTCAACCGGAACTTCGATATGTTTGATATCGTCTTTTTCCAGTTGGCGAATGTGGCGCGCAGTGATGCGACGGCCTTTTTCGACGTACACTTTGCCGTTAGCTTCGATGTCAAAGGAGGCGGTTTCACCACGCAGGCGTTCCGGCACCAGTTCCATCTGCAGCTTGTTGTCACGAATTTCGAAAACAACTTTCTCAAAGAACAGGTCAAGGATCTGCTCAGTGGTGTAGTTCAGCGCACGCAGAATAATGGTCGCAGGCAGTTTACGGCGACGGTCAATACGTACGAACAGGTTGTCCTTCGGATCGAATTCGAAGTCCAGCCAGGAACCACGGTAAGGAATGATGCGCGCGTTATACAGCACTTTACCCGAAGAGTGGGTTTTACCTTTGTCGGAGTCAAAGAAGACGCCAGGACTACGGTGCAGCTGAGAAACGATAACACGCTCAGTACCGTTGATAACAAAGGTACCGTTGTCAGTCATGAGCGGAATTTCGCCCATGTAGACTTCTTGTTCTTTAATGTCTTTTACGGTGCCTTCCGGCGCTTCGCGCTCGTAGATCACCAGACGCAGTTTTACGCGCAGCGGTGCGGAATAGGTCACGCCACGGATCTGACATTCCTGAACGTCAAACACCGGTTCGCCAAGGCGGTAGCTGACGTATTGCAGCTCGGAATTACCGCTATAGCTCTGAATCGGGAAAACGGAACGGAAAGCTGCTTCCAGACCATACTGCCCTTCAGGATCTTGCTCGATGAACTTCTGAAACGAGTCAAGCTGGATAGAAAGGAGATAAGGTATGTCCAACACTTGTGGACGTTTACCAAAATCCTTACGAATACGTTTTTTCTCGGTATAGGAGTAAACCATTAGGGTTCCTCAGCTCGCTGACAAGTCGACCCATCTGTCCGACGAAGGGACAGTTTGTGCAACACTATTTTGTTGACCGGAAAATCGAATACTTTCCGCAATGCCTGTTGCTATCACGCTTAAACCATTTCATTGCGATTTACACAGAACTGACGCTCTGTCGCAGTATATTAAGGCGTCGATAGAAACAAGCATTGAAAGGCACAGCAGTAGTCAAACAGTGTGAAATGCTACTGGCGCCTTACAGCGCAAAAAGGCTGGTGACTAAAAAGTCACCAGCCATCAGCCTAATTTCTTAGGCTGCAACCAGAAAAGTTGGCTTATTTAACTTCAACTTCAGCGCCAGCTTCTTCCAGAGATTTTTTCAGTGCTTCTGCGTCGTCTTTGCTCACGCCTTCTTTCAGCGCAGCCGGTGCAGATTCTACCAGGTCTTTAGCTTCTTTCAGACCCAGGCCAGTTGCGCCACGTACTGCTTTGATAACAGCAACTTTGTTAGCGCCAGCAGCTTTCAGAATTACGTCGAATTCAGTTTTTTCTTCAGCAGCTTCAGCCGGGCCCGCAGCTACAGCTACAGCAGCAGCAGCAGAAACACCGAATTTTTCTTCCATTGCAGAAATCAGTTCTACAACGTCCATTACGGACATAGCGGATACTGCTTCAATGATTTGATCTTTAGTGATAGACATTTAAATTGTTCCTGAAAATCAGAATAAGTTTATACGTAAGCAGATGCTTGAGAAAGATAACTGCGATTAAGCAGCTTCTTTCGCATCGCGTACAGCAGCCAGAGTACGAACCAGTTTGCCAGCCGAAGCTTCTTTCATGGTTGCCATCAGGCGTGCAATTGCTTCTTCGTAGGTCGGCAGGGTTGCCAGGCGATCGATGTTCGATGCCGTGATCAACTCACCTTCAAAGGCTGCGGCTTTGACCTCAAATTTTGCATTCGCTTTCGCGAACTCTTTGAACAGACGAGCAGCAGCGCCCGGGTGTTCCATAGAGTATGCAATCAGGGTCGGACCAACAAACGTGTCTTTCAGGCACTCGAACTGAGTACCTTCAACGACGCGGCGCAGCAGGGTGTTACGAACAACACGCATGTATACGCCAGCTTCACGACCTGCTTTACGCAGTTCAGTCATTTTATCTACAGTTACGCCACGGGAATCCGCAACTACTGCAGACAGCGCGCCTTTGGCTACTTCGCTGACTTCAGCAACAATCGCTTGTTTGTCTTGAAGATTTAAAGCCATTAGCTTTGCTCCTGGATGTTTGCCGGAACTCATGTTCCGGAACTCACTTCACTCTCCCCAACGGAGAGAGCGTCTAAATACGGTGAGCAGAAACAAGCCAGAGTATCAGAAATAATCTTAGCGTTCTGTCACCGTCTACGCAGGGCATTAAGTTTCTGACGAAACACCTGCGGTCTTCGACGGAGGCCTGGATAGGCCAGGCTCCAACGAACAAATCTTGTCTATGACTTCGCCCTTTGAACCGTAGCTGCGTTAGCTGCTCTCGTTCACACCGGTCATGTAGTTAACTACACTCCCGGCGATTCACTCAATTGCTGCTTTGCTACAATTCAAATGACTCGCATAGAGTTCTGTTTATTTCAACAGAAACGTGGGGGTAAGATTGTAGACAAAATCACCGCCCACGTAAAGGCGAATATTAGTTCGCCACAGTCGCAGTCAGACCGGACTGATCAACGGCAACACCAGCACCCATGGTGGTGGAGATGCTAACTTTCTTGATGTACACGCCTTTTGCCTGAGTCGGTTTTGCTTTTTTCAGCGCAACCAGCAGAGCTTCCAGGTTTTCTTTCAGTTTGTCAGCGTCAAAATCCACTTTACCGATGGTGGTGTGGATGATGCCGTTTTTGTCGTTACGGTAACGAACCTGACCCGCTTTAGCGTTCTTAACAGCTTCAGCAACGTTAGGGGTTACAGTACCAACTTTCGGGTTTGGCATCAGGCCGCGCGGACCCAGAACCTGACCCAGCTGGCCAACAACGCGCATTGCATCCGGGGAAGCAATAACAACGTCAAAGTTCATTTCGCCTTTCTTGATCTGGTCAGCCAGATCTTCCATACCTACCAGCTCAGCGCCTGCAGCTTTAGCAGCTTCAGCGTTTACGCCCTGGGTAAATACGGCTACGCGAACGGAACGGCCAGTACCGTGCGGCAGTACAGTTGCACCACGTACGTTCTGGTCAGATTTACGAGCGTCGATGCCGAGGTTAACAGCAACGTCCACGCTTTCTACGAATTTAGCAGTGGCCAGCTCTTTCAGCAGAGCGATAGCTTCGTTGATGTCGTACTGCTTAGTAGCATCAACTTTGTCACGGATCACGGACATGCGCTTGGTCAGTTTAGCCATTTCTTAGTCCTCCACTACCAGGCCCATGGAACGTGCAGTACCTTCAATGGAGCGAGTCATCGCTTCAATGTCGGAACCAGTCATGTCGGCAGCTTTGGTCTGCGCGATTTCCTGCAACTGAGCGCGGGAAATTTTACCCACTTTGTCTTTGTTCGGCTTGCCGGAACCAGACTTGATACCAGCCGCTTTCTTCAGCAGAACTGCTGCCGGAGGCGTTTTGGTAACGAAAGTGAAAGAACGGTCAGCGTAAACGGTGATAACAACCGGGATCGGCAGACCTTTTTCCATGGAATCAGTCTTAGCGTTGAACGCTTTGCAGAATTCCATGATGTTCACGCCTTGTTGACCCAGTGCTGGACCTACCGGCGGACTCGGGTTAGCCATACCAGCTGCAACCTGCAGCTTGACATAGGCTTGGACTTTCTTAGCCATTCTAAATTCCTCTGATTGGGTTATAGCGCCTCAAGGAGGCTCCCCGTGATTAAATTCGTTTTACGGATAGGATCCATAAAAACAAAAGGCGCGAAATTGTATTCCAATCTCGCGCCTTGTGCAACGATTAAATCGTCGCTTTTTTGATCGGCGTATTAGGCTTTTTCAACCTGAGCGAAGTCCAGTTCAACCGGAGTCGCACGACCGAAGATAGATACGGAAACTTTCAGACGAGACTTCTCGTAGTCCACTTCTTCAACGACGCCGTTAAAGTCAGCAAACGGACCGTCGCTAACGCGAACCATTTCACCTGGTTCAAACATCGTTTTCGGACGCGGCTTATCGCCAACCTGCTGCAGACGGTTCATGATCGCATCAACTTCTTTGTCGCTGATCGGCGCCGGACGGTCAGATGTACCGCCGATAAAGCCCATCACACGCGGCACACTGCGCACCAGGTGCCAGCTTGCATCATTCATCACCATCTGGACCAGTACATAGCCCGGGAAGAATTTACGTTCGCTCTTGCGACGCTGGCCGCCACGGATTTCGACCACTTCTTCGGTCGGCACCATGACTTCACCAAACAGCTCTTCCATATTTTGTAACTTGATATATTCGCGCAGCGATGTGGCTACGCGGCCTTCAAAACCGGAAAACGCCTGAACGACGTACCAGCGCTTTTTAGGGGCTTCAGACATCTTAGAACCTCAGGCCAGTGATAAAGGATACCAGGCGAACCAGAATACCATCCAGTCCCCACAGGATCAGTGACATTACCGCAGTGACCGCAGCAACGATCAGCGTGGTGTGCAGCGTTTCCTGGCGAGTTGGCCAAATGACCTTACGGACTTCGGTTCTCGCTTCACGGGCAAAAGCAACGGTCGCTTTACCTTTTGTTGTCAACAGCGCGACACCACCCGCTGCGGCAATCAGAATCACTACGGCCAGCGCACGCAGCGGCAGCATCATGTCACGATAGAGGTAGTTGCCAACGATAGCTACAAGCAGCAATACAGCGACAACAACCCACTTCATCGCTTCCAGGCCGCGCCCGCTTCCTTGAGCTTCGGTATTCGCACTCATAAACCAACCTGTCAGAAGTATTCTACAAACATTTTCACCCCGCGTAAGCGAGGCGATCCAAACCGAAATGCTCTGGTGCGTTTCGGACTAAACGCCCTCTTCAGAGCCTGTCTCAGCAATGATTATGACAAAAAAAATCACTGATGAGCCAGGTTCTGGTGTGAAAGCGTGCAAAAAGGGCATCAAATGATGCCCTTTTATTGCGCATTGCGTCAAATGTTATTCGGCAATTAGCTCATTACTTTGGCAACAACGCCCGCACCTACAGTACGGCCGCCTTCACGGATTGCGAAACGCAGACCGTCATCCATCGCGATTGGGTGGATCAGGGTAACAACCATTTTGATGTTGTCGCCCGGCATTACCATCTCTACGCCTTCCGGCAGTTCGATGGTACCCGTCACGTCAGTAGTACGGAAGTAGAACTGCGGACGGTAGCCTTTGAAGAACGGAGTATGACGGCCGCCTTCGTCTTTGGACAGAATGTACACTTCAGATTCGAACTTGGTGTGCGGCTTGATAGAGCCCGGCTTAGCCAGTACCTGACCACGTTCGATTTCTTCACGTTTGATACCACGCAGCAGAACACCAACGTTCTCACCAGCACGGCCTTCGTCCAGCAGTTTGCGGAACATTTCAACGCCAGTACAGGTAGACTTAGCAGTCTCTTTGATACCAACGATTTCAACTTCTTCACCAACTTTGATGATACCGCGTTCTACACGACCGGTAACAACGGTACCACGACCGGAGATGGAGAATACGTCTTCGATTGGCAGCAGGAACGGCTTATCGATAGCACGTTCTGGTTCCGGGATGTAAGAATCCAGGAAGCCAGCCAGTTCGATGATTTTCGCTTCCCACTCTGCTTCGCCTTCCAGCGCTTTCAGAGCAGAACCACGAACGATCGGAGTGTCGTCGCCCGGGAAATCGTACTGAGACAGAAGTTCACGAACTTCCATTTCTACCAGTTCCAGCAGCTCTTCGTCATCAACCATGTCGCATTTGTTCAGGAACACGATGATGTACGGAACGCCTACCTGACGACCCAGCAGGATGTGCTCACGAGTCTGCGGCATCGGGCCGTCAGTCGCAGCAACAACCAGGATCGCGCCGTCCATCTGCGCAGCACCGGTGATCATGTTTTTAACATAGTCGGCGTGGCCCGGGCAGTCTACGTGTGCGTAGTGGCGAGTCGGGGTGTCATATTCAACGTGAGAAGTGTTGATGGTGATACCACGTGCTTTTTCTTCCGGCGCGTTATCGATCTGATCGAATGCGCGAGCAGCACCGCCGTAGGTTTTAGCCAGAACGGTAGTGATTGCAGCGGTCAGCGTTGTTTTACCATGGTCAACGTGGCCGATAGTACCGACGTTAACGTGCGGTTTAGTACGTTCAAATTTTTCTTTAGACATCGATTGTCCCTCTAAGACACGGATAAATCGGTGATATCACCACATCAACCAGGCAATATACCTGAGCTGTTGAATGCTTTTAAAAGTAAACAGAGAGAAACGGGAGGGAGAAGTGAAGTGGTGCTGATACCCAGAGTCGAACTGGGGACCTCACCCTTACCAAGGGTGCGCTCTACCAACTGAGCCATATCAGCACGTCTGGAGCGGGCAGCGGGAATCGAACCCGCATCATCAGCTTGGAAGGCTGAGGTAATAGCCATTATACGATGCCCGCATCCTGAAACTCGGCTACCCAGTTCTTTCTGTAACAAAAAAGAGATTTCTCTCTTTTATGTTTGAGCTGATTAAATTTTTTAACCAACTCAGGCGGCGATAACGCTGCCAGAAAGTGGTGGTGGGGGAAGGATTCGAACCTTCGAAGTCTGTGACGGCAGATTTACAGTCTGCTCCCTTTGGCCGCTCGGGAACCCCACCGGACTTGATGGTGCCGACTACCGGAATCGAACTGGTGACCTACTGATTACAAGTCAGTTGCTCTACCTACTGAGCTAAGTCGGCATCAAGTAGCGCGCATTTTATGGATACCTGCGTGCTCATGCAACTAAAAAATTGCATAAAATGTTCTTCCGCTCACATTTTGCACTATACGCCCGATAAATAATCTATTTCTTATCTGAATTGCACAAATTTCCAACGTTGAGCGTTATAACCGGAGAGGGTTTTGCTCCGTTATTCACGTCCAGACAGAGAGAAAGCACATCTTTATACATCTGGAATACTCGTCACAATGCTTTTCAGGGGACGATTTTTTCTTATTATTCCCCCTCATCTGGTGTTACCCTCCTGCCCATTGTCCAAATTAACTGAAATGTGCGTGCCATTGCGTGCCGGGGATGATTTCGTTTTTTATCACTGACCTGATATAGCAATGACAGCCAGACCATGCGTATGAGTATAAAAGAGCAAGCGTTAACGTCGCCTTACCTACAGTTTGATCGCAACCAGTGGGCTGCGCTTCGTGATTCAGTGCCGATGACCCTGACCGAGGAAGAGATTGCTCGTCTTAAAGGCATTAACGAAGACTTATCGCTGGAAGAAGTTGCCGAGATTTATTTGCCTCTATCGCGTTTGCTAAACTTTTACATCAGTTCGAACCTGCGACGTCAGGCAGTGCTGGAGCAATTTTTAGGCACGAATGGCGAGCGTATTCCTTATATCATTAGTATTGCTGGCAGCGTCGCCGTCGGTAAAAGTACGACAGCGCGCGTTTTGCAGGCACTGCTTAGCCGCTGGCCAGAGCACCGCAAAGTTGAGCTGATTACGACCGATGGGTTTCTTCACCCAAACCAGGTGTTGAAAGAACGCGGGCTCATGAAGAAGAAAGGCTTCCCTCAGTCTTATGATATGCACCGTCTGGTAAAATTTGTTTCCGACCTGAAGTCAGGCGTCCCTAACGTCACAGCGCCGGTCTATTCTCATCTGATCTATGATGTGATCCCTGATGGTGACAAAACCGTTGCCCAGCCGGATATATTGATTCTCGAGGGGTTAAATGTATTACAAAGCGGAATGGACTATCCCCACGACCCGCATCATGTATTTGTTTCTGACTTCGTCGATTTTTCTATTTACGTTGATGCGCCAGAAGAATTACTCCAGACATGGTATATCAACCGCTTCCTGAAATTCCGTGAAGGGGCATTTACCAACCCTGACTCTTATTTCCATAACTATGCAAAATTATCAGAAGATGAGGCTATCAACACTGCCACATCGCTATGGAAAGAAATCAACTGGCTGAATTTAAAGCAAAATATTTTACCAACGCGTGAAAGAGCCAGCTTGATAATGACTAAAAGTGCCAATCATGCCGTTGAGCAAGTCAGGTTAAGAAAATAAATAAAAAAGGGGAGCCGATGTTCCCCTTCTTCTTATTATTCAGCGCTTCTGAGCGATATTTCCCCACCCATCCATGGCTTTATCTCACCATTCTGCTCAAGCAATAGTGCACCTTGAGCATCTATTCCCCGCGAGATACCAAATATTTCTTTATCGCCAATAATGAGTTTAACCGGGCGGTTGATAAAGTTATCAAGTGCCTTCCAGCGTGATAAATAAGGCACTAACCCCTCTTGCTCAAACAGTATCAGTGCAGCACGAAGCTCGCGGATCAGTCGAGCCGCAAGAGTATTACGGTCAATGTTTATGCCTGCTTCCTGTAGGTTAATCCACCCCTGATTAACCACATTCTCTTCGACCCGGCGCATAGACATGTTAATTCCGGCACCAATAACGATCTGCGCCGCATCGCCCGTCTTACCAGTGAGTTCAACCAGGATCCCTGCCAGTTTACGGTCGAGTAAATAGAGGTCGTTGGGCCATTTTACACGGACTTTATCCGCACCCAGATCGCGCAAAACCTCAGCCATGACGATACCAATGACCAGACTCAGACCAATTGCAGCGGCCGGCCCTTGTTCCAGCCGCCAGAACATCGAGAGGTATAGGTTAGCGCCAAAGGGAGAGAACCATTTACGTCCACGGCGGCCGCGCCCGGCCTGCTGATATTCAGCGACGCAGGCATCCCCTGACTCCAGCTGACCTATTCGGTCCATCAGGTACTGATTGGTTGAGTCGATAACCGGCAGGACAGTGATATTTCCACCATCCAGTTGAGAATGAATAAGTGAGGCATCTAATAGCTGGATAGGTTCAGGTAAGCTATATCCTTTACCAGGGACAGTAAATACATCAACACCCCAGTCACGTAGCGTCTGGACATGCTTATTGATTGCCGCACGGCTCATTCCCAGCGTTTCACCGAGTTGCTCACCGGAGTGAAATTCGCCATCGGCTAATAATGAAATAAGCGTCAGGGGGACGGTATTATCCTTCATGCAACGATCTCCACGGCATTCACCTCACCCTGCGGGCCGATAAACCGGACTTCCGGTTCGAGCCAGACATTGAATTTCTCACCGACTTTTTGGCGTACGTGATGCGCAAGTTGCACCACATCCTGACTCGTCGCATGCTCTGCATTTATCAGCACCAGTGCCTGCTGCTGATGTACCGCTGCGCCACCGATGCGCATGCCTTTAAGCTGGCATTGATCGATAAGCCAGCCAGCAGCCAGTTTCACAGAACCATCAGCCTGCGGGTAATGAGGCGCAATCGGAAATTTCGCCAATAGTTCCTGTGCGATATCCGAACTGACAACCGGATTTTTGAAGAAACTCCCCGCATTACCGTTTACTTTTGGATCGGGCAGCTTTGTGGTGCGCATATGACAAACAGAATCAAAAACCTGCTGAGGCGTTACCGTTGCAGGATCCAGGCGCGTCAGGTCACCGTAAGTGAGGACGGGCTGCCACTGTTTAGGTAAACGCAGCCCAACGGCTACAATCGCGAAACGATCCTGGTACTCATGCTTGAAGATACTGTCGCGGTATCCAAATCGGCATTCTGTGGCACTTACACGCAGATGCTTACCGGTAGCCAGTTCAATGCAGTCCACATATTCGCAAACACGCTGAAGTTCCACACCATAAGCACCAATATTCTGGATTGGCGATGAGCCAACACAGCCGGGAATAAGCGCCAGGTTTTCCAGTCCAGGCATGCCAAGCTGCAATGTATGCTGTACCAGATGATGCCAGTTCTCACCAGCCCCAACGTGTAGGTACCACGCGTCAGGCTTCTCTGTAACCTCTATACCTTTGATACGGTTGACGATCACCGTTCCCTGGAAGGTATCAAGAAACAGGACGTTACTCCCTTCGCCCAGGATCAGTACTGGATGATGTGATGCATTGGCTAATTGCCAGGCATTCAGTAGTTGTTGCTCATTTTCGGCGCGGACAAGTTCATTAGCTTGTTGATCGATACCGAAGGTGTTCCAGGCTTTAAGGGAGTGATTCATAGACGCTTTCCTGATGCAAAATCGCGCTTAGTTTACCGCATATGCTGCAGGATGGCTTGTGTTATGGAGGCTCAGGATGTTGCTTTGCCCCCGATGGTACGCGCTGCAGCCGTACTTATTGCCTGATGCGCTGCG
>NZ_KQ089808.1:0-1734 GCF_001034465.1 Citrobacter sp. MGH100
TTGGTTTGGGAAGTTTTCCGCAATACCAGACTTTAGGTGATGGACAGCATATTTTTTTGCATGGTTCCGGCGCTGCGAACAGTTCCGGCATAGCCGATATCGTATTCCCGAAAGCATTTACTACGACTAGCAATCTCAACGTAACGGCGACGCCAACATCTCAACAACCCGCAAACTACATCGTGTCTGTAGGAGCCATTACAACAACCGGAGTGCGTTTATATCTGACGGGGGCAAATGCAGGGGCAACACCTGTCGCTGCAGCCATTGGATTTCACTGGAAAGCAGAAGGAAGATAAACATGAAAGTTTTTTACAGTGCCGGCCAGAACGGTTTTTATGATGATAACCAGACTCTTCCCGCAGATGCGCTCGAAATTTCTGAGTCGCTCCGAACTGAGTTGATTACCGCCCAGAACGCAGGCGGCGTAATCAGACCGGGAGGTGATGGAATGCCGGTGATCATCCCATCAGCAGATTACGTCCCTGAATTAACTGAAGAAGAGCAGCGGTGGTTTGCTGAATCCAAAAAACAGTCGCTGTTGTCAGAGGCAACCACTCGAATCGGTCCTCTACAGTACGCGGTCGATGCTGGCAAAGCGACGGCTGAAGAAGCCGCCGACCTGATAAATTGGCAGGATTACCGGCTGGATTTGATGCGGGTTGATACGTTAAAACCTGACTGGCCTACCCCTCCGGGGGAACAGGCCAGTTAATATGCTCTGGGTCGGTTGTCACATCGACAGCCTTAACCTCGTTTTTATAAGCCATCCACGCCGACAGTTTAGCCTTGTTGGCGTCGCTGATTTCACCCAGCATCAGCTCTGTTCGCCAGTCGAGCATTACTTTATCGGCGCTGGTCAGCAAATGACTACGCTGTTTTTCAGCATCTGCTATCGCCGCATTTCGCTGCGCGTCGGCATCTGCAACCCACTTAGAGCCATCCCATTTATCATACTGAGTGGATGGCGCAACGGTTGTGTAGCCTGAACGAATTTCCCCTATGTAGTCAACGAATTCAGGCACTCTGTCCATAGTCGAATAGACCGTAACGCCGCGGTTGTCTGGCTGTTGCTCCCAGTCAGTACCGTTGAATACAGCTACAAATCCCGACCGTTTCTCTCCCGGAACGATATCTGTTGAATGCCCTGGCATGCTGACACCAGGATGAATAAATTCATCAGAGTACCCGCAGTATTCTCCCGTGGCTGCATCATAGTAAAAGCAGCGGACATCCCCCGGCTCAATAGCTAATCCAGACTCGTCAAAAATAGGCTTTGTCATTTTGCTCTCACTAAACAGTAAAATGCGATGGATCGCGGCGCAGTTTCACCCGCGCCTCCCTCTTGCCGCTTTGTTGATATTTTTGGATTTGCGACGTCATTTTCGACGGCGACCCATGTTGATGATGTGCTATCAACGGCAACAGCCATCCTGCCCGTTGGCATTTCGTGCGTATGCACGATGGTTCGCGAGTCAGCATAGTCCAGTAATTTTTGGAGTGGATTAATACCGCGACCATCATCGAAAATACGAATAAATTCGGCGCGCATTTCTGGAATAAATAACGAGGGCCACACAAGCGCCAGTTTTGGGTACATTACAGCAGAGAATGAAATACCATTGGGTTTCAGAAACACCATATCCGACCATTCCGGCATAACCGTATTTGGCATTGCAGCCAACGGCCAGTAAAACGGGATTCCAATAGGGGGAGCGCCCGCTCCCAAACCAA